>NZ_JAIQYY010000011.1:254657-301289 GCF_020181035.1 Streptomyces sp. CoH27
CGCCGTCACGGGCGGGCGCGCCGACTCGACCAGAGACACCAGACCGGACGGAGACGGCGCCCCAGCCAGAAGCAGCCACACGCGCAGCCGTAGGCGGAGCCACAGCCGTACGCCCGGCAGGCACGTCGGACCGGACGGGCGCGCCGTCACGGGCGGAAGCGGCGCTCCGGCCGGCGGCGGTGCGCCCGGCGGCCGACCGAACCGAAGCGGTGCGCAGGGCCGAGCCACCCCGCCCGACGGAGCCACCGGAATCGGCCGAAGCCCTCGACCCGGCCGCCCCACGCCGTGCGCCGTGTGAAGCGCCCGAGTCACCCCGCCGGCCCGAGCCCGCCCGGCCGGGCGGGCCGCCGGAGCCGGCCAAGGGCCCCGAGTCGGCCGGGCGGTCGAGGCCGGGTCGGCCGACGAGGTCGGTCGGTGACCCCGGGTCGGGTGGGGCGTCCGGGCGCGGGGGTGGCGAGGGCCTGCGAGGGTGGTTACGCGGCACCATGCGAGCGGCGGCGGAGGCGGAACCAGACCGCTGTGCCGACGGCGGCCAGGCCCACGGCGGCGGCGCCGACGACCGGGGTGAAGGCCTCGCTGCGGGCCAGGCCGCCCGCACCGGCCGGCGGGCCGCCGTTCGGCCTGCCCACCGTGTTCGAGCAGTGGATGCTCAGGATCTTGCTCTTGGCCGCGCCGGTGACGCCCGGGACGTTCCAGCTGAGTTTGTACTGACCGCCGGGCAGCACCAGGTTGGCGCTGATCGCGGTGCCCGTGGGCAGGGCGAGGGTGCCGGAGAGCGAGGTGTTGGGGAGGGCGGTGGCGGAGACAGCGGCCTGGGGGACAATGTTCCAGGTGACCGTCTGGTTCGGGGTGAAGTTGGTGGCGTCCAGGTAGAAACGGCACAGCTTTGCCTGGTTGGGTTGCGCACCGGCTACCGCGCCCAGTACGTGGACGCTGATGTCGGCGGTCGGCGCGGCCACGGCCGGTCCGCCCAGGAAGACGGTTCCCGTGAGGGTGAGGGCCGACCAGGCGGCGGCGCGACGGGGCAGGGACGGCGTCGGCATGAACCACACTCCGAATCAGGCGATTTACATACAAGTTGCGTCACCTGACTCTGTGTCACCTACGCACCCCTCGCCCGGAAGCGGCACCGCGCGTCCTCAGATATCGCCCTTCCGGCTCAACGGCGATCGCGCCCTCCACCGTGCCCCCGCCGCCGCCTGCCGCCCCTCCCCCGGCGTCCGCGACCGGACCGCCACCCCCGCCGACACCAGCAGCAACGCCCCCAGCATCACGAACGGCGCCGCCACACCCGCCACCCCGGCGACCAGACCGGCGGCGGCCGGGGCGGCGACCTGACCGAGCCGGTTGCCGGTCAGGCGCAGGGCGAGCGCGGTGGAGCGGGCCTCGTCGGGCGCGGCCTGCACCACGGTCGTCATCGACAGCGGCTGGCCCACCCCGAGGCAGAAGCCGAGCAGCGTGAGGAGTACGCCGAGCGCCCACACCGGCACCAGAAGGGCGATCCCGGCGCACAGCAGCGCCGCCAGGAAGCAGGTCACGGTGAGCAGCGCGGGCCGGCCCAGCAGCCGGAGCAGCGGGGTGAGGACCAGGCGGCAGGCGATCGTCGCCCCGGCGCGCAGGCTCAGCAGTACGCCGATCAGCGACGGGGCGATGCCGCGGTGCTCGCCGACGACGGGAAGGTACGCGGTGAGGATGTCCGTGGCGGAGAGGACCGACAGGCTGATCAGCATGCCCGCGGGGACGCCCCGGGCGCCCAGGATGCGGCCGACCGGGACCCGGTCGCCTTGCGGGGCGCGGGACGTGACCGTCGTACGGTCCTCGATGCGCCACAGCGAGGTGAAGGCGACGGCCGCCCCCGCGCCCGCCGCCACGAGGGCGCCGGCGCTGCTGCGCGCCATGTCGGGGCCGCTGATCAACGCGCCGGCGGCCACCGGGCCGAGGAGTTGGCCCAGGGATGCGCCGATGGTGAAGTGGCCGAAGTTGCGGTCCTGTTCGTGCGGCGCGGACTGGCGGGCGACGAGCGACTGGGCGCCGATGACGAAGCAGAGGTGGCCGAGGCCCATCACCCCGCTCCAGACCGCCATCGCCCAGAGGGAGTTCACCACTCCGCTGAGCGCACAGCCGCCGGAGATGAGGACCACGCCCGCCGGGAGCAGGGGCGCGCACCGTCCGTGGTCGGTACGCCGGCCGAGCGGTACGGCGGCGAAGAGGGGCAGCAGGGCGTACACGCCGGCGATGACACCCACCGCCCGCTCGTCGGCGCCGAGCGCGAGGGCCCGGTAGGAGACGGCGGGCCGGGCCATCGACACCGCCCCCTGCGCGAAGCCGAAGGCGAGGACGAGGCGCAGCAGCCAGCCGCGGTTCCCACCGGGCGCCATGGACCGTTCCCTTCCTGGAGGTTCAGATGATGCCGAAGAGGATTCCTGCCCCGAGCACGACCAGCGATGTCAGGGCGGCCCACTTGACCACGAACCGGGTGTGGTCGCCGAACTCCACCTTGGCCATGCCGACCAGCACGTAGACGGCCGGGACGAGCGGGCTGGACATGTGCAGGGGCTGGCCGATGATCGAGGCGCGGGCGATCTCCAGCGTGGACACGCCGTGCGCCTGGCCGGCCTCGGCGAGCACCGGAAGGATGCCGAAGTAGAAGCCGTCGTTGGACATGAAGTACGTGAGCGGGATGCTCAGCACACCGGTGGCGAGGGCCATGTGCGGGCCCATGCCGGCGGGGATGCCGTCCACCAGCCACTTCGCCATGTGGTCGACCATGCCGGTGCCCTGGAGCACGCCGGTGAAGACGGCGGCGGCGAAGACCATGCCGGCGACGTTGAGGACGTTCTCGGCGTGGGCGGCGATCCGGGCCTTCTGGTCGGGCATCCGGGGGAAGTCGACGGTCAGGGCGAGGGCGGCGCCGAGCAGGAACAGCACCGGGATCGGCAGCCACTCCATGATCATGGCGGTGAGCAGGGTGACGGTGAGCAGCGCGTTGAACCAGTACAGCCTGGGGCGGAGCGTCGCACGGTGGGGGTCGAGTCCCTGGAAGCCCTCGGGCTCCTCGGGCAGACCGGCGCCGGAGGCCGAACCCCCGGTGTGTGCCCGCGACGTGTCGGAGCCGGCGCCGACGAGAACGGACTCCCTCTCCTCCACCCGGACCTCGTCCAGCGTGAGGACGCCGAGCCGCTTGCGTTCGCGGCGGCCGAGGACGTACGAGAGGACCAGGACGAACAGCAGGCCCATGGCCAGGGCCGGAATCATCGGCACGAAGATGTCGCTCGCGTCGACCTTCAGCGCGGTCGCGGCGGTGGGGGTCCCCCCGCGCGAGCGAAGCCGAGCGTGGGGGAGGTCGGGCCGCCCCACGGCAGCGTGTTCATCACTCCGTTGGCCATGGCGGCCACACCGGTCATCACGACCAGGGACATCTTCAGGCGCTTGTACAGCGGGTACATCGCCGAGACGGTGATCATGAAGGTGGTGGAGCCGTCGCCGTCCAGGGAGACGATCGCGGCGAGGACCGCCGTGCCGACGACGATGCGCAGCGGATCGGCCTTGCAGAACCTCAGGATGCCCCGCACGATCGGGTCGAAGAGGCCGACGTCGATCATCACGCCGAAGTAGACGATCGCGAACATGAGCATCGCCGCGGTGGGCGCGAGGCTGGTGACTCCGTCGATGACGTAGTCGCCGAGCTGGGCGCCCTTGCCGACGAACACACAGAAGAGTGCGGGGATCAGCACGAGCGCCGCGATCGGCGACATCTTCTTCAGCATGATCAGGACCAGGAAGGTCGCGATCATGGCGAAGCCGAGGATGGTGAGCATGAGTGGATACCTAACGTTCGCCCTTGAACATCCCACCTGGGGGTCGGCGGTGCGATGACGTTAGGTCCGTTCAAACGGCGTCAACAAGACGTTGACGTGCGAGCAATAAGCGCAGAATTCCAGGTCACAGGCTTGCGGTGAGCTGGACGGGGATGCCGTTCAGGACAGCGTTGCCGGACAGCGGGTCGAGTTGGCTGCCGTCGAGGAGCTGGTTGACGTTGACGCCGGGGCTGCCGGAGGCGTGCCCGAGGCGGGTGCCGGGGCGGTCGTGGCCCCAGCCGTGCGGCAGGCTCACCACCCCGGGCCGGACCCCGTCGGTCACCTCGGCGGGGGCCACCACTTCTCCCCCGGCGCCCTTGACGCGTACGTCCGCCCCGTCCCGGACGCCGAGCCGGGCCGCGTCCTCGGGGTGGATGTGCAGGGTGCAGCGGTTGGAGCCGCCGGTGAGGGCGGGCACGTTGTGCATCCAGCTGTTGTTGGAGCGCAGATGGCGGCGGCCGACGAGGACCAGTCCGGCGGGGCGTTCGCGCAGCGCCGCGCGGAGCCGGGGCAGGTCGGCGGCGAGCGGCTCGGGCAGCAGCTCGACCTTGCCGCTGCGGGTCTTCAGCGGCTGCGGCAGCCGTGGGCGCAGCGGGCCGAGGTCGATGCCGTGCGGGTGGGCGAGCAGCTCGGCAAGGCTCAGCCCGTCGGGCCGTACGCCGAAGCCGTCGCCGTAGGGGCCGAGGCGCAGCATCATGTCCAGCCGGCGCTCGGGGCCGCTCTCGCCGGTGAGCCGGGCCGCGAGTTCCTTCGGGTCACGGCCGTACACGGGCGAGTGCTCCTCCTGTACGGCCTTGCCGAGGGTCTGCTCGATGACCAGGGTGTCCACGGCTGCCGGGTCGGCGCCGTGCATGCCGGTGGCCGCGAGGATCAGCCGGGCGAGGATCTCGCTCTCGGCCATGCGGCCGGGCTCCAGCGGGACGGCGGGGCGGGTGTAGCGGACCTGGTTGCGCACGGCGAGGGTGTTGAAGGCGAAGTCGTGGTGCGGGCTCTGGGACGGTGGGGGCGGGGGCAGCACGACGTGGGCGTGGCGCGAGGTCTCGTTGAGGTACGGGTCGACGCTGACCATGAAGTCCAGGGACTCCAGGGCCTTGTCGAGGCGGTCGCCGTCGGGTGCGGACAGCACCGGGTTGGCGGCGACGGCGATCAGCGCGCGGACCGGTTCGCCTCGGCCGGTGACGGTGTCGATCTCCTCCGCCAGAGCGGAGAGCGGCAACTCGCCCTTGGCCTCGGGAAGGTGCCGTACCCGGGAGTGCCAGCGGCCGAGGGTGAAGCCGTGGCCGGGGCCCGCCGGGCGCGGGGTCTTGTCGGTGGCGGCCTGCGGGAAGAGGGCGCCGCCGGGCCGGTCGAGGTTGCCGGTGAGGATGTTGAGCACGTCGACCAGCCAGCTCGCCAGGGTGCCGTGCGGGACGGTGCAGCTGCCGATGCGGGCGTAGACGGCTGCGGTGGGGGCGGCGGCCAGTTCGCGGGCGAGGGTGCGGATGAGGTCCGCGTCGAGGTCACAGGCCTCGGACACGGCCTCGGGCGTGAAGTCGCCGAGTGCGTCCTGGAGTTCGGCGACGTCCGTGACGTGCGGGGCGAGGTGCGCGAGGTCGGCCAGGTCCTCCGCGAAGAGGGTGTGCGCCATCGCGGCGAGCAGCAGGGCGTCGGTGCCGGGCCGGATCGCCAGGTGCCGGTCGGCGAGTTTCGCCGTGCGGGTGCGGCGCGGGTCCACCACGGTCAGGTGTCCGCCGCGGGCCTTGAGCGCCTTGAGCTTGCCCGGGAAGTCGGGGGCGGTGCACAGACTGCCGTTGGACTCCAGCGGGTTGGCGCCGATGAGGAGCAGATGGTCGGTGCGGTCCAGGTCGGGCACCGGGATGGCGTAGGCGTCACCGAAGAGCAGCCCGCTGGAGACGTGCTTGGGCATCTGGTCGACCGTGGAGGCGGTGAACAGGCTGCGGGTGCGCAGGGCGGCGATCAGGACCGGCGGATAGAGCGCGCCGGCCACGGTGTGGACGTTGGGATTGCCGAGGACCACGCCGACGGCGTCGGGGCCGTGCCCCTCCACGACCGGGCGGAGCCCTGCGGCCACCGCGTCGAAGGCCTCCTGCCAACTCGCCTCGCGCAGACGGCCGTTCTCCCGGACGAGCGGGGTGCGCAGCCGGTCGGGGTCGCCGTCGACGGCCCCGAAGGAGGCGCCCTTGGGGCAGATGAAGCCCTTGCTGAAGACGTCCTCGCGGTCACCGCGGGCGCCGGTGACCCGGGTGCCCTCGATGGTGAGGGTCAGCCCGCAGGTGGCCTCGCACAGGGGGCAGATTCGCAGGGCGGTGCGGGACACGGGTCCTCCCAGGGACGGGGCGCGGGCAGCTGGTCCGGGCCGCCGAGCATACCGACCGGTACGCATGGAGGGGAGACCCCGTGTGCGACTTCCCGGGCGGACTCAGTCCAGCACGCGCGCCAGATACGCCCGCAGCAGCTCGCGCGTCTCGGCGATGATCGCCTCGTCACCCTCCGGATCCGTGCGGAAGGCCAGCTGGACGAGGGTGTCGGCGCTCTCCACGGCGACCAGGAAGACCCGGCGCAGATCCTCGTCCGGGGTGCGGCCGACATACCCGGAGAGCAGCCGGATCAGCCGGTCGGCGACCCGGGTGTTGGGTTCGGCATGGCGGGTGCCGACCGGTATCTGATTGCCGAAGTCGACCAGCGAGAAGCCGGGCGCCGTGCGTTTCATGGCGAGATACTCGTCCAGGACGGCGTCCATCGCGGCCCGCCAGTCCCCCGCGCGCGCCTGCTTCAGCCGCTCGGTGACGCGCTCGGTGTAGCGCTCCAGGTTGCGCTGGGCAAGGGCGTCGGCCATCTGCCGCTTGTTGCCGAAGAAGCGGTAGACGGAGCCGATGGGCACACCGGCGCGCAGCGCGACCGCGCGGGTGCTCAGGTCGTCGTAGCCGACCTCGTCGAGGAGTTCGGCGCAGGCGTCGAGGATCCTGGTCAGCCGTTCGGCGCTGCGGCGCTGAACGGGCGCACGGCGGAGCGATGTCGCGTGGGGCACGGGCTTCATGATGCCTCTCCGCCTGCGGTCCGGTGAACCTCACCCTCCTCTACGGAAAACAGTGGTCGATGCACTCATCGCACCGGGGAGCCGCCCATCGTGGGCGCGGCCGACGCCCCGGGACTCCGCGTGGGCGTGTGCGTGGGGCTCTGCACGGGGGCGGTGGGGGTGGAGGCCGGCGCGGGATCCGGGTCCGACACGGTGATGTCGGCGGTGCTCTGGACCGGCTTGCCGTGGACGGCCCACGCGGTGCCGTCGTCGGCGTACAGGCGCGCGGTCACGTGGTGGGTGCCGTGCGGGACGAGGCGGCCGGGCAGGTGGTAGTCCGGGGTGCGCAGCCGGGCGGCCTCACGGCCGTCGACGAAGAGGTACGCGAGCCCGCGCCCGGCGACCGCCGTGCGGCCGGCGCCGGGCCCGGAGCAGCGGAAGTGGCGGAAGGCCAGGCGCACGTCCCAGCCGTCGCGCGGGTCCGGCGTCACCTCGACACCGACCTCGGGTGCGTCCTTCCGGTCGACCTCGCGCAGATGCCGGCCGGACTCGTCGGTGTCGTCCAGGACCTTGCCGACCGGCGAGGGCGACTGCGCGCTCGCCCGGGAGTGACCGGTCGCGCAGCCGGCCGCTCCGAGCGGCAGCAGGACGCACACCGCGAGCGCGGCGAGGGTGCTGCGGATCCACGACGTCGACGGCATGCCCGCGAGAGTAGAACAACGTTCCGGTCGGCCGGATCCACCTGAAGTCGGGTTCCGGCCAGGCCGTGCGCTCCCCCTGAGGGAGTAGGCGATCTCCTCTTGCGCCCACCCCCGCACATTCCTACGGTGATACATAGGAATCAGGAGCGCAAGGGAGCGATCATGAGCGGGGACACGCGGAAGACCGCCGCGGGACTGTCGTATCTGACCGGGTTCGGCAACGAACACGCCTCGGAGGCGGTGCCGGGCTCCCTGCCCGAGGGCCGCAACTCGCCTCAGCGCGCGCCGCTCGGCCTCTACGCGGAGCAGCTGAGCGGCTCGGCGTTCACCGAGCCCCGGGCCCACAACCGTCGCTCCTGGCTCTACCGCATCCGCCCGTCGGCCGCTCACCCCGCGTTCACCCGCACCGGCAACGGCGCGATCCGTACGGCACCCTTCACCGAAGCCGTGCCCGACCCCAACCGGCTGCGCTGGAACCCGCTGCCCGAGCCGCCCGCCGGTACGGACTTCCTCGCCGGTCTGTGGACGCTCGGCGGCAACGGCGACGCGACCCAGCGCACCGGTATGGCCGTGCACCTGTACCACGCCAACGCCTCGATGGAGCGGGTCTTCTCCGACGCCGACGGGGAGCTGCTGATCATGCCGGAGCGCGGCGGAGTGCTGCTGCACACGGAGTTCGGCCTGCTCGCCGTGGAGCCGTCCCAGGTGGCGCTGATCCCGCGTGGGGTGCGCTTCCGTGTGCTGCTGCTGGATGATTCCTCCCGGGGTTATGTGTGCGAGAACTACGGTGCCCCCTTCCGCCTCCCCGACCTCGGCCCGATCGGCGCCAACGGGCTGGCCAACGCCCGGGACTTCCGGGCACCGGTCGCCGCGTACGAGGACGTGGCGGGCCCGGTGGAGGTGGTGAACAAGTTCTGCGGCAACCTCTGGACGGCGGTCTACGACCACTCCCCGCTCGACGTGGTCGCCTGGCACGGCAACCATGTGCCGTACGTCTATGACCTCCGCCGGTTCAATGTGATCGGCACCATCTCCTACGACCACCCGGACCCGTCCATCTTCACGGTCCTGACCTCCCCGTCCGACACCCCCGGTCTGGCCGGTGTCGACTTCGTCGTCTTCGCGCCGCGCTGGCTGGTGGGCGAGGACACCTTCCGGCCGCCGTACTTCCACCGGAACGTGATGAGCGAGTACATGGGCCTGATCGAGGGCGCCTACGACGCCAAGGCGGAGGGCTTCGTGCCGGGCGGTGGCTCACTGCACAACATGATGTCGGCGCACGGCCCGGACCGGGAGACCTTCGACCGGGCGAGCGCGGCCGAGCTGAAGCCGCAGAAGATCGACGACGGGCTGGCCTTCATGTTCGAGACCCGCTGGCCGGTGACCCTCACCCCGCAGGCGGCGGGCGCCGATCACCTCCAGCAGCGCTACGACGACGTGTGGCGGGGACTTGAGCCCCACTTCCGCGCGTGACACCTCTGTTGCGCCTGATGTTCATCGAAAGGTACGGATAGCCGTGTGACCTCCTTCGCCCCGGACTCGATCGTCCTGAACCGCAAGCTGCCGCTCTGGTACCAGGTGTCGCAGTCGCTGCGCGCCTCGATACTCGGCCGCTCGCCCGAGGACCCGCTGCGGCTGCCCACCGAGGAGCAGCTGGCGGAGCACTACGGGGTGAGCGTGCTGACCATGCGGCAGGCGCTGAAGGAACTGGAGGACGAGGGGCTGATCAGCCGGCACCGGCGGCGCGGCACGTTCATCGAGCCCGGCGTCCGGCGGGGCGCCCCGGTGCGGCTGCTGGGCTCGGTGGACGCCATCGTGGCCCAGCAGTCCGGCATGACGACCGAGCTGCTGGACCACGGCACGGTGCCGGTACCGGCACCCTTCGCCGAGTACTTCCCGGATCTCGCGGAAGTGGCGACGTACCATCGGCTGCGCAGCGACGAGAAGACCGGCGAGCCGACGAACCACGCCGTCAACCACATCCGCCCCGAACTGGCCGCCCGCGTCGACCTGGAGGACCTGATCCGCTGGCCGATGACGAAGGTGCTGCGGGACGTGGTCGGGGCGGACATCAGCCGCATCACGGACACGGTCGAGGCCCGCCTCGCCGACCCGGACACCGCCCGCCTCCTCCAAGTCCCGCTGCTCAGCCCGATCCTGCACTACACGGGTGTGACGTACGACACCGAGGGGAGGGTGCTGGACGTGGCGGTGATCCACTATCGAGGGGACCGGTTCTCCTTCACCGTCACCCTGGAGGCGACCTGATCCCGGGTCCCGTTCAGGCCTTACCATGCCCTGCGTGACGTACGACGACGCTCCGCTGCTGGCGGACCTCATGCCGTGGTCCGTCGCACCGCTGCGGCCGGGCCGTGCCTGGCCGGCGGCGCCCGACGCGGCTTCGCTGAAGGCCCGCTGGAACGCGCTGCTGAAGGCCGAAGGCGCCGAGCGGCGGGCCCTGTTCGAGCCGAGCCGGGCCCGTACCCTCGACTCGGCGGTAGGCCAGTTGCCGGGCCAGCCGACCGGCACGGAGCGGCTGGCCCGCGCCGAGGGCCCGTGCGCGGAGCCGGTGCGGGTGCTGGCGGCACCCTTCGACGAACAGTGGCTGATCCCGGATCACCGGCTGATCGACACGGCCCGCCCGGAGCTGTGGCGGGTGGCGGACGAGCGGCAGGTGTTCGTCGTGGAGACGGCCGACGAGGCCACGCCCCTGCTGGCGACCTCGCTCCTGCCCACCCTCCGCACGGGCCGCGTCCGCCCGCTGTTCCGCCGCCCGAACGGCACGGAACCCAACCTCGCCCCAGGCCTGTCGGACCACCTCGCCGACCGCCTCGGCATCCTGCCCACGCCACCGGATCTGCTGGCCTGGATCCTGGCGACGGTCCGCCCGGATCTCACCGTCCCGCTCACCGCGGACGCCGACGTGTGGGGCCGGGGCACGGAGTTGGGCCACCGCATGCTGTGGCTGCTGCGCCGCGACGGTGAACGCCCCAAGCTGCCCGGCGGCCGGCGGCCGTACGTCCGCGCGCCCCTGCCGAGCCTCCCCCTCACTCTGCACTACGACCCGGAGGAGGAGACCCTGCACCTGGACGAGGGCCGCATCTCCCCCGTCCCGCCGCAGGCCTGGGAGTACGAGGTGGCCGGAGTCCGGGTCCTGGAGGCCTGGTTCGCGGCCCGTACGACCCCGTCCGACGCCGGCACGCTCACGGCGATCCGCCCGGCGACCTGGCCGCAGCCCTGGACGTCGGAGCTGCTGGAGCTGATCACGGTCCTGGCCCTGCTGGCCGAACTTCGGCCCCTGCGCGCCGAGTTGAAGATCCCGGCCCCGATCACGGCGGCCGACCTGCGCCAGGTGGGCGTTCTGCCGGTGCCGGGCGCGTCCCGGCGTCCCGCGTCGGTCCTGGACCATCACGAGGAGGGTCCGGAGGGTCAGTTCGCGCTGCTCTGACGGCCCCGCAGGGCAGCCTCCAGCCGGGCGATGTCCGCGGCGTCCTTGGCCCGGCGCGGCCGGGACGGATCCCAGACGGGCATCATGCGCTTGATCTCGATCTGGGCGAGCGGGCTGACGATCGGCGCCTCGATGTCCCCGATCCGGCCCGGCCCGGCGTCCAGCAGTCCGTCCGGCCACGCAGTACCGGCCCAGGGGCCACCCGCGACGACCACGCGCCCCGCCGCATCCCGGTCGACCAGGGTGAAGCTGCTGTCCAGCCCGTCCTTGGCGAAGTCGAGCTGGAGACCGGCGGGCGGCCCGGGGACGGGCGTGTGACCGAGTGCGGTGAGGACACCGGCGAGGGCAGCCGCGTCCTTGGCCCAGGCGAACCAGTCGATGTCGCCGTGCTCCCGGGTGACCTCCCCGAGGAAGAAGTCCATGGCCCAGCCGCCTCGCAGCCAGAGAGGGATGCCATGCCGGCGGGCCGCCTCCAAGGTCTGTCCGATGAGGGTGAGCTGACGCCCGCCGCGTTCCTGGTTCACCGCTTGTCGCTGCCTGGGGTGAAGCCGTCGAGGACCCGCCCCAACGCCCGCTCGAAGACCGCCTCCAGGTCGATCGGCCCCGCATCCTCCGCGAACGCCGCCGCCATCCTCGGATACGCACCGGAGGCGACCTGCCCCCCGAGGTAAGCGATCCGCGCCGCGTTCTCCTCGTCCTCCGACCACGGCAGCGCCCGCACCCGCTCCGCCGTGTCGAGCTCATTGCGGACGTACGTCGTCACCACGCCGTTCAGCATCGCGATGAGCTCCAGCTTGGTGCCGTACGACGCCTCCAGCGGATCCAGACAGGCCAGGCAGTGCTCCAGATAGCGCAGGGCATGCGGGCTGAAGCCGTAGACCGGGGACATCAGGCGCGGCACCCAGGGATGCCGGTGCATCAGCGCCCGCGTGTCGCGCGCCACCCGGATCAGGTCGGCCCGCCAGTCCCCGCTCGGCTCCCACGGGACGTGTTCCGCGCTGACCGCGTCCACCATCAGCTCGTACAGGTCCTCCTTGCGGGGGACGTAGTTGTACAGCGACATGGTGCCGCAGCCCAGCTCGGCCGCGACGTGCCGCATCGACACCGCGTCGAGCCCCCGCTCGTCGGCGATCCGGACGGCGGCGGCCGCGATGTCGTCGCGGGTGTACGCCGGCTTCGGCCCCCGCCCGGTGCGCTCGGGGCGCGCCCAGATCACCTCGGGGACGGCCCCTCGGACTGCCATCGGTCATCACCTCGTTCACCATCCTAGTTACGTACGCCGTACGTAGTGCGCTATGGTCGAGCCATGACTTCTACGTACGCTGTACTCAGTGAAGGGCTGGAGAAGCGCTTCGGCGCTGTTCACGCCCTGCGCGGGCTGGATCTGGCGGTGGCCCGGGGGACGGTCTGCGGGCTGCTCGGCCCGAACGGCGCCGGGAAGACGACGGCCGTACGGCTGCTGACGACACTGCTGCGGCCGGACGCCGGCTCGGCGCGGGTCGCCGGGCACGACCTGGTGCGGGAGGCGGCCGCCGTGCGGAGCCGGATCGGGGTCACCGGGCAGTACGCCTCGGTGGACGGCGACCTCACCGGCCGGGAGAACCTGCGGCTGTTCGCCCGGCTGCACCGGGTGCGCGGACCGGTCGTGCGGGCCGACGAGTTGCTGGAGCGCTTCGGGCTGACCGAGGCGGCCGGCCGTAAGGCCTCGACCTACTCGGGCGGCATGCGGCGCCGGCTGGATCTGGCCGCGAGTCTGATCCGCCGGCCCGAGGTGCTCTTCCTCGACGAGCCGACCACCGGCCTCGACCCGGCCAGCCGCACCCGCATCTGGCAGGCGGTGCGCGAGCTGAAGGCGGCCGGCACGACCGTGCTGCTGACCACGCAGTATCTGGAGGAGGCCGACCAACTCGCCGACGACGTCGTCCTGGTGGACCAGGGGCGGGTCGCCCTCAGCGGCTCCCCCGCCGAACTCAAGGCGCTCGTCGGGTCGTTTGCTCAGGCCGTGGTCGCGGACGGGGACGCACTGCCGAAGGCGGCGGCCGTGCTGGATCAACTCACGGGCAGCGAGCCGGTGTTCGACCGGGACCGGAACTCCGTCGGCGCGGTCACCACCGACCCGACGCTGACCCTGCCGCGCCTGGTGCGCGAACTCGACGCGGCGGGCGTGCCGTTGCTCGATGCGAGCCTGCGTCCGCCCACCCTCGACGACGCCTTCCTCCGGCTCACCGAGGGGTCCACGCACCGCAAGGAGTGCGTCGCATGAGCGCGTTGGCGTACGACGGTCTGGCGATGACCGGACGGCAGCTGCGCCGGGTACGGAACAGTCCGGGCCTGGCGATCCTGACCCAGCTGATGCCGGTCAACATGCTGCTGTTCTTCGGCTATGTCTTCGGCAGCGCGCTGGCGATGCCCGGCCGCGAGTACCGCGCGTTCCTGGTACCCGGACTGCTGGTCGCGACCGCGGCCGGCGGGCTGATGACCGGCATGTTCCAGGCCGCCGCGGACACGCACCGCGGGGTGATGGACCGGTTCCGGACGATGCCGGTGAGCCGGGCCGCCGTACCCGTCGGGCAAGCCGTGGCCGACCTCGTGGTCACGGCGATCGGCACCGTGCCGCTGCTGCTGGTGGGGCTCGCGGTGGGGTGGCGGATCGAGGGGTCCGCGGCCGAGGCCGCCGGCGCCGTGGGGCTGCTGCTGCTCTTCCGGTTCGCCTGCACCTGCGCCGGGATCTTTCTGGGCCTGCTCACCCGCAGCGAGGACGCGGCCGGCCAGCTCGGCGCCTCCTCCTTCGTGCTGCCCCTGCTGTCCGACGCCTACATTCCGACGGACCACCTCCCGGGCTGGCTGCGCACCCTGGCCGAGTGGAACCCGATCAGCGCGGTGACCACGGCCCTGCGGGACCTCTTCGGCAACGCGCCCGTGCCGCACGGCGCCGCCTGGCCGGTGGCGCATCCGGTCGCCGGGTCGCTGGCCTGGGGCCTCGCCCTCGTCGCCGTGTTCCTGCCGCTGGCCGTACGCCGGTACAGCCGCGGCGAGTGACCCGGCACTGCTGACAAAGCCGCCGCTCAAGGGCATGATCCCGGCCATGGATCAGCCCACGCGTCAGCCCATGGACGAGCAGCAGCCCCTGCCCCTGGAGGGCATCACCGTCGTCGCCGTCGAACAGGCCGTGTCCGCGCCCTTCGCGACCCGGCAGCTCGCCGACCTGGGGGCCAGGGTCATCAAGGTGGAGCGGGTCGACGGCGGCGATTTCGCGCGCGGCTACGACACGGCGGCCCGCGGTCTCGCCTCGCACTTCGTGTGGTGCAACCGCGGCAAGGAGTCCCTCGCGCTGGACCTGAAGGACCCGCGTGGCCTGGCCGTCGTACGGCGGCTGATCGCGGACGCGGACGTGTTCGTGCAGAACCTCGCACACGGGGCGGCGGCCCGGCTCGGCCTCGACGCGGCCACCCTGTGCGCCGCGCACCCGAGGCTGATCGCCGTGGACATCTCCGGCTACGGCGGCTCGGGACCGTACGCGGACAAGCGGGCGTACGACATGCTCGTGCAGTGCGAGGCGGGGCTGGTGTCGGTGACCGGGACGCCGGAGCAGCCGGTGAAGGCGGGGATCCCGGCGGCGGACATCGCGGCGGCCATGTACGCGTTCTCGGGCGTCCTGGCGGCCCTCGTGCGGCGCGGGACGACCGGGCGGGGCGGGGCGGTGGAGGTGTCCATGCTGGAGGCGCTCGCCGAGTGGGTGGGGCATCCGCTCCACCATGCGCTGCACGGCGGCGAGCCGCCCGCGCGCACCGGGCTCGCGCACGCCGTCATCGCGCCGTACGACGCCTATCCGACGGCGGACGGCGGGCGGGTCCTGCTGTCCGTGCAGAACGACCGGGAGTGGCGGCGGCTGGCCGAACAGGTCATAGAACGCCCCGAATTGGGGATGGATCAGATGTATGCGACGAACGCGTCACGCGTCGCGAACCGGGGGAAGACGGACGCGTTGGTGGCGCGGGCGCTCGGTGTGCTGGATGCCGAGGAGGCAATGACCCGGCTGGAGAAGGCGGGCATCGCCTGTGCCCGGCTCCGGGATCTGCACGAGCTGGCGGCGCATCCGCAGCTGGCGGCCCGGGAGCGGTGGCGTCAGGTGGGGTCGCCGGCCGGGCCGCTGAAGGCGCTGCTGCCTCCCATCACGCTGCCGGGCGGGGACGAGGCACGGATGGGTGATGTGCCCGCGCTCGGACAGCACACCGAAGCGCTGCTGCGTGCCGTGGGGATGGCGGACGACGAGATCGCAGCGATGCGCCGGGACGGTGTGGCGGCCTGAGCACGGGCACCCCGGAAGGGCTCCAGGGGGCGTCGCGGGTTCGGCGACGGCTCAGCGGACGGGCACGGCCCGCTCAGTGGCCGCGCCCGTGCCCGCCGAACAGCGAGCGGCGCAGCCGGCGCAGGGGTGCGAACAGGGAGACGCGGCTGACCCGCTTGCCCCGGTCGCTGCGCTGGTGTGCGGTGTCACGCGCCGTCAGCTCACGCATCAGCGAGGTCGCCTCGACCGTCTTCTGCTGCGGTATGGCGGGACCCGCCAGCACCGACAGATGACGGTCGAGACGCGAACTGGTCGCGCTGCTCCCGCAGGTGATCGCAGGGACCCTGGCCCTGCTGCGCACTGTTATCTGCTCCATGTCACTCCCCACCCGTACGAGTCCACCCGGCCCGGGCAGAGTAACCCTATCGCCCCAGGGCGGCACGCGTGTATCTCGGCCACAGGATTCACCTTCCCCATAAGGCGGTTGACCATCCTTCTTTGACTACTCTCCGAATCCGACCGATTTCAGGGTGAGTTGGACAATGGGCTGGCTGGTGGGTTGCGCCGAGCCGCCGTCAGGCTCGACGGTCACGGCGAGTGACGTCGAGCCGGTGTCGAGCCCCTTTGCGACCAAGGGCGTGTCGCCCGCGAAGAGCCCGAGGGAGCGCGGCTGCGCGCGGGGGCGCATGAGCCAGAGCTGGTGGACGCGGCCGCCGGCCGGGGTGCCGTATCCGCTGAGGGTGACGACGGCTTCCCGCTCCGCGGCGGAAGCGATCACTCCGATCCCGCGGCCGCGGGCGTCCTTGCCGGTCACGGCGCGGGCGTCGGGAGCGGCCAGAACGTGGGCGATCTCACGTGCCCGTACCTGTGCGGCGTCGAGCCGGTCCTGTGTGCGCTGCGCCTGCACCGCGAAGAGGGAGGCGACGACGAGGGCCGCCGTCGCGGTGACCGTGGCGAGCGGCACGAAGAAGGGGCGCGTGCGGGGCGTACGGGAGCGTCCCGGGGGTGGCTGGGTGCCCCAGACGTGCGGCGGCAGCTGCGGCGCGCGCCTGCGCGTCGGTTCCTGGACCGAGGCCGGCTCCTGCGGGGTCGTGCGTACGGCGGCCAGCACCCGGTCCCGCAGGGCGGCCGGCGCGGGGGCGGCCGTGGACCAGGCGAGCCGCACCGCGTCCTCGGCCAGTCCCCGGGTCTCGGCCGCGCAGCGGTCGCAGTCCCGCAGATGCTTCTCGAACCGGCGCCGCTCGCCCGGTTCGAGGGCGTCGAGCGCGTAGGGCGCGGCGAGGGAGTGCAGGTCCGCGCCGCCCATCAGCCTGCCGAGGATGCTCATGCGGCGCCTCCCAGGCACTGGCGCAGCCGGGTGAGTCCGTCGCGCATCCGCGTCTTGACGGTGCCGAGCGGCAGCGAGAGCCGTTCGGCGACCTCGCGGTAGGTGTAGCCGTCGTAGTAGGCGAGGGTCACGGACTGGCGTTGCAGGTCCGTGAGCCGCTTCAGACAGCGGCGCACCCACTCGCGCTCCAGCCCCGCCTCGACCTCCTCGGCGACCTGGTCGAACGCGGGCTCCCCGGCGCGCAGGGCCTCCCGCTGCTCGCGTTCGCCGGCCGCGCGGGCGCTGCGCACCCGGTCGACGGCGCGGCGGTGGGCGAGGGTGAGGATCCAGGACAGCGCGCTGCCCCGGCCGGGGTCGAACCGGGCGGCGGACCGCCAGGTCTCCAACAGCACTTCCTGGGCCACCTCCTCGGACTGGGCGGGGTCGCGCACCACCCGTCGGACCAGTCCGTACACCGGACCGGACACCAGGGCGTACAGGTCCTCGAACGCCCTGTGGTCCCCGCCCGCGACCAGCACCAGCAGCTCGTCCGCCTGTACGCCGGCCCCATCGCCGTGACCACAGCCGGCCTTTCCCCGTGCTCCACGCATCCGCACGAACGCCCACCTCCCGCCCGTGATACGGATCAGCGGGCCGAAAACGCGGGTCGGGAAGAACCCAAAAATTTTTTCCGGCCGACCAAGCCGATCGGCGCCGTCGCTCCGTATACCCGTCCGTCAACGGCAAGTCGGCACTGAGTACGGACGGACAGACGGCATGACACCTCTCTTCTCCAAAAGCGGCAGGAGCGGCACGGGACGCACGGGCCTGGTCACGCTCCTGTGCGCCGCGCTGGCGGCCGGCGGGCTCACCGCCGCGGGCGTCGCCTCGCTGGCACCCGGGACGGCCTCCGCCTCCTCCCACCGGGAGGCCCCGCTGATCTCGGGCACACCGCAGTACGACAACACCGACGTGTACGCGTTCGTCAGCCCGGACAAGCCCGACACGACGACGGTCGTGGCGAACTGGATCCCGTTCGAGGAGCCGTCGGGCGGCCCGAACTTCTACACGTTCGCCGACGACGCCCAGTACGACATCCACGTCGACAACAACGGTGACGCGCACGACGATCTGGTCTTCCGCTACACCTTCAAGACCCACACGAAGAACGGCAACACGTTCCTCTACAACACCGGTGTGGTGAAGAGCCTCGACGACCCGAACCTCAACATCACGCAGACCTACGACATCGATCTGCTCCGGTTCAAGCACGACCGGGTGGCGTACCGGACCAGGCTCGCGGAGGACGTGCCGGTGGCGCCGTCGAACGTCGGCAAGGCCTCCATGCCGGACTACGCCAAGCTGCGCTATCAGGCCATCTACAAGACCCCGGGCGGCGCCACGACCTTCGCCGGGCAGGCGGCCGACCCGTTCTTCGCCGACCTGCGCGTCTTCGACCTGCTGTACGGCGGCAACCTCAGCGAGGTCGGCAACAACACCCTCAAGGGCTACAACGTCAACACCATCGCGCTGCAGGTGCCGAACGACCTGATCCGCGAGTCGTCGAAGCAGCCGGTCGTCGGCATCTGGTCCACCACCCAGCGCCGCAACGCCCAGGGCTACTACACCCAGGTATCGCGGCTGGGCAACCCGCTGGTCAACGAGGTCGTCAACCCGCAGAAGGACAAGGACAGGTTCAACGCCTCGCAGCCCGCGTACGACGGCCAGTTCCTGAACAATGTCACCCACCCCGAACTGCCGAAGCTCATCGAGCAGATCTACAAGATCAAGGCGCCGAGCGAGCCGCGCAACGACCTCGTCGACGTGTTCCTCAAGGGCGTCAAGGGCCTCAACCAGCCGCCGTACGTGCGACCTTCGGAGGAGCTGCGTCTGAACACCTCCATCAAACCGAGCATGCACCCCAAGCGGCTCGGCGTCCTGGACGGCGACAAAGCGGGCTTCCCGAACGGTCGTCGCCTCACCGACGACGTGGTGGACGAGGCGCTCCAGGTGATGGAGGGCGCGCTGGTCGGCATGAAGAACGACTTGGGTGACGGGGTCGACAAGGCCGACGGGACCTTCGAGAAGTCCTTCCCGTACGTCGCCGAGCCCAACTCCGGTTCGCACGGCCCGCTCGCCAAGGGCACGACCGCGGGCACGGACGTGCGCAGCCAGCTCGGCGACGCCCTCCAGCCGGCCGGCTCCGGCACGTCCGACAACACCGTGCTGATCGCCGCCTCGGCGGCCTCGGGCGCGGCCGGGACCCTGCTGCTCGGCACGGCCTTCGCCTGGTGGCGCCGGCGCGTGCAGCGCCCGTACTGAGCGCCGCCCCACCCCCAGACCGGCGCGGCCCGTACCCCCCTCCCCCACGGCGGGCCGCGCCTCCCACACCACCAGCGCAGCAGACGCGAGGAGAGGGCATGGGCCCGCGCGCGAAGGACGAGGACGAGGTCGAGGTCGAGATGGACGGCAGCAGGGTGAACAGGGCCGACGACACGACACCGGGACCGGCCCCTGCCGGCACCGGTGAGCGCTCCGCCGCCGGGACACCACCGTGCCAGGATTCACGGGAGGCCTCTTCCGGAGATACGGGCACGACCGACGACACCGGCGAGCCGTCGGCTCCCACCTCGCACGAGCACACCCTCCGCGACACCGGTCCCTCGGCCACCGAGGAGCCGTCGGCGGTCGGCTCCGCCGAGCCCGCGCCCAGCGACTCCGGCGACCGCTCACCCTCCGGGTCCGCCGAGCACTCGTCCCACGGCGCCGAAATCTCCTCAGCCCCCCGATCCGCCGAGCCCACACCCAGCGACCCCGGCGACCGCTCACCCTCCGGGTCCACCGCGCACCCGCCCCACGACGCCGAAATCTCCCCAGCCTCCCGATCCACCGAGCCCACACCCAGCAACCCCGAGGACCGCTCACCCTCCGGGTCCTCCGCGCACCCGCCCCTGGGCCCCGACGCCCCCTCCGCCGCCGATCCCGACGGGCGTGTCGCCGCCGTGCACCGGGTCGCCGCTGCCGGGCGGCGCTGGCGGGCGCTTCAACTCGGGGGCTCCGCAATGCTGTTGGCGCTCGCGCTCACCGGCGGGGCGATCGCCGTCGGTGCCGACCGGTCGCCCGCGTCCGTGGCGGCGGCCTCCAGCGCCGTCGATCCCGGGGTCCTGGGCAGTGGGAATCTGGACGCGAGCATCGCCGCGCTCCAGGCGCATCTGCGGACCCAGCCGAAGGACTCCGGCAGCTGGGCCACGCTCGGTCTTGCCTACGTCGAGCAGGCGCGGACCAAGGGCGACCCGTCCCGGTATCCGCAGGCGGACAAGGCGCTGAGCCGGTCCCTGGCGCTGACCCCGGACAACGACCAGGCCCTGGCCGGCCGGGCCGCGCTCGCCGCCGCCCGGCACGACTTCGCGGACGCCCTGACCTACGCGGACCTAGCCCTGCGGCAGAACCCGTACAGCGAGCGCGCGCTGTCCTCCCGTATCGACGCCCTGGTCGAGCTCGGCCGGTACCCCGAGGCGTCGCAGGCCGCCGAGACCGCCGACACGCGCAAGCCGGGCGTCCCGGTCTTCACGCGGTACGCGTATGTGCACGAGCTGCGCGGGGACGTGACGACCGCCCGCCGGGTCCTCCAGCAGGCGCTGTCCTCCGCCACCACGCCCGGCGACATCGCCTACGTGTCCACCCAGCTCGGCCAACTCGCCTGGAACCAGGGCGACTACAGGACCGCCCTCACCTCCTACGCCCGTGCCCTCGCCGCCGACGACACCTATCTGCCCGCGCTGGAGGGCCAGGCCCGGGCGCAGGCCGCGAGCGGTGACCGGGCCGCGGCGATCAAGGGCATGGAGACCGTGGTGTCCCGCTATCCGCTGCCGGGCCCGCTCGTCGAGCTGGGCGAGCTGTACGAGGCCCGGGGCGCGGCCGGCGACCGGGCCCGGGCGAAGGAGCAGTACGCCCTGGTGGAGGCCTGGATCTCACTGGCCCGCGCCAACGGCGTGAACGCCGATCTGGACACCGCGCTGGCCGCCGCCGACCACGGTGACAAGGCGGCCGCCCTGCGCGCGGCCCGCGCCGAATGGGCCCGCCGGCACACCGTGCACACCGCGGACGCGCTGGCCTGGGCGCTGCACGTCAACGGCCAGGACGCGCAGGCCCTCGGGTACGCCCGCCAGGCCACCGCCACCGGCTACCGCAACGCCGCCTTCCTCTACCACCGCGGCATGATCGAGCTGGCCACCGGCCACCGCACGGCCGGCCGCGCCTCCCTGGCCTCCGCCCTGAAACTGAACCCCGGCTTCTCCCCCTTGGGTGCGGCCGAGGCCCGCAAGGCGCTGGAGGCCACGAAGTGAAACGGCGTCTGGCGTGCCTCCTGCTCGCGGTGTGCGGCCTCGTCCTCCTGCCCGCCACCGGGGCGAGCGCGCATCCCCTGGGCAACTTCACCGTCAACCGGTACGACGGCCTCGTCGCCGCACCCGGTCAGCTCCGGGTCGACCACGTCGAGGACCTGGCCGAGATTCCGGCGACCCAGGCCAAGCCGGACATCGAGCGACTGGGGATGCCCGAGTGGGCCCGCCGGCGCTGCACACAGGACGCCCGCGGCAGCTCGGTGACCGTGGCCGGACGCCCGGCTCCCCTCACCGTGCGGGACAGCCGGGCCACCCTGCGGCCCGGCCAGGCGGGGCTCAACACCCTGCGCGTGCAGTGCCGTTGGACCGCGCCGCTTCCGCGGACCGGCTCGCTCACCCTCGGCTTCCACGCCACGACGAACTGGTCCGGACCCGGCTGGCGGGAGATCACCGCGCGCGGCGACCGGATGACCCTCACCACGTCGGACGTGCCGAAGACCTCCGTCTCGCACGAACTCACCACCTATCCCAAGGACTTGCTGTCGTCCCCGGCCGACACCTCCACCGCGTCGCTGCGGGTGCGCCCCGGCGGCCCCGCCCTCACCGAGGAACAGCAGGACGCACCCGCCGAGGCCGTACTGCCCCGGGGCGTCGACCGCTGGACGCGGGCCCTGGACGGCCTGGTGGCCCGGCATGACCTCACGCTCGGCTTCGCCGCCCTCGCGCTGCTCGTCGCGGTGGTCCTCGGCGCCCTGCACGCCCTCGCGCCGGGGCACGGCAAGACCCTGATGGCGGCCACGGCGGCGGCACGCGGCGGCCGGGCCGGGCTCCGGGACGTCCTGCCGCTGGCCGCGTCCGTCACCGTCACCCACACCCTCGGCGTCGTCGCCCTGGGCCTCCTCGTCACCGCCGGCTCCGCCGCGACCCCCTCGGTGATCGCCTGGCTCGGCATCGCCAGCGGCGCCCTGGTGCTGGCGGCGGGCGTGAACCTCGTACGGCGGGCGTGGCGCAACCGGGAGCACGGGCACGTTCACGAGCACGATCACGCCCATGAGGAGTCGCGGGTACGCGAGTTGGCCGGTGTGGGCGCACATCATGGGCCCGCCCACCATCATGATCACCACCATCATCATCACCACCATCACGGTGTCGAACACACTCACGGCGGCCATACCCACACCCACCCCACCGCCCCCACCCTCCGCGGCACGATCCTGCTCGGCTTCGCCGGCGGACTCGTGCCCAGCCCCTCCGCCGTGGTCGTGCTCGTCGGCGCCACCGCGCTGGGCAAGGCCTGGTTCGGGCTGCTGCTCGTCGTGGCCTACGGCGCCGGACTCGCGCTGACGCTCACCGCGGCCGGGGTCGCCGTGGTCAGGCTGGGCACCGAGGCGTCCCGGGTGCTGGAGCGGCGCCCGCGCTGGACCGCACACCCCGTGGCCGCGCTGGTGCGCCGCACCCTGCCGCTCGTGTCGGCGCTCACCGTCCTGGCCCTGGGTGCCGGATTGGTGCTCAAGGGGGCCGCAACCGCCCTCGGCTGAGCTACGTTTATGGAGAAATCACGCGACATGCCTGGGGGCGCCCGTGTCCGGAGAACCGGCCCGCGACCGTGTGATCGCGGGCCGCTACCGTCTGCTGTCCCCGCTGGGCGAGGGCGGCATGGGCACCGTATGGCGGGCCCGGGACGAGGTGCTGCACCGGGAGGTGGCCGTCAAGGAGGTGCGGGCGCCGGCCGGGCTGCCCCCGGCCGACGTCGAGCGGATGTACGCCCGCCTGGAGCGGGAGGCCCGGGCGGCGGCCCGGGTCGCGAACCGCAACGCGGTCACGGTGTACGACGTGGCGTCGGAGGGCGGCCGGCCCTGGATCGTGATGGAGCTGGTGCGCGGCCTGTCGCTGGCCGACCGGCTGGAGGCGGAGGGCCCGATGCCGCCGCAGCGCGCCGCGCACATCGGCGCCGAGGTGCTGTCCGCACTGCGCGCCGCGCACGCCGCCGGGGTGCTGCACCGGGATGTGAAGCCGGCCAACGTGCTGCTCGCCAACGACGGCCGGGTGGTGCTGACCGACTTCGGGATCGCCTCGGTCGAGGGCAGCTCGGCGATCACCATGACCGGCGAGGTGGTCGGCTCGCCCGAATTCCTCGCCCCGGAGCGGGCGTTGGGGCGCACTCCGGGACCGGAGTCGGATCTGTGGTCGCTGGGCGTGCTGCTGTACACGGCCGTCGAAGGTGCCTCCCCGTTCCGGTACGACACCCCGCTCAGCACGCTGCGGGCCGTGGTGGACGAGGAGCCGCCGCCGCCGCGCCGGGCCGGCCCGCTGGCGCCCGTCATCGAGGGGCTGCTGCGCAAGGACCCCGCCGAGCGGCTCGGTGCCGAACGGGCGGAGCACGAGCTGCGGCTCGTCGCGGCTGGGGGTACTCCCGCTGAGGGAGGGACACCCCTCACGGCACCGCCACCGGATCCGTCCGCGTACGCCCCGACGGTCGTGGCACCGCGTCAACAGCCGTATCCCACACCGCCCTTGCCTGCACCGGCTCCGCTCGCCGAGCCACCCGAACGCAACCGTCGCGTGGGGGTCGTGCTGGTGGCGGGCTTCCTCGTGATCGCCCTCGCGCTGGCGGGGCTGGCGTACGCGCTGACGCACCGCGACAGCGGGAGCGGCAAAGCGGGCAGCGGTCCGAGCACCACGACGGTGTCCTCCCGCGCGCCGAGCGGCAGCACCGACTCGGACACCAAGACCCCGACGAGCACGCCGACGAGCACGCAGCCGGCCCAGTCCGTGCAGGTCACCGTGGCGGGCGAGCACACCACGTACTCCGGGACCTGTCCGCCGCCGACGGCTCAGTCACCGTCCTTCACAGCGACCTTCACCGTGGGCCGGCTGCCCGCTCAGGTGGAGTACCGCTGGGTGGTGACGCATGGGTCCGTGTCCGATCCCGGATGGAAGACGCTGTCCTTCCCGGACGGGGGCGGGAGGACCCAGCAGGTCCGGGTGAGCGTGACCGCGTCCTCCGGCAGCGTCACGACGGAGGACCGGATCACTGTGAAGGTACGTGGTCCGGTGAGGACCACGTCGAACTCCGTGCCGTTCTCGGTCGCCTGTGTGACGGCGACGGCGACGGAGACCCCGACCGGCGGGGCCTCCGCATCCGCTTCCGCTTCGAGCTCCTACGGAAATTCACCCTGACGGGCGAACCCGGTCAAGCCTGATGTCGCCTGAACGGGTTATGCGTTGTTCGTGAACACCGGCAGATAGCCGCCGGAGTGACCGGCCGCGGTGGGGTGGTACGACTCGCTGATGTCGAGCCAGTTCACGCTGTGCAGCCACGAGCTGCCGGAGCAGATCTCGTGGGTGGAGAAGGCGGTGCGGACGTCGGCGAAGACGAAGCCGTGGGCCGCGGCGCGGGTCTGGATGGCGGCGTCCATGTAGTCGGCGGCGTCGTTGATCGCGGAGCGCTTGGTGTCGGACAGGCCCAGGCAGGTCTGTCCGAGCAGGTAGAAGCGGGGATAACTGAGCACGACCACCCGGGCGTTGGGAGCCTTCGCGCTGATCGCGTTGTAGACGTTGTCGAGCTTGCCGGGGAGCGTGGAGTCGACGTACGCCTTGGCGGTGTTGATGCGGCTGATGCAGTCGCTGTCGGACTGCAGCACGCAGGTCGTCATGACGTTGGAGAACCCGGCGTCGTTGCCGCCGATCGTGATGGACACGAGCGAGGTGCCGGCGCCGAGCGAGCCGAGCTGGTTGCTGATGACGTCGTCCGTCGTGGCGCCGGAGCAGGCGTTGAAGGCGAACGACGACGGGGAGTGGGCCGCGTTCCACAGGTACGGGTACGCGTTGGTGCTGCGGTCGCAGCTGCCGCTGGAGCTGATGTAGCTGCCCGCTCCCACTCCGGAGGAGTAGGAGTCACCGAGCGCCACATAGCCGCCGGTTGCCGCTGTCGAGGCCTGGGCCGCCGTGGCCGTGCCGAGTCCGAGGCCGGCGGCGAGGAGGAGCGAGGTCACGAATCCGGTAAGTCTGAAACGACTCATGGTGCCTCCCTATAGCAGGATCTCTGCCTATAACCGTCGTAGCGCCTACGCGCGTTGACCGGAAGTGTCCATGCCAAAACTTTCCAAGCCTCAACTAGATCGGCCCTGGAATTTCACCCGACCACGTCTTGCGTGCACTCGGCAGCCGTGTTGACCGCGAGTCAGCTCCGCCGCCCCGGCCGTCTTGACGGCCCGCATCGGCCTGCGCCACATTGCAGTCCGACATCCCGCGCGTCGGGGTCATATCGGGGGGCACAGTCGCCAATGCAGACCTTACGCATCAAGTCACGTTCATCGGACGGCGCCACCGAGGACCCCGAAGGGGCACGGACAGGACCGGGGAGGGACCTGTCGCCGCTGCTCGCGGGGGCCGCGACCGCCATAGCGGCGGTCGGCGCACTGCTCGCGCTCACCGACTCCGGCTCACCGCTGCGCGGTCCGTGCACGCTGTTCTTCCTGCTCGCCGCGCCGGCCGTGGCGATCGGCGCGCTCCTGCGCGGGCTGGAACCCTTCGGCCGCACACTCGCCGCCCTTGCGGGCTCGGTGGTTCTGAACATGCTGGTCGCCCAAGGCATGCTGGCCGTACACCGCTGGTCGGTGCATGGCGGGGTGGTGGCCGTGGGCTCGCTCAGCCTGTTGCTGCTCCTGCCGGCCCTCCTACGTAAAAGTGAGTAACTCCGGCCAAAGTTATGTAACGGCCAAACAAACAAAAACGTGAGACTGATATCCAGGTCTTGCTCATCTGGTTCAATCGTCAATACCGTCATTAGATCTCACCCGCATCGGTCCGTCAGCACGCGGTTCAGGGGAGGGCTCAGGGCCGTGACGTTCCGGCGTGGGGCGCGGTAGGGGGGTGCCGTACTCGGTGACCACACTGGTGACCGAGTCGTGCCGCGCGACCGGCTGCCCTTTTTTCTTCTCCGATCGGCAGACCGGCCAGCTTTGACAGCTCATCCCATGGGTACGGAGATCCGCTCACCGTGCCATGGATGAGAAACCCCCCTTTCGAACCGGACACAAAGCCGGGCTGCCCAGGGGCGGGCGGTCCGCCGGACGAGAGGGATACGACCATGAGTTCCGTCCTGCACCCGCCGAGTTCGGGGCAAGATCCATTGCTGGCGGCCCAATTCCGGCCCATCTCCTCCCACCTGGCGATCACCCCGCCGGTGAGCGTGGTGATTCCCGCGATGAATGAGGCGGAGAATCTCCCCTACGTCTTCAAGACGCTTCCGGACTGGATACACGAAGTCGTTCTTGTGGACGGCAATTCCACGGACGACACCGTCGACGTCGCCCGCTCGCTGTGGCCGCAGGTCAGAGTCGTCGAGCAGCGTGGCAAGGGCAAGGGGGACGCCCTGACCACCGGGTTCGAGGCGTGCACCGGCGACATCATCGTGATGGTCGACGCGGACGGCTCGGCCGACGGCGGCGAGATCGTGAGTTACGTCTCCGCGCTCGTCTCCGGCGCCGACTTCGCCAAGGGCTCCCGCTTCGCCAACGGCGGCGGCACCGACGACATGACCTTCATCCGCAAGCTCGGCAACTGGGCGCTGTGCACGGTCGTCAACCGCAAGTTCGGCGCCCGGTACACCGACCTGTGCTACGGCTACAACGCCTTCTGGCGGCACTGCCTCGACAAGATCGAGCTCGACTGCACCGGCTTCGAGGTCGAGACGCTGATGAACATCAGAGTGGTCAAGGCGGGGCTCAAGGTGCAGGAGATCCCGAGCCACGAGTACCTCCGCATCCACGGCACCAGCAATCTGCGCGCCGTACGCGACGGGCTCCGGGTGCTCAAGGTCATCCTCAAGGAGCGCTCCAACCGGCGTGAGCTGCGCCGTCAGGAACACCACTCGCCGATGCTCGACGCGGTCCGGGGAGAGGTGTCTTGAGAGATCCCGGCATCTCCGTCGTGATCTGCGTGTACACCGAGGACCGCTGGGAGGACATCCTCGCGGCGGTCTCCTCGGTGGCCGCGCAGTCGTACCCCGCGCTGGAGACGCTCCTGGTCGTGGACCACAACCCGGCCCTGAGGGACCGGCTGGCCCGCGAGTACAAGGAGACCGAGGGCGTCCGGGTGCTGCCCAACGCGGGCCCGCGCGGCCTGTCCGCCGGCCGCAACACCGGCATCGCCGCATCCCACGGCGAGGTGATCGCCTTCCTGGACGACGACGCCGTGGCCGAACGCGACTGGCTGCGCCACTTCGCCGAGGGCTACGCCGACCCGCGCGTCATGGCGGTCGGCGGCCGTACGGTGCCGATCTGGGCCTCGGGCCGGCGGCCGGCCTGGTTCCCGGAGGAGTTCGACTGGGTGGTGGGCTGCACCTACAAGGGGCTGCCGCCCGGCCGGGTCCGGGTCCGCAACGTCCTGGGCGGAAACGCTTCCTTCCGGCGCACGGCGTTCGACGCGGCGGGCGGCTTCGCCACCGGCATCGGCCGCGACGGCGACCGCCGCCCGCTCGGCTGCGAGGAGACGGAGCTGTGCATCCGCCTCACCCGCGCCCGGCCCGACGCCGTCCTGCTCATCGACGACCGAGCGGTGATCCACCACCGGGTGCCCGCACCCCGCGAGCACTTCGCCTACTTCCGCACCCGCGCCTACGCCGAGGGCCTGTCCAAGGCGCTGGTGGCGAAGAGCGTCGGCGCGGGCAAGGGGCTGGAGTCCGAACGCCGGTACACCACACGGGTGTTGCCCGCCGGGGTCGCTCGTGGCCTGCGGGACGCCCTGCTGGCCCGGCCGGGCGGCGCGGGGCGCGCGGGCGCGATCGTCGCCGGGGTGCTGAGCGCCGCCGGCGGCTATGCGGTGGGCAACATGAGGGCGCGGCGGAACGGTACGACGTTTGCGGCGGCCCCGATCGCAGGGGGTACCCATGAGTGACACCCCCGTGCCCATTCTCATGTACCACTCCGTCGCCACCGCCCCCAACGACGCCACCCGCGCCCTGTCCGTCGCGCCGGAGGCGTTCGCCGAACAGATGGCGCTCATCGGCGACCTGGGCCTGACCCCGCTGACCACCGCCGACCTCGCGGTCCGCTGGCGCACCGGCCGCCCGCTGCCCACCCGGCCGGTGCTGATCACCTTCGACGACGGCTACGAGGGTGTGCACCGGCATGCGCTGCCCGTGCTCGCCAAGCACGCCTTCCCGGCCACGCTGTTCGTCTCCACCGGCTGGATCCGGGGCGCGTACGACACCGGAGGCGGCCTGGACGCCATGCTCGACTGGCGGCAGGTGCGCGAACTGGCCGCCGCCGGCGTCGAGATCGGCGGCCACAGCCACACCCATCCGCAGCTCGACCAGCTCGGCGACGACGAGCTGCGCGCCGAGCTGGACCGCTGCACCGAGATCGTCTCCGGCGAACTCGGCGCCCGGCCGGTGTCGTTCGCCTACCCGTACGGCTACTCCAGCCGCCGGGTCCGCCAAGCGGTGCGCACGAGCGGCTACGCCCAGGCACTCGCCGTCGGCAACGCCCTCGCCCGCCGCCGCCAGGGGCCGTACGCGCTCGAACGGGTCACGGTCCGGCGGGCCACGGGCGTCGAGGAGTTCGAGCGACTGCTCCAAGGCCGGGCCGTCGCCCGCACCTTCGCCAGGGACCGCGCCCTCACCAAGGGCTACGCCCTCGTCCGCAGAGCCCGACAGCTCCGCCAGGTCCGCCGGAAGGCCATCCGCTCCCGTGTCTGACACGACCACCACCACCGAGGCAACGACGACCGACACCGCGGCGCCCGGCAGGTCCGGGCGCCGCCTGAAGCTGCCCGGGACGGGCCGCTCCCGGGCCGGCGGCAGCCCGCTGTTCCGCAACGCCTACGCGCTGATGCTCAACACCGGCATCAGCGCCGTCCTCGGGCTCGGCTTCTGGCTGGCCGCGGCACGCTACTACTCCGAGTCGGCGGTCGGGCAGGGCTCGGCCGCCATCGCCGCGATGAAGTTCCTCGCCGGGCTCACCGCGGTCACCCTGACCGGCGCGCTGGCCCGCTTCATCCCGGTCGCCGGGAAGCACACCGGCAAGCTCATCTTCCGTACCTACGCGGGCAGTTCGCTGGTGGTGGCGGTCGCGGCGGGCGTCTTCCTGCTCACCCTGGACGCCTGGGGGCCGTCGTACCGCTTCCTGCACGGCACCCTCAACGGGCTCGGCTTCATCGCCGCCGTCATGGCCTGGAACCTGCTCACCCTCCAGGACGGTGTGCTGACCGGGCTGCGCAGCGCGACCTGGGTGCCGGTGGGCAACACCGTGTTCTCCGCCGTGAAGCTGGCTCTGCTCGCCGCGTTCGCCGTCGCCATCCCCACCACCGGTGTCTTCGTGTCCTGGGTGGCCGCGATCGCCACCTCGGTGGTGCCGCTGGGCTGGCTGGTGTTCCGGCGACTGGTCCCCCGGCACGTCGAGGCCACCGAGGGCCGCGCGGAGCCGCCGACGCTGAGACAGGTCGGCAGGTTCCTGGCCGGGGACTACACCGGATCGCTGTTCTCCCTCGCGGTGATCTACCTCGTGCCGGTGATCGTCGCCTCCCAGGTCAGCTCCGCGCAGAACGCGTACTTCTACATCGCCACCACCATCGGCGGCACGACCGACCTGCTCGCCATCAACATGGGTGCCTCCCTCACCGTCGAGGGCTCGCACGACCCGGACCGCCTCGCCGCCCACACCCGGGCCGCGCTGAGGCGGATGGCCCGGATCATGCTGCCGATCGCGGCCCTGCTGATCGTCGGCGCGCCCTGGATCCTCGGCGTGTTCGGTGCCGGTTACGCGGACGCGGCGACCCCGCTGCTGCGCTGGCTCGCCGTCGGCTCGGTGCTGCGGGTCGTGATCGAGACGTACTTCGCGGTACTGCGCGCGCGTAGCCGTACCGGCGGACTCGCCTTGTTCCAGGGCCTGCTGTGCGTGCTGGTACTGGGTTCGACCCTGCTGCTCCTACCCCGGATGGGGCTGACCGGCGCGGGTGTCGCCGAGGCCGGCAGCCTCGCGGTGATCGCCGCGATCGCCGCGCCGCGGCTGTGGCGGACGATCCGGACCGCCCCTGCCGCCGTGGCCGACGCGGCGGCACCCGACGGGGATCTCGCCGACCTGGGCCCGGCCCTGAGCCCTACGCCGCGCCGGCCCGGCCCGGCCTGGGCGCTGGACAACGACACCCTGGCCCTCGGCATCCACGTCGACTTCGACCATGTGGAGCGCCGCCCGGACGTCCGCCCGGGGCCCGGTACCCCGCCCGCCGGAACGCCGCTGCCCGCACTGGGACTCCCGGTGGAAGAACGCGAACCGAGTAGCGAGGCCTCGCTGGGCCCGGCCGAGGCCGCGCTGCTGCGGGATGCAGAGGCGGCAGAGGTCGACGCGCCGTTCACGACGGGGGAACTGGACGCATCCCTCGCCGGGACAGACGTACCGGACGAAGCCGTGCCCGAGGACCTTCCACCTCAAGTGCCCGACCCTCAAAGGCTGTTGCCGACCCGCTCCGGAGTCGTCCTCGGCTGCCTGCTGATCGCCGCGCTGCTGCTGTACTGGGTGCCCGCGCTGCGCCTCGGCGAGGCCGATCTGGACCGGATGGGCGGGCTCGGGCTGATCTCGGTGCTCCCGCTGCCGACACTGGCCGGGGCCGGGCTGCTGATCACGGTCTTCGCCGCGCTGCTGTGGCTGCGCCGCGAGCACCGGGCACTGCTGCTGCTCACCCTGCTCGCCACGGTCGTCTCGCTGCACGCGCTGCCGGCCGTGATCGAGACCGAACCACGCTTCCCGACGGCCTGGCAGCACCTGGGCTTCCTCGACTACATCGACCGCACCGGCTCCGCCGTACCGGACCTGGACGCCCGCTGGAGCTGGCCGGGGTTCTTCGCGGTGGCCGCGTTCGTCGGCCGGGCCTGCGGGATCACCGACTTCACCGAGGTCATCCGCTGGTGGCCGACGGCCATCCAACTCGCCTACCTGGCACCGATGTTCCTGCTGACCCGCTCGCTGCGGGCGGGCTGGCGGGCGAAGTGGACCGGCGTCTGGCTGTTCGTGCTGTGCGGCTGGGTCGGCCAGGACTACTTCTCCCCGCAGGGCTTCACCTATCTGCTGTATCTGATGTTCGTGGCGATCCTGCTGGTCTGGTTCCGCCCGCCGCACGTGATCTGGTCGAAGTTCCGTCCCGGCGAGGCCGAGGTGGAACCGGCCGACCGCCGCCAACGAGCGGTCCTGCTCCTGGTGTTGATCGGCCTGTACGCGGCGAGCGTGCCCGCCCACCAGCTCACCCCGTTCATCATGCTCGGCGTGCTCACGGCCCTGGTCCTGCTCGGCCGGTCCGAACTGCGCGGCCTGCCCCTGCTGTTCGCGGTCCTGGTCGCCGTATGGGTCGGCTTCATGGCCGAGCCGTACTGGTCCGGGCACTTCAACGACCTGTTCGGCGGGGTCGGCGGGGTCGGCAGCAATGTCTCGACCTCCGTCTCCGGCCGTATCCAGGGCGGCAGTTCGACCCACAAGCTGGTGCTGTACGTCCGGGTGCTGCTGGCCGGCTCGGTGCTGGCGCTCGCCTGCTGGGGCTGGTGGCGCCGCCGCTTCCACCGCTACCGCGAACGCTCGCTGCTGGTACTGACCTTCGTGCCGTTCTTCGGCTTCGGCATGCAGTCGTACGGCGGTGAGATGGCGCTGCGCGTCTTCATGTTCGCGGTGCCGGGCGCGGCCCTGCTCGGCGCGCTCGCCCTCTTCCCGCGCGCCGGCGCCACCACGAAGGAACGCGAGAAGGACCGGCTGAGCCTCGCCCCGCTGGCCGCGCTGCTCGCCGGGCTGCTGCTGATGGGCGGCTTCCTGGTGGCCCGCTGGGGCAACGAGTCGTTCGAGCGGACCCGGCCCGGCGAGGTCGCGGCCATGAACTGGGTGTACGCCCACGACAAGCCGACGGTACGGCTGCTGTGGCCGACCCAGGACACGGTGAACGACGTGACCCCGGCGATGCCGTGGGGTGCGCGGGACATGGAGCGGGTGAACTACGTGCCCACCCTGGCCCCGACGGATCCGGTGCTGGTGTCGGGCCTGGTCAAGGCGTTGAAGGACGCCGGCCCGAACTCGTATCTGATGATCAGCCGCAGTCAGGTCACCTACCTTGAGATGGACGCGGGCTACCCCACGACCTGGGAGCACCGGCTGATCGAGAACCTGGACGACCGGCAGGACCTGACGAAGGCCTACGTCAACGACGACGTCACCGTCTACGCCCTGCGGGAGCGGCCGGCGGGGGCGGTGCCGAAGCCGAACCCGGGGCCGATCGGTCCGCTGGTGACCTGGACCCCGTGGTCGGTGGTCGGTGCGCTGGCCGCCGTCGTGCTGATCCTGCTGCTGGCCGCGCGGGAGGTGGTCCGGGTCGCGATCCGGCCCGGCGTACGCCAGCTGCGGCTGCTCCAGGGATCGTTCTGGTTCGCGCTGCCGCTGCTGGCGGTGGTGCTGGCCTCGCTGGCGCAGCGGTTCATGACGATGAAATGAGCGGTGGCGGGGTGGGGTGGTTCAGCGGTCGAGCCACTTCACCTCGTACGGCCCCAAGTCGAACCGTCTGCCGCCGACCTGTGCGCTGATGGTCCGGTTCTGCGTGTTGACCACGAGGACGGTTCTGCTGCTCGCCAGCACCCGGACGTTCGGCACGTCATCGGGCGCGACCTGGACCGTCTCGTACGCCGTTCCCGGCGGGAACGCCTTCGCGAACCGGGACACCAGGTCGTACATGGGCAATTCCCGGCCGCCGTCGGCGCCGGCGGTCGGTGTCCACAGACAGCCGGCGCAGCCGCTGCCCGACTTCTCCTCCGGGTTCCAGTAGAAGCCGGAGTCGGCGCCGCCCTTCACCAGGGCGATCATCCCGGTGGCCTGCACGGCGACGCGGTGCGGTTCGGTCCAGCCCGTGCGGTTGTCATTGCCGTCGCCGGGCTCGACGTAGTACTCCGCCCACCACAGCGGCAGGTCATGGGTCTGCCGCCGGATCCACTGGCCGACGGCGGTGAGCTTGTCGGTGGCGGCGAACTCGTTCGGCAGCAGGTCGTCGTCGCGGGTGTAGCTGGAGCCGTCGACCACGGCGAAGTCGGCGCCGGTCCTGTGCGCGTTCCAGTAGGCGAAGGCGTCCAGCACCCGCTGGTCCATGGCACCCCAGGGGCCCTTCACGGTGCCCGAGGCGTTCTGGTCACGCGCGTCGACACTGTCCATGACCAGGTACGGCCCGCCGACCATGATGTCCCGGTCGACCTTCTTCAGCGCCGCGTACACCAGGTTGTACAGCCGGGTGTAACCCTCGTAGTCCCAGCGGGACTTGGCGTCGCTCCAGAAGCCCTTGAACTCGTTCCAGACGATGAAGTGCTTCACGTCCGGGTAGCGCCGGGCGACGGTCGCGGCGAGGTCGGCGAAGTCCTGGTAGTGGTCGGGGGTGGGGGCGGTCTCCAGGGCGGCCTGGCTCCAGTTCGTGTGGTCCACCCCGGCCCGGCCGCCCTTCATCCAGTCCGGGGCGCAGCACAGGGTGATCACCGGGGTGCCGCCGGAGGCGCGCACGAAGTCGATACGGCGGTCCAGGGCGGCGAAGTCGTAGTGCCCCTGGACCGGTTCGGGATTGTCCGCACCCCAGCCCATGATGTGCTGGTTCTGCGCCATGCCGCGGTCCTGCGCGAGCAGCCGCTCCAGGCGCGTGGTGGCCGCGGTGTCGCCCTCGTCCGCGCTGTACTGGGTGTGTGTGAAGCCCCAGCCGACGTACGGCTCCGGTGTGGCACTCGGGTCGGCGGGGGTGCCGTGCACCTTGGCGCCGTCGGGGGTGGTGCCGGTGGTGCGGGGACCGCCGGACAGCGCGCCGAACAGGGTCACCACCAGGGCGAGCGCGACCGCGCCGACGCCGAGCAGGGCGGTGAGCCGCCACCGCCGAGTATCCGAATCCCACCCATGACGTCCCATCAAGGACAACATTAAGGGTGGAGGGACGGGGTCCGGCAGGCTTTGGGAAGACCGGGAACAAACGGAGAATTGCCGTGCGCGGAGCGCATCCGTGGCGGATCATGGCGGCATGTCTGCGAACCCACACGACGCTCTGCCGATCCGGCTCCACGTCGACGACTCCGACTCGCCGTCCGACGTCGTCGACGCGCTGTTCCTCGGCCGCTTCGCGACGGGCGAGCAGCCGTACTCGCACGCGGCGAACATCGACCGGGTCCGCTCCGGCGCGACCCTGCTGCCCGACGGTGCCCGCGTGCTGCGCGCCGCCCGCGACGACGACCGCAGCGCGACCCTCGCCGAGGGCGACGGCTGGACCCTGCTGGTCTCCCGCTGGAACCGGGGCGCGGACGTCACGGTCACCGCGACCAGCTCCGAACTGGCCAAGCGGATCCTCGACCAGGCCACGGACGGCGCGGCCGACGAGCCCGAACCGCAGCCCGAGAACGTGACCATGGGTTTCTGGTACGTCTCGCCCCGGCGCGGCCCGCACCGCACCACCCGCCAGATCTCCGCGGGCACCTGGGACGAGGTCCGGCCCAACTACTCGGCGCCGGTGGCGGAGGCGATGGACCGCCTGATGGAGACGACCCCGGAGGACATCGCCGGCCGCCTCCTGCTGCTGCACGGCCCGCCCGGCACCGGCAAGACCTCCGCGCTGCGCACACTCGCCCGCTCCTGGCGCGAGTGGTGCCAGGTCGACTGTGTCCTGGACCCGGAGCGGCTCTTCTCCGACGTCGGCTATCTGATGGACATCGCGATCGGCGAGGAGGACGGCGCGGGCAAGGGCCGCTGGCGGCTGCTCCTGCTGGAGGACTGCGACGAGCTGATCCGCGGCGAGGCCAAGCACACGGCGGGCCAGGCCCTGTCCCGGCTGCTGAACCTCACCGACGGCCTGCTCGGCCAGGGCCGGAACGTCCTGGTCGGGGTCACCACCAACGAGGACCTGGAGCGCCTGCATCCGGCCGTGGTCCGCCCCGGCCGCTGTCTGGCCCGGATCGAGGTGGGGCCGCTGAGCCACCGGGAGGCCGTGCACTGGCTGGGCACCGAGGAGGGCATCGGCCGCGAGGGCGCCACCCTGGCCGAGCTGTACGCGCTGCGCCGGGGCACGGCCCCGACGTCGGTGCCGGGGGCCCGGGACAGCGCGGACGCGGGGCTGTACCTGTAGTGCTTTGATGGTGCTGTGACCTTGTTCGTCGGTACCTCCGGCTGGCAGTACAAGGACTGGCGGGACCTCGTCTATCCGCCCGGGGTCCCGGCCCGGCTGTGGCTGGAGGAGTACACCCGCCTGTTCGCGACGGTGGAGATCAACAACGCGTTCTACCGGCTGCCCTCCCGCGAGAACTTCGCGGCCTGGCGCGACCGGGTCCCGGACGACTTCGTGGTCGCGGTCAAGGCGAGCCGCTATCTGACCCACATCAAGCGTCTGAAGGAGCCCGAGGAGCCCGTCCACCGCCTGATGAGCCACGCGGCGGGCCTCGGCGACCGCCTGGGCCCGGTCCTCCTCCAGCTCCCGCCGACCCTGCGCGTCGACGCCGCCCTCCTGGACGCCTGCCTGGCCTGCTTCCCGTCCGGTACGAGGGTCGCCGTGGAACCCCGCCACGACTCCTGGTGGACACCTCAGGTGCGGGAGGTGCTGTCGGCGAGGGGCGCGGCCCTGTGCTGGGCGGACGTACAGGCCCGCCCGGTGATCCCGCTGTGGCGCACCGCCGACTGGGGCTACGTCCGCTTCCACGAGGGCCGCGCCACCCCCTGGCCCCGCTACGGCCGCCGCTCCCTGGAGACCTGGGTGGACCGCATCGCGACGACCTGGCGCAAGGGGGAGGACGCGTACGCGTACTTCAACAACGACCCGGGCGGGGCGGCGGTGCGGGACGCGGTGGTGTTCGGGAGGGCGGCGGAGCGGGCGGGCCTGGCGGTGACGCGGTTCCCGGAGCTCGCGAAACGTTCTTGACCAGGTCCGCGCCGCCGACTCCGGCCCGCCGCGCCGGCGCTCGGCCACGACGGCGCGGTCCGGCGGTGCCGAACCCTCCGCGGCGAAAACGCGACGACCTCCTACTCCCCGTAAGCCGCCCGCAGGGCATCCCGCACGGCAGCCAGCGCCTCCCCCTCCCCCAGCCCCAGCCGCCGCACCCGCTCGACGTACGCCTGTGCGGCCGAGGAAGCCTCACGTACCGCGGCCGAGCCGGCGGCGGCCACGAACGTGCCGTTGCGCCCCCGCGTCTCGATCACCCCGTCGGTCTCCAGCGCCCGGTAGGCCTTGGCCACGGTGTTCACGGCGAGCCCCAGGGACTCGGCCAGCCCCCGCACGGTCGGCAGCCGGTACCCCACGGGCAGCACCCCGGACCGCGCCTGCTCGGAGATCTGCGCCCGCACCTGCTCGTACGGGGGCGCACTGTCATCGATACGGATCTTCAGGCTCACGGCCCGATTGTCCCGCACCCGCCGGACGACGCCCGCGGAAAAATGACGGGCATCCCGGTGCGTCTGCCCGTACGGTCCCCTGTCATGACAGTGATCGTGCGCGATCTGCGCCCCGGTGACCGGTCCGACGTCGAGGATTTCGCACGGGTACGGCATCTCGCCCTCCCCTACATCCTGTGGACCCCCGAAGCCATCCTCCACAGGGCCACCCGCTCGCACCCCGAGGCCCGGTACCGGTCCCTCGTGGCAGAGGAGGACGGCGAGGTCATCGGCACCGCCCAGGTGCTGCTGGCGCACGACAGCCCCGAACCCGGCCAGGGCATGCTCAGCATCTACGTCCGCCCGGACCGGACCCGGCGCGGTGCCGGTGAGCTGCTGGTCCGGGCCGCCGAGGAGCATCTGACGGCCCACGGGGCGACGAAGCTGTTCGCCTGGGTCCTGGACGAGCCCGCGAACCGCGCCTTCGCCGAGAAACGCGGCTACCGGTCCGGCCGCTCCGCCCACTTCCTGCGGCTGGACCTGGCCGAGGCCGCGCTGCCGCCGCTGCCCGCTCCCCCGCCGGGTGTCGAGCTGCGCACGGCCGCGGACTTCGCCGACGACCCGCGCCCGCTGTTCCGGCTGGACGCGGAGACGGTGGCGGACGAACCGAGCGATGTCGACGCCGAGTTCACCGACTACGAGGCCTGGATCGAGGAGACCTGGCAGCACCCGCTGCTCGACCGCGAGCTGACCACGGTCGTGCTGGCCGAGGGCCGCCCGGTGGCCTTCAGCGTGGCGTACACCGACGGCGGCACGCGGTACGTCACCGCGATGACGGGCACCGCGCGCGACTTCCGCGGGCGCGGCCTGGCGAAGCTCGCCAAGACCGACTCGCTGCACCGCGCCCGCGCCGCCGGCCACACCGAGGCGCACACGGGCAACGACACCGGCAACGGCCCGATGCTCGCGATCAACAAGTCCCTCGGTTACGAAATCTGTGCGACGGAGGTCCGTTATGTCCGCGAACTCGGCTGAGCCGACGACCGAGTTGGAGATCTTGCTGGTCAAGGCGGGCCGTACGAAGATCCGTTACCCGGCCGAGCTGCTCCACGACGACGGCACCCGCGTCGCCGTGCGCGCGCCGTGGGCGGGCGCCGGGGTCCGGGACTTCGGCTTCGTCCGGTTCGAGCCGGGGGATGTCTTCACCGAGTACTACTGGCGGGACCGCTGGTACTCGGTGAAGGAGGTCCGCGCCGGGGACGGCACCCTGAAGGGCTGGTACTGCGACATCACCCGGCCGGCCGCGCGCACCGGCGCCGAGCTGGTCGTGGAGGACCTCGACCTGGACCTGTGGCGCTCCGCCGACGGCACGGACGTACGACGGCTGGACGAGGACGAGTTCGCCGCGAGCGGGCTGCCGCGGACGGATCCCGAGGCGGCGACCGCCGCGGTGGCCGCCCTCGACGCACTGGAGAGGCTGGCCCGCTCCGGCGGCTTCGGCGAGCTGCTGTCCTGACCCGCGCCCCCGGCGCCTCACACCGTCGCCACCACCGCGTACCGCTCGTCGTCCACCGCCTTGCCCCACAGCATCGGGTCACCGGACAGTCGCTCGACGCGCACGTCGGCGCTCAGCCGTGCGAGCAGGGCGGTGAGCCGCTCGGCGGGTATGCCGACGGGGTTCAGGGTCCCCCACACGCCCTCGACCAGCACGAACCGCCCTCCGGGCCGCAGCAGGTCCCGCCAGTGCCGCAGCACCCGGTCGGGGGCGGGCAGCGCCCACAGCACATGCCGTACGAGGACGGTGTCGTAGCGCTGCTCGCCCACCGGCGGAGCCGCGGCGTCCCCGCGCAGGATCACGGCGGCCCGCCCGGCAAGCTTGGCGCGGGCCCGCTCGACCATCGCCGGGGACGAGTCGACGCCCGTGACCCGGTGGCCCTGCTCCGCCGCGAGGAGTGACAGGCTGCCGGTGCCGCAGCCGAGGTCGAGGACGTCGGCGGGGCGCTCGGGCAGCCAGGTACGCAGTCTGGCGGCCCAGGCGGCGCGGACTCCGGGATCGCGCAGACCATGGTCCGGCTCGTCGTCGAAACCGGCGGCCTCGGCGTCCCAGTCGACGTCGTAGGCGGCCGGCGCAACCACTCGGTCGTTCGCGTTCGTCATACCCGAAGAGTGACACCCGCCACTGACAATCCGGCTCCGATGAGGAACTCTCCCCACAAGCGTCTGCCTCCGTGACAACACGGAACCCGGCAGATGCTGAAGGAGGCAGCCATGCGCCGCGCAACCGTGCAGAAGCCCCTGAAGAGAACGGACAGCCGCCGGATCCGCGAAGAGGCGGAGGAACGCCCCGCGGGGCGTCCGGAGGTGCGCAAGGACATCGCCCGCACTTGGTGGCCGGACAGCTGATCAGACCCGTCGTTTCCGGTATCAGACCCCTGACCTCAGGCAAGCGCACGCGCGCGTGCGTCCACGAACTCCAGCAGACGCCGTCCCGGCCCCTTGCCGTGCGCGTCGGCCATGTGGTCCGCCTCCATCTTCCTCAGCGCAGTCCGAGCACACCCTTAACGCCACCATAAGGATCTCCCTCACCCGTCCCCAGCAGGCGATTTCACGGTTTCCTGGAGTCCCGGGGCCTGCCCGGCGGCTCAGGTCGGACAGGCCCCGGAAGGCACGTCAGCTGAAGGCCGACGCGCAGGTGGTGGCGCTCGCGTGGGCCGTGTCCAGCGCGTTGGCCACCTCGTGGAAGGCGATGCGGTCGAACAGGCCGATCGCCACGTGCTCGGTGAGGTCGAGCGGGCACAGGTCCTGGAGCAGGACGTTGTGGACGTCCGAGCCGCTCAGGTACTGGCTCTGCCAGGGCGTGGCCACCTCGTCGTACTTGGTGGCGATGACCGTGTAGTGCACTCCGGGGACGGCGTCGCCGCCCGCGTTGAGCTTGGTGAGGAAGTCGGAGCCCGGGATCTGGTCGGCGAGGCCGGGGGTGGTGGCCTTGATCAGGTCCCCGGCGCCGGGGAAGTACGGCAGCAGGCTGGTGAGGCCGCTGAGGGTGGCGCCGTGGTTGTCGGGGGCGAGGCCGACGAGGGCGTTCACCTTGGCGGCGCCGCCGAGGAACTTCAGGTAGTAGCGGGGCATCATGCCGCCCTGGGAGTGCCCGACGAGGTCGGCCTTGGCGGCGCCGGTCGCGGCGAGCACCTTGTCGACGAAGGCGGACAGCTGCCCGGCCGACTGGTCGATGGGGCCGAGGCCGTAGAAGAGGGGGACACCGGAGAGCTGTCCGTAGTCGAGGGAGAAGACGCAGTATCCGCGGGCCTCCAGATAGGGGGCGAGCGAGAGCCAGTTGTCGACCGAGTTGCCCAGGGTGCCGTGCACCAGGACGACCGGGCGGGGATGGTCGGCGGAGGGCTTGCAGGACCAGTCGTTCCAGCCGGTGCTCGGCGCGCTGTCGGCCGCGTGGGCGGTGGCGGCGGGTACGGCGGCGACGGCGGCGGTGAGCAGGAGCGCGGCGAGGGGTCTGAGAACTCGCTTCCAGGGCAGCATCGGGTGATCTCCTTGCGGCTCAAGGGAGGTGCGACGGCCTAACCCTGTGATCCGGATCACGAGGATGCTGTTCACTCGTCAAGTTACGGGCGAGTAGCGCAAGTGTGAAGTTACGCGCCAGTAAAAACTTCCAGTGCTAGTAGAGCGGCACCGGAACCCGACAGGCCGTCACCAGGCGGGCCTGACAGGACCGTACGGAGCGATGCGCGCCAACCGCTCCCCCAACACGCGCACTTCACCCTCACCCAGCAGATCGGCCCAACGCCCCACGACTTCGGCCGCCGCCTCCTCCGCCGCCCGGGTGCAGGCCCACCCGCGCTCGGTGAGCACGACCAACCGGGCCCGCGCGTCCTTCGGATGCGGCCGGCGCTCGGCGTACCCCTTGCGCACGACCTCGTCCACCAGCTGACTCGCGGCCTGCTTGGTCACCCCGAGATGCGCGGCGAGGTCGCCGACGGTGGCGCCGTCCGGGGCGAGCCGCGCGAAGGCGAAGCCGTGGGCGGGCCGCAGATCGGTGAACCCGCGGGCCAGGACGCCGTCATGAATGCGTTGCGTGAGGTCACCCGCGGCGGCGAGCAGCGCGGCGGACAGGGCCATGGCTTCGGAGTTCTGCACGAGGGCATTGAAACACCCTTGACACATTGGTCAAGCAGCTTGACCATATAGTCAAGCGACTTGACTACAAGCCTCCCTCCGAACGGAGACCACACCCATGCCCGTAGTCCGTTCCGCCCAGGCCGTCTCCCACGAGATCCACGGCGCCCGCTTCGTCTCGTACGCCACCCCGCTCACCGGAAGCAAGGAACTGTGCGCCTGGCGCGGCGAGATCCCCCCGGGGACCAAGGCACCCGCCCACACCGTCACCCGGGAGGAGATCTTCCATCTGCTCGTCGGCGAGCTGCTGATGACCCTCGACGATCACACCGAGCGGATCACGGCGGGTGACACGGTGATCGTCAACGCCGGTACGACCCTGGCCGTGGAGAACCCGACGGACCACACCGCACTGTCCTGGGTCACCACCTCCGTGGGCCTGGAGGCGGAACTGGCCGACGGCACGCGCATCACTCCGCCGTGGGCCAACTGACCGTTCCTGTGGACCACCACCGGCGGTACGGCGGGATCGGTGACCGCGACCAGCCCCGAAGCTAGTGCCGCGGCAGGCAACGTTTGCCCGTCAAGGAGCGGCGTCCGGTGCGTGCTCTGGGGGTCCCCCCGGCCGAAGGCTGGGGGAGTGCCGGCCGGAAGCCCTCGTACTGGACGTACTTGGGCTTTCGGCCGGTGCGGCGAGTGGGGGTACCCCCTCTGGGGGAGCGTGCAGGGCGTCGCGACGGGGCGAACGTTGCCTGTTGCGGCACTAGCCACCTGGCGCCCGCCCTCACGCCGCCAGCGTCCCCGGCATCACCGCTCTCGGCCCGAACTTCGCCCGCGCGCGGTCCGCGACCTCCTCGATGCGGCGGACCTTCTCGTCCACGGGGTCGAAGGTGAGCTGGTGGGAGGCCTGGTCGGCGGGGGTCAGGCCCTCGGCGCGCAGGGCGAGGGCACGGACCCGGGCACGCTGGAGGCTGAGCGCCTCGTACATGCCGTAGGCCGCCTTCGTCAGGGCCGCCGAGTGCGCGGTCGGCTCCTTCAAGGTGCGGCTGCGGGTGGTCGAGGACCGGTCGGCGTAGCGCACGGTGAGCGTCAGCGTGCGGCAGACCTTCTCCACCGCGCGCAGCCGGGCGCCCAGCTCCTCGGCGGCCGACAGCAGTGCTCTGCGATGCCGGTCGGGGTCCAACTCGTCACGCTCGAAGGGCCGTTCGGTGACCAGCGACCGCGAGACGGCATTCGGCACGACCCGGCCGCGGTCGATGCCGCTCGCCCTCTCCCACAGCTCGCGGCCCGCCCTCGCGCCGATCAGCCGCTGGAGCGTGGACAGCGGCGCGGCGGCGACCAGCCCCAGGGTGTCCAGGCCGTACTCGCACAGGGTGCGGGCGGTCGCCGCACCGACGCCGGGCAGCGCGGACACGGGCCGCTCGGCGAGGAACCCGGCGATGCCCTCCGGTTCCCCGGGCACGACACACGTCACCCCGGGCCGGGCGTCGCGCAGCGCCACGCGGGCCAGCATCGGCCCCGGACCGGCGCCGATCGCACAGTCGACGCCGTACAGCGCGAGGGCCCGCACCCGGATCACCGAGGCCAGCTCCACCGCGTCGCGCCCGAAGTACCGCTCGGCACCGCGCAGATCGGCCAGCGCCCCGTCCGGGGGCAGCGCCTCGACCACGGGGGTGAAGTCCTCCAGCAACCCGAGCAGTCCCGGCAGGGCCGCCTCGTACATCGGCGGCAGCTGGAAACGTACGCAGAGAATGGTCATCCCGCACTCCCCGGACTCTGGTGCCACAACTTCCGTATCGCCGAAGGCCCTTGTGCGGCCTCCTGACCCGCGGGCCGCAGATCGGCCCACGGATGCATCTCGTATCCGGTGGGCAGATGAATCCGCCGGCCACCCGTCGCATCGCCACCGTCACCGCCACCGCCATCACCGCTCCCGGCCACCGGCTCCGCGAGCCGGGCGGCCACCACGTCCAGACCGCCCTCGGCACGCAGCTCGACCAGCTCGGCGAGATTCCAGGCGGCAGAACCCACCACGCTCAGACTCCGCGGCCCGCGCCGCTGCACCACGCCCCGCACCAGCAGCAGCCACGAGTGGAAGACCGTGTGCGCGCAGGCGTCGTGCGAGTCGTCGAAGAACGCCAGATCGACCAGCCCCGTGCCGTCGTCCAGGGTGGAGAAGATGACCCTCTTGCCGGACCGGATCGGCGGCGTCTGGGTGGCCGCCTTGGCGCCCGCGACCAGCACGGTCTCCCCGTGCCGGGCCTCACGCAGCCGGCGCGCGGAGACCACGCCCAGCTCCTTGAGGAACTCCCGGTGGTCGTCCATGAGATTCCGCGAGGCGTCCATGGACAGCACACCCAGCTCGGCACTGAGCCGCTCGGCCGACGTGAGGTCGGGCAGCCCGGCCGAAGCGGTCTTCCGTCCACCGGCCAAGGGCAGTTGACCGCCACCCGCACCCCGGGCACCTCGGTGAAGCTCGGTCAAGTGCAGTTGCAGATCACGCCGGTTGGCCCCGAAGGCGTCCAACGCCCCGACCTGGGCGAGCCTTTGGGCCAGTGGCCGACTGGGCCGCCCTCGCTCCCAGAAGTCCACCAGGGAGGAGTACGGCTGACCGCCCTCGATCCTCTTCGCCTCGACCTCGCTGATGCCGTGCACATCGCTCAGAGCGAGCCGCAACCCCCACACACCAGACTCGGACACCAGTTCGATCCGATGGGCGACCCCGGACACATTGACGTCCAACGGCAGGATCGGCACCCCCCGCCGCCGCGCATCGGCCAGCAGCAGCCGCTTCGGATACATCCCCGGATCATGCGTGAGCAGCCCGGCGTAGAAAGCGGCCGGGTGATGAGCCTTCAGCCAGGCCGACTGATACGTGGGTACGGCGAAGGCGACGGCGTGCGCCTTGCAGAACCCGTACGACCCGAAGGCCTCGACGATCTCCCACGTCCGCCGAATGGTTTCCGCGTCATACCCGTTGGCCGCCGCACACTGCGCGAACCACACCTTGATCCGCCCCTGCGACTCCGGATCGGACAGCCCCCGCCGCACCCGGTCGGCCTCGCCCCGCCCACACCCGGTCATGATGGCGACGATGTCGATGACCTGCTCATGAAAGACGACAACGCCGTACGTCCCCCGCAACGGACGCTCCAGGTCCGGATGCGGATACCGCACCGGCGCCCGCCCGTGCCGCGCCTCGATGAACGGCCGCACCATGTCGGCGGCGACGGGCCCCGGCCGGAACAGCGAAATATCGATGACCAGGTCATGAAACGTACTCGGTTGCAGCCGCCCCACCAGATCCCGCTGCCCCGGAGACTCGATCTGGAAGCACCCCAGGGTCTCGGCGGACCGGATCAACCGATACGTCTCCTCGTCCCCCGCCGGCACCGCGTCCAGGTCGATCCGCTCCCCGGTGACCCGCTCCACCTCGGCAAGGGCATGCGCCATCGCCGACTGCATCCGCACGCCCAGCACATCGAGCTTGAGCAGCCCGAGATCCTCCACATCCTCCTTGTCGAACTGAGACATCGGCAGCCCCTCGCCACTGGTGGGCACCACGGGCGTACGCGCGAGCAGCGAGGCATCGGACAACAACACCCCGCACGGATGCATGGCGACCCCGCGAGGCAAGGCGTCCAGCGCCTCGACGAGCTCCCACAACCGCCCGAACCTCTCCCGCTCCCCCGCCAGCTGCCGCAGCTCGGGCAGCTCGTCCAGGGCGGCCCGCGCATCCCGGGCCCGGATGTGCGGGAAGGACTTGGCAACCCGGTCGATCTCACCGGGATCCATCGACAGGGCGGCACCCACGTCCCGGATGGCATGCCGCACCCGATAGGTCTCCGGCATGGAAACGGTGGCGACCCGCTCCTCGCCGAACCGCCCGATGATCGCCCGGTACACCTCAAGCCGCCGAGCGGACTCCACATCGATGTCGATATCGGGCAGCACGACGCGCTCCTTCGACAGGAACCGCTCCATCAGCAGCCCGTGCTCGACCGGATCAGCGTTCGCGATACCCAGAAGATGGTTCACCAACGACCCCGCCCCGGACCCCCGGGCGGCCACCCGAATACCCATCTCCCTTACGTCATCGACAACTTGAGCGACCGTCAGAAAGTAAGAAGCGAAGCCGTGATGGCCGATGATGTCCAGCTCGTGATGCATCCGCTCCCAGTACGCACGCCTCCCCCCATACCCGAGCCGCACCATCCCCGCCACCGCCCGCGAGGCGAGGGCCCGCTGGGCGGTGCGCCGCCCGGCACCGACGAGATACGCCTCGGGAAAGTGAACCGTACCCATCCCGAGGTCGTCCTCGGGATCGACCAGGCACTCGGCGGCCGTCGCCCGGGTCTGCTCCAGCAGCCGATGAGCGGTGTCCCGCCGATAGCCGGCGGCCTCCACCACCCGCTCGGCGACCCGCAGCATGTCCCCCGCCCCCTTGAGCCAGGCCTCCCCGGAGTCCAGCTCCTTCCCCGGATCGATCGGCACCAGCCGCCGAGCGGCATCCAGCACATCGGCGACCGGCCCCATCCCGGGATCGGCGTACCGGACGGCGTTGCTGAGCACAGGCCGCACCCCCTGCTCGGCGGCGAAGCCGACGGTACGGGCGGCCAGCCGCAGCGAACCGGGACCCGTGCCCGTACGCCCGTGCCACACGGCCTCCAGCCGCAACGCGTCCCCATAGACCTCGCGCCAGGGAGCGAGGAGCTTCACCGCGCGATCGGGCCGCCCGGCCGCCAGGGCACGCCCCACATCGGACCCGGGCCCGAGCAGCACGGTCAGCCCGTCGCCGTGATTGTCGGCCCAGGCCAGCCGAGGGGTGTCCGCACCCCGGTGCGCGGCCGTGACGAGCCGGCACAGATCGGCCCAGCCCCGACCCCCGTCGCGAGCGAGATAGGTGACCCGGGGCATCGACTCATCGACGAAGGCACCACCACGAACCGGGGCAGGGCGGCGCTTCTCACTCCGTAGCGCCTCCGCCGGAACCACCGCAAGACCCACCCCGAAAACCGGCCGCACCCCCACCCGCGCACAGGCCTTGGCGAAGCGCACGACCCCCGCGACGGTGTCACGATCCGTAAGGGCCAGCACATCCATACCCCGCTCCGAGGCACGCTCGGCCAGCCGCTCCGGATGGGATGCCCCATACCTCAGGGAGAACCCGGAGACGGTGCGCAGATGCGCGAAGCCCGGCACACGCACCTCCCGCACTCGAACATCAGTTCCCTACTTCCACCCCCACCATACCTCCATTCCCGAACATATGTACGACACCCGCTGCGGTCCTGGTGAGCGGGTGTTTATGCAGGTCGGAGCCCCCCCCCCCGGGCCCAGGGGCAGATGAAAGCCCCCGCGCCCAAAACGATGCGGGGGCTTTCGACGATGACCCGGAACCGCTACGGCAGAGTGACCCCGTAGTAACTGAGCGCCTCGGTCACGGGCTGGAAGAAGGTCGTACCACCGGAGGTGCAGTCACCGCTGCCACCGGAGGTCAGCCCGTACGCCACGGTCCCGGCGTACAGCGGACCACCGCTGTCACCGCCCTCGGCGCAGACGGTGGTCTGGATCAGACCCGAAACGATGTCCCCGCTGCCGTAGTTGACGGTGGCGTTCAGCGCGGTGACCCGCCCGCTGTGCGTACCGGTGGTGGACCCGCGCCGGTAGACGGTCGTCCCCACGGACGGCGTGGCCGCACTGGTGATGGACTGGCTGCCCACCGAACTCGGATGCGAGATCGAGGAGTTGGTGTAGCGCACCAGGGCGAAGTCATTGCCCGGGAAGCTGTAGCCGACGTTGGTTCCGAGCACCGTGGTGTGGCTGGAATTGCTGTACCAGGTCGAGGCCACCTGACCGCAGTGCCCGGCGGTGAGGAAGTAGTACGTGCTGCCGCTGTGCACGTTGAACCCGAGCGAGCAGCGGTAGGAGCCACCGTAGATGGCGTCCCCGCCGGTGATCAGCTTGTTGAACTTGCCAGGGGTGTGCTTGACGGTGAGCGCGCCCGCCTGGGCACCGGCCTGCCGCTTGATCTTGGCGATCTCGGCCTGGGACACGGTGCTGTCGACGGTGACCACGACACGCCCGGTCTTGCTGTCGACCGCCCAGGCCGTACCGGGTACGTCGGCCTGACGGACGGAGTCGCTCGCCTTGGTGAGCTGGGTCGCGCTGAACGTGTGGGCGTCGCCGGCGTTCGCC
>NZ_JAIQYY010000011.1:301402-358413 GCF_020181035.1 Streptomyces sp. CoH27
CGCTTGATCCTCACTTTTCGTTCCCTCCCAGGGGAAGTCGGGGGCCCGCGTGGGGTCGGGGCCCGTGAGGCGCAGCCGGGGACAGGCACGGGAGCCCGAACACACATGCCCCTGACAAGCGCTGAGGGGGAGTATTCGGCCGAACGACCGGTTGCCACAAGGGCGCCTTTCGGCCGCGCAACTTTAACCCCCTTTTACCCAAACTTCCCTGACGCTGCGTCACACAACCTCTGGTCACACAACCTCTGCGTCACACAACCTCTGCGTCACACCACCGCACGCTCCCCCGCCTCCACGGCCGGCTCCAGCGTGTTGCCGGGCGGCGGGAAGGGGCAGAGGAAGTGCTCGGCGAAGGCGCACGGTGGAAGCTGGGCGCGATTGAAGTCGACGACCGTACGTCCCTCGGCGTCCGGCGCGGCCGGGTACAGAAAACGGAAACGGAAACTGCTGTCACCGCTGGTGGCGTCGGCGAACACGGCCCACAGCACCCCGTCACCCTGCTGAGCGACCTGAAGCGTCAGCTCCCGCCCGTCCAGGGTGAAGGCGAGCTCACCGGCGAGACCGAGCCCCCGCTCGCGCCCGTCGGCGTTGCCGACCCGCACGACCCGCGTGCCGTCGTACGGCGTGAACGTGCCCGGCACGGACCAGCGCGGATCATAAGAAGTAGCCTCGATCCCCCCGAAGGCACGCCGGCCCGCGGACTCGGGGTCGTAGACCCGCACCCCCCACACCCCTTCGCGCACCAGCACGACCAGCCGCTTCTCCCCGAACGCGACACGGGACTCGGCCTCCGGCCCGAGATCGGCGGTGAGCCGTACCTCACCCGCGAAGGCCCGGCCGTCCACGGTCAGACCGTCGGCGTCGGTCGCGGTGAGCACCACCCCGTCGGCATCCGCCACCCAGTCCCCGGGAATGTCCGGAAGTCGCCTCTCCGGATAGTCCTCGACCCAGTGCGTGCCGATCAGCGCGAGCGGCCCGTAGGGCGCCGAAACGGCCTCCACCCGGCGCTCGTGCCACTGCTTCCACGCATCGAAGGCGTCAGTCGAACCGCTGCCCGTCATACCCCTGTCCCTTTCACCACGTATCCCTCGGACACAGCACTCACAGCCGAGCCAGCCCCAGATGATCACGCAGGGTGCTGCCCGGATAGAACGTACGGAACAGCCCGCGATGCTGAAGCAACGCCACCGTTCCGTTGACGACCCGCTCCAGATCGCGCCGGGGCTCGACGGGAACGAGATGAAAACCGTCGGTGACCCCGTCGGCGTACCACCCGGCGACCAGCTCCGCCAGGTCGACCGGGCCGCCCCGGTACAGCGGACCCCGCGCGGTGGGCCGCGGCCCTCCCCCGCCGTATCCGGGCTCGGCCGCGTACTCCCCGTCGCCGAGGTCGATCAGCAGACTCACCAGGACCCGCAAGGCGTCCGGATCGCGCCCCGACTCGGCGGCCAGCGCCCGCAGTTCCTCGCGTACGGCGGCGGCCTCCCCCGGCCCGGCGGCACGCACCAGAGCCACATCGGCGCACCGGGCGGCGAGGATCCGGCCATGCCCCTCGGTGGCATCGACCACACGAACGGGCTGCCCCTGCGGCGAATCCCAGGCGTCCCCCGCCTCTCCGGACGCGTCGATCCGCCACCCGGCCCGCCCGCCACTGACCGAGTCCAGCGCCGCCACACCGGCCCGCGCCGGTAAGGACGTGACGTGGGCCTCGCCGACGGCCGGGACCAGGCCGATCCGCCGCGTGGCGGGCGCCACCTTGCACAACACCTCCAGGGCTCCGGGCCCGGCCCGGTCGAGCGAATCGTCCAGCGTCACGAAGTCCAGCCCGCCCCGCTCGGCGAGCAGCGCCAGCTCGATACAGAGATCGGCATCGCAGCCTCCCGCCTGATCGATGCCGGCGGCGAGATGCAGCAGCCCCCGCCGATACCGCCGGCTCATCCCCACCTCACAGCACCTTCGCCAGAAAGGCCCGCGTCCGCTCGTGCCGCGGCCGGTCCAGCACGTCACTCGGTGTCCCCTGCTCGACGATCCTGCCGTCGGCCATGAACACCACCGTGTCGGCGACCTCCCGGGCGAACGCGATCTCATGCGTGACGACGATCATCGTCGTGCCCCGGGCGGCCAAGTCCCGTATGACGTCGAGGACTTCACCGACGAGTTCGGGATCGAGCGCCGAGGTCGGTTCGTCGAACAGCAGCAGCTTCGGCTCCAGGGCGAGCGCCCGCGCGATGGCCACCCGCTGCTGCTGCCCGCCGGACAGCTGCCGCGGGTAGGCGTCGGCCTTCTCCCCGAGCCCCACCCGCTCCAGCAGCCGGCGTGCCTGTTCCACCGTCTCCTTCCGGGGCCGTCTCAGCGCGGACACCGGCGCCTCGACGACGTTGTCCAGCACTGTGAGATGCGGGAAGAGGTTGAAGTTCTGGAAGACGAACCCGATCCGGGTGCGCTGCCGGAGCACCTCGCGCTCGGGCAGCTCGTACAGCTTGTCCCCGGCGCGCCGGTACCCCATCAGCGAACCGTCGACACTGATCTCGCCCCGGTCGACCTTCTCCAGGTGGTTGATGGTGCGCAGCAGCGTGGACTTGCCGGAGCCGGAGGGGCCGAGCACGACGGTGACCTCACCGGCGCGCACCGTCAGGTCGATGCCTTTGAGGACGTCGAGCGAGCCGAAGCTCTTGTGCACGGAGCGGATGTCGACCATGACGGTCATCGTGTGAGTTCCTTTTCGAGTGAGGCGCTCAGAAAGCCCAGCACGGCACGGGCGGTGGCGTCGTTCTGCCGGAACGCGGGCCCGCCGGTGCGCGGCCGGGTGAAGGCGCCGGGCGTACGGGCATTCGTATACGGCCCGAGCGCGAAGCGCCGGGGATGCGGGCGCCCGGCGGCGTCGAGAACCCGACCGTCCTCGGGGTCGACCCGGAGCAGTCCCTCGGGGGTCTCGGCAGCGCCGTCGGCGTGCAGTTCGCGCAGCAGGCTGTCACGGGCCCGCCCGACGGTGGGCTCGGGCAGCCGGGCCTCGACCAGGGCCCGGGCCTCGACGGAGAATCCCGGCACGGTGGGACTGGTGGCCCGGAACACCCCGTCCTCGGCACGCACGGTCATGCCGGCGCCGACGAAGCGGAGCAGCCCGGCCCGGGACAGCGCGAGCATCTGCCGCAGCCGGGGTCCGGGCGGCCCGGACGCCAGATAGCTGAAGAACCCGTGCCACCAGGACCCGACGTTCCCGAGCCGCACGATCTGCCCGTACACGGAGAGCAGCCCGAGAAAGACGCCCAGATCCGCGCTGTGCGAAGGATCATGACGGCGCTTCAGGTCGCCCTCGACATACGCGCGCAGCCCCTCCTGGAACGCCTCGTGCGACGCGTACCGCGTCCCCTCCAGCGGATGGTCGAGCGCGGTGAGGTCGAGCCGGTCGGCCGGGTCCGGTACGGCGGCGGCGACCAGCGCCCGGAGCTCGTCGTGCCCGGCGGCCGCCGCGTACTTCTCCTCGAAGTCGGCCCAGGCCATCGCCGTACGCCCGGGGTGGGCGGTGAACAGCCGGTGGTAGTGGGCGAAGCCCAGCTCCTTCTCCACCAGCGGCCACACATCGCGCCGGAAGTCGAAGCCGGCCGGCCGGGCCAGCAGCCGCTCGACCTCGGCGGGACCGAAGAAGCGGGGCAGCGGGGGCCGGTCGCCGGTCCAGTCGTAGCCGATCTTCGAGTGGTACGGCACCCCGCGCCGCGAGCCGACGTACAGCACCGGCTCCCGTCCCGAGGGAACGTAGGTGTCCCCCTCGTACCGTCCGCCGCGCCCCTCGGTGAGGAGCACCATCAGGTCGACGAAGGCCAGCCCGAAGCCGCGCACGAGCACGGGTTCGCCGGGCCGCAGCGCGGTCAGGTCGGTGTCGGCGGTGAAGTCGGGCGGCAGGTGCGTCAGCTTGTGCTCGCGGGCATATGCGGCCAACTCGCCTTGTTCCTCGTCGAGTTCGGCGTCGAGATGGCCCAGGGCGAGGACCACCAGGTCGGCGAGGAGAGGCCGGGGCCGCCCCTCCAGCCACACCTCCTGGCGCCCCTCCCGCGGTCCGCTGACCCGCAGCGCACGCCGGGCGTGATGGTGAACGGTGACGCCCTCGGGCAGCTCCGCCAGCGCCTGCTCGTACACCCACCGCAGATACCGTCCCTGAAGCTGCCGGTCGGCGAAGGTGCTGCCGGCCAGCCCGGCCCACTCGTGCAGCGTGGGCCCCGCACGCACCGGGCCGTCCATGGTCACGGTGTCGTCGGTGAACATGGTGACGTCCTCGGCGTGCGAGTTCATCCACAGCAGCGGTGACTGCGCCTGCCGCCAGATCCGTCCGCCGCCCGGCGGATGGGGGTCGACGAGATGGATGTCGAGGCCTGAATCGCCGTACAGCTCGGGTGCGTTGGCGGCGATGCGTTCGAGCAGTCCGGTCCCCCGCGGCCCGGCTCCCACGATCACCAGCTGCGGCCTCATCGGGCGCTCTCCGTGCCGCGCGCGTAGTGCTTCTCCACGTAGTACTGGCCGATGCCGAGGAGCGAGGTGACAACGGCGTACCAGAGGGTCGCGACCATCAGCAGCGGGATGACCTGGTAGGTGCGGTGGTAGATCAACTGGGCCGAGAACAGCAGGTCGTTGACGGCGATGACGCTGACGATCGAGGTGCCTTTGAGGGTGCCGATCAGCATGTTGCCGGCGGGCGGCACGATGGCGCGCATCGCCTGCGGCAGCACGATCCGGCGCCAGCGCCGCCACCGGCTCAGACCGAGCGCCTGGGCGGCCTCGATCTGTCCGCGCTCCACGGAGAGGATGCCGGCCCGGACGACCTCGGCGGCGAAGGCGGCCTCGTGCAGGGTGAGTCCGACGATGGCGACGGCGGCCGGGGTGAGCAGGTCGACGGTCTTCACGCCGAACACCTGCGGGTACAGGGCGCCGATGTTGAACCACAGCAGCAGCTGCACCAGGATCGGGATCGACCGGAAGAGCCAGACGTACCCCCAGCTGACCGCGCGCAGCACGGGGTTGGCGGAGAGCCGGAAGGCGGCGAGCAGGGTGCCGAGGGCGAAGCCGAGGACCATCACCACGGCGGTCAGCCACAGCGTGAGCCACAGCCCGTGCAGGATGGCGGCCGAGGTGAAGGAGGAGGCGACGACGTCCCACTGGAACGCCTGGTTGTGCGCCACGGAGTTCACCGCGAGGCCGAGCAGGGCGAGGATGGCGACGGCGGCGGCCCACTGTCCGTACCGGCGTCGCGGGACGATGCGGGGGGCGTCCGCGGGCCCGGGTATCTCCGGCGCGGAGGGGGCTTTGGCGAGGGTTTCGGAAGACATGCGAAGGCTCCCTGACGTGGTGATCGTCAGAACGGGGTGATGCCTTCACACGGCCGAGCCCCTCAGCAGGGCCGTCCACCGAGAGTACGCGGGCGTTTCGGTGCACTGTCAAGGCTGTCCGAACTGTGAGCCGTACGTCTCAAGTCAGTTGACGCGGAACCGGATGCCTGTTCCACTTGGCCTATGCATCCACAGCAGTGGCTGGTCACCCGCTCCCACATCGACTTCGGTCGCGTGTGGTCCTGTTCCTGTTGAGCTGACCCCCTGCGCGCGCCTGCCCCGAGCAGGCGTCCACGCGTTCTCCCGCTCTTTTCTCGCTGCTCGGCCACGCCTTCACACGCGCACCCCTCCCCTCGCGCCTTCGCACCTTCTGCTCACAGGAGACCGCTACCGATGCGTTCGCGTCTTTTGCTACCTTTCGTCACGATGACGACGGCCACTTTGTTCCTCACCGCCTGCGGCTCCGGCTCCGGCGGCTCGGGCGGTACGGACGCCTCCGGAGTGGCGGCGAAATCCGACGAGGTGCCCACCACCGATGTCGTCTCCGCCGAGAAGAAGGACGACGCGGCGGCCGGGCTGCTGCCCGCCGGCACGACGCACCTCACCGTCGCGATCAGCGTCGGCGGCACCCCGCCCGGCACCACCTATCTCTCCGACGGCACGACGGTGACCGGCCAGGACGTCGACTTCACCAAGGCGGTCGCCAAGGTGCTCGGCATCAAGCTGACGGTCGAGCAGGCGAGTTTCGAGGCGATCCTGCCCGCCCTGGACAGCGGAAAGTACGACTTCGGCGCGAGCAACTTCGGCGTCACGGACGAGCGCCGCAAGATCATCGACTTCGTCACCTACATCAACGACGGCCAGGGCTTCGCCGTCCGCAAGGACAGCAAGCTGGCCAAGGTCACCGATCTGACGCAGTTGTGCGGCCTGAACGTCGCGACCGGTGCCGGCACGACCTTCGAGGCCACGCTGGAGAAGAACAAGCACCTGTGCACCGACGCGGGCAAGAAGGCGTACCAGGTGCAGACGTACGGCGAGTCGAGCGCGATCTGGTCCTCGGTGCAGCAGGGCCGCAGCGATGTCGTGATGTCCACGATCAACGGCCTGCGCTACGCCGTGGCCCACCAGCCCGGCCTGAAGTTCCTGGGCGAGTACCACCGCCTGGACGTGGGCTTCGCCTTCAAGAAGGGCACCAAGCTGGCCCCCGCTTTCCAGGCGGCGGTCAACAGGCTCATCGCCGACGGCACGTACGACAAGATCCTGAAGAAGTGGGGCACGACGGGCTCGGCGATCAAGAAGTCCCAGATCAGCCCGCCCGAGCTGAAGAACTGAGCGACGCCGAAGAGCGGAGCGACGCGGTCACCGTCAGCAGTCGCAGCCCGAGCAGCATTCACAGCACTCGCAGCATTCGCAGACCTCGCAGCACGACGAGTCGCAGTCGCAGTCGCAATTGGCGCAGCAGCCCTCGCGCCGCTTCCGCGACCAGGGTCCCTCGAACTCGTCGGCGCAGCACACCTTGCACGTGCAGCACAGGCCGAGGGCGGCCGCACAGCCGGCCCAGAAGCCCCGCTTGTCCGGGCGCGGCGGCTGCCCGCCGAAGGGGTCACCGTACGGGTGCCCCGGGGCTCCCGGCGCGTAGGGGCCCTGGGGCGGTCCGAAGGAGGCCTCCGGCCCGTGGCCGCACGCCTTCGTGCCGAACGCCCGGTCCACGGAGCGCTCCAGCTCGTGCACGAGCAGCCGGTGCGCCAGCGCGCCGTCGGCAAACTCCGCGTCCCTCAAGGCGAGCTGGATGCCGTGCAGGGCGTCGTCGGCGAGCCGGCGGGCCTCGGCGCGGGACGTGCCCGTGGCGGTGAGGGGGTTCCAGGCACCCGACGCGGCGTCGGCTTCCTGGTCCTCCACGGCGTCCAGCAGGTGGGCGAGCCGGCCGAAGAGGCGGCCGGCCTCCGTCAGGGGGCGTGCGTTGCCCGGCCGTCCGGCCAGCACCGCGGTGTGGGCGAAGGCGGCGGCCGTCGCGGTCTCGGTCGGCTCGGTGACCGTCAGGATCGGCGTGCCGTACCCGGCGAGGCTCTCCAGGCCGAGCTGCCGGTCGACGGCCTCGACGAGGACACCGGTGTCGAAGCCGACCGCCGCCCCGCTGCGGGCACCGGCCCGGCCCCAGCCCGCGGCGACCCGGCGGGCCGCGGCGGCCACGGGCCGGCGAGCCAGCAGCCCGTCCTGGTCGGCGACATGGTCGCGGACCTTCGCCGCGGCGAGCACCAGCGAGACGGCGGCGGCGAGCCGCGCACCCTCGCCCTGGGCGACCGACGCCGTGCGCATCCCGCGCAGCGCGCACGGCCCCGCCGTACGCCGGGCACCCGGGGCCGACCCGGCCTGAGCCTCCGTCAGAACCGATATGAGCAGCCCGTCGTAGTTCGTCACGACACGCGCGAGCTGCCCGTGGTCGCGGCGCAGCGCGAGGCACAGCCCGCACAAGTGCGCCATCCACTCGGCTTTGAGACGTTCACCGAGCCGGTGAGAGCAGGGCCTGACGATTCCGAACACTTCGATCCCCCGTGATGTGGTACGACGTTGGCAGTTCACCCGTACGCAGTGACGATCACCCGTCCGCCGCCGACGATCATATTTCACTCTCAGTCAGCAGCCATATGAGGCGGGACCCTTGGGACACAAGGGCTCTCGACGGATCGGCTGTGCACCAGTACCGTCACAAACCCCCCGCGCGGCGTCTATCCACTTGGCGCGCTGTCCGCATCATGGATGACCATAGGGGTGCTGAAAGCACGAAAGACCGCTGTGAGAGGAGGCGTCCATGGGATCGGTACGCAAGGCGAGTGCGTGGCTCGGCCTCGTCGACGACAACGATGACGAGCGTTACTACGACGACGAGTACTCCGAGGCCCCGGAGTCGCGAGACGCCTGGGTCACGGATCCCCGGGTCCAGGTGGCCACGGACACGGCCGAGGAGAAGGGCCGCCGGATCGGCACGGTCACCCCGGACAGCTTCCGGGACGCCCGGGCCATCGGCGAACTGTTCCGGGACGGCATCCCGGTCATCATGAACCTCACGGCGATGGAGCCCGCCGACGCCAAGCGCGTGGTGGACTTCGCGGCAGGGCTGACCTTCGGTCTGCACGGCACGATCGAGCGGGTGGCGACCCGGGTCTTCCTGCTGACGCCGGCCAACACCGAGATCGTCAGCGGTGAGCCGGCGGCGCGTCGCGAGGACGGCTTCTACAACCAGAGCTGAGGCAGGGCCGCACGCCGGCCCTGCCTCCTGGGACTCACCGGAAGGCGTCGAGCCCGGTGAGCGCCTTGCCCAGCACGAGCTGGTGCATCTCGACGGTGCCCTCGTAGGTGAGCACCGATTCCAGGTTGGTCGCGTGCCGCATCACGGGGTATTCGAGGGAGATCCCGTTGGCACCGAGGATCGTCCGCGCCGTACGGCAGATCTCGATGGCCTCGCGGACGTTGTTGAGCTTGCCGAAGCTGACCTGCTCGGGGCGCAGGCGGCCGGCGTCCATCCGCCGCCCGAGATGGTGGGCGAGCAGGATTCCCTTGTGCAGTTCGACCGCCATGTCGGCGAGTTTGGCCTGGGTGAGCTGGAAGCCGCCGATGGGCCGCCCGAACTGCTCGCGCGACCTGGCGTAGTCGAGGGCCGCCTCGAAACTGCTGCGCGCCGCGCCCATCGCGCCCCAGACGATGCCGTAGCGGGCATGGGACAGACAGCTGAGCGGGCCGCGCAGTCCGGTGACCTCCGGGAGTACGGCGTTTGCGGGCAGCCGTACGTCGTCCAGGACGAGTTCACTGGTGACGGAGGCGCGCAGCGACCACTTGTGCTTGATCTCCGGCGCCGAGAAGCCGGGGGTGTCGGTGGGGACGACGAAGCCGCGGATGCCGTCCTCGGTCTGCGCCCAGACGACGGCCACCCCGGCGACCGAGCCGTTGGTGATCCACATCTTGCGGCCGTTGAGGATCCAGTCGGCGCCGTCACGCTTGGCACGGGTACGCATGGCGGCGGGGTCGGAGCCATGGTCGGGCTCGGTCAGTCCGAAGCAGCCGATGACCTCGCCGGACGCCATGCGGGGCAGCCACTGGAGCTTCTGCTCCTCGCTGCCGAACCGGTGGATCGCGTACATGGCGAGCGAGCCTTGCACGGAGACCAGGGAGCGGATGCCGGAGTCGGCGGCCTCCAGCTCCAGACAGGCCAGGCCGTACTGCACGGCCGTCGCGCCGGCGCAGCCGTAGCCGGTCAGGGACATGCCGAGGGCGCCGATCCCGCCGAGTTCCTTCGCCAGCTCGCGAATGCCGGGCAGCTCCCCTGCCTCGTACCACTCGGCGATGTGCGGCAGCACACGGTCCGCCGCCCAGGCCCGCACGGTGTCCCGCACGGCCAGGTCTTCCGGTTCCAGCAGGTCGTCGATCCCGAGCGGGTCGGCGGGATCGAAGGGGGGCAACTTCGAGGACGCGGACATGGGACACCCTCCGGCACAGAAAACTAGCACTGCTAGTCACTTTTTGCGGCCGACGTTACGGTGCCGTGTCCCGCACGTCCAGTACGTCAGGCCGAGACGCGGGACTGCACCTCTTCCCTGGGCATCTCTTCCCTCGGCACCTCTTCCCTCGGCGCGGGCAGCTCCACCGGCGCCGCGGGCTCCCCGCACTGCATGATCCGCGGCAGCCGCAGCGCGATCACCGATCCCAGCAGCAACAGCCCAGCGCTGACCAGCAGCGTCACATGCAGGCCGTGCACGAAGGAGTCCCGTGCGGCCAGGCGCAGCGCGGCCCCGGTGTCGCCGCCGAGCCGCCCGGCGACGTCGTAGGCCTCGCCGATCGAGTGCCCGGCCGCGCGCGAGGCGTGCCGCGGAACACCCGGAACCGACCGCAGCCCGGGGGCGTAGGCCGCGTTCATCACGCTGCCGAGCAGCGCGATGCCGATGCCGGCGCCGAGTTGGTACGACGTCTCGCCGATCGCGGCCGCGCCGCCGGCCTGGTCCGCCGGAGCCTCGCTGAGCATCGACTCGTACGCCCCGAAGAGCGTGGTCTCCAGGCCGAAGCCGAGCAGCACGAAACCGGACAGCAGCAGCGGGGCGTTGTCGCCGCCGCCCATCGCGGTGAGCGTCAGCACCGCGGCGGCGGTCAGCAGGAAGCCGGCGCACACCATCCGGCGCGGCCCGAAGCGGCGCAGCATCCGTGCGCCCGCGAGGCCCGCTGCCATCGCCGCGACGGTCAGCGGCAGCAGCCTGAGGCCCGTCCGCAGCGGCGACAGGCCGAGCACCAGCTGCAGATACTGCGCGGCGATCAGCTCCAGGCCGACCAGCGCGAGCATCGCCAGCACGATGCAGCCCACCGAGGTGCTGAACGCGGGCCGGCGGAACATCCGCAGGTCCACCAGCGGATGCGGCAGCCGCCGCTGCCGCCGTACGAAGAAGAAGAGGAGGGCCGCGCCGATCAGCAGCGGCAGCACGGTGAAGGGGCTCGCCGGTGCCTCTCCGCCGCCCAGCCGCTTCACCCCGAGGACGACACCGAACAGACCGCCGGCCGCCATCAGGGCGCCGGACACGTCCCAGGGACCGGTGCGCTCGCCCCGGGACTCGGGCAGCAGGATCCGGCCGACCGGCAGACTGACCAGCATCAGCGGGATGTTGACGAGGAAGACCGCGCCCCACCAGAAGTGCTCCAGCAGAAAGCCGCCGAGCAGCGGGCCGACCGCCGCGCCGACGGCCGCGACCGCGCTCCAGACGCCGATGGCGAGCGCGCGCTCGCGCCGGTCGGGGAAGACCTGGCGGAGGATCGACAGCGTGGCCGGCATGATCATGGCGCCGCCGACGCCGAGCAGCGCGCGGGCCAGGATGAGTGTCTCGGCGGTCGGCGCGAAGGCGGCCACGGCGGAGGCGACACCGAAGAGGCCGTAGCCGAGCAGCAGGACGCGTCTGCGGCCGATCCGGTCGCCGAGCGTGCCGAAGAGGATCAGCAGCGAGGCGCAGACCAGTGGATAGACGTCGACGATCCAGAGCAGTTCTATGGCGCCGGGCCTGAGGTCCGCGGTGACGGCGGGGACCGCCACGTGCAGCACGGTCGCGTCGAGGGCGACGAGCAGCAGGCTGACGCAGAGGACGACGAGGACGACCCAGCGGTTGGCGCCGGCCCCGGCCGCCGCCCGGTGGCGCGGCCGCATGGCGGCCGTGGTCGTCCCGGACATGTGCGTACCTCCCAGCTGATCCCTCGCGTGCGGCGGACGACGGGGTGGGGACTTCCCTGTCGTACGGCCGGAGAGGAGCGGCGTCTCCGGCCCGCTCGAACCCACGCGGGTGACTCGTCAGCGTACGCGAGTCCGCCGCGCGCACACGTGGCGGACCTCTCACACGCTCGACGGAACCCGTGTGGCGTACGCCACTTCATCTCCCCTTGACCACGCCCCGGGGACGGTTCCGGTTCCCCGGCCGTTCGATAATCGAGCCCGTGACCGTTCTTGACCTGCGCGCGGCCGAGCTCCGCGCCCCTCTGCTGCGCCGGGCGACCCCGGCCCTGCTGGGCTATGCGGCGGTGCGCGCCCTGGGGCTGGTGGTGCTGGCGGTGTGGAGCGCCGCGCGCGGCACGAGCGCGTACACCTTGCTGACCGCGCGCTGGGACGCCCTCTGGTACACCCGGGTCGCCGAGCTGGGGTACGGCTACGAGGTACGGCTGCCGAACGGCGACGTCCACTCCAACCTGGCGTTCTTCCCGCTGCTGCCCTGGCTGGAGCGGCTGCTGCACGCGGTCACACCGCTGTCGTACGCGGACGCGGGTTTCACGGTCAGCCTGCTCGCGTCACTGGCCGCGGCGGCAGGGATCTTCGCGGTCGCGGACCGGGTGTACGGCACGCGGGCGGGGCTCTGCGCGGTACTGCTGTGGGCCGTGTTGCCCGTGGGGATCGTGCAGTCGATGGCGTACAGCGAGTCACTGTTCACGGCGCTCGCGGCCTGGGCGCTGTACGCGCTGCTGACCGGGCGGTGGGTGAGCGCCGGAGTGCTCACGGCGCTGGCCGGGCTGACCCGGCCGGTGGGGGCGGCGGTGGTCGCGGCGGTGTGGGTCACGGGCGCGCTCTCCTTCGTACGGGACCGCCGCACGCCCGGCGCGCGGGCGCCGGCCGGGCGCCGCGTCCTCGGCATGCTGCTCGCTCCGCTCGGGGCCGCCGGTTACGTCCTCTGGGTCGGGCACCGCACCGGCAAGGGTCCGCTCGGCTATCTGGACGTCCAGGCCGGCTGGCGCAACGGGTTCGACGGCGGCTATGCCTTCGCGCGTTTCGTGGCCGACAAGTTCACGTCATTTCCGTCCGCGCTCGCCGGTGCCGGCCTGATCGTCGGAGTCGCCCTGCTGCTGTGGCTCTATGTCACCGGCATCCGGCAGCGTCAGCCGGTCGCGCTGCTGGTGTACACGGGTGTCGTCCTCGCACTCGCCCTGTGCGCGTCGAGTTACTTCGGCTCCAAGCCCCGGCTGCTGCTGCCCGCCTTCCCGGTGCTGCTGCCGCTCGCCCGCGCCCTGGCCCGGTCGCGCACGCCGAAGTCCGTGCTGGTCACGGTGGTTCTGGCGGTCGTCGCGGCGGTCTACGGGGCGTTCTGGCTGAACGGCTCCGGTCCACCATGATCAACTTCTCCGGCCGGTGACGCCGTGGAGAATTCCGCGTCAGTACCGGGTTAACGCATTCATAAGCGCTATATAAACAACACCCGGCATGATCAAAGGAATTGATGGCGGCAAGGTCACAAGATTGCGGAATCCCCGGAATTCGAGCGATCCTTGAGAGCTTTGCCACATCACATCGTCATCACAAAGCCGCTGTTTCGACGGGGTTCACAGCTCACTCGCTGTAACGTCGATTGGGTGCGTACCGAACGAAACCTCACCCGTCGGCTGGACCGGGTGTTCGCCAGACTCGACCGTGAGCCGGAACGACCGGCCCACATCGATGTCCCGAGGATGAGCCGGCACCGGGTCGTTCTGTTCACGGCGACCCTGGCTTTCTACCTGGCGATCGTGTGGGCCGTCGTGATCACGTCCTGGCTGGTCCGGCTCGACTGGCAGGTCATGTTCTTCCGGCCGTACCAGCAGTGGCCGCAGATCCACGCCTTCCTCGACTACTACGTGGTGCTCGGCCAGCGCGGCCCCACCGCCGTGATGGTCGCGGCCTGGCTCGGCTGGCGCTCCTGGCGGCAGCACACGCTCCGCCCGCTGCTGACCCTGGCCGCCTCGCTGCTGCTGCTCAACATCACGGTCGGCGCCGCCAAGTACGGGATGGGGCGCCTCGGTCCGCACTACGCGACCGTGATCGGCTCGAACGAGATGGGCCTGGGCGGCGATATATTCCCCAGCGGCCACACCGCCAACGCGGTGGTGACCTGGGGAATCCTGGCGTATCTGGCCTCCACTCCGCGGGCGCGCCGCTGGCTGTCGGCGCTGTCGGCGATCACCGCGCTCGGCGTCGGCCTCACCACCGTCTACCTCGGTACGCACTGGCTGAGCGACGTGCTGCTGGGCTGGGCCGCGGGTCTGCTGATCCTGCTCGCGCTGCCGTGGTGCGAGCCGCTGATCGCCCGGACCGAGGACTGGCTGTTCGACCTGCGCGACCGCTGGCGGGCCCGCCGCGGCCGGCCCGTGGCCGAACCGGTCGTCCCGGTCACCCCGGTGGTGCTCAAGCCGCGCAGCGCAGCGCCGGCCGGGCAGCCGTCCCCGGAGCGCGAGCCGGTCGCCTCGACCCGGGCCTCGCGGGGGCTGGCGCACCTGGCTCCCGGACCGCACACGACCCGCTCGGAGCGCAGCCCGGTCACCCCGGTGGGCAGCCGCCGCCCGCCGCACACCGACCACCGCGTCCCACGCGGCACCTCCCAGCCGGCCCGCCCCCTGACGGGCGGCTGACACCCCCTCTCCCCGGCGACAGCGGGCCCCGGTACGCACCACCGCCCCGCAGTACGACGAAGGCCCCGTCTCCCGTTCAGGAGCGGGGCCTTCACCTTCTGTGCCGTCGGTGGGGCGTTCAGCCCTTCCAGGCGCGGGCCACCCGGCCGTCGCGCACCTCGAAGTTCAGCCGTCCCACCCGGTACTCCATGGTGATGATCGCGCCCGGCGGCAGCGACCGTACCGTCGACCAGCCCCGCTGCCGAGCGAGCCGCTCGGCGTCGGCGGCGTCGAGGCCGACGTAACCGTCCGGACTGTCCTGGGGCTCCGCCGGCGGAGTGGGGATCGATGCCATGCCACCAAGCTAGCAAGGTAAGAGGAACTTACGCACCGGGTCACACTTCTGTCACAGCTTCCCGGCCGGTGTTTCCGGCGAAACGGTTCACACGTACGAGGGTTTCCGCCGGGCTTGTCAGCGCAATCGAACGGAATTCACGCCCCCCGCGGAGCCGCTTCGAAATGCCCGGCGGAAAGCCGCCGCGGCGGGGATCGAGGCGCTTCCGGGACAGGATTCCCCCAGCAATCCGGCACGATGTCACGGCAGCTGACAGCGCATAGGAATATTCACGGATTCAGCACAACGGCACCGACGCGGACAGCCGCCGCCCTCGACGGGCGGCGGCTGTCCTGCGGGTGCTCGGCGCTCAGAGTGCCAGGCGCTGGCCCGGCAGGATCAGGTTCGGGTCGTCGCCGATGACCTTCTTGTTGGCGGCGTAGATCCGCTGCCAGGTGGTGCCGTGCCGTTCGGCGATGGCGCTCAGGGTGTCCCCCTCGCGGACGGTGTAGTCACCGCGCGCGGCGCTGCGGCCCTGGTGGTTCTCCGCGCGTTCCGGCGTCTTCGCCGGGGCGGGCCGCTCGGCCGGGGCGGACTTCGTCGTCACGCCCTTCGAGTCGGCTGTGGCGGACGCCGTACCGGAGGAGCCGGTGTGGTCGGCCGCCGGAGCCGCGCCATAGGCTCCGGCGCGGCCCGAACAGACGGGCCAGGCGCCCCAGCCCTGGGCCTGCTGGACCTTGGTGGCGACGGCGATCTGCGCGCTCCTGGAGGCCTGGTCGGCCGTCGGGGCGTAGGCGGTGCCGCCGTACGCGCGCCAGGTCGAGGCGGAGAACTGGAGTCCGCCGTAGTAGCCGTTGCCGGTGTTGATGTGCCAGTTGCCGCCGCTCTCGCACTGGGCGATGCGGTCCCACACCCCGTTGTCCGCCGCGGCCGCGTTGCCGGTCGCGGCCAGCAGCCCCAGTGGGGCCAGCAGCGCGGCTCCGGCGAGCGCGGCTGTCGTACGGCCCTTGCGGGCGCCGTCCTGACGGGCGGTGCTACGGGTGGTATCGGCACACTCGGACATGTAATTCCCTCTCCACGAACCCGGGATCCCCCAGGCGAGGCACGCCTCGCCGCGCATGAACGCGGTTCCTCGCGCCCGCCCCGTCCGCCGTGGACCGGTGCCGGCGTATCTGCTGCCGGTGCCGGGCGGTGGACGTACCCGAGCGGTGCTCGCTGCACACGGCGGAGGAATCTAGGGAGAGTGACCCGTCGGAATCAACCAACTCCCCGTCGGTCCAGGCCAGTTGGCGGTTACCGCAGGTAGCGGTGATTTTCGGCCACCCACTACATCCGCTGATTTCCTGATTTGTCGACCAGCCTCCACAGCAATCTGTGATTCTCTTCACCCGTCCAAGCTCCTTGACTGGACGGGGAGTTGACGATGAGTGGCCGATTCCGCACGACCGGTGACCGTGCGCGGCGGTTGGTGCGAACCGGTCCGCGTCGGGGCGTGACTCCCACCACAGGACGTCCGTTGTCTTCTTCATGAGCCCGGACACCCCGGGGCTCATCGGCCGGGAGCCACCCTGCCGACCCAGCACCACATCCCGAGGGAGCCACCGTGCCGCGCATGCTCGACGTGAGTGACGCCGTACGCGCCGAGATCGGCGACGAAGAAGCCGACCGGCTGCTCGCCGGAGAGAACGCCCCGGGCAGTTACGACTGCACCTCCTGCCGCACCCCGGGCGACTCCGAGCAGGAGCGCACCAGCACCGTTCTGTTCGTCGGCGACGAGACCGCCGTCCTCGCCTTCGCCCACGCCAGTTGCCTGCCCTCGCAGGTCGTCCAGGTCACCGAGGAGCAGTTGCAGGGTGCCGTGCGGTCCATCGGCGGTGTCGCCGGCGGGGCCGCAGCCGCCGGCGAGCCGCAGAAGTCCGTGCCCGAGCAGGCGGTGCTCGGCGTGACCAGCGGACTCGTCCTGATCGAGGGCGAGTTGCACCCCGCGCTCGTCGTCGAGCCGACCACGCCGATCGTGCGCCCGGGCACCAGCGGGCCCGGTGACGACTTCCTTCCGTTGCTCATCGAGCAGGGATACACGCCGATGACCGAGCTGACGTCCGTGCCGCCGGTGCTGCACGGCTGGTCGGTGCTGCTCGCCGTGGGCCAGCTGCACGCGGTGCTCCAGCCTTCGGCGAACGGCGGGCAGCCCGTGGCCTGGTGGCAGGCGCATCAGCCGCTGCAGGTGACCGACAGCTGGCGGGCCGCCGCCAACAAGCACCAGCAGGTGCTGATGTTCGCGGCACCTGTGGGGTCGATCGGGCGGCAGCCGAGGGAGGATCTGCTGCGGGAGTCTCTCGACAAGGCCGCGGCGGCCGGGAAGCTGGTGGCTGCGGCACTGCCTCTTGCGGGTACGTGACAGCCCCGCGCCCCCAAAAGCGGTTGCAGTGACCGCATCCCTTCAAAGGCGCCGTCGTTGGGACATACGTGCACGCATACGACACTCCCCCTCCACGCCGGTCCGCCTTCGCCTCCGTGCCGTCCGCCAGGGCCGCTCATGAGCCGTCGGGTGGGCTGTCGGCCACGCCGATCTACGACACGCTCTACGCGGAGTGGGTCAGGACCTTCCGTACGCTGCCGGGTGACCGCAGTGGTGAGGAGGAGCTGAGGTTCAGCGCCTTCGGGAATCTGCCGGGTGCGGGCTCCTACGGGGGCCCTCGCTCGGGGTCGTTCAGCAGCTCGTACAGCGCCTACAGCGCCGGGGCCTACAGCGCGCGGCAGCAGTCGCAGTGGCAGCGGGTCGGCACGGTCGGCCGGCCGCAGCCGCAGGAGACCGGGATGCACTACGTGGCCCCGGCAGCACTGCCGCCGGGGCCACGCCGGGGCGTGTGAGATGCGACAGGGCTGCCCCCGGCCTTTCGGTCGGGGGCAGCCCTGCGCGTCGTAGCAGTACTACTTCTTCTTCGCGCCGCGCTTCTCGCGCACCCGCACCGAGATGTGGATCGGGGTGCCCTCGAAACCGAACTCCTCGCGCAGCCGGCGCTCGATGAAGCGGCGGTAGCCCGCCTCGATGAAGCCGGAGGCGAAGAGGACGAAGCGCGGGGGCTTGGTGCCGGCCTGGGTGCCGAACAGGATGCGCGGCTGCTTGCCACCGCGGACCGGGTGCGGGTGGGCCGAGACCAGCTCGCCGAGGAAGGCGTTGAGGCGGCCGGTGGGAACGCGCGTCTCCCAGCCGGCCAGGGCGGTCTCGATCGCCGGGACCAGCTTCTCCATGTGGCGGCCGGTGCGCGCCGAGACGTTCACCCGGGGCGCCCAGGCGACCTGGCCGAGCTCGGTCTCGATCTCCCGCTCCAGGTAGTAGCGGCGCTCCTCGTCGAGGGTGTCCCACTTGTTGTAGGCGAGGACCAGGGCGCGGCCCGCCTCGACGGCCATCGTGACGATCCGCTGGTCCTGCACCGAGATGCTGTCGGCGGCGTCGATGAGGACGACCGCGACCTCGGCCTTCTCCACGGCCGCCGCGGTGCGCAGGGAGGCGTAGTAGTCGGCGCCCTGCTGGAGGTGGACGCGCTTGCGGATACCGGCGGTGTCCACGAACTTCCAGGTCTTGCCGCCGAGTTCGATCATCTCGTCGACCGGGTCGCGGGTGGTGCCCGCCAGTTCGTTGACGACGACGCGCTCCTCGCCGGCCACCTTGTTCAGCAGGGAGGACTTGCCGACGTTGGGGCGGCCGATGAGCGCGACACGGCGGGGGCCGCCGATGGCGCCGGCGCCGAAGGTCTGCTCGGGTGCCTCGGGCAGCGCCTCCAGGACGGCGTCCAGCATGTCGCCAGTGCCGCGGCCGTGCAGGGCGGAGACGGGGTGCGGCTCGCCGAGGCCCAGGTTCCACAGGTACGCCGCGTCGGCCTCGCCGCTCGGGCCGTCGACCTTGTTGGCGCACAGCACGACGGGCTTGCCGGCCTTGCGCAGCAGCCGGACGACCGCCTCGTCGGTGTCGGTCGCGCCGACCTTGGCGTCCACGACGAAGACGACCGCGTCGGCCGCCTCGATCGCGTACTCGGCCTGGGCGGCGACGGAGGCGTCGATGCCGAGGACGTCCTGCTCCCAGCCGCCGGTGTCGACGACCTTGAAGCGGCGGCCCGCCCACTCGGCCTCGTAGGTCACGCGGTCGCGGGTGACGCCCGGCTTGTCCTCGACGACCGCCTCGCGGCGGCCGATGATCCGGTTCACCAGGGTCGACTTGCCGACATTGGGGCGGCCGACGACGGCGAGCACGGGCAGCGGGCCGTGACCCGCCGCCTCGATGGCGCCCTCGACGTCCTCGATGTCGAAGCCCTCTTCCGCGGCGAGCTCCATGAACTCCGCGTACTCGGCGTCGCCGAGAGCCCCGTGGTCGTACTCGTGCTCAGCCGAGTCGCCGGGCTGGATGTCGTCGTTCATGTAGTCCGTACCTCGTCGTTCATCGTGGTGATCGGTGGATCGTCCCGGTTCGTACCGGCAGATCCACTACTCAAGTGTCGCTCGGGCCTGTCCGACGGATCAGGCCGGAGGAAATCAACGGTATCCGCTCAGCGGCATGATCCGCTGGGCAGGCCCTAACGCCCGGTCAGGCGCCTGGCGTTTTCCAGGTGGCTGGTGAGCTGCTTCTGGATGCGCTCGGTCGCCTCGTCCAGCGCCTTGCGCGTACGCCGCCCACTGCCGTCGCCCGCGTCGAAGGGGTCGCCGAAGACGACGTCGACCCGGGAGCGCAGCGGGGGCAGCGCCTTTATCAACCGCCCGGGCTGCTCCGCGCTTCCCAGCACCGCGATGGGCACGATCGGCGCCCCGCTGCGTACGGCGAAGTAGGCGAGCCCGGCCCGCAGCGCGGCGAAGTCGCCCTCGCCGCGGGTGCCCTCCGGGAAGATGCCCAGCACGCCGCCGGCCTCAAGGACGCCGAGGGCCTGGCTGATGGCGGTGCGGTCGGCGGAGGCGCGGTCCACCTTCAGCTGGCCGATGCCGGTCAGGAAGGAGCCCAGCGGGCCGACGAACGCCTCCTGCTTGATCAGGAAGTGCGTCGGCCGGGGTGCCACGCCCATGACCATCGGGCCGTCGATGTTGTGGGAGTGGTTCACCGCGAAGATCGCCGGGCCGGTGGCCGGCACCTTCCAGGCGCCGAGCACCCTCGGCTGCCACAGGCCGTACATCAGGCCGACGCCGATGCGCCGCCCGACCTCGGCGCCCTTCGCGGAGGGCACGGACGGCTGGGTCACTTCCCCGCCCGCTTCTCCTCGACCAGGGTGACGACGCACTCGATGACCTGGGCGAGGGTGAGCTCGGTGGTGTCCACCTCGACCGCGTCGTCCGCCTTGGCGAGCGGCGAGGTCGTGCGGGAGGAGTCGGCCGCGTCCCGCTTGATCAGGGCCTCGCGGGTGGCGTTGATGTCGGCGCCCTTCAGCTCGCCGTTGCGGCGGGCCGCGCGGGCCTCCGGGGAGGCGGTGAGGAAGATCTTCAGGTCGGCGTCCGGCAGGACGGTCGTACCGATGTCCCGGCCCTCGACCACGATGCCGTGCTCCGCGCCGGCGGCGATCGAGCGCTGCAGCTCGGTGATCAGCGCGCGCACCTCGGGCACCGCGCTGACCGCGCTGACCTTGGAGGTGACCTCCTGGGTGCGGATCGGGCCGGCCACGTCCACGCCGTCGACCGTGATGGTCGGCTTGTCGGGGTCGGTGCCGGAGACGATCTCCGGCTTGCCCGCGACGGCGGCGACGGCGGTCGGGTCCTCCAGGTCGATGCCGTTGGTCACCATCCACCAGGTGATCGCCCGGTACTGGGCGCCGGTGTCCAGGTAGCTCAGGCCGAGCTGCGCGGCCACGGCCTTCGACGTGCTCGACTTGCCCGTGCCGGAGGGGCCGTCGATCGCGACGATCACGGGCTTGGCGGTCGGGGCGGCGCCGTTTTCCACGGAGGGACACCTTCCTGGTGCGGTGTGGGCGGGGTGCGGGGAGCGAGAGCGCCCTGCACAAGGTTACTGGGTGCGGGTGACCCGAACGGACGACCGCCGTTCGGCGCAGGGTGCCCCTACTGCCGCAGCGCCCAGCCCCGCTCCCGCAGCGCCTCCTGCAGCACCGCCGCCGCCTTCGGCTCGACGGAGAGCTGGACCAGACCGGCCTGCTGCCCGGTGGCGTGCTCGATGCGGACGTCCTCGATGTTGACCCCGGCCCGCCCCGCGTCGGCGAAGATGCGGGCCAGCTGGCCGGGCTGGTCGTCGATGAGGACGACGACGGTCTCGTACACGCGTGGGGCGCTGCCGTGCTTGCCGGGTACCCGCACCTGGCCCGCGTTGCCGCGGCGCAGCATGTCCTCGATGCCGGTGCTGCCCTTGTGCCGCTCGGTCTCGTCGGCGGACTGCAGGGCGCGCAGGGCCCGTACGGTCTCGTCCAGGTCGGCTGCGACGTCGGAGAGCAGGTCGGCGACCGGGCCGGGGTTCGCGGACAGGATGTCGATCCACATGCGCGGGTCGGAGGCGGCGATCCGGGTCACGTCCCGGATGCCCTGCCCGCACAGCCGTACGGCGGCCTCCTCGGCGTGCTCCAGGCGCGCGGCGACCATGCTGGACACCAGGTGGGGCATGTGGGAGACGAGGGCCACGGCGCGGTCGTGGGCGTCGGCGTCCATGACGACCGGTACGGCCCGGCAGTGCGAGACCAGCTCCAGAGCGAGGTTCAGCACCTCGGTGTCGGTGTCCCGGGTCGGGGTCAGCACCCAGGGGCGGCCCTCGAAGAGGTCACCGGTCGCGGCCAGCGGGCCGGACTTCTCCCGGCCGGACATGGGGTGCGTGCCGATGTACGCCGACAGGTCCAGGCCGAGCGCCTCCAGCTCGCGGCGCGGGCCGCCCTTGACGCTGGCCACGTCCAGGTAGCCGCGGGCCACACCCCGGCGCATGGCGTCGGCGAGCACGCCGGCCACGAGCGCGGGCGGAGCGGCCACGAGCGCGAGGTCGACCGGTCCGTCGGGGGCCTCGTCGGTGCCGGCGCCCAGCGCGGCCGCCGTACGGGCCTGCTGGGGGTCGTGGTCGGCGAGGTGGACGGTGACGCCGCGCTGGACGAGGGCCAGGGCGGCGGAGGTGCCGATGAGGCCGGTGCCGATGACGAGTGCGGTTCTCACTGGGCGATGTCCTTGCGCAGGGCGGCCGCGGCGCCGAGGTAGACGTGGTTGATGTCGGCGCGGGGCCTGTCGGACTCGATGTGGGCGAGGATCCGTACGACCCGGGGCATGGCGCCCTCGATGTCGAGTTCCTGGGCGCAGATCAGCGGGACGTCCACGATGCCGAGCTTGCGGGCGGCGGCGGCCGGGAAGTCGCTGTGCAGGTCGGGGGTGGCCGTGAACCAGATACTGATGAGGTCGTCGGCGGTCAGTCCGTTGCGCTCCAGGACGGCGGTGAGCAGAGTGCCGACCTGCTCGTCCATGTGCCCGGCCTCGTCCCGCTCCAGTTGGACGGCCCCACGGACCGCTCGTACCGCCACGGTGCTGCTCCTCGCTGACATCCGGATCTGTCGTTGGTCCGTCCAGCGTAGTCAGCCCGTGCGGGCCGGGCGCACGGCGCCCGATCGCTGAGACGATGCCAAAAGTCCGGTATCGACCGATTGAGGCATCTGTACGGAGGCTGGCATGGCCGAGGACGTGAAGCGGCGGGCGGTTCTGGTGACGGGCGCGGCGGTGGCACTCGCCGTACCCGTGACGGCGTGCGGGAGCGGCAACAAGAGCGGCGGCAGCGTCAAGAGCCCCAGCAGCGCAGAGAGTGGAAACACGGTGAGCGGAAGCGGCGTCAAGACCGCCGGCACCGGAACGGACCTGGGCAAGACCAGCGACATCCCGGAGGGCGGCGGCAAGGTCTTCAAGGCCCAGAAGGTCGTCGTCACGCAGCCGTCCAAGGGCGACTTCAAGGCCTTCTCGGCGATCTGCACCCACCTGGGCTGCACGGTGAGCAGGGTCGCGGACGGCACGATCGACTGCCCGTGTCACGGCAGCAAGTTCCACATCGCCGACGGCACGGTGGCGCACGGTCCCGCGAAACGGCCGCTGCCCGGGAAGTCGATCAAGGTGCAGGGAAATTCGATCAAACTCGTGTGAGGGTCCGCGTACGCTCCGGGCATGGAGCCCGAAGCCCTGGTGCGCGACCACACGATCTACGCCTGTGTCATGGGCTCCCGTGCCTTCGGCCTGGCCACGGACGCGAGCGACACCGACCGGCGGGGCGTGTTCCTCGCCCCCACTCCCCTGTTCTGGCGGTTCGAGAAGCCGCCGACGCATGTGGAGGGGCCGGGCGAGGAGCAGTTCTCCTGGGAGCTGGAGCGGTTCTGCGAGCTGGCGCTACGCGGCAATCCGAACATCCTGGAATGCCTGCACTCGCCGCTGGTGGAGCACGTGGACGACACCGGCCGGGAGCTGCTGTCCCTGCGCGACGCCTTCCTCTCCCGGAAGGTCTACGACACCTTCACCCGCTACGCCGTCGGCCAGCGCCGCAAGCTGGACGCCGACGTACGCAGGACCGGCGCGCCGCGCTGGAAGCACGCCATGCATCTGCTGCGCCTGCTGCTGACCGCCCGCGATCTGCTGCGCACCGGCGAGCTGCGGATCGACGTCGGCGACCGGCGCGAGTGGCTGCTGGCGGTGAAGCGCGGCGAGGTCTCCTGGGCGGAGATCGAGTCCCGCATGGCCCGGCTGGCGGCACAGGCGGAGCAGGCCCTGCACCGCACCCCGCTGCCGGCGGAGCCGGACCACGCGCGCGTGGCGGGCTTTCTGTTCCGGGTGCGCCGGGACTCAGCCCTGCAGACGCACGCGGACCACGAGGTCGTGCAGGGCGTCGTACGCGGTGGGCGCGTCGGGGAGGGCTGAGGCGGCCTGGGCCTCGTCGAGCAGGGCGTGCAGCCGCTCCACATCGGCCTCCACGCGCGCGTGGGCGATCTCGGCGGTGCCGTGCTCCCGCTCCGCCTTGGCGGCTATCAGCTCGGGCAGATAGCCGGGGGCGTCGATCTCGCCCAGCAGCGTGGGCAGATGGGCCTGGATCTCGCCGCTGCGCATGAGGTGGATGCCGGTGAGCAGCACCCGGAACGTGTAGAGCAGCGGCTTGAGTTCGCCGGTCTTCTCGAACAGCCGCCACTGCGTCACCGCGAACCCGCGGTAGTGGTGGGCGTGGTGGCCGGTGAGGACACCGGGCGCCAGCGCGGCCAGCTCCTGGTGCGTGTCGCCGGTGTGCACGACCAGGGGCGACAGCAGCTGCTCCAGCACATAGCCGTTGCGCCGGAGCATCAGCCGGACGAACTTGCGCAGGTCGTGGGTGACGAGGTCCAGCTCGACACCGAACCGCACCCAGGCCCGTGAGCGGGTCTCCTCCGGCTCGCGCAGGCCGACGAGGTCGGCGGCGGGGAGCAGATGGACGCCGCGCAGGTCCACGTCGGAGTCCTGCGAGGGGAAGCCGTAGAGGTGGGCTCCGGAGACGGTCGCGAACAGCAGCGGGTCGGGCTGTTCGGCGACCACGGGCGCGAGGTCGAGGTCTTCGATCATGGACCTAAGCGTCCCAGAGCGCTCCGAGCGTCAACAGGTCCCCTCGGTACTCGATCCGCCCGGCCCAGTCGGCGGGCCAGGCGTCCGCGCCCAGCCAGGCTCCCGCGAAGGCGCCGGTGAGGCAGGCGATGGAGTCGGAGTCGCCGGAGGAGCAGGCGGCCCGGCGCAGGGCGGTGACGGGCTCGTCGGGGAAGAGCAGGAAGCACAGCAGCCCGGTGGCGAGGGCCTCCTCGGCGATCCAGCCGGCCCCGGTGGCCAGGCACGGGTCGGTCTCCGGGGAGGCGGTCCGCACGGCCTCCTGGAGCCGGTCGAGGACCGCGAGGCACTCGTCCCAGCCGCGCGCGATGAAGTGTTCGGCGCTGGGGTCCTGGGCGCGGGTCCACAGGTCGCCGAGCCAGGTGTGGTCGTAGTGGGTGCGGTGGTCGAGCGCGTACGAGCGCAGCTGTCCGACGAGCCCCGCCGGATCCGTCCCCCGGGCGAGCAGGTGGACGGCGTGGGCGGTGAGGTCGGAGGCGGCGAGCGCGGTGGGGTGGCCGTGGGTGAGCGCGGACTGCAACTGGGCGGCGCCGGAGCGCTGGGCGTCGCTCAGGCCGGGGGCGAGCCCGACCGGGGCGACGCGCATGTTGGCCCCGCAGCCCTTGGAGCCGGTCTGGCTGGCGTCCTGCCACGGCCGCCGCTCCTCGACGAGCAGGTTGCACGCGGTCAGGCAGGTGTTGCCCGGGGCCCGGTTGTTCTCGGGCGAGTGGAACCAGTCCACGAACTCCTCGCGCAGCGGCCGCTCCAGCCGCTTGGGCGCGAGGTAGCCGCGTTCCGTGGCCGTGCGCAGGGCCCGCCCGACGGCGAGGGTCATCTGGGTGTCGTCGGAGACGAAGGCCCGCTTCGGCAGCTCCATCTCCCGCCAGGGCCCGCACTTGGCGAGGATCGAGGGCACGTCGTTGAATTCGGTCGGGAAGCCGAGGGCGTCCCCGAGAGCGAGGCCGATCAGCGCCCCGGTGGCCGCGCGCTTGGACATAGAAACACCATCCCCCTTTATCGTCACGTTGACAGTAAAGGGGGATGGTGAGCAGGCGCAAGCGATCAGAGGTCGACTTCCTTCATCAGCATGCCGACCTCGGTGTTGGACAGCCGGCGCAGCCAGCCCGACTTCTGGTCGCCCAGGGTGATCGGACCGAAGGCGGTGCGCACCAGCTTCTCGACCGGGAAGCCGGCCTCGGCCAGCATGCGGCGGACGATGTGCTTGCGGCCCTCATGGAGGGTCACCTCGACCAGATAGTTCTTGCCGGTCTGCTCGACGACCCGGAAGTGGTCCGCGCGCGCGTACCCGTCCTCCAGCTGGATGCCGTCCTTGAGCTTCTTGCCCAGGTCGCGCGGGATCGGGCCGACGATCGCGGCGAGGTAGGTCTTCTTCACGCCGTACTTCGGGTGCGTGAGGCGATGCGCCAGCTCGCCGTGGTTGGTCAGCAGGATGACACCCTCGGTCTCGGTGTCCAGCCGGCCGACGTGGAAGAGCCGCGTCTCACGGTTGGTGACGTAGTCACCGAGGCACTGGCGCCCCTCCGGGTCCTCCATGGTGGAGACGACACCGGCGGGCTTGTTCAGCGAGAAGAACTGGTACGACTGCGTCGCGACCGTCAGGCCGTCGACCTTGACCTCGTCCTTCTCCGGGTCGACGCGGCGGCCCTGCTCGGTGACGATCTCGCCGTTCACCTCGACCCTGGCCTGCTCGATCAGCTCCTCGCAGGCCCGCCGGGAGCCGTAGCCCGCACGCGCGAGGACCTTCTGCAGCCGCTCGCCCTCCTGCTCGGCGCCCGGGAAGGTCTTGGGCAGCTTGATGTCCTTCTTGCCGGCGTAGCGCTCGCGGTTGCGCTCCTCGGCCCGCGCCTCGTACTCACGGGAGCGGCCGGGCGCCGTGCGGCCGCGCTGGGGCTGGGCCTGCTTGGGGCCGCCCTTGGCACCGCCGCGGGCCGCGCCGCCGCGCCCGGACTTGGGGCCGTCCTGGGAGGCGCCGGGGCCCACGTCGTAGCGGCGCTCCTCGGGGCGGGGCTTGCGGGGACGGCCCTGCCCCTGCCGCTCGTCCCGGTTGTTGCCGGCGCCGCGGTAGTTCCCGCGTCCGCCACTCTTGCCGCTGCCGCTGCTTCGCATCAAAGTTCCGTCTTAGTCGTCTGCGTCCTCTACGCCGGGCGCGTCGGGCGCGTCCGGGTCGAACGACGGGACTCCTTCCTGGGTCTCGGCCTCGATCGCCTCCGCCTCCGGGAGGAAGGGCGCGAGCTCCGGAAGCTCGTCCAGGCCGCGCAGGCCCATCCGCTCCAGGAAGTAGTTCGTCGTCGTGTACAGGATCGCACCTGTTTCGGGTTCCGTGCCCGCCTCCTCGACCAGACCGCGCTGGAGCAGGGTGCGCATCACACCGTCACAGTTGACCCCGCGTACGGCGGAGACGCGGCTGCGGCTGACCGGCTGGCGGTAGGCGACCACCGCGAGGGTCTCCAGCGCGGCCTGGGTGAGCCGGGCGGTCTGGCCGTCCAGGACGAGCCGTTCGACGGCGGGCGCGTAGGCGGCGCGGGTGTAGTAGCGCCAGCCGCCCGCGACGAACCGCAGCTCGAAGCCGCGGCCCTGTACGGCGTACTCGTCGGCCAGTTCCCGCAGCGCGTCCGCGACCTGCCGTCTGGGCCGCTCCAGCAGCTTCGCCAGATGCTCCTCGGTCGCGGGCTCGTCGACGACCATGAGCATGGCCTCCAGGGCGGGCTTGAGGCCGAGGTCGGCGACGGTCGCCGGTCCGGCCGGAAGCTCGGTGGTCTCACTCACGGCTTCTTCTCCTCTTTCGGCGTCTCGGGCGGCCGGTCGAACTCGTCGGTGACCATCGGCGCCGCGTCCGTGTCCCCGCCGGTCCAGCGCACCAGCAGCTCCCCGAGCGCGGCCTCCTGCTCCAGGGCGACGGCCTTCTCGCGGTACAGCTCCAGCAGCGCGAGGAACCGGGCGACGACGGTGAGGGTGTCGTCGGTGTCCTCGACCAGCGCCCGGAAGCTGGCCTCGCCCAGCTCCTTCAGCCTGGCGACCACGATCCCGGCCTGTTCCTGCACGCTGACCAGCGGGGCGTGGATGTGGTCGATGTAGACCTGCGGTTTGGGCTTGGGCTGCATGGCCTTGACCGCGAGCCGGGCGAAGCCCTCGGGGCCGATGCTGATGACGACTTCGGGCAGCAGCTCGGCGTGCTGGGGTTCCAGACCGACGGTACGGGGCCACCGGCGGGCTTCCTCGTCGAGCCGCTGGTTGAAGATGTCCGCGATCTGCTTGTACGCGCGGTACTGCAGCAGCCGCGCGAACAGCAGGTCCCGGGCCTCCAGCAGGGCAAGATCGGCCTCGTCCTCGACCTCGGCGGCGGGCAGCAGCCGGGCCGCCTTCAGATCGAGCAGCGTGGCGGCCACGACGAGGAACTCCGTCGTCTGGTCCAGGTCCCAGTCCGGCCCCATGGCCCGGATGTGCGCCATGAACTCGTCGGTGACCTTCGACAGGGCGACCTCGGTGACGTCCAGCTTGTGCTTGGAGATCAGCTGGAGGAGGAGGTCGAAGGGGCCCTCGAAGTTGGCAAGGCGGACCTTGAAGACACCGTCGCGGGGTTCTTCGGGTTCGGCGGCCGCGGCTTCTCCGGGTACGGCGGCCCCAGGCGCCTCGGACACCGCGGCCACGGGCTCTTCCGAAGCGACAGCCACAGACGCCTCAAGGCGGGCGGCTGCGAGCGTTTCCGGCTCGGCGGCCGTGGGGGCTTCGGGTGGGACGGCTCCGGCTCGCTCTTCCGGCACCCCGGCGTTGTGCCCAGCGGGCTCGGCACGAGCCACGGCCTCGGCCACCGGCTCGCTCGTCGGCGGGGCCGGCGTAGCCCCCGGCCCCCGCCCCAGCGCACGTCGGCGTCCGGCAGCAGGGCCGGAGGCGGGCGCGGAGGCGGGAACGTCGGACGAGGTCATGGCCCCCGCAGGCTACCGCTACCGCCCTCGCAGGCGTCGTACGAGGATGCTCGCGTCCCCGCGGGACTCCAGGTCGGCGAGGACCACGGCCACCGCCTCGCGGACGATGCGCCCGCGGTCCACCGCCAGCCCGTGCTCACCCCGGAGCACCAGGCGGGCGTGCTCCAGGTCCATCAGTTCCTCGGCGGAGACGTACACGGTGATCTTCTCGTCGTGCCGCTCGCGCCCGCTGGGCCGACGGGCCGCCGCCCGCCCCTTCTTGCGCGGCTGAGCGGCCGCGGCGGAGCCGTCCTGTGCCGCCTGCCGACGCGCCGGGCGGGTGCGGGACTCGCCGGCCCCGTCCTGCTCGGCCTCCGCGGCGACATGCTCCGCGCCCTCGCCGTCGCCGCCCTGGACGGGCACCGACTGCGGTGCGTCCTCGGCGGCGGCCACGTCGTCGCTCTCCCCCGCGGGAGACGGCACCCGGGCCTCACCGTTGGCCCCGCGGCGGGGAGTCGACGGCTGCAGCGCCGTCCCCCCTGTCGTACGGAAGAGTTCGTCGGCCCCGGGCAGACTCACTCGGCGTGACACCGGGCGAGCACCTCCCTGGCGAGCTGGCGATAGGCGGCGGCACCGACGGAGTTGGAGGCGTAGGTGGTGATGGGCTCACCGGCGACCGTGGTCTCCGGGAAGCGGACCGTGCGGCCGATGACCGTGTGGTAGACGTGGTCGTCGAACGCCTCGACGACACGGGCCAGGACCTCGCGGCTGTGGACCGTGCGCGAGTCGTACATCGTGGCGAGGATGCCGTCCAGCTCCAGCTCGGGGTTGAGCCGCTCCTGGACCTTCTCGATGGTCTCGGTCAGCAGCGCCACACCGCGCAGCGCGAAGAACTCGCACTCCAGCGGCACGATCACCTTGTGCGCGGCCGTGAGGGCGTTGACGGTGAGCAGGCCGAGCGAGGGCTGGCAGTCGATGACGATGTAGTCGTAGTCGTCCATCAGCGGCTTCAGGGCGCGCTGGAGGGTCGACTCGCGGGCGACCTCGGAGACCAGCTGGACCTCGGCGGCCGACAGGTCGATGTTGGAGGGCAGCAGGTCCATGTTGGGGACCGCCGTCTTCAGCAGGACCTCGTCCGCCGACATGCCCCGCTCCATGAGCAGGTTGTAGACGGTCAGGTCCAGCTCCATCGGGTTGACGCCGAGGCCCACCGACAGCGCGCCCTGCGGGTCGAAGTCCACGAGCAGCACGCGCCGGCCGTACTCCGCGAGCGCGGCACCCAGGTTGATGGTCGACGTCGTCTTGCCGACGCCGCCCTTCTGGTTGCACATCGCGATGATCTTCGCGGGGCCGTGGTCGGTCAGCGGGCCAGGGATCGGGAAGTACGGCAGCGGGCGTCCGGTCGGGCCGATGCGCTCGCGGCGCTGGCGGGCCGCGTCGGGTGCGAGCGTGGCCGCGTACTCCGGATCGGGCTCGTACTCGGCGTCGGGGTCGTAGAAGTGCCCCTCGGGCAGTTCGTCGTAGTCGGCGAAGTGGTTGTGGGGCGCGCCACTTCCGTCGCCGGCCATGGCGTTCACGTGATGGCCATCCATGCTCTGGTGTGCTGTCCGGGCGGTCTGCGGACCCGGACTCTGGTGGGCTGCGAAGGTGCGCACAGCTACGGAGCCGACAGCCTCGAATCCCGCGGAGCCCTGGCCCCGTACAGGCATTCCTGGTTGACCACCCCCGGGAGAAAATGTCGACTCATTCACAAGTCGTCTTACCTCCTTGGTGACCAGGAAACTTCTAGACAAGGTCAGCGTGGCACCATGCCGACGGTTGGCGACTCTATGGCGTGTCGGCGGTTCGCAGCAACACAATCCGCCGGACCCGGCACGATGTGTCGGCAATGAAACATCTCGCTGTCAAGGGCGTACGGCCGTCGCACAGCAGGTTTCACCGGTGTGCGAATCGGTCGAAGGGTTACGTTCGAGGCGAGTTGACCGAGAGCCGCAAAGTGACCATACACACATCCGGCCGGACCTTGTCGGGCAAGGTCCGGCCGGGTGCGCGCAGTTGACGAGCCGTGTTGACGAATCGCCTTTTGGGTCAGCCGAGCAGGGACTCCAGCTCGACGTGCTCCAGGCCGTGCGCCTCGGCGACCTCCTTGTAAACGACCTTGCCGTCATGGGTGTTGAGACCCTTGGCGAGCGCGGCGTCGCGGCGCAGCGCCTCGACCCAGCCGTTGTTGGCCAGGGAGACGATGTACGGCAGCGTCGCGTTGGTGAGGGCGTTGGTGGAGGTGTTGGGCACCGCGCCCGGCATGTTGGCGACGCAGTAGAAGACCGAGTTGTGCACCGTGAAGGTCGGCTCGGCGTGCGTGGTGGGGCGGGAGTCCTCGAAGCAGCCGCCCTGGTCGATCGCGATGTCGACAAGGACACTTCCGGGCTTCATGCGGGCCACCAGCTCGTTGGTGACGAGCTTCGGGGCCTTGGCGCCCGGGATGAGGACGGCGCCGATGACGAGGTCGGCCTCCAGGACGGCCTTCTCCAGCTCGAAGGAGTTGGACATGATCGCCTTGACCTTCGTACCGAAGATCTTGTCGGCCTCGCGCAGCTTGTTGATGTCGCGGTCGAGCAGGGTGACGTCGAAGCCCATGCCGACGGCGACCTGGGTGGCGTTCCAGCCGGAGACACCGCCACCGATGACGACGGCCTTGGCCGGGGTCACGCCCGGGACACCGCCCGGCAGCACGCCACGGCCGCCGGCCGCGCGCATCAGATGGTAGGCGCCGACCTGCGGGGCCAGCCGGCCCGCGACCTCGGACATCGGGGCGAGCAGCGGCAGGGCGCGGTTCGGCAGCTCGACGGTCTCGTAGGCGATGGCCGTGGTGCCGGACTCGATGAGCGCGTCCGTGCACTCCTTGGAGGCGGCCAGGTGCAGGTAGGTGAAGAGGATCTGGTCCTTGCGCAGGCGGTGGTACTCCTCCGCGATGGGCTCCTTGACCTTCAGCAGCAGGTCGGCGGTGGCCCAGACCTCGTCGGCGGTGCCGAGGATCGCGGCGCCGGCGGAGACGTACTCCTCGTCCGTGATCGAGGAACCGAGGCCGGCGCCCCGCTCGATGACGACCTGGTGGCCGTTGCGCACCAGCTCGTGCACACCGGCGGGGGTGATGGCCACCCGGAACTCGTTGTTCTTGACCTCGCGGGGGATGCCGACCTTCACGTCGATCACGGTCCTTGGCTCAGAGGGTATGGGGGGTGCATTACAAGACATACCCAGGCATGCAGGGCACACCGGGAGACACCGCAGGAGAACGTGCGGCAGAGCCAGTCTAATGAAGGCGTTCCGCGTGTCTAGCCTTTCATTGCATCAATCTTCACTGGATGTACTGCGGATTTCGCAGGCGTTCCTGTCCTGTTCCGCCCTTGTGTCGCCCTCCAGGGCCTCCGCACCCAGCATGCGCTCGGCCGCCGTGCGGTGCAGTCGAGCGGTGGTGGAGTCACCGAGGTGCTCCAGGGTGTCGGCGAGCCGGAGGTGCAGCGCGGCCTGCAGCCGGACGTCCTCCGCGCGCCGCGCGCACTCCACCGCCTCCTGACACGTACGCAGCGACTCCTCGAACCGTCCCGCGTACTCCTGCACCCGGGCCAGCTCGCTCAACGCCCGCGCGTGGGCGGCCACATCACCGCCCTTGCGGTAGCCGGCGACGGCCGCCCGCCAGTTCCTGACGGCCTCGCCGTAGCGGCCCGCGTAGGTGTGCGCGGTGGCGATCCGGCCGTACAGCCGGGCGGCCTGCTCACGCTCGCCCCGGGCCAGCCGGTCGGCCAGGGCCCGGCCGAACCAGTCGGCGGCCCGGTCGTGGTCCCCCAGCTCCTGGTACGCGCCGCCTACGGATTCCATCGCGCGGCCGGCCGCGTACGGGTCGTTCGCCTCGCGTCCGGCGTCCAGCGCCGCGCGATACCGGGCCAGCGCGTCCCGGGTGCGGCCGGTCTGGGCGTCCACGTCGCCCAGGTTCAGCAGGGCGGCGGCCTTCTCCCGGGGCAGCCCGCGCCGCTCGGCGACATCGAGGACGAGGCTGTGCACGCCGTACAGGTCGGCCGCGGCCGCCTGGGTGCCCTCGTGCGCCACCAGGGCCCTGACCAGCTGGGACATCAGCCGGCGGGCGAGCGTGTCCAGCTCGCCGTCGGCCACCGCGAGCCGCGCGGACGCCAGCAGGGCGGGCCGGCGGATGCGCAGCCAGTCGACGGCCGCCCGGGGGCTGGGGAAGCGTACCTCGCGGGGCATGGCGTTCAGCTTCTGGCGGGCCTCGGGGCTGTCGGTCTCGGTGATCGCCCGGCAGGCCTGCAGCAGCCGTACCGTCCGCTCCAGCATCCGGGCCCGCGCCAGCTGGCGCTCCGCGGGCCGCTCCTGGCTCTCCGCGAGGGCGCGCACCAGCGGGTGCAGACAGCCGGGGATCTCGTACTGGGGCAGCGGAGAGTCCACCGCGTGCAGCAGGCCGAGGGCGACGAGGTCGTCCAGGATCGTGCGGGCCGAGCCGACCGAGCAGCCCGCGAGGGCCGAGGCGGTGTGCGGGTCGGCCGGCCCGGCCGGGGCGAGCGCGAGCAGCCGCAGGATCCGGGCGGCCGTGGCGGGCAGCTCGTCGTACACCTGCCGGAAGACCCGGGCGAGCGGGCTGCCGTCCGTGCCGTCGTCGGCGGCCGCGTGCAGCCGTTTGGCGAGGTCGGAGACGGCGGCCTGGGGGCGGGCGGCGAGCCAGCCGCCTGCCAGGACCAGCGCGGCCGGATGGCCCTGGCAGGCCTCGGCCAGGCTCTCGGCGGAGCGCGGGTCGACGGTGATGCGGACCGAGCCGGTGTAGCGGGTGAGCAGCTCCACCGCGGACTTGGTGTCGAGGCCGCCGACGGTGCAGGGGCGGACGTCCGCGATGCCGGTGAGCGGGCCCGTGGAGACGGCCACCACCAGGCAGTCCGGGGTGTCCGGCAGCAGCGCGTCGACCTGCTCGGCGCCGGCCGCGTCGTCGAGCAGCAGCAGGGCACGCCGACCGGCGAGGGCGGTGCGCAGCGCCTCGGTCAGGTCGTCCTCGCCGGCTCCGGCCGGGGCGGGCAGGTCCAGCGCGGCGAGCAGCTCGCGGGCGGTGCGCTCGACCGGTACGGGGGTGCCGTCGGGCTCGGCGAGCCGGGCGCGCAGCACCCCGTCGGGGTAGCGGCCGGCGACCTGGCGTACGAGTTCCCCGGCGAGCGTGGTCCGGCCGGAGCCGGGGCGGCCCGCGATCAGCAGCACGCGCGCGCGGGGTGCCTTGCGGCCGGCGATCGTGTCCAGGCCCGCGCGCTCGATGTCGGCGCGGAGCTCCTTCAACTCCCTTGCACGGCCCAGGAAATGGTCTTCCACGGCCTCGCGCCCGGACAGCCCCGCGCCGTCTGTGTCCACCGCCTGATCCGTCACGGGCCACACTCCCGTCCCACCGCACGCGCAAGCCCGCCGGGTCTTCCGGTACGGGCGCTGAAGAGCCTAGTTCACGCTCTGCGACGTTCCGTGACGAGCGTGGCGGACAGATCCCCTGATCGGATCAGGCGATCGTCACACCACTGGGACGTACGGGTGAGCTCAGGACGCGAAGGGGCGGGCGGGCCACGGCGCGTCGGCCGGGCGCAGCGCGTCGAGGCCGTCCCCGGTCCGGGCCGCCACCAGCGAGAGCACGCCGACGACCAGGCAGTTGTTGTGCACGTCGCCGGCCAGGACGCGGCGCACCAGCTCGTCGACCGGCACGCGCGCGTACTCCATGTCGGTCTCCTCGTGCTCGGCCTCGAACCGCTCGCCCTCGGCCTCCGCCAGATCGCGGGCGAGGAAGATCCGTACGGCCTCGTCGCAGCCGCCGGGGGTGGTGTACACGTCGGTCAGCACCCGCCAGTCCTCGGCCTTGACGTGCGCCTCCTCGTACAGCTCGCGCTGGGCCGCGTGCAGCGGGTTCTCGCCGGGGACGTCGAGCAGGCCGGCCGGGATCTCCCACAGCTTCTGCCGGACGGGGTGGCGGTACTGGTTGATCAGCAGGACCCGGTCCTCCTCGTCCAGCGCGAGGACGGCGACCGAGCCGGGGTGGACCTGGTAGTCGCGGCGGACCACCGAGCCGTCGGGCATGACCACGTCATCGGTGCGCACGGAGGTCTTGTTGCCCACGAAGGGGGTGTCCGTGCCCCGGATCTCCCACTCCTGCGGGGTGTCCTTGATCGTCATGCCCTGTCCTTCCCCATGTGCACGAACGGCCGGGGCACGATCGTTGTGAACACGCGCGCCCCGGCCACCGTACAGCTCCTGTGTTACTTCGCGATCTTCCGCTCGACCGCGGCCTTCACCAGCCCGGCGAAGAGCGGGTGCGGGCGGGTCGGGCGGGAGCGCAGCTCCGGATGCGCCTGGGTGGCGACCAGATAGGGGTGGACGTCACGCGGGTACTCCACGTACTCCACGAGCTTGCCGTCGGGCGAGGTGCCGGAGAAGAGGATGCCGGCCTTCTTCTCCAGTTCCGCGCGGTAGGCGTTGTTGACCTCGTAGCGGTGGCGGTGGCGCTCCTCGATGTACTCCTTGCCGTCGTACACCTCGCGCACGATCGAGTCCTCGGCGAGCTTGGCCGGGTACATGCCCAGCCGCATGGTGCCGCCCATGTCGCCCTCGCCGGCGACGATGTCCATCTGCTCGGCCATGGTGGAGATGACCGGGTGGGCGGTGGCCGGGTCGAACTCGGTGGAGTTGGCGTCCGGGATGTCCGCGAGGTTGCGCGCGGCCTCGATCACGATGCACTGCAGGCCCAGGCACAGGCCGAGCAGCGGGATCTTGTTCTCGCGGGCGTAGCGGATCGCGCCGACCTTGCCGAGCACACCGCGGTCGCCGAAGCCGCCGGGGATGCAGATGCCGTCGACGTCCGCGAGCTGGGCCTTGGCGCCGGCCGGGGTCTTGCAGTCGTCGGAGGTGACCCACTTGATCTTCACGCGGGCCCGGTTGGCGAAGCCGCCGGCGCGCAGCGCCTCGGTGACCGACAGGTAGGCGTCGGGCAGGTCGATGTACTTGCCGACCAGCGCGAGGGTGATCTCGTGGTCGGGGTTGTGGACGCGGTCCAGCAGGTCGTCCCAGGTCGTCCAGTCCACGTCGCGGAACGGCAGGTCCAGCTTGCGGACGACATAGGCGTCCAGGCCCTCGGCGTGCACGACCTTCGGGATGTCGTAGATCGAGCGGGCGTCGGGGCAGGCGACGACGGCGGCCTCGTCCACGTCGCACATCAGGGAGATCTTGCGCTTGATGGCGGTGGGGACCTCACGGTCGCAGCGCAGCACGATCGCGTCGGGCTGGATACCGATGTTGCGCAGGGCGGCCACGGAGTGCTGGGTCGGCTTGGTCTTCAGCTCGCCGGAGGGGCCGATGTAGGGCAGCAGCGAGATGTGCACGACGAAGACGTTGTCCCGGCCGACCTCGTGGCGGACCTGGCGGACGGTCTCCAGGAACGGCAGCGACTCGATGTCGCCGACGGTACCGCCGACCTCGGTGATGACGACATCCACCTCGTCGGTGGCCATGCGCCGGATGCGGTGCTTGATCTCGTTGGTGATGTGCGGAATGACCTGCACGGTGTCGCCCAGGTACTCGCCGCGCCGCTCCTTGGCGATCACCGTGGAGTACACCTGACCTGTAGTGACATTGGCGGTGCCGTCCAAGTCACGGTCGAGGAAGCGCTCGTAGTGTCCGATGTCGAGGTCGGTCTCGGCGCCGTCGTTGGTGACGAAGACCTCACCGTGCTGGAAGGGGTTCATCGTGCCCGGATCGACGTTCAGATACGGATCCAGCTTCTGCATCACGACGCGCAGGCCGCGGGCCTTGAGCAGCATGCCCAGGCTGGAGGCGGTGAGGCCCTTGCCGAGCGAGGAGGCGACACCCCCGGTGACGAAGATGTGCTTGGTCGTCGTAGATTTCGGCGGCATGGCCAAGAGGGGGCTCCCGTGGTCGCTGGCTGTCGTGCTGTGCGGCTGCCGGCCCGAAAGCTTCGGGGGTGCCGTCGCTGCGGTTCGGAGGCTCCCTTCGTCTTACTCTGGGGCCCACCGGTCCACGGGCTACCAGGGTATCAGCGCGCGGACGAGATGGCTTACGGCCACGCTCCGCACCGGCGCGGACACCGTACGGTTCGCCACGCGCGTCACGATGGCCCTGTTCGCCACACGTGTCACCACAGATTCGCGCCGATCACATGGTCATCACCCGGTGATCACTCGTTCGGCCCACACGGGTTGCCGGGAGCGGCACGCAGATCATCGGGGTGCGTCGTATCCTGCTCGGACATTCGCTGCCGAGCCCGGCCGGAACGACGGCACACCCCCGCCGGTGACACCCGGAACAACGAGAGCGCGGCAGTTCGTTGAGCATGGACTGTCGTTTTGCCTCAGGGCTCGGCGGGCTGCTTTGCTTCACCGCTCAACAACGCACAACATCGACCCCTTGACCGCATCAGCGACAGCCCCCTGCGCGGGGGTGTGACGTGGCCGTTCGACTGGAGTTGCACGTGGCCGGGCGCATCGAAGACTACGCACTCATCGGAGACATGCAGACCGCCGCACTGGTCTGCCGGGACGGCACGGTGGACTGGCTGTGCCTGCCCCGCTTCGACTCGCATGCCGTCTTCGCCGGCCTGCTGGGCACCGAGGAGCACGGCTTCTGGCGGCTCGGCCCGGCGCACGCGGCCGACGCCAAGCCGCCGACGGCCTCCCGACGCGGCTACCGCGGCGACTCGCTGATCCTGGAGTCGGAGTGGGACACCCCGCGCGGCACGGTCCGGGTGACCGACTTCATGCCCCCGCGTGACGGCGCGCCGCAGCTGATCCGGATCGTCGAGGGTGTCACCGGCCGGGTCCCGATGCGCTCCGCGCTGCGGATGCGGTTCTCCTACGGCCGGGTGGTGCCCTGGGTGCACAAGCACGAGGGCCGTACGGTGGCCGTCGCCGGACCGGACTCGGTGTGGTTCGACACGGACACCGAGACCTACGGAAAGTCGCTGACGACGTACTCCGACTTCACGGTCGCCCCGGGTGACCGGATCGCGTTCACCATCTCGTGGCAGCCCTCGCACAAGGAGCCCCCGCCGCTGCCGGAGCCGGAGGCCTCGCTGGAGGCGACGGAGGAGTTCTGGCACGAATGGGTGGAGCACTGTACGTACCACGGGCCGTACCGCGAAGCGGTGATCCGCTCGCTGATCACCCTGAAGGCGCTGACGTACGCCCCCACCGGCGGCATCGTCGCCGCGCCCACGACCTCCCTGCCGGAGGACATCGGCGGCGTCCGTAACTGGGACTACCGCTACACCTGGCTGCGCGACGCCGCGATCACCCTGTCGTCGCTGCTGCGCACCGGCTACCGCGAGGAAGCCCGCGCCTGGCGCGAATGGCTGCTGCGCGCGGTCGCCGGCGACCCGGAGAACCTGCAGATCATGTACGGCATCGCCGGTGAGCGCGAGCTGGGCGAGGCCGAGCTGGACTGGCTGCCGGGCTACGAGAACTCGGCCCCGGTCCGGGTCGGCAACGGCGCCGCGCACCAGCTCCAGCTGGACGTGTACGGCGAGGTCACCGAGGCCCTGCACCTGGGGCACATGACGGGCCTGGCCCGCAGCGACTACGCCTCGCTGCTCCAGCTGAAGCTGATCCGCTATCTGGAGGACCACTGGCAGGAGCCGGACGAGGGCATCTGGGAGGTGCGCGGCCCGCGCCGGCACTTCGTGCACTCCAAGGTGATGGCCTGGGTCGCCGTCGACCGCACGATCAAGCTGATCGAGTCCGGGGACGCGGACGGCCCGCTGGAGCGCTGGAAGGAGCTGCGCGACGACATCCACCGGGACGTGTGCGAGAAGGGCTACGACAAGGAGCGCAACACCTTCACCCAGTCCTACGGCTCCCAGGAGCTGGACGCCTCGCTGCTGCTGATCCCCCAGATGGGCTTCCTGCCGCCGGACGACAAGCGGGTGATCGGCACGATCGAGGCCATCCAGCGCGAGCTGTCCACCGCGGACGGGTTCATCCTGCGCTACCCCACGGAGGGCGACAACGAGGGCGTCGACGGCCTGCCGGGCGACGAGGGCGCCTTCCTGGCCTGCTCGTTCTGGATGGCGGACGACCTGGCGATGATCGGCCGCGTGGACGAGGCGCGCAAGCTCTTCGAGAAGCTCCTCGACCTGCGCAACGACCTCGGCCTGCTCGCCGAGGAGTGGGACCCGCGCCTGCAGCGCCAGGTCGGCAACTTCCCGCAGGCGTTCAGCCACGTGCCACTGATCGACACGGCACTGCGGCTGACGGCTTCGGGAGCCTACGGCGGCTGAGCGATCCGCCTAGGCTGAACAGCAGCACCCTGCTCGGAAGGGGGCTGCCATGGCTTCCCGTTCCACAGCCCACAGAGCCCTCGCCGCGCTCCGCGAGGATCTGGCCGGCGAGGTGTTCGCCCCGGGCGACCCGGGCTACGACGAGGCCCGGGCCGTCGTCAACGCGAGGATCGACCGGCGTCCGGCCGTGATCGCGCAGTGCGCGGACGCGGCCGACGTGGTCCGGGCGGTGCGCTTCGCCCGTGGCCTGGACCTGCACATCGCGGTCCGCGGCGGCGGGCACGGGCTGGCGGGCACCCTGGTCGACGGCGCGCTGGTGGTGGATCTGCGCAGGATGCGCGCGGTCGTCGTCGACCCGGCGGCCGAGGCGGTCCGGGTCGAGGGCGGGGCCACGATGAGCGACCTGGACCGGGCGCTGCGGCCCTACGGCCTCGCGGCCTCCGGATGCCACGCCCCGGGCGCGGGAGTCGCCGGCTCCGTCCTCGGCGGCGGCACCGGCCGGCTGGACCGCGTCTTCGGGCTCGCCGTCGACGACCTCATCGGTGTGGAGCTGGTGACCGCCGACGCCGAGCGGGTGCACGCGAACGCCGACGAGAACCCGGAGCTGTTCTGGGCGCTGCACGGCGCGGGCGGCAACTTCGGGGTGGCGACGGCGCTCACCCTGGAGGTGCACGAACTGCCCGAGTTCTCGGTCGCGCTGCCGCTGTACCCGCTGGAGTCCGGCCCGGACGTGGTCCGCACCTTCCGCGAGCTGATCCGCACCGGTCCACACGAGCTGGGCGGGGCCGTGCTGTACCTGGCCGGTCCGCCGGCGCGGTGCGGTGCCCTGCTGACGTACGCGGGCGGTGAGCGCGGCCTGCGTGAGCTCGCCGCGCCCCTGCTGGCCCTGCCGCACGAGACGGAGCTGTGCGGTGCCCAGGCGCTGGAGCTGCCGTACCCGCCTGCCGGACTGCGCGGCGACGGGTCGGCGGAGTGCCTGGACGGTCTGCCCGACGCGGCCGTGGACGTCCTCTGCGCCCGCGCGGCGGACATGCCGGTGCCGAGCGCGGGCCGGCTCACGCTCCTTCCGCTCGGCGGCGCGATCGCCACCGGCCCCCGCGCCTACCCGGTGCCGTACCGGGACGCGCTGTGGACCGTGCACCCCTTCGCCTGCTGGGCGGACCCCGCCGCCGACGAACCGAACCGGGCCTGGGTGCGGGACGTGTGCGCCGGCGTACGGCCCTGGAGCACCGGGGACGTCTGCCTCACCCTCATCGGTGACGAGGGCCCCGAGCGGGTCCGGGCGGGCCTCGGCGCCGGGAACACGCTGCGCCTGGAGAAGGTCAAGCGGGCGTACGACCCCGACAACGTCTTCCGGTTCAACCACACCGTCAAGCCGGTGTGACCCGGAGCTGTCCTGAGAACGTTCCCGCAGGTAGCGTCCGCTGCATGGACAGCCGTACGGACCACCGACTCGACACCCAGGGCGCCGGTATCACCGTGCAGCGGGCCCTTGAGCTGCCCGGACTGCGCAGCGGACTGCCGGAGATCATGGCGGGTGCCGACCGGCTGGGGCGGACCGTGCGCTGGGTGCACGCGGGCGAAGTGCCGAACATCGCCTCGCTGCTCAAGGGCGGCGAACTGCTGCTCACCACGGGCTACGGCCTCGGCACCCGCCCGGCCGAGCAGCGGGCGTTCGTGCGCACGCTCGCCGAGCGCGGGATCGCCGCCCTGGTGGTGGAGCTGGGCCCGCGCTTCACCCGGCTGCCCGCGGCCCTCGTGGACACCGCCCGCGCCGCCGGGCTGCCGCTGGTCCAGCTGCACCGCGAAGTGCCGTTCGTGACGGTGACCGAGGAGATCCACACCGAGATCGTCAACGGCCACTACGCGCTTCTCCAGCGCGCCGAGGAGGTGCACCGCCGCTGCACCGAGGCCCTGCTGGGCGGTGGCGGGGTGCCGCAGGTGCTGGGCATTCTGGCGGACTTCAGCGGCAACCCGGTGTTCCTGGAGACCGCCGACGCCCGGCTGCTGTACGCCGCCGGGGAAGGGCCCGAGGGCGCGGATCCGCTCCAGGTGTGGGAGGGGCTGCGCGGCCCGCACAAGGAGGCACCGCCGCCCGCCGGTTCAGTGCTCGTGGACGTGCCCGGCGGCGGCCTGGGTACGGCGGGCTCGGTGCGCGCCCGGCTCGTGCTGCTGCCGGTGCGCTCACCGCTGGCGCCGGTGCACCGGATCGCCGCCGAGCGGGCCGCGGGCATCCTGGCCGTGGTGCTGATGCAGGCCCGGCAGGAGGAGGAGCTCGCGGCGCGCGGACGCGGTGACTTCCTCACCGATCTCGCCGAGGGCCGCATCTCGGCGCAGGACGCCCCGGCGCAGGCCCGGGTGCTCGGCTTCAAGCCCGGCGACAGCCCGCTGCTGCCGGTGGTGATGCGGATGGGCGACTCCCTTTCCCCGGGCGGGGGCTGGGCGGTGCTGGCGCGGGCGGTCTCGGAGGAGCTGGCCGCAGTGGGGGTGCCGGTGCTGTTGGGTGTGCGGCCGGTGGAGGGCCGGGTGCTGGTGCTGCTGGGGCTGCGCGCGGAGCCGGAGCGGGCGGCGGTCGCGGACCGGGTGGCGGCGGCGCTCCGGGCAGGGGTGGAGCGGGCCGGGATGCGCCGGCCGGGCTCGCCGCCGCCGGTCGTGGTGGTCGGCGTGGCGGGCGGCTGGGCGGCCGCGTCGGCGGGCCTGCGGCACGCGGCGGAGACGGCGACGGCGGCCCAGGGGCTCACGGACCGCCCCTGGTACGACGCCCGGCGCCTCGACATCGACCTCCTCCTGTGGCGGCTGCGCGACCACCCGGACCTCGCCGCGTTCGTGGACCGCGCGATCGGCCCGCTGCGCGACCACGACCGCCGCTCCAGGCCGCCGCTGCTGCCGACCCTGGAGACGTACCTGGCACACGCAGGGCGCAAGGCGGAGACGGCCCGCGAGCTGCATCTGAACCGGCAGACCCTCTACAACCGCCTCGCCCGCATCGGCGAGTTGCTCGGCACCGACCTCGACGACCCGCAGACGGTCCTGGCGTTGAGCCTCGCGCTGCGCGCCCGCCGCCACGTGCCGTAGGGGACCCGCTCAGGCCAGCGGCCGGGGCTGCGTCAACTCGTCGTAGACGCTGAGCACTTGGGCGACCGTCTCGTCCTCGGTCGGCCAGCCGGCCGCCTGCCGCACCCCCGCCTCCCGCAGCTCCTGGCACCGCTCCGGGTCGGCGAGGAGGTGGACGACGGTGCCGGCGAGCGCCTCCGGGTCGCCGTACGGAACGAGTGCGGCCGCGTCGCCGACGAGGTCGGGGATGCCGCCGACCCGGGTCGCGACGAGCGGCACGCGCGCGTAGAGCGCCTCCTGGGCGAGGACGGAGCGCGACTCCCAACTGCTCGTCAGCAGCGCCAGATCGGCGGCGGCGAGCAGTTCGGGCACGTCCTCGCGGCGGCCGATGAGCCGCACCGGAAGCTCCTCGTCCTCGATCCGCCGCGTCAGCTGCGGGCGCAGCGGCCCCTCCCCCGCGATCACGACCTGCGGGACGGGATCCAGCTGCCGCCAGGCGCGGGCGGCGTCGAGCAGGACGTCGTAGCCGCGGTGCCGGTCGAGGGAGCCGACCGCGATGAGCAACGGGCGTCCGGTGGCACCGAGTTCGGCCCGGATCTTGGCACGCAGCCGGTCGGGGTCGTCGCGGTCGGCGGGCGTGCTCGGTCCGGGCAGGCCGGCGGCGGCCAGCCGGGCGTCCCGCGCCCCCGTCCGCCGGGCCCGGTCCACCAGATCGGAGCTGGTGCCGAGGACGACGGCCGCGGTGCGCACCACGCGCCGTTCCAGCAGCCGCAGCATGTGCGCCCGCGGGCCCTCCGCGCGGGCCCGGTCGTGCCAGGTGACCACCAGCGGGGTGCGCCGGCCGCTGAGCGCGAGCACCGCCCGGAAGGAGGCGTGCAGCCCGTGCGCGTGCACCAGGTCGGCGCCCGCGCAGGCGGCCCGGAGCGCGGCCACCGAGACGGGGTCGCTGCTGCGCGGCACGTGCACGTGCTCGGCTCCGGCGCCGGTGAAGTCGTAGATGCGGTCGGCCTCGACGGGGGCGCACACCGTGACCCGCACGCCCCGCGCGACCAGCCCCTCGGCCAGGGAGCGCACGTGCGCGCTGCTGCCGGCGTTGCCTCCGCCCAGCACCTGCACGGTGCGCAGCGGCGACTGGCCGTGCGGCGCGTTGCTGCTCAGGGGGCTCACGGGGCCGGGGCTCCTGGTTCGACGTGGGCGGTCACGAGGAAACGTACAGAAGGTAGCGGGCTCAGGGGGGTGGAAGGACGTACTCCCCGCACCCCTCCCGCACGGACCGGGTGCCCTCAAGCATGCCAGGCGGAACGGCCGTTACGGGAAATCCGGCGGGCGCACAGCGCGGTGAGCCGGGGGCAATACGCCGGAGCACGTCACCCACAAGGGTGAAGGAAACCCCGGCACGGCCGAGCCCCGTGCGAGCGCATACGGGGAGGTCAGACGCTCACAGCGCCCGCGCCCAAGCGCTCACCCGGTCCCCGTGCACGGCGGCGGCCACGACCGCGACGGCGTGCGCGAGCAGCCCCGCGCGCCGGTTGCCCGCCACGACGGCCGCCCCCAGCGCGGCACCGAGGGCGTGCGCCCCCGTGTCCCCGATCATGGCGCGCTCGCCGAGGTCGTCGGGCAGCACGGCCGCAGCGCCGCCCATCGCGACGGCGGCCAGCTCACCGCCCGGCCCCTCGCGCAGCAGCCCCGGCGCCCCGAGCGCCAGCACCGCGCCGAGCGCCCGTCCCGGCCGTACATCGACCAGGTTGACGAAGTGGGCGGTCCCCGCGATCACGATCCCGGCGAGCACCTTGTCCGGCGGCCGCTCCTTCAGCAGCGCGCCCGCGACGAGCCCGGCGGCCGATATCCCGAACAACTTGACGGCACCGCTGGTGACTTCGCCGTCCCGCAGGGCCTTCAGGTGCGCCCGGAACCCACGCCGATGATCCCCCGCGACATCGTCGTACGCCCCGCACACCCCGGCGGCCAGCACGGCGAGCCCGGCCCCGGGATGCACCCGCGCGGCAGCGACGGCCGTACCCAGCGCCGAGGCGGGCCCGGCATACAGGTCGACCGTCCGCCCGGCGTAGTTCTTCCGCTCCCAACGCACGGCTCTCCCGGGCAGGCCGGTGCGCAGGAACGCGAAACCGGCCCGGGTGAGCGCGGCGGACAGCAGGAAGGAGCGGGACTTTCGGGTGCCGGTCATCCCGCCACCCTAGTTCCCGTCAGAGATCCGCCCGTGTTCCCGTCAGAGATCCGCCCGTGCCGTCGCCAGCAGTTCCTCGGCGTGGGCGCGGGCCGTCTCGGAGTCCTCCTGGCCGGCCAGCATGCGGGACAGTTCCCGGATCCGTTCCTCGCCCTCCAGGACCTTCACGCCGGACCGGGTGACGGACCCGTCGTTGGTCTTCTCGACCAGCAGCTGCCGGTCGGCGAACGCGGCGACCTGGGGCAGGTGGGTGACGACGACGACCTGCGCGGACTTGGCGAGCTTCGCCAGCCGCCGCCCGATCTCGACCGCGGCCTTGCCGCCGACACCGGCGTCGACCTCGTCGAAGAGGTACGTCGGCACCGGGTCGGTGCCCGCGAAGACGACCTCCACCGCCAGCATCACGCGGGACAGCTCACCACCGGAGGCGCCCTTGGCGATGGGCCGCGGCGGGGCACCCGGGTGCGGGGCGAGGAGCAGTTCGACCTCGTCCGCGCCCGACGGACCGTAGGCGACCGGCCGGCCGCCGACCTCGACGCCGTCGGGGTCCTCGGTCTGCCGGATGTCGAAGGACACGCGCGCGTGGGGCATCGCCAGCGAGGCCAGCTCGGCGGTCACCGCGGCGGCGAACCGCTCGGCCGCCTCCGTCCGCGCGTCCGTCAGCGCCTGTGCGAGACCGCCCAGTTCGGTACGGAGCGCGTCCCGCTCGGCGGCCAGCTCCCCGATCCGCTCGTCGTCGCCGTCCAGCTCGGTCAGCCGCGCGGCGCTCCGCTCGGCCCACGCCAGCACGGCGTCGATGTCGTCGCCGTACTTGCGCGTGAGGGCGTTGAGAGCCGCCCGGCGCTCCTCCACGACCGCCAGCCGCAGCGGGTCGGCGTCGAGATCGTCGGCGTACCCCGCCAGCTCACCGGCGACGTCCCCGAGCAGGATCCCGATCTCCCCGATCCGGTCGGCCAGCGCGGCCAGCGCGGGATCGTGGGCGCGTACGGCCTCCAGGGCCCGGTGCGCGCCCGCGACGAGGGTCGAGGCGTCGATTCCCTCGGGGTCCTCGGGATTGCCCGCGAGAGCGGCGTGCGCGGCCGTCGCGGCGGACGACAGCGCCTCGGCGTGCCCCAGCCGCTCGGCCTCCTCGGCCAGCTCCACGTCCTCCCCGGCCCGCGGCTCGACGCCGGCGATCTCATCGAGGCCGTAGCGCAGCATGTCGGCTTCCTGCGCCCGCTCACGCGCGCGCGTGGTGATCTCCTCCAGCTCGGCGGCAACGGCCCGCAGCCGCCGGTAGGCCTCGGCATACTTCGCCAGCGGTACGGCGACGGCGTCCCCCGCGTACCGGTCCAGCGCCTGCCGCTGCCGGGACAGCTTCAGCAGCCCCTGCTGATCGGTCTGCCCGTGCACGGCCACCAGCTCGTCGGCCAGCTCGGCGAGCAGCCCCACGGGCACGCTGCGCCCGCCGACGTGCGCCCGCGAGCGGCCCTCGGCGGAAACGGTACGGCTGATCAGCAGCGCCCCGTCGTCGAGCTCGGCGCCGGCCTCCTCGGCCCGTACGACGACCGGCGCGCCCGAGGGGACGGTGATCCGCCCCTCCACGACCGCCTTCCCGGCCCCGATCCGCACGAGCGCCGGATCCGCCCGCCCGCCGAGCAGCAGCCCCAGGCTGGTGACCACCATGGTCTTGCCCGCACCCGTCTCACCGGTGACGGCGGTGAACCCGGGCGACAGCTCGACGACGGCGTCGTCGATGACCCCGAGCGACCGTATCCGCATCTCCTCCAACACGGAACAGACCATACGAGGTCCGGGGCGGGGAGTGCACACAGGCTGCCTGTCTCACTCCGTCGAGTGGTGAGGCGCCCCCCGCCATCCCGTCGTCGGCAACGCGAATTTCGCCACCAACCGGTCCGTGAACGACGAGTGGTGCAGCCGGGCCAGCCGCACCGGCACCGCCCCCCGCCGCACCTCCACCCGCGCCCCGGGCGGCAGCTCCACGGTCCGCCGCCCGTCGCACCACAGCACCCCCGGCGGGATGTGCGGCAGAACCTCCACGGCCAGCACGGAGTCCGGCGAGGTCACCAGCGGCTTGGCGAACAGCGCGTGCGCGCTGATCGGCACCATCAGCAGCGCCTCCACCTCCGGCCACACCACCGGCCCGCCGGCGGAGAAGGCGTACGCCGTGGACCCGGTCGGCGTGGACAGCACGACACCGTCGCAGCCGAACCCCGTCACCGGGCGCCCGTCGATCTCCAGCACGACTTCCAGCAGCTTCTCGGCGCCGGCCTTCTGCACGGCCGCCTCGTTCAGCGCCCAGTCGGTGTGCACGATGTCCCCGTTGCGGTGCACCACGACGTCGACGGTCATCCGCTCCTCGACCTCGTACGACCGCGCCACCACCCGGTCGACCACCCGATCGAGGTCGTCGCGCTCGGCCTCCGCGAGGAATCCCACCCGTCCGAGGTTGACGCCGAGCATCGGCACCCCGGACGCCCGGGCGAACTCGGCGCCCCGCAGCAGCGTTCCGTCGCCGCCGAGGACGATCAGCAGCTCGCACCCGTCGAGGCAGTCCGGTGTCGCCTCCTTGACCAGCCCCACCTCCTCGGGCAGCGGCAGGTCGCGCGCCTCCTCCTCCAGCACCCGCACCCCGATGCCATGCCGGAGCAGCCCCTTGACGACGAGTTCCGCACTGCGGATCGCCGCGGGCCGCCCGGTGTGGGCGAGCAGGAAAACAGTACGCGCCAGGTTCTGTGTCAACGCGGCCCCTCCGCCACTGCACGGTCGACGTCGGCCGGGTCCAGGCGGGGAGCCCCGGACCGCAGCCAGAGAAAGTACTCGACATTGCCCGAGGGCCCGGGCAGCGGACTCGCGGTGACACCACGCACCCCGAGCCCCAGCTCCCAGGCCTTCTCGGCCACTGCCCGCACGGCCTCCGCCCGCAGCTGCGGACTCCGTACGACACCCCCGCTACCGAGCCGTTCCTTGCCCACTTCGAACTGCGGCTTGACCATCATCACCAGGTCGGCGTCCGGCTTCACGCACCGCTTGAGGGCCGGCAGCACCAGCCCGAGCGGGATGAAGGACAGATCACCCACGACAAGATCCACAGCTTCCCCATCGATCGCGTCGAGCGTCAACTCCCTTACGTTCGTACGATCCTTGACGGTGACGCGTTCATCGTTCTGCAGAGACCAGGCGAGCTGGCCGTAGCCGACGTCCACGGCGACGACGTGCGCGGCGCCCGCGCGCAGCAGCACGTCGGTGAAGCCGCCGGTGGACGCACCGGCGTCCAGCGCGCGCCGGCCCTCGACCACGAGCCCCTGCGGGACGAAGGCCTTGAACGCGCCGGCGAGCTTGTGGCCGCCCCGGGAAACGTAGTCGGGGTCGCTGTCGTCGGCCTGGACGACGATCGCCGCGGCCGTCTCCACCTGCGTGGCCGGCTTGGTCGCCACGGTCCTGCCGACGGTGACCCGCCCGGCGGCGATCAGCTGGCTGGCGTGCTCGCGCGAGCGCGCGAGCTTCCGGCGGACCAGCTCCGCGTCCAGACGACGGCGTGCGACTCCTGCCACGTTCGGTTCAGCTCCTGCTTTTGTTCTCTGTTACGGCCATTCAAAAGGTGTGACCCGAAGGGTCTCATTGGGGGGCGGCGGTCGGGTGACGGGTGGGAGCCGGAGGTCCCGGGCGGGCGTCGAGCGCGGTGAGCGCGTCGCGCAGCCCCCCATGTACATCCTCGTACACCTCGACGTGTCCGTCGGTGGCGAGGTGGTCGGTGTCGGCGAGCCGGTCGAGCTGGGCGTCGACCTCGGCGTTGCCGGTGGGGGCGCGCGGGACGTTCAGGGGGGCGGGCGCGGCCGGATCGTACGCCTCCGCCGCTTCCCGCGCCTCCGCGGGGATCTCCGTCTCCGGTACCGAGTCGCTCATGCCCCGACGCTATCGCGAACCGCTGGGGTACCGTCGGGGGCGATGGCCACGATCGAGGAGTGCCGCGCCGCACTGGGCAAGCTTTCGGACAACATGCAGGGCGCCGAGGGCGACGTCCGGGCGGCCGCCGCCCTGGACCGCTCGGTGACCTGTCACATCACCGACCTGGACGTCACCTTCGTCGGCCGGATGACCAACGGCCGGATCGAGGTGGACGACACCCACCCCGGCCCGCCGCACGACAAGGCGCAGATCAGGCTCGCCATGGCCGGGGACGACCTGGTGGCCCTGGTGGGCGGCGAGCTGAACTTCGCGACCGCCTGGGGCAGAGGCCGGGTGCGGCTGGAGGCGAGCCTGCTGGACCTGTTCCGGCTCAGGAAGCTGCTGTGACCTTCCGGCTCAAGTAGCTGCTGTGACCTTCCGGCTCAGGTAGCTGCTGTGACCCGCGCCTTCCTGGCCGCCGGGACGACGAGCGGGGTGCCCGTCTCCGGGTCGTCGATGATCTGGCAGCGCAGTCCGAAGACCTCCTCGACCAGCTCGGCCGTGACGATGTCGTTCGGGGCACCCTCGGCGACGACCTCGCCGCCGCGCAGGGCGATCAGGTGGGTGGCGTAGCGGGCCGCGTGGTTGAGGTCGTGCAGCACGGCCACCAGCGTGCGCCCCTGCTCCTCGTGCAGCTCGGCGCACAGGTCGAGGACGTCGATCTGGTGCTGGATGTCGAGGTAGGTGGTCGGCTCGTCCAGGAGCAGCAGCGGGGTCTGCTGGGCCAGCGCCATGGCGATCCACACCCGCTGGCGCTGCCCGCCGGACAGCTCGTCGACGTACCGGTCGGCCAGCCCGTCGACCCCGGTCTGCCGCATGGACTCCTGTACGACCCGCTCGTCCTCGGCCGACCACTGGCGCAGCAGGCCCTGGCGCGGGTAGCGGCCGCGGCCCACGAGGTCGGCGACGGTGATGCCGTCGGGCGCGATGGACGACTGCGGCAGCAGGCCGAGGGTCCGGGCGACTTTCTTCGCGGGCATCGACTGGATGACCTGCCCGTCGAGCAGTACCCGGCCCTCGCTGGGCCTGAGCATCCGCGACAGCGCCCGCAGCAGCGTCGACTTGCCGCATGCGTTCGGGCCGACGATCACCGTGAAGGAGTTGTCGGGGATCTCCACCGACAGCTGTTCGGCGATGACGCGCTGGTCGTAGGCGAGGGTGACGTTCTCGGCGGACAGGCGGTTCACAGTGCTCCTCGGGGTGTTCGGGTTCGTGCCGCGCGCATCCGACCCGCCGTGCATGCGCTTCATATCCGGCCCGCCCTGCGCTCGGTGACCAGCAGCCACAGCAGATAGCCGCCGCCGAGGACGCCGGTGACCACGCCGACGGGCAGCTGGTCGGCGCCGAAGAGGCGCTGGGAGGCCCAGTCGGCGGCGACCAGCAGGGCGGCGCCCATGCAGAGGGAGGGCACGAGGTTCGGGCCCGGCGAGCGGGTCAGGCGCCGGGCGAGCTGCGGTGCGGTGAGCGCGACGAAACTGACGGGGCCGGCGGCCGCGGTGGCGGCGGCGGTGAGCAGCACGGCGGAGACCATCAGCACCAGCCGGACGCGCTGCACACGCACCCCGAGGGCGTTCGCGACGTCGTCGCCCATCTCCATCATCCGAAGGCCGCGCGCGTTGGCGAGGACCAGCGGGACGAGGACCGCGCACAGGGCGAGCAGTGGCCAGACCTGGTCCCAGTCCCGGCCGTTGAGGGAGCCTGTCATCCACACGACCGCGCGGGCCGCGTCGACCAGGTCGGCCTTGGTGAGCAGATAGCCGTTGACCGCGGTCGCGATCGTGGAGACACCGATACCGACCAGGACCAGTCGGTATCCGTGCACGCCCTGCTTCCAGGCGAGCAGATAGATGGCGCACCCGGTCACCAGGCCGCCGACCAGCGCACCGAAGGTGACCTGAGCGGAGGTGCCGGACATCAGCACGATCACGACCAGCGCACCGGCCGTCGACCCCTGTGACAGACCGAGGACGTCCGGACTGCCCAGCGGATTGCGGGAGACGGACTGGAACAGCGCACCGCCGAGACCGAGCGAGGCGCCGACCAGCAGACCGACCAGCACGCGCGGCAGCCGCAGCTCGTTCACGATGAAGTCCTGGTACGCGGTGCCGCTCCCGGCGAGGGTCTTCAGCACGTCGGCCGCCGGAATCCCCGCGTCGCCGGTGCCGATCAGCGCGACACCGGCCGCGCAGGCGGCGGCCAGCAGCAGGACGACGACGATCAGGGCACGCGGGTCCACGCGAAGGGAGAACCCGCCGGGAGTGCGCACGGCACGGCTCGCGGTCCGGCTTGTGGACCGGCTCGTGGACCGGCTCGTGGACCGGCTCGTGGAGTGGGTCTTCACAGCTGGGCCGTCCTCCGCCGTCGTACGAGAAAGATGAAGACCGGGCCACCGATCAGAGCGGTGACGATGCCGACCTGGAGCTCCGAGGGACGGGCCACGACCCGGCCGAGGACATCGGCGCCGAGCAGCAGAACGGGCGACAGAACCGTGGCGTACGGCAGGATCCAGCGCAGGTCGGGGCCGGTGAAGGAGCGCACGACGTGCGGCACCATCAGGCCGACGAACACGATCGGGCCGCAGGCGGCGGTCGCGGCACCGCAGAGCACGGTGGCGGCCAGCATGGCGAGCGCACGGGTGCGGCCCAGGTGGGCGCCGAGGGCGCGGGCCGTGTCGTCGCCCATCGCCACGGCGTTCAGCGGCCGGGCCAGCCCGAGCGCGAGGAGCATGCCGGCCGCGAGGAAGGGCAGCACCTGCAGGATGGTGGAGTTCGTGGCCGAGGCCAGCGAACCCACCGTCCAGAAGCGCATCTTGCCCAGGGCCGCGTCGTCCATGATCATCACGGCCTGGAGATAGCCGTACAGGGCCGCGCTGATGGCCGTACCGGCGAGCGCCAGCCGGACCGGGGTGGCGCCCCGGCTGCCGCCGAGGAACCACACCAGCGCGCCGACCGCCGCCGCGCCGAGGAAGGCGAACCACACGTAGCCGGTCAGGCTGGTGACGCCGAGATAGGTGATGGCGGTGACGACGGCGGCCGAGGCACCGGCGTTGATCCCGAGCAGCCCGGGATCGGCCAGCGGATTACGGGTGAGCGCCTGGAGCACGGCACCGGACAGACCGAGCGCGGCACCGGCCAGCAGACCGAGCACCGTGCGCGAGAGCCGCTCGTCCACGACGACGTCGCCGTACGTCCCCCTGTCATGGAACAGGCCGTGCCAGACCTGGTCCGGCGAGAGCGCCTTCGCCCCGATCGCGATGCTCGCCAGGGCGACGAGCACCAGGACCGCGACGGAGAGCAGGAGCCCAAGGGCCCGTACCGCCTTGCGACTTGGGGGCGCGGGGGCGGTCTCCGCGCGCTGTTCCGGAGGACTGTCGACCAACACGAGGTTAGGTTAGCCTACCCTCGCTACCGATCTCGATCCCTGGGTGCGTAAGCGTCACAGTCCGAGACGTGCCAGCGCCTTCCCCCCGTCCAGCTCGCAGGAACCCTCGCCCGCCGCCGTCCAGGCCGCCGCGCACAGCGCCCGCAGGCCGTCCAGCGGCTCGCCGTCACCCTCCAGCTCCAGTCGGTCCGCGCCGGCCGTCGCCGTCCAGCCACCGCAGTGGAAGCCCGCCGTGAGCGGGCCGACCTCCGGCTGCCCGGTGAGCAGCCCGCGCAGATCCGCGTCCACGTACGTCGGCCGGTGCTGCGGCGGCGCGGCCAGCAGCTGGGCGCCGTCGGTGACGCCGGTCAGCACGAGCAGCGAATCGACCCCGCCGTTGAACGCCCCCTCGATGTCCGTGTCCAGCCGGTCCCCGACCACCAGCGGCCGCTTCGCACCGGTACGGATGATCGTCTCCTTGTGCATCGGCGGCAGCGGCTTGCCCGCGACCTGCGGCTCCTTGCCCGTCGCGATCCGCACGACCTCCACCGCCGCCCCGTTGCCCGGCGCGATGCCCCGCCCGCTCGGAATCGTCAGATCCGTGTTGGACGCGAACCACGGCACCCCGCGCGCCACCGCGTACGACGCCTCCGCGAACCGCCCCCAGGTCAGCTCGGGCCCGCCGAACCCCTGCACCACTGCCGCCGGATCGTCGTCCGCCGACTCCACGGGCGTGAGCCCCCGCTCGCGCAGCGCCACCCGCAGCCCCTCACCGCCGATCACCAGCACCCGCGCCCCGGCCGGCACCTGTTCGCTGATCAGGCGCGCCACCGCCTGCGCGGACGTGATGACATCGTCAGCGCCTGTCGGTATGCCCAGCTCCGTGAGGTGCTCGGCCACCGTGTCCGGCGTCCGCAGCGCGTTGTTCGTGATGTACGCCAGATGCATCCCGCCCGCACGCGCCACCGTCAGCGAGTCGACCGCGTGCACGATCGCGTTCCCGCCCGCGTACACCACCCCGTCCAGATCGAGCAGCGCCGTGTCGTACGCCTCGCTCAGGGGCTGCCCACTGCCCTCGGGCCTCGTCCTGACCGCCTGGCTCATTCCACATCGCTCCTCGTTCGATCGCCTTTCCCCCGATCATCCCGCACGCCACTGACACACGTACGATGCCGGGATGAATACCGCAGGTCACTCGGAAGCAAGGGCGCCCCGAGGCCTGGAACTCACGCCGTTCCGAGGCCTTCGCTACGACCCCGAACGGGTCGGCAGCCTCGCCGCCGTCACCTCCCCGCCGTACGACGTCGTCGTACGGCCCGACGGGGTGCACCACCTCCAGTCCGCCGACCCGCACAACATCGTCCGGCTGATCCTGCCCCAGGCCGGCACCCCGAGCGCCGGCACCGAACAGGCGGCCGACACCCTGCGCCGCTGGCTGGCCGAGGGCATCCTCACCGCGGACCCCGAACCCTGCCTGTACGTCTACGAACAGCGGGACGGAGGCGGCATGCTCCAGCGCGGTGTCATCGGCACCCTGCGGATCTCGGAGCCGGCCGAGGGCGTGGTGCTGCCGCACGAGGACGTCATGCCCCCCGTGGTCGCCGACCGCGCGGCTCTGATGCGCGCCACGCGCGCGAACCTGGAACCGCTGCTGCTGACCTACCGCGGCAACGGCACCACCGCCGAGGTGATCGAGCGTACGGCGGAGAAGCCTCCGCTGCTCTCGACGACCACCGAGGACGGCTTCCACCACAGCCTGTGGTCGGTCACCGACCCGGCCGACCTGAGCCGTATCCAGACGGACCTCGCCCGGCACCAGGCCCTCATCGCCGACGGCCACCACCGCTGGGCCACCTACCGGCTCCTCCGCGCGGAACAGCCCTCCCCCGGCCCCTGGGACTACGGCCTGGTGCTCCTCGTCGACACCGCCCGCTACCCGCTGCGCGTCCGCGCCATCCACCGCCTGCTGCACCGCCTGCCGGTCGCGGACGCGCTGACCGCCGTGGAGGGCCTGTTCCGGATACGCCGCCTCGACGTGCCTCTGGCCGACGCCCTGGAGGTGCTCGCGGACGCGACCTGCACGGGCAACGCCTTCCTGCTCGCCGGCGACGGCGCCTTCCACCTGCTCGACCGCCCGGACCCGGACCTGCTGGCCCGCACGATCCCGGCCGACCGCCCCACCGCCTGGCGCTCCCTGGACGCCACGGTCCTGCACGCCACGCTCCTCGACCACGTCTGGCACATCCCCGAGGACTCACCCGCCGACATCGCCTACATCCACGACACGGCCGCGACGGTCACCAAGGCGGAACGCGACGGCGGAACGGCCGTCCTGATGCACCCCGTCCGCGAGGAGGTCGTACGCGACCTGGCCCGCCAGGGCGTGACCATGCCCCGCAAATCGACGTCGTTCGGCCCCAAGCCGGCGTCGGGACTGGTGCTTCGGGCGCTGGAGATCTGAGCCGACGGCATACAGGCATGCAGCGGCATACAAAAAGAGGGCAGGCTCCGTGAGGAGCCTGCCCTCTTCTCAGTGACGGACGTCAGTCCTTGTCGTCGTCCTTGTCAGCGTCGTCAGCGTCGTTGTCGTCGTCCTCCTCGGAGACGTGCGCGGACGACTCGGTGCCACCCTCGGTCCCGGTCTCGTCCAGGGCGTCGACGAACTCCACGCCGTCCAGCTCGGCAAGCCGGTCCGAGGCGTCCGTACTGCCGTCCCGGTCGGCCTCGACGGCCTTGGCGAACCAGTCCCGCGCCTCGCCTTCCCGGCCGGCGGCCAGCAGAGCGTCGGCGTACGCGTAGCGCAGGCGCGCGGTCCACGGCTGCACCGAGTTGGACGCCAGCTCGGGGCTCTGCAGGGTCACGATGGCCGCGTCCAGCTGGTCCATGTCACGCCGGGCGCCGGCCGCGACGAGCCGCATCTCGACCTGACCGGCCTTGTCCAGCTTGTGCACCTCCGGGGCGCCGGCCATGTCCAGCGCCTTCTCCGGCCGCCCGAGCCCACGCTCGCAGTCGGCCATCACCGGCCACAGCTCCACGCTGCCGGTCATCCGGCGCGCGGCACGGAACTCGGCCAGGGCCTCGCTGTACTTCTGGTTGGCGTACGCGGCGAACCCGGCCGCCTCGCGTACGGCGGCCACGCGGGACGCCAGGCGCAGGGCCACCCTGGAGTAGCCGTACGCGCCCTCGGGGTCCTCGTCGATGAGCCGCGCGACCATCACCAGGTTCCTGGCGACATCGTCGGCGAGCGTCTTGGGCAGGCTCTGCAGCTCCTGACGAACGTCCTTGTCGATCTCGTCGCCGGTGACGTCCTCCGGGATCGGCAGCCGCTTGATCGGCTCGCGGTCGCGGTCCCGGTCACGGTCGCGCTCATCGCGGAAGCGGCCACCGCCACGGCGGTCGTCACGGCGCCCGTAGCCACCGCGGTCGTCGTCACGCCGGAAACCACCGGGCCGCCCACCGCGGTCGTCCCGCCGCGGCCCACGGCCACCACGCTCGTCCCGGCCCCGGAACCCGCCGCGGTCACCACGCTCACCGCGCTCAGCGCGGTCGCCTTCCCGCCGGAAGCCGCCACGGTCCTCACCACGCCGGTCGTCCCGACGGTCGTCCCTCCGGTCATCGCGTCGCACGTAACTGCCACGCTCGTCGTCGCGGCGGAAGGCCGGCCGGTCGCCACCGCGGTCGTCACGACGGAAGCCCCGGTCGTCGCGGCGGTCGTCACGACGCGGCCCACGGTCACGGTCGTCCCGCTGGAACGCCGGACGCGGACCCCGGTCACGACGCTCACCATAACCACCACCACGACGGTCGTCGCGGCGGTCATCGCGCCGGTCGTCACGGCGGCCGTAGCCACCGCGGTCGCCGTAGCCGCCGCCACGGCTGTCATCGCGGCGCCCATAGCCGCCACGGTCGGTACCACGACGGTCGTCGTCGCGGCGGAAGGCCGGCCGGTCGCCACCGCGGTCGTCACGACGGAAGCCCCGGTCGTCGCGGCGGTCGTCACGACGCGGCCCACGGTCACGGTCGTCCCGCTGGAACGCCGGACGCGGACCCCGGTCACGACGCTCACCATAACCACCACCACGGCGGTCATCGCGCCGGTCGTCACGGCGGTCATCGCGCCGGTCGTCACGGCGGTCATCGCGCCGGTCGTCACGGCGGTCATCGCGCCGATCGTCACGACGGTCATCACGGCGGCCGTAGCCACCGCGGTCGCCGTACCCGCCGCCACGGCTGTCATCACGCCGACCGTAGCCACCACGGTCACTGCCACGGCGGTCGCTGTCACGGCGGTCCCCGCGGTAGCCGCCACGGTCGCCGCGGTCACCACTGTCCCGTCGCCGCTGGTCGCGCTCCGGTCGGTCGTCGGGAGAGTTGGTGGACATGGTGACTCCTGTCTTCGGTACCGCAAGCATTGTAAAAACAAAAGGACCCCTGGTCCCAGCTGAACGCTGGGACCAGGGGTCCTCCAAAGATTGTTCGGCGGCGTCCTACTCTCCCACAGGGTCCCCCCTGCAGTACCATCGGCGCTGTGAGGCTTAGCTTCCGGGTTCGGAATGTAACCGGGCGTTTCCCTCACGCTATGACCACCGAAACCCTAATGGTTTCGAGCGAACAAGCACACTTTTCTGTTATGCGTTCTACTCAAAGCCGGCAACGGTCGTTGCCTCAGAACTAACACAGTGGACGCGAGCAACTGAGGACAAGCCCTCGGCCTATTAGTACCGGTCACCTCCACCAGTTACCNTCAGAACCAACACAGTGGACGCGAGCAACTGAGGACAAGCCCTCGGCCTATTAGTACCGGTCACCTCCACCAGTTACCTGGCTTCCAGATCCGGCCTATCAACCCAGTCGTCTACTGGGAGCCTTACCCCATCAAGTGGGTGGGAGTCCTCATCTCGAAGCAGGCTTCCCGCTTAGATGCTTTCAGCGGTTATCCCTCCCGAACGTAGCCAACCAGCCATGCCCTTGGCAGAACAACTGGCACACCAGAGGTTCGTCCGTCCCGGTCCTCTCGTACTAGGGACAGCCCTTCTCAAGACTCCTACGCGCACAGCGGATAGGGACCGAACTGTCTCACGACGTTCTAAACCCAGCTCGCGTACCGCTTTAATGGGCGAACAGCCCAACCCTTGGGACCGACTCCAGCCCCAGGATGCGACGAGCCGACATCGAGGTGCCAAACCATCCCGTCGATATGGACTCTTGGGGAAGATCAGCCTGTTATCCCCGGGGTACCTTTTATCCGTTGAGCGACGGCGCTTCCACAAGCCACCGCCGGATCACTAGTCCCGACTTTCGTCCCTGCTCGACCCGTCGGTCTCACAGTCAAGCTCCCTTGTGCACTTACACTCAACACCTGATTGCCAACCAGGCTGAGGGAACCTTTGGGCGCCTCCGTTACCCTTTAGGAGGCAACCGCCCCAGTTAAACTACCCATCAGACACTGTCCCTGATCCGGATCACGGACCCAGGTTAGACATCCAGCACGACCAGACTGGTATTTCAACGACGACTCCACAAACACTGGCGTGCCTGCTTCAAAGTCTCCCAGCTATCCTACACAAGCCGAACCGAACACCAATATCAAACTGTAGTAAAGGTCCCGGGGTCTTTCCGTCCTGCTGCGCGAAACGAGCATCTTTACTCGTAGTGCAATTTCACCGGGCCTATGGTTGAGACAGTCGAGAAGTCGTTACGCCATTCGTGCAGGTCGGAACTTACCCGACAAGGAATTTCGCTACCTTAGGATGGTTATAGTTACCACCGCCGTTTACTGGCGCTTAAGTTCTCAGCTTCGCCCACCCGAAAGTGAGCTAACCGGTCCCCTTAACGTTCCAGCACCGGGCAGGCGTCAGTCCGTATACATCGCCTTACGGCTTCGCACGGACCTGTGTTTTTAGTAAACAGTCGCTTCTCGCTGGTCTCTGCGGCCACCCCCAGCTCACCGAGTAAATCGGATCACCAGGTGTGGCCCCCCTTCTCCCGAAGTTACGGGGGCATTTTGCCGAGTTCCTTAACCATAGTTCACCCGAACGCCTCGGTATTCTCTACCTGACCACCTGAGTCGGTTTAGGGTACGGGCCGCCATGAAACTCGCTAGAGGCTTTTCTCGACAGCATAGGATCATCCACTTCACCACAATCGGCTCGGCATCAGGTCTCAG
>NZ_JAIQYY010000012.1:0-9675 GCF_020181035.1 Streptomyces sp. CoH27
CGGCACGCCACCGTCGTCGTGGACGAGGCCGCCGCCACCAAGCTCAAGCTCGCCGACTACTTCCGCCACACCTACACCCACAAGCCCGACTGGCAGGGGATCTAGGTCTCGCGTACGGAGCGCACGCAAGGGCCGATGGACTAGACCAACATGGGGTGCGACGGTATACAGAGGAGATCGCGGGGCGTGCGGGTGGACTCCGGACACACGAAGCCGTGCCACGATGTGTGCCGTGGCCGATGCCAGGTCGGCCGCTTCGGCACCCGGAGCCGGGAAGGCAGAGCATGAGCACCGACGTCAGCAGTGCGGAGAACGAGGCCGGCACAACCGTCCGTACGGCGCGCGTGCCCAAGTACTACCGCCTGAAGAAGCACCTGCTCGACATGACGGAGACGCAGGCGCCGGGCACGCCGGTCCCGCCCGAGCGCACGCTGGCGGCCGAGTTCGACACCTCCCGCACCACCGTCCGCCAGGCCCTGCAGGAGCTGGTCGTGGAGGGCCGACTGGAGCGCATCCAGGGCAAGGGCACCTTCGTCGCCAAGCCCAAGGTCTCCCAGGCGCTCCAGCTCACTTCCTACACCGAGGACATGCGTGCCCAGGGTCTGGAGCCGACCTCGCAGCTGCTGGACATCGGGTACATCACGGCCGACGACCGGCTCGCCGAGCTGCTCGACATCACGGCAGGCGGACGCGTGCTGCGCATCGAGCGGCTGCGCATGGCCAACGGCGAGCCGATGGCGATCGAGACCACGCATCTGAGCGCCAAGCGCTTCCCGGCCCTGCGCCGGTCCCTCGTGAAGTACACGTCCCTCTACACCGCCCTCGCCGAGGTCTACGACATCCACCTCGCCGAGGCCGAGGAGACCATCGAGACCTCCCTGGCCACCCCGCGCGAGGCGGGTCTGCTCGGCACCGACGTGGGCCTGCCGATGCTGATGCTCTCCCGCCACTCCCTGGACCGGGAGGGCAAGCCGGTGGAGTGGGTGCGGTCGGTGTACCGGGGGGACCGCTACAAGTTCGTCGCGCGGCTCAAGCGCCCGGCGGAGTAGGGGGCGCCGGCCGTGGACGTTCGCTGAATCGATATACCGATATCCGGACGAGGTCTTCCACTGCCGCGACACCGTCACCTAGATTGCCTGCGCATTACACAGGTGATCAGCGAGGGGACGGAGAGCCGTGACATGTCCGAAGCACCTGAAGTGAGACCACCGGTCGTGACACCGGTCCGCGTGATCATCGGGCTGTGTCTCGTCGCGCCCTTCGTGGCGATGCTGTGGGTCGGTTCGTACGCCAAGACGGACCCGGCGTTCATCGGGATCCCGTTCTTCTACTGGTACCAGATGCTCTGGGTACTGATCTCCACCGCGCTCACCATGACGGCGTACCGGCTGTGGCAGCGCGACCAGCGCTCCCGTGCCGCTCAGAAGGGCGGTGAGGCGAAGTGAAGAACGGCGTCAACGGCGTCGCGCTCGGCGTCTTCATCTTCTTCTTCCTGGCCGTCACGGTCATGGGCTTCCTCGCCGCACGCTGGCGCAGGGCCGACAACGAGCACTCGCTGGACGAATGGGGCCTGGGCGGACGGTCGTTCGGCACCTGGATCACCTGGTTCCTGCTCGGCGGCGACCTGTACACGGCGTACACCTTCGTCGCCGTACCGGCGGCGATCTACGCGGCGGGCGCGTCCGGCTTCTTCGCGGTGCCGTACACGATCCTGGTCTACCCGCTGATCTTCACCTTCCTGCCCCGCCTGTGGTCGGTGTCCCACAAGCACGGCTATGTGACGACCTCGGACTTCGTGCGCGGCCGCTTCGGCTCCAAGGGCCTGTCCCTGGCTGTGGCGCTGACCGGCATCCTCGCGACGATGCCGTACATCGCGCTCCAGCTCGTCGGCATCCAGGCGGTCCTGGACGTGATGGGGGTCGGCGGGGACAGCAGCAGCAACTGGTTCGTACGGGACCTGCCGCTACTCATCGCCTTCGGCGTGCTCGCGGCCTACACGTACTCCTCCGGCCTCCGGGCCCCCGCCCTGATCGCGTTCGTCAAGGACGGCCTGATCTACATCGTCATCGCGGTGGCGATCATCTACATCCCGATCAAGCTGGGCGGCTTCGACGACATCTTCGCCAAGGCCGCGCACGCGTTCAGCCAAGTCAACCCGGCGACGGGCAAGCCGCGCGGCGCACTCGCGCCCCCGGAGGCGGGCCAGTGGACGTACGCCACGCTGGCCCTGGGCTCGGCCCTGGCGCTGTTCATGTACCCGCACTCGATCACCGCGACCCTGTCGTCCAGGAGCCGTGACGTGATCCGCCGCAACACCACGATCCTGCCGCTGTACTCCCTCATGCTCGGCCTGCTGGCCCTGCTGGGCTTCATGGCGATCGCGGCCGGAGTGAAGGTCAAGAACGGCCAGCTGGCGATCCCTCAGCTGTTCGAGGACATGTTCCCGCCGTGGTTCGCGGGCGTGGCCTTCGCGGCCATCGGCATCGGCGCGCTGGTCCCGGCGGCCATCATGTCGATCGCGGCGGCGAACCTCTTCACCCGCAACATCTACCGGGACTTCATCAAGCCGGACGCCACGCCGAAGCAGGAGGCCCAGGTCTCCAAGTTCGTGTCGCTCCTGGTGAAGGTCGGCGCCCTGGTCTTCGTCCTCACCATGGACAAGACGGTCGCCATCAACTTCCAGCTCCTGGGCGGCATCTGGATCCTGCAGACCTTCCCGGCCCTGGTCGGCGGCCTGTTCACCCGCTGGTTCCACCGGTGGGCGCTGCTCGCCGGCTGGGCGGTCGGCATGATCTACGGCACGTTCGCCGCGTACGGGGTCGCCTCCCCGACCCAGAAGCACTTCGGCGGCTCGGCAAAGGAGATCCCGGGCATCGGTGAGATCGGCTACATCGGCTTCACCGCGTTCGTGCTCAACGTGGCGGTCACGGTGGTCCTCACCCTCGTCCTGAGGGCTCTGAAGGCCCCCGAGGGCCTGGACGAGACCAGGCCGGAGGACTACACGGCGGACGCGGGCGACCCGGGCGTCCAGACCGAACTGGCTGGCGCCGCACACTGAAGCGCCACAGCCGACCCGCAGCGGGCCGCCGAGGGACGAACCCACGGTGGCCCGTTGACGTACGAGCGGCGGCTCGTTGACATACCATCGGCGATCCGTTGACGTGTGACACAACATCTGGGGGTGCCACGACAGCCCGGCACTAGATGTATGCTCATCCTCGCTGTCGCCGCAGGGGAATCCGGTGCGAATCCGGAACTGTCCCGCAACGGTGTACTTGTGCGCATCCGCACACAGGAGTCAGTCCGAGGACCTGCCGGCAGCACGCGCCCGGCCGTCCGGCCCGGGTGCCTTCCGACGTCCGGGCCTCGTGGAATGGGCCGGTGGACGCGACGCGTGCGCGCTCGTGGCTGCCCCCTGCCCTCCGCAAGGCCCCCGTGCCGAGCGAGGGAGAGCCCCACGTGACCATCGCGCCAGCAGATCCGGCTTCAGTCAGCGGCCTGCACACCGAGGACACCGACGGTCCCGGTACCGCGTTGCTGCGGACCCTGACCGAGCTGACCGCCGACCTCCCCGACGCCGACCCCGGCCGGGTCGCCGCAGCCGCGCTGCGCGGCCGGTCCGCCCGGGCCGACGAGGCGGAGTTGCGCGAACTGGCCACCGAGGCCGCCGCCGGGCTCATCTCCGAGGACCCCGCCTACTCGAAACTGGCCGCCCGGCTGCTGACCCTCTCCATCCGCGCCGAGGCCGCCTCGCAGGGCGTGACCTCCTTCACCGAGTCCGTCGCCGTCGGCCACCGCGAGGGCCTCATCGCCGACCGCACCGCCGAGTTCGCGCGGCTGCACGCGGCCCGCCTCGACGCGCTGGTCGACCCGAACGCCGACGACCGCTTCGGCTACTTCGGCCTGCGCACCCTGCACAGCCGCTACTTCCTTCGGCACCCGATCACCCGCAAGGTCATCGAGACGCCCCAGCACTTCATGCTCCGGGTCGCCGCCGGTCTCGCCGAGGACGACAGCGACCGCTCGGTCGACGAAGTCGCCGCGCTCTACGGGCTCATGAGCCGCCTCGACTACCTGCCCTCCTCCCCCACGCTCTTCAACTCCGGTACGCGGCACCCCCAGATGTCGTCCTGCTACCTCCTCGACTCCCCGCTGGACGAGCTGGACTCCATCTACGACCGCTACCACCAGGTGGCCCGGCTCTCGAAGCACGCCGGCGGCATCGGGCTGTCGTACTCCCGGATCCGCAGCCGGGGTTCGCTGATCCGCGGCACCAACGGGCACTCCAACGGCATCGTGCCGTTCCTGAAGACCCTGGACGCCTCGGTGGCCGCGGTGAACCAGGGCGGCCGGCGCAAGGGTGCCGCGGCCGTCTACCTGGAGACCTGGCACTCCGACATCGAGGAGTTCCTGGAGCTGCGGGACAACACCGGTGAGGACGCCCGCCGTACGCACAACCTGAACCTGGCGCACTGGATCCCGGACGAGTTCATGCGCCGGGTCAACGCCGACGAGCAGTGGTCCCTCTTCTCCCCCGCCGACGTCCCGGAGCTGGTGGACCTGTGGGGCGCGGAGTTCGACGCCGCCTACCGCAAGGCCGAGCAGGCGGGCCTCGCGAAGAAGACCATCCCGGCCCGTGAGCTGTACGGCCGGATGATGCGCACGCTCGCGCAGACCGGCAACGGCTGGATGACCTTCAAGGACGCGGCCAACCGCACCGCCAACCAGACCGCCCTGCCCGGGCACGTGGTCCACTCCTCCAACCTCTGCACGGAGATCCTGGAGGTCACGGACGACGGCGAGACGGCGGTCTGCAACCTGGGGTCCGTGAACCTCGGCGCGTTCGTGAGCGACGGGGACCTCGACTGGCAGCGGCTGGACGAGACCGTCCGCACCGCCGTCACCTTCCTGGACCGGGTCGTGGACATCAACTTCTATCCGACCGAGCAGGCGGGACGGTCGAACGCCAAGTGGCGTCCCGTCGGCCTCGGTGCGATGGGTCTGCAGGACGTCTTCTTCAAGCTGCGCCTGCCCTTCGACTCCGCCGAGGCCAAGGCCCTGTCCACGCGGATGGCCGAGCGGATCATGCTCGCCGCGTACGAGGCCTCCGCCGACCTCGCCGAGCGCAGCGGCCCGCTGCCGGCCTGGGAGAAGACCCGTACCGCCCAGGGTGTGCTGCACCCGGACCACTACGACGTCGAGCTGACCTGGCCCGAGCGCTGGGACGCGCTGCGGGGGCGGATCGCCGAAACCGGCCTGCGCAACTCGCTGCTCCTCGCGATCGCGCCGACGGCCACCATCGCCTCCATCGCCGGTGTGTACGAGTGCATCGAGCCGCAGGTGTCGAACCTGTTCAAGCGCGAGACTCTGTCCGGTGAGTTCCTCCAGGTCAACTCGTACCTGGTGCAGGACCTGAAGAACCTCGGCGTGTGGGACGCGCGCACCCGTGAGGCGCTGCGGGACAGCAACGGCTCGGTGCAGGGCTTCGCGTGGATCCCCGAGGAGGTGCGGGCGCTGTACCGCACGGCGTGGGAGATCCCGCAGCGCGGTCTGATCGACATGGCGGCGGCCCGCACCCCGTTCCTGGACCAGGCGCAGTCGCTCAACCTCTTCATGGAGACGCCGACCATCGGCAAGCTCTCCTCGATGTACGCGTACGCCTGGAAGTCGGGCCTGAAGACGACGTACTACCTGCGCTCGCGCCCGGCGACCCGCATCGCCCGTGCCGCCCAGGCGCAGCCCCAGAAGACCATCCCCGTCCAGCAGGCCGCCGACCCCGACGCCGTCGCCTGCTCCCTTGAGAACCCCGAGTCCTGCGAGGCCTGCCAGTAATGTCCCGTAACGCCAACCTGCTCGACCCGGGCTTCGAGCTGACCCTGCGCCCCATGCGCTACCCGGACTTCTACGAGCGCTACCGGGACGCGATCAAGAACACCTGGACCGTGGAGGAGGTCGACCTCCACTCGGACGTCGCCGACCTCGCGAAGCTCACGCCGGAGGAGCAGCACCTCATCGGCCGGCTGGTCGCCTTCTTCGCGACGGGTGACTCGATCGTCGCGAACAACCTGGTGCTGACGCTGTACAAGCACATCAACTCCCCCGAGGCGCGGCTCTACCTGAGCCGTCAGCTCTTCGAGGAGGCCGTGCACGTCCAGTTCTATCTGACGCTGCTGGACACCTACCTCCCCGACCCGGAGGACCGGGCGGCGGCCTTCGCGGCCGTCGAGAACATCCCCTCCATCCGCGAGAAGGCCGAGTTCTGCTTCAAGTGGATCAACGAGGTCGAGAAGCTGGACCGGCTGGAGACGAAGGCGGACCGCCGTCGCTTCCTGCTGAACCTCATCTGCTTCGCCGCGTGCATCGAGGGCCTGTTCTTCTACGGCGCGTTCGCCTACGTCTACTGGTTCCGCAGCCGGGGTCTGCTGCACGGCCTCGCCACCGGCACCAACTGGGTGTTCCGGGACGAGACGATGCACATGTCCTTTGCCTTCGACGTGGTCGACACCGTCCGCAAGGAGGAGCCGGACCTCTTCGACGACGAGCTCCAGCAGCAGGTCACCGACATGCTGCGGGAGGCCGTCGAGGCCGAGCTGCAGTTCGCCCGCGACCTGTGCGGTGAGGGGCTGCCGGGCATGAACACCGAGTCGATGCGCCAGTACCTGGAGTGCGTCGCCGATCAGCGGCTCACCCGCCTCGGCTTCGCCCCGGTGTACGGCTCGGAGAACCCGTTCTCCTTCATGGAGCTGCAGGGCGTGCAGGAGCTGACGAACTTCTTCGAGCGCCGCCCGTCGGCGTACCAGGTCGCGGTCGAGGGAACCGTCGACCTGGACGAGGACTTCTGAGTCTCCCGACATCGCCTACCGGCGCGCGTTCGGTGGCCAGGCGGCCGCACGAGCGCGCGCCGGTATCAGGTGGATCCCTCCCGGACTACCAGGGCATCGGCCGCAGCAGCAGGTCGTGCGGGCGGAGCGTGATGCCCACGCGGGTGGTGTCGTTCGACCCCGTGGCCTGCTCGAAGCGGTACTTCGCCGAGATCGCCGCCGTGATCAGGGTCAGCTGGGTCATGGAGAAGTGGTCGCTGGGGCACTTGCGGTTGCCGTTGCTGAAGGGGCTCATGGCGTATTTCGGCACCTCCTTGGCCCGCTCCGGCAGCCACCGGTCCGGGTCGAAGTCGAGGTTGCGGTCGTAGGAGCGGGCGTCGCGCTGGATCGCGTAGGGGCTGTAGACGATGTCCGCCCCGGCCGGAATGCGATAGCCGCCGAGTGATGTTTCGGTCACCGCGCGCCGCGTCAATATCCATACGGCGGGCCGCAAGCGCATGGCCTCCATGACGACATTGTTGGTGTGCGTCAGTGAGCGAACGTGCTCGAATGCGACGGGTTGGCCGCCGGTCACGGATTCGACCTCGGCCCGTACCCGCTCGGCGTGTTCCGGGTGTTCGGCGAGGACTTGGAGCAGCCACATGATCGTGGAGGCCACCGTTTCGCTGCCCGGGGTGAGTATCGCGACGACCTGGTCGTGGATCTCCTGTTCCCCGATGGGGTCGCCATTCTCGTCCTTCGCTTCCAGCAATGCCGTCAGCAAATCGTCCGGCTTTTGACCAGATGCCCTCCGCTCGGCGACGATCTCGTCGACGAGGAGATGCAAATCGGCCAGGGCCCGGTTGAATTCGCGGTTGGCCGGAAACGGCAGCCGGTACAGCGGTCCGAGCGGGACGACCATCCTGCGGTACATCCCCCGGAAGACGGTGGCGAGGTCGACGCTGAGCCGCTCGGCGCGCTCGTCCATGTACTCGCCGCGCAGCAGGCAGCGGGCGGCGATGCGGACGGCGATGCGGAAGGACTCCGAGGTGCACTCGACGGTCTCGCCGGGTTTCCAGCGGTCGGTCAGCGCGTGCGCCTCCTCCTCCATGATCGGCCCGTAGTGGGGGATCGCGTCCATCCGGAACGCGGGCTGGATGGTGCGCCGCTGGCGGCGGTGCCGGGGGCCGTTGGCGGTGGCCACACCCTCCTTGCCGAGCAGCCCTTCGAGGGACTCCCACAGCGGGCCGTCGATCTTGAAGTCGGGGCTGAGCGCGAGGGCGCCGGTGAGCGCCGGCGTGGTGACGGCGTACACCGTCTTGGGGCCGAGCTTGAGGCGTACGACGTCGCCGTGGTCGCGCAGGCCCGCCATGAAGGTGAGCGGGTCGCGGACCAGTTTCAGGCCGTGTCCGAGACCCGGTACGGCGCCGCCCGCCAGGGGCGGTTCGCGCAGCTCGGTCGTCTCGGAGGTCACGGGCGGTGGGGGTGCCCCCTGTTCGAGCGAGGCCGAGAACTCGGGGGAAGACTCGACGGTCATTTCTCACCTGCCGCTTCGTTCGTGACGTACGGGGGCGTGGACCGGTCGTCCCAGCTGTCGACCATGTACCGGCCGGACTCGTGGTGGAACCAGTAGACGGAGCTGAACCAGTTCCGCATATTGCTGACATTGGCCCGCAGCGCGGTGCTCAGTTTCTTTCCGCGAGCGCTTCCGTCGGCGATTGCGTCGGCGAATCGCAGGGCTTCCCGCTCGGCCTCCAGGAAATCCTGGATGCATGTCTCGACGCGCCGCCTCACCTCGTCCACGGCTTCTTCGAGAGTCAGCCCCTCATGGGTGATGAGACTGATTCCGAGATTGTGGACCTCGTCGCCCGCTATTTCCTTGGGAAGGGAGCACAGATCGTTGTACCAGGCGGCGAATTCCTGAGTCAGCAATGCGGCCCGGCGATAGGCCGGATTCTCCCGCACGACATCGGGGAGTTCGCACCCGGAGCTGGGTTCGAGCAGGTCCGTCCATATCCAGTGGGCGAAGGTGTGCCGGCGCAGGGCGAGGTATTCCTCGACGCCGGGTATGTATCCCTGGGTGCGGTTGCGGAATTCACGGTCGTAGGCCTCGATCACCGCATGGAAGTGCCGGGCGAACCGCTGGTTCCAGGTGCGCGGCAGGAAGCCGTACAGCCGCAGCACGCTGTCCGCGAACCCCGCGACCAGTGGGTCCGGGTGGTGCAGATGATGCCTGGGCGCATCGAGGGCCGCGTGCAGGCGGTTCCTCAGCCGCCGCCAGTCGCCCGCCCGGCCGTGGACGATGTCGCGGTCGTGGCGGTCGTCCCAGATGAAGAACCATGCGCTGTAGTCGGCGATGGCTTGCAGGACCTCGTCGGGGGCGTTGACGTAGAAGCCCGCCATCAGGTCGGTGTAGCAAAGTCCGTCGGCATGTTCCCGCACCTTGCCCTCGGGCATGAGCTGCTTTTCCAGGACCCAGAGGCGTGTTGTCTCCTGGAGCCGCGGCCAATACGGGTGCAGTTGCCGGGGAAAGGCGGACTCGATCACCGGGAGTGCCAGTGAGGGTGGTACTACGACCGCCGTCGGCGTCGCTGTGGTGCTGTGTAGGAAAGCTTGCACGAACAAACCCCTCTCAGCCGCCAGGAGCACACGCCCCTCCCGCTGTGCCGGGCGTGCGCCGTTGCGTATCCCCGCCCTCCCATTCAGCACTACAACTGACCGCTCTGGGGACGGATTTGCGCCTTTCACTACCCCAAGGTGCCGAGAATCCCCCCTTGCATGACTGATTAGGGATCACTACAGAGCCTGAAGCCATCGGTTGTACGACGCACGGATGAGCGAGAGAGCCCATGCGAAGGGCGCCCCCCCCGGGGTG
>NZ_JAIQYY010000012.1:9816-29839 GCF_020181035.1 Streptomyces sp. CoH27
GCGCGTCCTTACGGTCCCGCTTGGACAGCCGGTCGATGTACAGGTAGCCGTAGAGGTGGTCGGTCTCGTGCTGCAAACAGCGTGCGAAGTAGCCGGTGCCGCGGACCTTGACCGGGTTGCCCCGCTCGTCCTGGCCGGTCACCTCGGCGTAGTCGGGACGCGCGAGCGGCGCGTAGGCCCCGGGCACGGACAGGCAGCCCTCGTTGCTGTCGTCCAGCCGGCGCCGGTCGGCCGCCAGGTCGACCAGCTTCGGGTTGCACACCACGCCGACGTGCCGCTTGCCCTCGTCGTCCTGGCAGTCGTAGACGAACACCTTCAGGTCGACGCCGATCTGGTTGGCGGCCAGGCCCACGCCCTCGGCGGTGCGCTGGCTGGCGAACATGTCGGCGACCAGCTGCTGAAGCTCCTCGCCGAACTCGGTGACGTCCTTGCACTCCTTGTGCAGCACCGGGTTGCCGACGACCGTGATCGGCCGCGAGGTGCCGCGCTCACGCCAGGCCTTCTCGCGCTCCTCGCAGTCCTCCGTGTCGACGACGTACCCCTCGTCATCGACGGGGAGCACGCCCGCGTGCTGCTGATCGGTGTCCTGCTGGGCCATGACCGACGTACGCCTTCCTGCAACCTTGGAAAAGTCCCGAGCCAAAAAGTCTCGGGTACAGCCTAAAGGCGGCCGGTCACCGTCGGCTCAGCAAACCTCTTCCAGGTCCCGCCAGTCCCGCGAGTCCGGACTGTCCGCGACCCAGCCGTCCAGCAGCCCACGGACCAGCGAAGCCGGCGCGGCCACCCCGCACTCCCGCTCCGGCACCCACAGCTGCCCGTCCGTGCGGTGCCCCAGCGGCCCGGGATGGCCCGGCTCGCTGTGATCGTGCGGGTCCAGATGCACCCCGTCCCCCTCGTCGGAGGGCATACGCGACTCGGAGCACATCCGGCACAGCAGCCGCACCGAGGACGACCAGTCCTCCGCGGCGAACCCGGCGTCGGCGGCGAGCTGCTCCAGCGCGTCCCGGTCCGCCTCCGTGGCCGCCTCCAGCAGGACCACCCAGGTCGGCACGGGTGAGGGCGCCCACAGCTCGATCTCGTCGAAGACCGGGTAGGCATGGCCGGCGGACGTCGTGCGCTCGCCGTGCGGGACACCGTCGTGCAGCACGACCTCGCCCCAGCGTCGCCCGGACGAGGGAAGCGGGATGGACAGCACCTCGATCCGCGCGGGGTCGAGCCTGCGGCCCCAGACGACCTCGGCCTCACCCTCCGGGGAGAGCCGTACGGCCGCGCTGCCCAGCTCCATGCCGACCGGTTCACCGGAGGCGGCGGCGCCTGCCCCGGGCTTCGGCCGGGAGGCACCCCCGGGCACCTTCAGGCCGTACGCCTGCCAGGCACGGCGGGCCAGCGGCCAGTCCTGCAGGGCCGTGGCGGCGATGCCGACGTTCCACCAGTCGGGCGCCCCGGTCTCCCGGTCGAGCAGAGCGACGGCGCGCAGTCCGGCCGCGCGGGCCTGCTCCCAGTCGTGCCGGAACTTGTGCAGCAGGGCGAGGTTGAACCAGGACTCCGACAGCCAGGGCTCCAGATCGGCGGCCCGTGTCAGCAGCTCGCCCGCGTCCTCGTAGCGACCGTCGCCGATGAGCGTGAACGCGCGATCGGTGGCCTGCCGCCAGGAGGCGGAGGGCCGGTGCCGTCCCTTGCCGAAGATCCTCACGATTCCCGCCTGCCAGTTCCAGTTCCACAATGGGCTGGCTTGTGCCCCCGGACACCCTCTCCCCCGCATCCAACCACGTGCGGTGGGGAAGGCGCTCATTACCCATGGGTTACCCAGCCGGGCGCGGGGTCAGACAGTGCCGTGCGTCTCCCCTCGCCCCGCGCCGGCGCGGCCTCCCGCCAGCCGCGCGGCCGGGCCAGCACCCGGGCGAGGGACTCGACGACCTCGGGGGCGTAGTCCCCGGCGGTGGCGAGCCGCAGTTTCTCCAGGGCCCGCAGGGGGCCCTCGGGACCGGCGTCCCGGGTCAGCTCCTCGTAGGCGTTCACGGCCCGGACGATCCGCGCGGCGACGGGCTGCTCCCGGCACGGGTCGGCCTGCCGCTCGACCACGACGGCGACCGCCGCGTCCACCCCGGTCTGCCGTACGACGGCCCCGCCGAGCAGCGCGATCCGCCGCTGCTGCGCGGCGGGCAGCGAGGCGGTGGCGCCGGCCGGGACCGGGTCGACCAGGCTGAGCTGGCCGATGTCGTGCATGAGGGCCGCGTACTCCAGAACGGTCAGCTCACCTCCGGCGAGGCCCAGATCGCGGCCGACGGCGAGACTGAGCGCGGCGACCCGGCGGGCGTGGCCCACGGGGGTGTACCCGGCTATCTCGGTGGCGCGGGCCAGGGAGGCGATGGTCTGCCGGTAGGTGGCGCGCACGGCCGCGTACCGGCGGATGGAGAGCTGGGTGAGCAGCAGGGGCAGGCAGAACACGGGCAGCGCCCACAGTCCGACGACGGCGACGGCGAGCGCCATCACGGCGCCGGTCGCGCCGACGGCGGAGCCGATGCCGAGCAGCCCGCGCAGTTCCTCGCGCAGGCGCGGGGCGAACGGCCAGCGGGTGCGGGCGTGCGCGAGGGCGGCGGCGAGGAGGGCGTCGCACAGTCCGGTGAGGCCGAGCAGGGCGATGAGGAGCAGGGCGTAGGCAGGGCCTTCCCAGGAGGCGAACAGGCCCTCGTTGCACAGGGGTTGGAAACAGACGGCGGTGAAGCCGACGGTGAGGACGCGGCGGGCGAGGTGGTCGAGGGTGGGGGTGCGGCCGGACCAGATGTGCGGGACGGCACCGAGTACGGCGGCGGCGAGGACGACGGTGACAACCTGGGCGGCGTGATGGTGGGTGGGCCGCCCGGCGTCGGCGCCGAGCAGGGCGTAGGCCAGCGAGCCGGCGGCGGCGAGCGGCGCGGCCTGGCGTGCCTCGGCGTCGGTCCACCGGGTCAGCTCGCCGACGGCTATGAGCACGCCGAAGGCGAGCGCGATCCCGCGGTCGGCGAGGCCGGTCCCCAGGGTGACGGCGAGGCAGCCTGCCGCGGTGAGCGCGGCGGCGCCGTGGATCACCCGCAGCGCGGTCACCGGGGCGTCCCGGTGCCGGGGACCGGCCGGACCGGCTCCTGGGGTGCCGTCATGTGCGCCTGGGCGGGTGCCGCCGTGTACGCCGGGTCGTCGTGCCCTGGTCCGCCGTGCGGCTGCTCGCCGGGCGGCACGTCGCCGTACCCCGGTTCGCCAGGCGCCGATTCCACGGGCGCCTGCCTGCCGGGCACCAACTTGCCGTACCCCGGTTCGCCGGGCGCCCGTTCGCCGGGCTCCTGCCCGCCGGGCGCCTGCGCGGCGGGCCTCGGTTCGCCGGGCGCCGATTCCACGGGCGCCTGCCTGCCGGGCACCAACTTGCCGTACCCCGGTTCGCCGGACGCCTGCCCGCCGGGCCCCCGTTCGCCGTGCGCCGACTCGCCTGGCGCCGACTCGCCGTCTGCGTCGGCTCTGTTCCCCGCATCGGCTTCGTCGGCGGTGACCGTGGGATGCCAGCCCTGGCGGCGCAGGGCGCGGCCCAGCGCGCCGACCATCCGGGGGTCGAACTGGGCGCCCGCGCAGCGCTCCAGCTCGGCGAGGGCCGTCTCGACCGGGCGGGCCCTGCTGTAGGAGCGGGTGGAGGTCATCGCGTCGAAGGCGTCGGCGACGGCGACGACCCGGGCGCACTCGGGGATCCGGTCGCCGGCCAGGCCGTACGGGTAGCCGCTGCCGTCGAGGCGTTCGTGGTGGTGCAGGATCGCCGTGCGGGCCTCGCCGAGGAAGGAGATCCCGCGGACCATCTCATGGCCGTACTCGGGGTGCAGTTCGATGATCCGGCGTTCCTCGGGGGTCAGCGGGCCGTCCTTGCGCAGCAGCCGGGTGGGAACGCCGAGCTTGCCGACGTCGTGCAGGATGCCGGCGAAGCGGAGCACCTCGACACGGTCGTCGTCCATGCCGAGTTCGCGGGCGATCAGGACGGAGGCCTGGCCGACGCGTTCGCTGTGGCCGCGGGTGTAGCCGTCCTTGAGGTCGACGGCCTGGACCAGGGCGCGGATGGTGGCCTGGTGGGCGGCGCGCTGCCGGTGGTACTGGGCGAAGACCCACCAGGAGACGTACATCGGCAGCAGCACGAGCAGCGCGGCGACCGGGCCGTACGGGCTGCGCCACAGCACGGCCATCATCAGCCCGGCAAGTCCGTGCACGGCGACCGGCGCGAGCGTGCGGGACAGCAGCCCGCGCCAGGCCCGGCGCACCGGCACGCGCTCGGCAACGGCCAGGATGCCGCCGTCGAGGCCGGTGAGGATCAGGCAGAAGGCGAGGACGGCCGCGCCCGCGGGCAGCAGGGCGTAGGGAAAGTCGGAGCCGACGACGGCGTCGCGGCCGCCGAGCGTCCAGTGCACCGTGGCGGCGCCCCACACGGCGAGCGCGGGCTGCGCGGCCCGCCACACCCGCCGGAGCAGGGCGGTCCGCTGCTCGACCGGGCAGAGCAGGGCAGCCGGCACCGGGACGAGCGCGGCGGCAGGCGGGGGCAGCAGGAACGCGCCGGCGAGCAGAACGGGATGGAAGGTGCCGCCGAAGCGGCGCCGTACGACGTACTCGCAGGCGGCGTAGAGCGCGGAGAGCAGGGCCAGCGCCCACCAGGGAGTCTGTATCGCCGGCAGCGGCAGCAGGCAGAGCAGCGCCAGCACGGCGACGGCGGCCACATAGCCGCGTGCTCTCGCCGGAACCGCCTCCATCGCGCCCCTCCCCGACCATGCCCTGCCCCGGCTGGGAGCCTAGGGCGGGAATGCCGGGGTACGGGGCTTATGACCTGAGGATTAGCACGTTCGGGTGATACGACCCGGCACTCAGCTGTCCTGCGGCGCGGCGGTGGCGTCGCGTTCCGGCAGGGGGTGGCCGGAGCGGATCAGGTCGATCCGCCCCATGACCTTGGCGCGCAGGTCGGCGGGCACGTCGTCATGGCCGCAGCACCGCTTGACCAGCTTCTTCACGGCCTGCTCCAGGCCGTACTTCTCCAGGCACGGGGAGCATTCCTCGAAGTGGTGCTGGAACTTGTCGCGATCGACGTCCGGCATCTCGCTGTCGAGGAACTCGTAGAGGTGATCGAGGACCTCGCGGCAATCCGTCTCGTGCGGGTCTCCGCAGCTCATGAGCCCGAGCCTTTCGCTTCGTTCGACTCTCCGGCGCCCGCCGGGACCAGCCCCCGCTCACGGGCATAGTCCTCCAGCATGCCGCGCAGCTGACGGCGGCCCCGGTGCAGCCGGGACATCACCGTACCGATGGGTGTCCCCATGATGTCCGCGATCTCCTTGTACGCAAAGCCCTCGACGTCCGCGAGATAGACGGCGATGCGGAACTCCTCGGGGATCGCCTGCAGCGCTTCCTTCACGTCCGAGTCGGGCAGGTGGTCGAGCGCCTGCGACTCGGCGGAGCGCAGACCCGTCGACATGTGCGACTCGGCGCGGGCCAGCTGCCAGTCCTCGATCTCCTCCGCGGCGGAGCGCTGGGGCTCGCGCTGCTTCTTGCGGTAGGAGTTGATGAACGTGTTGGTGAGGATCCGGTACAGCCACGCCTTGAGGTTGGTGCCCTCGCGGAACTGGTGGAAGGACCCGTAGGCCTTGGCGTACGTCTCCTGCACCAGGTCCTCGGCGTCGGCCGGGTTGCGTGTCATGCGCAGTGCGGCCGAGTACATCTGGTCGAGGTATTCGAGCGCGTCCCGCTCGAAGCGCGCGCTGCGCTCCGCGGTGGACTCCGAGTTCGTCCCCGCGCTCGTGCCCCGGCCCTCGGGCTGCTCCGCCTGGCCGTTGTCGGTCCCTGCGTCGGTACCGGTGACCGGACCCACCTCCTCAAGATCCCGGGCGGGACCGAGTCCGGTCCCACTCGTTTCGGAGGATAGAACACGACCCGTGCCTGCCGCCGCTCGAATAGGAGCGGTCTTCGCCGCGTGCAGCACCGTCCAGTCCAGGTCAGTACTGCTGCTGCGGGCCGGGCAGATGGTCGAACCCATGCGGCGGACTCCCTCTCCTACGACGTCTTCGGTGCCGAGGCCTCAGCACTTCTGTCCGCCTCAACAGCGGTCCGTCACGCAACATTCCCGGGCGTCATCCGAGTGACGCGATCCACTCCACGACACCCTCGGTGATGACCTCCAGGGCCCGCTCCTGGGTGACCTCGGCGCGCTTGGGGATCGCGAACCCGTGATCGCCGTACGGCACCTCGATCAGTCCGTACGAGCCCTCGGGGAACTCGCCCGGTTTCCCGAAGGGGTCGTTGCCGCCCTGAACGACGAGCGTGGGCACCCGGGCCCCGAGCAGTTCCTCGGCGCGGGACTTCTCCGGCTTGCCCGGCGGGTGCAGCGGGAAGCCGAGCGCGAGCACGGCGTGCGCGCCCAGCTCGGCCGCCGTACGGCAGGCGACCCGCGCCCCGGCGCTGCGTCCGCCGGAGATCACCGGCAGCTCCATCCCGGACAGCGCGGGCCAGATCCCGCGCCAGCCGGTGTCCAGGGTCTTCGGCGCGGGCGCGACCTTCTTGCCCGCGACCCGCCAGGGCTGCTCGACCAGCGCCACGCTCACCCCGTGCGCGGGGAGGGCCTGCGCGAGTGCCTGGAGGTCCCGCGCCTCGATGCCACCGCCGGCGCCATGGCCGAGGGCGAGCACGAACTGGGGTTTCATCGCCGTGCGCCAGGTGATGCGTGCGGTCCCGGCGTCGGTCTCGACAATCTCGATCACGCTAGAAGAGTGTGCCCTCTTCCGGGGCCGGCAGCTCCTTCAGCAGCTCCGCGCCGTTGTTGCGGACGTTGCTGACGGCCGTGGAGACCGGGTAGGCGCGCATCAGGCCGGGCGGGGGCGGGGCGAGCAGCTCGCGCAGGGCGTCGGGGTCGGTGCGGGCGGGGTCGAGCCAGGCGTCCCAGCGGTCCGGGGTGAGCATCAGCGGCATCCGGGGGTGGATCTCGGCGAGGGAGCCCGGTCCCTGTGCCGGGGCGACGGCCAGCGGGGTCTGCTCGGCCTCCGTGGTGATCACCGAGCAGGTGGCCCACCAGGCCTGGGGGTGGTCGTCGGGCAGGGTCCGGTCGCGCCAGAACTCGTACAGCCCGGCCATCGCGAAGACCGAGCCGTCGGCGGGCAGCACGAAGTACGGCTGCTTGCGCGGCCGCTTCTTCTTGCCCTCGACCTCCAGCTCCCGCTCCTGGGTGCCGGTGACCCACTCGTAGTAGCCGTCGGCCGGGATGATGCAGCGGCGGGCGGCGAAGGCGCGGCGGTAGGCGGGCTTCTCGTGCACGGTCTCCGCGCGCGCGTTGATCATCCGGGCACCGCCCTCGGGCGTCTTGGCCCAGGACGGCACCAGCCCCCACTTCAGCTTGCGCAGCTGGCGAACCGGACGTGGTGAGTCCGCGTCTTTCAGAGGACGGTCGAGGACGGCGTAGACCTCCTTGGTCGGAGCCACGTTGTAGTCCGGCTCCAGGGCCTCCTCGGGCTCCCACTTCTCGATCTCGAAGATTCCTGCGAGATCCTCGGGCCTACGACTCGATGCATACCGTCCGCACATACACGTCACACTGCCAGACTCCGGACCAGTACAGGGAGCCACTCGGACATATGGACAGCCTCGCCGCCCTCGCGCTGCCCGACCTCTGGGACCGGCTCACCGGCACCCAGCCCGCCCCCGCCCTGTGGGTGGTGATCGTCACGCTGGCGGCCGCGCTCGCCGTCGTCGTCCCGCACCCGGCGTGGCGGATATCCCGCAACGCCGTCACCATCGCGCACGAGGGCGGCCACGGCCTGATCGCCCTGCTCACCGGCCGGCAGCTCACGGGCATCCGGCTGCACTCCGACACCAGCGGCCTCACGGTCAGCCGGGGCAAGCCGTACGGGCTGGGCATGATCCTGACGGCGGCGGCCGGGTACACGGCCCCCTCGCTGCTGGGGCTGGGCGGGGCCGCGCTGCTGGTGGCGGGCCGGATCACGCTGCTGCTCTGGGTGGCGACGGCCCTGCTGGTGGTGATGCTGGTGATGATCAGGAACGCGTACGGCGTGCTCACCGTGGTCCTGGCCGGCGGCGCCTTCCTGCTGGTGTCCTGGCTGACCGGCCCCCAGGTGCAGGCCGCCTTCGCGTACGCGGTGGTGTGGTTCCTGCTGCTCGGCGGGGTACGGCCGCCCTTCGAGCTCCAGTCGAAGCGGTCCCGGGGAGGCGCCGGCGACTCGGACGCGGACCAGCTGTCCCGGCTGACGCACGTCCCGGCCGGGCTGTGGCTGTTCCTGTTCCACGCCGTGTCGGTCTGCTCGCTGATCGGTGGAGGGCGCTGGCTGCTGGAAGGTTGACGGCCGACCCTGCTTATACAGTGGGCCCATGGCCCCGAACACCGCCCTTCCCGCACTCTGGCCCGCCCCGCACGCGAGCGGAGCCGTCGACGCGACGGTCCACGTGCCGGGGTCCAAGTCGGTCACCAACCGCGCCCTGGTCCTCGCCGCCCTGGCCTCCGAGCCGGGCTGGCTGCGCCGCCCGCTGCGCTCCCGCGACACCCTGCTGATGGCCGGTGCCCTGCGGGCCATGGGCATCGAGATCGAGGAGGGCGTAGGTCCCGAGGGCACCGGCGAGGCCTGGCGGGTACTGCCCACCGGCCTGCACGGCCCGGCCACGGTGGACGTCGGCAACGCCGGCACGGTGATGCGCTTCCTGCCCCCGGTCGCCGCGCTGGCCGACGGCCCGATCCGGTTCGACGGCGACCCGCGGTCGTACGAGCGTCCCCTGAACGGCGTGATCGACGCGCTGCGCGTCCTCGGCGCCCGGATCGACGACGACGGCCGGGGCGCGCTGCCGCTGACCGTGCACGGCGGCGGGGCGCTGGACGGCGGCCCGGTGTCGATCGACGCCTCCTCGTCCTCCCAGTTCGTGTCGGCCCTCCTGCTGTCCGGCCCGCGCTTCAACCAAGGCGTCGAGGTCCGTCACACCGGCGCGACCCTGCCCTCCCTGCCGCACATCCGGATGACCGTCGACATGCTGCGCGCGGTCGGCGCCCAGGTGGACACCCCGGAGTCGGGCGGCGAACCGAACGTGTGGCGGGTGACGCCGGGCGCGCTGCTCGGCCGGGACCTGACGATCGAGCCGGACCTGTCCAACGCCCAGCCGTTCCTGGCGGCGGCGCTGGTGACCGGCGGCAAGGTGGTGATCCCGGACTGGCCGGAGCGGACCACGCAGCCCGGCGACCGGCTGCGGGAAATCTTCACCGAGATGGGCGGTTCCTGCGAACTCACCGACTACGGGCTGGTGTTCACCGGTTCGGGTGCCATCCACGGGATCGATGTGGACCTCGGCGACGTCGGCGAGCTGACCCCCGGCATCGCGGCCGTGGCCGCCCTCGCCGACTCCCCCTCCACCCTGCGTGGCGTGGCCCATCTGCGGCTGCACGAGACCGACCGGCTGGCCGCGCTCACCAAGGAGATCAACGAGCTCGGCGGTGACGTCACGGAGACCGCCGACGGCCTGCACATCCGCCCGCGCCCGCTGCACGGCGGGACCTTCCACACCTACGAGGACCACCGCATGGCGACCGCCGGCGCGATCCTCGGCCTCGCGGCCGAGGGCGTGCTCATCGAGAACGTGGCGACGACGGCCAAGACCCTGCCGGACTTCCCCGAGCTGTGGACCGGGATGCTCGGGCAGTAGGGACGTACGTCATGCGCCGCTACGGCAAGCACACCGACGAGGACGACATCCGCACCCGTCCCAACCGCAAGGGGACCCGGCCCCGTACGAATATCCGTCCCGCCCACGAGGACGCGGCCGAGGGCATGGTCCTCACCGTCGACCGGGGCCGGCTGACCTGTCTGGTCGAAGACCGTACGGTCCTGGCGATGAAGGCCCGCGAACTGGGCCGCAAGGCCGCCGTGGTGGGCGACCGGGTGGCGCTGGTCGGCGATCTGTCCGGCAAGAAGGACACGCTCGCGCGGATCGTGCGCATCGAGGAGCGCTCGTCGGTGCTGCGCCGCACGGCCGACGACGACGATCCGTACGAGCGCGTGGTCGTGGCGAACGCGGACCAGCTGGCGATCGTCACGGCCCTCGCCGACCCCGAGCCGCGCCCCCGCCTCATCGACCGCTGTCTGGTGGCCGCGTTCGACGGCGGCCTGGAGCCGCTGCTGGTGATGACGAAGTCGGACCTCGCCCCGCCGGACAAGCTGCTGGAGCTGTACGGCGACCTGGACATCCCGTACGTCGTCACCAGCCGGGAGGAGCTGGAGAACGGGGACGCGGCGGACCGGGTGCGCACGCTGCTGGACGGCCGGGTCACCGCGTTCGTCGGCCACTCCGGCGTCGGCAAGACGACCCTGGTCAACGCGCTCGTCCCGCGGGACCGGCGGCGTACGACGGGGCAGGTCAACGCGGTGACCGGGCGGGGCCGGCACACCACCACCTCGGCGCTGGCGCTGCCGCTGAGCGCGGACGACGGCTGGGTCATCGACACCCCGGGCGTGCGCTCCTTCGGGCTCGCGCACATCGACCCGTCCCGCGTGATCCACGCCTTCCCCGACCTCGAATCCGGCACGGAGGGCTGCCCGCGCGCGTGCAGCCACGACGAGCCGGACTGCGCGCTGGACGCCTGGGTCGAGGAGGGGCACGCGGATCCGGCCCGGCTGTACTCGCTGCGCCGGCTGCTGGCCACGCGGGAGCGCCGGGAAGGGGACTGACCACCGCGTTGTTTGGCCGGGTGAACGGCCGGTAAGTGCATACTCGCACCGAACCGGTGATCCGGATCAACGGGAGGACAGCGCATGGCGTGGCTGCTGGTCGTCGTGGCCGGGATGCTGGAGACCGGTTTCGCCGTCTGCCTGAAGCTCTCCCACGGGTTCACCCGGCTGTGGCCGACGATCGCCTTCGCCTGCTTCGCGCTGGGCAGCTTCGGTCTGCTGACCCTCTCGCTGAAGAAGCTCGACGTCGGCCCCGCCTACGCCGTGTGGACCGGGATCGGCGCGGCGGGCACCGCGATCTACGGCATGGTCTTCCTCGGCGACCTGGTGTCCATGCTGAAGCTCGTGTCGATCAGCTTCGTCATCGTCGGGGTGATCGGACTCCAGCTCTCGGGGTCGGCGCACTAGCGCTCCGCGGGGAGAGCCGTGGTGGGCCGTCGGTCGTCCGCGGGTTCGTCCTGGCTGGTCGCGCCCACGCGGCGGAGCCGCATATCGATACAGCCCCGCGCCCCTTCAGGGCGCCAGTCCGGGGCCGGTTCGAAGAGCGCCAGTTCGGCGCCGAAGCCGACCAGGAGGGTACCGTTCCCGGCCGGGGCCACGGTGTGCACGCGGTACGGGACGTGCAGGGCGCGGCCGGCCGGCGCGTGGGCGGCGAGGTCCCAGGCGCGCACGGTGCAGTCGTCGCCGCCGGTGACCGCGAGCACCCGGCCGCCGAGCGTGGTGACGGCGAGGGCGGCGATCCGGCGCCGGTGACCGCGCAGCGGCCCGCCGCGCGGACGGCCCGTGGCGAGGTCCCAGACCAGCGGCCGGGTGTCGTAGCCGGCGGTGGTCACGGCGACCGGCACACCGTCCGGGCAGGCCGTCGCGACCTGGTTCACCGCCCGTGAGTGACCGGACATCGGCGGGCCGAGCGGGGCGCGTCCGGCCAGGTCCCAGCGCCGTACCGTGCGGTCGCCGTGGCCCGTGACGACCAGTGGCCCGGCGTCGGTGCCGATGGCCGCGATCGCCCTGACGGGCAGCGGGTCGGCGGTCTCCAGCGGCGGCCCGGTCTCCTCCCGGGCGGCCAGGTCGAACACCCGGACCGAGCCGCGCCGGGTGCCCACGAACAGCAGCGCCCGCCCGGCCACGACGGCCGTCGCGAGGGCGCACGGCTCCGGGTCCCGGCAGTCGAGCGGGGCGCCGGCCGCCTCGCGGGTCGCCAGGTCGGTGCACCGTACGAACCCGTCCCGGTCCAGCGTCAACAGCAATGTGCGCCCGGCCAGTTCGACGGTGACCGGGCGGGCTGCCGGGTTCGTCCCCGGGTGGCCGGGCAGCGGCTCGACGGGGTGCGGGCGGGCCGCGTCCCACAGGTCGACCGTGCCGTCGTGGCGGCCGGTGACCGCGAGCCGACGGCCGGCCACGGCCGCCGTGGTCAGCGACGCCACGCCCCGGCCGGGCCCGTCGAGCACGGTGCCGCCGTGCCGCCGGCCGGTCAGCCGCCAGCTGCGCAGCACCCCGTCGGCGGCCTCCCCCACCACCACCGGCCGGCCGTCGAGAACGCTCAGCGCCACCTCGCGCACCGGCTCCTGGTGGCCGGTGAAGGCGTCGGCTACGGTTGCGCCGGTGGCCGCGTCCCACACCCGGACCTCGCGGTCCCGCCCGCCGGTGACGACGAGGACCCGGCCGTCCACCACGGCCGCGGCGACCGCGCTCACCGCATGGCCGTGCCCGGTGAAGGGGGTGCCGCACTGCTGCCGGGTGGCGAGGTCCCAGACGCGGGCCGTGCCGTCCATGCCCGCGGTGACCGCGAGGGTACGGCCGCCCGCCTGCACGGTGGCCACGGCCGACACCGGCGCGGTGTGCCCGGTGAGCGCGCGGCCCGCCGGCCGGCCGGTGGCCAGGTCGCGGACGCGGACGTCGTGGTCGTGTTCGCCGGCCGTGACGACGACCGGCCGCCCGGCCACCTCGGCCGTGGCGACGGCGGCCACCCAGCCCCGGTGTCCCCCGGCGGGCTCGGCGACGGTCCGGCCGCTCGCCAGGTCCCACACCCGCACCAGCCCGTCCCAGCCGCCGGTGACCAGGAGGGTACGGCCGTCGAGGCGGGCGGTGGCCGCGTGCGTGAGCAGACCCTGGTCCACCCGCACCGGCTCTCCGGCGGGCTCCCCCGTCTCCAGGTCCCAGGCCCGCAGGGTGTCGCCGTCGTGGTCGGGCCGCCAGCTGCGGTCGGGATGGTCGTGCCCGGTGAGCAGGAGCACCCGGTCCTCGTACGGGACCACGCCGACGACGCGGGCGGGATGCGGCGCCTTGAACAGCTCCACCGCCGTCCCGTCCAGCACGTCCACCGCCCGTACCTCGCCGAAGGGCCCGGCGTCCACGGACACCAGCCGCCCGCGCCGTAGGGCCGTCGCGGTGTGTACGGCGGTGCGGCCCAGCACGTGCACGATCCGCTCGTCGGCCCAGCGCCCGCTCGCCCAGCCGCCGACCCGCCAGGGCGCGCCCTCCTGCGCGGCGGCGAACCGTGCCACGAGGTCCGGCCAGCCGAACCGCGCGGCCTCCAGCGACAGCAGCTGGGCACGTTCCGCGTCGTCCAGATCCTTGAGCCGGTGCGCCACGGACCGGTTCACGACGGCACTGCGCTCATCCTCCACCGCACACCCCCTCGAAAAGGGGGAGATACCCCCTTGAAAGGGGGAGCCTACCCGTCAGCTGAGAACGGCAGCCTGCCCGTCAACTCCCGCTGCTTGTACCGCAGTCCACTGCTCAGGCCGCCCGCTGGGGGACCACCGCCCGGACCAGTTCCGCGACACCGCCCTCGCCCGGCGGGGCCGCGACGCAGGACAGGGCGAGGCGGACGACGAGTTCGCAGGGGTGGGTCAGCTCGGCGGTGTCGGCGGGGGTGGCGGCGGGGCCGGCCAGGGCGGTGACCGCACGGTCGCGCACGATCCGGACGAAGTCGCGGGGCGTCGGCAGCGGCCCGTCGGCCCGGCGCTGCGCGGGCACCGCGGAGGCGGAGGGCACGGCGGTGAGCGGCGGGGCGGGCAGCCGCTCGCTCCAGCAGCCGGTGAGCATGGCCCGGATCAGCGCGTTCTCCCGCGCGGCGGAGCTGGTCCACTCGGCGACGGCGGTGAGCCGCTCGCAGGGCTCGGCGGAACCGGCGAGCGCCCGCTCGACCCCGGCGAGGTAGCCGTCGGCCGCCCGCCGCACCAGCGCCCGGGCCAGGCCGTCCTTGCTGCCGAACTCGTTGTACAGGGTCTGCCGGGACACTCCGGCCGACGCGGCGACGTCGACCATCCGCACCGTGGACCACGGCCGGCGCGCAAGCGCCGTGAAGGCGGCGTCCAGTAGTGACTCCCGGGCAGCAGGCATCATCGCCTCCGTGGCCAGACCAGCTCTGCGCCCAGAGTTGACGCGCCCGTATGCACTGTCAAGGGTGCGCGGGGGTACGCGGTCGAGGGTGCGCGGGGGTGAGCGCTGCCGCGCCGGCTCCGCACCGGACACGCTCCTGCCCCGCTGGCCCCGCCCCGAGCGCGGCGGCTACCGTTTGCTGCATGCCGGACTACCTTGACGACCTGCGCCTCGCCCACGTCCTCGCGGACGCCGCCGACGCCGCCACCATGGACCGCTTCAAGGCCCTCGACCTGAAGGTGGAGACGAAGCCGGACATGACCCCGGTGAGCGAGGCCGACAAGGCGGCGGAGGAACTCATCCGCGGCCAGCTCCAGCGCGCCCGCCCGCGGGACGCGGTCCTCGGCGAGGAGTACGGCGTCGAGGGCACCGGCCCCCGCCGCTGGGTGATCGACCCCATCGACGGCACCAAGAACTACGTCCGTGGCGTCCCCGTCTGGGCCACGCTCATCTCCCTGATGGAGGCGGGCGAGGGGGGCTACCAGCCCGTCGTGGGCGTCGTCTCCGCCCCCGCGCTGGGCCGCCGCTGGTGGGCCGCGAAGGGCCACGGCGCCTTCACCGGCCGTAACCTCACCTCGGCGAGCCGGATCCATGTCTCCCGGGTCGGCAAGCTCACGGACGCCTCCTTCGCGTACTCCTCGCTGTCCGGCTGGGAGGAGCAGGGTCGCCTCGACGGCTTCCTGGACCTCACCCGCCAGGTGTGGCGCACGCGCGCGTACGGCGATTTCTGGCCCTACATGCTGGTCGCCGAGGGTGCGGTCGACATCTGCGCCGAACCGGAGCTGTCCCTGTGGGACATGGCCGCGAACGCGATCGTCGTCACCGAGGCCGGCGGCAGCTTCACGGGGCTCGACGGCCGGCCGGGCCCGCACAGCGGCAACGCGGCAGCGTCCAACGGCCTGCTCCACGACGAGCTGCTGGGGTATCTCAACCCGCGCCACTGAGCACGGAGATCGGGCGCGCACGCCCTCAACTGACGTCGCGCGCCCTCTTGTTGACTCTCCCTCTACCTGGAACTCTGGGCCCACCCTCATTTGTGAACTTGTGAATCCCGGCACGGGATTCCTAGGAGGTGGACCATCCATGCTCGTCCGTGACGCCATGAGCGCGGTGATCCTCACCGTCGGCCCCACCCACACCCTCCGCCAGGCAGCCACCCTGATGTCCGCACGCCGCACCGGCGCCGCCGTGGTCCTCGACCCGGACGCCGGCGGCATCGGCATCCTGACCGAACGCGACATCCTCGACTCCGTCGGCCTCGGCCAGAACCCGGACACCGAACACGTCCATGCCCACACCACCACCGACGTCGTCTTCGCCGCCCCCGCCTGGACCCTCCAGGAGGCCGCCCGTGCCATGACCCACGGCGGCTTCCGGCATCTGGTCGTCCTGGACGGCGGCGAGGTGGCCGGCATCGTCTCGGTCCGCGACATCATCCGCTGCTGGCTTCCGGCCCGCGAGCCCGCACCGGCCCGCTGAGCGTGCGCGACGGGGGCGGACGCGGAACGGGCCGGACCCCGAGCACCGTGGGGTCCGGCCCACCGGGCAGCACGGAGGCGTGCCGCCGTCTTCGGCACGGCTCAGCCGCGCAGCTCCTGCACGGCCGCTTCCAGCCGCTTGCCGAAGTCGGCGTCGGCGCGTCCGAAGTTGCCGATCGCACGCTCGGCGATCTCGTCCTTCGACACCTTGGCGATGAAGCCCGCCAGGTTGGCGACCAGCCGCTCCTTCTCGTCCTCCGCCATCAGCCGGTAGAGGTTGCCCGCCTGGACGAAGTCGTCGTCCTCGGCGTGCACCGGGGTGGGGTGGTCGCCGGTGGCGCCGGCGACGGAGACGGGCTGCCACAGCGCACGGCCCGTCTGCCCCGGCCCGCCGAAGCTGTTCGGCTCGTAGTTCTTCGCCCCGCTGTGCCGGCCGTCGTACAGGAAGCCGTCCCGGGAGTTGGTGCGCGCCTCGGTGGCGTGCGGGCGGTTCACCGGCAGGTGGTCGGCGTTGATGCCGACGCGGTAGCGGTGGGCGTCGCCGTACGCGAAGAGCCGGCCCTGGAGCATCTTGTCGGGGGACGGGCCGATGCCCGGCACGAAGTGCGCGGGGCTGAAGACCGACTGCTCGACCTCGGCGAAGATGTTCTGCGGGTTGCGGTTCAGCTCCAGCTTGCCGATCTCGACGACCGGGTAGTCCGCGTGCGGCCACACCTTGGTCAGGTCGAACGGGTTGAAGCGGTACGTCGCCGCGTCGGCCGCCGGCATGATCTGCACGCCCACGGTCCAGCTCGGGAACTCACCGCGCTCGATGGCCTCGCGCAGGTCGCGCTGGTGGGAGTCCGGGTCCGCGCCGGCGATCCGGTCGGCCTCCGCCTGGGTGAGGTTCTTGATCCCCTGGTCGGTCTTGAAGTGGTACTTGACCCAGAAGACCTGGCCGGTCTCGTTGTTCCACTGGTAGGTGTGCGAGCCGAAGCCGTCCATGTGCCGGTACGACGCCGGGATGCCCCGGTCGCCGAACAGCCAGGTCACCTGGTGGGTCGACTCGGGGCTGAGCCCCCAGAAGTCCCAGACGTTGTCGGCCTCCGTGGAGCCCGTGTACGGGTCGCGCTTCTGGGTGTGGATGAAGTCCGGGAACTTGATCGCGTCCCGGATGAAGAACACCGGGGTGTTGTTGCCGACGAGGTCGTAGTTGCCCTCCTCGGTGTAGAACTTCAGCGCGAAGCCACGCGGGTCGCGGACGGCGTCCGCCGCGCCGAGGTTTCCGGCCACGGTCGAGAAGCGCAGGAAGACCTCGGTCTCCTTGCCGGCCTCGGAGAGAAAAGCGGCCCTGGTGTACGGCGTGACGTCCGCCGTCACCGTGAAGGTGCCGTACGCACCCGCACCCCGCGCGTGCACCACACGCTCGGGGATGCGCTCCCGGTTGAAGTGGGCGAGCTTCTCCAGCAGCAGCTGGTCCTGGACCAGCACCGGCCCGCCGACGCCCGCCGTCTCGCTGTTCTGGTTGTCGGCGACCGGAGCCCCGGCCTCCGTGGTGAGCGGTCCCTGCGTCACGTGCGCCTCCTGCGTCATACCTGTCCTGCGACTAAAGCCGTTCCGGATCCTACATTGGACTAGATCTAAGTCAAACAATGATCCAATCTCACACCTATTCCCGTCCTGGTCCCCCCTCCTGTTAGGCTGGTAGCCATGAGCGACCTTCTGGAACGGCTGCGCGGACGCGGATGGCGGATGACCGCGCAGCGGCGCGTGGTGGCCGAGGTCCTGGACGGCGAGCACGTCCACCTCACGGCCGACGAGGTCCATGCGCGCGCTGTCGCGAAGCTCCCGGAGATCTCCCGGGCGACCGTCTACAACACCCTGGGCGAGCTGGTCTCCCTCGGCGAGGTGCTGGAAGTCTCGACGGACAAGCGCGCGAAGCGGTACGACCCGAACGCGCACCGCCCGCACCACCACCTGGTCTGCGCCCGCTGCGGCGCGATCCGCGACGTCCACCCGACGGGCAACCCGCTCGCCGACCTCCCCGACAAGGAGCGCTTCGGCTTCACGGTGTCGGACGTCGAGGTGACGTACCGGGGGCTGTGCCCGGACTGCGCAGGTTCGTGAAACAGGGGGCGCAAGCCCCCTCTTTTTTCCGCTCCCGATCTTTTCTGCTCCCGAACGCACCTAGGGCCGGAATCCATCTCTGGATTCCGGCCCTAGGCCTTCAGTAGCGGGGACAGGATTTGAACCTGCGACCTCTGGGTTATGAGCCCAGCGAGCTACCGAGCTGCTCCACCCCGCGTCGGTGAACACGACATTACGTGAGGGAGGTGGACCGAGGCAAATCAGTTACCGGAGACGTGGCGGGGCTCACTTCTTCACGCCGAGAGTTCCTCGCGCAGCGCGTCCCTGAGCCGTCCCGCCCGCTCCGTGACCTCCGCGGGTCCGAGGGCCACCGCCCGGTCGGCCCAGCGCTGTCCCTCTGCCAGCTCGCCCCGACGCGCGTAGACAAGGGCCAGCCGGAGTGCCGCCCGGCCGTGCCCGGCGTCCGCGGCGCGGGTCCACCAGACCGCCGCCTCCGGCTCGCTGCCCTCCCGGGCCAGGAGCAGCCCCAGGTTGAAGGCACCGTTGCGCGACCCGGCCTCGGCCGCCGCCCGGTACCACCGCGCCGCCTCGACCACGTCACCCCGGGCGGCGGCCAGCATGCCGACCCGCACTTGCGCCCGCCGGTGGCCCTGCGTGGCGGCGCGCTCGTACCACTCCTCGCACTCGGTCTTCTCGTGCACTATCTCGCCCAGCTCGTGCGCGGGCTCCGGCGGCCGGCGGGCGTCGAGCAGCGCGGCCAGCCGGTACGCGCCCTCGGCGCTGCCGCCGCCCGCCGCGCACCGCAGATGCCGCTCGGCCTCCTGCTCGTCGCCCTCGCGCAGCCGGGCGATGCCGACCTGGAGCGCGGCCTCGGTGTGCCCGGCGGCAGCGGCCCGCTCGTACCAGCGCAGGGCCATGGTCTCCTCGCCGCGCCCGGCGTAGAGGATCCCGAGGTTGAACGCGGCGTCCACGCTGCCGGCCTCGGCGGCCTTGGAGAACCACGGCTCGGCGCCGGTGGTGTCGCCGTGCTGGAGCAGCAGGATGGCGAGGGCGTTCGCGGCCTCCCGGTGCCCGGCGTAGGCGGCCCGCCGGTACCACTGCTCGGCCTGCGCGGTGCGCCCCTGCTCCGCGCAGAGCAGCCCGAGGTTGTACGCGCCATTGTCGTCGCCCGCGTCCAGCGCCGCCCGGTACCAGCGCTCGGCGGTCTGGGTCTCACCGCGCTCGGCGTGCAGCGCGCCGAGCGCGTTGGCCGCGTTGCCGTCGCCCTCCTGGGCGGCGCGCAGCCACCACACGGCCGCACTCTCGGTGTCCCCGGCGTCGCGCAGCAGGAAGCCCAGCGCACAGGCGGCGCGGGCCTCGCCGTCCTTGGCCGAGGTCAGATACCAGCGCCCGGCCTCCTTCAGCTCGCCCCGCTTCTCCAGGATCGCGCCGAGGTACAGCGCGGCCCGCCGGTGACCGCGCGCGGCGGCCTGCCGGTACCACTGCTCGGCCTCCACGACAGCGTTGTCACCGCCGGTCTCCTCCGTACGACCACCCTGACCGGACGTGCGGCCGGCCCCCTCCAGGACACCGTTGCCACCAATGCTCCGGCGGGCCGGCGCACCTCCGCCCCGGAGATCGGCCTCCTCGTGTCCGGTCCTGCGGTCGAGCGCGCGCGCCAGCCGGTACGCCGCCTCCCGGTGGCCGCGCTCGGCGGCGGCCCGCATCCAGTGCTCGGCCCCGACGTCACCGCGGTGCTCCAGCAGGTCGGCGAGGGCATAGGCACCGAGGGCATGGCCCTGCTCGGCGGACTGGCGCAGCCAGTACTCGGCGGCGGGCTCGTCCCCGCGTTCGCGGTGATAGCGGCCGAGGGCGTGCGCGGCGGCGGCGGAACCGGCGACGGCGGCGACGCGCCACCAGCCGGCGGCCTCGTCGGGGTAGCCACGCTGGTGCAGCAGGACGCCGAGGTTATTGGCGGCGGCACGGTCACCGGCCGCGGTGGCGGCACGCAGCTGGGGTTCGGCTCCGTCGAGGTCGCCGCGGCGCAGCAGCAGGCTTCCGAGGACACTCGCGGCCTCGGCGTCGCCGCTCTGCGCGGCGAGTCCGAGGCGTACCTCCTCGGCGGCGTCCCCCATGTCGCTCAGCTCGTCGCGGGTCGGCTCCTCACCGGAAGGCTGCACAAATCGCCCTGACTCGAACAGAGTTGCCTTGTCCCCCATAACGTCCATCGTCGCACCACCTGCAACCTGGGTACACCCGGTATACCGCAGCCCGTGAGGTCACTTCAGCGTTTTGTCGACATGCCCACAGGACGACAAGTCAAACACACCCCCCTCAACTCCTCACGGCGGCGCGGCCGTACCTCCTTCCCGTACTTGAGTTCGCACACCACGAAGGCCCGGATCCCTTGGG
>NZ_JAIQYY010000012.1:29952-41934 GCF_020181035.1 Streptomyces sp. CoH27
CTGCTCCACCCCGCGCCGTTGCTCGGTAACCGTACCACGGCGCGGGGTGCCCTTGATCAACTCTTGCTTCCCGTCCCGCTCTTGCCTGCCTTGGCCTCGGCGTCCGCCGCCCGCTTCAGCGCGGCCTTCAGATCCTTCTGGGCCTTGTCGTACTCGGTCCAGTCCGGCCCGTTCGGGTTCTGCAGGGCCTGTTGCCCCGCGTCGAAGGCCTTCTGGGCGTCGCTCAGGGCCTGTTGGACCGTCGGATTGGCGGAGGCGGGCGGCTTGGTGGTGCCGGTGTCGGGTGGCGGGGTGGTCGAAGCCGTCGTACCGAAGACCTTGTCGAGGGCCGCGTCGAGGGTGTTCTCGAACGCCGTCCTGCCCTCGTAGGTGACCAGCACCTTGCGCAGCAGCGGGTACTTCAGTCCGCCGCCGCGTACGTAGACCGGCTCCACATAGATCAGTCCTCCGTCCAGCGGCACGGTCAGCAGATTGCCGTACTCGATGTCGGAGTCGCCGCCCTTGAGGAGTCTGATCGCGGCGGCGATGTCCTGTTCGGAGTTGAACTGGCTCTGTACCTGCTTGGGTCCGTCGACCGTCGTGCTCGTCGGCAGTTTCAGGATTCTGATCTTGCCGTAGTCACCGCTGCCGGCCTCGGAGTCGACCGTCATGAACGCGCTGAGACTGTCCCGGCCGTTGGGCGTGAACGTCGTCGACAGCGAGAACGCCTGCTGGGTCTGGTCGGGCATCTTCATGCTCAGGTAGTACGGCGGCACCGCGCTGCCCGACTTGTTGGTCGGGTCGTCCGGGACCTGCCAGACCTCGCTGCCGGTGAGGAACGTCTGCGCGTCCGTCACGTGGTAGCGGGTGAGCAGCTCGCGCTGGACCTTGAACAGGTCCTGCGGATACCGCAGATGGGCCATCAGGTCCCCGGAGATGGCGCTCCTCGGCTGCACCGTGCCCGGGAAGGCCTTCATCCAGGTCTTCAGCACCGGGTCCTGGGTGTCCCACTGGTAGAGCTTGACCTCGCCGGTGTAGGCGTCGACGGTCGCCTTCACCGAGTTGCGGATGTAATTGACCTGGTTCTGCTGGGCCACCACCGCGCGGTTGTTGTTCGCGGCGGTCAGCGAGTCGGCCGTCGTGTCACCGAGGGTCGTACGGGAGGAGTACGGGTAGCCGTTGGACGTCGTGTACGCGTCGACGATCCACTGGATACGGCCCTTCACGACCGCCGGGTAGGCGTCGCCGTCGATGGTCAGCCAGGGGGCGACCGCCTCGACGCGCTCCTTGGGCGTGCGGTTGTACAGGATCCGCGAACCCTTGCCGATCGCGCCCGAGTAGAGGATCTGCGGCTCGTTGAACGCCACCGCGTACGCGGCCCGGTTGATCGGGTTGTCGAGGTTGACCCCGCTCCCGCCCTGGTAACTGGTGGTCTTCTCGCCGTTGTTGTCGGTGTAGTCGATCTCTTGCTGGGGACCGCCGACGATCGAGTAGGTGGTGGTCTTCTCGCCGTAGTAGATCCGCTGCTCGTAGGTCCCGAGGTCGCCCGTGGACGGCATGTCGGACTCGGTGAAGACCGGCTGGCCCTGGTCGTCGGCGGCGGTGCCCTTGGCGGCGACCACGCCGTAGCCGTGCGTGTAGCGGAAGTGGTCGTTGATCCAGTTGTTCTTCGGGATGCCGTCCAGGTTCAGCTCGCGCAGACCGATGACCGTGTCCTGGTCCTTGCCGTTCTTGCCGTCCTTGGCGCTGTACCGGTCGACGTCCAGGTTGGTCGGGAAGGCGTAGTAGTTCTTCATCTGCTGCAGCTGCTGGAACGTCGGCGAGACGATGTTCGGGTCCATGATGCGGATGCTTGCCGCGTCGTTCGCGTCGTCGCGCAGCTTGGTCGTGTCCTTCGTCGAGGACTGACCGGAGTACTCGGTGACCTTGGCGTCGTCGATGCCGTACGCCTCACGGGTCGCCTTGAGGTTCTTCTGGACGTACGGGGCTTCCTTGGCCTGCTCGTTGGGCTGGACCTGGAACTTCTGCACGATCGCCGGATAGAGCCCGCCGATGAGGATCGCCGACAGGACCATCAGGCCGAAGCCGATGACGGGCAGCTGCCAGGTGCGCCGCCACAAGGTGGCGAAGAACAGCAGCGCGCAGATGACGGCGATGCAGAACAGGATCGTCTTCGCCGGCAGATAGGCGTTGGCGTCGACGTAGCGCAAGCCGGTCCAGTTGCCGGTCGCCTTGAAGTCGCTGGACTTGACGGCCAGGCCGTAGCGGTCGAGCCAGTAGGCGACGGCCTTGAGGGCGACGAAGATGCCGAGCAGCACCGACAGATGCCCGGTCGCGGCGGCGGTGGCCCGCGCGCCGGGGCTGGTCAGACGCAGCCCGCCGTACAGGTAGTGCGTGAGCGCGGCGGCGATCAGGCTCAGGATGGCGGCGGCGAAGCCGAAGCCCAGCAGGAAGCGGTACCAGGGCAGGTCGAAGGCGTAGAAGGAGACGTCGAGGTGGAACTGCGGGTCCTTCTGGTGGAAGGGCACGCTGTTGACCCACATCAGCCACAGGCGCCACTGGCCGGCCGCGGAGGCGCCCGCGATCAGCCCGACGAGCGCGGTGACGGCGAGCAGCAGCCACTTCTTGTACGGCGCGATGCCCATCCGGTACCGGTCGAGGCTCTGCTGCTCCATGGACATGGCGCTCAGCGGGGGCCGCAGCCGGTGCGCGATCCAGATGTTGAGCCCGACGGCGACCGCCATCAGCAGACCGAAGACGAAGAACAGCCCGATCTTGGTCCACAGCGTGGTCGTGAACACCGACGAGTAGTGCACCGACCGGTACCACAGCCAGTCCGTCCAGAAGCCCGCGAACATGGTGAACGCCATGCCGAGGACGGCCAGGACGCCCAGTGTCATGAGCAGGGTCCGGACCCCCCGGGTCGGGCGGCCCGCTCTGATCCGTGGCCCCGTCGGGCCTCCGCCGCGGTCCGGCATCTGGAAAGCCAAGGTGCGCACCTCGAAGTTCGCTGTCGATCCGTCAGTCAGGCCCTCGTGTTCGCGGACCCGTCGTGGCCCCCCGTGATCGCGGACCCACACCTATGCAACTTACTCACGGTTTGCTCGGTTCCCGATTCCGGCCATGAAGGAGGCAGGATTGTGACCATGTCCAACACTCCCATGGCAGCGAGCCCGCTCACCCGGGCCGTACTCGAAATCGACGAGTACGTCTCCGGCCTCGGCTGGGACCAGCCCGCTCGCCTCTTCGCCCTTGTCGACACCGCGCAGCTGCGGACCCAGGAACCCGCGCTCGCGGCCCAGCTGGGCCTGGAGGCCGAGTCCGAGACCGCCGGTCTCACCCCGATCGAGCAGGACGAGCTCCCGTCCGGCAAGCCGCTCGACGACTTCCTCGGCACCATCGCCTGGCCCGACGCGGTGGCCGGCTGCGCGCTCTCGGTGGAGCGCCTGATGCTGCCGCCGTCCGCCGAGGCGCAGGTCCCGCAGAACCTGAGCGAGGCCAAGCTGACCAAGTGGGTCGCCCAGCACCCCGAGCGCCAGGAGGTGCGGATGACGGTCGCGGTGCTGCGCGACGGCAGCCGCGAGTCGGCGATCCGGCTGCGCGAGAAGGACACCCCGACGGAGGTCCTCACCGGCCCGGACCTGGTGCCCGGCCTGGCGGAGGCCCTGACGGCGACGTTCGCGGACTGACCGCCGCCTTCCGGTTCTCTCGGTACGGCGATGGGGGCGCCCCTGCCTCGCGGGGCGCCCCCAGCCGTGTGTCACGGGCGGCGGCTCAGCCCTTGGTCGTGCACCTGGGCAGCGCGCCGGTGTTCCCGGTGCGGATGTCCTTGAGGGCGCCGAGCGCGTCGCCGATCGTCTTGACCTTCACCAGCGTCAGCCCGTCCGGGGTGTCCTTGGCGGCCGCCGCGCAGTTGTCGGCGGGGGTCAGGAAGTACTGGGCGCCCTTCTCGCGCGCGCCGACGGTCTTCATCTCGACGCCGCCGATCGGCCCGACGGTGCCGTTGTCGTCGATCGTCCCGGTGCCGGCGACGAACTTGCCGCCCGTGAGGTCGCCCGGGGTGAGCTTGTCGTAGATCCCGAGGGCGAACATCAGACCGGCGCTGGGGCCGCCGACGTCGGCGAGCTTGATGTCGATGGTGAACGGGAAGGTGTGGTCGGTCCCGGCAGAGATGCCGACGATGGCCCGCTTGGGCCCGCTGTCGTCAGACGCCTTCGTGGTGAGGGTGACGTCCTGGGTCGCGGTCGCCGTCTTGTGCGCCTTCTCCGCGGCGGCCTGGTCCTTGGCGGAGACGACGGTGAAGACGACGTTCTGGCCGGCCTTGTGCTTCGTGACGAGCGTGGCGACGTCGGACGGCTGCTTGACCGCCATGCCGTCGACGGCCTTGATCACGTCACCGGCGTGCAGTTTGCCCTCGGCCGGGGAGTCCTTGACGACGGTGGAGACGATCACCCAGGACTTCACCGGGATGCCCAGCTCCTTCAGGGCGGCGACCTTGGCGCTCTCCTGGGACTGGCTGAACTCCTCGGCGTTCTGCTGGGTGGACTGCTCCTCCGTCGTGCCGTTCGGGTAGAGCGTGTCGTGCGGCACGATCTTGGTGTCGGGGTCCAGCCAGCCGTAGACCGCCTCCACCAGGTTCATGCGGAAGTCCGCGCTGGTCACCCGGACCGTGGTCATGTTCAGGTGGCCGCTCGCCTCGTACGTCTTGTGCCCGTTGATCTGCAGCACCGGCTCGCCGTCGTGCTCCCCGAGCGTGTTCACCGTCGGGCCGGGCGACATCTCCGCGTAGGGCACGGGGATGAGCACTCCGGCGCACAGGAGCGCGATCAGCATCAGGGTGGAGGCGAGCATCGTCGCGGTGCGGCGTGGCATGCCATGACAGTACGGGACGCCTCTGTCAGCGGCCCGTCAGGGCACCCCCGTCAGGCTCCGCCGGCGCCCGGGTGGGCTTCTCCATCGCCGCGCGGAACCGGGCATAGCCGTCCAGCTCGGGCCCGTCACCGCGCACCTTGCGGGTCCGATTGGCCCAGCTGCCCCAGAGCCCGCCACCGATCGCGGCCAGAAGCGGAATCAGCAGCCAGACAAGCGCCCCCATGCCGACCTCCCAACGCTCATGAGCGTCGCAACTGACTGATCAGCAGATTAACCATCCGCACTGACAACGCTCACGCCAGGGGGCCGGTTACGCAACCGGAGGGGCAGGATTGCTCCAGGTGACCCATCTCAGCGGTACCTCAGCAGGCCCCGACCCACTCTTCGGTTCCGTCGGAGAACTTCTGGTGCTTCCAGATCGGAACCTCGTGCTTGAGGTCGTCGATCAGCTTCCGGCAGGCCTCGAAGGCCTCCGCGCGGTGCGGGCACGACACGCCGACGACCACGGCGAGGTCTCCGACCCGGAGGTCCCCCACCCGGTGCACGGCGGCCAGCGCCCGTACCGGATAGTCGGCCGCGACCTTCTCCGCTATCCGCCGCATCTCGGCCTCGGCACTGGGGTGGCAGGAGTACCCGAGCGCGTCCACGTCGGCGCCCGAGTCGTGGTTCCGCACGGTCCCCACGAACAGCGCGACGCCCCCGGCCGCGTCGTCCCCGACGGCCTGGAACACCTCGTCCACGGAGAGCGCGGTCTCCCGGACGGCGATCAGCTTGATGGGATCCTGCGCCGCCCGCTCACCGGGATGGTCGTTCACGTGTGCCATGTCCCCCATCGTGCCGCACGCCTGTGACAACGGGGAATACGAGATTCACCAGGCACGCGCGTGAGGCGTCTTGGATGCTTCTACAGTGACCGGCCGGCCGGGGCCGGCGGCCTGGTCAGAGGCGCCGCCGAGCCTTGCGAGCCCGCCGTACGACGGCGGCGGCTCCCAGCAGGGCCACCGTGGCCCCGGCTGCACCGGCGGCCGTGGCGTCCTTGCGGCCGAGCCGGCGCCCGGCCACCGTGTGCCGCCCGGAGACCTCCTCCAGCAGCTCCGCGAGGACCTCCTCGTTGGTCCAGCGCGGCCGCCACCCGGCGTCGTGCAGCCTGCTCCCGCTGACCACCCAGGGGTACATCGTGTAGGCCAGGTCTCCGGCCGGGGACGGCGTGAGCCCGATCCGGTGCAGCCGGGCAGCGGCGCCGAGCGCGACCGCCGACGGCAGCTCCATCCGCCGGATCCCGCTCAGCTCCTCGACCTCCTCCTGCTCCAGCCACCCGTCGCAGCCGACGGCCAGCTCCCCGTCGACCTTCTCCAGCACGGCGTACTCCAGCGCGCCGCACAGGTCCTCGACATGGCAGAACTGCCACGCGGGCCGCGACCCGGCGACGACGAGCAGCCGCGGCGACTCGAAGTACCGGGTCAGCGCGGTGTCCGTTCCCCCGACCAGCACGGCGGGCCGTACGACGGTGACGTTGAGCCCGGGATGCGCGCGAGGCGCGCGCCGGGCCAGCCGCTCGATCTCCAGCAGGTCCCCGACTCCGGTGGCCTCGGCGGTCGCGCGCAGCTCGGCGTCCTCCGACAGCGGCAGCTCGTTGTCCGGCAGGGCGCCGTAGACCATCGCCGAGGTGCACAGCACGACCCGGTGCACGCCGGCGGCCGCGGCGGCCGTGAGGACGGTCTGGGTCCCCCGGACGTTGTAAGCCGTGCGCGCCGCCGGATCGGTCTCCAGATCGAGGTCCAGCGCGAGGTGGACGACGACGTCGGCGCCGCGCAGCTTGTCCGCGATGGCGGGGTCGCGCACGTCGAGGATGTGCCACTGGGCGTCGGCGCACTCCCCGCGCCGCTCGTCGATGGCGACGACCTGCTTGATCTCCCCGGAGGCGGCGAGCCGCTCGGTGAGCAGGGCGCCGACCCCGCCGGCGGCGCCGGTGACCGCGACGACGGGCCCACGCACAGCAGGAGGGGGTGACGGGTTTCGCGCTGCGCGAACCTGCGGATCTGGGGAACTCACCGGGCGTCTCCAGCGGTTGTCTTCAATACGGGCGCGAGTGACGCGTACGTACCAGGTGCATCCATCCTGCCGCAGGCCTTGCGTGGGCGAAGCACCGAGGCCCGATCGGGTCCAGGTGTCTACGCTGGGTGGTGTTGTCGGGCAGCCGCGCCGCCGGAGACAGACCGGTGGCCTTACCAGCCGAGGAATCCCGTGAGTGACACCCCATTCGGATTCGGCCTTCCGCCGGAGGAGCCGGACGACGGCGACGAGGGCAAGAAGAAGGACCAGCAGAGCGGTGGTGGGCAGGGACCGGCCAACCCGTTCGGCTTCGGCGGCCTGCCCGGAGCCGGGGGCTTGGGCGGTCCCGGCGCCGACAATCCGCTCGCAGCGATGTTCGGTTCCCTGAACCCCACCGACCTGGGCGCCGCGTTCCAGCAGCTCGGCCAGATGCTCTCCTACGAGGGTGGCCCGGTGAACTGGGAGATGGCCAAGCAGATCGCCCGCCAGACGGTCGCCCAGGGCAGCCCGGACGGCACGAAGGACGCCAGCGTCGGCCCCTCCGAGCGCAAGGCCGTCGAGGAGGCCGTCCGCCTGGCCGACCTGTGGCTGGACGACGCGACGTCCCTGCCGTCCGGCTCCGCCTCGGCGGTGGCCTGGTCCCGCGCGGAATGGGTCGAGGCGACGCTGCCCGCGTGGCAGGAGCTGGTCGACCCGGTCGCCGAGCGGGTCGGCGCGGCCATGGGCGATGTCCTGCCGGAGGAGATGCAGGCCATGGCGGGCCCGCTGATCGGCATGATGCGCTCGATGGGCGGTGCCATGTTCGGCACGCAGATCGGGCAGGCCGTCGGCGTGCTCGCGGGCGAGGTCGTCGGCTCCACCGACATCGGCCTGCCGCTCGGCCCGGCCGGCAAGGCCGCGCTGCTCCCGGCCAACGTGGAGGCCTTCGGCAAGGACCTCGGTGTGCCACAGGAGGAGGTGCGGCTGTATCTGGCCCTGCGCGAGGCGGCCCACCAGCGCCTGTTCGCGCACGTGCCGTGGCTGCGCTCGCACCTGTTCGGCGCGGTCGACGGCTACGCGCGCGGGATCAAGGTCGACACCGCCAAGCTGGAGGACGTGGTCGGCCAGTTCGACCCGCAGAACCCCGAGCAGCTGCAGGACGCGCTGCAGCAGGGCATGTTCCAGCCCGAGGACACGCCCGAGCAGAAGGCCGCCCTGGCGCGTCTGGAGACCGCTCTGGCGCTTGTCGAGGGCTGGGTGGACGCGGTGGTGCACGCGGCCGCGAAGCCGCGGCTGTCGTCCGCCGACGCGCTGCGCGAGACCCTGCGCCGGCGCCGCGCGACCGGCGGCCCGGCGGAGCAGACGTTCGCCACGCTGATCGGCCTGGAGCTGCGCCCGCGCCGGCTGCGCGACGCCTCCCGTCTGTGGGCCTCGCTCACGGACGCGCGCGGGGTCGACGGCCGCGACGGCCTGTGGGCCCACCCGGACATGCTGCCGACGGCGACCGACCTGGACGACCCGGACGGCTTCGTGCACCGCGAGCAGCTGGACTTCTCCGAGCTGGACAAGATGCTCGGGGAAGCCGCCGACAAGCCCGACCTGCACAAGAAGGACGACGGCAGCAAGGGCGACGACGCCGAGTGAGCCTGTACGACGACGCGGTCCTCGTGCTGAAGGCGTACGAGGGCCAGGAAGAGCTGCGCCAGGCCTATCTGGACCATCTGGCGGCCCACCCGGACGGCCTGTGGAAGGCCTGCCACGCGGGCCACATCACGGCGAGCGCCCTGGTGATCGACCCCTCGCGCGAGCGTGTGCTGCTGACACTCCACAAGAAGCTCCGGATGTGGCTGCAGATGGGCGGCCACTGCGAGCCGGAGGACACCTCGCTGGAGGCGGCGGCCCTGCGGGAGGCGACCGAGGAGTCCGGCGTCGCCGGGCTGTCGCTGCTGCCCGGCGGCCCGGTCCGCCTGGACCGGCACCCGATCCCGGCGCCGTGTCACTGGCACTTCGACGTCCAGTACGCGGTCCTGGCCCCGCCGGGAGCGGTGCATACGATCAGCGACGAGTCCCTCGACCTGCGCTGGTTCGCCTACGACGAGGTGGCAGACGCAGCGGACGAGTCGGTCGTACGACTGCTGGAAGCGACCCTCGCCAGGATCTGACGTATGCGGGGTGGCCGCCTTCGCGGTCACCCCGCACCGCTGGCTAGTGCCGCGGCAGGCAACGTTTGCCCGTCAAGGAGCGGCGTCCGGTGCGTGCTCTGGGGGTCCCCCCGGCCGAAGGCTGGGGGAGTGCCGGCCGGAAGCCCTCGTACTGGACGTACTTGGGCTTTCGGCCGGTGCGGCGAGTGGGGGTACCCCCTCTGGGGGAGCGTGCAGGGCGTCGCGACGGGGCGAACGTTGCCTGTTGCGGCGCTAGCTCCAGACGTTCCCCTGGTTCTGCCCGCGTGCCCCCTGCTGGCCCATGCCGAACTGGGCGGCGATGCCCGACCCGATCACCGCGTTCTGCGGCGGCAGCAGCTCGCTGGGCTGGACGAGCGCGAACCCGGTTCCCATGAAGCTCAGCTCCCAGCCCTCACCGGTGTTGCCGCGCCGGCGCCACACCCCGGAGGAGTGCGTCTGGGCCTGCATCTGCACCCGCAGCCCCGTGGACCAGGCGACGATCGCGTCCGCGTCGCAGTTGACGTACCGGTCCGGCGTGACCTGCATCAGCAGCGGCGCGCCCGAGGTCATCAGGGCGACCTTGCCGTGCCCGGTGATGTTCAGCTGGTACTTCCCGGAGCCGGAGATGCCGTAGAGGCTGTCGACGGCGATGACCTCGTGGTGCAGCGAGGAGTCCATGGCGAGGACGTAAGAGCTGTCAACGGTCAGCCCGTCCTGCTCGACGTCCATGATGTGCACGTGCTGGGCGAGGTTGGCGAGGTAGACCGTGCCCTGTCCGTGACAGCGCATCAGGTCCAGGCCCTCGCCGGTGTACGCACGCGCGCGTGCCTGATTGTTGCTCTGGTACTCGGCGTCGAACTCCATCAGCCCCTGGTAGGCGACCATGCTGCCCTTGCGGGCGAGGATGTCGTCGTGGCCCTGCAGGGTGACGCGGAGCAGCTGCGAGTTCTGAAGGCTCCAGCGTTCCTGCGTCTGGAGGTCGTTGTGCGCGAAAAGCGGGCTCTGCATGACGTTCTGGCTCCCCCTCAGCCCCGGATCCGGAGGCGGTCGGTGCTGTCCTCGCTGGGCTGGACGACGACGATGCCCTGGCCGGAGAAGGCCATCTGGTAGGCCTCGCCGCTGCCCCGGCCGATCAGCGACTGCGCCTTGAAGCTGCGCTTGCCCCGCACCTTCAGGTTCGGCGACCAGGCGACCAGCGCGTCGGGGTCGACGTACGTCTCATCCTCGCCGCCGCCGCAGTCGACGACGATCGGCGTGCCCCGGGAGGTCAGCGCGACCCAGCCCTGCCCGGAGATCTTGGTGTTCCACAGCCCCTGCCCGGCGAACTTCGCCAGGCCCTTGACCCGCTCCACACCCCAGCTCAGGTGGGCGTCGAAGGCGAGGAGGTTGGTCGCGTTGACGGAGATGCCGTCGCCGGCCAGATTGATCACGACGACGTTGGCGCCGTAGTCGGCGAGGTAGAGCAGTCCGTCACCGGTGCACTTCATCAGGGGCGCGCCCTCGCCGGTGATCCAGTCCCGGGCGATCTGGCGCACGGCCGGCGGGTTCGGCTCGTACTGGACGAAGCCTTCGTAGGCGACCATCGACCCCACGCGCGCGAGGAGGTCGTTTCCGGTCTGCATGGCGACCTTCAGCATGTGCTGGCCGTGGTTCTCCATGCGGGCGGTGACGGGTGCGGGGGCGTAGCCCGCGAGCGGCTGGTTCATGACGGGCTCCCTCAGACCTCGTACGGCTGGACGACGATGAAGTTGCCGGGCGCTCCCCGGAACTGGAGGTTGACGCTCTCTCCGGTGTCGCCCGGGTAGGCGTTGCGGCGCATGCGGACCTGGCTGGAGACGATCACCTGGGAGGCGGCCGACCAGGCGACGACGGCGTTGCAGTCGGCGAAGGTGGTCGGCGTGACCGGCAGGACGACGGGCGTGCCGTGCGTCTTGACGACGATCGTCCCGGTGCCCTGGAACTGCATGGTGAACAGCGCGCCGCCGGGGATGCCGTGGCCCTCGATCCGGCGGACCTCGTGGTGCAGGCTCTCGTCGAAGGCGAGGACGTTCTCCGAGGACACGCAGATCGCGTCGCCCTGGAGCTCGATGGGGTGCAGCTGGGTGGCGTTCTCGGCGAGGAACACCTGGCCCTGGCCGGTGCAGCGCATCAGCTGCATCTCCTGGCCGGTGGCGTGACCGACGATGCGCCCGGCGAATCCGGCGCCCTTGTAGCTGAAGTCGACCTTGCCCTGGTAAAGCACCATGCTGCCCTGCCGGGCCAGCACGGGCTGCCCGCCGATGCCGAGGTCGACCCGGACGAGCTTCTTGTTCTGCAGCGTCCAGCGCTGCCCGGTGGGCGTCTCCTTGAACATCTGGAGCCCGGCCGTGACCCCGGCACCGCCCTGCGGCACTCCGTAGCCGGCGGGCTGCTGCCCGGGGACCTGGCCGTAGGGCTGCTGCCCGCTGTAGCCGGGGGCCATGGGGGCGCCCGGCTGGCCGCCGTAGGAGGGTTGCTGCTGCCCGTAGCCCGGCGGCATCGGCGCGCCCGGCTGACCGCCGTACGACGGCTGCTGCGGAGGCTGGCCGTACGGCTGCTGCTGAGGCGGCTGACCGTACGGTGCGGGGGCCGGGGCGGGCGGCTGGACCGTACCGGCGGCGGGCGGGCTCAGGGGGGCGATGACCGTGGGCGCGCCGTGCACGTTCGGCGCGGGGGCCGGGGGCGGGGTCTGACCGGGCGGGATCCGACCGGGCTGCGGGGCGAAGCCCTGCGGGGGCGTGTGGCCGGTCGGTGCGGCGAAGCCCTGCGAGGGCGTGCCGCCGGCCGGCGGGGCGAAGCCCTGGGCGGCGGCGGACTGTGGTGCGGGGGCCGGGGCGGGTGCGGGGGCGGCCGGGGCGGCGAACGCGGGCGGGGCTGTGGCCTGGGCGGGCGGGGCGAAACCGGGGGCGGCGCCGGTCTG
>NZ_JAIQYY010000012.1:42010-89486 GCF_020181035.1 Streptomyces sp. CoH27
CCTCCTCCAGCACCTCGCCGCCGAAGTTCTTCAGCAGCGCCTCCAGACCACCGTCGAAGCCCTGTCCGACAGCGGCGAACCGCCACACGTCCTTGAGGTAGATGTCACCGAGCATCACGGCCCGCTCGGTGGAGAACTCCGCGCCGTTGAACGAGTACCGCGCGACCTCCTCGCCGCCCGCCACGATGCGCAGGTAGCCGGGGGCGACCTGCGACATCTGCCCGGCGCCGTCGATGGTCGCGGTGAAGGACAGCTTGCGGATGTGCGAGGGGATCCGGTCCAGGGTGACCCGGAACGACTCCGTGTCGCCCGCCTGGGCACCCAGCAGTTGGAGGGACTCCTCGGGGGACTTCGGCTGGTTGAAGAAGACGAAGTACCGGTCGTCCGAGAGGCGCTCGTCGCCGTCCAGACCGAAGCAGCTGATGTCGAAGGTCAGTCCGGGGGCGGAGATCTGCACGCCTACGTACAGATCCGTGCCCGCCGTGAGGTCACTGATCCTGGCCTTGTGGCCCCGTTGGAATTCCCTGGCCATGCGTGAAGACCGTCCCCCATCCCGAATGTGAGTGCGTCGCGCCAGGCTAACGGCAAAGTCCGACAACGGACGCAGCCGGTACAGACCCGGTACACAACGCGCGCAGGGGGCGGACGTACGGCCTCCGGCTCACTCCCCGCGCGCGCTGGGCACATGCGGCAGCCGTTCGGCCGCGACGACCCCTTCGAGATAGCCACGGGCCCGCTCGGTACGCGGATAGGCCTCCAAGAGCCGCCAGAAGTCCGGCCCATGACCGGGCACCAGCAGATGCGCCAGCTCATGGCAGAGCACGTAGTCGACGACGTACTCGGGCATCCCCTGCAGCCGGTGCGAGAGCCGGATGCTGCCCTCGGCCGGCGTGCACGAACCCCAGCGGGTGTTCTGATTGGTGACCCAGCGCACGGAGGCGGGGCGCGCCCGGCCGTCGAAGTACTGCGCCGACAGCCGCTCGGCACGCTCGGCCAGCTCGGCGTCGCCGAGGACCCGTTTGCTCTCCTGGGCGGCGAGTTTGTCGAGCATGACGGTGATCCAGCGCTGCTCCTCCGCCTTGGACATCCGGGCGGGGATCAGTACGACGGTGCGATCGCCCTCGCGGTACGCGGAGACCGTCCGGCGGCGCCGGGCACTCCTGCGGACCTCGATCGCGCTCGCCCCCGAGCCGCTGGGCGGCTGGCTCGTCGTGCTGCGCTGTGGCTTTCCGGCGCGGTGCAGTGGGTCGGCGGGCACGCCCCGACGTTACCCGGTGGGCCCGGGCAAAGTCCCGGCTCCGGGACGGTTCGCTGCCGATCCCCCACCATGCGTCTGATTCCTATGATTCCTACGACTGATCCGCACATCCGGTTTGTACGGCTCCGCTCCCGACCGGTTGTTCCCCTTCAGACAGGTTGATCCACTCCTGATCCGCTGATACGACAAACACCCCTGCCCTGTGGATAACTCCCGGCACGGGTCGGGCGGGCACGGCATGCTGGCAGTCGTCGGCGGGGCGTGACCGGCCCCACTCGGCGACGAGGACGTCCGGGGATCTTCCAGGAAGACTCCAGGGATGTTCCGGAGGATGCTTCAACGGACAGGGGGACAGTCATGCATCCGGTGATGAAGCCCGCGCTGCGGCGAGGCTGGCGGGACCGCGACACCGTGCAGTTCGGGATGACCCCGGCGCACGCGGTGACGCTGGGACCGGTGGACGCGACGACACGCGGCTTCCTGGATCTGCTCAACGGCACGCGCGGACTGCCGCTGCTGCGCGAGGAGGGCCACCGCATGGAACTGCCGGCCGACCGGGTCGACACCCTGCTGAAGCGGCTCACCCGGGCCGGCCTCGTCGACGACGCGCGCGGCGGCGGACCGGCCGCGGACGCGCTGCGCGCACAGGACCACGTCCTGCAGCGGCTGCGCCCGGACCTCACCTCGCTGTCCCTGACCACGGCCGAGCCGGGCGGTGCGTTCGCCTGCCTCGCCGCACGCCGCGCGCTCAGAGTGCGGGTGGAGGGCGCGGGACGGGTCGGCGCTGTGCTGGCATCGGTGCTGTCGGGCGCCGGCATCGGCGAGGTGGATGTGCGCGACACCGGACACGTGGAGCCCTGGGACGTGGCCCCGGGCGGCCTGCCCGCCGAGTCGGTCGGCGAGCGCCGCGACGCGGCGGCGCGGGCCGCCGTCCGCCGCGCGGCACCGGACCGCCCGCGGCGCCACGCCCACTCCCCCGGATCCGGCGCCCGCGAACCCGGCCTCTCCCTGGTGATCCTCACACCCCGCGACGACGTGAGCGTGTACGCGCCGGACCCGGTCGCGGCCGAGCCCCTGATGGCCTCCGGAACACCCCATCTGTACGCCGGTGTCGTGGAGGGCACGGGTGTCGTCGGACCGCTGGTCCTGCCCGGCGGGTCGGGCTGCGCCGGCTGTCTGCACTTCGACCGTGCGGACCGGGATCCGGCCTGGCCCCGGCTGATCGCCCAGTGGCGGTCCGCGCGGGCCCGCCGGGTCGGGGCCTGCGATCTGGCGCTGGCCACGGCGGTCGCCGGACTGGCCGCGGCACACGCGCTGGCCTTCCTCGACGGGCGGTCGCCGTCCGGCACCGGGGCCCGCTGGGAGGCGTCCCTGCCCGGCCTGGACTGGTCCGCCCGACCGGTCCGGCCGCATCCGGCGTGCGGGTGCGGTGCGGCGGAGAAATCCACCGGTAGAACCAGGAAGAAAGCCGGGAGGCAGGCCGGGGGTCAGGCCAAGGGGGAGCACGTCTCAACCAACGAGAAGCCACGCGCGACAATGGCGGTGCAACGGCCGTCGACGGAGCGACGATGCGAAACGGGCGCGGCGCGGCCGACTGGGACTTGGAGGGCGCATGTCTGATCTTCCCCGGAAGGCGGTCACCCGTACCGCCAAGCTCGCCGCGCTCCCGCTCGGCTTCGCCGGCCGGGCGACCTGGGGGCTGGGCAAGCGGATCGTGGGCGAGTCCGCGGAGATCGTCGGCAGGGAACTGCAACAGCGCACGGCGGAGCAGCTGTTCAAGGTGCTGGGCGAGCTGAAGGGCGGTGCGATGAAGTTCGGGCAGGCGCTGTCCGTCTTCGAGTCCGCGCTGCCCGAGGAGGTCGCCGGCCCCTACCGCGCCGCCTTGACCAAGCTCCAGGAAGCGGCCCCGCCGATGCCGACCCGCACCGTGCACGGCGTGCTGGAGCAGCGGCTGGGCCCGGGCTGGCGTGATCTGTTCGAGGAGTTCGAGGAAAAGCCGGCCGCCGCGGCCTCGATCGGGCAGGTGCACCGGGCGGTGTGGCACGACGGCCGCGAGGTGGCGGTCAAGGTCCAGTACCCCGGCGCCGGCGAGGCACTGATCTCCGACCTGGGCCAACTGAGCCGCTTCGCCCGTCTGTTGGGGCCCCTGATCCCCGGCATGGACATCAAGCCGCTGATCGCGGAACTGAAGGACCGCGTCTCCGAGGAACTGGACTACGCGCTGGAGGCCCAGGCGCAGTCCGTGCACGCGGAGGAGTTCGCCGACGACCCGGACGTGGTGGTCCCGGCGGTGGTGCACCAGTGCGAGCAGGTCCTGGTCACGGAGTGGATCGACGGGATCCCCCTGTCGGAGATCATCACGGACGGCACCGAGGAGCAGCGCGACCGCGCCGGCCAGCTGCTGGCCCGGTTCCTGTTCTCGGGCCCTGCCCGCACCGGCCTGCTGCACGCCGACCCCCACCCGGGGAACTTCCGTCTGCTGCCCGGGGGCCCGTCAGGCGAGGACGACTGGCGCCTCGGCGTCCTGGACTTCGGCACCGTCGACCGCCTCCCCGGCGGCCTGCCGACACCGATCGGCGTCTCCTTGCGGATGACACTGGACGGCGAGGCCGAGCCGGTCTACGAACTCCTCTGCGAGGAAGGGTTCGTGAAGGAGTCCATAGAGCTGGACCCCGACGCGGTGCTCGACTACCTGCTGCCGATCATCGAGCCGGCCCGCGTCGACTCCTTCACCTTCACCCGTAGCTGGATGCGCAGCCAGGCCGCCCGCATCGCCGACCCCCGCTCCCCCGCGTATCAGCTGGGCAAGCGGCTGAACCTGCCGCCGTCCTATCTGCTGATCCACCGGGTGACCTTGAGCACGATCGGTGTGCTGTGCCAGCTGGGCGCCACGGTGCGGCTCCGGGAGGAACTGGAGGAATGGCTGCCGGGGTTCGTCGAGGACGACCTGCCCGGCGAGGCCCTGCCCGGCGAGGAGCCGGCGGCGGAGGCCTGATCCGGCATGCCCTGAAGGGGCGGAGGGGAGGGGTGGGAGGGGGAGGGGGAGGGGGAGGGGGCCCGAAGGAAAAGGCTCACCACCAGGAAGAATCCAGCCGCCCCTCGATCGCCCTGAGGTTCTCCCGGGAGCAGATGTCGCAGAAGTACCGGCGGATGCCGTTCTCCACGGAGCAGGTCCAGGTGACCGGCTGGGGGCCGGCGGCGGGGGTGCCGCAGCGGGCGCAGGTGAGGGGAAGCCGGGGCTCCGTGGTGGAGCCGCCCTGATCACTGCCTCCGGGAGGACTCGTCACCCGGTGACGATAACTCCCGGACCGGCCGATCGTCGTACGCAACGCACTGCGGGGGCCGGTCCGTTCGGCCGGACGGCCCCCGCGGGGAAGTCTTCGCCTCCCTGGGCCGGGAGGCCACCGCTTCTCAGGTGTGATCGTTACTGCATGACGGCCTGGGCGAGCGCGCGGCGGGCGCGGAGCGAGGCGCGCTCGGCCCGGCGCTGCATCCGCTGGGCGACCACCAGGCGCAGGGCCCGGCGCTCTCTCCCGGCGTCATGGAGTCGCTCGTGCATATGCGCACGAGCCAGGGCTTCTTGCATGAGTTGCATCTCACGGTTCCTGTTCTGGCGCGCTTCGGTCGCGCCGGTGATGGGGAAGTCTGTGGTCGCGGAGCCTGTGGGCTCGCTGGTGGACGGCTTCATCGGGGCCTGCTTCTTGGGGTCGTGCGTGAGGGGGCGATCGATCGTTCCTGCGGTGTTCATGCCGTGACCGGGTTCTTCCGCGGGCGACCACGCGGCCGCTTCCGGGCGACGACGACACCCTGGACGAAGAGCTCGCCGCCCCAGACGCCCCAGGGCTCGCGCCGCTCCTTGGCGCCGGCGAGGCAGGCCTCGATCAGCGGGCAGGTGCGGCAGAGGGACTTGGCGTACTCGACGTCCGCCGGCGACTCGGCGAAGAAGACCTCCGGGTCGTAGGAGCGGCAGGGGACGGGTACGCCGAGGTTCTCGATGGCGTCGTCGAGCGCAGTGAGCGCGGTGAGGGGGATCAAGGTGGAGTCCTCCGTGAGGCCGGGCGGGGGGATCGTTTGCGAAGGCGGTACGGACGGGGCGTGCGCTTCGAGTTGCACGGTTGGTCTTCCTCGTCTGGTCGTTCCGGCCGGTTGACCGGGTGTCGGCTTGGTACCGGGTTCTTTTCTTGTCCCGAGGCCCCTTCGCTCCGTCTTCCCGCTTGAGGGAAAACAGAAGGGCCGCGGATCCCGGATGGGGTTCCGCGGCCCTGAAGGCGCCGGCCTGATCGGATCAGGCTGGATCACTCCAGGGTTCTGGCCCACGGAAGGCCCACATCAGGTGGTGCTGCGTCGTCTGCTTCCGGAATCCGGCACCGGCCGCCGCAAAGGCATAGGCATGTGCCTGTGCCGCTACCGCTTCCAGTGCCTTGGTCGGTCGCTCATTGCGCTCGCGGACGGGAAGACCCGCGAGGGCGAGGGAGGATGCCGGCCGGACGGCACGGATGCCGGACAGACCGGTGCCCTGGTTCGAGGCGCCGAGCATGCACGTGGAGACGGCCGAGCGATCGGTCAGTTTGGCCGAGCTGATGGTGCTGGTGTTGATGCTGATCACTGGACTCGCCTCCTCTCGGCGTCTTGGGGACCGGCGCAAACCAGTCCGTTCGGATGTGCAAGTACATCACGGAGCCGGGCCCTTGGAGAAGGCCGCTGCTTCCGTGCCTAGAACCTATGGGGATTGCTGGGGCATGCGCAAACTATTTTTTCGACGAGTTCGCATCAGTCGTCCCCGTCGCCTTCCTTGATGTCCTGACCTGCACAGATGGCCAGAACGTCAGCCCCGTAGCTGCGCAGCTTGCGGTTGAGGACGCCGGAGATGCGGGAGAGTTCGGCGGAGTTCTCCGGCCGGGCCTCGGCGATGGCCATGAGGGTTCGGTCGGTGAAGACGCAGAAGTCCGGCTGTCCGCTGCGCTCGGCCTGGACGGCCCGCCACTCGCGGAGGCGTTCGTAGAGCCCTTCGTCCATGTCCGAGGGGCAGTCCTCGCAGCGCATCAGCTTCATCTCGCCCGCCTCGGTGAGCGTTCGTCCGCAGACCCGGCAGCGGGCGGGGGTGCGCTGGGCGCGTCGCGGTACGGCGGCGGTGTCGCGGCTGGTGCCCCGTTCGACGCCCGCCGCGGCGCCGGTGCCGGTGTGGCCGGCCGTGGCGGTGGTGCCGTGCCGTAGGCCGTCGAGGAAGCGGCTGGGCCGGCGGTTGGGGCGTCCGCCGGGTGAGCGGGACAGGGCCCAGGAAACATGGAGGCGTTCCCGCGCACGGGTGACGCCGACGTAGAGGAGCCGGCGTTCCTCCTCGATCTGCTCGTCGGTCTTGGCGTAGGTGATGGGCAGCATGCCCTCGGCGACACCGACCAGGAAGACAACGTCCCACTCCAGGCCCTTGGCCGCGTGCAGGGAGGCGAGGGTGACGCCCTGGACCGTGGGGGCGTGCTGGGCGCCCGCCCGCTCGTCCAGTTCCGCGACGAAGTCGGCGAGGGTCGCCTTCGGGCTGGCGGCGGCGAGGTCGTGCGCGAGGTTGACCAGGGCGGCCAGGGACTCCCAGCGCTCTCTGACGGCGCCGGAGCCGGCCGGGGGCTCGCTGGTCCAGCCCTCCCCGGAGAGGACGGCACGCACCTGGGAGGGCAGGTCGACGGCGTCGTCCAGCAGCGAGTCGTTGCCGCCGAAGCGGGCCGCGCCGCGCAGGGCGAGGCCGGCCTTGCGGACCTCGGGCCGGTCGAAGAAGCGCTCGGCGCCGCGCAGCTGGTAGGGGACGCCGGCGTCGGCGAGGGCCTGTTCATAGGTTTCGGACTGGGCGTTCGTACGAAACAGGACGGCGATCTCGGCGGCGGGGACGCCCGCGTCGATCAGTTCGCGGATGCGGCGGGCGGCGCCTTCGGCCTCGGCGGGTTCGTCGGTGTACTCGGTGTGGACGGGCTCGGGGCCGGGGGGGCGCTGGGAGACGAGTTCCAGCCGGTGGTCGGCGGCTCGGCCGCGGGCCTGGGCGAGCAGGCCGTTGGCGAGGCGGACCACCTGGGGGGTGGAGCGGTAGTCCCGGACCAGTTTCACGACGGTGGCGCCCGGGTGCCTGGCCCGGAAGTCGAGGAGGTGGTCGGGGGTTGCTCCCGTGAACGAGTAGATGGTCTGGCTGGCGTCGCCGACGACGCACAGGTTGTCGCGGTCGCCGAGCCACAGCTCCAGCAGGCGCTGCTGCAGTGGGCTGACGTCCTGGTACTCGTCCACGACGAAGTGCTGGTACTGCGCGCGGACCTGTTCGGCGATGTCGTGCCGGTCCTGGAGGATGGCGACGGTCAGCAGCAGGACGTCCTCGAAGTCGATCACCGCGCGGTCGCGTTTGAGGTCTTCGTAGGCCGCGTAGAGGTGTGCGATCTCGGCGGGGTCGCGGGGGGCCTCGCGGTCGGCCTTCGCAGCTGCGTAGGGGTAGTCGGCGGGGACGGTCTGGGTGACCTTGGACCATTCGATTTCCGCGGTCACATCGCGCAGCTCGCCGCGGTCGAGCCGGGTGCCGCAGGCGGCGGCCGCGTCGGCGACGAGTTGGAGCTTGCGGTCGATGAGCCGGGGCATGCCACCACCGATCGCTTTCGGCCAGAAGTACTGGAGCTGGCGCAGGGCGGCGGAGTGGAAGGTGCGGGCCTGGACGCCGTGGGCGCCGAGCTGGCGCAGCCGGCCGCGCATCTCTCCGGCGGCGCGGTTGGTGAAGGTGACGGCGAGCACGCTGGAGGGCTGCAGGATCCCGGCGCGCACCCCGTAGGCGATACGGTGCGTGATCGCCCGGGTCTTGCCCGTGCCCGCCCCGGCCAGGACGCACACCGGGCCGTGCAGGGCGGTCGCCACCGCGCGCTGCTCGGGGTCGAGCCCTTCGAGCACCGCGTCGGCCGAGTCCGGTGCCTGCGGGAAGAGGGTGGAGTGCGTTGCTGCTGTCACACCGCAATGCTGCCAGGTCGTCCGGGACTGCCGTGGCGGTTGTCCACAGGCGGGCGGGCTTTGTCGTACTAATGCGGCAGGTGTCACAGCAGCCTGTGGACAACGGGGTGACAGGGCGCATACCCCCGGTGGGAATGGCGGGCCCGTCGCGTACGTTCTCTCCCCGGACGACCTTTTCCGAGCTGCCTGAGGAGCGCGAGAGACATGCAGGGCACTGTGACGATGTACAGCACGACTTGGTGCGGCTACTGCCAGCGGCTGAAGAAGCAGCTGGAGCGGGAGGGCATCGCCTACACCGAGATCAACATCGAGCAGGACCCGGAGTCCGCCGCGTTCGTGGAGAAGGCGAACGGCGGAAACCAGACGGTCCCGACCGTGCTCTTCGCGGACGGCAGCACGCTGACGAACCCGTCGCTGGCTCAGGTGAAGCAGAAGCTGGCCGCGTAAGGTCCGCGCTGCCGGACGGCGGTTCCCGAGCCCCCTGGGGTTCAGGAACCGCCGTTTCGCGTCTTGTCCCACACGAGGACGTACCGCCACAGCAGCCTGCGCCGGAAGCGGCAGCCCGGCAGCAGACGGCGGGCGGCCGCGCGGGCCTCGCCCCAGTGCATGGCGGAGTCCTCCGCCGGCATGCCGGCGGGGCCGCGTTTGCCGCCGTGCGCGCGGGCGTACAGAAGGCTCACCGGCAGTCCGCAGCCGCTGATCACCCAGTCCAGCGGTGTGTGGTTGTACGCCATCCCGACGACGACCAGTCGGCCGCCGGGCGCGACCAGCCGGGTCAGGCCGCCGATCGCGTCCTCGAAGCGGGCGTGGTGCACGACAGCGACGGCGCTGACGAAGTCGTAGCCGTCCGTGGGGAGCGAGGCGCCGTCGAGGTAGTCGGCCTCGACGAAGGTGACGTTCCCCGGCTGCCGGGCGCGGGCCTGCCGGATCATCTCAGGCGAACGGTCCACGCCCGTGACCGTCCGCACGCGGGCGGCGAGCTTGCGGGCCAGGAGGCCGTCGCCGCAGCCGACGTCCAGGGCCGTGCGGCAGCCGTCGGGTACGGCCGCCAGCACCGCCCGGTGGTAGTGGACGTTGTGGTTCCAGTACGGGTCGCCGGTCATCGGGGGTGTCTTCAGACGAAGCTTCGTGTCGGCAGCGGCTTGCCGTACCACATCTCGATCAGGCGGGCCGCGATGGAGATGCCGTAGGGCGGCATCACCTCGCCGGATTCGAAGGCGTCGTGCAGTTCCTCGCGGGAGAACCAGCGGGCCTCGTGGATCTCGTCGCCGTCGACATCGATCTCGGTGGACGTGGCACGCGCCATGAAGCCGAGCATCAGGCTGGACGGGAAGGGCCAGGGCTGGCTGGCCACGTACTCCACCGAGCCGATGGTGACACCGACCTCCTCGGACACCTCGCGGCGCACCGCCTGCTCGATGGACTCGCCGGGCTCGACGAAACCGGCGAGCGTGGAGAAGCGTCCCTCGGGCCAGTGCACCTGGCGGCCGAGCAGGATGCGGTCGTCCGCGTCGGTGACGGCCATGATCACGGCCGGGTCGGTGCGCGGGTAGTGCTCGGCACCGCAGGCCGGGCAGCGGCGGATGTGGCCGGCGGCGGCGATGACCGTGCGCTCGCCGCAGCGGGAGCAGAAGCGGTGGGTGCGCTGCCAGTTCTCCAGGCCGACCGCGTGCACCATGAGCCCGGCGTCGCGCGGCGACAGCAGCAGGCCCGCCTCCCGCAGGCCGGCGGGGCGCGCGGACTGGTCGATGCGGCCGGGCAGCGCGTCCTTCTGCAGCGCGAAGTAGCTGACGCCGTCCTCGTCTATGCCGAGGAAGTAGCGGTGCGCCTCGGTGAGCGGGGCCTCGAAGGAGGGCGTCATGACGAGTTCGGTACGGCCGTCCGGGGTCTCGTCGATGAGCACCTGGCCGCCGGAGACGACGAAGCAGCGGGTCGTGGGGTGGCTCCATGCCGCCGCGAGCCAGGCTTCGTCGAGCCGGTGGTGGGCGGCGCGGTCGATGCCGCTCGGGGCGGTCAGTGAGATGGGACGGTCGGCTGTGTCGTCGGTCCAGGTGGTCACGGGTGCTTCCAACTCCCCCAGTGCAGCGGTTCGTTCGGCGGGCGGTTCGGCGGGGCGTTCGGCGTGGGGCACCGGGCCGGATGGGGCGGGCGGGCGGGGCGGTTCCTCCAGTGTGCCCCGGGCGCGGTGCCCTCCCGTGCGGCGCCGGTCCGGTCAGGGCGTGGGACGCCAGTTCTCGGCCAGGTCACCCCACAGATAGGCGCTGGTCTCGACGCCCTTGAGGAGGAGATCCAGTTCGACCTTCTCGTCGGGGGCGTGCCAGCCGTCGGAGGGGACGGAGATGCCCAGGAAGAGCACGGGGGCTCCGAGGACTTCCTGGAGGTCGGCGGCGGGCCCGGAGCCGCCTTCGCGCGTGTAGCGGACCGGTGCCTCGAAGGCGCGGCCCATGGCGCGGGCCACGGACTGCAGGGCGGGGTGGTCGAGCGGGGTCAGGCACGGGCGCGTGGCCGGGCCGAAGTCGATCTCGCAGCGGATCCCGGCCGGCACCTGTTCGGCGGCCCAGGCGCGCACGGCCTTCTCGATGTGCTCGGGCTCCTGGCCGGCGACCAGCCGGAACGACAGCTTCACCAGGGCCGAGGACGGGATGATCGTCTTGCTGCCGGGGCCCTGGTAGCCACCGCCGATGCCGTTGACCTCGGCGGTCGGGCGGGCCCAGATCCGCTCCAGGGTGGTGTGCCCGGCCTCGCCGTGGGCGGCGCGGGACTTGGCCGTGTGCAGCCAGCTTTCCTCGTCGAAGGGCAGTTCGGCGAACAGCTCGCGTTCGCGGTCGGTCAGCTCGACGACGCCGTCGTAGAAGCCGGGGATCGCCACGCGCGCGTGCTCGTCGTGCAGGGCGGCGACCAGGCGGGCGATCGCGGTGGCCGGGTTGGGCACCGCGCCGCCGAAGGAGCCGGAGTGGATGTCCTGGTCGGGGCCGTACAGGCGGATCTCGCACTCGGCGAGGCCGCGCATGCCCGTGCACACGGTCGGGGTGTCCTCGGACCACATGCCGGTGTCGGAGACGATCACGGCGTCGGCGGCGAGCCGCTCGACGTGCTCCTCGACCAGGGCCCGGAAGTGCGGGGAGCCGGACTCCTCCTCGCCCTCGATGAGCAGCTTCAGGCTGACGGCGGGGGCGGTGCGGCCGGTGGCGGCGAGGTGGGCGCGGACGCCGAGTGTGTGGAAGAACACCTGGCCCTTGTCGTCGGCCGCCCCGCGCGCGTAGAGCCGGTTTTCGCGGACGACGGGCTCGAAGGGGTCGCTGTTCCAGCCGTCCTCGCGGGCGGCGGGCTGCACGTCGTGGTGGCCGTAGACGAGGACGGTGGGGGCCTCGGGGTCGCCGGAGGGCCACTCGGCGAAGACGGCGGGGGCGCCGGGGGTCTGCCAGACCTCGACCGTGGGGAAGCCGGTCTCCTTGAGCTTGGCGGCGAGCCAGTCCGCGCTGCGCCGTACGTCGGCCGCGTGGGCGGGCAGGGCCGACACGGAGGGGATGCGCAGCCATGCGGCGAGGTCGTCGAGGAAGGCCGTGCGGTGCTGCGCGATGTACGTGCGGACGGCGCTGTCCGGGGTCTGGCTCATGCTCACGAGCCTATCGGCCCGCACCGACATCCTCGGCGGGCGGTTCGTCACACTCAGGTCGCCTTGTGTGCCGTTCCGGCGTCTTGCGTGAGGAGCCGTTCCAGGGCGGCCCGGTCCGGCAGGTTCCGCGGCCGTACGATCTCGCCGCTGCGCACGTACAGGAAGGCGGCCGTGACCGACTCGGGGGGCACGCCCTGCTGCTCGGCCCAAGCCAGCCGGTACACGGCGAGCTGGAGCGGGTCGGCGGCGCGGACGCGGCTGGTCTTCCAGTCGACGATCTCGTACGTCGTCTCGTCGCCGCAGCCGTTTCTGTAGACCGCGTCGATCCGGCCGCGTACGACGCGCCCGGCGAGGGCGAGCTGGAAGGGGGCCTCGACCCGGTATGGGGTGCGCTGGGCGTACGGGCTGCGTTCGAAGGCCTCTTTCAGGGCTTCCAGGTCCGCCTCGTCGGCGATCTCGGCGTCGCTGCCGGGCAGCTCGTCGGGTTCCAGCAGGGGCAGGGTCAGTTCCTCGAAGCGGGCCTCGACCCAGGCGTGGAAGCGCGTGCCCCGGCGCGCGGCCGGTTGCGGGGGCCGCGGCATGGGGCGCGCGAGTTCCTGTGCGAGCCCGTCGGGGTCCTCGGCCAGCAGCATCAGCTGGGACGCGGTGAGTGTGGCGGGCAGGGGGACGTCCGTGACGGCCTGCCGGGCGCGCAGCAGCTCTCCGGTGAGCGCGTCCAGGTCGCGGTCCCAGGAGGCGATGGTGCGGGTCTCCTCCGGGGTGAGGTGCGTGTGCGGCGGCGGCTCGGCGGAGCCGGGGAGGTGCTGGGGGGCGGGCGCCTGGCGCGGCACCGTGGGCCGGACGGTGTCCCAGGTGTCCCGGCCGGCGGGGCCGGCCGGATCGTCCGCGGCAGGTGTGTCCGTGTCGTACGGGGGCTCCTGGTCCGGGAAGGCGTCCTCGGCGTACGGTCCCTGCACGTACGACCCGTCCGCGTACGTCCCCTCCGCGTACGTCCCCTCTGCATACGGCCCCTCCGCGTACGGCGCGTCCTCGTCGTACGGGAAGCCCTCGGCGTACAGATCGTCGTCGTACGGCTCTTCCGGCGGTGCCGGCCAGTCCGGGTCGTCGAAGGCGGCGGGGTCGTGGGCGGCCGGCGGGTGGCCGGGGTCCTGGGCGAGGGCGTCCAGGTGGGCGAGGACGGTCTCGGCGGCCGCGCGGCGGCGGGCCAGGGCGGCCTCGTCCAGCGGGAGCGGCCACGCCTGGTCGGCTCGCGCCGCGTGCAGGGCCGGGTTCTCCTCGTCCTCGGCGGGCTCGTCGGCCCACTGCTCGATCTCGCCGTACCCCGCGGCGCAGTGCTCGTACAGGGCCTGGAGAAAGCCGGACGGGCCGCGCGGCCTCTTCTGGCTGGGTCCCCACCAGTGGCCGGAGCCGAGCAGGAGGGAGCGGGGGCGGGTGAAGGTGACGTAGCCGAGTCGGAGTTCCTCGGTGTGCTGGTGGTCCTTCATGGACTCGTGGAAGGCCTTCATGCCGCGCGCGTCCCAGCTCTCGACGTCGGGCAGGGTGTCGGTGTCGCCGCGCAGGGCGTGCGGCACCACCTTGGCCTGTGCCGTCCACTTCTCGCGGCCCTGGGCACTGGGGAACGTCCCCTCGACCAGTCCGGGGACGGCCACGACGTCCCACTCCAGGCCCTTGGACTTGTGGGCGGTGAGCACCTTGACGGTGTTCTCGCCGCCGGGCAGGGCGTTGTCGAGGCCCTTCTCGTACTGGGCGGCGGTGCGCAGGAAGCCGAGGAAAGCGAGCAGGGTGGCCTCGCCGTCGCCCGCCGCGAAGGAGGCGGCGATGTCCAGGAAGTTGGAGAGGGTCTCGCGGCGGCGGGCGGCCAGGGCGTGCGGCGACGCCGACAGCTCCACCTCCAGGCCGGTGACGGCGAGCACGCGGTGCAGGACGTCCATCAGCGGGTCGGACAGGGAGCGGCGCAGGTCGCGCAGTTCGGCGGCCAGGCGGGCGAAGCGCACGCGCGCGTCCGCGGAGAACGGCAGTCCGTCGTCGCCGCCCTCCTCGAAGTCGCCCTCCGCCGGCGTCTCCAGGAAGGTGTCGAGGGCGTCGGCGAGCGATATCACCTCGGCCGGGTCGATCCCCTCGACGGCGGCGGCGAGCCGGCGGTCCGGGTCGTCGGTGTCGCCCACGCGCGCGTGGGCGACCAGCAGCCGGGCGCGGCGGCCCAGCAGGGCGAGGTCGCGGGGGCCGATGCGCCAGCGCGGGCCGGTCAACAGGCGCACCAGGGAGGCGTTGGCACCGGGGTCCTGGAGCACCTCGCAGACGGCGACGAGGTCGGCGACCTCGGGCAGGTGCAGCAGTCCGGACAGGCCGACCACCTCGACGGGGATGTCCCGGGCCACGAGGGCGCCCTGGATCTCGGCGAAGTCGGTCGCCGTACGGCACAGCACGGCGATCTCGCCGGGGGCCGTGCCGGTGTGCACGAGGTGGGCGATCGAGTCGGCGAGCCAGTCGATCTCCTCGGCGTGGGTGCGCAGCAGGGCGCAGCGGACGGTGCCGTCGCGCTCGGCGCCGGGTGCCGGGCGGAGGGCCTCCACGCCCGCGTGCATGGCGCGCAGGGGTTCGGCGAGGCCGTTGGCGAGGTCGAGGAGGCGGCCGCCGCTGCGACGGTTCTCGCTGAGCGCCTGCCGGGTGGCGGGGCGGCCGCCGGCCTGGGCGAAGTGCGCGGGGAAGTCGTCGAGGTTGGCGACGGAGGCGCCGCGCCAGCCGTAGATGGCCTGGCAGGGGTCGCCGACCGCGGTGACCGGGTGGCCGGTGCCGCCGCCGAACAGGCCTGCCAGCAGCACGCGTTGGGCCACGGAGGTGTCCTGGTACTCGTCCAGGAGCACCACGCGGAACTCCTCGCGCAGCAGGCGGCCGACCTCGGGCACGCGCGCGAGGCGGGCGGACAGGGCGATCTGGTCGCCGAAGTCGAGCAGGTCGCGCTCGCGTTTGGCGGTCCGGTAGCGCTGGACGAGGTCGGCGAGTTCGCGGCGGGCGGCGGCCGTGTCGGGGACCTTGCGCAGGTCGGCGTTGGTGAGTTTGGCGCCCTGGAGGGTGTGCAGCAGGTCGGCGTCCCAGGCGCGCAGTTCCTCGGGGCCGACGAGGTGTTCGGCGAGCTCGGAGTCGAGGGCGAGCAAGTCGCTGACGAGGTCGGCGAAGGAGCGGGTCAACGCGGGGTAAGGGCCGGGTGCCTCGCGCAGCACGCGTGCGGCGAGCTGGTAGCGGGTGGCGTCGGCGAGCAGCCGGGAGGTGGGCTCCAGGCCGATGCGCAGGCCGTGGTCGGTGAGCAGGCGGCCGGCGAAGGCGTGGTAGGTCGAGATCACCGGCTCGCCGGGCGGGTTGTCCGGGTCGATGACATCGGGATCGGTGACGCCGGCCTTGATCAGCGCCTTGCGGACACGTTCGGCCAGCTCGCCGGCGGCCTTGTTGGTGAAGGTCAGGCCGAGGACCTGTTCGGGGGCGACCTGCCCGGTGCCGACCAGCCAGACCACGCGAGCGGCCATCACGGTGGTCTTGCCGGACCCGGCTCCGGCCACGATCACCTGCGGGGCGGGCGGCGCGGTGATGCAGGCCGTCTGCTCCGGGGTGAACGGGATGCCAAGGAGCTCCTTGAGCTGCTCGGGGTCGGTGATACGGGCGGGCATGTCGCAAAAGGCTAGCGGCGGGCACTGACAATCGAGGCCGGATCGACCCCGCGGGGAGAAAGAAGCGCAGGTCAGCACCTGTGGTGCCGTACATCACTCCCGCAGCGGCTCATTCGACCACGTGCCGCCCCTCGGGCCGGGCGCTGCACGAGGCGCGGAACGCGCAGTGCGTGCAGTGCTGACCGGTGCTGGGCGCGAACCGCTCGTCGAGGACCTTGCCGGCGGCGGTGGCCAGCAGCTCCCCGACCCACTCCCCTGCCAGCGGCTCCTGGCTCTGGGTCTTGGGCAGGCTGTCGCCTCCGTCGCGCTTGGCGGCGCCCTGTCTGAGGTGCACCAGCTCGGCGCCTCCGGGCTCGGGACGCACGCCGTCGAAGGCCTCGTCCACGGCGCCCTCACGGACGGCGAGCTGGTAGACGGCGAGCTGGGGGTGGCGGGCCACCTCGGCGGCGCTGGGCGCCTGTTTGCCGGTCTTGAAGTCCACCACGTAGGCGCGGCCCTCGCCGTCCGCCTCAACGCGGTCCATCTGGCCGCGGATGCGGATCTCGTAGTCGCCCGCTCCGAGGGTGACGTCGAAGTCCTGCTCGCTCGCCACCGGGGTGCGCCCGGTGCGGTCCAGGACGTGCCAGTTCAGGAAGCGTTCGAGCGCCACGCGCGCGTTGTCCTTCTCCTGCCGTGACTTCCAGGGCGCGTCGAAGGCGAGCGCGTTCCACACGGAGTCCAGGCGTTCCATGAGGACGTCGAGGTCGGCCGGGGTACGGCCGGAAGCGACCTCGTCGGCGAGGACGTGGACGACGTTGCCGAAGCCCTGCGCGGTGGTGGCGGGCGCGTCGGCCTTCACCTCGCGCCCGAGGAACCACTGGAGCGCGCAGGTGTTGGCGAGCTGGTCGAGGGCGCTGCCGGAGAGCACGACCGGCTGGTCGCGGTGGCGCAGCGGCACCTTGCTCCGGGTCGGGTCGTACATGCCCCACCAGCGGTAGGGGTGCGCGGACGGCACGAGCGGGCGGCCGTCCTCGTCGGTGAGGGCGGCGAGCCGGGCCAGGCGGCGGGCGGCGGCCTCGCGCAGGGCGGCGGACGCGCGCGGGTCGACGGTGGTGGCGCGCAGCTCGGCGACGAGCGCGGCCACGGACAGCGGACGGCGCGGGCGGCCGGTGATGTCCCGGGGCTCGACGCCGAGTTCGGCCAGGAACCGGGACGGCTGGTCGCCGTCGTCCGCCGGTGCCTTCACCGCGGTGACGACGAGACGTTCACGCGCGCGTGTGGCGGCGACGTAGAACAGCCGGCGCTCCTCGGCGAGCAGCGCGCCCGGCGTGAGCGGTTCGGCGAGTCCGTCGCGGCCGATGCGGTCGGCCTCCAGCAGGGAGCCGCGGCGGCGCAGGTCGGGCCACAGCCCCTCCTGGACGCCGGCGACGACGACCAGCCGCCATTCCAGGCCCTTGGCGCGGTGGGCGGTCATCAGGCGTACGGCGTCGGGGCGCACCGCGCGGCGGGCGAGGGTGTCGGCGGCGATGTCCTCGGCCTCGATCTCCTCCAGGAAGTTCAGCGCACCCCGGCCCCCGGTGCGCTCCTCCGCGCGCGCGGCGGTCGCGAACAGCGCGCACACGGCGTCCAGGTCGCGGTCGGCGTTGCGGCCGGCCGCGCCGCCGCGCCGGGCGGCCCGTTCCAGGCGCGCGGGCCAGGGTGTGCCCTCCCACAGGTCCCACAGTGCTTCCTCGGCCGTTCCGCCGCCGGCGAGGCGTTCGCGGGCCTTGCGGAGCAGCGCGCCGAGGCGCTGCGCCCCGCGCGCGTACGCCGGGTCGTGCACGGCCAGCCGTTCGGGCTCGGCGAGGGCACGCGCGAGGAGTTCGTCGGACGGCGGCGGCAGTGGGTTCCCGGCCGTCCGTTCCTCCTCGCGCAGCGCCCGCCCGAGCCGGCGCAGATCAGCCGCGTCCATGCCCGCGAGGGGGGAGGTGAGCAGGGTGAGGGCGGTCTCGGTGCCGAGCCAGGGGGTGTCCGGTGCCGCTTCTGCCGTGTCTTCCGGTTCTGCGGTGTCCTCCGGTTCTGTGGTGTCTTCCGGAGTGGCTTCCTCAGGGTCCTCGGCGGGGGGCTCAGGCTCCGGGGCGCGCGCGTCGGCGGTCTCCTCGCGGCGCCCGGCCTCCGCCGTGGCGACCGCACGCAGGGCCGTCAGCAGGGGTGCCACCGCCGGTTCGTGCCGCAGGGGCAGGTCGTCGCCGTCGATGTCCAGCGGGACACCGGCCGCGGTCAGGGCGCGACGGAGGGTCGGAAGGCGGGATCCGGCCCGGACCAGGACGGCCATGTCGCTCCAGCGGACACCGTCCTCCAGGTGCGCGCGGCGCAGGATGTCCGCGATGTTGTCCATTTCTGTACCAGGCGTCGGGTACGTGTAGGCCTCGACGCGGCCCCCGTCCCGGACCGCGGCCGGCTCGCGGTGGGCGCGCACCTGGCCGGCGGGCAGCCGGGTCAGCGGCATCCGCTGGGTGATCAGCCGGGTGGCGGCCAGCAGGGCGGCACCGGAGCGGCGGGAGGTGCGCAGCACCTCGACGGGGGCGGGGCGGCCGTCCGCGCGCGAGAAGGCCGCCGGGAAGTCGAGGATGCCGTTCACGTCGGCGCCCCGGAAGGCGTAGATCGACTGGTCGGGGTCGCCGAAGGCGACGAGCGTCCGTCCGCCGCCGGCCAGCGCGCGCAGGAGGCGTATCTGGGCGGGGTCGGTGTCCTGGTACTCGTCGACATACACGGCGTCGTACCGGGCGGCGAGCCGGGCGGCGGTCTCGGGGCGCTGGGCGAGCAGGACCGCGCGGTGGACCAGTTCCGCGTAGTCGATCACACCCTGCAGGTCGAGGACGTCCAGGTACTCGGCGAGGAACGCCGCCGCGGCGCGCCAGTCGGGGCGGCCGATGCGGCGGGCGAAGGCGTCCAGGGCGTCGGGGCCGAGGCCCAGCTCACGGCTGCGCGCGAGGACGGCGCGGACCTCGTCGGCGAACCCGCGCGTGGTCAGGCAGGCGCGCAGTTCGTCGGGCCAGCGCATGCGGCTGAGGCCGAGCCGCTCCAGCTCGGGCTGTCCAGCGAGCAGCTCGCGCACGGCGACGTCCTGCTCGGGGCCGGAGAGCAGGCGCAGCGGGTCGGCGAACCGGTCGCTGTCCTGGTGGGCGCGCACGAGGGCGTAGCAGTACGAGTGGAACGTGGTCGCCCTCGGCGCGCGGGCGGCGCCGATGCGCAGGGCCATGCGGTCGCGCAGGTCGACGGCGGCCTTGCGGCTGAACGTCAGCACCAGGATGCGCTCCGGGTCCGCGCCGCGGGCGATCCGCTCGGCCACGGACTCGACCAGGGTGGTGGTCTTGCCGGTGCCGGGGCCGGCGAGGACGAGCAGCGGTCCGGAACGATGGTCAACCACGGCACGCTGTGCCGCGTCCAGACGAGGGGGATCCGTCACAGCGGGAGGGGTGCGGACCAGTCGGTAAGCGCCACGGCTCCCCTGCCGCACCTGGGGGTGCGGCAGGCGTTCGGTGGAGGAAGAGGAGCTCACGTGGTTGGCCGGTCCTGGTGGTCGTGCTGATGGGCGGACGGTCACGCGCGCGAGGCGGTGGCCGCGGGGTGCGGGGGACAGGTGCGGCCGAGGTTACGCCGCCGCCTGGGCCGGAAGCAGGGCTTCCGGTTCATCCCTCGTGGCGCTCCCGCCACGCGCGTCCCGTACCTCACGAACGTACGTCATGCCACGAACGTCCCCCGTGTCCCCCATACGGGCCACAGGCTCTCCTCGACGGCGTCCGATGGCGGAAGCTGTCAGGTGTGACCCTCCGCGCCCGCCCCGCCGTCCCACCGGGCCCGCCGCATGTCGAGCCGCGGCAGATGCCCCTCGGCGCTCCTGCCTGCCTCTTTGAGCGGCGTGCCCTCCGTGCGGTAGTGGTCGAGGGCTCTGAGCTCATGCCCCGGCAGCAGCACCCCGTCGGCGCGTACGACACGCCACCACGGCACCGCGCCTCCGTAGAGAGCCATCACCCGGCCGACCTGGCGCGGGCCGCCCTCCTCAAGCCACTCGGCCACGTCCCCGTACGTCATCACGCGTCCCGGCGGAATGCGCTCGGCGACCTGGAGGACCCGCTCGGCGTACTCCGGCAGCGCGTCCGCGTACCCGTCGCGGGTGTCCTCGGCAGGGCTCTGCTCGCTCATTCGTCCCATCCTGCCGCACTCCACCGACAGCGCGGCGCGGGCCGTGAGGACGAGCCCTCTCGCCCCTGGACGGCGCTTCGGGCAGACTGTGCGCCCGCGCATCCGCACCCTGATGCCCCCGTGTGTCGGTGGGGCATGCCACCATCGTGCGGGCGGTGACCGGTGATACGAGACCAAGAAGAGACCATGAATCAGCAGGGCGTGCACCCCGAAGGCGCGGCGGGCACCCCTGGCGCCGCCGCGCGCCCCGGCGCCGGCAAGGACGACACCGGTCCGCGCAAGGACGACACCACGCGCGCGCGTGCGGACGAAGGCGCGTCTCGGAGGAACGACCGCACCCGCGCGGATGCGGACGGCGACGACGACACCGAGGGGGCGCACGTCCCTCAGCACACGCCCCCCGGCCATGGTCCGGGCGCCGACGACGAGCCGCACGCCGGTGAGGTGGAAGGCGACGAACCGCTGCTCCCCGCGCGCGTGCACCGCCCGTCCGACCTCATGCGGTGCCTGGTGGGCGTACTCGCCATCGTGGTGCTGCTCGCGATCGCCGCGTTCGCCCACGGCACCACCTCGGGACTCGAACAGGACATCAACAAGGGCACCGGACAGGCCCCCGACCTGCTGATCAGGTTCGCCGGACTGGCGTCCAGCATCGCGATCCTGCTGGTGCCGGTCGCCTTCGCGATCGAACGGCTAATCAAACGCGACGGGCTGCGCATCGCCGACGGCGTCCTCGCGGCGGTCCTCGCCCACGGAGTGACCCTCGCCACCGACCTGTGGGTCGCGCGGGCCGCGCCGGGCTCGATCCAGGAGGCGCTCACCCAGCCCTCGCCAGGTGACCTGCACGCCCTGACCGACCCCGTGCACGGCTATCTGGCCCCTGTCATCGCCTATATGACGGCTGTCGGCATGTCCCGCAGACCCCGATGGCGCTCGGTGCTGTGGATCGTGCTGCTGCTCGACGCGTTCTCGATGCTGGTCACCGGCTACACGACGCCGTTCTCGATCATCCTGACGGTGCTGATCGGCTGGACGGTCGCCTACGGCACGCTCTACGCGGTCGGCTCCCCCAACGTCCGCCCCACCGGGCAGACCCTGATGGCTGGCCTGAGGCACGTCGGCTTCCACCCCGTCGCCGCGGCCCGCGAGGAGGCCGTGGAGAGCGAGAACGGCGACCGCGGCCGGCGCTACTTCGTCACCCTGGAGGACGGCGCGCCGCTGGACGTCACGGTCGTCGACCGGGAACAGCAGGCCCAGGGCTTCTTCTACCGGGCGTGGCGCAATCTGACCCTGCGCGGTTTCGCCACCCGCTCCAGCCTGCAGTCGCTGCGCCAGGCGCTGGAGCAGGAGGCGCTGCTGGCCTACGCGGCGATCGCGGCCGGCGCCAACGCGCCCAAGCTGATCGCCACCTCCGAACTCGGCCCCGACGCCGTCATGCTCGTCTACGAGCACACCGGCGGGCGCACCCTGGACTCGCTGCCCGACGAGGAGATCACCGACGAGCTGCTGCGGAACACCTGGCACCAGGTGCAGGCCCTGCAGTCCCGGCGGATCGCGCACCGCAGGCTCGCGGGTGACGCGATTCTGGTGGATCGTTCCGGCAAAGTGATCCTCACCGAACTGCGCGGCGGCGAGATCGCCGCCGGCGAGCTGCTGCTGCGCATGGACGTGGCCCAGCTGGTCACCACCCTCGGTCTGCGGGTGGGCGCCGAGCGGGCCGTGGCCTCGGCCGTCGGCGTGCTCGGCCCCGACGCGGTCGCCGACTGTCTGCCCCTGCTCCAGCCGATCGCGCTGACGCGCTCCACGCGCGCGACACTGCGCCGACTGGCCCGGGAGCGCGCCCAGCGGGAACGCGAAGCAGTCCTGGAGGCGTCCCGGCAGGCGAAGCAGGCCCGGCCGGAGGAAGCGGCCGACACGGCCCCGGCCGAGCTGGAAAAGCTCGACAAGAAGACCGTCCGCGCCGAGCAGCGCGCGGAACGGCGGGCCATCGACGAAGCCCTCGAAGAGGCCCGTGAGGAGGACCTGCTCACCCAGATCCGCCACCAGGTACTGCGGATCAGGCCGCAGGCCCCCGTGGAGCCGGCCCGGCTGGAGCGGGTGCGGCCGCGCACGCTCATCAGCTTCATCGCGGGTGCGATCGGCGCGTACTACCTGCTGACGCAGCTCACCCACATCGAGTTCGGCACGCTGTTCGCCCAGGCCCAGTGGGGCTGGGTGGCCGCAGCGGTGCTGTTCTCCGCCCTCAGCTACGTCGCCGCGGCGATGGCACTGCTGGGCTTCGTACCGGAGCGGGTGCCGTTCCCGCGGACGGTGGCGGCGCAGGTCGCCGGGTCCTTCGTGAAGATCGTCGCGCCGGCCGCGGTCGGCGGTGTCGCCCTGAACACGCGCTTCCTGCAGCGCACCGGCGTACGCCCGGGGCTCGCGGTGGCGAGCGTCGGCGCGTCCCAGCTGTTCGGGCTCGGCGCACACATCATGATGCTGCTGACCTTCGGCTATCTGACCGGCACCGAGAAGACGCCGTCGCTGTCGCCGTCCCGCACGGTCATCGCGGGTCTGCTGACCGTGGCGGTGCTGGTGCTCGTGGTGACGTCGGTGCCGTTCCTGCGGAAATTCCTCGTCACGCGCGTGAGGTCGCTGTTCGCCGGTGTCGTCCCGCGCATGCTCGACGTGCTCCAGCGGCCGCAGAAGCTGGTCACCGGCATCGGCGGCATGCTCCTGCTGACCGCCTGCTTCGTGATGTGCCTGGACGCGTCCGTCCGCGCGTTCGGCGGTGGCACGGCCTCGCTGAGCATCGCCAGCGTCGCCGTCGTCTTCCTCGCCGGCAACGCGCTCGGTTCCGCGGCGCCCACCCCGGGCGGCGTCGGCGCGGTCGAGGCGAGCCTCACGCTCGGCCTGATCGCCTTCGGCCTGCCCAAGGAGGTCGCCGCCCCGGCCGTCCTGCTGTACCGGCTGCTCACCCTGTGGCTGCCGGTGCTGCCCGGCTGGCTGGCCTTCAACCAGCTCACCCGCAAGGGAGCTCTGTAGGACCGCGGGCCGTACCTCGTACGGCCCGCGCCCCGCGCGCGGGGGCGTGCACGCGGGGCCACGATGGGTACATGGCGAACCCCTCCCGGCTGCGCACCGCCGCCCTGACCACCACCGCCGTGCTGCTGGCCACGATGCTGGCCGGATGCGGCGACAGCGCCAAGGACGGGGACCTCGCGGCGCAGAAGCTGGACTGGAAGGACTGCCCGGCCCCGTCCGAGGCCGAGGGCGGCGGCAGCGCCCCGTCCCCGCTGCCGAACGGCGGCACATGGCAGTGCGCCACCATGAAGGCGCCCCTGGACTGGAGCAAGCCCAAGGGCGACACGATCGGCATCGCCCTCATCCGCACCAGGACAAGCGGCCCCGCGAGCAAGCGGATCGGCTCGCTCGTGTTCAACTTCGGCGGCCCTGGCGGCAGCGGCGTCAGCACCCTGCCCGCGTTCGGTTCGGACTACGACGTCCTGCGCACCCGCTACGACCTGGTCAGCTTCGACCCGCGCGGGGTCGGCCGCAGCGCGCCGGTGAAGTGCGAGAGTGACGCCCAGCTGGACGTGTTCTTCCAGCAGGACGCGACGCCCGACACCAGCGCCGAGCGCACCCAACTGGTGAACCGCACCAGACAGTTCAACACGGCCTGCGAGAAGAACTCCCAGAAGGTCCTGCCGCATGTGGCGACCACGGACGCGGCCCGCGACATGGATCTGCTGCGGCAGGTGCTCGGCGACGACAAGCTGCACTACTTCGGCATCTCCTACGGAACCGAACTCGGTGGCGTGTACGCCCACTTGTTCCCCAAGAACGTCGGACGAGCCGTCCTGGACGGCGTCATCGACCCCACGCAGGACCCCGAACAGAGCGCGCTCGGGCAGGCCAAGGGCTTCCAGCTCGCGCTCGACAACTTCGCCGACGACTGCACGTCGAAGCCCACCCAGTGCCCGATCGGCAACACCCCGCAGGACGTGAAGAACCGCATCGCGAAACTGCTCGGCGACCTGGAGAAGAAGCCGATCCCCGGTATCCCCCCGCGCCCGCTCACCGAGACCGCCGCGACGAACGGCATCGCGCAGTCCCTGTACTCGAAGGACTTCTGGGAGTATCTCACCGAGGGGCTGGAGGAGGCCTACGCCGGCGACGGCAAGATCCTCATGCTGCTGTCCGACGCGATGAACGGCCGCAGCGAGAACGGTGAGTACAGCAACATCACCGCGGCGAACATCGCCATCAACTGCGCCGACGAGAAACCGCGGTACACCCCCGACGACATCCAGCGGAAACTGCCCGAATTCCGCGCCGCCTCGCCCCTGTTCGGGGACTTCCTCGCCTGGGGCATGATCAGCTGCACCGACTGGCCCGTGGCCGGCGCCGCCGACCATCCCGACGTCAGCGCGCCCGGGTCGGCGCCCATCCTCGTCGTCGGCAACACCGGTGATCCGGCCACCCCGTACGAGGGCGCGAAGAAGATGGCCGACGCACTCGGCAAGGGCGTCGCGGTCGAGCTGACGTACAGGGGCCAGGGGCACGGCGCGTACGACAGCAAGGACAAGTGTGTGCAGGGTGCGGTGAACCGCTACCTGCTCGACGGGACGGTGCCGAAGGCCGGCTCGGTCTGCTCCTGAACCCCCTCGATCACCGGAAACCAGCAGGTCAGAAGGTTATCCACAGGGCAAAAACGCGTTCGGTCCGATCCGCCTACCATGGCCTGAACGCCCGGCGCGGCACGATGCGAAGGGCCTGTGAGGGGGTGCGCATGAGGGGGATTCTGCGCTGGACGGCCGTCGTGGCCGCGGCGCTGCTGGTGGCCGGCTGCAGCAACGGCACGTCCGGCGGAGGCGGGCACAGAGACGAGGGCAAGGGGAGGGGTACGACGGCCCCGCCGGCGTCAGAGGACTCGGCGTCGCGGTCCACACCCGCCGAGCCGGAGCTTCCGGCCTCCCTCACCTCCCAGCACCTCGACTGGCAGCGCTGCGAAGCCACCAAGAGCCCCGCGGCGGCCCCGGGCGACGCATGGCGGTGCGCGACGCTCAAGGTGCCGCTGGACTGGTCCGAGCCGAACGGCACGACAATCGGCCTCGCCCTGATCCGCGCGAAGGCGACCGGCGGCGACCGCATCGGCTCGCTGCTGTTCAACTTCGGCGGCCCCGGCGGCTCGGGCGTGGAGATGATGCCGTACTACGCGAACACCGCCTCCGCCCTGCGCGAGCGCTACGACCTGGTGAGCTGGGACCCGCGCGGCGTCGGCGCCAGCGAGGGCGTCCGCTGCCGCAGCGACCGGCAGATCGCGGCCGCCGAGGACGTGGACGCCACACCGGACACCCCGCAGGAGGAGAAGGCCTATCTCCAGGACGCCGCCGACTTCGCCAAGGGCTGTCAGAAGACCGCCGGCCCGCTCCTGGCGCATGTGTCCACCACCGACACCGCACGCGACATGGACCTGATGCGCCAGGTCCTCGGCGATGACAAGCTGCACTACTTCGGCATCTCCTACGGCACCCAACTCGGCGGCGTGTACGCCCACTTGTTCCCGCAGCGAGTGGGACGGCTGATCCTCGACGCCGTTGTCGACCCGACCGCGGACACGGTGGGCCACGCCGAGAACCAGGCCCGCGGCTTCCAGCGGGCTCTGGACGACTATCTGAAGTCCACCGGGCAGGATCCCGCGCAGGGCTCCCGGAAGATCGCCGCCCTGTTGAAGCGGATCGACGCGAAACCGCTGCCGACGTCCTCCGGGCGGCAGCTGACCCAGACCCTCGCGACCACCGGGATCGTCCTGCCGCTGTACAGCGAGGCCGGCTGGCCGAGGCTTACCAGCGCGCTCGACGCGGCGGAGAACGGCGACGGCTCACAGCTGCTGGCACTCGCGGACGACTACAACGAGCGTGACGCCTCGGGCCATTACGGCACCACGACCCATTCCCAGCGGCTCATATCGTGCCTGGACGACAAGGAGCGGCCGACGCTCGCCGAGACGAAGCAGCGGCTGGCGGAGTTCGAGCGGATCTCGCCGGTCTTCGGGGACTTCCTGGGCTGGGACACGGCCGGCTGGTGCCACGCCTGGCCGGTGCCGGGACAGTACGACCACCCTCAGGTCAGCGCGCCAGGGGCAGCGCCGGTCCTGCTGGTCGGCAACACCGGGGACCCGGCGACCCCATACGAGGGCGCCCGCAGAATGGCCGACGCGCTGGGCAAGGGTGTCGGGGTCGAACTCACCTGGAAGGGCGAGGGACACGGGGCGTACGGCAACGGCAGCGCGTGCGTGGACTCGACCGTGAACGCCTATCTGTTGAAGGGAGAGGTGCCCAAGGACGGCAAGGTCTGCACCTGACGCACGCGGAGGCCCTGACACGGACGAGGGCCCCGGGCACCGTACGCACCCGAAGTCCCCCACCCCGCCCTCACCCGAGTTCCTTCGGGGCGAAGAGGTCAGTCATCCGTGTCCACAGGACCGACGTCGCGGAAGACTTGTCTGTAGCCACCGCTCCGGACGAGGTCGTCGACGACGTCGATCATGCCGGGAAGGCCCCGGTCGCGGACGATCAGCCCATCCCAGACATAGAAATACCTGCCGCCGAGGCACTCACCGGTCTGTCGCCAACGGTCCATGGTGCGGCGGACATTGTCCAGGGTGTAGATGGTCCCCGACCAGCGTTCCCCGTCGTTGAAGATCACCCACATGTCGACGTCGTCGATCTCGTCGAGGGGTACCCCGGCATCGGGGACGAAGCAGATCTCATAGCCGTCACGTCGAACGCGGTAGAACGCCCCGTCCCACACCAGGTTGGCTCCTCACCACTCAGCCGGCCGACAACGACAGAAACCCACGGCGTCCGAGCTGGTCGGAGCCGTGGGCTTCCTGCCCCGCTGGTCGGCGAGGCTTCTGATCAGTAGACCGGCTTGTGCGGCTCGATCTGGTTGACCCAGCCAATCACGCCGCCGCCCACGTGGACGGCGTCGGCGAAGCCCGCGGACTTCAGAACCGCGAGGACTTCCGCACTGCGGACACCCGTCTTGCAATGCAGGACGATCTTCTTGTCCTGCGGGAGGCCCTCCAGGGCGCTGCCCATGAGGAACTCGTTCTTCGGGATCAGCTTGGCGCCCGGGATGGAGACGATCTCGTACTCGTTCGGCTCGCGGACGTCGATGATCTCGATGTTCTCGCCGTCGTCGATCCACTCCTTGAGCTGCTTCGGAGTGATCGTGGAGTCGACGGCCGCCGCCTGGGCCTCCTCGGACACGACGCCGCAGAAGGCCTCGTAGTCGATGAGCTCGGTGACGGTCGGGTTCTCACCGCAGACCGCGCAGTTCGGGTCCTTGCGGACCTTGACCGTGCGGTACTGCATCTCCAGGGCGTCGTAGATCATCAGGCGGCCGACCAGCGGCTCGCCGATGCCCGCCAGGAGCTTGATGGCCTCGTTGACCTGGATGGAGCCGATGGACGCGCACAGCACACCCAGGACGCCGCCCTCGGCGCAGGACGGGACCATGCCCGGCGGCGGGGGCTCGGGGTAGAGGCAGCGGTAGCAGGGGCCGTGCTCGGACCAGAAGACGGAGGCCTGGCCGTCGAAGCGGTAGATCGAGCCCCACACGTACGGCTTGTTCAGCAGCACGCAGGCGTCGTTGACCAGGTAGCGGGTCGCGAAGTTGTCGGTGCCGTCGACGATCAGGTCGTACTGGCTGAAGATGTCCATCACGTTGTCGGCCTCAAGCCGCTCCTCGTGAAGGATCACGTTCACGTACGGGTTGATGCCCTTGACGGTGTCACGGGCGGACTCGGCCTTGGAGCGGCCGATGTCGGACTGGCTGTGGATGATCTGGCGCTGCAGGTTCGACTCGTCGACCTCGTCGAACTCCACGATGCCGAGCGTGCCCACGCCCGCGGCGGCCAGGTACATCAGCGCCGGCGAGCCCAGGCCGCCGGCGCCCACACAGAGCACCTTGGCGTTCTTCAGCCGCTTCTGCCCGTCCATGCCCACGTCGGGGATGATCAGGTGGCGGGAGTACCTGCGGACCTCGTCTACGGTGAGCTCAGAGGCTGGCTCTACCAGGGGTGGCAGCGACACGGGGACTCCGTTGGTCGGTCAATCACTACGGTTGTTCTCCCCGTAACACTGCCACGGCCTTTTTCATTCCGAGACACCCGTTCCGATACGCGAGACAATGTCGTCCCAGTAACCGGGCATCGACTCCCACGGATCGGCTCTCCCGCCACGGTCCGGGTGGTCGGTGAAGTAGATCGTCGCGGCTCCCTGCCAGCGGGCGATGCGCAGCGCCTCGTCCAGGTGGCCTCGGGGTACGCCGTGCACGAAGTGGCAGAAGCGGTCCGGTGGATAGTCAGCGGTCCACTCGGCGACCTGCGACCAGCGGTAGTCGGACCAGGGGCCGGAGAAGGTCACCAGCTGGTCGGCGTTCTCCGTGTAGCCGGGGTGCGGATGGCTGCCGTGGCCGAGGACGATGTGGGCGGTGTCACTGATCGCCCGGAGGGCGGTGACCGCCCGGCGGACCTCGGGGAGCGCGGTGCGCTCGGTGGGGCAGCGGTCCAGCAGGAAGCCGTCGACGCGGTACCAGTCGAGGTGGCGGTGGGCGTCGCCGAGCAGGTCGGCGAAGGGGCGGGCGCCGTAGGTCACGTCCAGGTGGCCGAGGACGCGGACGCCGGCGGCCCGCAGCCGGCTCACGGCTTCCAGGCAGTGCGGGTCGGGCCGGGTGCCGGGTCCCGCGGACACGTTGAGGACGACCCAGTCCAGCGGGGTGCCCGGGCGGGCGAGTTCGGCCCACTGGGCGGGGGCGACGAGCGGGTGGGCGTAGCCGGGGATGCCGAGGGCGGTGCGCAGGCCCGTGCCCGTGGCGCCTGTGGTGGTGCTGGTCAGATGCGGCATGCCGCCTCCATCCAGATGTCGGCCAGGGATTCTTCGAGGTTGATGCGGGGCCGCCAGCCGAGCCGGTCCCGCGCGGTGCGCACATCGGCCTGCTGCCAGCTGCCGCAGCCGTCCGGGTACGGGTACGCGACCGGGGCGGCGTGGTCGGAGTCGGCGCGCGGGTGGCCGATGGCGCTGCGCAGCGGGCCGGGCGGGGCGTCGAGTTCGTGCAGGGCGCCGCCGTACCCGGCGACCCGGGCGAGGACGGCGGCGGCGTCGCGCAGGCGGACGGCGCGGCCGGAGCCGATGTTGATGACGCCCTGCGCGGCGGAGAGCGAGGCGGCGTGCACGGCGCGCGCGACGTCGCGTACGTCGACGAAGTCGCGCTGGACGCCGAGCCCGCCGAGTTTGAGTTCGCCGTCCCCGGACTGCATGGCACGGCGCATGGCCTCGGCGAGCCGGCCCAGCGGGGAGCCGGCCGGGGTGCCGGGACCGGCCGGGGAGAAGACGCGCAGCACGACGGCGTCCAGGCCCGAGCCGAGAACCAGTTCGGTCGCGGCGAGCTTGCTCACGCCGTACGGGCCGCCGGGGCGGGGCACCGCGTCCTCGGCCGTGGAGGAGCCGGGCTGGCTGGGGCCGTACTCCGAGCCGCAGCCGATCTGCACCAGGCGGGCGCCGCAGCCGCTGCGGCGCAGGGCCTCGCAGACGGTGGCGACGGCGACGGTGTTGTGCCGGGTGAGTTCGCGGGCGCCGCCGCGGGTGGCGCCGGCGCAGTTGACGACGACCCCGGGGTGGACCGCGTCGAGGAAGCGGGTGAGCGCGCCCGGGCTGCCGGTGGCGAGGTCGAAGCGGACGTCGGCGTCGTCCCCGCGGCCGAGCGCGGTGAGCTGGACGGCCGGGTCGGCGAGCAGGCGGTCGGCGACGAAGCGGCCGATGTATCCGTTGGCTCCGATCAGCAGGACCCTCATCGGGCGCCTCCCGCGGTGTGCGCGCCGGCGGCACCGGCCGTGGCGAGGGCGCCGGTTGTCACGGGCGCTCCGGCGGCTCCGGCGGCTCCGGACGCTCCGGGTCGGGAGGTGGTCATCTGGTGTTCTCCTTCAGAAGGGTGGCGCGGGTGCACGCGGTGGTGGGCCGGGAGCGAAGGGTTCACTCGGGAGCTCCCGTGGACGCATGGGCCGAGGCCTGGGTGAGGGTGCGGCCGGCGTGGAGCAGCAGGGCCAGGGCCGCGACGCCGCAGGCGACGGCCGGGACGATGGCGGCGCCCCAGGCGTCCACGAGGGTCCGGACGGGGGCCGCCAGGACGGCGCAGCCGGGCAGCCGGCCGGCCAGCGGCAGGGCGAGGGCCATCGCCTCCGTGGCCGCGGCGGCGCCCAGCGCGAGGGCCGGGGCGCGTCGGTGGTGGTGTACGGCGAGCAGCCGGGCGAGCAGGAGCAGGGCGCCCAGGGTGAGGGCCTGCGGATAGGCCGCGGGTTCACGCAGGACCGTGCCGCACAGCAGGAGCAGCGCGGTGAGCGCGCCCAGGAACAGGGTGAACGTGCCGTACAGCAGCGGTCTGGCGGCAGCCGTGAAGTCCTCAAGGCCCCGGCTGCCGGCGAGCCTGCGGCGGGCGCCGGCGCTGAGCAGGTGGGCGCACCAGGCCGCCGGGGCGCAGGCCAGCGTGAGGGCCAGGGCGGGCACGACGGCCGTGGGCCAGGGGCCGCCCGGGGCACCGGTCGGCAGGGCGTCGGGGCCGCCGGTCAGGACGGCGTCGAGCAGGCCGTCGCCGAAGAGGGCGTACCCGAGCAGCCAGAGGGTCCACACGCGCGTGCCGCTCGCCCTGCGCCACGCGGAGATGGCGGGCGGGCCGGCGAGGGGGCCCCGGCGCAGCACCGCGCGCAGGGCGAGGCCGACGGCGAGGAGGCCGGCGCCGGCGACGAGCGGACGGAGCTGTCCGTGGGTGTGGCGCAGTCCGGCCACGGTGGCTGCGCCCAGGGCGCCGGGCAGGAGCGTGAGCAGGACCCGGCCAGCCCGGACGCGCGGCGCGGGCAGGGGTGCGGGTTCGGGGCGTGCCTCACCGCTGCCGCGTGGCACGCGCGCGTACAGCTCCTCGGCGAGCGAGAAGACGTCACGGTGGCGGAACCGGGCGGCGGTCCGGTCGGTGATGCCGTGGGCCTCCAGCCCGGCGGCGATCTCCAGCGGGTCCACGGCCCGCTCACACAGCTCACGGTGCCGGTACAGCAGGGCCTTCACGGGGTCGGCGGCTCCACGCCGGGGCACGGTGCGCACGGAGGAGGCGGGAGCACCGGCGGAGGGTGGCGGCACCGACACGCCTGAGGCGTTCACGGAAGCGGACGACACCGACCGATCGGGAGCGCCTGCGGAAGCCGACTGTTCGGATGCGACGGGACCGCTCTCGGAAGCCGACGCCACGAACGCGGCAGGGTCACTCGCGGAAACCGACGCCACGGACCTGGCAGGGTCACTCGCGGAAACCGACGCCACGGACCTGGCAGGGTCACTCGCGGAAACCGACGCCACGAACGTGACGGGACCGCTCTCGGAAGCCGGCGGCGTGGACGCGCCGGGAGCGCTCCCGGCGGCCGCCGATTGCCTGCGCAACGGTGTGTCCGCCCGCTCGCCGTCCCGTGCCTCCGCTTCTCCTTCCCCGACTTCCCCGGCTTCCCCGAACCACTCCCCCGACCGCGCGTCCCACGGCTCGGCGCCGCTCGGCATGCCGGGCAGGTCCGGGCTGCTGAGCCCGTCGCCGGTGCCAGGGCCGTCGTTCTGAACGTCCATCACGCCCCCTCCGCAGCCGCCAGTGGTGTCGCGCGGACCGGTGCGGTCGTGGCCCAGCCGGGGACGGTCCGGGACAGGACGCGGGCCGTGGGGCCGGTCCAGCGGCCGGGGACGTGGGATTCGGCGGGGACGGCGAACGGCAGGGGCTCGCCAGCATCGTCGAGGACGACCCGGCGCACCGGACAGTGCGACACGATCTGCAAATAAATGCCGTGAAATGCCGCGATGTTCTGCTCGACGGTGAACAGTTCGAGCGCGCGGGCGCGTGCGGCGGCGCCGAGGCGCTCACGGCGCTCGGGGTCGTGCAGCAGCGCCACGCACGCCTCCGCGAGCGCCCGTGGATTGCGCGGGGGCACGACCAGTCCCGTGCCGCCGATGGCCTCCACCACGGCGCCGACATCCGTGGACACCGTGGCGCGGGCGCAGAACATGGCCTCGATGAGGCTGATCGGAAAGCCCTCCACGACGCTGGACAGCACGACCACCGCGCCGGCGGCGTAGGCCTCGGGCAGGGTCGGAGCCTCGGGGCCGCCGATCTCCTCGAAGGAGACGGGGTTGTCGCCGACGGCGTGCACGCCCTCCGCCTCGTCCGGGAAGAGCTGGGCGGCGAGCGCCCGGCAGTGGCCGAGATAGGCCTCGCCCTCGGGACCGGCGGGCGCGCCGACGATTCTGAGGCGTGCCTTGGGCTCCTCCTTGCGGACCTCGGCGAAGGCGTGCAGCAGCGAGATCAGGTCCTTGGCGGGTTCGACACGCCCGACCCACACCAGGGTGTCGGGGTCGGCGCGGTCGGGGGCCTCGCCGACCTCCGCGAAGCGGGTGGCGTCCATGCCCGGGTACACCGTGCGGATCCTGGCCCGGTCGGCACCGCACCGTTCCTGCCAGCGGCGGGCGTGGCCGTTGCCGGGGGTGAGGATCTCGGCGCGCCGGTAGACCTCGGCGGCGAGCCGGCCGTGGAAGGCGCCGAGCAGCGCGCGTACGGCGGGGGCGGCGGCGTCGGGGCCGAGGGCCAGGTAGTGCGAGCGGAGCTGCACGCCGTACTCGGTGACGAGGAGGGGGACGCCGCAGAAGTGCCGGGCGAGCAGTCCGGGGAGGGCCGCGGGGCCGCCGGCGGCGGCGTGGCAGAGGTCGGCCGCGCCGAGGCCGCCGTCGCCGTACCAGTCGAGGGAGAGGGGGCGCAGGGTGCGCTCCAGGTGCGCGGTGACGTTGAGCAGGTCGGGGACGCGCGCCTCGCGCGCCGTGCGCAGCGCGCCGGGGGCGCGGCAGGCGCGCTCCAGGGTGCGTACGGCGATGTCCGAGCGCAGGGCACCGACCAGTCCGCCTTCCTCGCGGGCGAGTTCGGCGAGTCCGTACAGCGCGTTGCCGAAACGGTCCGCCAGATCGGCGGAGCCACCATCGGCCGCATCCCCCGACACGCCGTCACTCCCTGACGCGCCGACGCGCGCACCCTCGTTCCCGGAGTCGGCTCCGGCGCACACGGCCCCGACGAGCTCCCCGTAGCACTCGGTGAAACGTCGGCGCGCGCGCCGCCCGTACACGACCCCGTCGTCCTCGGCCGTCCACAGCGGCGCCGTACGCACCCGGCTGACCTGCGGCGGGAGCGGGACCCAGCCCTCGTCCTCCTGCTGCCGGCTGCGGCTGAGCGCGTAGAGGTCGAACTCGTGCTGCTCAAGCCCGCGCACAAGCCGGTCGCACCAGAGTCCGGCGTCACCGCTCACATACGGGTAGCCACCCTCCGTAAGCAGTCCGATGCGCACGTACGCACCCCCGATCTCCCGTCCGGTGAGCCGCCGTTGTCCCGGCGGCTCGCAGCGGGACGAACGTAAGCGGACAAGGCGGTGGCGCGACGGACGGTTGTCCATCGCGCCACCAAAAGGGGTGAACGGTCGTAACTTTCGCGTGCGGGTCGCGTTTCGTCGCGCTAAGGGTTCAGAGCGTCATCGTGTGCACACGAAACGTTACGCCACGACCGGCTCGCGCCGGGCCGCGCGCCGCCTGGCCGCCAGCTCCGGATCGAGCGCGGGCACGGCGGCCAGGAGCTGCCTGGTGTACGGCTCGCGCGGGCTGTCGTACACCTCGTCGGCGGGCCCGTACTCGACGACCCGGCCGTGCCGCATGACCGCGACCCGGTCGCTGACCTGTCGTACGACGGCCAGGTCGTGGGCGATGAAGACCAGCGCGAGGCCGAGTTCCCGCTGGAGTTCGCCGAGCAGCTCCACGACCTGGGCCTGTGTGGTGACGTCCAGCGCGGAGACCGGCTCGTCGCAGACGATGACGCGCGGTTCGGCGGCGAGCGCGCGGGCGATGCCGATGCGCTGGCGCTGGCCGCCGCTGAACTCGTGCGGGTAGCGGTCGTAGTGCGCCTTTTCGAGCCCCACACGCTCCAGCAGTTCCGCCACACGCCCCCGGACACGCTCCTCGTCCCGTTCGCCACGCGCGCGCAGGGGGTCGGCGATGGACTCGCCCACACTGCGGCGGGGGTTGAGGGAGGAGACCGGGTCCTGGAAGACCATCTGGACGGCCGGGTTCACCGTGGTGTGCGGGCGGCCCTCGTAGCGGATCGCGCCGGCGGTCGGCTCCAGCAGCCCGACCAGCATCCGGCCGAGCGTGGTCTTGCCGCTGCCGCTCTCGCCGACCACGCCGAGGGTCTCGCCGCGGCGGACGGTCACCGAGACGTCGTCCACGGCCGTGAACGCCCGCTTGCCGCGCCCGAACGCCCGCCGCAGCCCGGTGGCCTCCAGCACGACCTCGTCGGTCGCCTCGGAGCCGGTACGGCGCGCGTCCACGCGCGGGACGGCGTCGAGCAGTTCGCGCGTGTACGCCTCACCCGGCGCCGCGAGGACGGTGCCGACGGGGCCACGCTCGACGGCCCGGCCGTGCCGCATGACGAGGATGTCGTCCACGCTCTCGGCGGCCACGCCCACGTCGTGGGTGACGAGCAGCAGGCCCATGCCGGTCTCCTCGCGCAGCGTGTGCAGCAGGTCGAGGATCTGGGCCTGGACGGTGACGTCGAGGGCGGTGGTCGGCTCGTCGGCGATCAGCAGGTCCGGCTCGCAGGCGAGGGCCATGGCGATCAGCGCGCGCTGGCGCATGCCGCCGCTGAACTCGTGCGGCCGGGACCTGGCCCGGCGTACCGCGTCCGGAATTCCCACCCGCTCCAGCACCTCGACGGCACGCGCGCGTGCGGCACGTCGCGGCACGCGCGCGTGCACGCGGTAGACCTCGGCGATCTGGTCGCCGATCGCGTAGTACGGGTCGAGCGAGGACAGCGGGTCCTGGAAGACCATGGCGGCCTTGGCGCCGCGCAGCCCCCGCAGTTCCTCGTCGGAGGCGTCCTGGACGTCCGTGCCGGCCACGCGGACCGCGCCGGTGACCCGTGCCCCGGTGCCCCGGTGCAGGCCCAGCAGGGCGCCCGCGACCGTGGACTTGCCGGAGCCGGACTCGCCGACGAGGGCCAGCGCGGCGCCCTTCGCCAGGCTGAAGGAGAGTCCGTCGACGGCCCGCAGGGAGCCGAACTCGACGGTCAGGTCCGTCACTTCCACGAGGCTCATGCGAGCACCACCCGTCGGTCGGCCACCGCGTACAGCACGTCCGCGACGGCGTTGGCGATGACCACGAAGAAACCGGTCACCAGGACCATGCCGACGACCACCGGCAGGTCCACGACCTGCACCGCGTGCACCAGCTCCTGGCCGATGCCGGGCAGGCCGAAGAGGGTCTCGGTGAGGACGGCACCGCCGACGGCCGAGCCGAAGGTCACCGCGTTGAGCGCGATGACGGACGCGGTCGCACCGCGCAGCGCGTGCCGGGCGATGATCGCGCGCTCGCCGACGCCGTACGCGCGGAAGGTGCGGATGTGGTCCTCGGCCAGCGTCTCCAGCATCGACGCGCGCGTGAGGCGGGCGAAGTTGGCCGCCTCGATGAGGGCGAGGGAGAGCCAGGGCAGCAGCAGGTTCCACGCCCACTGTTCGGGGTCGTCGGTGAAGTTCACGTACTGCGGGAAGGGCAGGAGCTGGAGTTCGCCGCAGACGATGATCATCAGGACCAGGCCGATGACGAAGACGGGCGTGGCGACCCCCGCCAGCGTGATCGCGGTCAGGGCGCGCTCGCTGAACCGGCCGCGCCGCCAGGCGGACAGCACGCCGGTGCCGACGCCGAGCAGCAGCCAGATCACCATCGCGCCGAGCACCAGCGAGAGGCTGACCGGCAGCCTGGTCAGGATGATGTCGGTGACCTGCTGGTCGTTCTGGTACGACTCACCGAGGCAGGGCGCCGAGCAGTGCTCCACGCCGGTGCCGGTCGAGAAGTCCTGGCCCACGAAGATGCCGTGCAGGAAGTGCCAGTAGCGCACGTACAGCGGGTCGTCGAGGTGCAGCTGCTGGGCGACCTGGTGGACCTGTTCAGGGGAGCAGCGCGGGCCGCAGGTGATCTGGGCGACGTTGCCGGGGGTGACGTAGAAGACGACGTAGATGATCACCGAGAGCACGAACAGGGTGACCGCGGCGCCGATGACGCGCCGCAGGACGAATCCGGTGAGGCCGCTCATGTCCGGTCCTCCTTCTGCTTCGCTGCGGCCGTCTCAGCCTTCGGTACGGCCGTCTCGGCGCGGGCTTCCCGCTTGCGGCCGGTGCCGATGCGCAGGCGTGAGGCCGCGCGCGGGTCGAGGGCGACACGCACGCCGTCGCCGAGGATGGTCAGCGCGAACACGGTCACGAACAGGGCGGCGGCGGGCAGCAGCAGATACTGCGGGGCCGCCTGGTACCAGACGTCGGCGGAGGTGAGCATCTGTCCCCAGGAGGGCGTCGGCGGCTTCACCCCGACGCCGAGGAAGGACAGGGCCGCCTCGGCGCTGATGTTCGACGGGATCAGCAGCGCGGAGTACGTGATGACCGGGGCGGCGAGGCCCGGGAGGAGTTCGCGTACCGCGGTGCGCCAGGTGCTCCAGCCGCTGAGCCGGGACGCGGCGACGTAGTCGAGGCTCTTCAGGGTGAGGGTCTGGGCGCGCACCATCTTCGCCGTCGTGCTCCAGCCGGAGACCAGGGCGATGATCAACGCGACGAGCACGGGCCGCGGGAAGCCGTTGGGCACGATCGCGAGCAGCGCGAGCGCCATGATCATCAGCGGCATCGAGACGAAGATGTCGGTGATGCGGCTCAGGACCAGGTCGACCCAGCGGTTGCCCAGGCCGGAGGCCACGCCCATGGCGATGCCGAGGATGACCTGCACCACCGTGGCCGCCAGCGCGACCCCCAGCGAGACCCGCGCTCCGTAGACGAGCCGGGCGAACATGTCGCGTCCGGTCTGCGGTTCGACACCCAGCCAGTGGTCGGCGCCGACGCCGCCGAAGGAGCCGATGGGCACGCCCCCGCGCGCGGAGTCGATCAGGGCCGGGTGGTACGTGGTGGGGTCCTGGCCCTCCAGGGCGGTGAGGAGCGGCGCGGCGAGCGCGACCAGGACGAGCAGCGCGACGACGGCCGCGGCGACCAGGGCGGCGCGCTGCGCCCGCAGCCGCCGCCAGAACTGACGGGCCCCCGAGACCGCCGGGACGGACGCATCCGTCCCGGCGGTCTCGACGGCGACAAGTGCCTCGCTCACGGCGCTACTTCACCGCGACCTGGGAGATGTCGAGGACGCCGGTCCAGTCGCTGATGACGATGTTCTTGACGTCCTTGCCGTACAGGCGCTTGTAGACGGGGTGGAACAGCGGCACGACGAGGGCCTGCTCGCCGATCTTCTGGTCCAGTGCACCCCATCGCTTGGCGGCCGCGTCAAGGTCGGTCAACTTGTTGATCGCGTCAATCTCGTCATTGACCGACTTGTCATTGAGCAGGCCCGTGTTGAAGTTCGCGCCGTCCTTGACGATCTGCCGGCCGTCGAAGATCGGGGCGAGGAAGGGACCGCCGGAGGGCCAGTCGGCACCCCAGTGGGCGAGGAAGAAGCCGGGCTCGGTCTTGACGCTGTGGATCTTGTCCTTGTAGTCGTTGAGCTCCAGGCCCTGGAGCTTGACCGTGATGCCGGCCGTCTTGAGCGCGTCCTGGACGGCGGTCGCGATCTCCGGGCTGGTCTCGAAGTCCTTGGCGTTGGAGTGGGTCAGCGTGACGGTGAGCCCGTTCTTGTAACCGGCCCGGGCGAGCAGCTCCTTGGCCTTGGCCGGGTTGCCGGTCGCGCCCGCCGGGAACGGGTCGTACGGCGTGTAGCCGAAGGACTTCTGGTTGGGCAGGAAGGTGGTGGCGGGCTCGGCGAGCGCGCTGCCGCCGGCCGCGTTGACCACCGAGGAGCGGTCGATGGCGTAGGCGATCGCCTGGCGCACCTTGGGGTTGTCGAACGGCTTCACGGTCGGGTTGAACGCGATGTAGTTCGTGTAGCCGAAGTGACCGGTGCCCACGCGCGCGGCGAGTTCCTTGTCACCGGTGACCTTGGCGAGTTCGGCCGGGCCGAGGTTGGTGTCCGTGGTGACGGCCGCGGCGTCCGCCCCCTGAGACGCGGACAGCCGCTGGTTGATCACGGAGGAGTCCAGGCCGGAGCGGACGTCGATGGTGTCCGGGTAGGCCTTGCGCTGGTCGTCGACGGCCGTCGACCAGTACGTGTTGCGCTGCAGAACCATGTGCTCGCCGTCGTTCTCGTTCTTGACGACGCGGTACGGGCCGGACGAGACCGGGTGCTCCTCGTACTTGGTGCCGGTGTCCTTGCTCTTGGGCACCGGGGCGAACTGCGTCTGCGTGGCGAGGAAGGGGAACTCGCCCTCGGGCTTGTTCAGATGGAAGACGATGGTCCGGCTGTCCGGGGTCTCGATCGCGTCGAGGCCCTTCTTGTCCTTGTACGGCCCCTGGTAGTCGGCCGCGCCGACCAGCCAGTCCCGCAGGTAGGGGGCGCCGCCGGACAGCTCGGGGGCGAAGGAGCGCTCGATGCCGTACTTGATGTCGGCCGAGGTGATCGGCGTGCCGTCCTCGTACTTGAGGCCCTGCTTCAGGGTGTACGTCCACACGGTCGCGTCCTTGCTGGGGCGCCCGGTGTCGGTGGCGAGGTCGGGGACGACCTTGGCGCCGGCCGCGCCGTTCTCGCGGTTGCGGGTGGTGAGGGTGCGGAAGACGAGCGAGGGGACGTTGCCGCCGCCGGAGGTGTAGAGGCGGGCGGGGTCGAAGTCGGACTGCGGCTCGGCGTTCAGCACCGTCAGGGTGCCGCCCTTGTGCGGCGTGGAGTCGCCACCGGCGGCCTTGGCACCGCTGTCCTTCGGACCGCAGGCGGCGGCGCCCGCTGCCACGACCAGGCTGACGGATGCCGCGGCCACGCGGCGCGCTATGACGGACGGTTGACGCATCGGAATGACGACCTCTCGGGGCTGATCGAGGATTTCTCGAAAAAGGGGCGTCTCGAAAAGTGAGACAAGTGGACGAGGAGTGAGACGACTGCGAACAGACGTCGGCCCCGGCGCCGGGTCGTCGAAAAGGCCCGTGACGGTGTCACGGAGCGGAAGGAAAGAAAGGTCGCGACGCGAACGCCAGGGAGACGGCGTCAGCGACAGTGGATGTCGGCCACGCAGAGTGCGGTCACGCCGATGAGCGCCAGCTCGATGGCGGCGCTCCCAGGGGCGGCATGACTAGACCACATGCGCAGAAATATGAACGAACATGCGACTCATGTCAATGTGACATGAGCGGCGCCCGTCAACTCGCGGGATATGGCCAGGGGTTGGGCAGACAGTGGATTCCGTCATGGTCGAGGAACTTGGTCTGCTGCTGCATGACGGGGGCGAGTTCCCCGTCCTTCTGGCAGGTCACGTGGCCGTGGCCGAGCCGGTGGCCGACCTCATGGTTGATCAACATCTGCCGATAGGCGTAGATCTTGTCCCCGTATGTCACGCTTCCCTGAGCCCACCTGTATGCATTGATCATCACTCGTTCGGTGGACGCCGAGTCACAGGAGACGTTGTCCTCCGTGGTGTCCAGTCCGGACTTGGCGCACCAGGCGGCGGTCGTTCCGGGGCTGGCCAGCGTGATCACGAAGTCGGGCTTGCCGGAGGAGATCCGCTCGAAGGTACGGGCCCCTCCGTGGGCCCAACTGCGTTCGTCGTTCAGGGTCTTCTGCACGGCCTCCGCGAACAGCGTGCCGTCCAGGCCCAGCCCCTGCTCCACGTCCACGCGGTAGGTGTACTTCCGTCCGCTGCCCGGCGCCTTGTCGAACCCGGGCACGGTGTCGAACTTCCCCGAGCCCTTCAGTGTCGCGCCGAGCGGGTACGTCCGGTTCATCGCCTGCTCGTACGTCAGCGTCACCGGGCTCGCCGAGGCGGAGGGGGCCGGCTGTCCCGAGGCGCGCGCCTCACGGGCCTGGTCGGTGGCGGAGCGCGACTGTGCGGCGTGGTCCCGGCTCTCGGCCACCTGCCCGGCGACGACCACCGCGAGCACGGTCGTCACGGCGGCCGCGGCGACACCGGTGAAAGCCCGCGTGCGCTGGCCCTGACCGCTCGGCACTCCATGAGGGGCGGCTCCGTCGTCTTGCGGCCGCGGGTCCGTTGTGGCTGGTCGCGCAGTTCCCCGCGCCCCGTTCGGGGCGCCTGAGCCAGAGCGCTGCGTGGGCAGGTCGACGGGGGGCGCGTCGCCGCCGTCCGCCTCGGTCCCCACGGCAGTCGCCATGTCCACCGGCTGCCCGTCGGTACGGCGCGATCCACGCGCGCGGGGCGCGAAGACGTCGACATCGCCAAGATCCGCACCGCCGCCGTGGCCGTCCCGGAAGGCGTCGAGGTACTCCTGCCGAGGCCCGCCTTGCGGCCCGCTCTGCCGCTGCCGAGGAAGCACGGCACCGGGCCCGCTCCCGGCCCCGGCCCGCCCCGTGAACTCCCCCCAGCCTCCGCCGACTTCCCACTGCTCGGGATGCCCACCCCGCACGGGCACACCCGCAGCGGAGCTGCCCTCCCGGAAACGGGGCACACCGCGCGCGGGGGTACCGTCAGCCGGCCACGGCCGGGGCACGCCCTGCGCGGGCGTGCCGTCGGGAAGACGGGGCATCCCATGGGCGGGCGTGCCGTCGGGAACACGGGGCATCCCATGGGCGGGCGTGCCGTCGGGAAGGCGGGGCATGCCGTGGGCAGGAGTGCCATCAGGGAACCTCGGCACCCCATGCGCAGGCGTCCCGTCGGGGAAACGAGGCACACCGCGCGCGGGAGTGCCGGCGGCGAAACCCGGCACGCCGTGAGCGGGAGTGCCGTCAGCCGGCCGGGGCACCCCTTGCGCGCGGGCGCCACCAGGAATACGCGGCGCCCCCTGCACGGGCATGCCGCCAGACGTACGCGGCACCCCCTGCATCGGTGCACCACCAGGAATACGCGGCATCCTCTGCACGGGCGTGCCGTCCGGAGGTCGCCGCATCCCCTGCGCAGGCGCCCCGTCAGGCATCCGCGGTGCCCCGTCCCCCGGTGCCACCCACTCTGCCGCCTGCGCCCGCCGTTCCGCCCGGGCCCTCTGTTCCGGCTGTTCCCTCTGCTCCGGCTTCTGTGCACGCCTCGCGGCTATGTCCGCGGTATCGGGCTTGGGGGCCGGGCCGCGGCGGCTGTGGCGTCCCACGCCGGCCTCAGCTCCCCGCGCCGGGGGTGGTGACGGACGTGTCGGCCAGGAGTTCCCGGAATGCCCTGGCCACCACCTCCGGGTACTCCATCATCGCCACGTGCCCGGCGTCCGGCAGGGACAACAGACGGGAGTCGCGGAAGGAGCGGGCGGCCTTGCGGGCCATACGGAAGCCGACGAGCTGGTCACGGCCGCCGTAGACGAGCAGGGTCGGCGCGAGGACGCGCTCGGCCTGGCGCCACAGCCCGTGCTGTCCGCCGAGCGTATAGGCGTTGACGATCCCGCGCGCGGAGCGGGCCATCGCGTCCCAGACGTACGGCAGCTGCAACCGCCGCTCCAGCTCCTCCACGGCGTGCTGGAACGCCTCGGGCGACACCCGCCCGGGGTCGCCGTAACAGAGGGCCATGACCCCGCGCACCCGCTGCTCGGCGGTCCACTCGCGGGTGAGCCGGGTGAACAGGGCGGCGACACCGGGCACGCCGAGCAGGGCGGTCGGTGCCGCGGTGCGCTGGATGCGCAGCTCGGGCAGGGCGGGCGAGACGAGCGTGAGCGTACGGACGAGGTCGGGGCGTACGGCGGCCACGCGCGTGGTGACCGCGCCGCCCAGCGAGTTGCCGAAGAGGTGGACGGGGCCGCGGCCGGCCGCGTCGAGATAGCGGATCACCGCGCGCGCGTGCCCGGTGACGGAGTAGTCGCCGTCGTCCGGGGGCGGGGAGTCGCCGAAGCCCGGCAGGTCGAGCGCCTCGCTGTCGACGACGCCGTCCAGCTCGGCCATCAGCTCCGACCAGTTCTGCGAGGAACCGCCGAGCCCGTGGACGTACAGCGCGGGCGGCAGGCCCTCGTGCGCGGGACGGCGGGAACGGATCGACAGGGTGACACCGGGCAGCCCCACGGACCGCAGCCGCTCACCCTCACCGACCCGTACGGGCGCCACCTTCGGGAGCACGCTGGCGGCCGGCACGGACGGCGACTCGGTCGAAGACATGCGGCAATGTTACGAGGTGATCACGCCGAGGTTCGTGTGTTCGCCGTCACAGCGTGAGCCGTACGCGCGCGTGGGTGCCGCCAGTACACGCGCGTGAGTGCCGCCAGTACGCGCGCGTGGGTGCCGCCCGTACGCGCGCGTGGGCGTCACGGCATGGCGTCCGGTTCTGCTCTCTCCTAGGCTCGTACCCAGGGCACCCACGTGTGGCCCCTGCCGCATCCAGGGACGCCCGTAGGAAGGGAGCCCACCATGGCCCATGACCCCACCGAGCCCGGCTCGGCCGACGACCTGGAGACCGAGACGGCGGCCTCGGAGATCGATGTCGAGGCCCCCGAGGTGGACGCGGCCGAGCAGCACACCGACATCTCGCCGGAGCGCGACGATCCCCTGGAAGAAGTCGACCAGGACCGCGGGAACGTGGCCGATCTGGTCGAGCAGGCACGTGTGGTCAGGCTCGACGAGGACGACTACCGCTGACGGCGGCGGACTCCCGGGCCCGTTCCGGAGGATGATCACGTCTTTCGTCACCGTCCGGTACATGAAATTCTGCGCTCGCACCGCGCACACCACGGTTACCGAAAAGTACGATGGCCGCGCGGCCGACACCGCATGTGGACGACTTTGGGAGGCGGCGTGACAGCCATCGAGCAAACTGAGGCGGCACGCCCACGTGGCACCCGTCTGCCGCGCCGAGCCCGGCGGAACCAGTTGCTGGGCGCCGCCCAGGAGGTTTTCGTCGCGCAGGGGTATCACGCGGCGGCGATGGACGACATCGCCGAGCGGGCCGGTGTGAGCAAGCCCGTGCTCTACCAGCACTTCCCGGGCAAGCTCGACCTGTACCTCGCGCTGCTGGACCAGCACTGCGAGTCGCTGATCCAGGCCGTACGGACCGCGCTCGCGTCCACGACGGACAACAAGCAGCGCGTGCGCGCCACGATGGACGCTTATTTCGCCTACGTCGAGGACGACGGCGGCGCCTTTCGGCTGGTCTTCGAGTCGGACCTGACGAACGAGCCCGCGGTGCGCGAGCGCGTCGACAAGGTCACCAACGACTGCGCCGAGGCCATCTGCGAGGTCATCGCCGAGGACACCGGCCTCTCGCGCGCGGAGTCGATGCTGCTGGCCTCCGGCCTCGGCGGGCTCGCCCAGGTGGTGGCCCGCTCCTGGCTGCACAGCGACCGCAGCGTCCCGCGCGACCAGGCGGTGCAGCTGCTGACCTCGCTGGCCTGGCGGGGCATCGCAGGCTTCCCGCTGCACGGCACCGAACACCACTGACGGCCGTTTGTTCCCGGTCGCTGTTCGCTGATGGCGTGCCGACGCACAACGTATGCGTCCCCTCACCGGGCTAATGTGTGCTGCGTACGGCGCGGAAGATCGCGCACATCACTGACCGTCGGAGGGACATAGCCGTGGAGGTCAAGATCGGCGTGCAGTACGCGCCCCGCGAGATCGTGCTGGAGAGCGGTCTGAGCGTCGAGGAGGTCGAGCGCCTGGTGAGCGACGCGCTGTCCGGGAAGACGCAGCTGCTGAGCCTCCAGGACGAGAAGGGCCGCAAGGTCCTGGTGCCGACGGACCGTCTGGCGTACGTGGAGATCGGCGAGCCGAGCGTCCGCAAGGTCGGGTTCGGCGCACTGTAGGCCGACGTAGTGACAAGGGCCCGGCGGCACTCGGCCGCCGGGCCCTTGTTCTTCCTGGGGACGTGCACACAGATGGAGCACAACTCCCGCACAGCGGAGGATTGCAGTCCGCAGGTCACGGGTATGACGGGCTACGACCGTTCAAGGCAGACCGGCCGTGGGAGGGACCCCGACATGATCCTGGAAGCACTCGCGTCCGCAGTGCTCGGTCTCGTCCTCGCGTGGGCGGCGGCGCACGGCCTCTCCCACCGGCTCCCGGCCCGCCCGCTGGTGTTCTCGACAGGCATCGCCGGAGCCCTCTTCGGCGACTTCGTCACCCACACCGCCCTCGGCCCCGGCACAGCCTGGCTGAGCCTCCTGGGCGCCGCGGTCATCTCGGCGGCGTCGCTTTCCCTGCTCCTGCGTCCGGCGGGAAGACTGCGCCGATCAGCGACGGCGTAGCAAGGGGTCCTTTGCACGTGGCGTAAGCGGCAACCCCCTAGGGGCGCGGGGCTCTGTTCAATGTGCGGCTCCGCCGCGTGGGCGCGACCAGCCACAACGGACCCGCAGCCGCGCAACTCACCGCACCCACCCCCACGCAGCGCTACGCGGCCAAGCCGAGCGCAGCCATTCTCTTCGTGTGCGCCTCGGTGATCCGCGAGAACATCCTCCCGACCTCCGCGAGATCGAACCCGTCGGCGACGCCCCCGACGAGCATCGTGGACAGCGCGTCCCGGTCCGCGACCACCCGCTGGGACTGCGACAGCGCCTCGCCCATCAGCCGCCGCGCCCACAGCGCCAGCCGGCCGCCCACGCGCGGGTCGGCGTCGATCGCGGCCCGTACCTTCTCCACCGCGAACCCGGCGTGCCCGGTGTCGTCGAGGACGGCGAGGACCAGCTCGCGCGTGTCGGAGTCGAGCCGTACCGCGACCTCGCGGTAGAAGTCGCTCGCGATCGAGTCGCCGACGTACGCCTTGACCAGGCCCTCCAGCCAGTCCGAGGGCGCGGTCTGCCGGTGGAAGCCGTCCAGGGCGGCGACGAACGGGTCCATGGCGGCGGTCGGCTCCTCGCCGATCTCGGTCAGCCGGTCCCGCAGGCGCTCGAAGTGGTGGAACTCGGCCGAGGCCATCTTCGCCAGCTCCGCCTTGTCCGCGAGGGTCGGCGCCAGCTTGGCGTCCTCCGCGAGCCGCTCGAACGCCGCCAGCTCTCCGTACGCGAGCGCGCCGAGCAGATCCACGACGGCGGCGCGGTACTGCGGGTCGGCGGAGGCCTGCGCCCAGTCCTTGGCGGCGATGCCCGTGGGTGCGACGGAGTCGTTCTCAGGCTTGTCAGAGCTAGTCATGAGGCGCACAATAGCCCGCTCGCGGCACCCCCGAGGCGCCTGGCCGATCACTGTGACGACGACTACGTGACCAAATCGGCCATCGCATGTGCGCCGATCCGGGGTATGGTGGTAATGCGCCTGCTGAGTGCGTTGACGGTGTTCGACGCGTCCCGACAGGCCGCACGCATGAGGATGCCCGGTCGGTGGCCCGATCGGCTCCGACCCGACAGCCCTCCCTGGCCGTACGGCGCAGTACGTACGACGACCGGAGGGACACCCCTCAGCGGTACGAGCGCTAGAGCGTCGGCAGAGGTCCCGTGTCTTACGGCTTGCCCGAGTGGTTCGCCCGTACGGCAGCCGACGTCCCCGGCACGGTCAGACATGACCCCCGCGCTCGCCTCGCACCGCACCACACAGAAGAGGCAGCACCCTGACTACGACGTTTCGAGAACTCGGAATCCTTCCCGAGACCGCCGAGGCCCTGGAGGCCGTCGGCATCATCACCCCCTTCCCCATCCAGGAGATGACGCTCCCCGTCGCCCTTTCCGGCACGGACGTCATCGGCCAGGCCAAGACCGGCACCGGCAAGACGCTGGGCTTCGGCCTCCCGCTTCTGGAGCGCGTCACCGTCCCCGCCGACGTCGAGGCCGGACGCGCCGCCCCCGAGGCCCTCACGGACGCCCCGCAGGCGCTCGTCGTCGTCCCCACGCGCGAGCTGTGCACCCAGGTCACCAACGACCTGCTGACCGCCGGCAAGGTCCGTAACGTGCGCGTGACGGCGATCTATGGCGGCCGGGCCTACGAACCACAGGTGGAGGCTCTGAAGAAGGGCGTCGACGTGGTCGTCGGCACCCCGGGCCGGCTGCTGGACCTCGCGGGCCAGAAGAAGCTGGACCTGAAGCACGTCAAGTGCCTGGTCCTCGACGAGGCCGACGAGATGCTCGACCTGGGCTTCCTGCCCGACGTCGAGAAGATCATCGACATGCTCCCTGCCAAGCGCCAGACCATGCTGTTCTCGGCGACCATGCCGGGCGCGGTCATCGGCCTCGCGCGCCGCTACATGTCGCGGCCCACGCACATCCGTGCCACCGCACCGGACGACGAGGGCGCGACGGTCGCGAACATCAAGCAGTTCGTCTACCGCGCGCACAACATGGACAAGCCGGAGATGGTCGCCCGCATCCTGCAGGCCGAGGGCCGCGGACTGGCGATGATCTTCTGCCGTACGAAGCGCACGGCCGCCGACATCGCCGAGCAGCTGCAGCGCCGCGGGTTCGCCTCCGGCGCGGTCCACGGCGACCTCGGGCAGGGCGCCCGCGAGCAGGCGCTGCGCGCGTTCCGCAACGGCAAGGTGGACGTCCTGGTCTGCACCGACGTCGCCGCGCGCGGTATCGACGTCGAGGGCGTGACCCACGTCATCAACTACCAGTCCCCCGAGGACGAGAAGACGTACTTGCACCGGGTCGGCCGTACCGGCCGCGCGGGCGCCAAGGGTACGGCGATCACGTTCGTCGACTGGGACGACATCCCGCGCTGGCAGCTGATCAACAAGGCGCTGGAGCTGGACTTCAACGACCCGGTGGAGACGTACTCGTCGTCCCCGCATCTGTTCTCCGACCTCGACATCCCCGCGGGCACCAAGGGCATCCTGCCGCGCTCGGAGCGGACCCGTGCGGGTCTGGACGCGGAGGAGCTGGAGGACCTGGGCGAGACCGGTGGCCGTGGTGCGCGCGGTCGCGGTGGCCGCGGTGGCCGCGCCGAGTCCGCCGCCGCGCCGGCCGAGCGCGAGCGTTCGTCCCGTACGCCGCGTCGCCGCCGCCGCACGCGCGGTGGCTCCCCGGTGGACGCGGCCACCGCCGCACCGGCCGCTACGACGGCTCCGGCGCCGGCCGCCGAGTCCGGCCCGGCGGAGGAGACTTCCACGGCACCGCGCACCCTGCGCCGCCGTCGTCGTACGCGCGGCGGAGCGTCGGCGCAGCCGGTGGCGGCCGTCGAGACCGCCGTCGAGACCGTTGCCCCGGTGGAGGCTCCGGCCGCTCCGGAGACCGCGGAGGCCCCGGAGAAGCCGCGCCGCCGCCGCACCCGCAAGTCCGCGGAGCAGGCACCGGCTCCTGTCGCCGAGCCCACGGCCGAGACGCCCGTGACGGTGCCGGAGACGGCTCCGGCGGCCGACACGGTGACCGTGGAGGCACCGGAGGCGAAGCCTCGCCGCCGCACGCGCAAGACGGCCGAGCCCACGCCGGAAACGGCTGCGGCCCCGGCCGAGCCCACGGAGGAGCCCGCCCCGGCGACCAAGCCCCGCCGTACCCGAAAGGCAACGGCCCCCGCTCCCGAGGCCGCTGAGGTCTCCGCGGCCACCAAGGCCCCGGAGGCGGAGGCGGAGGCGGGGGCGGAGCCCAAGCCGCGCCGCACGCGCAAGACGGCCGCGACCGCCGAAGCCCCGGAGACTCCGGAAACCGAGGCCAAGCCGCGCCGCACGCGGAAGACGACGGCCACCACCGAGGCCCCCGAAGCCGAGGCCAAGCCCCGCCGCACCCGCAAGGCAGCAGCCACCGCCGAGGCGACGGCCGCCACGGCCGAGCCCCCGGAGACGGAGCCCAAGCCCCGCCGCACGCGCAAGACGGCCGCGACCGCCCCGGAGCCGACGGAAACCCCCGAAGCCGAGGCCAAGCCCCGCCGCACC
>NZ_JAIQYY010000012.1:89566-322456 GCF_020181035.1 Streptomyces sp. CoH27
GCGACGGCCGCCACGGCCGAAGCCCCGGAGACGGAGCCCAAGCCCCGCCGCACGCGCAAGACGGCCGCGACCGCCGAAGCCCCGGAGACTCCGGAAGCCGAAGCCAAGCCGCGCCGCACCCGCAAGACGGCAGCCACCGCCCCGGAGCCGACGGAAACCCCCGAAGCCGAGGCCAAGCCCCGCCGTACCCGCAAGACGGTGGCCGCCGCCCCCGACGCGGACGGTGTCGTCGAGGCGACCGCTCCCAAGGTGCGACGGACCCGTAAGGCCGTCGCCAAGACGGTCACCGCGGAGATTCCGGCGCAGGCCACCGAGGAGCCGGAGGCCACGCCGCGGCGCCGTACCCGTAAGGCCGCGGCAGCCGTCGAGGTCGCCGAAGGCTGATCCGGCACCCCGTCACCGACGGCCCGGCCCATGTTCCTGTGGGCCGGGCCGTCGCACGTCCGGCGTACAGCCGGGCTCACGGCGCGCGGAGAAACAGCGGGCGGCCGGGTTATAACCTCTCCCCATGAGCAGGCCCGCCACCTTCGTCCCGCCTCCCGGTGCCCGCGCGTACGCCCTGCGTACCGCGCGTGGGGAGTTCGCCGTCGTCGACGCTCCCGTGGCCGACGGGGTCGAGCCCCGGGGGGTCGCGCTGTTGCTGCCGGGGTTCACCGGGAGCAAGGAGGACTTCAATCCGCTGCACGTGCCGCTGGCCCGGCGCGGGTACCGGACCGTGGCCGTGGACGGGCGTGGGCAGTTCGAGTCGGACGGGCCCGAGAGCGACGAATCCGCTTACGCACAGACCGAGTTGGCGCTGGACGTGCTCGCGCAGGTGGAAGCCGTCGGGGCGCCGGTGCATCTGCTGGGGCACTCGCTCGGCGGGCAGATCTCGCGCGCGGCCGTGCTGCTGGACCACACGCCCTTCGCCTCGCTCACGCTGATGGCCTCCGGGCCCGCCCAGATCTCCGAATCCCAGCAGCAGCGCGTCAAGCTGCTGCGGGACGCGCTCGCGGTGATGGACATGGCGCAGGTCTGGGAGGCGATCCAGGCGATGGAGACGCCCGAGGAGACCGAGACGGCCGCGCTGGACGGCGGGCTCGACGACCGGGACGATCTGCGGCGCCGCTGGCTCGGCACCAAGCCCGCCCAACTCATCGCCACCGGACGTCAGTTGTGCACGGAGCCGGACCGGATCGCCGAACTGGCCGCGGTACCGCTGCCGTTCCACGTCCTGTCGGGCGACAGGGACGACACCTGGCCGCTGCCGCTGCTCGACGACATGGCCGTACGGCTGGGCGCCCGGCGTACGGCCATCGCGGACGCCGAGCACTCGCCCAACACCGACCGGCCGCTCGCCACCGCCGAAGCGCTCGCCGATTTCTGGGACCAGGCCGCCCGCTGAGCCCCGCCACCATACGACTGCCCTGCTCCGACGGGGGCTTGCAGGGCAGGGCAGTCGTCTTTCGGAGGGCTGCGGAGGCGCCGGTCAGTCGGTCCACGTGGCGTGGACGGCGGAGGCGCTGAAACCGGGGCCGTAGGCGACGATCAGGGCCTTCTCGCCGTTCGCCGGAGGCCGGCCGTGGGTGCGTTCGAGGACGCGAAGAACCGATACACCACCGAGGTTGCCCTCTTCGGCCAGAGTGTCGAGGGAGTGGCGGGCGTCGTCCTCGGTGAGGCCGAGGGCCTCGGCGGTGTCCATGATGATGGGCCGGGAGCCGGGGTGGATGACGGGAACGGTCACCGGACGGCCGGCGAGCCAGTCGACCACGGCCGGCATGACGTGTTTCGCCCCGCCCATGGCGGCCTTGGTGGAGTCGAAGTGGAGACCATGGCTGTCGATACGGCCCGCGTAGAACTCCAGCGAGTCCGGGAGGGCGTACTCGAAGAGGCCGGCGGGGCTGTCGATGGTGAGGCCGGCGCCGAGAGGGTCGCTGCTGACGACGGTGGCGGCCGCGCTGTCGCCGAACAGGGCCTTGTAGATCATGTGCTCGATCTTGCTGTCCCTGTGGTTGTAGGCCGTGGACAGCACCTCTGCGGCGACGACGAGGACCCGGGAGCCGGGGTGGAGCAGCGCCTGCTCGACCGCGCGGATGAGGGCGTGCGCACCGCCCGCGCAGGCCGCGGTGGTCAGGGCGGTACGGCGGACGGACGGGCGCAGACCGAGCCGGGCGACGAGGTGGATGTCCAGATTGGGTACGGCCCAGCCGGTGGCGTGGGTGGTGATCAGGCCGGTGATGTCACCCGGTTCGAGGCCGTGGCGCCCGAGGACGGAGCGGGCCGCGGTCTCCGCCATGTCGAGACCGTCGGCGAAGGCCCGGGACGCGCGCTCCTCGATGGGTGCGGTGCCGTTGATGGTGGGCGAATTCAGCGGCTGCGTGAAGTACCGGGTCTGGACACCGCAGTTGCCTATGACCCGGAGGATCGCGCCGAGGCGCGGATGGTCGGGGTGATGGGCGCGGATGTCGTCGGATATCTCGCCCGTGGTGATCTTGTGCGCGGCGAGGACCGTGCTGGGGCGGGCGATGTGAACGGGCATGGGTCCCCCCTAGGACACGTAACCTGATTGGGGTCAAGGTACGGCAAAGTTGGCTGGTTTGTTTCCCCTGCCGTCCAGGTCATGCTCTCTCACGGCCCGTCAAACTCGGGCAAAGACCGATCTCCAGCGCGCTCAGCGGGCCTGGAGCATCGGCGGACGCGTGCTCGACCGGCGCGGGCCCGGCCGAAAGATGAGGATCATGAAGCGTGAGCCGGGTGCCGCCAGCGGCTGCGCCACGCACATCGTCACCCAACCCGGGCCTTCGGCCGCATGCCTGATGGGGCGTTCGTCGCCGTCGGGGTGGATCGAGGCGCCGCCCACCTCGTACAGCGGGCGGGACACGGGATCGTCGAGGAGTTCCTTCTCGATCTGCCGCAGGACCTTGTCGTCGGGGCGCTGGGCGAGCGCGGCCTGGAGCTGGGGCATGACGAGCGGCGCCCAGGCGTTCGCCCAGTCGGTGAGCTGCTCACGGCCGTCGATCAGCATCCACCGCATGGTGTTCTCGGGGGCCTGCCCGGTCGCGAAGATCCGGTGGAACGGCTCGTTGCAGGCGAGCAGGTTCCAGGAGGCGTCGGTGACATAGGCCGGGTGCGTCACGGCGGCGACGGCGTCCTCCCAGGCGGCGGGGACGGCGTTGCCGCTGGTGTCGTAGAGCGGGCCGGGCGGGTCCTCGCCGCGCGCGTACCGGCACAGCGAGATCCACTCCTGCTCGTTGAGGACGAACAGGCGGGCTATGTCGCGCAGCAGGTCGACGGGGGCATTGGGGTAAGTGCCGGACTCCAGACGGTGATACGTGCCGAAGGCCCGGTTCAGGAGCTGGTCGACCTGGTGCTGGGACAGGCCGGGGGCGCGGCGGCCGGGTCCGGTGGGCCGTGTGAAACCGTGTGTCTCGGGGGCGATGAGCGCGCGTCGGTCCTTGAGCAGGCTTTTCAGTGCTCGTTTGTTCACTGGTGCGGATCCCCCGGCTTTGTTGACGGTGAGTCAGTGTAATTAGTGGTGCTGGCTTTACTCCGAAAGATCTCCCGTAGAAATCGTGTAGGTGCGTCCTGCATGCTCGGTGGTGCGTGCCGCTGGCCTGCCAGTGTGCTCATCAGCGGCGACGTGGACAGACCCCCGTCGCGGGCACTGGCTGGAAACTTTCGAAATTCCGGCCGGTTTTCGCGGACGGGGCCACCAGGAACAAAGCCGGGTGGTTTGCCGGTTCTCGTTCGGCGCTTCCCGCAAGGGAACCATGACGCGGGATCGGCATCACCGTCAGCGCACCGCTGACGCAGCCCCGGCGGCCAGGCTGCGGCCGGTGCCCTCCCGCCCCACACCAGGGGACTCGGCACCGGCCGCCGACGTCTCCCCTCCCTCCCGTCCTGCAGCGCGGGCGAGTTCGGTACGCAGGATCACAGCGGCCGTACGTCGTCGGAAGAGGTCCTTCGCCGGAAGACGTCCTTCACCGGAAGGCGTCCCTCATCGGAAGGCGTCCCTCATCGGATTGGCCGAAGTCCGCTCGGTCCCGGCCGCCGGTACCGCTAGTACTGCGCTCGCAGATGCTCCCAGAACCCGTCCCGGAGGGCGCGGCGCAGGTCCGCCTGGCCGCGCAGGGAGTACTGGAGCAGGCTCTCGGCCTCGACGAGCAGGTCCTGGTCGACGGAGCCGGGCAGATAGGGGTGGCCGGGGAGCAGTTCGACCAGCGCCTCGCGCCCCCGGGAGGCCAGCCACTTCGCCGCGATCTGGGCGCCGACGAAGCGGACATCCTCGCGGCCGGGCCGGGACCCGGTGCCGGAGTCGTACGCGGCGGCCGTACGGCGGGAGACGTACGGCTTGAAGAAATCCAGCTCGAAGGTGCGCTGGCTGTCGACCTCCCAGAGCAGGGGCTCGGCCTGGTTGCGGCCCTCGGGGGCCTCGATGCCCCACAGATGGACCCGGGCGCCGTAGCCCTGGGCCGCCTCGACCGCCGAGACCAGGTCCTCGTCGCCGCCGAGGAGGGCCGCGTCGCTGATGGCGCGGTGGCGGGCCAGGGACTCCAGGTCCGAGCGGATCAGCGAATCGACGCCCTTCTGCTGGTTGTTGGCGTTGAGGTTGCCGAGGCGGACCTTGACGTCGGGCAGTTCGGCGATGATCTGCTGCTCGGCGGTGTGGATACGGCGGCGGGCACCGTCGTACCAGTAGACGCGCAGCAGCCGGCTGTCCGCGAAGATCGTGCGGGCCTTGTCGATCAGCGCCTCGATCAGACCTTCGGCGTCGAGGTCGAAGGCCCGGCGGTCCTCGGTCCCGGCGACCAGCCGCCCCGCGGCCGCGTACAGATAGCCTGCATCGACGAAGATCGCGTGGGTGGAGGGCGTCTTCGCCACCTCGGCGAGCATGCGCTCCAGCAGCTCGTTCGTGCGGTCGATGCGGGCACCCAGGGCCGCCAGGTCGTCGTTCATCGCCTCCATTGTCCCGGCCGTCACGCTGCGAACACAACCGCTCCCGGCCGGTTCCTTACTCGCTAGTAATTAGTTGTTCGAAAAATTTCTTTAGCGTAGGGAATGTTCGTAACATGCAGCACGTTGACTAGGGCGTACGACAGCACGTCACCAGTAGTTCTCCTCAGGAGGATGACCAGACGAAGGGAGAAGCCCATGCGCTTCGAGATCAGGCGACTCGACGAGGTCGACGGCACCACCGTGGACTGCACCGTCGTGGACGCCGCCTCCGTCAACCGGATCGTTCAGCAGGCCGCCGCCATCGGACAGCGCCTGTGGATCCGCCCGGCCGAGAACCCGGCCTCGTAACGGGAGCCACCACGCACGCTTTCCGGGGGGAGCCGAGCGACGCCGCTCGGCTCCCCCCGGATCACGTTCAGCTCCCCCGGATCACGTTCAGCTCCCCCGGATCACCTGAGTGATCCCGTTGATGATCTGCTGCACGGCGATAGCGGAGAGCATCATGCCCGCGAGCCGCGTCACCAGGACGACACCGCCGTCCTTGATCACCCGGATGATCAGCAGCGAGTAACGCATCACCAGCCACAGCACGACATGGATCGCGAGGATCGCGGTCCACACCGAGACCTGCGTGGCCACACTGCCGGCCTTCTGCACGGCCAGGATCACGGACACGATCGCACCGGGCCCGGCCAGCAGCGGCATGCCCAGCGGTACGAGGGCGACGTTCACGTCCTTGGTCTGCTTCGGCTCGTCGGTCTTGCCGGTGAGCAGGTCCAGCGCGATCAGCAGGAGCAGCAGACCGCCCGCGATCATCAGCGCGGGGACGGAGACGTGCAGGTAGTTCAGGATCTGGTGCCCCAGGACGCCGAAGACGGCGATGACCCCGAACGCCACACAGACGGCCTGGAAGGCCATCCGCTTCTGCACCTTGCCGGGCCGGCCGGCGGTCAGGGCGAGGAAGATCGGGGTGATCCCAGGGGGATCCATGATGACAAAAAGGGTCAGGAACAGAGAGCCGAAGACGGCGATGTCGAACATGGTTGTGCAGCAGGCCTTGCGGAAGAAGTGATACGGGCGTGAGGGGGGTGCGGCGGGTCGGCCTCAGGCTCCACCGGTGCCCGGCACCGGGAACGCGCCGGTCGCCCGCCGGGTGATCTCCCCGTATACCTCGGGGTCGGTCGTGTACGCGCCCAGGGACACGGTCTTGCGGCTGCCGTGGTAGTCCGAGGAGCCGGTGACCAGCAGATCCAGGTCCTTCGCCAGCCCCCGCAGCCGGTCGCGCGCGTCGGCGTCGTGGTCCATGTGATCGACCTCGATGCCGTCGAGGCCGACCGCGGCCATTTCGGCGATGCGGAACTCCGGCACGGTCCGGCCGCGCTTGGCGGCGGCCGGGTGCGCGAAGACACAGACCCCGCCCGCGCCCTTGACCAGCCGGATCGCTTCGAAGGGGTCGGTCTCGTGCTTCTCCACGAAGGCCCGCCCGCCGTCGGCCAGCCACTCCTCGGTGAACGCGTCGCTGACGGTCGGTACGACGCCCAGCTCGACCAGCGCGGTGGCGACGTGCGGCCGCCCCACGGACCCGCCGGCGGCGATCCGCTCGACCTGCTCCCACGTGACCGGCACGCCCAGCGCGTTGAGCTTGGCGACCATGCCCTTGGCCCGCGGCACCCGGTCGTCCCGCACCAGCTCCCGCTCGGCAAGCAGCGCGGGCTCCTCGGGATCGAAGAGGTAGGCCAGCATGTGCATGGAGATCCCGTCGATCCGACAGGACAGCTCGGCCCCGGTGACCAGGGTCAGCCCCGCGGGCAGCGCGGCGATCGCCTCGCCGTACCCGCGCGTGGTGTCGTGATCGGTCAGCGCGACGACGTCCAGCCCGGCGGCAGCGGCATTGCGCACCAGCTCGGCCGGGGTGTCCGTACCGTCGGAAGCGGTGGAGTGACAGTGCAGATCTATACGCACAAGGACTCCAGACACCGACGATTCAAAGGGGGACACTTGATAGTACCGGCAATTCGAACCCCCTAAGGGGCGCGGGGAACGGCGCGACCAGCCCACCACGGACCCGCACCCGCCCACGAAACAGCACCCGGCACCCCAGTGGGCGCTACGGCCGAAGCAAGCGCGGCGACAACGCTCCGCAGGGCACCAGATCCAGCTCCGGCCCCGCGTCCCGCAGATCGGTGAGCACCAGCTCGTCGTACATGAGCAGCCCGGACTGCTCGGGCCACGTCACCGCCCACAGCCACATGCCGAGCGCCTCGCCCGCGAAGACCGCGCGGTCCTCCGGGGTGCGGAAGACGTGCCACAGCGGGGTCGGGCGGCCGACGGCCAGCACCTTGGCCTCGGGCGGCTTCTCGATGTTCATGTACGGTCCCGGGTCCGGGCCGTCGATGCCCGCGTACCGCGCGCCGAGGCCGACGCCGAGTTCCTCGGCGACCAGGATGAGCTCGGCCGGACCGCCGAGCGGGCCGGGACCCGTGCAGGCCACGGCGGTCGCGCGGCCCCCGCTGCGGTCGTCGCCCGCGTAGGCCACACCGGTGAAGAGCCATCCGACCGGCAGCGGCCAGGGCATCCACACCGGAACGTGGGTGCGCTGCACGACGGCGGCGAGGGCTTCGACACTGGGCGGGATCACGGGCTGCAGCGGATACACCGTGCCGTGCACATCGCACTGCCACGCATCGGCGAAGAGGCCGGGAGCCCTGACCCGGCCACCACACCTCGGGCAACTGGGTTCGCCCCTCATAGGGCTCCACGGTCCTACCCCTGCCCGCCCGCGTCAAGGACGATCACCCGTCCGGACGGAACCGTGCCGGTGGACCGGGCGGGAGCAAGCCCCCTCAGCCGGTGGACAACACCGTCGGCGTCTTCGCCAACTGACCGTTGCCGACCGGGCCTTGGTGAGCTTGCTCACGTGTGTGTCAGTCGAGCGGGACGGACCTGCGGGCGGGATCCCTCAGGTCGGCACCGGCGGCGAGCCAGCGCTCCTGGAGGGCCTGGGCACCGTGCACCCGCTTCCAGGCGGCCTCGTTGGGCGTCATCGGCAGCAGCGGCAGGAACCGTACGGGATCCATCGGATCGTCCAGCTCCAGATCCTCGACCAGTCCGCCGGGCTCGCCCACCAGCACCGAGGTGAAGGGGGCGCCGGGCCACAGCGGATCACCGGTGTCCAGGGAGGCGCCCGGCGTCACGATCAGACCCTCCACCTGCGGGGACGCGGCCAGCACCGCGAGCGGGCGGAGCACCTTGTCGGTGTCGGCGAGGCCCGCGCGGACGGAGAGGACCAGTTCCGCGCGGGGTCCCTTGACCGGGTCGGCGAGCATCGCCGTGGGGTCGGTCATGGGGTGCGCGGACATGCCGAGGGTGGCGTACCGGAGGAGATCCCCCTCCCGGAACCGGAGGACCTCGATGCGGTCCGTGCCGAGGAAGGTGACGGCGGCGCGCGCGTCCGGTTCGCCCAGCGCGGTGCTCAACCGTGCCTCGACGAGAGGAAGAACATCAACCATGCGGGGAGCATAGAACTCGTCAGCAGCGGGCAAAGCGGCGCCTTGACAGTTCGGGCGGCTGCTAATCTGAGCCCCCGAAGAGACTCCCCTACGAGGGACCGGCCGGAGGAGGTGGGGCTGTCATGGATCGAAGTCGACCTGGTAGTACCACTCGCTCTTCCGCCCGCTGATCTGGTCTCTGGCTGGCCGCTGCCACCTTCGCGTGCGCGTTGCCCTTCGGAAGAGCACTTCGTTTCGCTCTGCCTGATCCGTCTGAGTCTGATCCGTCTGATCAACGTCAGTTCTGCATCAGCAGCGAAGCCGCCACCGCGACGGTGCGGTGCTCCCCGCTTTGTGGACGTGCCGGACATCGGACACAGGACCGTCCCCATTCCGGGTAGTTCCACCCGTCGCCCCGCGCTTTCGCTGCCCGCCCGCGAAGGAGCCTGCCCATGTCGATGATCCGCGACCTGCGCGCCGTGGTCCGCCCCGCGTCCCGTCCCGCGCCGCGCAAGGACACCGCCGCCCCGTACGACAGCACCCGCGCCCCCGGCACGCCCTCGGCCGTCGTGGACTGCGCGGTCTACCGCGACGGCGCCCGGGTCGAGAGCGGCAAGCCGCTGAGCCCGCACGAGGCCATGCGGCTGGTGCGGCGCGACGGCGGCTTCGTGTGGATCGGGCTGCACGAGCCGACGGAGGCCGAATTCGCCGGTATCGCGAGCGAGTTCGGGCTGCACCCGCTGGCCGTCGAGGACGCCGTGCAGGCGCACCAGCGTCCGAAGCTGGAGCGCTACGACGACTCCCTGTTCACTGTCTTCAAGACCATCCACTACGTCGAGCACGACCGGCTCACCGAGAGCAGCGAGGTCGTGGAGACCGGCGAGGTGATGTGCTTCACCGGCCGGGACTTCTTCATCACCGTCCGGCACGGCGGCAAGGGCTCGCTCCGGGCTCTGCGGCACCGCCTCCAGGACGACCCGGAGCTGCTGGCCAAGGGCCCCTCGGCGGTGCTGCACGCCATCGCCGACCATGTCGTGGACGGCTACATCGCGGTCGCCGACGCCGTGCAGGACGACATCGACGAGGTGGAGACCGAGGTCTTCTCGCCGGGCCGGGGCGGCGGCGTCGCGCGCGGTGTGGACTCGGCGCGGATCTACCAGCTCAAGCGCGAGGTGCTGGAGTTCAAGCGGGCGGTCGCCCCGCTGCTGCGGCCCATGCAGCTGCTGAGCGAGCGGCCCATGCGGCTGATCGACCCGGACATCCAGAAGTACTTCCGGGACGTCGCGGACCACCTCGCCCGGGTCCAGGAGCAGGTCGTGAGCTTCGACGAGCTGCTCAACTCCATCCTCCAGGCCAATCTGGCGCAGGCGTCCGTGGCGCAGAACGAGGACATGCGCAAGATCACCGCGTGGGCCGCGATCATCGCCGTACCGACGATGGTGACGGGCGTGTACGGCATGAACTTCGACAACATGCCGGAGCTGCACTGGAAGTACGGCTACCCGCTGGTCCTGACCCTCACCATCGGCATGTGTGTGGGCATCCACCGGGTGCTGAAGCGCAACGGCTGGCTGTGAACGGGCCTGGATAGGCTGACCCCATGCGAAGCGAGCTGCTCGACCAGGCCCTCATCGAGGAGGCCGCGAAGAAGTCCGGCCTGATCTGGGTCAGGGGCGCAGGTGCTCCGGCCGCGCGTGCGCTGTGGCACGTGTGGCACGAGGGTGCGGTGTGCCTGGTCGGCGACGGGCCCGGGGAGCAGCCGCTGCCGGCGCTGGTCGACGGCGGCCTTGCCGAGGTGACCGTGCGCAGCAAGGACAAGGGCGGCCGGCTGGTGACGTTCCCGGCGACCGTGACCGAGCTGGCCTCCGGCTCGGAGCAGTGGGAGGCCGCCGTCGCCGAGCTGAAGGGCAAGCGCCTGAACGCCCCGGACGGCGAGGAGATGCCGGGCCGCTGGGCCCGCGAGTGCAGGGTGCTGCGTCTGGCTCCGGCCGGGGCTGCGGTGCCGTTGCCCGACGGCAGCCTGGCGGAGCGGCCTGTGCCGAGCCCGGCGACCACGCGGGAGCCGATTCCGGCCGGGCTGCCGAAGCTGCTGGGGAAGCGGCGGAGGAAGTAGCGCAGGGCCCGTCACGACGTCGGCAGCACTTTGCCGTAGTCCACCGTGTCGTCCTGCGACGGTTCCGTCACGGTGAAGTCCTTGCCCCAGTCCGAGAAGCTGAGCGTCCCCGCGCTGCCGGCGCGGACCAGGCGGAGGGGGTAGGGGGTGCCCTGGAGAGAGACGTCCAGGGTGCCGCCGGAGCCCTTGTCGCCGGTGATGCGGATGGTGGGGGTGCCCGACTGGTCGTGGTGGCCGTCGGTCGCCAGGGTTCCGTGCAGGGTCAGCAGCCCGTCGAGCAGGACCGACTTGTCCGTGAAGCCGCTGAACTTCTTGTACGCGGGATCCCCCTGCGGCACCTTCACGTACTTGCCGTTCAGCTTCCCCGCCGTACCGTCACCGCCGTTGCTGCCGCCCGCGTGGTTCCAGAAGTCCGAGTCGGCCTTGAGGTAGAGCTGCTGCCCCACCCGCAGCAGCTGGAAGGTCGCCCCCTGCGAGGTCACCGACCCGGTGCCGCCGTCCGCCTTCAGGCGCATGTCCAGCTGGTAGGTACGGCCGCTGGTGACCACCGACCCGGCCAGCCGCACCGCGGGTGCCGCGTCGGCCGCCGCGCGGGTCTTCGCCTGGATCTGGTCGGCGGGCAGCTTGCCCACCCCGTTCGTGCCGGCGTCCGGATCGTCCCCGCCGCACCCCGTCAGCACCGCCACCCCTGTCACGGCCAGTGCGCACAGCGCGGTCATCCGCGTGGTCCGGCGGGTTCGGCCCTGGGGAGTCGCAGTCACAGGTGGCGCTGCCTTTCTGACGAGTCCTGAACGGCGTACGGCAGCGTACCGGGGCCCCAGGCCTGTCCCTGCCCACCCGGCGGAACCAGTCCGTCCGGACCGCCCGCCAGGCCATACCCCATCAGGACGGGCTAGCCTGAAGCGCACGCGCGCGGGCATATCCGAGCAACTCACACGATCCCCACGCAAAGGAAGCACAGCCATGGCAGCCGGCGCCCCCCGGATCTTCGTCTCGCACCTCGCCGGGGTCCCGGCCTTCGATCCCAACGGCGACCAGGTGGGCCGCGTACGCGACCTGGTCGTCATGCTGCGCGTCGGCCGGCGGCCCCCGCGGGTGCTCGGGCTGGTCGTCGAGCTGTCCACCCGGCGCCGGATCTTCCTGCCCATGACCCGGGTGACCGGCATCGAGTCGGGCCAGGTCATCACGACCGGCGTCATGAACGTCCGCCGCTTCGAGCAGCGGCCCACCGAGCGGCTGGTCTTCGGCGAGCTGCTGGACCGGCGTGTGACGCTCACCGAGACCGGCGAGGAGGTCACCGTCCTCGACGTGTCCGTGCAGCAGCTGCCCGCCCGCCGGGACTGGGAGGTCGACCGGGTCTTCGTCCGCAAGGGGAAGAAGGGCGGCGCCTTCCGGCGGGCCAAGGGCGAGGCGCTGACCGTCGAGTGGTCGGCCGTCACCGGCTTCTCGCTGGAGGAGCACGGGCAGGGCGCCGAGAGCCTGCTGGCCACCTTCGAGCAGCTGCGCCCCGCCGACCTCGCCAACGTCCTGCACCACCTCTCCGCCAAGCGGCGCGCCGAGGTGGCCGCCGCCCTCGACGACGACCGCCTGGCCGACGTGCTCGAAGAGCTCCCGGAGGACGACCAGATCGAGATCCTCGGCAAGCTGAAGGAGGAGCGCGCGGCGGACGTGCTGGAGGCCATGGACCCCGACGACGCGGCCGACCTGCTCTCCGAGCTGCCCGAGGACGACAAGGAGCGGCTGCTCAGCCTCATGGAGCCTGCCGACGCGGCCGAGATGCGGCGCCTGATGTCGTACGAGGAACACACGGCCGGCGGTCTGATGACCACCGAGCCGATCGTGCTGCGCCCGGACGCCACCGTCGCCGACGCGCTCGCCCGGGTCCGCAACCCCGACCTCTCCCCCGCGCTCGCCGCCCAGGTCTACGTCTGCCGTCCGCCCGACGAGACCCCGACCGGCAAGTACCTGGGCACCGTCCATTTCCAGCGGCTGCTGCGCGACCCGCCGTACGCGCTGGTCAGCTCGATCGTCGACACCGATCTGCAACCGCTCGACCCGGACGCGGCGCTGCCCGCCGTCGCCGGGTTCTTCGCCACGTACGACATGGTCGCCGCGCCCGTGGTGGACGAGGCCGGACGGCTGCTCGGCGCGGTGACCGTGGACGACGTACTGGACCACATGCTGCCCGAGGACTGGCGGGAGCACGAGTTCCACCTGGACGAGGGAGAGGGGGCGGCCACGCATGGCTCCTGAGCGCGAGAGCGGCGGCCGCGAGCGCACCCCGACGGGCGCCACGGCGACCACCCGGGCCCGTACCCCCCGGCTGGACCAGCCGGCCCCGCCCCGGCGCCGCTATCTGCCGGAGTGGGACCCCGAGGCCTTCGGCGTGATGTCGGAGAAGATCGCCCGGTTCCTGGGCACGGGCCGCTTCATCGTCTGGATGACAGGCGTCATCATCCTGTGGATCCTGTGGAACGTCACGATGCCCGTCGCGCTCCGCTTCGACCAGTACCCGTTCATCTTCCTGACCCTGGCCCTGTCCCTGCAGGCCTCCTACGCCGCCCCGCTGATCCTGCTCGCGCAGAACCGGCAGGACGACCGCGACCGGGTCAACCTGGAGCAGGACCGCAAGCAGAACGAGCGGTCCATCGCCGACACCGAGTATCTGACCCGGGAGATCGCCGCCCTGCGCATGGGACTCGGCGAGGTGGCGACCCGCGACTGGATGCGCTCCGAGCTCCAGGATCTGCTGAAGGACCTGGAGGATCGCCAGGGCCGCAGCGACCGGGTCGTATTCCCGGCGGAACGGTCAGAACGGTCGCCGGGACGTGACACAGACGACCGCTGAGGGGCATCCCGAAGGCCCCTTACCGCGCCGTACCATCGTCCTTATGGCTACGGAAGACGCGGTGCGCGAGGCACTGGCGACGGTGAACGACCCCGAGATCAACCGACCCATCACCGAACTGGGGATGGTCAAATCGGTGGAGATCGGGGAGGACGGCGCGGTCGCGGTCACCGTGTATCTCACGGTCTCCGGCTGCCCCATGCGCGACACGATCACCCAGCGCGTCACCGACGCGGTCTCCCGGGTCGAGGGCGTCACCCGCGTCGACGTCACCCTCGACGTGATGAGCGACGAGCAGCGCAAGGAGCTGGCGGCGGCCCTGCGCGGCGGTCAGGCCGAGCGGGAGGTCCCCTTCGCCAAACCGGGCAACCTCACCCGGGTCTACGCGGTCGCCTCCGGCAAGGGCGGCGTCGGCAAGTCCTCCGTGACGGTCAACCTGGCGGCGGCGATGGCGGCCGACGGCCTCAAGGTGGGCGTGGTCGACGCCGACATCTACGGCCACTCGGTGCCGCGCATGCTGGGCGCGGACGGCCGCCCGACCCAGGTCGAGAACATGATCATGCCGCCGTCGGCGAACGGCGTGAAGGTCATCTCCATCGGCATGTTCACCCCGGGCAACGCCCCGGTCGTCTGGCGCGGCCCGATGCTGCACAGGGCGCTCCAGCAGTTCCTGGCGGACGTGTACTGGGGCGACCTGGACGTTCTCCTGCTGGACCTGCCGCCCGGCACCGGTGACATCGCGATCTCCGTGGCCCAGCTGATCCCGAACGCCGAGATCCTGGTCGTCACGACCCCGCAGCAGGCGGCGGCGGAGGTCGCCGAGCGCGCCGGCTCCATCGCGGTCCAGACGCACCAGAAGATCGTCGGCGTGGTCGAGAACATGTCCGGCCTGCCCTGCCCGCACTGCGGCGAGATGGTCGACGTCTTCGGCACGGGCGGCGGCCAGCTGGTCGCCGACGGCCTGACCCGTACGACGGGTACGACGGTCCCGGTCCTCGGCTCGATCCCGATCGACGTCCGCCTCCGCGAGGGCGGCGACGAGGGCAAGCCGGTGGTCATCACCGACCCCGACTCCCCGGCGGGCAGCGCACTGCGGGCGATCGCCGGGAAGCTGGGGGGACGGCAGCGGGGCCTGTCGGGCCTGTCCCTGGGGCTCACTCCGAAGAACAAGTTCTAGGCAGCTACGCCGAAGGGGCGCCGGGATCGACCGGCGCCCCTTCGGCCATGTCTGCGCGGTGTCACGCGTACGCGGACACGTCCTTCACGACGGCGAACCCGAGACCGTACGCGCTCATGCCCCGCCCGTACGCGCCCAGGTGCACCCCCGCGTCGGTCGTACCGGCGAGGACCCAGCCGAACTCCGACTCCCGGTAGTAGAAAGAGGCCGCGACCCCGTCCACGGGCAGCGAGAGCTTGGACCACTCCGGCCCGTCGAGATCGTCGGCCAGCGCCCACGCGGTCTCGGTCTGCTGGTCCAGCCAGTCGTCCCGCAGGCTGTGGTCCATCTGCCCGGGCCAGGTGAACGACAGCAGCCCCACCCCGGCCAGCCAGGCGGCCGAGGACACCGACGTGGCCTCCAGCAGCCCCGTACCGTCGGCGCTGCGCCGGGACGGCTGCGCGGCGACCGTGACCACCACCGCGAACTTCTCCCGCGGCTCACCGACGACACCGGTCTCGACCCGCACGGAGGGCTCGTCACCGTGTCCGATCGAACCGTGCTCGACGGCGCCGTCGGCCGCCGTACCCACCTGCATCAGCCAGCGCGGCCCGGTGAACGCCTCGTCGAGGCCGTACCACGGGAAGGGCGCCTGCAGGTAACCGTCGACCGTGCGCCGGGCGGAGGGAAGCTGTTGTCCGCCCTCCGCGGTCGGCGCCTGCGCGCCCACCCGACTCGTCGTCTCCATCTCCCGGACGCCTCCTCGCTCTCGTCGGACCGGGGCGGCCCGCCCCCCTTCGGGCGTACTCCTCCGGTCCGCACAACAACTCGGCAGCATATCCACACGACCGAGGGCGGCAGGGCAGGCACTGGATGCGTGGGTCGCACGAACGGCCTGTTCAAGCCGTGTGCGACGGGGGCGCGCTATGAAACGCGTCACGTGCGCGGCGTACGCCCGCGTGCGCGTGTCGGGATCGGCCGGGCGGGGGCCGGGATCAGGTGGCGTCCGCGTCGAAGGGCGGCCGGTCGTCCTTGCCGGGCTCCTCGGGCTTCTTGGTCATGTCGATCCGCCCGCCCCCGGAGTCCGAGGACGACGAGGACGAGGCGGACGAGGCGGAGGAGGAGGCCTCGATGTCCCGGCCGTTGACGGCGTCGGTGACCTCGGCCATCTCCTTCCTCAGATCGAAGCCGTTGCGGATCTCCTTCAGCCCCAGCTCGTCGTTGGCGTTGTCCATCTGCTTGCGGATGAACGTCTTGGGGTTGAGGTCCTCGAACTCGAAGTCCTTGAACTCGGGACCCAGCTCGCTGCGGATGTCCTGCTTGGCACTCTCCGAGAACTCGCGGATCTTCCGGATCGTACGCATCACGTCCTGGATGACCTTGGGGAGCTTGTCCGGACCGAATACGAGCACCGCGATGACGACGATCGTCAGCAGCTCCATTGGCCCTATGTCATTGAACACCTGACGCTCCCAGTGCGATGTCCTCGGTCGGTCAACGGTACCCGGCGTTCCTGTCCGACCGGTACCGTCCCGGGGTGAGACTTCTGTCAGTTCTGTTCCGCCGCGCCCAGCCGGAGCGGGATGTCCCGGTCGGTGCCGTCGCGCCGGACGGTCAGCCGTAGCTGGTCGCCGGGCCGGTGGGCGCGGATCTTGACGATCAGCTCCTGGGCCGTGTGCACGGCCTGTCCGTCGACCGCGGTGATGACGTCGCCCGCCTTCAGCCCGGCCCGCTCGCCGGGCCCGCCCCTGGTCACGGCGGGACCGCCGCCCGCGCTCCGGTCGTCGATACGGGCACCGTCGCCGGTGTATCCCATGTCGAGGGTGACCCCGATGACCGGGTGGGTGGCATGACCGTCGTTGATCAGTTCCTCGGCGACGCGCTTGGCCTGGTTCACCGGTATGGCGAAGCCGAGGCCGATGGAGCCGGCCTGGCCGCTGTCCGAGCCGGAGCCGCTGTCGGCGGAACGGATGGCGGAGTTGATGCCGATGACATGGGCGCGGGAGTCGAGGAGAGGGCCGCCGGAGTTGCCCGGATTGATGGCGGCGTCGGTCTGCAACGCGTCGACGTACGAGACATCGCTCCCGTCCCCCTTCTCCCCGCCGGAGGTGATGGGCCGTTCCTTGGCGCTGATGATGCCGGAGGTAACGGTGTTGGCCAGGTCGAAGGGGGCGCCGATGGCGACGACGGGGTCGCCGACACGGACGTCGTCGGAGTTGCCGAGCGGCAGCGGGGTGAGCCCGGTCAGGCCGTGGACCTGGACGACGGCGAGGTCGTACCCGCTGTCGTGTCCTACGACATCCGCCTTGACGGTGTCGCCGCTGCTGAAGGTCACGGATATCGCACCGCTCGATCCGGCGGGGGCGACGACGTGGTTGTTGGTGAGGATGTGGCCCTGGGTGTCGAGCACGAAGCCGGTGCCGGTGTCGCTCTGGTCGGTCCCGGAGACATGCAGCGTCACGACGCTGGGCAGTGCGCGGGCGGCTATCCCGGCCACACTGTCCGGTGCCCGCCCGGCAGGCACCCGCCCGGCCTGCGGCAGATGCACATCACCGCCGACGTCCTGCCGCTCGACATAGGCGCCGGCAATCCCGCCGACGCCCGCGGCGACGAGTGCGACCACCAGCGTCCATCCCATCGCCAACCGCCGCCCCCGCGGCCGGTCGGCCACACCGGCCCCGGTCTGCTGAAACGCCCCCTGCCACCGGAGAGCCTGCTCCTGAGCCGATCCAGCGGCCCAGGGGTCGTAACGCCCCCAGGGCCCACCACCTTCGACACCGGCCGGCTGTGGGGGTGGGGTGGTAGTGGGGGTGGGGGTGGAGGTGGGTGCCTCCGGACCGAGAGCGGGTGCGGCGGGGGCTGCCGGGTCGGAGGCACCGGGGACGGGGACGCCGGACGCGGGTACAGCGGGGACGGGGACGCCGGACGCGGGTACAGCGGGGACGGGGGCGCCGGACGCGGGGGCGCCGGGGCCCTGCGCGGACGTGGATACGGCCGGTGCGGGAACACCGGGGGCCGGTGCCGGCGGTGTGGACGCTCCCTGGCTCTGCGCTGTCGCAGGGTGCTGGACGGGCGGTGCGGGTGCCCAGGGGCCCGGCTCGCCGTAGGGCGGGGTGCCGTAGGGATCGGGGTCGTGCAGGGGCTTCGGACGCTCGGTGGGGGCCGTCCAGGGGTTTTCCCCGGACACAGCCGCTACGTCCGCCTCCACGGCCGCGCCGGCCTCGGTGTCACCGGCAGGCGCGCCGGCCTGGGTGTCACCGGCAGGAGAGGGCACCGGTTTGGCCAGTTCGAAGTCCCCCGACTCCGATCCCGTCGGCCCGGACTCGGCCCGCCCGGACTCGGCCTGCCCCGACTCGACCCGCCCGGACGCGCTCTGTGCCGCATACCGCGCCTCGGTGTCCGTTCGGTTCGTCGGTGTCGTGCCTGCCCGTCCCTCCGGCTCCTCCCCCGGCGGGACGGGCGGGACACGGTTCCCCTCGTTCATGCTCTCCCCACGGCTGGCCGCGGCCGCGCGCTTCGGCGGTGGCCGGCGGAACGTCGACTACGTCCCCGGGTCATCGCCGCGGGAACGGCCCTCACCGGATTCAACCAGGTTCGCGGGCGGTGGCGCAGTGGCCGGTCAGGGGGCGTGCGACGGGAAGGAGGGGGACGGTGAGGGCGCGGCGGAGGCGGCGGGGGGCACGATGGCGGGGACGGGGATGGCGGGGACGGGGGCGGACAGCAGGCCGGAGCCGGTGACTCCGGGGACCGTGGACCAGGCGCCCAGCGGGTAGGCCACGGTGTCGTTCAGCGGGCGTATCAGCGGGGAGACGACTGCCGCACCGGCCATCACCGGGGTGGTCAGACCGCGCACGAGGCCGCCCGGGGTCTGGCCGGTGCCGGGGGTCGGCATGCCAGGCACCAGCGGCGCTGACATCGACGTCGGCGCCACCGAGGTCTGCCCGAGCAGCGCACTGCCCTGGGCGGCGAGCAGCGGACCTCCCGGGCGGCGGCGCTGGCTGTCGGGCGTGGCCGCGCCCGAGCCCGAGCCGGCCGAACGGGCCGGGATGACATTGCTGCCCGTGCCGCCGCGGGCGTCCGCCGTCGTGTCACCGGGGATGGCGGTGGTGACCCCCCCGAGGGCGACCGCGGCCAGCGACACCGCGCCGGCGGCGGCGAACGCGAACCGCAGTCCGCGCGAGGCGGCGCGGCTCTCGTCCGGGCGGCCGACGGGGTGGATGCGGAAGCCGCGCTCGGCCTCGGCGGAGGCGGCGGCCGGGGCGGGGACCGCGCCGTGCGGACGGGCGGGGACGTATCCGAAGGCGAAGCGCTCGCCGCGCCGCGCCCCGAAGACGCCGGACATGGCGGAGGAGCCGGGAGTGTCGGCAGCCCCGGTGGTGTCCTCGCGAGCGGCACGCCCGAGGACGCCGCCGGCGGGCCCGGACATGCCGTCGCCGCCGAAGTCGCCGCCGGGCAGCCCCTGGAGGCGGGCCAGGAAGCTCGCCGAGGGCGGTGGCGGGGCGGCCTCCGCGAACACGTTCTTCAGCCGGCGCTGGGCGTCCGCCTCCGCCTTGCACCGGGCACACGTGGCCAGGTGGGCGAGGACCCGCTCGCGCGACTCATGACCGAGCTCTCCGTCCACCAGGGCGGAGAGCCGGTCTCCCAGATGCTGCTCTGCGAGGTGCGTCTTCTCGACAGGTTTCGGCCGGGATCCACTCACGCGGTCGCGCCCCCTCCTCCCAGAGCGGGGACACGGGCGATGAAGGAGCGCCGCTCGGCCGCGCGGGCCTCCGGGGAGCGGTGCGCGAGCGCCTTGCGGAGCTGGGAGCGGCCGCGGTGGATACGGGAGCGGACCGTGCCGAGCTTCACGCCGAGGGTCGCGGCGATCTCCTCGTACGACAGTCCTTCGATGTCGCACAGGACGACGGCGGCGCGGAACTCGGGCGCGAGGGTGTCGAGGGCCTGCTGGACGTCGGCGTCGAAGTGCGCGTCGTTGAACAGCTGTTGCGGGGTGGGCTCGCGGCTGGCCAGGCGCTCGGCCGCGTCCTCGCCGAGGGCGTCGAAGCGGATGCGCTGCTTGCGCCGGACCATGTCCAGGAAGAGGTTGGTGGTGATGCGGTGCAGCCAGCCCTCGAAGGTGCCCGGCGAGTACGTCGACAGGGAGCGGAAGACGCGGACGAAGACCTCCTGGGTGAGGTCCTCGGCGTCGTGCTGGTTGCCCGTCAGGCGGTAGGCCAGGCGGTAGACCCGGGCGCTGTGCGTGCTGACGATCTCCTCCCACGTGGGCGGAGTCCACGCCTGCCCGTCCGCGTCGGTGGAGAAGGTCGCGGTCTGGGCCTCGCCTGCGGCGAAGGCGGCGTGGTGGTCAGCAGCGGTGTCGGTCACGGATTTCGGCCTGCCCGCCGACCCGAGGAAGCGCCGCAGCACTCCGCCCCGGTCCCAGGGCACAGCCGCACCTCCCCTGTCAGCTCTGGTGGTGTCCAGTGGAGCCCCTACCATAGCCACCTCGCCCGTTAGCTCCCCATAAGCGGTTTTACGAGAATTTGATACACGCTGATACGGCTCATACGGCTGCGTCAGCAGTTGCTCGGCGTCCCGACCCACCCCATACCCCCCATCGCGCATCCGGTCACCGTCTCATCCCCATAAACGTCCGGTCCCATCTGCGGGTTCCCGGCGCCAACGGATACAGTCACGCCCAGGCAACCACGGGGACAGGAGAGGGTCATTACCGGCAACCGGCAGACGAGCTGGGCGTTCGCCGACGCCTTTGTCGCCGAGGACGACGCGCTGCGCTGGGCCCGTGACCGGGCCCGCGAGGCAGGGCTGCGCTCGGTGTCGCCGGCCACGGGCGCCGCACTGCGACTGCTCGCCGCCTCCGTGGACGCCAAGGCCGTCGCCGAGATCGGCACCGGCTGCGGGGTGTCCGGAATCCATCTGCTGCACGGCATGCGCCAGGACGGGGTGCTCACCACGGTCGACCCGGAGCCGGAGCACCAGCAGTTCGCCCGGCAGGCCTTCCGCGCCTGCGGTTTCGCCAGCAACCGGGCCCGTTTCATCCCGGGCCGCGCCCTGGACGTCCTGCCCCGGCTCGCGGACGCCGGCTACGACCTCGTCTTCTGCGACGGCGACCGCCAGGAGTACTCCGACTACCTCGCTGAATCGTTGCGCCTGCTGCGGCCGGGCGGGCTCGTCGTCTTCGAGGGCGTCTTCGCCAACGGCCGTACGGTCGGCTCGGGACCGCAGCCGACGGAGGTGCTGCGGCTGCGCGAGCTGCTGCGCTCGGTGCGTGAGAGCCAGGAACTGGTCTCGTCGCTGCTGCCGGTGGGCGACGGGCTGCTGTGCGCCGTCAAGCGGTGAGCAGCCGGACCCGGGCGGGACATGCGTCTGCCCCGGCACCGCGTACGATGCCGGGGCAGACGGAAGGACCTGATGGCCGGCGCGTCAGACGGTGACCTTCTCCAGGGCCTCGCCGAGTGCCTTGGCCTCGTCAGGGGTCAGCTCGACGACGAGCCGACCGCCGCCTTCGAGCGGAACGCGCATGACGATGCCCCGCCCCTCCTTGGTCACCTCGAGCGGGCCATCGCCCGTCCGCGGCTTCATGGCCGCCATGCTCGTTCCCCTTCCTGAAACCAGCTCATCGTCTGCCGAGAGCCCTCGGAGGGCACCCGCGGTTCCGAAACGGACACGCGACACCGGCATCGAACACATTGCTTCCCAGCCATTATCCCGCATCGCAGGACCCGATGACCAACATCAGTCGGCATCGCTTGGGCAACGCGCGCGAGCAAAACCACCCAATTCGGGGATGTGGCTGCGATACTTCGCCGCCGCACGGACATCCGCCGGTCGGCTCCGCTCCGGTTTTCTTTGACGCAGGTCACACGTCCGGTCCGGCTCTTGGCCGGCGATCTCCGCCATGCTGTCCTTCGTACCCGGACGTACTGAGCGGTACGTCACCCGCGACCGGAGGGGATCTCCCATGGCCGACACCGTGCTCTACGAGGTGAGCGACGGACTCGCGACGATCACGCTGAACCGCCCCGAGGCCATGAACGCGCTCAACATCGCGTCCAAGGCCGCCCTGCGGGAGGCGGCGGAATCCGCGGCCGGGGACACGGCCGTACGGGCGATCCTGCTGACCGCCGCCGGGGACCGGGCGTTCTGCGTGGGCCAGGACCTCAAGGAGCACATCGGGCTGCTCGCCTCCGACCGCGAGACGGGGGCCGGGCAGACGATGAGCACGGTCAAGGAGCACTACAACCCGATCGTGACCGCGCTCGCCGGGGCACCGAAGCCGGTGGTCGCCGCGGTGAACGGCGTCGCGGCCGGGGCGGGCTTCGGCTTCGCGCTCGCCGCGGACTACCGGCTGGTCGCCGACACCGCCGCCTTCAACACGTCGTTCGCGGGGGTCGCCCTGACCGCCGACTCCGGGATCTCCTGGACCCTGCCCCGGGTGATCGGCCCGAGCCGCGCCGCCGACCTGCTGCTCTTCCCGCGCAGCATCAGCGCACAGGACGCGCTGGAGCTGGGCATCGCCAACCGGGTCGTACCCGCCGCCGAGCTGCGCGAGGAGGCCGAGAAGGTGGCGCGGGCGCTCGCCGCGGGGCCGACGGTGGCGTACGCGGCGATCAAGGAGGCGGTCGCCTTCGGGCTGTCGCACTCGCTCGTGGAGACGCTGGAGAAGGAGGACGAACTCCAGACCCGGGCGGGGCAGTCCGAGGATCACGCGATCGCCGTGCAGGCCTTCGTCAACAAGGAGAAGCCGAAGTACCTGGGCCGCTGAGCGGTCAGCGGGCGGGCGGGCTGGTGCGGCTGACGCACGCTTCCAAGTGGTCGTTCACCAGCCCGCACGCCTGCATCAGCGCGTACGCCGTCGTCGGGCCCACGAATCTCAGGCCCCGCTTCTTCAGAGCCTTGGACAGGGCCGTGGACTCGGGGGTCACCGCCGGGACGTCGGCCAGGGTCTTCGGGGCCGGGCGGCCGGCCGCGTCCGGGGCGTGGGACCAGATCAGGTCGTCCAGGTCGCCCTCGGCCCAGTCGGCGAGCACGCGCGCGTTGGCGAGGGTCGCGTCGATCTTGGCGCGGTTGCGGATGATGCCCGCGTCGGCCAGCAGCCGCTCGCGGTCGTCGTCCGTGAAGGCGGCGATCTTCTCGATGCGGAAGCCGGCGAAGGCCGCGCGGAAGCCGGGACGGCGACGCAGGATCGTGATCCAGGACAGGCCCGACTGGAAGGCCTCCAGGCTGATCCGCTCGAAGAGGGCGTCGTCGCCGTGGACCGGGCGGCCCCACTCCTCGTCGTGGTACGACACGTAGTCGTCGGTGGACAGCGCCCACGGACAGCGCAGGGCGCCGTCGGGCCCGGCGAGGGCCGCTCCGTCGCTCATCGCCGGTCCTCCGGGGGACCGGGCTTGTCCATGCGGACGTGTGCCGCCGCGGCTCTGGCTCCGGCCAGCGCCGACTCCAGGTCGGCGATCCGGGAGTCCCGCTCGGCGATCTCGGCGGCGAGCCGGCCGAGGGCGTCGTCGACGTCCGCCATGCGGTAGCCGCGCGGGGCGACCGGGAAGCGCAGGCTCTCCACGTCGGCGCGGTCCACCGGCCGGTCGGCGGGCAGCGGGTCCTGGAGCCGGTCCGGCGCCACCTCGGGCAGCGGGCTTCTGTCACCGCCGCCCACCACGGCGAGCGTCACCGCGGCGACCACGACGGCCAGTGCGATGACCAGGAACAAGAACATCACCATCGCCAGGGTCCCCACGCTCTCTGCCGGACGCTGAAACTGTCAGGTCCGATCGTGCCATGCGACTCTGACAGTTAGGGTCACAGGCGGCCGTAACGCCGGACGATCGAGGAGAGGTCACAGCGGATGCTCAGGCTGGGCAGGCGGGAATTCGGGGCGCACGAGCCGGTGATCATGGCGATCGTGAACCGGACCCCCGACTCCTTCTACGACCAGGGGGCGACGTTCCGGGACGAGCCGGCCCTCACGCGCGTGGAGCAGGCGGTGGCCGAGGGTGCTGCGATCATCGACATCGGCGGGGTGAAGGCCGGGCCGGGCGAGGAGGTCACGGCCGAGGAGGAGGCGCGGCGGACGGTCGGCTTCGTGGCCGAGGTGCGGCGGCGCTTCCCGGACGTGATCATCAGCGTGGACACCTGGCGGGCCTCGGTCGGCGAGGCGGTGTGCGAGGCGGGCGCGGATCTGCTGAACGACGCGTGGGGCGGGGTCGACCCCGGGCTCGCGGAGGTCGCGGCTCGGTACAAGGTCGGGCTGGTGTGCACGCACGCGGGTGGTGTGGAGCCGCGCACGCGTCCGCACCGGGTGACGTACGACGACGTCATGGCCGACATCCTGGACGTGACCGTGGGGCTGGCCGAGCGGGCGGTCGCGCTGGGCGTGCCGCGGGAGTCGGTGCTGATCGACCCCGGGCACGACTTCGGGAAGAACACGCGGCACAGCCTGGAGGCGACGCGGCGGCTGCCGGAGATGGCCGCCACGGGGTGGCCGGTGCTGGTGTCGCTGTCCAACAAGGACTTCGTCGGCGAGACGCTGGACCGGCCCGTGAAGGAACGGCTGATCGGCACGCTGGCCACGACCGCGGTGTCGGCGTGGCTCGGCGCGCAGGTGTACCGGGTCCACGAGGTGGCCGAGACCCGGCAGGTGCTGGAGATGGTGGCCTCCATCGCCGGGTACCGCCCACCTGCCGTGGCTCGCCGGGGTCTGGCCTGACCGACCAGGGGGCTGCGCCCCCTGACCCCCCGTTCGCCCACCACACCCACCTGTCTCGGTCGGTCGAGAGGCAAAGGCAGCAGGCCAGGGTGGACGGACAGCCGCTGCCCCGCGCACCAGCGGACTGAGTCGGGTGGCGGGTGGGCGGGGTGGGCACAGGTCGGGGTCCAGGGGGGCAGTGGCCCGCGGGCGAGCTGCACCACCGGTTGCCGGCAGACACCGGCCGAAGCCCCGCGCCAGGGCCTAACGGGCCGCCTCCTTCGACACCAGGGCCACTGCCTCTTCCACCTCGTCGGTGACGTGGAAGAGGAGGAGGTCCTTCTCGGCGGCCTTGCCCTGGGCCACCAGGGTGTTCTTGAGCCAGTCGACCAGGCCGCCCCAGTACGCGCTGCCGAACAGGACGATCGGGAAGCGGGTGACCTTCTGGGTCTGGACCAGGGTGAGGGCCTCGAAGAGTTCGTCGAGGGTGCCGAGGCCGCCGGGCAGGACCACGAAGCCCTGCGCGTACTTCACGAACATCATCTTGCGGACGAAGAAGTAGCGGAAGTTCAGGCCGATGTCGACGTAGGGGTTCAGTCCCTGCTCGAAGGGCAGCTCGATGCCGAGGCCGACCGAGATGCCGCCCGCCTCGCAGGCGCCCCGGTTGGCCGCCTCCATCGCGCCCGGGCCGCCGCCGGTGATCACCGCCCAGCCCGCCTCGACCAGGCCCCGGCCGAGCCGGACGCCCGCGTCGTACTCCGGTGAGTCCACCGGTGTGCGCGCCGAGCCGAACACGCTGATGGCGGGCGGGAGTTCGGCGAGCGTGCCGAAGCCCTCGATGAACTCCGACTGGATCCGCAACACCCGCCAGGGGTCGGTGTGGACCCAGTCGGTGGGGGCGCGCTCGTCCAGCAGCCGCTGGTCGGTCGTGCTGGCCATCACCTGCCCGCGCCGTCGGAGGACCGGGCCCAGGCGCTGCTCGTCCGGCGGGATCTTCTTTCCCTCGGGGTTGCCGGTAGCCATGTGCGCTCCCTCCACGTGCGGGTAGTTCGATCTCAGACTAGATCGCCGCGGGTTACGGAGGGGGGACGTCACGATGTCCGGTGTGCAGCGCCGTACCGGCCCTGTAGCGCTCTTCAGGCGGTGAGCCAGTTCCGCAGGCGCTCCTCGCCCGCGAGGATCTTCGCCGTGTCCACGCGCTCGTCGCGCTTGTGCGCCAAGTGCGGGTTGCCCGGGCCGTAGTTGACAGCGGGGATGCCGAGGGCGGAGAACCGGGAGACGTCCGTCCAGCCGTACTTCGGCTGCGGGGTGCCGCCGACCGCCTCGATGAAGGCCGCCGCGGCCGGGTGGGACAGGCCGGGCAGCGCGCCGCCGCTGTGGTCGTCGACCACGAACTCGGCCACTCCGCAGTCGGCGAAGACCTCGCGGACGTGCGCGATCGCCTCCTCCTCGGTGCGGTCGGGGGCGTAGCGGAAGTTGACGGTGACCACGCACTCGTCCGGGATGACGTTGCCCGCCACTCCCCCGGCAACGCGCACCGCGTTCAGGCCCTCGCGGTACTCCAGGCCGTCGATCACGGGGTAGCGGGGCTCGTAGGCCGCCAGGCGGGCCAGGATCGGGGCGGCCGCGTGGATGGCGTTGGAGCCCATCCAGGAGCGCGCGGAGTGCGCCCGCTCGCCCGTGGTCTTCAGCAGCATGCGCAGGGTGCCCTGGCAGCCGCCCTCGACCTGGCCGTCGGACGGCTCCAGCAGGACCGCGAAGTCGCCCTGGAGCCACTCCGGATGGGCCTCCGCGACATGCTTGAGGCCGTTGAGGCTCGCCTCGACCTCCTCGTTGTCGTAGAAGACGAAGGTGAGGTCGCGGTTGGGGGCGGGGACGGTGGCCGCGATGCGCAGCTGGACCGCGACGCCGGACTTCATGTCGCAGGTGCCGCAGCCCCACAGGACGCCGTCCTCGTCGAGGCGTGAGGGCACGTTGTCCGCGATCGGGACGGTGTCGATGTGGCCGGCCAGGATGACACGCTCGGTGCGGCCCAGGTGGGTGCGGGCGATCACGTTGTTGCCGTGGCGGTCCACCGTCAGGTGCGGCAGGGCGCGCAGGGCGGCCTCGATCGCGTCCGCGAGCGGCTTCTCGGTGCCGCTCTCGGAGGGGAAGTCCACGAGCCGCGCGGTGAGCGCGGCGGCGTCGAGCGTGAGGTCAAGCGAGGTGTCGGCCATGCCCCCGACCCTAGCGCGCCGGTCGCCGGGACCGGCGGGAAAGCGCTGTCCGCTGACCCCCCGTGAGGGCCCGGCGGGCCTCCAGTACCTTGTACGCGTGTCAGAGCCGTCCCCCACCCGTCCCAAGCGTCGCGGTCGTGTTTTCCGTTACACCGCGGCCCTGTTGGTCCTCTGCGGTGTCGCCGCCTATCTCGTGGTGCAGTACGTCACCGGAGGGGGTGGCGCGCGCGGCTGCAAGGTGGTGTCGGACACCGGTGACGGTACGTCGTACGAGTTCACGCCGGAGCAGGCGTCGAACGCGGCGACGATCGCGGCCGTCGGCACCGGGCGCGGGATGCCCGAGCGGGCCGTGACGATCGCGCTGGCCACGGCCATCCAGGAGTCCGGGCTGCGCAACATCCAGCACGGCGACCGGGATTCGCTGGGCCTGTTCCAGCAGCGGCCCTCGCAGGGCTGGGGCACCCAGCAGCAGATCCTGGACCCGGCGTACGCGGCGGGCATCTTCTACGCCCATCTGGCGCGGGTGCCGGGCTACACCGAGATGCCGCTGACCGAGGCGGCCCAGCGGGTGCAGCTCAGCGGCTACCCGGAGGCGTACGCCAAGCACGAGTCGGACGCCACGCTGCTGGCGGCGGCCCTGACGGGGACCGCGGCGGCCACGCTGACCTGCGACGGGCGTCCGCAGGCCGGGGTGACGACCGGTCCGGACGCCGTGCGCAGCGCGCTGGTACGGGACTTCGGGCGGGACGCGCTCCAGGAGACCGGGGCGGAGGTGGGCGGTGTCCCGGTGCCGTCGCCGTCTCCGGCGCCGAGCGTGACCGCGACCGCGCAGGGGCGGACGGTGACGGTTCCGGTGCCGCAGGGCACGCGGACGGACGCGAGCGGGCGCGGCGAGCGGCAGCGGGGCTGGCAGCTGGCGCAGTGGGCGGTCGCGAACTCGTCGGCGCTGCACATCCAGCGGGTGTCGTACGCGGGGCGCGAGTGGACCGCCGGGAGCACCAGCGACCAGTGGAGGACGGTCGTCGCGGACGGGACCGGTGGGGCGGGCCCGTCCCAGGGGGTCGTCCGGATCGTGGCCGGACAGTAGTACGGAGGGTCACTCGGGCGGGTTGCGCGGCCACCCGCCCGCCCCCGCCTGCGCGCCGTTCCCGGGTCGGAGTCGGAAACCCCGGGAAATCACGGGCCGTAAGGATTCTGCGGGATGCGCGACGGACGCTCTTTGCCCGTTTTTATCCACACCTGATAATGCGATGCGTTATCCATTCGTTACCTGGGGCGTCCGCAACCTTCGCGGGCTTCGAGCGGTAGTCACGGCGTCCGAGCCCGGAACCGGACCCGGACCTTCACACCGTTGTCTTCCGTCGAATGGAGCATCATGTCCCTCCCTCTGACCCGCCGGATCGCTCGTGCCGCGCTGATCGTCGCAGCGGGAGCGGCAGCCGGGGTCGGTGCGGCCGGCTCTGCCGGTGCGGCCACGAACCTGCCGGAGGTGGCCCCGAACCTGGGCGGCCTGAGCGCCCTGGACGCCACGCACGCCGCCAACACCGCCGACGGCGCCGCGAAGAGCGTCACCTCGCTCGCGGGCAACGCGGGCGGCCACGTGGTCGGGACGGCGGTGCCGGCCGCGGGCCAGACCGGCGGCGGTGCCCTGAAGAAGACGGCGCCGGTGGCGCAGAACGCCGCGGGCGGCGTCGCCCAGACCGCCGGCAACGTCGTCGGGGACGCCGCGTCCGGCACGGCGAAGGGCGGCGTCCTGCCGACGTCGAACCTGCCGGTCCAGGGGCTGCCGCTGGGCGGCTGAGGGTTCGCTGCCGCCGGCTTGACCGGCCGACGGGGTCCAGGGAGTTCCCTGGGCCCCGTCGGCTTTGCCGCTAAGCGCTCCGCTGGATGTGCGGCGACGGGCCGTCGTCCGGCTGCGGCCCCGTCTTGGCTGGTCGCGCAGTTCCCCGCGCCCCTTGAGGGAGCTGCCGAACCGCAGTGGACTTCACCAGGTCCGCTTAGAGGCGCTCCACCGCGGCCTGGACCCGTTCGTCCGTCGCCGTCAGTGCCACGCGTACGAACTTCTCGCCCGCCTCGCCGTAGAAGTCCCCCGGGGCCACCAGGATGCCCAGGTCGGCCAGGTGGGCGACCGTGTCCCAGCAGGACTCGTCCCTCGTGGCCCACAGGTAGAGGCTGGCCTCGCTGTGTTCGATGCGGAAGCCGTGGCCGAGGAGAGCCGCGCGCAGGGCCTCGCGGCGGGCCGCGTAGCGCTCGCGCTGCTCGTGGACGTGGGCGTCGTCGCCGAGGGCCGCCACGACCGCCGCCTGGGTCGGCGCCGAGGTCATCATGCCGCCGTGCTTGCGGATCTCCAGCAGCGGGCCGAGGACGGCCGGATCGCCGGCGATGAAGGCCGCGCGGTACCCCGCAAGGTTGGAGCGCTTGGACAGGGAGTGGACGGCCACGATGCCGTCGTACGAGCCGCCGTTGACGTCCGGGTGCAGGACCGAGACCGGGTCGGCCTCCCAGCCCAGCTCCAGGTAGCACTCGTCGGAGACCAGCAGGACGCCGTGCTCGCGCGCCCAGGCGACGATCGCGGTCAGGTCCTCCTTCGGGATGACCTTGCCGGTCGGGTTCGACGGCGAGTTCAGCCAGAGGAGCTTCAGGTGCGCCGGGTCCAGGTCGCGCGGGTCGTCGTAGACCGCGTAGTCCGCGCGGGCGAGGCGGGCGCCGACCTCGTACGTCGGGTAGGCCAGGCGCGGGTAGGCCACCGTGTCGCCGGGGCCGAGGCCGAGCTGGGTCGGCAGCCAGGCGACCAGTTCCTTGGAGCCGACCACCGGCAGGACATGGCGGTGGGTGACCTCGCGGGCGCCGAGGCGGCGCTCCAGCCAGCCGGTGATCGCGTCACGCAGCGCCGGCGTGCCCCACACGGTCGGATAGCCCGGGGAGTCGGCCGCGTCGATCAGGGCCTTCTGGATCAGCTCGGGCACGGCGTCGACCGGGGTGCCCACGGACAGGTCGACGATCCCGCCGGGGTGCGCGGCGGCCGTCTTCTTGTACGGCTCCAGCTTGTCCCAGGGGAAGGTGGGGAGCCGGTCGGAGACTGCGGACACGGGAATCAGGCTCACTTTCGTACGGTGCGGCAAACGCCTCGGTCCCGTGCGGCGGCGATCGGGATGACCGGGCCGTACGGGACCGAGGCGGCGATTCGGCTTACGCGGATTACTCGCCCTCCGCCTGCGGCGGCAGCGCGGCGACGAACGGGTGGTCACGCTCGATCAGCCCCAGCTTGCTGGCACCGCCGGGCGAACCCAGCTCGTCGAAGAACTCGACGTTCGCCTTGTAGTAGTCCTTCCACTCCTCCGGGACGTCGTCCTCGTAGAAGATCGCCTCGACCGGGCAGACCGGCTCACAGGCACCACAGTCGACGCATTCGTCCGGGTGGATGTACAAGGACCTGGAGCCCTCGTAAATGCAGTCGACCGGGCACTCCTCGATGCACGCCTTGTCCTTCACGTCGACACAAGGCTGCGCGATGACGTAGGTCACGCTGTCGTTCCTCCTCGATAGGGCGCTGGCGGGCCTCCTCAGGCTCCGCCGCCTGGCGCGCGGGAGCGCGGCGTCGTCGATGCCCGCCCCTAGTATCTCCGTTCCGGAGCATGATCCGAACAGGAGGGGTGAACTGACCAGTGGAAATCTCGGCGACAGGACGTCTGGAAGTCCGAATTACCCCTTCTGACGTGGGGAAACGCGTCTCCGTACGGCGGTTGGCGGACCCCGGCACGACACCGGAGAAGTTCACCGACACGGTGGGTGTTCTCACATCATGGACTGATGGCGTGCTCATGATCACACGCCGGAACGGGGAAAGTGTCCGCATCCCGGAAGCCGTCGTGGTAGCGGGCAAGGTGGTACCGGCGGCCCCCGCGCGCCGGCGCGGCCCCGCCGCGTCGTACGAGGAACTCGCTCGCATCGTCTCGCGGGGCTGGCGGCCGGTGGAGAGCGAGCGGCTCGGGGACTGGGAACTGCGGGCTGCGGTCGAGAAGGTGCCGCGCGAAGCGCGTCCGGCCGGGGTGGTGGCCGGGCGACGGGCGGGCTTCACCCGGCGGGCCAACAGTGTGCTGCCGCTCGGCGATCCCGGGCTTCCCCTCGACGCGGCCCTGGACGCCGTACGCCGCTGGTACGGCGAGCGTGGTCTGCCCGCCTACATCCAGACCGCCACCGGCGCCGAGGGCACGCAGGAGCTGCTGTGCGCGGAGCTGGAGCGGCGCGGCTGGGTGCGGGAGGTGACCGCCGAGGTGTGGACCGGTGCCCTGGCGCCGGTCGCGGACCGGGCCGAGGGCGCGGGTGTGGTCCTGGCCCGGGAGGCGGACGAGGCATGGCTCGCCCGGTACCAGCGCAAGGGGGTGAGCGAGGTGGCCCTGCAGGTGCTCGGGGGCGGTCCGTCGGTGTGGTTCGCGACCGTGCCCGGCGGTGGGGGTGCCCCCTGCCCGGGCGAAGCCGAGAGCTTGGGGGAGGGTGAGACTCCGGCGGCCATCGGGCGGTGTGTCGTGGACGGGCGGTGGGCCGGGTTCGCCGCCGTCGAGGTGGACCCCGGCCGGCGCCGGCAGGGCCTCGCCACGGAGGTGATGGCCGCGCTGGCCCGGCGGGCCCTGGAGGAGGGCGCGTCGGCGGCCTGGCTCCAGGTCGAGACGGACAACGCCGGCGCCCGCGCCCTGTACACCGAGCTGGGCTTCACCCCGCACCACGCGTACCACCACTACCGGGCACCGCAGGAGCAGCCGTCGTAGAAAAACCGTCGCAGGACACCCTGGGAAACCGTCGTGGAAGGGCATGAGTCAGTCATGCGTCACCCGCATCTGCCGCCGCCGCATCCGCCCTCGCCGGAGCGGGCGGCCGAGCTGCGCCGCAGGTTCGCCGAGGAGGCGCGGGCCGAGCGGCCGGATCTGGCGGCGTTGTGTCTGCTGATCGGGGCCACGGCGGACGGGGAGCTGGACGAGGCCGGGATCGACGTGGCGCAGCTGGAGCTGGACCGGCTGGCGGGCGAGCTGCCGTACCGGCCGGGCGGGCCGCGCGCGTGGGCGGAGGCCGTACGACGGCTGCTGGGCGGGCGCTACGGGTTCCACGGGACGCCCGGCGACTACCAGCGGCTGGAGTCGTCCCTGCTGCACGAGGTGCTGCGGCGCCGGCGCGGGCTGCCGATCCTGCTGTCGGTGGTGTGGCTGGAGGTCGCCCGGCGGGCAGGCGCCCCGGTGTACGGGGTCGCGCTGCCGGGGCACTTCGTGGTCGGGTTCGGCACCGCCGAGGAGCAGGTGCTGGCCGATCCGTTCGAGGGCGGGCGGGTGCTGACCGGGACCGACGCGGAGCTGCTGGTGGTGGGGGCCACGGGGGCGCCGCTGGATCCCGGCATGCTGGAGCCCGCGCCGCCGCTGGAGGTCGTCCAGCGGATCCTCAACAACATCCGCGCCTGGGCCACCGTCCGGCCCGAGCGGTCGGACGTGGCGCTGTCGGCCGTGGAGCTGGCCCTGCTGGTGCCGTCGCATCCGGCGCGGCTGCGCTACGAGCGGGGCCAACTGCTCGTGCAGCGCGGCGAGTTCGTGACCGGCGCGGAGGAACTGGACGCCTACGCCGACCTGATCGAGGTCGTCGACGAGTCGACCGCCCACAAGGTGCGGCAACAGGCCCGGACAGCACGGGCGATGCTCAACTGACCTCTCAGAGCCACCCCTTCTCCCGCGCCGTCCGCACCGCCTCCGCCCGGTTGCGCACCGCCAGCTTCTGGATGGCCGTGGAGAGGTAGTTGCGGACCGTGCCCTGGGAGAGATGGAGGGCCTTGGCCAGTTCCGCGTTGGTCGCGCCGTCGGCCGCCGCGCGGAGCACCTCGCGTTCGCGTTCGGTGAGCGGGTTGGCGCCCTCGGCGAGCGCGGCGGCGGCGAGGGTGGGGTCGATGACCCGCTCACCGGAGAGCACCTTGCGGATCGCCTCGGCGAGCTGGGCGGCCGGGGCGTCCTTGACGAGGAAGGCGTCCGCGCCCGCCTCCATGGCGCTGCGCAGATAGCCGGGGCGACCGAAGGTGGTCAGCACGACCAGCTTGACCTGCGGAAACTCCCGGTGCACCTGGGCGGCCGCCTCGATGCCGGTGCAGCCGGGCATCTCGATGTCGAGCAGAGCCACGTCCACGCCGTGCGCGCCGACGGCGGCCAGCACCTGGTCGCCGCGCGCGACCTGGGCGACGACCTCGATGTCGTCCTCCAGACCGAGCAGCGCGGCCAGCGCCTCACGGACCATGGACTGGTCCTCGGCCAGCAGGACCTTGATCGGGCTCGTCATGCCCCGGATCCTACGTCCCCCGCGGGGGCCGTGGGGACGCGGGCGACCAGGCGGAATCCGTGCTTGATCCAGCTCGCCTCCAGGCTGCCGCCGGCCTTCTCCAGCCGCTCCGTCAGGCCGGTCAGACCGTTGCCCGGGACGCTGCCGACACCGCCGGATCCGTCGTCCTCGACGGTGAGTTCGAGGACCGGGCCGTCCAGGGTCTGGCGGTGGGTGAGCCGGACGAGGCACCGGTCGGCGCCGCTGTGCCGGACCACGTTGGTGACCGCCTCGCGCAGCGCCCAGGCGAGCGCGGACTCGGACTCCTCCGGGACACCGGTGAGGTCGGGATCGGCGGGCACGTCGGGGGTGATGCCGGCGGCGGTCAGGGCGACCTCGGTGCCGGCGAGTTCGGCGGCGAGCCTCGGCCGCCGGTAGCCGGTGACCGCCTCCCGTACGTCGACCAGCGCCTGCCGGCTGACCTGCTCGATGTCGGCGACCTGCTGGGCCGCCTTGTCGGGGTGGTCGGGCAGCATCCGGCCGGCCAGCTCGCTCTTCAGCGTGATCAGGGAGAGGGAGTGGCCGAGCAGGTCGTGCAGATCGCGGGCGAGGCGCAGCCGCTCCTCGTTGGCGGCGAGATGGGCGACGGTGGCCCGCGCCTTGCGCAACTCGATGGTCGTACGGATGAGTTGGCCCACGCCCGTCATCGCGAACCCGATGAGGACCACCAGGAGCAGCAGTCCGCGGGCCTCCTTCTCGTCGGAGTGCAGTCCCACGAGGTACATGACCACGCCGGTCGCCGGGATCGCCCAGGAGGCCGCCCGGACCGGCAGGGTCGCCCCGCAGGCCACCGAGACGTAGACGAACAGGCCGAGCCAGTCCCTGCCCAGGCTGTAGGCCAGGACGGGGGCGAGCACGCCGAGGACCGTGAGCAGCGAGACGGTCAGGCGTGGCGAGAACGGCTTGCCCATGCGGCGGAAGACCAGCGAGAGGTAGGCGGCGACGAACGCCGTCAGGCCGAGGGTGCCGGCGACGGTGGCGCCCGTGGTGTGCCGGCCGCTCGCGAGGTCGCCGACCGGCGAGCTGAGGAAGACCAGCCAGACGCCGATCCAGACCAGTTTGACCCTCAGCTCGCGCCGGTTGCGGGGCGGCCGGCCCATGGCCGTGTCCTGCCAGGTGTCGGCCGTCCGGTCTTCCGTCATGGTGCTCACGCCTTCAGCGTGTCCTTCCGGTACAGCCAGGCCGCGCCGCCCGCGAACAGGACGAAGTAGACGGCGAGGATGGCGATGTCCGTCGCGTGCGGGGCCTGGCTCTGCTCGATCGCCCGCCCGAGAGCAGCGTACGCGTGCGTGGGCAGCCACTTCGCGATGTCCTGGAGGATCTTCGGGAAGGTCGTGCTCGGCATCCACAGGCCGCCGAGGATCGACAGACCGAAGTAGATGATCATCGTGATGGGGCGGACCGCGTCCCCGGAGGCGACGTAGCCGATGGCGACGCCGAGCGCGGCGAAGACCAGGCTGCCGGCCCAGATGACACCGGTGAGCGCGAGCCACTGCCAGGCGTCCAGGCGTACGTGCTTGATCGCGGCGGCGGCCGCGAAGACCACGACGATCGACGGCAGGCTCACCACGGCCGCGCTGGCCGTCTTGGCGAGGACGTAGCCGCGCCCGGGGAGCGGGGTCAGCCGCAGCTGCCGTACCCAGCCGCTCTCGCGCTCCTTGGCGATGCGCTCGCTGTTGCCCATCAGCACGGCGGTCAGGGCGCCGAAGGAGGCCATGGAGACCATCAGGTAGGTGGCGACGGTCTGGCCGGTGCCGTCGACCTTCTGGTTCGAGCCGGAGCTGCTGGAGAAGATCAGGAAGAGGATCGCCGGGTAGAGCACCGAGAAGAACAGGAACTTCTTGTTGCGGAAGGCGCGGGCCAGTTCGAGCTTGATCAGGGCGTTCATGACTTCTTGGCCTCCTCGGCCTCCGTGATGGCGACGAAGGCCTGCTCCAGACCGAGGCCGGCGACTTCGAGGTTGCGGGGGTAGACACCGAGGCCGTACAGGGCGTGGACGGTGGCGTCGGCGTCGGACGACTGGATGCGGACGGTCTGCCCGGATACGTCGATCGAGGTCAGGAAGGGCAGCGCGCGCAGGGCGGTCTGGTCGATCTCGCCCTCCAGGTCGAAGGCGATCCGGCGGGCGCCCGCCTTGGCCTTGATCTCGGCGGCGGTGCCGTCGGCGAGGAGCCGGCCGCGGTGCAGCACGAGGACCCGGTCGGCGATGGCGTCGGCCTCTTCGAGGTAGTGGGTGGCGAACAGGACGGTACGGCCCTGGTCGGCCTGTTCGCGCATGGTGGCCCAGAAGGCCTGGCGGGCGGAGACGTCCATGCCGGTCGTCGGCTCGTCCAGGATGATCAGGTCGCTGTCGCCGGCGGTGGCGAGGGCGAACCGGACGCGCTGGGCCTGGCCGCCGGAGAGCTTGTTGACCTTGCGGTCGGCGATCTGCGTGATGCCGGCGCGAGCCATCACATCGGCGGCCTTGTACGGCTTCGGGTGCAGCGAGCAGGCCAGCTTCACCATCTCGGCGACGGTGACCTCGTCCATCAGGCCGCCGCTCTGCAGCATGGCGCCGACACGCCCGGCGACGATGGCCTCGCGGGGGCTGGTCCCGAACAGGTTCACGGTGCCGCTGTCGGCGTTCTTCAGACCGAGGAGCAGGTCGAGGGTGGTGGACTTGCCGGCCCCGTTCGGGCCGAGGAGGGCGACGGTCTCGCCGGGGTACAGCTTCAGCGAGAGCCCGTCCACCGCCCGCACACTGCCGTATGTCTTGGTCACCTGGTCGAAGCCGACCACCGGGGTGGTGGTGGCCGGTGCCGCAGTCGTTGTCATGTCCCCATGCTCGCCGAGCGGCCCGTCCCTCCGGCAGTGTCGGGGGTCCTGAGAGGCGGATGACAGATGTCATACGGATCGGATGACGCCTGGTGACAGGGACGGCGAAGGGGGCGCCCGTCGGAACCTGGGCGCCCCCTGTGTACCGCGTGACTAACTGGGGTTGGTGGAGATGACCGCGACCCGGTTGGTCTTGCTCATCAGCGCCTGGCGCAGGGCGCCGTAGACGTCCTCGGGGGTGATGGGCGTCTTCTTGCCGTTGCCGCGGGCGATGAGCACGCCGTCGAAGGTCTTGCCGTACAGCTGCTGCAGGGCGGCCAGGTCGGGCTTGTCGACCAGCTTGCCGTTGACGGCCGTCACCCTGAGGAACTTCCAGAGCGACTTCTCCGGGCCCATCGCGATCGAGTGCGCGGCGTCCGTCATCACGGTCACCTTGCCCGACATCGCCGGCTGCGCGAACTCCTTCATCTCGCGGTCGACCTCGGCGTTCGACACCGTCGGCTGCCGGGTGGTCGTCGGTACGGCGACCGGGTTCGCGGTGCCCGTCTCGATCAGGGTGCGGTAAGCCTGTTCGACCGCCTGGGTCGACTGGGCCGCGTCGATGCCCTTGCCCGCCTTGCCGTAGACGGCGACGGCCTTGCCCGCCTCGAACTTGACGGTGCCGTCGGTCGACAGGCCGGAGCCGCCGCCCGCCTGCTGGAGGGCGGCCTGGAGCTTCTCCTCGTCCACCGGCATCTCCGGCGCGATGACACGCTTCTGGCCGAAGAGCGAGCCGATGACGTGGACCGGGTTGTAGTCGCTGGTCGCGGCCTTGCTCACGGTGGCCTGGAAGTCGAACTGGAGGCCTGCGTTCCCCGGGGTGAGGGTCACCGTCCTGCCGTCGACGGTGAGCTTCAGCGGCTTGTTCACCCGGCTGCCGAAGGCGTCGTCGAGCTTCTTGACGGCGTCGTCGCGGGTGCCGCCGCCGATGTCGAGGCCGAGCACCGTGGTGCCCTTGGGCACGTCGGTGTGGTTCATCAGCAGCCCGGCGCCGTAGGCACCGCCCGCGAGCACGACCACGCCGGCGCCGAGCAGCACCAGTTTGCTGCGGCCCTTCTTCTTCGCCTTGGCCTGCGCCTTGGGTGCGGCGGCCGGCTCCGGCTTGGGTGCCGTGGGCGCGGCCGGGCCGCCGGGGCCGCCGAACGGGGAGCCGCCGGCGCCGGGGACGACCGGGATGCCGCTGGTGACGGTGTGTCCGGAGACGTTGTCGACGGGGCGGTAGCCGGGCGTGCCCGGTTCGGGCGCCGGCTTCTGCGGGGTGAGGATCGCGGTGTCGTCGCTGAGCCCGCCGCCGGGGCCGAGGCCGGCGCCGCCGAGGGGCGCGCCGGGGGCCGCCGGGCCTTCGAGGTCGGCCAGGTCGGCGAGGGCGCTGCGCGGGGCCGAGGTGCCCTCGGCGCCGGGGTGCCCGGGGACGTCGAAGCCGGCCGGACCGCCGAAGGGTTCGCCACCGAAGGGTTCGCCGCTGTCGGGACGGGGACCGCCGGCCGACGGCAGGAGGGTGCCGTCGCCGGTGACCGGGCCGCTGGTGGGGCCGGCCGGGCCGCCGAAGCCGTCGTGGCCGCCGCGCCCGTTCGGGCCGTTGAAGCCGCTGGCGCCGCCGCGCCCGTTGGCACCGCTCGCGCCCGCGCCGCCGAAGCCGTCGTGCCCGCCGGCGCCCGCGGCACCGGAGCCGCCGTAGCCGCTCTGGCCGTTCGCGCCGGGAGTGCCGGAGTTGCCGAAGCCGTCGTGACCGGCCGCACCCGCGGCGCCGTTCTCCGAGAAGTACGGCAGGTCGTCGCGGCTGGGTTCGGACGCGCCGGACGCGCCGGGGCGGGAGCCGGGGCCCAGCGGGCCGGCGTTGAGTGCCTCGGTGACGTCGAAGGAGCCGGTGCCGCCGCCGTGCCCGGGGGCGACGGGGCCGCCGGTGGCGCCGGGCAGTCCCTGGCCGTTCGTGGTGCCGGAGCGGGAGCCGCCCGGGACGCTCATGGAGCCGACCACACCGCCCGGACGTCCGCCGCCGGACCGGCCGCCGCCCGGGCGTGCGCCGGTGGTACCGGTCGTACCGGACGTACCCGGACCACTCGTACGGGCGCCCGGTGCGCCGCCGGCGGCACTGGAACCGCCCTGCCCCCCGGCCCCGTTCGTGCCGCCGCCGCCCGGACCGCCCTTGGGTGCCGAGGACTTGCGGGGCGCGAACCAGTCGCTGGTCTTCTCCTCGGCCTGGGCCGCGGGCTCGGCGGGCGTGTCGGCGGCGGAGGCCGTCCGCTGTTCGGGCACGGGCCGCGGATCGGCGGCGGGCGCCTCGTCCCCGGTGGATCCGGTGGATCCGGTGGAGCCGGTGGACCCGGCGCCGTCGGACTCCCCGACGGGCTTGCGCACGACCACCGGCGGAATGGGCCGGGACCCGGGAATGTTGATCCGGATCCGGGTCGTCAGCGTGGTCTCGGTCTTCTTCTCCTCCGGTCGCGTGCCCGAACGGCCCGCGTCCGTACCGTCGTCGGTAGCCATGGGGGTCCCGTACGGCGGCGTGCCGGAGGGGTATGCGGCTCCGCCGCGCCCGTTGGGCCCGGAGGACGGAGTGTCAGTTTCACGACTCAAGGCAGGTTCTCCCAGTTGGCTCCACCGCCCGTGACGACCTGAACATGCGGACGGCTCGGCGGCGCGCACCACCATACTGGCCACTTCTGGCGCTTATCCCATGGGCGCTGAGGAAACCCACACCGGACTCGCACGTGCGCCGCATGGCGAAGTGGTACGTCACTTGCCAAGTCGGGCAGGACCGCCCCCGGGTTGCCGTCCCGCGCCGAGGGTGGCGCAGATCACAGCGAGCGCCATGCCGCCCAGCAGGAAGAGATAGGAGGCGCCTCCGGCGGTGAACAGGAAGTCGCCTTCGGGGCGCGAGGTGGTGAGGAGGATGACGGCGATGATCCAGCCGGCCACCGGTGCCACGGCCCCGCCCCGGCCGCCGGTGGCGTACGCCCCGCCGAGGAAGGTCCCGGCCGCGCCGGCGAAGCCGAGGAGCAGCCCGCCGGGGAACCAGGCGGCCTGCAGCAGGGTCCCCGCGAGGCCGACGACGGCACCGAGGAGGAAGAGGCCGGCGTAGGCGGCCATCCGTGCGGCGGAGGGGCGTTGCAGCGGCTGGGCGAGCAGCGAGCCCGGCTGGTTGTTGCTCACGCCACCGCCTCCTCGACGCCCGCGAACAGGTCGGTCTCCCCCGCCTCGCCCGCACCGCGCACCAGCTCGTAGTACTCGGTGGTGAACAGCGGCTGGGCCAGGTCGTTGGAGAGCGCGAAGTACGGCTCGGCCACGGCGATCTGGGTGACGTGGGCGCGCATCGCGTCGGCCTTGGCGGCGGCGTACGCGGTGCCGTCGACGCTGGTGGTGACCCGCTCGTCGGCCACGACACCCGGTACGTCGGCCACGGAGGCGCTCTTGTCGAACGGCAGTGCGGGCAGCTCGTCCTGGAGGCGCTCGAAGGCGGCCTCGGCGACGGAGCGCGGGACGCGGTTCCAGTAGACCTTGGCGATGCGGTGGCCGCGCTCCTCCGCCAGCTCGACGGCGCGCATGGCGACGCGGTGGGCCTGGATGTGGTCCGGATGGCCGTAGCCGCCGTGGTCGTCGTACGTCACGAGGACCTGGGGGCGGACCTCCAGGATCACGTCGGCGAGCTGCCCGGCGGCCTCGTCGACGTCGGCCTGCCAGAAGCAGCCGGGGTCCTCGTTGTCCGCAATGCCCATCATCCCGGAGTCGCCGTAGCGGCCCGCGCCGCCGAGCAGCCGGGCGTCGCTGACGCCGAGCGCGCGCACGGCATCGGCCAGCTCACCGCGCCGGTGCATACCCAGCGCGGCCCCCGTCAGATGCCGCAGCTCGGGCGGGATGACCTCACCGCGCTCCCCGAGCGTGCACGTGACCAGCGTCACATGGGCGCCCTCGGCCGCATACCGGGCCATGGTCGCGCCGTTGTTGATCGACTCGTCGTCCGGGTGCGCGTGCACCAGCAGAAGACGGCGGGCGGGGAGTTCCGTCATGGGACCCACCCTACGAGGTCACCGCCCCGGGTACCCGGTAGCGGCCGTCCTCAGAACTTGATGCTGCCGATCATGCTCGCGACATTCGTCGTCAGCTGGCTGATCGTGGGTGCGATGGTCGAGGAGGCGAGATAGAAACCGAGCAGGATACAGATGACCGCGTGGCCACCTTTCAGTCCTGACTTCTTGATCAGCAGGAAGACGATGATCGCCAGCAGCACCACCGCCGAAATCGAGAGTGCCACGGCGGCTCACCTCCAAAGATCGCCAGATCCGGATCACTTGCCCAAGTCCACGCAGACGCCAGCAGGTTCATACCCACACAGCGGTAGTGATCATAACTATCCGTACTCGCGCATCGCTCGGCGCACGGCCGCACAAGGGGGCGCATGGCCAATATGGTCAGGGTATGACGACCGAGGCTGACTCCTTCCCCCGACGGCACGCCCGGACACAGCGGTTCACGCTCGGCGCGCCGCGTTTTTTCACCGTGGCGCCCGACGGTTCGCGTGTCGCGTTCCTCCGCTCCGGCTCTGGCACCGACCGGGCCAACTCCCTGTGGGTCCTGGACCTTCCGGACGGCACCGAGCGCCCGGCCGCCGATCCGCGCACCCTGCTCGGCGGCGCCTCCGAGGAACTCTCGGCCGAGGAGCGGGCACGCCGGGAACGCAGCCGTGAGGGCGGTGCCGGGATCGTCGGCTACGCCACCGACACGGCCGTGGAGTTGGCGTCTTTCGCCTTGTCAGGGCGGCTTTTCACGGCCGCGCTGCGGGACGGTGCAACGCGTGAACTCCGGGTTCCGGGACCGGTGATCGACCCGCGTCCGTCGCCCGACGGCACGCACATCGCGTACGTCGCGCAGGGCGCGCTGCGGGTCGTGAGCGCCGAGGGAGAGCGGGATCGGGCGCTTGCCGAACCGGAGTCGGAGAAGGTCACCTACGGCCTGGCGGAGTTCGTCGCGGCCGAGGAGATGGGGCGTTCGCGGGGCTTCTGGTGGTCGCCGGACGGGCGTCGGCTGCTCGTGGCGCGCGTGGACGACACGCCGGTGAAGCGGTGGTGGATCGCGGATCCGGCCCACCCGGAACGTGAGCCGGTCGACATCGCGTACCCCGCCGCCGGCACCCCGAACGCGGAGGTACGGCTGTTCGTGCTCGGTCTCGACGGGGAGCGCCAGGAGGTCGCCTGGGACCGGGCCCGCTATCCGTATCTGGCGCGTGTGCACTGGTCAGCGGCGGGTGCGCCGCTGCTTCTGGTGCAGGCGCGGGACCAGCGCAGCCAGCTCTTCCTGGCGGTGGATCCGGACACCGGGGCCACCCGGATGGTGCACGCCGACGAAGATCCGATTTGGCTGGAACTTTTCGCTGGGGTGCCCTGCTGGAGCCCCTCCGGGCAGCTTGTCCGCATTGTGGACGAGGGTGGGGCCCGGGTGCTGGCGGTCGGCGAACGGCCGCTGACCAGCGGTCAGTTGCACATCCGGGCGGTGCTGGACGTGGGCGCGGGCGATGTGCTGGTTTCCGCCTCCGCGGGCGAGGAGGCGGAGGCCGCCGAAATTGGCGAAGTTCATGTGTATCGCGTGAACGAACTGGGCGTGGAACGTGTGTCCCAGGAGCCCGGTGTGCACACGGCGGTACGGGCCGGGGACGTGACCGTGCTCATGTCGGCGACGCTCGGCCGGCCCGGCACCAGCGCCCAGGTCCTGCGTGACGGGAAACCGGTGGCGACTGTCCGGTCGTATGCCGAAGATCCCGGTTTCTCCCCTCGGGTGACCCTGGCCGAGGGGGGCGCACGCCGAATTCCGTGCGCCGTGCTTATGCCGCAGGACTACCCCGGGGACACTCCCCTGCCGGTGCTGCTGGACCCCTACGGCGGTCCGCACGGACAGCGGGTGACCGCCGGGCACAACGCGTATCTCACCTCGCAGTGGTTCGCCGACCAGGGCTTCGCGGTGATCGTCGCCGACGGCCGGGGCACCCCGGGACGCTCGCCGGCCTGGGAGAAGTCGATCCGGGACGAGATCGCGGCCACGGTGGTGGAGGACCAGGTGGCGGCGCTCCACGCGCTCGCCGAGGACTTCCCGCTGGACCTGGACCGGGTGGCGATCCGGGGCTGGTCCTTCGGCGGCTATCTGGCCGCGCTGGCGGCGCTGCGCCGCCCGGACGTCTTCCACGCGGCCGTCGTCGGGGCCCCGGTCACGGACCTGCGCCTGTACGACACCCACTACCAGGAGCGCTACCTCGGCGACCCGGGCGAGCAGCCGGAGGTCTACCGCCGTAACTCCGTCGTGCACGACGAGGGCCTGGTCGACCCGGCCGAGCCGCACCGCCCGATGATGATCATCCATGGGCTGGCGGACGACAACGTGGTGGTCGCCCACTCTCTCCGGCTCTCCTCCGCCCTGCTGGCCGCCGGCCGCCCGCACGAGGTGCTGCCGCTGTCCGGGGTGACCCACATGACCCCGCAGGAGGCGGTCGCCGAGAATCTGCTGCGGCTGCAGCTGGACTTCCTCAAGCGGTCGCTGCACCTCGCATAACCCCGCAAACAGCCACCAACTGCGTTAACACGCAGGCAACTTCACGGAAGCCGTACCGATATACGGACGCGGGAGTCTGAACAGCGTACGGCCGTGCGGGTGCCGTAAGCGGGCCGGGATGCGCCATGTCATCCCGGCCCGCTGCCGTTCTCCTCCCCGGCCCCGTCCGCCGGAACCACCCGCAGCTCCTCGGCGAAGTGGCAGGCCGAGTCGTGCGCGGCGGGACCGCCGGCGTCCCGGAAGACGGCGGGGACGGCCAGGGCCGGGACCTCCATGACGCACCGCTCCTGCGCCTTCCAGCAGCGGGTGCGGAAGCGGCAGCCGGAGGGGATGTTCGTCGGGGAGGGCACGTCTCCGGTGAGGATGATCCGCTCGCGCCGCTCGCGGGCCGCGGGGTCGGGGACCGGGACCGCCGAGAGCAGCGCCTGGGTGTAGGGGTGCGTGGGGTGGTCGTAGATCTCCGTGTCCCGCCCGGTCTCCATGATCCGCCCGAGGTACATGACGCCGACCCGGTCGGAGATGTGCCGGACGATCGACAGGTCGTGCGCGATGAAGACGTAGGAGAGGTCGAACTCGGACTGGAGCCGGTCCAGCAGGTTGATCACCTGGGCCTGGACCGAGACGTCCAGCGCGGACACCGGCTCGTCGGCGACGATCACCTCCGGGCGCAGCGCCAGCCCCCGTGCGATGCCGATGCGCTGGCGCTGACCGCCGGAGAACTGGTGGGGGTAGCGGTTGACGTACTCCGGGTCGAGGCCGACGACGTCCAGCAGGTCCCGCACCGCGCGGCGCCGGTCGCCCTTCGGGGCCGCCTCGGGGTGGATGTCGTACGGCTCCCCGACGATGTCGCCGACCGTCATCCGGGGGTTGAGGGAGGTGTACGGGTCCTGGAAGACCATCTGGATGTTGCGGCGCACGGCCTTCAGGGCGCGGCCGGACAGCCGGGTGATGTCCTCGCCCTTGAACCGGATCCGTCCGGCCGTCGGACGCTCCAGGCTGCACAGCAGCTTGGCGATCGTGGACTTGCCGCACCCCGACTCGCCCACGATGCCGAGGGTCTCCCCCTTGCCGAGGGTGAAGTCGACGCCGTCGACGGCCTTCACGGCGCCGATCTGCTTCTTGAAGAGGATGCCCCGGGTGAGCGGGTAGTACTTGACGAGCCCGTCGGCCTCCAGGATCGGCTCACCGGCCATGCAGGCACTCCCTCCAGAAGTGGCAGGCGCTGCCGCGTACGTCGGACACCTCGTACAGCGGCGGTACGTCGGTGCGGCAGACGTCCTGGGCCATCGGGCAGCGGGGGTGGAAGGCGCAGCCGGGCGGGATGTGCGTCAGGTTCGGCGGCAGGCCCTTGATGGCGAACAGCTCCTGGCCCTTCTGGTCGAGGCGCGGGATGGAGTCCAGCAGGCACCGGGTGTAGGGGTGGGCGGGCGCCTTGTAGAGGTCGTGCACGGGTGCGGACTCCACGATCCGCCCGGCGTACATCACGGCGATCCGGTCGGCGACGTCCGCGACGACGCCGAGGTCGTGGGTGATGAGGATGAGTCCCATGCGGTACTCGCGCTGCAGGTCCGCGAGCAGGTCCATGACCTGGGCCTGCACGGTGACGTCCAGGGCGGTGGTGGGTTCGTCGGCGATGACGAGGGCCGGCTCCAGGGCCAGTGCCATGGCGATCATGATGCGCTGGCGCATGCCGCCGGAGAACTGGTGCGGGTAGTCCCGGACCCGCTGGGCCGCGCCCGGAATCCGCACGCGCTCCATCAGCTCGACGGCCCTGGCCCGCGCCTCCTTCTTCGACATCCCCCGGTGCACGACGAACATCTCGCCGAGTTGGTCGCCCACGGAGAGCACGGGGTTGAGGGCCGACAGGGCGTCCTGGAAGATCATGGCCATCCCGGCGCCCCGGATCTTCCGCCGCTCCTCTTCCTTCAGAGTCAGCAGATCCCGCCCCTGGAAGAGGATCTGTCCGCCGCTGATCCTCCCGGGCGGCATGTCGAGGATCCCCATGACAGCCTGCGCGGTCACCGACTTCCCCGACCCGGACTCCCCGAGCACGGCGAGGGTCTCCCCCGCGTCCACCTCGAAGCTCACCCCGTTGACCGCATGCGCGACTCCGTCCCGCGTCCGGAACTCCACCCGCAGATCCCGCACTTCGAGCAGCACGACACGATCACCTCAACCTCGGATCAAGGGCATCACGCACCGCGTCGCCCAGCATGATGAAGGCCAGCACGGTGACGGCGAGGGCGCCCGAGGGCCAGAGCAGGGCGTGGGGGGCGTTGCGCACGTAGGGGGAGGACGCGGAGATGTCGATGCCCCAGGAGACGCTGGGGGGTTTGAGGCCCACGCCGAGGTAGGACAGGGTCGCCTCCAGGGCGATGTAGGTGCCGAGGGCGATGGTGGCGACCACAATCACCGGGGCCACGGCGTTCGGGGCGATGTGGCGGAGCAGGATGCGGGTGTCGGAGGCGCCGAGGGCGCGGGCTGCCTGGACGTAGTCGTTCTGCTTGGCGGTGATGACCGAGCCGCGCGCGATGCGGGAGATCTGCGGCCAGCCGAGCAGCACCATGAAGCCGATCACCGGCCAGACCGTGTTGCTGGTGACCACGGACAGCAGGACCAGGCCGCCCAGCACCACCGGGATCGCGAAGAAGATGTCGGTGAGCCGGGACAGGATCGCGTCCCAGGTCCCGCCGAAATAGCCCGCCAGGCCGCCCAGGACGGAGCCCAGCACCGCCACCCCCAGCGTGGCCAGGACGCCGACCGTGACGGACGTACGGGCGCCGTAGACGGTGCGGGTGTAGACGTTGCAGCCCTGGCCGTCGTACCCGAAGGGCGCGCCCGGTCCCGGGCCGTCCTGGGCCCTGGCCAGGTCGCACGTCAGCGGGCTGCCGGAGGCGATCGCCGAGGGCCACAGGGAGATGAAGACCAGGAAGAGGATCACCAGCCCCGACAGGAGAAAGACCGGGTTGCGGCGCAGGTCGCGCCAGGCGTCGGACCAGAGCGAGCGGGGCCTGCCCAGCGGGCCGCCGGGCGGCTGTTCCAGCGTCGTCGCCTCGCTCGTCGCGAGGTCCATCGCGCCGCCCATGCCGGTGCCGGCGATCGCGCGCTCGGGCTCGTACGGCGGCTGTTCAGGCATAGCGGATCCTCGGGTCCAGAACGGCGTACAGGAGGTCGACCAGGAGGTTGGCGACCAGGAAGACCAGGACGAGGACGGTCACGAAGCCGACGACCGTCTGGGTGTTCTGGCGCAGGATCCCCTGGTACAGCTGGTAGCCGACACCGTGGATGTTGAAGATGCGCTCGGTGACGATCGCCCCACCCATCAGCGCGCCGATGTCCGTGCCGATGAACGTGACGACGGGGATCAAGGAGTTGCGCAGCAGGTGGCGTACGACGACCCGGCGCCTGGGCAGGCCCTTGGCGATGGCCGTGCGGACGTAGTCGGAGCGCTTGTTCTCGGCGATCGAGGTGCGGGTGAGCCGGGTGACGTAGGCCAGGGAGACCGAGGCCAGCACCAGGCCGGGCACGAGCAGCTCGCCGAAGGCGGCGTCCGGGGACACCGACGGTCTGATCCACGCCCATTTCACGCCGAGCAGCAGTTGCAGCAGCAGACCGGTGACGAAGGTGGGCACGGAGATGACCACCAGCGTGCCGAGGAGGACGCCGGTGTCGACGGGGCGGCCGCGCCGCAGGCCCGTCACCACGCCCAGCGCGATCCCGATGACGATCTCGAAGAGGATGGCCACGACGGTCAGCCGGACGGTGACGGGGAACGCCGACGCCATCAGCTCGGTGACCTTCTGCCCGTTGAACGCCGTACCGAAGTCGCCGGTGAAGACGTTGCCCATGTAGGTCGCGTACTGCTGCCAGATCGGCTTGTCCAAGCCGAACTCACGCTTGAGCTGGGCGGCCGTCGCCGGATCGCAGGCACGCTCGCCGCACAGGCCGGCGATCGGATCACCCATCACGTTGACCATCAGGAAGATCAGCATCGTCGACCCCACGAACACCGGGATCATCTGCAGCAGCCGCCTGACGACATAGCGCCCCATGGCGGTCAGCCGACCTTGATCTCGTTGTAGACCGGCACGCTGAAGGGGTCGAGCGCCACGTGGGAGAGCCGGGCGGAGTAGCCGGCGCTGCCGTTCTGGTACCAGAGCGGGATGGCCGCCATGTTGTCGCGGACGACCTCCTCGGCCCGCTGGAAGAGCGCCACGGCCCTGGCCCGGTCGGTCTCGGCGTTGGCCTGGTCCACGCGGCGGTCGAACTCGGCGTTCGACCACTTGCCGTCGTTCGAGGAGGCACCGGTGTAGTACAGGGGCTGCAGGAAGTTCTGGATCAACGGGTAGTCCATCTGCCAGCCGGCCCGGAAGGGACCGGTCATCTTGTGCTGCCCGATCTGGTTGCGGAAGTCGGCGAAGGTGCCGATCGGGTTGCCCACGCAGGCGTTGTCGTTGCCGAGGGCGTTGTTGATGGAGTGGCACACGGCGTCCACCCATTGCCGGTGCGAGCCCGTGTCCGCGTTGTAGGTGATCGTCAGCCGGCCGCCGGGGATCCCGCCGCCCTCCTCGATGAGCTTCCTGGCCCCGACGGGGTCGTACGCGCAGGCGTGGCCGCACAGCCCCGCCTGGTAGCCGCCGGCCGTGCCGAGGACCGGGGAGGTCCAGTCGGTGGCCGGGGTGCGGGTGCGGCGGAAGATGGTCCGGGTGATCTGCTCGCGGTTGATCGCCATGGACAGGCCCGTGCGGACCTTCCGTGCCCCGTCGGTGTTCCACTTCGGGTCGTAGTAGGGGAAGGCCAGGGTCTGCAGGATGCCGGCCGGGGTGTTGATGTACCGGCCGTTCAGGTCCGTGCGGACGTTCTTGAGCTGGGTGGCGGGTACGTCGTCGACCAGGTCGAGGTTGCCGGCCAGCACGTCGGTGTACGCGGTGTTGCTGTCGGTGTAGACGAGGAGGGTGACGCCGACGTTCCGGGCCCGGTCGGGGCCGGAGTAGGCGTCCCACCGCTTCAGGGTCATGGCGGAGCCCTTTGTGTACGACTCGATCTCATAGGGCCCGTTGCCGACCGGCTTGCTCAGCCAGGCCGCGTGGTCGGTGAAGAAGGCGCGCGGGAGCGGGGCGAAGGCGGCGTAGCCGAGGGTGTCGGGGAAGCTGGAGAACTTCTGGCTGAGGCGGACGGTGAAGGTCCGCGGTCCGGTGACCCTCAGCCCGGACAGGGTGTCGGCGGTCTGGGGGCCGCTGTCGGGGTGGACCTTGTCGTAGCCCTCGATGTAACCGAAGAAGTACGCGTTCTTCTGGTTGTTCCTGAGGCTCGCCCCGTAGTTCCAGGCGTCCACGAAGGACCGGGCGGTGACCGGTTCGCCGTTGCTGAACTTCCAGCCATTCTTGAGCGTGATCGTGAAGTTCCGCGAGTCGGGGGTGTCGATGCGCTCGGCGAGCATGTTCACGGCCTTGCCGGTCCTCGGGTCGTACTTCTTCAGGCCCCGGAAGACCATGCCGAGGACCTTGCCGCCCTGGACCTCGTTGGTGTTGGCCGGCTCCAGGGGGTTCTGCGGGTCGCCCCAGGAGGAAGTCAGCACCCCGGCGCCGCCGTACCCGCTGCCGCCGCCGCAGCCGGCGGCCAGCAGCCCCGCGGCGATCGCGCAGACGGCCCCTGCGGTGCGCCCTCCGGCGCGCGTGAGCCCACGCATGCGGCCCTCCCTCCGTGATCGCCGGCCCGATACCGGTCACTATCGGGCTATACGACACATACCGCATGCACGCCGCCGGATTGAGCGGCCTTTAGGGGGACACGTCATCCGAATGCGGGGCAGCGGCCGACGGACGGTCGGACGATCTTGCGGGGACCCTGCAATAGATCTCCGCGTAACGATGCCGAAACGTTGGATTGCGACGTGCCGATGTACGCATTTCGACACACCACCGTCCGCATATCGAACCCATTGACCCATTCGCCCGGTTAGTCCGATGTGAAGCACGGATCGATTACAACGCACTACCCGCGTAGCTACGGAACGGTCAAGGCAGAGTAAAGAAGGTAAATAGACAACCAAGTCGGCCGAGAATTTATTGACCTTGAATGAATTGCGTTGAAAAAGTCCGGCGTAGCCCGTAGGGGAGTGCCCTGCGGAGTCATCAGACCCTCCCTTGGGCCAGGAGCATCATGACCCCCCCATCTCCATCTGCGGCTGCCCCGCTTGAGGTGACCGACGAGTCCGCCGAGAAGACGACCTCTTCTGACGGTTCGAAGGGCTCCGAGAGCAGGACCCCGGGACAGCTGGCTTGGCGCCGCTTCAAGCGGGACCGTGTCGGCGTGATCTCGGCGATCATCGTGATCGCCTTCTTCGTGGTCGCCCTTGCCGCGCCACTCATAGCCAAGCTGTACGGGAAGAACCCGTACACGACGTACGGCATCAACACGCCCGGCCTGCTGGGCGACAACGGCCTGCCCGCGAAGGCGAACGGCGGCATCAGCAGCGACTTCTGGTTCGGCATCGACCCGCAGCTCGGCCGTGACGTCTTCACCTTCCTGCTCTACGGGATCCGCAACTCGCTGCTGATCTCCACCGGGATCACGGTCCTGGTCATGGTCGTCGGCGTCGTGATCGGCATCACGTCCGGCTACGTCGGCGGCAAGACGGACTGGTTCCTCGGCCGGGTCATGGACCTCCTGCTCGCCTTCCCGCAGCAGCTGTTCTTCGTGGCCTTCACGCCGGTGGTCATTTCCCTGTTCGTGGCACCCACGGAGAACACGCCGACCTGGCTCATCGTGGTCAGCCTGATCTCCCTGCTCACCCTCTTCAGCTGGGCCTCCGTCGCCCGACTGCTGCGCGGTCAGGTACTGGCCCTGCGCGAACGGGAGTTCGTCGAGGCGGCGAAGGTCACGGGCGCGTCTCCGGCTCGCATCATCTTCAAGGAGCTGCTTCCGAACCTCTGGACGCCCATCCTCATCCAGGGGACCCTGCTGCTGCCCACGATGGTCACCACGGAGGCAGGTCTGGCCTTCCTCGGCGTCGGTGTTCAGGACCCGACCCCCGACTGGGGCGTCATGATCGGGTACGCCGCCAACTTCTACCAGGACGACATCACCTTCCTGTGCTTCCCCGGTATCACGATGGTGATGTTCGTGCTGGCCTTCAACCTCCTCGGTGACTCGGTGCGCGACGCGCTCGACCCGAAGACCAACCGCTGACCCCGGACCTGTTCAGGACCACGGCGACGACGCCGGGGGCCGACTTCTCTCATCAACTCACTTCAAGGCAGGATGCGATGTCCTTCTCGCGCAGAAACTTCCTGATAGCCACTGGCGTTGCCGCGGCCTCCACCACCGTCCTGTCGGCGTGCAGCAGCGGCAACTCCAGCAGCTCCGGCGACACCGGCAAGCAGGGAGCGGCCAAGGCCCAGACGGCCACGGTCAAGATCGGCACGGCGGAGGACTCGAAGGGCCCGGCTCCGGAGGTCTCCGGCGCCAAGAAGGGCGGCAAGGTCTACCTGCTGAACGACGACGACTTCTCGCACCTCGACCCGCAGCGCGTCTACTACGCCTGGAACTCGCTGGCCGCGATCGTCCTCTCCCGCACCCTGACCGGCTACAAGGTCAACGACGACGGCTCCATGACCCTGGTCGGCGACCTCGCCACCGACGTCGGCACCATGAAGGACGGCGGCAAGACCTGGACCTTCACCCTGAAGGACGGGATCAAGTGGGAGGACGGCTCCGACGTCACCGTCGACGACGCCCGCCACGGCATCGAGCGTGCCTTCGCCAGCTTCATCACCGAGGGCGCCACCTACGTCCCGAACTGGCTGACGGGCACCCAGGACTACCGCAAGTCCTACCCCGGTCCCTACGACGGCAAGCACCTGAAGTCGATCGAGACCACCGGCAAGACCATCACCTTCCACCTCTCCGAGGCGCGTCCGGACTTCAACTACGTCCTCGCGATGCACTCCTACGCGCCGACCCCGGTGAAGCTGGACACCAAGCAGAACTACGACAAGAAGCCGGTCTCCAACGGCCCGTACAAGATCCAGTCGCACGTCACCGACAAGTCGATGGTCCTGGTCCGCAACGAGCACTGGGACCCGAACACGGACCCGATCCGCAACGCCTACCCGGACGAGTTCGACTTCACCTTCGGCATCCAGGCGGACACCGCCGCCGACCGCATCATCGCCGACACCGGCAACGACCAGTACGCGGTCTCCTGGCGCACGGTTCCGCAGGCGAAGGTCCCGCAGGCCACCGCGAAGGCCAAGGACCGTCTGTTCGAGGGCCTGAGCAGCGGCACCAGCGTGTACTGGATCAACCAGACGACGGTCCCGGACATGAAGGTCCGCGAGGCCATCATCCGTGCCTTCCCGACCGCCGCCATCCGCTCGCTGCAGGGCGGCGAGCACCGCGGTGACTACGCGACCGGCATCATGAGCCCGCTCGTCGCCGGCTACAAGTCGCAGGACGTCTGGGGCAAGCTGAAGAACCCGGCGGGCGACCCGGCCGCCGCGAAGGCGATCCTGCAGAAGGCCGGCAAGCTCGGCACCAAGATCGTCTACGCGTACCAGGACGACCCGATCCAGGCCAAGATCAAGGTCGTCGTCCAGAACGCCCTGACGGCGGCCGGCTTCACCGTCGTCACCAAGGCCGTCGACTCCACCACCTGGTACGACCAGACCGGCAAGCTCAACAGCGGCTTCGACATCTTCTGGGGCGGCTGGAGCTCCGACTGGCCGACCGGTTACTCGGTCTTCCAGCCGCTGTTCGAGGGCGACCAGGTCCGCGACGAGGGCACCAACTACTGCCACCTGAAGAACGCCGACGTGGACGCCGCCATCAAGGCCGCCACGGCGGAGGTCGACCAGAACAAGGCCAACGAGATGTGGGCCGCGCTGGACAAGCAGGTGACCGAGCTGGGCACCTTCATCCCGGACGTGTACATGAAGCGCCTGTACATCCACGGCTCCAAGCTCGGCAACCTGAAGATGGACCCGAACTTCGACGGCTGCATGCTCTACAAGATGTACGTCAAGGCCTGATCCATCCCTGAGAGGTGGGGCGGCGATCGGCCGCCCCACCCTCGGCTCGTCCACCGGGTCCCCGGTCACCCCGGCCCGGCCCGCTCCGCACGACGGCCCTCCCAGGAAAGCCAACCCCCATGCTTCGCTTCCTCGTCCGCCGATTCCTCGGCGCCGTGATCACGCTGCTGATCATCAGCGCGGTCACCTTCTTGCTCTTCTACGCGGTGCCACGTGACCCGGCCCGGATCGCCTGCGGCAAGATCTGCACGCCGGAGACGCTCAACGTCATCCGGCACAACATGGGGATCTCGGACCCGCTTCCGGTCCAGTACTGGCACTGGCTGAAGGGCATCTTCGCCGGCCGCAACTACCCCGGCTTCGGCAACTGCGCCGCCCCGTGCCTGGGCTACTCGTTCGTCAACCGTGAGCCGGTCTGGGCCACGGTGTGGGACCGGTTCCCGACGACGGCCTCCCTGGCCATCGGCTCCTCGGTCGTCTTCCTCATCTTCGGCATCGGTATGGGCATGCTCGCCGCGGTGAAGCAGGGCAAGTCCACGGACAAGATCGCCAGCTCCGCCTCGCTGGTCGCCTCGTCGATGCAGATCTACTTCGTCGGCCCCCTGGCCCTGTACCTGCTCGTGTACCAGGTGCACATCTTCGACCAGCCCACGTACACCCCGTTCAGCAGCAACCCGGGTGCCTGGTTCACCGGTCTCATCGTGCCCTGGCTGGTGCTGGCGCTGATCTGGACCGCCAACTACACCCGTATGACCCGCTCGCAGCTGGTGGAGACGCTGAGCGAGGACTACGTCCGTACGGCCCGCGCCAAGGGCCTGTCCCGGCGCAACGTCTTCTTCCGCTTCGCCTGGCGCGGCGCGATGGGCCCGATCGTCACCATCTTCGGTATCGACATGGGCGTGCTGCTCGGCGGCGCGATGATCACCGAGAAGACCTTCAGCCTCCAGGGCCTGGGCATGCTGGCGGTGAAGTCGGTGCAGACCAACGACCTGCCCATGCTGCTCGGCGTCATGCTCGTCACCGCCGCGTTCGTGATCGTCGCCAACATCGTCGTGGACGCCGTGTACGCCCTGATCGACCCGCGGATCCGGCTCGCCTGACCCCGCCTGCCCCTACCAGCTACCCCGCATCACCCCCCTCTGGAGCGTCCCCGTGACGAGCACCGATTCGCAGCCCTTCCTGTCCATCAAGGACCTGAAGGTGCACTTCTCGACCGAGGACGGCGTCGTCAAGGCCGTCGACGGCCTGTCCTTCGACCTCGAACGCGGCAAGACGCTGGGCATCGTGGGTGAGTCGGGCTCCGGCAAGTCGGTCACCAACCTGACCATCCTGGGCCTGCACAACCCCGACAGCACCACCATCGAGGGCTCCATCGAGCTGGACGGCGAGGAGCTGAACGGCGCCTCCGAGAAGACGCTGGAGAAGCTCCGCGGCAACAAGATGGCGATGATCTTCCAGGACGCCCTGGCCTCGCTGTCGCCGTACCACACCATCGGCACGCAGATCGGCGAGGTGTACCGCAAGCACACCGGTGCCTCCAAGAAGGAGGCCCGGGAGCGGGCGATCGAGATGCTGAAGCGCGTCGGCATCCCGCAGCCGGACCAGCGGGTCGACAACTACCCGCACGAGTTCTCCGGCGGTATGCGCCAGCGCGCGATGATCGCGATGGCGCTGGTCTGCGACCCGAAGCTGCTGATCGCCGACGAGCCGACCACCGCGCTCGACGTGACGGTCCAGGCGCAGATCATGGACCTGCTCAAGGACCTCCAGAAGGAGTTCGGCACCTCAATCATCTTCATCACCCACGACCTGGGTGTGATCGCGGACATCGCCGACGACGTGCTGGTGATGTACGGCGGCCGGTGCGTCGAGCGCGGCCCGAAGGAGGAGGTGCTGCGCACCCCGCAGCACCCGTACACGTGGGGTCTGCTGGGCTCCATGCCGAGCCTGGAGGGCCCGGTGGACGTGCCGCTGAACCCGATCCCGGGTTCGCCGCCCTCCCTGCTGAACCCGCCGTCCGGCTGCCGCTTCCACCCGCGCTGCGCCTTCGCCGACCGGGTCGCGGACGGCAAGTGCGCCAAGGAGCGCCCGCCGCTGGAGATCGTGGACGGTCGCGGCAAGGCCTGCCATCTGACGGACGAGCAGCGCCGCGAGTTCTTCGCCGACACGGCCGCCCAGGCCCACTGACGTAAAGAGACGGGATTTTCACCACCATGAGCAGCACCACTCCCCTCCTGGACGTCTCCGGGCTGACCAAGCACTTCCCGATCAAGGGCGGCTTCCCGATCCGCCGTACGGTCGGTCACGTCCAGGCCGTCGACGGGCTCGACTTCCAGGTGTCCGAGGGCGAGAGCCTCGGCCTGGTCGGCGAGTCCGGCTGCGGCAAGTCGACCACCGGCCGGCTGATCACCCGCCTGCTGGAGCCCACGGCCGGCACCGTCAAGTACCGCGGCCAGGACATCACGCACGCCGACCGCAAGGGCCTCGCCCCGATCCGGTCCGAGATCCAGATGATCTTCCAGGACCCGTACGCGTCCCTGAACCCGCGGCACACCGTCGGCAAGATCATCTCCGGCCCGATGGAGATCAACGGCATCAACCCGGCCGGCGGCCGCGAGAAGCGCGTCCGTGAGCTGCTGGAGATCGTCGGCCTCAACCCGGAGCACTTCAACCGCTTCCCGCACGAGTTCTCCGGCGGCCAGCGCCAGCGCATCGGCGTGGCCCGCGCGCTCGCCCTGGAGCCGAAGCTGATCGTCGCCGACGAGCCGGTCTCGGCGCTGGACGTGTCGATCCAGGCGCAGGTCGTCAACCTGCTCCAGAAGGTCCAGAACGAGCTGGGCATCGCCTTCGTCTTCATCGCGCACGACCTCGCGATCGTCCGGCACTTCTCGCAGCGCGTCGCCGTGATGTACCTCGGCAAGATCGTCGAGATCGCCGACCGCGAGGACCTGTACGGCAACCCGCGCCACCCCTACACCCGGGCCCTGCTCTCCGCCGTGCCCGAGGCCACGGTGGACGCGGAGCCGCGCGAGCGCATCCGCCTCGTCGGTGACGTCCCCTCGCCCATCAACCCGCCCTCCGGCTGCCGCTTCCGCACCCGCTGCTGGAAGGCGACGGAGAAGTGCGCGACCGAGGCGCCCCCGCTGGTACAGGCGGAGGGCAACAAGCCGGGCCACCTGACGGCCTGCCACTACCCGGAGACCCAGGAGACGATCCCGGCTCCCCGTACGTCGACGGACGCCCTCTCCAAGGACCCGGAGGCGGCGGCCTGACACAGTCCGGTTCCCGAGAACGAAGGCCCGCGCCTCCCCCCAAGGCGCGGGCCTTCGTCATGAACTGCGGTGACTGGATCTTCCAGGACCTCCCTCGGAGGGGCTGCATCTCTCTGTACGGTGAGGCAGGAGCGGTGACACGGGGTCCCTCAGGGATGTCTTCACCAGGGAGAAGTCTCATGGCACGGCGGACACTGACGGTCGCCGCTCTCAGCCTGGTGGTGCTGCTGGTGCCGCTGCCTGCGGCAAGGACCATAACGCCCGTGCCTGCCCTACTCCGTGTGCTCCGGGTCGACCTGGAAGCACGCGACGACCATCACCGCAGGCGACTTCACCGGGTCCAACCAGTTCGACCTACTGGTGCTCTGGTCCAACGGCGAGGTCACCCTCTACGGCGACGTAGGAACCAAGGGCCTCAACTGGGCCGGCACCCAGATGATCGAGCCGAACGACCTCTGGAAGGACACCGTCCAGCGCACTGGAAGGTCGAGGCCCTGCACCATGTTAGAGACGTGACATTCGCCGAGATGCTTCCCAACTACGGACCGGCGCCGCTCCTCGCGCCATGGCCACCTGGCGCAACCTCGCCAGCGGCGCCTCCGCCTCACGGGGAGCACCAACATCGCCACCGGCTTGCGACACAACGCACGCTCGCTCTCCTGGGACTCGCCTGATCACAAACCTGACATCATCCGACTACGCCAAAGCCCTGGGCGTCGATCCATCCGCCGGCCTCGAACCCGCGCCGCTCGGGAAGCAGTTCACCTTCATCCTGGCGTCCGGGGACGTGCTTTATTTGCCCCACGGTTGGCCTCACCGCGCCCGTACTGCCTCAGACCGTTCGGCCCACCTTTCCTTCACCCTCTCAAGACCCCACCCGTCAGCCCTCGCCGCGGAATACCTGACCAGCGAGACGTCCGCGGGAACCGTCCTGGCAAGCGCCGTCCAACGTCTGGGCCTGTGATCATGACGACCACACCGCACACCCCGTTCACCACCGCCGTGACCCGCCTGCTGAGCGTGCCCCGGCTGGAAGGTACCTTCCGCGTACGCGAAGGCGAAATGGACGTGACTGACGAGTTCTCGGAATTCCGATTCCGGGACCCCCGACTGGGCGGGTATCTGGATCGCAGGCGGATCGAGGAGCATCTTCTTGTGGATCCACTGACGCTCTGGCTCCGCGGCTCCTGGAACCGAGGGGACCTGCTGTCGGGCAGCCCCCTTCCCGACGCCGAGGTGGAACGGAACCGGTGGACCGTCGTCGTCCCGCCCGGCGCTGCGCTGAGAGTGACGAGCCCGCGCCGGGCCTTTGCCGTGATCAAGGCGGGGGTCGGCAGCATCGCCGACGGCCGACCGTTCGTCTCCAGAGGGCAATTGGCAGTCGGGCGGACGATCAGGCTGACCGCGGCCGGGACCGGCCTGGTCGCCCGGCTCGACTGGCTCTTTGAAACCGAGGAGCTCAACCTGGCCCGCGCCACGGGCACGAACCTCGGCGGCACCGAGCGGGACTGGCACCGGGCCCCGGTGGCGGAGCTGCTGGAGCGGATCAGAGGTCAGGCAGGGCATTGAGCCCGAATCAGAACACCCTCGCCGCCGTCGAACGCCACCCCCTGGAGAACGCCGGCGCGGCGCACTTCGCGGAAACCGAGGGCGTGGTGCAGGTCGAGCGAGGCCCGGTTACGTGCGGAGACGAAACACCACACCTCAGGGCCGCGTTGCCAGGCCCAGACCATTCGCCACCGGGTCAGCGCCGCGCCCACTCCGCGCCGCCGCCACCTTGGTGCCACCGTCACACCGGTCAGGTAGTACCCACCGGGTGCGCCGTCCTCCGGGTGCTCGGAAAGGAAGGCCACGTTCGCGTACCCTGCCGTCTCCCCACCCACCCGAGCGAGCACGACCGCGCTCCTGTCACCGGCGAGCATCCGCCCAATTCGCTCGGTCCACTCCTCGACCGTCCCTCCCCGAAGACCGACCTGAAGGGCAGCGAGGCAAGGAAGATCCTGCTCAGTCGCCTCCGCGAGCATGGCCGCTACAGGCTCCGGTCGGAATTCGGGACGCGGCCTGTAGGGAGCGAAGGGAGATACGAACTCCGGCATGCGATCAGACCCAGTCAACAGTCGGTACATACAAACGTGTAGCCGTACACGATAGTGCGCTCCACATGCGCAGAAGTCCGTCGTCCCCATGATCCCCGGCATGGCAGATTCCGGCCACGTGGGGCGTGGGGCAACCCGTCACGGCGGCTGTCACCGCTCCCGCGGTTCTGTTCGATGTCAGCTCTCGTGGAGGACGGCGAGGTCTACCAAGAGCAGGTCGTCACGTCGGGCGGCCAGCTTCAACAAGATCGGGATGGAAGCCGTGCAGCTAGCATCGCGGCAGACGCAGCGATGCCTGTGCGCTGCCGGAACGCCGCACGGGACCAGGGACCAGGGCTTCGGCGTAGTCGGATGATGTCCGGTTTGTGATCACGCGAGTCCCGAGAGACCGAGCGGGCGTCGTGCGTCTCGGGCATTGTGTCGCAGGCCGGCGCCGATGTTGGTGCTCCCCGTGAGGCGGAGGGCGCCGATGACGAGGTTGCGCCAGGTGGCCATGGCGCGAGGAGCGGCGCCGGTCCGCAGCTGGGAAGCAAGGCCGCTTCCACGGAACGCAGGCCCGTGCCCCAAGACGCGCGCCTGCGCCGTGAACCGGTCCGCTAGCTCACTCCTCGGCGAACAGTTCCGCCGCGTCCGTAGCGTGTACGGCTCGCTTCGCCCAGGTCTCAAGCTGGTCGAGGTCCGTGCAGGCGCTGACGCGCTCGCGGGCAGAGTCAGTCACCGGAATGCTGCGCCACTCCAGGATGCGAAGCACCATCTGGCGGCGGTCCTCGATACGGCCCTGCTCCAGGCCCTGTTCCCGACCTTCTTCGCGTCCCTCTTCGCGCACCTGCTCGGCGAGTGGGTGGCGCCAGAAGTACTGGATCGCGGTCATGAGCTCCCTCCACATCTGCTTCGCCTGGGGGTCGGCCAGGCATGAGTCGACGAACTGCACGAAGACTGCGGCGCTGTCGGGGTCGATGGTCCGCAGGGCGGCGGCCAGGGACTCCAGTATGGCCGGAGCCTGCGGACCGCGTCCGTGTGTCATGGCCGAGAGCACCGCAAGAGGTACGTCCAGCTCGGCCTGCTTCTCGTCCGCGATCACGGGCACGTTGTCCGGGCTGATCACCAGCGGCCGTACCGTCAGCGACTCCCATCCCGGGAAACCGAGCCGGATGGGACGCGAGGCCCACTTGGCCGTACGGCTGCTCTGAGTGATGACGATGAGAACGGGCTCGCAGCGGTACTTCTCGTACAGGTAACTGAGGTAGCAGGGCCAACTGCCCCGCTTCCGGTCGTCCACCTTCCCCTGCGACTCGACCACCAGCAGGTACGTGCCCTCGTCCGTCTCCGCCCGCAACAGCGTGTCCACGCGGCGCTCGACCGGTTCGATCTCCGTGAGGTCCACGTTCAGCGCGGCGAACTCCCTCGGTTCGGGAAACGGCACGTGCAGGACTTTCTGTAACGCCTTCGTCAGCAGCGCGGGATCCTTCTGGAAGATCTGGTGCAGCGCCTCGTGCGACGAGCCGACCATCACCTCTCCTTTCGTACGACGTCGTGATCAACGAGCTAGGCGGCCACAAGTTCGCACCACACGAACTTGCCCTTGCTGCCGAACCGGGCCGACGGCTGCCACCCCCAGAGGTCCGCGCAGGCCTCCACCAGCCCCAACCCCCGCCCCTCCTCCTGTTCCACCACCTGCTCCAACGGACGCGGCGGGTCGGGCGGCACCGGGTCGGTGTCCCACGCCCCGATCCACACCGCCCCCTCCTCGGTACGGCGAACCCTGAGCGCCGCCGGGCCCTTCGTGTGCCGTACCGCGTTCGACACCAGCTCCGTGGCGAGGAGTTCAGCGGTGTCCGTGAGTCCGGTCAGGCCGTGCGGGGTCAGGATCAGGCGCAGGGTGCGGCGGCACACCGTGACCGCTCTCAGGTCGTTGGGGATGTAGAGGGTGTAGTCCCAGGTTTCGGACATGCGTCATCAACTCCGTTGAGGTGAAGGGATTTTTGGGCGCAGGGTGGCAACGCCGCATTCGCGGTGCACTTCCGCTGCGTGTGCGGTACGTCACCGACGGTATTTCCAAAACTTGGGAAGTTGCAAGCCGTGGTCGTACTCTGGGCCCCGAACGAGCGACATCCACAGGGCAGTTGCGACAGGAGAAACGGTTGCCACCGAAGAGGCACCTCACGGCCCGCAGGGTGCGACTGGGCACCGAACTGCGCAGACTGCGCGAGGCGACAGGCATGAAGGCTCGCGAGGCAGCGGAGCTGCTCGGCGCCGACTCTGCGCAGATCAGCCAGATCGAGTCCGCTGTCGCCGGCGTGAGCGCCGAACGCGTACGACGCATGGCGGCCCACTACGCCTGTACGGACGAGGCGTTGATCAACGCGCTCGTGACCATGGCGACCGACCGCACCCGTGGCTGGTGGGAGGAGTACCGGGGGCAGCTGCCCACGCCGTTCCTGGACCTGCCCGAGCTGGAGCATCACGCCCGCTTCCGGTGGGACGTGGAGTTCCTGCACGTCCCTGGCCTTCTCCAGACCGCGGATTACGCCCGGTCCCTCTTCTCGTACGTGAACCCGGAGTTTCCACAGAGCGATGTCGAGCAGTGGGTAGATCACCGGATGAAGCGGAGGATCATCATCGAGCGCCCGGACCCGGTCCCGTACGAGGCTGTGATCCACGAGGCGGCACTGCGCATCAGGGTCGGCGACCGATCCACGGCACGGGCTCAGCTCGCCCGCGTCCTGGAAATCTCCGAAGCCGATCATGTCACCGTACGTGTCATCCCCTTCGACCTGGATGACTTCGGCGGGGCCGGAAGTGCGATGGTCTATGCGGGCGGCCCCGTCCCCAAGCTGGACACCGTCGTCCGTGACGGCCCCGGCGGGCCCGTGTTCATCGATGCCGAAGCCCAGCTCAATCGATATCGGACCCGATTCCGTAGGATGGAGGAAGTGTCACTGGGCCCCGACCGTTCGCGTGACTTCATGCACCAACTGTCGAAGGAGCTGTGAGCATGCTGACCCCCAACACCTGGCGGAAGTCGTCTTTCTCCGGCGGCGACCAGGGCGACGCCTGCGTCGAAGTCGCGCACCTGGACACCCACATAGGCATCCGCGACTCAAAGACCCCGGACAGAGCGGCCCTCACCTTCCCTCCCGCCGCCTTCACCCCGTTCATCGAGTCTTTGAAGTTCGAGGGCTCAGCGAGGAGTTGAGAGAGTCTCAAGAACTCCGCCGGAAACTGACGCACCGTTCAACACCGTGTGTCAGACTGCCGCGGTGGTAGATCATGTGTTTACCGATCTCACGCTCGCCGCGCTCTACGACCGCCTCAATCCCTGGGGCCCGGGTGACGACTTCTACCTCGGTCTGGTGCGGGAGGCCCGCTCGGTGCTGGACATCGGGTGCGGGACCGGGCAGTTGCTGCGGCGGGCACGGGCCGAGGGGCACCGGGGCCGGCTGACGGGGCTCGATCCGGCCCCCGCCATGCTCGTACAGGCCAGACGGGCCCGGCCGGACGTCGAGTGGGTGCTCGGGGACATGCGCACCCGGCTGTGGAGCGGGGAGTTCGACCTCGCCGTCATGACCGGCCACGCCTTCCAGGAGCTGGTCGGGGACGAGGAGATCCGGCACTGTCTGCGCGGGGTCAGGGCGGCCCTCGGCGACGGCGGGCGGTTCGTGTTCGAGACCCGCAACCCGGCCGCCCGCGCCTGGGAGCGGTGGACCCCGGACCGGGTGTACGAGATCACCGCCGAGGACGGGACAGCGGTGCGGGTGTGGCACGAGGTCCAGGGCGACGGGCTCAGCGGGGGGCGGGTGCGGTTCACGGAGACCTATGACGGCGACCGCTGGGCGGCCCCGCAGGAGTGCCCGAGCGTGCTGCGGTTCCTGGACCCGGAGTCCCTGGAGGGCTTTCTGACCGAGGCCGGGCTGACGGTCGTAGTGCAGTACGGCGATTGGGGGCGGGGGCCGGTCACCCCCGCCAGTCCCGAGATCATCACCGTGGCCCGGCCCGCCTAGTGCGGTGACCGGGATGGTCCACCGTGATCGGAGGGCGGCTCGCGGAGCGAGCGCACGCGCAACGGCTGGTATTACTGGGGCATGCAGGAAGAGATTGCACGCTCCGCGATCGACACGTTCATCTCCGCGTTCAACGCCTCGGACGACAGCTATGTGACTGCCCTGCTCTCCCAGGCCCTGACCTCAGACGTGGTCTTCTGGGGGCCGTTGGGTCGCAGCGAAGGAATCGCGGCGGTCGAACGGTTCGTGCTGGACATCCGGCGCCACCCGGCGGGGACCGGCACGATGGTGCGCTGCTCGGCGGTGGACATGCCTGACGAGTGGGCCCGGTACCAGTGGGTCTTCACCACGCCGGACGGAGGTCCCCGCCTGGCGGGAACGGACGTCGTCCATCTGCGGCGGAGCCTCATCGACCAGGTCATCGTCTTCGCGGGGGAGATCGAGCCGTTCGCCTCCTGAGTCATCCTTCGGTCAGTCGGCGTCCTCCTCCAGCGCCGCCAGCGCCGGGTCCAGGACGATGTCCTCCTCGCGTTCGGTGGTCGGGTCCTCCGGGAAGTGGCAGGCCGTCAGATGGCCCTCGTGGTTCCCGGAGAGCCGGATCAGCGGGGGTTCCTCGGTCGCGCACTTGTCCTGTGCCTTCCAGCAGCGGGTGCGGAAGCGGCAGCCGGAGGGCGGGTTGATCGGCGAGGGGACGTCACCGGCCAGCCGGATGCGCTCGCGCCCGGCGCCCTCCTCCTCCGTGAGGTTCACCTCGGGTACGGCGGACAGCAGGGCGTGGGTGTAGGGGTGGCGCGGGCGGGCGTAGATGGACTGGCGGTCGCCGACCTCGATGATCTTGCCCAGGTACATGACCGCGACGCGCTGCGAGAAGTGCCGGACGATCGCCAGGTCGTGGGCGATGAAGACGAACGCGATGCCCAGCTCGTCCTGCACCTGCTGGAGCAGGTTCACCACCTGCGCCTGGATCGACACGTCCAGTGCGGAGACCGGCTCGTCCGCCACGATCAGTTTCGGCTCCAGCGCCAACGCCCTTGCCACGCCGATGCGTTGCCGCTGGCCGCCGGAGAACTCGTGCGGGAAACGGTTGAAGTGCTCCGGGTTCAGGCCGACGATCTCCAGCAGCTCACGGACCCGCTTCTCCCGGCCGCCCTCCGGTTCGATCCCGTTGATCTCCATCGGGCCCGAGACGATCTTGCCGACCGTCTGCCGCGGGTTCAGCGACGAGTACGGGTCCTGGAAGATCATCTGGATCTCGGACCGGATCGGCGCCAATTCCCTGCGCGTCGCGTGGCTGATGTCCCGGCCCCGGTACCTGATCGAGCCGGACGTCGGCTCCAGCAATCGCGTGATCAGCCGGCCCGTGGTCGACTTGCCGCAGCCCGACTCGCCGACCAGCCCGAAGCTCTCGCCGGCGTGCACGGTCAGGTCGATGCCGTCCACGGCCTGGACCTGGCCGACGGTCCGGCGGATCGGGAAACCGCCCTTGACCGGGAAATGCTTGGTCAGTGCCGAGACCTGGAGCAACGGCTCCAGGTCCGCGCGGGTGTTCTCCTCGCGCGGGGCCGGAAGGACCTGTTCCTCTGTCATGCCGGTGACCTCCTATGACCTAGCCCAGTCGGGGCTTGATCTCCTCGATGAAGATGGTCCGCTTCTGCTCGCCACTCAAGTGACAGGCCGACGCCCGGTCGGGGGCGAGGAGCGGGCGCTCGCGCACGCAGCGGCCGGCGGCCGCCACCCGGTCCTGGAACGTGCAGCGGGGGTGGAAGCGGCAGCCGGACGGCGGGGTGAGCAGCGAGGGCGGCGTGCCGGGGATCGGGGACAGCCGGGTGCCGAGGTCGGAGTCCAGGCGCGGCATCGAGTGCAGCAGGCCCCAGGTGTACGGGTGCTGGGGTGCGCGCAGCACCTCGCCGGTGGTGCCCCGCTCCACCGCGCCGCCCGCGTACATCACCATGATGTCGTCGGCCATGTCGGCGATCACCCCCAGGTCGTGGGTGATGAAGATGATGCCGGATCCGAACTCCTGTTGCAGGTCCTTGAGCAGATCGAGAATCTGCGCCTGCACGGTCACGTCGAGGGCGGTCGTCGGCTCGTCGGCGATGAGCAGGTCGGGGTCGCAGACCAGCGCCATGGCGATCATCGCGCGCTGGCGCATTCCGCCGGAGAACTGGTGCGGATAGTCCTTCGCCCGCTCCCTGGGGTTCGGGATGCCGACCTTGCCGAGCATCTCCACCGCCCGGTCCCACGCCGCCTTCTTCGAGGCACCCGTGTGCTTCATGTACGGCTCGGCGATCTGCCGGCCGACGGTGTAGTACGGGGAGAGCGCGGTGAGCGGGTCCTGGAAGATCATGGCCACCTTGTTGCCGCGCAGCTTCTCCAGCTCGGCCTCGCGGGCGGTGGTCAGCTCCCGTCCGTCCAGCAGGATCTCGCCCTCGATCGTGGTGAACACGGGGTTGTGCAGGCCGAGGATGGTCAGGTTGGTCACGGACTTGCCCGAGCCGGACTCCCCCACGATGCCGAGCGTCCTGCCCCGCTCCAGGTCGAAGGAGAGCCCGTCCACGGCCCGTACGACGCCGTCCTCGGTCCGGAAGCTGACGTGCAGGTCCCGTACGGACAGGAGAGGAATGCTCATCGGTGTCTCTCCTCAGGACAGCCGCACGCGCGGGTCGATGAAGGCGTACGTGGCGTCGACGATGATGTTGAACAGCAGGATCATGGTGGCGGAGAAGAGCATCACGCCGAGCAGCAGCGGCAGGTCGCTGAAGAAGACGGCCTGGACGGCGAGATTGCCGAGGCCGGGCAGGCCGAAGGTGTACTCGGTGATGATGGCGCCGCCGAACAGCGAGCCGAGGTCGATGCCGAAGATGGTGACGATCGGGATCAGCGAGCCGCGCCAGGCGTAGCGGAAGAAGACGTAACGCCGGGACATGCCCTTGGCGCGGGCGGTGCGGACGTGTTCCTCCTGGAGCTGTTCGATCATCGAGGACCGGGCCATACGGGTGTACTGCGCGGCGAAGATCGTGGACAGCACCACCCAGGGGATGATCAGGCCGTTGAACCAGCTGACGGGGTCGTGGGTGAACTCGTTGTAGGCGGGCTTGTCGAACCAGTGGGTCTGGTAGACGAGGACCGCGAGAGCCAGCGGGCCGAGGAAGTAGATCTGCAGCGAGCTGACGACCATGGCGCCCGCGGTGGCCGTCTTGTCGATCAGCGTGCCGCGCCGCCAGGCGGCGAGCAGCCCGGCGCCGAGGCCGACGGCCAGGAAGCACACGGCCGCGCCCAGGGTGAGCGAGACGGTGGTGGGCAGCCGGTCCATCAGCGTGCTCCAGACCTGCTCGTTGGTGTGGTACGAGTACCCGAAGCAGGGGGCGGGGCAGGGGCCCTGGGCGAACCGGCCGCTGCCCAGGACGAGGTTGTGCAGGAAGATCCCGTACTGCTCGGTGATGGGCTTGTCGAGGCCGAGCACATGGTGGATGTTCGCGATGCTGTCCGGGTTGCAGGTCTTGCCGCACATCAGCAGGGCCGGGTCCCGGGGCACCCCGAAGAACAGCAGGAACGCGACGATGCTCAGCAGGAACAGGATGACGACGGCACCGATGATCCGGCGCACGAGGAAGCGCAGCATGGCAGGGCAGCTCTCCGACGTCGGCGGCCGGTTTACTTGATGAACAGACGGCGCGGGTCGATGCCGCCGATGACGTCGTCGTAGACGAGGCCGCCGACCTGGGAGCCGGCGATCTGGACCTGCTTGTAGTAGGCGGTCGGGACCTCGTTGACCACCTTGGTGAGCAGGTACTTGTCGAGTTTCTCCCATTCGGCCGCGGACTTGGCCGGGTCCGTGATCAGGCTGATCCGGTCGATCTCGCTGTTCACGTGCGGGTCGTTGAGCTGCGTGTAGTTCGACGCTCCGTCGGCGATCTGGCGGCCGTCCTCCAGCGGCGGGAGCACCGTCAAGGCGGAGGGCCAGTCGGCGGACCACGCGGTGTGGAAGATGTCGTAGGGGTTGTTCAGCTTGGAGACCTGGTCGAAGTAGGTCTCGGACGGGATCTCCTGGCGCTGGACGTCGAAGCCGGCCTTCTGCAGGCCCGCTGCCATGGCGGTGGAGTACTGCTGGCCCTCGGGGGTGTTCATGTAGCCGAACGTCAGCTTCAGGTGGAGTTTGCCGGCCTGCTGGAGCAGCTTCCTGGCCTTGGCCGGGTCGCCGCCGGGGTTCTTCTTCTTGCCGTACGGGTCGAAGGCGGGGTCGTAGCCGGGGACGGTCGGGGAGATCAGGCCGCCCGCGACCTCCATGGCGTCGCTGCCGCCGTAGGCCCGCACGAAGGGCGAGACCGGCAGGGCGTAGGCGATGGCCTCGCGGACCCGGACGTCCTTCATCTCGGGCTTGCTCGTGTTGATGTGCATCAGGCCGACGAAGCCCTGGTAGCCGGAGACCGTACGGGACTTGAGCTGCGGGTCGCCGAGGACGTGGGAGAGGTTGCCCGCGTCGACCTGGTTGCTGAAGCTGAGGCCGGTCCGGTCGGCCCCGCTGTCGGCGAGCAGCGCCTTGGTGGAGGTCTCGAACTGCTGATTGAACGTGATGGTGAACCGGTCCACGTACTGGTGCCGGATCGGGTCCGTCTTCGGGTCCCAGTTCGGGTTCCTGACCAGCACCATCGATTTGCCGGACTGGAAGGACCGGATCTTGTACGGGCCGGTCGTGACCGGGTTCTTGTCGTACCTCTCCCGGGTGTCGCCCTTGGCGGAGACGACCGAGTAGCCCGCCATGGCCAGGGTGTACGGCAGGTCCGGGTGGGGCTTTTTGAAGTGGAAGACGACCGTCTTCGCGTCGGGCGTCGACAGGACACTGTCCGGCAGGTGCCGGCCCTTGTACGGGCCGTCCGGAAGCAGCTTGCGGTAGTCGGTGCCCGAGGTGTCGGCGAGCCACTGCTGGAGGTAGTTCGGGCCCTGGGTGATGAAGGGCGCGAAGAGGCGCTCGACGCTCTGGCGGACGTCCGCTGAGGTGATCGGGGTGCCGTCGGCGAACTTGATGCCGTCCTTGAGCGTGTACTTCCAGGTTCTGCCGCCGTCGGCGGTGGTGCCGGAGTCGGTGGCGAGGTCGCCGACCACCTCGTGCCGGTGCCCGTCGTCACTGGTCGTCTTGTAGCCGGTCAGGCCTCTGTGGATCAGCTGCGCGACCACCATCTGGGCCTGCACGTAGATCTGGGCCGGGTCGAGATGGGCGTAGCTGTCACGCTCCAGCACCTCCATCGTGCCGCCGGACCTGGCGCCGGGCACGGGGGCCGCGGGTCCGGTGGAGTCGGCGGCGTTCCCGAACTTGACGGGCGCCTGCTGGCTCTTGGCGTTCTGCTGGTCCTTGTTGTCGTTCGAGCCGGTGTCGCTGCCGCCCTTGCTGCAACCGGTGAGCACGAGAGCTCCGGCCGCGAGCACGGAGAGCGCGCCGCATGTGTGGCGTCCGCCCCTGATCATCACGAGGATTCCCACCCTTCTGTGTGTCAGCAGTACGTGCACGTGCCTGGTCAGCGCGCGGTCTTGGGATCGAAGGCGTCCCTGACCGAGTCCCCGAGGAGGTTGAACGCGACGACGAAGATGATCATCGAGACGCCGGGGAAGAACATGTAGGTGATGTCGTTCTCCATCACCAGCTGGGTGGACGCCTTGGCGAACATCTGCCCCCAGTCCGGCGTGGGTTCGACGATGCCCACACCGAGATAGGACAGACCCGCCTCGGCGGTCACGAAGTTGGGCAGCAGATAGGTCGCCTGCACCAGCAGCGGGGTCACGAGGTTCGGCAGGATCTCCTTGCTGATGATCCGCCACGGCGAGGCGCCGCTGACCTTCGCCGCCTCGATGAACTCCCGCTCCCGCAGGGCGAGTGAGGTGCCGCGCAGGATGCGGCCGAGCCCCATCCAGCCCAGGAACCACTGGACCAGGATCAGGGCGACCACCCGGACGTAGGTGGGGGTCTCGTCACGGGGGCTGACGAACAGGGAGACGACGACCGGCATGCTGGCGATGAAGAACAGCTGGGCCGGGAAGGCGAGCAGGAAGTCGATGACCCGGCCGATGAAGTAGTCGGTCCTGCCGCCGAGATAGCCGGCCGCGACCCCGAGCAGGATGCCGGTGACGACGACGGCGAGGGTGACCGCGACCGAGATCATCAGCGAGGTGCGGATGCCGTAGACCAGCTTGGTGAAGACGTCGTAGCCGTTGCCGGGTTCGAGGCCGAACCAGAACTCGCCGCTGATACCGCCGTTGGGCTTCACCGGCACACCGGCGCTGTCGAAGAGGTCCGGGCGTTCGTCCGCGTACACCGTGTACGGGTTCTTGCCGTAGAGCGTGGAGATCAGGGGGGCGAGCAGGCCGATCAGGAAGAAGAAGCCCACGACGTAGGCCGAGATCACCCCCGTGCGGTCGCGTCTGAAGCGCAGCCACATGAGCCGGCCAGGTGACCGGCCCTCGATCTTGCCAGGATTTGTCACGGATCGCCCACTTCACCAGTAGGAATGTGACTCCACGTGTTCACCCAATGACCCGAGCGCTGTCCGCAAACTACCCCCGAAAACGGGTTGCAAAAAGCCCGGGCACCCCCCTTCCTGGGGGGTGCCCGGGCTCAACTCGGCTTGGCTCAGCCGTGCTTGGCGCGGCTCGCGGCGCGGGCCCGCTCACGCTGGTCCAGGTTCACCTTGCGGATGCGCACGGCCTCCGGGGTCACCTCGACGCACTCGTCGTCACGGCAGAACTCCAGCGACTGCTCCAGCGACAGCTTGCGCGGCGGCACGATCGACTCGGCCACGTCGGCCGTCGAGGACCGCATGTTGGTGAGCTTCTTCTCCTTGGTGATGTTGACGTCCATGTCGTCGGAGCGGGAGTTCTCGCCGACGATCATGCCCTCGTACACCTCGGTGCCCGGCTCCACGAAGAGCACGCCGCGCTCCTGGAGGTTCGTCATCGCGAACGCGGTGACGGCACCGGCGCGGTCGGCGACCAGCGAGCCGTTGTTACGGGTCTGCAGGGTGCCGAACCACGGCTCGTGGCCCTCGTGGATCGAGTGGCCGATGCCCGTGCCGCGGGTCTGCGTCAGGAACTCGGTCCGGAAACCGATCAGACCGCGGGACGGAACCACGAACTCCATGCGGACCCAGCCCGAGCCGTGGTTGGACATGTTGTCCATGCGGCCCTTGCGGACACCCATGAGCTGCGTGACCGCACCCATGTGCTCCTCGGGCACGTCGATCGTCATGCGCTCGACCGGCTCGTAGACCTTGCCGTCGACGTCCTTGGTGACGACCTGCGGCTTGCCGACGGTCAGCTCGTAGCCCTCCCGGCGCATGGTCTCGACGAGAATCGCGAGCGCCAGCTCACCACGGCCCTGCACCTCCCAGGCGTCCGGGCGGTCGGTCTCCAGCACGCGCAGCGAGACGTTACCGATCAGCTCGCGGTCCAGGCGGTCCTTCACCTGGCGGGCGGTGACCTTGCGGTCCTTCACGGCCGCCTTCGCGTCGGCGCCCTTGCCGGTGCCGCCACGGCCGACGAGCGGGGAGGTGTTCGTACCGATGACCATGGAGATCGCCGGCTCGTCCACCGTGATCAGCGGCAGCGGGACGGGGTTCTCGGTGTCCGCGAGCGTCTCACCGATCATGATGTCGGGGATACCGGCGACCGCGCAGATGTCGCCCGGGCCGGCCTTCTCGGCGGGCTTGCGGGTGAGCGCCTCGGTCATCATCAGCTCGGAGATGCGCACGTTGCTGATGGAGCCGTCGCGCTTGATCCAGGCGACCGTCTGGCCCTTGCGCAGCTCGCCCTGCTCCACGCGGAGCAGCGCGATACGGCCGAGGAAGTTGTCGGCGTCGAGGTTGGTGACGTGGGCCTGGAGCGGCGCGTCCTCGTCGTACGTCGGGGCCGGGATGTGCTCCAGGATCGTGGAGAAGAACGGCTCCAGGCTGTCGCTGTCGGCCGGGACCGTGCCGTCGTCCGGCTTGGTCAGCGAGGCGATGCCGTCACGGCCGCAGGCGTAGACGATCGGGAACTCGATCTGCTCCTCGTCGGCGTCCAGGTCGAGGAAGAGGTCGTAGGTCTCGTTGACGACCTCGTCGATCCGGGAGTCCGGGCGGTCCGTCTTGTTGATGCACAGGATGACGGGCAGGCGCTGCTGGAGGGCCTTGCGCAGCACGAAGCGGGTCTGCGGCAGCGGGCCCTCGGAGGCGTCCACCAGCAGCACGACGCCGTCGACCATCGACAGACCGCGCTCGACCTCGCCACCGAAGTCGGCGTGGCCGGGGGTGTCGATGATGTTGATGGTGATCGGTTCCCCGCCGTCCTTGGGGTGGTACTTCACCGCCGTGTTCTTGGCGAGGATCGTGATGCCCTTCTCACGCTCCAGGTCGTTCGAGTCCATCACCCGGTCGTCGACCTGGTCGAGCTGGTGGGCGGCGAACGCGCCGGCCTGCTTCAGCATGCCGTCGACGATGGTGGTCTTGCCATGGTCGACGTGGGCGACGATGGCGACGTTGCGGATGTCGTGGCGCGTGGCCATAAGTTGCCGTACTCCCGGAGTGTGAGGAAAGCCTGCGCGTACGTCTGCGTTACGCGGGCCCTGCCGGGCTTGACACGCCACGGCCTTACCCCATCGTACGGGGCGCTGAGGAAGTCGGCTTCCTCAGGGCTCTGTGATGATCTCCATGGCGGTCATTTCTTGGGACTGATGGGACTCGGGGCACCTTTCGCGCCCTTCTTCAGATAGCCCATGTCCTCGAAGACCGGCGTCTGGAAACCGAACGCCCCGGCGTTGACGAGATCCCGCCGCGCCCCCACCAGCTGCGGCCGCTGATACAGCGGAATCGATCCGGCGGCTGCCCAGATCCTGGCGTCCGCCTTCCTGATCAGGTCCCGCTCCTCGCCCTCGTCCAGGGTCGCCGCGGCCTGGTCGAAGAGCTGGTCCACCTGGTCCGTGCCGACCCGCGTGTAGTTCTGCTCGACGTTCACCGACCCGTCGGCGGCCGGCGCCGGCTTGGCGTAGACCGGCCGGGCGTCCGTCGCCGGGAAGGCCGACGAGGGCCACGAGTACAGCGCGAGGTCGTAGTCGCCGGAGGCGATGTGGTCCTTGAAGTAGCTGTCGTCCGGGACCTTGCTGATCGTCGTCCGGATGCCGACCTGCTCCAGCATCGCGGAGATCCGCTCGGCGACCGTGTTCAGCGTCTCGGAGCCGGGCCCGGAGGGGAGCACGAAGCGCAGCGTGAGCGCCTTGCCGTCCTTGGCGAGCGGTGCGGCCGGCGCGGCGCCCGGGGCGGCCGTGCCCTGGGGGGCGTACGCCCCGGCCGCGCCCCCGTGCCTGCCCTCCTGCGCGAGATGCCGGTCGGCGCCGTCGCCCCGGTCGCCGCCCTTGCTGTCATCGCCCTTGTCGTCCTCGCCGACGATGTACTGCCCGTCCCTGCCCCCGTCGGACGGCTTCTCCTTGTCGCCGTTGTCTTTCTTGTCACCCTTGTCACTCTCGGGACCGGCCGCCTTGTCGCCCTTCTTCGGCTCCTTGACCGGGCCCCCGGACACCCAGCCGGCGTCGGCGAGCAGCGCTGCCGCCTCCTTGGTGTCCATCATGCCGATCGCGCCGCTGCCGTCGGCGTAGTCGGGCTGCCCGGACAGGGCGAGATGGCTGCCGACCGGGATCGCGGGCAGGCCCAGCGGGGTGAGCACCAGCTTGGCCAGCGCCGTGCGGTCCAGGGCGCGGGCGACGGCCCGGCGGACCCGCTCGTCGGCCAGCGGGCCCTCGGAGCCGTTGAGGGCCAGCTGGGTGTAGGCGGGCTCCAGCGACTTGCGGACGTCGAAGCCGCTCAGCGCCTGCTGCTCGTCCAGGTAGCCGGCGATGGCCTTGCGCAGCTCCGTCTGATCCGACTCGGCCTCGTCCGAGTTCAAGCCGTGCGCCAGCGCCCAGGAGCGCAGCTTCTTCACGGAGGTCTTGCCGGAGCCCCGCAGCGGGTTCGCACCGCCGTGCGCGGCGAGCCCGATCCGCCGGGCCTCGGCGGGGTCGATGTCGGCGAGGTCCACGCTGCCGTCGGCGAGCGCGGCGGCCCGCTTGTCGCGGGGTACGGCGTGCAGCTCGATCTGGGACAGCTTGGCGGGCCGGCCCCACCAGCGCGGGTTGCGGGTGAGGACGACGTCCTTCTGGGCGGTGTCGACCTTGTCCACCGTGAAGGGTCCGGCGGTGACCTTCAGCTTGCGCCGGGCGCCGTCGTTGAAGGCGTCCGGGGTGCCGGTGACGTCCTTCGGGTACAGCGGCGAGAACAGCGACTTCCAGTCGGCGTAGGGGCGGGAGAAGGTGACCCGGACCTGGAGGTCGCTGGCGCCGCGCTCGATCTTCTCGATGCGGTCGTACCCGGCGTTGCGGGCGGTCCAGTAGGCGCTGTCCTTGCCGGACAGGGCGCGCCACTGGGCGACGAAGTCGGCGGCGCCGATCTCCCGGCCGTCGCTCCACACGGCCTGCTGGTTCAGTTTGTACAGCACGACCTGGCGCGGCTCGGTCTCGATGACCTTGGCCGACTCCAGGTAGGCCGGGTCGGGCACCGGCCGGCCGGTGGCGTCGAGCCGGAACATGGAGGGCAGCACGGCCTGGGCGATCCGGTTGGTGCCGGCGTCGGCGTCGGCCTGGAAGGTGTTCAGGGTCTCGGGGACGGCGTCGACGGCCCACTTCAGCGTGCCGCCGTCGGCGATCCGGTCCCGGCCGACGGGAGCGATGTCCTGCCCGGCGAGGGGCTTCGCGACCTCTTCCTCGTCGGAGCCGCACCCGGCGAGGAATGGCACCGCGAGCGCGCCCGCGGCCAGAAAGGCGACCGATCGCATGACGGCGCGCGGCCCGACTCCGTCGTGGGACATCTCTGCTACCTCCAGGAAGCCGCGAGCGATATGATCACCTTTGGCGGTATTTGGAGCTGATCAGATCTAATGCGGCCCACTGAAGAGGAAAGGATCCGGCCACAGCGGGCGACACGGCGACGACGGGCGGTAACCTCACCCGTTCGGCGCAATACGACCGAAAGATGCATCCGTACGCCTCCGCCAATCGCTGCACATGCCTTCACATCGGCAGGTGTGACGCGCAACACTCCAAGGCGCATGAACGTTGCCGCCCCGGCACGCCGGACCCGTGGAAGTGAGGACACGTCATGTCCGTGCACGACGACATCGCCTCGGTCCAGCGCTCTCTCGACGAACTCGACCGGTCGCTGGGGCGCCTGGAGCACCAGCTCGGCAGCGGCGACCTGGAGATGCGCCGGGTCCGCGTGGACGCCGACCATCTGCGCGAGAGCCTCCGGCTGCTCCGGGAGGCGGCCGACACCGGCACCCGGACCGAGCCGCGCCGGCCCGACCTCGTCACCATCTCCGACAAGCCCTACGACTTCAGCCTGTGGACGGACACGGACGACGAAGGCCTGGGCGCCCGCGACCGGCATGCGCCCTGACCCCCCGAGCCACAGCAAGAGCCACGGAAGAGCCGTGAAAGAGCCATAGAAGCGGAGCCCCGCCTTGGCCACTGGTACCGACCCCCAACAGAACAGCGGCGGCGTACGGACGGCTGCGCGCGCCGCGATCGACGCGCCGCATCTGCGGACCGACCGCTGGTGGCTGGCGCCCGCCGCCACCGCGGCCGGCCTGTTCGCCTTCGTCGTGTACTCCGCCTGGCGGGCCTTCGCGAACGCGGACTACTACGCGGCGCCGTACGTCTCGCCGTTCTACTCGCCCTGTCTGGCACAGAACTGCCGGACCATGCACGCGGGCCCGAACGCCGACGTCTTCGGGAGCTGGTGGGGTCTGTCCCCCGCCATCATCATCCTGATCTTTCCGCTCGGCTTCCGGCTGACCTGCTACTACTACCGCAAGGCGTACTACCGCAGCTTCTGGGCGTCCCCGCCCGCCTGCGCCGTCGCCGAGCCGCACAAGAAGTACACCGGCGAGACCCGCTTCCCGCTGATCCTGCAGAACGTCCACCGGTACTTCTTCTACGCCGCCGTGCTGGTCGCCGGCGTGCTCACCTACGACACCGTGCTGGCCTTCCGGGACACCCACTACCGCTGGGGCCACATGGGCCTCGGCACCCTGGTCTTCCTGGTCAACATCGTGCTGATCTGGGCGTACACGATCTCCTGCCACTCGTGCCGGCACATCGTCGGCGGCAAGCTCAAGCACTTCTCCAAGCACCCGGTGCGCTATCGGGCATGGAGTTACGTCGGCCGGCTCAACGGCCGGCACATGCAGCTGGCGTGGGCGTCGCTGTTCAGCGTGTGGCTCGCCGACTTCTACGTCTATCTCGTCGCGTCCGGGGTCTTCGCCGACCCGCGCTTCTTCTAGAGCTTCCAGTGAGGGACTGAACTGATGTCCGTGGTGGACCGGCAGGAGTGGGACGTCGTCGTGGTCGGTGCCGGCGGCGCCGGGCTGCGGGCCGCGATCGAGGCGCGCGAGCGGGGTGCCCGTACGGCGGTGATCTGCAAGTCGCTGTTCGGCAAGGCGCACACGGTGATGGCCGAGGGCGGCATCGCGGCGGCGATGGCCAACGTCAACGAGCACGACAACTGGCAGGTCCACTTCCGCGACACCATGCGTGGCGGCAAGTTCCTCAACCAGTGGCGGATGGCCGAGCTGCACGCGCAGGAGGCCCCGGACCGGGTGTGGGAGCTGGAGACCTGGGGCGCGCTGTTCGACCGTACGAAGGACGGCCGGATCTCGCAGCGCAACTTCGGCGGCCACGAGTACCCGCGCCTCGCCCACGTCGGCGACCGTACGGGCCTGGAACTGATCCGCACGCTCCAGCAGAAGATCGTCGCCCTGCAACAGGAGGACTTCAAGGAGACCGGGGACTACGAGTCCCGGCTGAAGGTCTTCCAGGAGTGCACGGTCACGAGGATTCTCAAGGACGGGGATCGCGTTTCAGGTGTCTTCGCCTACGACCGGGAGACCGGCCGTTTCTTCGTCCTGGAGGCCCCCGCGGTCGTGGTCGCGACCGGCGGCATCGGCAAGTCCTTCAAGGTGACGTCGAACTCGTGGGAGTACACGGGCGACGGGCACGCGCTGGCGCTGCTCGCGGGCGCACCCCTGCTGAACATGGAGTTCGTGCAGTTCCACCCGACCGGCATGGTCTGGCCGCCGTCGGTGAAGGGCATCCTCGTCACCGAATCGGTGCGCGGCGACGGCGGGGTGCTCCGGAACTCCGAGGGCAAGCGGTTCATGTTCGACTACATCCCGGACGTCTTCAAGGAGAAGTACGCGGAGTCCGAGGAGGAGGGCGACCGCTGGTACGAGGACCCGGACCACAACCGCCGCCCACCGGAGCTGCTCCCCCGCGACGAGGTGGCCCGCGCGATCAACTCCGAGGTGAAGGCGGGCCGCGGCTCGCCGCACGGCGGGGTCTTCCTGGACGTGTCCACGCGGATGCCGGCCGAGGTGATCCGGCGCCGGCTGCCGTCCATGTACCACCAGTTCAAGGAGCTGGCGGACGTCGACATCACGGCCGAGGCGATGGAGGTCGGCCCGACCTGCCACTACGTGATGGGCGGCATCGCGGTCGACTCGGACACGGCGGCGGCGCGCGGCGTGCCGGGGCTGTTCGCGGCCGGTGAGGTGGCCGGCGGCATGCACGGCTCCAACCGGCTCGGCGGCAACTCCCTCTCCGACCTGCTGGTCTTCGGGCGCCGGGCGGGCTGGCACGCGGCCGAGTACGCCCAGGCGCACCCGCGGCCGCCGGTCGACGACGCCCAGGTCGACGCGGCGTCCGCGGAAGCCCTGCGCCCCTTCTCCGCGGAGACGGAGGGTGAGGCGGGCCCGCCGGAGAACCCGTACACCCTGCACCAGGAACTCCAGCAGACCATGAACGACCTGGTCGGCATCATCCGCCGCGAGGGCGAGATGGAGCAGGCCCTGGAGAAGCTCGCGGAGCTGCGGGTGCGCGCCCGCCGGGCCGGTGTGGAGGGGCACCGCCAGTTCAACCCGGGCTGGCATCTCGCCCTGGACCTGAGGAACATGCTGCTGGTCAGCGAGTGCGTGGCCCGGGCGGCGCTGGAGCGCACCGAGTCGCGCGGCGGGCACACCCGCGAGGACTGTCCGACGATGGAGCGCTCCTGGCGCAATGTGAACCTGCTGTGCGCGCTCGCCGACCCCTCCGGCGGCCTGGCGGCGACGGACCCCGCCCGGGGCCAGATCCGGCTGACCCGCGAGACCACCGATCCCATCCGCCCGGACCTGCTCGCCCTCTTCGAGAAGGAGGAGCTGGTCAAGTACCTCGCCGAAGAGGAGCTGTACGAGTGAGCAGCTACGAGGCCCGCTTCAAGGTGTGGCGGGGCGACGCCGGGGGCGGCGGCCTGGAGGACTTCGCGGTCGAGGTCAACGACGGCGAGGTGGTGCTGGACATCATCCACCGCCTCCAGGCCACCCAGGCCCCCGACCTGGCCGTGCGCTGGAACTGCAAGGCGGGCAAGTGCGGTTCGTGCTCGGCGGAGATCAACGGCCGGCCGCGCCTGATGTGCATGACGCGCATGTCGGTGTTCACCCGCGACGAGACGATCACGGTGACCCCCCTGCGCGCGTTCCCGGTGATCCGCGATCTGGTGACGGACGTCGGCTTCAACTACCAGAAGGCGCGCGAGATCCCCGCCTTCGTGCCGCCGGCCGGCCTCGGCCCCGGCGAGTACCGGATGATGCAGAAGGACGTGGACCGCGCGCAGGAGTTCCGCAAGTGCATCGAGTGCTTCCTGTGCCAGGGCACCTGCCATGTGGTGCGCGACCACGAGGAGAACAAGGCCGCGTTCGCCGGCCCGCGCTACCTGATGCGCGTCGCCGAACTCGACATGCACCCGCTGGACGCGGCCGCCGAGACCGGCCTGGACCGCAAGAGCACGGCCCAGGACGAGCACGGCCTCGGCTACTGCAACATCACCAAGTGCTGCACGGAGGTGTGCCCGGAGGGCATCCACATCACCGACAACGCCCTGATCCCCCTGAAGGAGCGGGCGGTCGACCGCAAGTACGACCCGCTGGTGTGGCTGGGCTCGAAGATCAGGAGGAGGTCGTCGTCGTAGCGGCGCCGTCGCGGCCGGGGCGCTCGGACAGCACCCGCAGGCGCAGCGCGGCCATGATGCCGAGCCAGCCGAGCCAGGCCAGGGGGTTGTGGCCGCCGGCGAGCGGGCCCAGGTAGATAAAGACCGCCCAGCCGACGGCCCCGAGGAGGCAGCCGTAGCCCCACAGCTTCGGGCGCAGGACCCGGGCGCGGCCCCAGGCGACGACCCAGCCGGTCGTGAGGCTCGCGACGCCCGCGGCGCCGAGGAGAACGAAGATGACGGCGGCGGCCACCGCCAAGGCCATGTGCATGGCGGTCAGAGTTTCACCAGGTCCAGCGCCTGCGCCAGATGGTGCTCCGCAATTTCGCGCATGGCTTCGGCAAAGGGAAAGTCGCCTTCGAGCAGCCGGAGCGGCCCGGCGACGAGGTTCAGGTGCAGCGCCAGCCGGTACAGCCGCAGCCGGTCCTCGTCCAGGCCGTCGGCGCGCAGGGCGGCGTAGTGCGGCCCGAAGCGCATCCGCAGGAAGGCGTGCTCCCACTCGGCGTCGAAGTACATCAGGCCCTCGATGTCGATCAGGGCGGGCCGGCCGTCGGCGTCCAGCAGGACGTGGTCCGGCCCGAGCTCACCGTGCACGAGGACGTGCTCGGCACGCGGCCGCACCTCGGCGGCGAGGGAGCGCACGGCATCCTCCAGCCGCTCCTGGGCGGCGGCCACGCGCGGATCGCGTACGGCGGTCTCGGCGATGTCGGCGAGGGCGCGGTCGGCGACGAGCCGGGCGCAGGAGTCGCCGTGCGCGCTGCCGCCGGCGGCGGCGGTCACGGCGACCTTGCCGTGGGCGGCGGAGCGGCAGCCGCGCAGCGCGCGCAGGGACTCGGCGAGCGCGTCGAGCGCCGGGGCGGCCGCGTCCGGGTCCCGGCGCAGTGCCTCCTCCAGGCTGCCGCCGGTCAGGTCCTCGACCACGGCCGCGCGGGCCTCGGGGTCCACGTGGAGCAGGCGCGGGGTGCGGACGCCGGCTGCGGCGAGACGGTCGTGGGCGGCGGTGAACAGGCCGAGGCCGCCGGCGTGCGAGAACGGGTCGCGCGGGTCGGCCGCGGGCGCGGCACCGGAGTGGCTCCAGTAGTCCTCGTCGGGTGTCCAGAGGTAGGCGATCGCGCTGCCGCCGTCGTCGAGGCGGAGCCGGTAGACGCCCTTCTTGCTGCCGCCGCGCAGCCGGGTGACGGCGCTGAGCGTGCGGTGCCGGCCGAGGGCGGCCCGGGCGAGGGGGGTGAGGTCGGCGACGGTCCTGGGCTGTCGTGTCTCGGTCACCGGCCCGAGTCTTCCCCAGGGGAACGGCTCAGCGAACCCAGTTTTCCTGATAGGCGCGCCAGTCGGCCTCCGTCGCCGCGAAGTCCACGTACAGCGCGACACCGAAGCGCGCCCGGTGGGCGTCGGTCCGGGACAGGCCGAGCCGGACACCGCGGACGGCGGCCGGGACGGTCTCCGCGTGGGCCCAGTGGCCGAAACGGTTCTCATGGTAGAAGGGCAGGCCCATGAGGAGGTCGGTGGTCTTCGGGGTGACCTCCAGGGCGAGGCTCGTCTGCTGGGCCACATAGCCGCCGTACAGGCTCTGCAACGGCTGCATGGTGTCGTACGACATGACGGCGATCTGGTCCACGCGGCGGGCCACCTGCCCGAAGTAGGCCTGCGACCACCACTTGGGGTGACCGGTGGTCGTGCCCCAGAAGGAGTGGAACGCGGGCAGCGGGTCGATCTGGTGCGCGGCGACGGACAGCAGGGCGTGCCGGGCACGGGTGAGGGTGCGCAGCTCGTCCAGGAGACCGAGATAGTGGGGGTCGCCGGAGTGCAGCGGCTCCAGGTCGACGTGCACACCGTCGTAACCGGCGGCGAGGACGCGGCGGGTGGAGGCGAGGATCGCGGTGCGGGTGGCGGCACGCTCCAGCCGCATCCCGTCGGGGCTCTCGGTGGCCAGCTGGTCGCCGAGCCACGCCTGCACACGGACCCCGGGCAGCTCCCGGTGCACGGCCGATATCAGCCAACGGGCTCTCGGATACGCCGAGGCGGGCAGGGTGCCGTCGTCCTCCAGCGGGCCGGAGTGGACGTACAGGTCCCGGATGCCGGTGCGCTTCAGCCGCTGGGCGAGCTCCCGCACATCCTGGTCCTTCTTCCGGCCGTCCACCCAGGCGTGGCCGAGCCAGACGGCGTCCCTGCCATGGGTCGTGGTGCCCTGCTCGGGGGTGCCGGTGTAGTTGACGCGAAGGGCGGTCTCGGCGGTGAGGAGGGGCACGAGCAGGACGGCGAGGAGGGCGAGACCGTAACGAAGCAGACGGCGCCGGACCGTCCTCCCCCCACTCACCCGCCCGCCGCGGGCCTCACCCTCGGAGGGAGCCTCGCCACCGGAGGAAGCCTCACCCTCGGAGGGAACCTCACCCTCGGAGGGAACCTCGTCGCCGGAGGAAGCCTCACCCTCGGAGGGAACCTCGTCGCCGGAGGGGGCCGGTGCCTGTCGGGGGGCCTCGCCGTCGGCCCCCTCCGTGGGAACGTGCTCGCGTCGGCCGGGCTCGCTGTCCATTTCCTGCCCCCTCTTCCCTCGTCCCCCGCCCGTATCCGTCCCGCTCGCGGCGGGGCCTACCTGCCCATACGCTCCGAAATGTGACGTCCTCCCTGATCCGGGGCCGACCCCGGCGTGCCAAGGGGCACATACGGGTGCGGGTGGCGCATGCCGTGCTGGGTGTCGTGGTCGGGGTCGGGTGGCTGGTGTTGCCGGTGATGACGGTCGTGGCCGAAGACCCGGTTCCCGCGGCGCCCACCGGGACGGTCGCGAGCGCCGCCGCGCCACCGCAGGGCGGCACGTCCACCGCCGACCTCGTGCTGCCCCTGCTCGCCGGTGTCGCGGCACTGGCGCTGGCCGGTTACGGCTGGCTGCGCCGCACCCGGCGGGCCCGCACCCGTACGACCCCGGGGATCGTCTCCGCCGCCCCGCCGGCCCCCACTCCGGCCGACTTCGAACGTCAGGCCCGCACCGCGCTCGTGCTCGCCGACGACTGTGTCCGCACGAGCCGGGAGGAACTCTCCTTCGTCCAGCGGCGGTTCGGACGGACGGACACCGAGGTCTTCACCCACGCCCTGCGGGCCGCCGAGACCGAGCTGTCGGCCGCGTGCGCGATCTGGCGCCGCTACGAGCAGGGCACACCACGGGATCCGGCGGCCCGGCGGCAGGCGCTGGTGGGGGTGATCGGCCGGTGCGCGGAGGCGGGACGGCGGCTGGACTCGGAGGCGGCGGGGCTGGACCTGCTGCGGGGGCTGGCGGGGCCGGGGCTGAACGGGGCCCTGGAGATCGCCGAGGGGCGCTTCCGCGAGCTGACCGGGCGGACCGTCATCGCGCAGGACACGCTGCCCGCGCTGCGCGAGCGCTACGGAGTCTCGGCGCTCGGGCCGGTCACCGGGTACGTCGAACAGGCCAAGGACCGGCTGGTGTTCGCCACCGCCCGGCTCAACGAGGCCCGCCAGGCCGCCGACGCGGCCGACGACGGACGCGCCGCCCGGCACCTGCGCGCCGCCGAGGGCGCCGTGTCCCAGGCGGAGGTGCTGATCGGCGGGGTGGAACGGCTCGCGAGGGACCTACGGCAGGCGGCCGAACTGCTCCCGGCCACGCTGACGGGCGCAGAGGCGGAACTGGCGAAAGCCCAACGGGGGGCCGGCACCCCGCTGCCCCCCGGCGAACTGCACGCCCGGCTGACCCACGCCGACACGGTGCTGGCCGCCGTACGGGAGGAGCTGACGACAGGCCCGTACGACCCGCTGGACGCGCTGCACCGGATCGCACGGGCGGTACGGCGGCTGGAGAACGGCCGCGAGGGCGTGGTGTCCGCGGCCGCTGTGCTGGTGGCCCGCGACTCCGTGTCCGGGGCGGAGGAGTTCATAGCGGTGCACCGAGGTGCGGTGGGCCCGGAGGCCCGGGTGCGCCTGGCGGAAGCGATACGTGAACTGGCCGCGCACGACGCCGACCGTGCCGACGCAGCGGCCCGCGACGCCCGGGGCCGAGCCGAACAGAACGTCCGCACCCACGGCACCCCGTATCCGGACATCCCCCACGCCGCCCCGGGCCTGGCGGGCGCGATCCTGGGCGGCATCCTCCTGCCGGAACCCCCCGGCACCGACATCCCGGCGGCCTACGGCGGCCCGGAGACAAGAGCCCGCCACCACGCACCCGAGCCCCCGTGACCGCCGGCACCGTGTCAGCCGACACCGTGTCAGCCGGAGTCGTGTCAGCCGGCGTCGGTCAGAAGAGGCTCAGCAACGCCTCCGCCGGGTCGGTGAGGGACGACTCTCCCCCGGGCAACGGCAGTTCGAACCACACCGTCTTGCCGCGAGGCGTCCGGCGCGAGCCCCACGCCGCGCTGAGCAACCCCACCAGCTGCAACCCCCGGCCGCCCTCGTCCGTGTCCCGGGCACGTCGTCGGCGAGGCTGGACCAGGCCCGAGTCCCAGACCTCGCACACCAGAGTCCGGTCCAGCAGCAGCCGTAGCCGGATCTCCCCCTCGCCGTACCGCAACGCGTTGGTGACCAGCTCGCTGACCAGCAGTTCCGTGGTGTCGACCAGCGCCTCCAGGTCCCAGCTCAGCAGCTGCCCCCGGGCGTACTCCCGAGCCCGCCCCACGCTCCGCGGCTCCCTCGGCAGCGTCCAGTCGCCGACGGACTCGGCCGGCAGCCCCTGCACCCGCGCCATCAGCAGCGCGATGTCGTCCTCGCCGTGGTGGGTGTCGAGGGTGTTGAGGACGTGGTCGCAGACGTCCTCCAGCTGCCGGGCGGGATCGCTCAGCGCGCCGACGAACGCCTGTAGCCCCTCGTCCAGCGGATGGTCACGGGACTCGACCAGGCCGTCCGTGTAGAGGGCCAGCAGGGCTCCCTCCGGGAGTTCCACCTCGACTTCCTCGAACGGCTCGCCGCCCACGCCGAGCGGCATGCCGGGCGGCACGTCCAGCATGAGCGCCGGCTCGCCGGGCTCGACCAGCACCGGCGGCAGATGGCCGGCGTTGGCGAACGTACAGCGTCTGGTGACGGAGTCGTACACGGCGTACACGCAGGTCGCCAGGTAGACCTCGGAGAGGTCGGCGTCCCGGGGCTGGCGGGCCGTGCGGGTCGCTCCCTGCACCCCGCCCGGCGTACCGAGCCCCCGGGCGATCTCGTCCAGTGCCGAGAGCACCTCGGCCGGTTCGAGGTCCAGCAGGGCCAATGTCCGTACCGCGGTGCGGAGTTCGCCCATCGCGACCGCCGCCCGCAGGCCCCGCCCCATCACGTCGCCGACCACCAACGCCGTACGGTGACCGGGCAGTTCGATCACGTCGAACCAGTCGCCGCCCACCTCGGTCGCCGCGTTGCCGGGCAGATAGCGGCAGGCGATGTCCAGCCCGGAGGCCTCGGGGTCGCCCGGCGGGAGCAGGGACCGTTGCAGGATCAGCGCCCGCTCGTGCTCTCTGCGGTACAGCCGCGCGTTGTCGATGCAGACGGCCGCGCGCGCCGCCAGCTCCACCGCCAGATCCCGGTCACGGTCGCCGAACGGCTCGCTGCCCTTCGTCCGGGCGAACTGCGCGAGGCCTACGACGGTGTCGTGGGCGACCATCGGCACGGCCAGCGTGGACTGCACGAGGCCGCCGTCCGCCGGCGGCACGGCTCGCGGCCGGGCGGTGCGCAGGGCGTCCGCGCAGGGCGAGTTGAAGGGGAAGTGGTGGACCGCGCCGACCTCGACGGGTTCGCCGCTGACCCCGAAGGGCACACCGGAGACGGCGCTGGCGAAGGCCACACGACGCAGCTCGGCGCTGCCGTCGGCCCGGCCGGGCGGGGTCTCGTCGCGGGTCAGCAGCCCCTGGTAGAGGTCGACGGTGGCGAGGTCGCAGAAGCCGGGCACGACGACGTCGAGGAGCTCGCGCGCGGTCGTCTCCAGGTCCAGGGAGTTCCCTATGCGGGCCCCGGCCTCGTTGAGCAGGGCGAGGTTGCGCCGGGCGGCGGCGGCCTCGCGGGCGGCGGCCCGGCGCGCGGTGATGTCGGTGCCGAGCCAGGCGATGCCGATGGGCCGGCCGCTGCCGCCGTGCACGCGGTAGAGGTTGACCGACCAGTGCCGGCGCTCTTCCGAGTCCGGGACATGGCCCGTGACATGCATGTCGGTGATGGACTGTCCGCTCTCCAGCACCCGGCGCAGGGTGGCCGAAACCCGCTCGGCCTCCCCGCGTGGCAGATAGTCGTGCACGCCCTTGCCCCGGTGGTCGTCCGGGGAGCCGCCGAAGACGGAGGCGAATCTCTCGTTGGCCCGACGGACCCTCAGATCGTTGTCGATCAGCAGGAATCCGAACGGGGATTGGCCGAAAATGGCCTGCGAGGCGGCGAGGTCGGTCTCGATGCTGCGCAGCGTGCGGACGTCGACGACGATGCACACGGCGGCCCTGTCGCCCTCGGCGGTCCGGGTGGGCATGACGTAGACCTCGGCCAGCCCCTCCTCACCGCGCGCGCCGTCGGGTCCGTCGGGCATCCGGAAGGGTACGACTCCGGTCCACTCGCGCCCGTCGAGGATCTCGGCCATCTTGCGCTGGCCGCGCTCGCGCAGATCGGGGTCGACGAAAGCCTCTATGGGGTCCATTCCGACGGCGCGTGCGGCGGGGACGCCGAAGAGCTGCTCGGCCCGCAGGCTCCACTGGTCGACCAGGCCGCCGGGGCTGATGGAGAAGGACGCGACCCGGATGTAGTCGTAGATGGAACCGGGCGGACTGCTCTGCCACATGGCGTCGCCGGACGCCGCACCACTGTGGGCGGCGGCCACCGCGGCCGGGTTGCGCACGTCGTCCGCCTGGTCCCTCGCGCCGTCCGACGGGTCCTCGGACTCCGTGGCCTTCGCTGGTATCTCGCTCACGCGAACCGTCCCCTCCAGCTCACCGCGCCCGGCACCGGTCACCGGGGGCGGCTGCCCGCAGTATCCAGCACTACGGCGCCGCACGACACGGTGTTCACGATCACAGCATGGTCCAGGTGCTTTTCGGACCAGTCCGTGACAACACTTCCACTCTTCTAACCAGGGAACACGCCGTCGAATCACGCACCCGGGGGGCGACCGCGCGCCCGGGGGGCACGTTGGACGAGCCATCGGCGTATGTACACCCCCGTGCCCCCTCGGATGCTCCCGCGTCACCCTCACCCCGCCGGTTCGTCACTCCGGCACCACCAGTTCGAACCAGACGGTCTTTCCGTTCGCGCCGGGCCGGGTGCCCCAGCGGCGCGAGGAGCCGGCGACCAGTTGCAGACCGCGCCCGCTCTCGTCCTCGGCGTGGGCGACGCGTTCGCGCGGCGGGTCCGGGAGCGGGTCGGAGACCTCCACCCGCAGCGTCGCGCCGAGCTCGGCGGGGCGCACCAGCCGTACCCCGATGGGGCCGGTGGCGTACCGCAGCGAGTTGGTCACCAACTCGCTGACCAGCAGCGCCGCCAGATCGGCCACGCAGTCGAGGTCCCAGCCGTGCAACTGACCGCGGACCGCCGCGCGTGCGGTGCGCACCGCGCCCGGTTCCGCGGGAAAAGTCCACTCGGCGCAGTCACCATCGGTGTCGATCACGCCGATCACATCCCAGGCCAGCGAGCTTCACCCATGTCCGGTTTCATGGGGTTAATGGGCACATACCCGATATCCGGCGGGCATTACCGTGCGCCGGGGCGCACAGTGGCACGAACGGCGTACGGGGCACTCCGCGCGGGGAGCCGCCCGCCCGCGAGCCGGGGCGATACGGCCGCGGGTCCGTTTCGACTGGTCGCGACCCGCGACGCAGCCGTGTGCCGACCAGGTCCCGCGCCCCTCACGGGACTACGCCATGCCACCCGATCGGGCAGCCACCGCCTGGACCGCTGGGACGTCCTGGTCCAGCCAGGCCACGTCCCAGAGCTCGTCCGGGGTCAGCCAGCGCAGTTCGTCATGGTCCTCAAGGGGCCGGGGCTCGGGCGAACCGGGGCGCAGCCGCGCGGTCCACACACGCAGGACGTACGGCTCCCGCAGCGGCCACTCCCCCGGCACCCGCTCAACCGGCTCGGCGTCGACGCCGAGTTCCTCGCGCAGCTCGCGCACCAGGGCGTCCTCGGGGCGCTCGCCCGGCTCGACCTTGCCGCCGGGCAGCTCCCAGCGCCCGGCCAGATCGGCGGGCGCGCTGCGGCGCGCGGCGAGCAGCCGGCCGCCGCCGAGCAGGGCGGCTCCGACCACCACGATCCGGTCCGGTCCGGGCGTCTTCGGCGTGCTGGGCGTACGGGACGTCATGAGGCGGAGCCTACGGGAGGCCGCCGTAGGTCAGTTGCGCGCGGCGTCCCCGTTCTGGCCGATGCACTCGACCCAGTAGAGCTGGTCGTGCCCCCGGTCGTCGAGGCTGTCGGCGATCTTCTGCGCCTCGGCCCGCGTCGCGTACCGGCCGACGCGATAGCGATTGCCGTTGTCGTCCTGCCGTATCACGATCCAGGGCAGGGAGACCGTCTCACTCATGGCTCCCACCGCCCCCGACGTTCCCTTCCGCACCGCCCCACCTTCCCCCTGGCTCGACTGCGCTCACCCGGGGGGACCCCCACCCTGTCCCGGGCCCCCGCCGAGCCACGCCTAAGGAAACCGCAATCCGCATATGCCCGAGCGTACGCCCAACCTTTACGCAGCGAATACGGCTTTTCACAAAGAGGTACGCAACCAGCCAGAACGGCGGGGGCGCACGTGTGCGAATGCGCCGTAGTGAGCGCCGTCGTCGTGCGGCGGAGGCATATCCGAGTGACCCGTGACCACCTGGGAAAACGGCCGGATCGCGGCGCCGGGCCGCGGGCCGGACGCGGGCGCCCGGCCGGAGATCCAGGCGCCCGGAGCGCCGAGGGTGTGCGCTACCTCACTCCAGGGGGCGCACGCGCAGGCTTCCGATTCCCGACTCTCCGTCAGATGTCCGGCGGCGCGCAGGGCGTCACTTCACCGGCAGGTGATACGCCACCCGGTACCGGTCCGCCGGAATCACCACGTCGGCGGTCTCCACCGGGCGGCCGGAGGCGTAGTACGTGCGCTGGATGACGAGGACGACATGGCCGGGGACGCCGCCGAGCACATGCAGTTCCTCGGCGAGGCCGGGGCGGGCGCCGACCTCCTCGGTGACGTTGTCCACGATGACGTCGATGGCCCGCATGCGCTCGGCCACGCCCATGCCGCCGAGCGGCCCCTCCTCGGGCAGCATCACCGGCGTACGGCCGGTGAGGGCGAGGGGTTCCCAGGAGGTGGAGAGCATCATCGGCTCGCCGCCCTCCCGGAACAGGTACTTGGTGCGCATGACCCGGTCCCCCGCCTGGATCGCGAGCCGCTCGGCGATGGCGGCCCCGGCCTGGGTCTGCTCGCTGCTGGACTCCCAGGTGCCGCGCACGGAGGCGTCGGCCTGCTCCTGCCGGAAGGGGGTGGCACCGCAGGCCGGGCGGTAGCCGGAGCGGGCCACCCGCCGGGGCACCGGCCGCTCGCGCACATACGTCCCCGAGCCGGAGCGCCCCTCGACCAGCCCCTCGGCCATCAGCACCTTGCGGGCCTCCAGCGCGACCGTGTCCGAGACGCCGTACTCCTCACGGATGCGGGCCTGGGACGGCAGGCGGGTGTGGGGCGGCAGTGAACCGTCGACGATCTTCTTGCGGAGATCACCCGCGACACGCAGGTACGCCGGCTGTTCACCGAAAGTCACTGGCCGCTCCCATCAGGTTGTACAGACAGCAACAGCGTGGCAACCGTGGGTTGTGCCGTGCAAGCAAAGGCCAGAGAATCACTCGATGTGATGACATGGCGCGGGGGAGGGCTTTACCCAGGCACTTTCTCCCCCATATCGGCGCGCTCACACCTCCGCAAGGGGTCCGGCCGGCCCAGAGGTACGGTGCTCCTTTGGGCCAGGGCGGTGATGATTCGGGGGGAACGGTGACAGCAGCCTTGACGGAGCGCCGGGCGGGCACGGAGGCCGTACGGGCCGTCAACGGGCTCACCCGGCGGTGGGCGGCGAGCACGCCGGACGGCGAGGGCACGGTCTTCTCGGCACCGGGCGTCTGGCCCCTGCTGGCCTTTCTGGCCGACGGCGCGGCGGGCCCGGCGCGTGCGGAGCTGAGCGAGGCCCTCGGCCTGCCGGCGGATCAGGCGGCCGGTGCGGCACGGGAGTTGCTGGCGGCCCTCGCCTCGGTGCCCGGCCTGGACGCGGCGCTCGGCCTCTGGACGCGGCAGGGGCTGCCCCTGCGCGAGGAGTGGCGGGCCGGGCTGCCGGCCGGGTCGTACGGGGTGTTCGGCGACGATCTGGTCACCGCGCAGGAACGGCTGGACGCGTGGGCGGCCGAGCGGACCGGCGGGCTGGTCGAGCGCATGCCGGTGACGCTGACCCGGGACGCGCGGATGGTGCTGGCCGGTGCCCTCGCGCTGCGCACGACCTGGCGGCAGCCCTTCGAGGAGCAGCCGCTGCGGCCGGACGCCGGCCCCTGGCAGGGCCGTACGCTGCGCGGTCTGCGGCGGCGCGGCCCACGCCCGGACCGGGTGGGCGTGACGGGCACGCCGGACGGCTTCGTGACGGCGCTGACGGTGCCGGGCGACAACGGCGTCGACGTCCACCTTGTGCTCGGCGAGGAGCGGATGACTCCCGGTCAGGTGCTCACGGCCGGGGTGGGCATCGTGGAGCGGGCGCTGCCGCTCACCCCGGGCGGCGCGCTGCCGCACGGCCACGTCGGCCCCGGCCTGTACGTGGAACAGCAGCCGGCACTGGCGCCGGAGCCGGTGTCGCTCGACGTACGGACGGTGGCATACGAGGTGCGTGCCGACCACGACCTCCTGTCCCTGGCCCCGCTCTTCGGCCTGGCGACGGCGTCGGACCCGGCCCACGGCCACTTCCCCGGGATCAGTGATGTCCCGCTCGCCGTCGGCCAGGCCCGCCAGTCGGCGCTGGCCCAGTTCGGTGCGCTCGGGTTCCGGGCGGCGGCGGTGACGGCGGTCGCGGAGGTGTACGGCAGCGCACCGCCGCAGTACCGCTACGAGTCGAGGGTCGTCCGGGCGGTGTTCGACCGCCCCTTCGGCTTCCTCGCCGTCGACCGCGAGTCCCGGCTGGTGCTGGTGGCGGGCTGGGTGGCGGATCCGGCGCCGGAAGCCGTCAGGAGCTTCCCGGGCGCGGTTCCTCCAGGACGCTGAGGCAGCGGGCGAACAGCCCGGTCAGCGCGTCCCGCCCGGTGAACTCGGCGGCGAGGGCCCGCTCGACGCGTACGGCGGCGGGGCCGGCCTCGGTCACCGCGGCGTACGCGTCCGAGGGGCGTCCCGGACCGCCCGCCGGCCCCGTCGAAGTGAGCCCGCGGCCGGCCGCGGCGAGGGGCACCTGCGCGGTGCCGTCGCCGGCGGCCCGCCGCGGCCGGGGTCAGCGCGTCCCGCGGACGCGGCGTACCGCTCCGTCCAGCACGGACCAGGGGTCGGCGGGCTCCAGCGCACCCTCGGCGGCCCGGTCGAGGAGTTCGGCGAAACAGGCGCGGTAGAGGCGCTCGCGGTCGGCGGTGCCCGTGTCCCGCTCCAGGCGGCGGATCACGCCCTGCTGGAGTCCGCCGCCGTGGTGCACGGCGATCTTCTTGCGCCAGGCGATCGGCTCGGGCAGCCGGGTGCCCATGGCCGTGCGCAGGTGGTACTTCTCCCGGCCCTCGCGCACCTTGCACTCCGGCGCGGTGTCCAGGGCCGTCCGCATCACCGGCCGCGCCCAGAAGGGGTGGTGGGTGGTGGTGCCGTAGGCGAGCGGCATCCGGTTGGACAGTTCGTTGCTGCGCCGGGTGCGGTCGACGGCCGTGAGGCACTGGTCGATCAGCTCGTCGCGGTGGTCGAAGGGGCGGTAGAGGCCTGCGTTGATCAGATCGCTGCCGTAGCCGGTGAGCAGCACCTTCTCGGGGGCGATGTGGCGCAGCCGCTGCACGGACGTGGCGGTCAGGGCGACTTCGACGACCTCGGGGTCGGTGCCGCCGAGCCAGCGGACGGCCTCCGGTATGGAGGCGATGATCTGGTCCTCGGTCAGCTGGACGGGCTCCAGCGCGATGCCGAGTTCGGCGCAGAGTTCGGCCGCGTCGGCGAGTTCGTCGCCCCAGGGGGTGGCCACGCTGTACGGGGTGACGGACAGCCCGGACGTGGCGGCGAGGTAGGTGACCGTGCCGGAGTCGATGCCGCCGGACAGCAGGGTGGCGTAGCCGGTGCCCTCGGGGGTGGCCGCGTCGATCCGGCGGATCTCCTCGGTCAGCGCCGCGATCTGGGCCTCGCCGGCTGCGAGCGGGTCCTCGCGGCGCGGGGCGCGGAACCCGGCGAGCGGGTCCGCCTCGTCGCGGGTCTCGGTCAGCCATGTGCCGCCGGCGGCGCGATGGGTGCGGACGCGGATGCCGTGGCGCAGCCGGTCGACGCCGAGCAGCAGGGTGCCGTGCTCGTGGCCGAGGGCGTCGCCGGTGACGGTGACGGGCAGGTCGAGCGCGGGCAGCACGAGGGGCGCGAGCAGCAGGTCCGTGAAGTACGCGAACAGACCGCGCAGCCGGTTGACGGCGTAGTAGACCGGGTCCTCGTTGAACGCGGAGATGTGCAGGGTGACGGCGTCGGCCTCGGCGCGCAGGACGGTGGCGGCGGTGTGCTCCGGGTCTTCGGGGGACGCGGTCAGGGTGCGGATGTCGAGGGTGAACGGCGGGTTGTCGGGGAGTGCGGCGCCGGCGGGTCCGCGGTAGTACACGTGCAGGCCGTCGAGGTCGGCGCTCCGGGACAGCGGGGCGAGGGCCGGGACGGGCGCGTTGCTGACCACGCACCACTTGCTGACGGGGGCGGGGCGGTCGAGGGAGGTCACGGTCACGCCTTTCCGATGATGCGGCGCATGCGCTGCTGGGCCTCGCCCGCCGAGAAGGCGGCCCGGTGGGACCGCTTGCCCTCGTCGCGGACCCGGCGCAGGCCCTCCACGAAGGGGCCGTTGACCCGGGCCCGGGTCGACTGCACGGCGGCGGTGGTGTACGTGGCGATGCGCAGGGCGTGGCCGAGGGCGCGGTCCAGCAGGTCCGCGGGGGCGGTGACCTCCTGGAGCAGGCCGTCGGCGAGGGCGCGGTCGGCGGGCCATTCGGCGCAGGTGTAGAGCATCTCCTGCATGACGCGGCGGCCGACCACCGTCTCCAGCATGTAGCCGCCGAAGTTGCAGGCGATACCGACCCGGAACTCGGGCATCACCAGCGTGGCGGCGGTGCTGCCGATCCGCAGGTCGCAGCAGAGGGCGATCTGGAGGCCGACGCCGATCGCGTAGCCGTCGATGGCGGCGACGACGGGTTTCGTGATGCCGGCGATGGTGCTGTACAGGTCGGTTATGTCGTCGATCCAGGCGTCGACCTCGTCGCCGCCGGAGAACTCCGAGACCTCGTGGAAGTCGCCGCCGGCGCCGAAGGAGCGGGCCGCGCCGCCGTACAGGACGACGCAGCGGACCCGTTCGTCGCCGTCCAGGTCGAGCATCAGCCGGGTCAGTTCGCGCATGCGCGCCCTGCTGAACGGATTCTGTTCGTGCGACTGCGAGAACTCCACCAGGGCGACGCCCTCGGAACGTACCTCGCACGTCATGGTCGCTGTCGCGATGTCGATGGCCGACACGGACCCCTCCTTCATAGCTCAGAGATAATTGGATAGTTATGCAGATCGACCTGATCGTGCTTCACCGCTCAAACTCCGCGCTTCGCATGGCGTTTGCCGGGAATGCATTGCCGGACAGGTTGATTGAATGTACGGTGGCAGGAATGTTCATTCACCCGCCCAGTCACCCGCTCGGGAAGGAATGCGAACCATGCCGATGACGGCCCCGAAGGGCTTTCGCAGCGTGACCAGGAACATGGGGCTCAAGGACGTCGAGGACGACTTCGCGGCCGTCGTCTCCGAGGTGCCCGCCCGCTCCGCCGCCGTGTTCACCCGGTCGCGCTTCGCGGGACCGAGCGTCGTTCTCAGCCGTGCGGCCGCGCCCCGGCAGCAGAGCCGCGGCATGGTCGTGCTCTCCCGGAACGCCAACGTCGCCACCGGCAGCGCGGGCGCGGCCAACGCGGCCGAGGTACGCCGCAGGGTCGCCGAGATCGCCGGCATCGACCCCGAGGAGCTGGTCATCGGCTCGACCGGGGTGATCGGCCGGCCCTACCCCATGGAGAGCATCCGGGCCGGACTCGACGCGCTGTCCTGGCCGTTCCCGGAGGCGGACTACGCGGCGGCGGCCGCGGCCATCATGACGACGGACACCCGGCCCAAGTACCTCAGCGTGCGGGTCGGTGACGCCGTGCTCGCCGGTATCGCCAAGGGCGTGGGCATGATCGAACCGAACATGGCCACCCTGCTGACCTTCTTCTTCACCGACGCGGACATCCCGGCCGCCGAACTCGACGCCCTGTTCCGCCGGGTGATGGACCGGACGTTCAACGCCCTGAGCATCGACACCGACACCTCCACCAGCGACACCGCCGCGATCTTCGCCAACGGCCTGGCCGGTCCCGTCGACCTCGCCGAGTTCGAGCAGGCGCTGCACACCGTCGCCCTGCACCTCGTCCGCGACATCGCCTCCGACGGCGAGGGCGCCAGCAAGCTCATCGAGGTCCAGGTCACCGGGGCCCGCGACGACGCCCAGGCCAAGCGGGTCGGCAAGAGCGTGGTCAACTCTCCCCTGGTGAAGACGGCCGTGCACGGCGCCGACCCCAACTGGGGCCGGGTCGCGATGGCCATCGGCAAGCTGGAGGACGAGACCGACATCGAGCCGCCCCGGGTACGGATCTGGTTCGACGACCTCCCCATGCACCCGGAGGAGCCGAGCGACGCGCTGCTGGAGCAGGCCGCACGGTATCTGACCGGCGACGAGGTGGTCATCCGGGTGGACCTCGGCATCGGCGACGGCGCGTTCACCGTCTACGGCTGCGACCTCACCGAGGGCTATGTGAAGATCAACGCCGACTACACCACCTGAGCCGGCCGCGGGGGGGGACGGTCCGCCCGGACCGTGCCGCAGCGGCGTGCTCAGTACACCGGGAGCCGGGGATCGATCTCGTTCGCCCATCCGACGACGCCCCCTTCCAGGTGTACCGCGCCGGTGAACCCGGCCGCCCGCGCCACGGCCAGGACCCGGAGCGTGCGCACCCCGGTCCGGCAGTAGAAGACCGGGGTGCGGTCCTGCCGCAGCGTCGGCAGGGCGGACCCGTCCAGCCACTCCCCCATCGGCACCAGGCGGGCGCCGGGGATGCGCACGATCTCCCACTCGTGGGGCTCCCGGATGTCGATGAGGTCGATCGGGGCGCCCTCGTCGAGCAGTCGCTTCAGCTGCCGCGGTGTCACGGCGGGGACGTCGCTCACAACTCGCCCCGCGCGGGGTAGTCGTGCTCGTTGACCCAGCGGATCGTCTCCACGACCTCGTCCAGATGCGGCCGCAGGAACGGCATGCTGGTCTGCACGGCCGCGTAGAGGGTGCCGTCGGGGCGGACGATGAACACGCCGGGCTCGCTGAACTCGTTCGGCTGGCCCTCCTTGATGGCCTTGGACACGTACAGGCCCCACTCCCGCATGGACGTCAGGGGCAGGCCGTACCCGATCGGCACCCTGCTGATCCCCCACTCCTCGACGGCGCGCCGGGCACGGCCCTCGTCGTCCCCGCTGACCGCCAGCACGGAGTCGACGCCCACGGCGGCGAACTCGTCGATCAGCCCGTCGAGTTCGGTGATGTGGGCGCGGCACATCGGGCAGTGCACCCCGCGGTAGAAGACCACCAGGCTGAAGCGGTCGGGGCGCTGGTCGGCGAGGACCCAGCGGCCGCCGCCGACCAGCGGGACGTCGAGGGCGGGCACGGGCCGACGGGGGACGAGTGACGTGGGCATGGCGGGCTCCGGTGCGGGCGAGTCGGTTCGGACGGGCGAGTCGGTTCGGACGGGCGAGTCGGTTCGGGCGGTCGGGGCGGCGGGGTGTACGGCGCTCAGGCCGCGTCCGGCAGGGTCAGCTGGCCGCGGAACAGCACCCGGGTGCCGCCCGGGCTGATGGCCGTACGGCCGTGCAGGGTCCGCTGGTTGTCGATGATCATCAGGTCCCCGACCTGCCAGCGGTGGGTGTACGCGTAGCGCGGTGCGCGCAGGAAGGCGTCCAGCTCCGTGAAGAACCGGTCGGACTCCTCGGGGTCCATCCCCTTGACCCTGACCTCCCAGGAGCGCGGAGTGACGTCCGGCGGGAAGGCCGTGGCCAGATTCAGGGACTTCACCCGGCCGTAGTCCCGGGTCGCCGGGATGGCGTACCAGTCCTCCGGGACCGTCGGGAAGTAGCCGCGCTCGGTGACCAGGTACTCGATCTCGTGCTCGTCGAGAACCCGGCGCAGCCGCTCGGGCATCTCCGCCCAGGCGGTGAGCTGGTCGCTGACGTAGGTCTCGCCCGAGCCGGGGGCGTCGGAGAACTCGGCGGCGTACAGGATGATCAGGTCGACGCGCTCACCGACCAGCAGCCCGTCGGTGTGGATGGGCAGCGGCCCGCGCCCGGTGACGACCTTCCCCTCGTCCCGGGAGGCGTTGAGCTTGAGCAGATCGGCGCCGCCCTCGCCGAACTTGTGGTCGACGGTGTCCCCCAGCGAGCGGACCAGCAGCTTGAAGTCCGCCTCGTCCAGGGCGAGTCCGCGGACCAGGGCGCAGCCGGTGTCCAGCGCGGCCCGCCTGGTCTCCCGGGCCAGCTCCTCGACCGGCCGGCCGGAGGCCCAGGGAACGACCCTGCCCATGCCGGACGGGGTCAGCCGCTGACACACGTCGTCGTCTTCGATTCCGGGCATACCGGATCCCCTCCCAGAGTGCTGTGTCTCGTGTGTGCCGTCACGCGGGCGCCATGCCGCGCGCGATCTCCGTCTCCAGCCGGGCCACCGACACGGGCGCGGAGAACAGGCGTTCCATGTCGAACTCGATCCCGAAGGCGTCCTCCAGCGCGGACAGGACCTGGATCAGCGTCACGGAGTTGACGCCGAGGCCGATCAGGTCCGCGTGGTCCTGCGCCGGGGACAGCGCATGGCCGCGCACGGCGAACTCCTCGCGGACGGCGGCCGGTACGTCTGGTGCGGTCATCGTCATGGGGTCACCCTCAGATCTGTTGCGTCCGCTGTCGTTACGTCCGCTGTCGTGCCGTTCACGGTCGTGCCGTTCGCTTCCGCCGGCCCGGCCGTGACGGCGGCCGCGATCCGGCGGGCGTTGTCCGGGCGGAACACGTCGAAGTGCCCGCCGGGCAGCACCGCCGTACCGGCGATCGGCGCCAGCCGGGCCCAGGCGCCGGCGTCCCGCTCAGCCGGCCGGTCACCGGCCCGGAACTCCACGACCGGCAGCGCGGCGGGCCGCGGACTCCAGGCGGCCAGCGCCGCGATGTTCTGCCGGTACACCTCGAACCGGGTGCGCAGCGCGGGGTCCGCGGCCACGTCCGCCCGGCGGACGTCCGCCCCGCTGGTCTCCCGGATGTCCCTGCGGAACCCGTCGAGCAGGGCGCCCTCGGAGAGGTCGCCGTGGGCCCGCGAGGCGGCGGAGACCGGGGTGTCGACCACCACGACCCGGGCCACGGGCACCCCGCAGATCCGTGCCGCCTCGTAGGCCAGCGCGCCCCCGAAGGACCAGCCGGCGAAGACCAGCGCCTGCGCCCCGGAGAGCACCTCGGCGGGCAGTTCCCGCAGACAGCCCCGGGCGAGCCCGGTCAGCGAGGCCGCCGGACCCGCCTGCGGCACCGGACCGTCCAAGCCGGCCGCGTGGACGTCGACGTCCCCCGGCAGTTCCCCGACGAGCCGCGCGTAGCAGGAGACACCGCCGCCCACCGGCGGGAAGAGCACCAGCCGCAGCCGGGGCCGTACGGCCGTGCGCGGGCGATACGTCCAGATGCCGGAGCCGTGTGCGCCCCGCGCCCGGCGGCACAGCGCGGCCAGGCCCGCGACCGTCGGGTTCGCCATGAAGTCGCCGAACGACACCTCGTGGCCGAGCCGGCCACGCACCAGGGAGAGCAGCCGGATCGCGTCGTACGAGCTGCCACCGGCGTCGAACAGGCTCTCCGGGCCCGGGAGCCGGCCCAGTACCTCCTGCCAGCACCCGGCGATCTCCCGGCCCAGCGGGTCGGCCACGGGGAGCGCCGCCGCCCGCTCCGGGTGCGTCTCGTCCGGGTCCGCCCCCTCGGGCAGGGGCAGCGACCGGAGCCGGCGCCGGTCCACCTTGCCGTTGCCGGTCAGCGGGATCTCGTCGAGGGCGATCACGGCGTCCGGGACCATGTAGTGCGGCAGGGCCGTGCCGAGCGCGGCGTACGCGTCCCGCCGCCAGGTCTGCGTCGCGTCCTCGGTGAGGGTGACGTACGCGACGAGACGTGCCCGGCGGCCCTCGCCCCGGACGCACACGGCGCTGCCCCGGATGCCCGGCGAGCGGTCCAGCAGATGCTCGACCTCGCCCAGCTCCACCCGGTGCCCGTTGAGCTTGACCTGGGTGTCGGTACGTCCCAGGAACTCCACCACGCCATCCGGGTGCCGGCGACCCCGGTCGCCGGTGCGGTAGAGCCGCCCGAGCACGGGGTCCTCGACGAACGCCGCCGCCGTCTTCACCGGGTCGTCGGCGTAGCCGTCGGCCACGCCCGCCCCGCCGATGCAGATCTCGCCGATGTGCCAGTCCGGGCACGTCCGCCGGTCCGCGTCCAGCACATGGATGTCCTGCCCGGGCAGGGCCGTGCCGTACGGGATGGACCGGCCCGCGCAGTCCGCCTCCTCGACCCGGTGCCGGATGGACCAGATCGCGCCCTCGGTCGCCCCGCCCAGGCTCATGATCTCGGCGGCGGGTGCCAGGCCCCACAGGGCGGCGGGCAGCGTCAGCGGGATCCAGTCGCCGCTGAGCATGAAGGTCCGCACCGTCGGGACGGCGGTTGCCTCCTCGGCCAGCAGGGACGCGAGCGCGGGCGCCGAGTTCCAGATCGTCACCCCGTGCCGGCCGATGAGTTCGGCCCAGGCGGCCGGAGTGCGCGCGGACCGCTCGGAGAGCAGCACGACGGCGCCGCCGCGCAGCAGTGGCCCGAAGATGTCGTACACGGACAGGTCGAAGCCGATCGACGAGACCGACAGCACCCGGTCCCCGGCGCCGACACCGAGTTCGTCGTTGACGGCGTCGATCGTGGTGAGCACCGCCGAGTGGGAGATCACCACGCCCTTGGGCTCACCGGTCGAACCGGAGGTGAAGATGATGTACGCCGTGGACACCGGGCGGGTGACCGGCGCTCGCGCGGGCGGCGCGGAGGGTACGGCGGCCGGGACCGGCAGCCGCAGCGGCCGTGCCCCGCGCCGGCCCCACCCGTCCGCCGCCGGGTCCGGGCAGAACGCGAAGCGGACCTCGCCGCGCCGGGCGATGCTGTCGAGCCGGCCGTCGGGCAGGCCGTGGTCCAGCGGGATGTAGACACAGCCGGCGAGCAGGCTGCCCAGCATGGCGATCACCTGGCCGCGGCCGCGTGGCAGATGCACGGCGACCCGGTCTCCGGGGCGGGCCCCCGCCGCGCGCAGCGCGTCCGCGGCCGCCGCCGCGTGCGCGGTCAGCTCCGCGTAGCGGAGGGTGCCCTGCTCGTCGTGGACGGCCGGGGCGTCGGGGGTCTCGGCGGCGCGCCGCAGCACCCGGCCGTGCAGGGTGTCCCCCGGTGCGACGGAGGCGAGGGGCGGCGCCGGTACGGGGACGGGGGTGCGGTGGGGCAGCCGCGTCCAGTGCTCCCGGGACCCGGCGAGTTCGTCGATCAGCCCGGAGTACTGGCCGATGAGGTCCTCGACGAAGCCGGCGTCGAAGGCGTCCGTCCGCCAGTCGAAGCCCAGCCGGACCGTGCCGTCGGCGTCCAGGACCACCTGGTGGTCGAGCAGCACCTGCGGCACCCTCAGCCGCACCTCGTCCCAGCGCCGCCGGAACCCCAGGCCGGCCTCACGACGGCCGTCGGTCTCCAGCGCGGTGAAGGCGAACGGGTACGGCAGCCGGCGCGGGTCGCCGCCGGGGTCGGCCAGCCGGGCGATCTCGGCGCCGCTGAGGGAGCCGTGCAGGGCCTGTGCCAGGTAGCGGCGCTGCACGGTCCGGGCGATCTCGGCGAAGTCCCGCCCGGCGGTCGCCGGGATCTCCAGCGGCATGGTGGTGCCGTGGTTGCCGAGGCCGTCGGGGGCCGGGCGGTGTCCGGCACGGCGGGAGTACAGCACGGTCAGGGTGTGCGGGACACCGCCGCCGGTCAGGCCCAGGACGACGCCGTAGACGGCGAGGTAGCACAGAGCGGGGGTCAGGCCGTGCTCGCGTGCCGCGTCCACGACGACGCGCGCGGTGGCCGGCGCGACGGTCACCGTACGGTGGCCCACCCCCGGCCCCGCCCGCCGCCACTCGGGCCGCAACGGCACCTCGGCCGGCCCCGCCTGCCCCGCCGCCCGCTCCGCCCAGAACCGCCGGTCCCGCGCGGACCGGTCCCGCCCGGCACCGCCCGCCGGTGCCTGCTCCCCGGGTGCGGCACCCGTCCGCCCCGCCCCGGACTCGGCCGTCCGCGGCCGGTCGCCGGAATCCGGGGCCCTGCGGTCCGCCGGTGCGAGGCCGTCGCCGGAGGCAGGGACCACACGCTCCGCCGTCCGGTGCGCGACCCCGTTCGCCGGCTCGTCCGGTGTCCCGTCCGAGATCAGCGCGGCCAGGAAGACCTCCAGGGATGCCGCGTCCATCAGCCAGAGGGCGTACGTGAGGTGCAGGCGGGCACGGTGCCCGGAGGTGACGACGGTGACCAGGAGACGTGGGCCTTCGGGGAAGGTGAAGGTGTCCGCGGTGAAGGCCGCGCGGACACCGGCGTCGGCGGTGTCGAAGTCGGCGTCGTCGACGTGGTGGATCCCGACGTCGGCGGTGTCGGCGGCCGTCTCGGGCGGCACCGGCAGGGACAGGTCGTCGGCCACACCGGCGCGGAGCACGGCGTTGGCGCGCAGCAGCCTGCGCAGCCGGTCGCCGAGGCCGGGGACGCGCGCGGGGTCCAGGTCGCAGCCGAGGTAGTAGCGGGCGGGTCCGCGCAGTTCCATGCCCGGCTGTTCGCCGACCAGGTAGGCGCGCTGGATGGGGCTCAGGGCGGCGGGCGGCAGGACGGCCGGCCCGGCCCCGGTGCGGGTGTCGCTCATCAGTGGACGATCTCTCCGGCCTGGTCACGGCTGAGGAAGCCGCTCGGACTGAACGTCGGCCCGTAGGCGCCCACGCCGAGGAACATCAGCGTGTCGCCGACGGCCACCGGGGGCAGCGGGACGTCCTCGGCGAGCACGTCCAGCTGGGAGCAGAGGGGGCCCGTCACATACGCGCGGTCCACCGGGCGGTCCGGGCGCGCCGTGCCCACCGCCCGGACCAGGGGCTCGCCCCGGTCGCGGCCGGCCACCAGCCGCCCGGCGGTGAACAGGTGGTTGATGCCGGCGTCGACGACCACATAGCGCCGGTCGCCGACGGTTTTGACGTCCAGCACGCTGGTGAGCAGCACCCCGGCGGGTCCGGCGATCGAGCGGCCGTACTCGGCCACGACGGTCTGGTCGCCGTGGTCTCCCCAGGGCAGCGGCCCGTCTTCCGGCGCGGTGAGACCCGCCCAGTCCACGTCCGGGTCGGCGGCGCACCAGGGCAGGGCGATGCCGCCGCCGACGGAGACGAACGCGAGTTTCAGCCCGTACCGTGCCTCGACGTCCCGGGCGCGTTCCAGGGCCGCCCGCCGGGCCGCGCGGATGACGTCCGCGTCGGCGTACTGCGAGCCGAAGAAGAGGTGCAGTCCGCGGAGCGTGAGGGCGGAGCGGCGCAGCACGTCCACGACCTCGCCGAGGTCGGCCTCGGCCACCCCGAACTGATGGGGCGACGGCGGGCTGCCGGGGCCGCGGCCCGGGTACGGCGTGTTCAGCCGTACGACGGCCCGGCCGGCGACGCCGAGTTCGTCCGCCACCTCGGCCATCAGCCGGGCCTGGCCCGGGGATTCGACGGTCAGCGCGGCACCGGCGGCCAGCGCGGCGGCCGCCTCGGCCCGGGTCTTCGCCGGGCCGGTGAACAGCGTCCGCGCGGCCGGCATTCCGGAGTTCAGCGCGGTCTCCAGCTCGGCGAGGGAGCACACGTCGAAGCCGTCCACGAGGGGCGTCAGGGCGGTGACCACGCCGGGGTGCGGGTTGGCCTTCAGCGAGTAGTAGATGTGGGCGCCGGGCAGCGAGGCGGCCCGGACCCGGTCGACCGCGGCGCGCAGCGCGGCCCGGCCGTAGACGAACACCGGGGTCCGGCCGGCGCGGTGCAGCAGGAGGCGGGTCTCGTCCTCGGTAGGTGCCCAGAACCCGGTCGGCAGGGCGGAGCCGTCAGTCCGCACAGGACATCCCTCCCGTCTGACACAGCGCTTCGACGACGAAGGCGTGGAGCCGGTCGATGACCTCGGTGTCGTGCATGGTGATCCCCCGTCGGTAGTAGTAGGTCAGCGCCATCTCGGCGGCCGACATCTGCAGTTCGCCCTGGAGCTGGAAGCGCAGCGAGCGGCCCAGCGGGCGCGGCTGCCAGGAGCCGAGGTCCCGGGCGCGCAGGCCGCGCGGCCGGGGATGCTGGTTGAACAGCACCGTGGAGAACGGGAAGCGGTCGGCGCCGTCGAGCCCGTGGTCCGCGGCCCGCTGGTCGAACTCCCATCCGCTGTGCGCCGTACCGGCGGCCAGTTGCCCGGCGTAGTCCCGGGCCCGGTCCGGCAGCGGGGCGGGTGGGCCGCCGCGCAGCACGAGCTGGCTCATGAACAGGCCGGCCGCCGTGTCCGGGACGCCCTCGCGGGCCTGGACGGGGACGACGAGGGTGAGCGGGCCGAGGCCGAAGGTGCGGGTGACGGCCCGGTCGAAGGCGGCGAGGACGACCGCGAACACCGAGACGCCGGTCCGGGCCGCGAGCCGGTGGGCGGCCCGGACCGCCCGCACGCCGAAGGGCCGGGAGAGCAGCAGGCCGTCGCGCGCGCCTGGTCCGGTGGCCTCGGGCAGTTCGGTCTGTGCGGCGCCCTTGAGCGCCGCCCGCCAGTACGCGGCGTCCGGGGTCGGCCCGGCGGGGCGGCGGGTCGCCGTGCAGTAGGCGCGGTAGGCGTCCGGCGGCGGGGCCCCGTCGAGGGTTCCGCCGAGCAGGAGGGTGCGCAGTTCGCGGGCGATCAGGTCCATGCTCAGCCCGTCCAGGAACAGATGGTGGGCGACCACGACCACGGACGTCGTGCCCTCGCCGGGCACCAGGGCGGCCCGTGCGGCAGGTGCCGTGGCGGGGTCGATCAGCTCCGCCACCGCCGCGAAGCGGGCTTCCTGCACGGTGCGGGACCCGGCGGCGTGGACGGTGAGCGGGCAGCGGCGCACCTCGGCGGCGGAGGTGTGGCGCTGTCCGGTCCAGTCCGGGGTGAGGGAGAGCCGCAGTACGTCGTGCCGGGCCACCAGGGTGTCCAGCGCGGCGCGCACCTCGTCCGGTGTCACCGTCCGCTCGATGCGGACCTCGCGGGAGAGGTTGCACCAGTCGGCGTTGCCGTCCGCCATGCAGGTGGCCAGGTAGGCGAGTTGCCGGGTGGACAGCGGGAGGGTGTCGGGCTCGCCGGGGGCGGTGTCGGGGTGGGCCCGGGGTGCGGTCGGCGTGGGCGCCGGGGTGCGGGCCGCCCGGTCGACGGCCGTGGCGAGGGAGGCCACGTCGCGGTGGCCGAAGCAGTCCTGGGTGGTGAGGGCCAGCCCGAAGCGCCGGTTGACCCGGGCCACGAACGTGATCATGTCGAGGGAGCCGATCCCGGCCTCGACGAACGCGGTGGACTCGGTGAACTCGCTGTCGCAGTCGAGGAGTTCGAGCAGAATGCCGGCGGTGGTCGCGGGGGTGCCGGGCATGTCCCGGGCGCCGCCCGGCGTGGCGTCCTGCACGGCGACCGAGGCCGCCAGCGCCATCCGGTCGACCTTGCCGCTGCGCAGCAACGGCAGCTCCCGGCGCACCTGGACGGCCGGCGCGGGCAGCTCCAGCCGGGCCGCCACCGCCCGCACCCGCTCGCGCAGCGCGGCCTCCTGCCCCGGTGCCGGGTCGGGCACGGCGACCAGGGCGTGCGGGCCCTGCCGGTCCACGACCACGCACTGGGCCACCCCGGGCAGTTCCTCGACCTCGGCGACGAACCGGTGGTAGGAGACGCGCCGGCCGGACACCTTCAGGTCGTTGCCCGCGCGCCCGGTGATCACCAGGTCGTCGCCGGAGCGGAAGCCGACGTCGCCGGTGCGCAGGACGGGGGGCAGCGGCTCCACCCGGAAGGTGCCGGGGGCCGTACCGGGGCCGTCGGCGAGGATGCCCAGGGCCGGTGCGGCGGAGGCGATGAGCACCTCGCCGCGGCCGTCGGCGTCCGCTGCGTCGAGCGTGACGGTGACCCCGGGGCGGGGCCGTCCGACCGGCAGTCCCCAGGCCCCGGCCGAGTCCTCGGCGCGCACCGCCCGCCGGAACAGCTGGGCTAGGGTGCCCTCGGTCATGCCGTACAGGTTCACGATCTCGGCGCCGGGGGCGAGGCCGGTCCACTGCCGCACCACGCGCGCCGGCAGCACCTCCCCGGCGAAGAAGGCCAGCCGCAGCGTGTCCGGCCGGCCGGCTCCGGCGGGCAGGACCTCGGCGACGCGCCGGGCGAGGGAGGGGACGAGGAAGGCGAGGGTCGGGCGGCTGCCGGCGAGGTGGGCGCCGAGGGCGGCCAGGTCCAGCTGGGCGTCCACCGGGGGCAGGCAGAGCCGGCCGCCGCCGACGAGCACGCCGAGCAGCTCGCGCAGGGAGGGGTCGAAGTTGACGCGGGTGACGGCGGCGCAGACGTCGTCCGGGCCGAGGCCGAACTCCTCGGTGAACCAGGAAAGGAACGCGTGCAGGCCGGTGCGGCTGCCGACGATCGCCTTCGGGTCCCCCGTCGACCCGGACGTGGGAAGGAGATAGGCGGCGGCGCCGTCCGGGTACTGCCCGGCGCCGGCCGGGCGCCCCGGTCCGGTGGTGCCGAGGACGACCCGCCCGGTGGCCGCGTCCAGGACCAGCTCGCCGGCGTCCGCGCCGGTGGTGCCGCGGAACTGCGCCACCGGGGAGACATCACTGCTGAGCACGGCCGACGGCCGGGTGATGCGCTCGGTCCACGCGTACTGCGCGGGTGTGAGCCCGGCGTCGACGGGCACGGGCACGGCTCCGCTGCGCAGCGCGGCCAGCAGTCCGACGACGTAGGCCGGGGTCGCGGGGCCGTGCAGCAGCACATGGGTGCGTGCGGCGCCCGCCCGGGTCAGCCGGCGGGTCAGCTCGTCGACGGCGGCGCCGAGCCGGTCGTACGACAGCGCGTGCCCGCACCACTCGACGGCCGTCCGGTCGGACCGGCCGAGGTCGAGCAGCCGGGTCAGGGCGTCCTGTGTCTGCATGGCGGCGCTCAGGCGGTCCGGGCGGTCGGCGGGTCGAGGACGAGCCGGGCGAGTTCCCGCCGGGCGCTGTCGTCGCTCGCGGCGAGCACCCCGGCCAGCTGGTCGGAGGAGTCCTTGCGCTGGTTCAGCCGGAAGCAGGAGGTGAGGGTGAGGTCGTACAGCCGGAAGCCGACGATGTTCTTCAGGTAGCCCTCGGTGAGCCGAGCGGGTATCTCGTCCAGGGACCAGGTCGAGCCCTCGACCGTCTCCCGCTGCAGCCGGTCGATGAGGTCGGTGACGTCGGCGCGGGTGCGGGCGGGGTCGCTGAGCTCCAGCCGGCCGGAGATCTCCACCGCGCAGTAGAGCCAGGTGGGGATGCGGCTGCGGGTGCCGAACCACTCGGCGGGCACATAGGTGTCCGCGCCGAGCACGGTGATCGTGGCCGGGGCGCCCGCCTCGAAGGCCACCGTCATGGCGTTGGCGCGGGCGACGTGCCCGGCGACGAACAGCCCGCTCTCCACGCTGCCGCGCAGGTCGACGGGGAGCGGCGAGGTGTACACGGTGCCGGCGTGATGGGTGGCGAGAACGCCGAAGGACTTGGCCCGGACGAAGTCGGCCATGGCGGGCAGCGGCAGGCTGAAGTGTTCTCTGGTGTACATGGTCAGCAGCGGTCCTTCAGTTCGGCGTCCAGCGGTTCCAGTCCGATGCCGTCGCGGGCGCCGCGCTGCGGCGGGTGGAACGCGACGGCGTGCAGGGCTCCGGCGAGCAGGGTGGGAAAGGCCGTGCGGGCGAAGCCGGCGCCGCCGGCCGCGCGCAGCAGCAGGCCGCCGAGCGCGCCGAGTTCGTCCTCGATCCGGTCGCGGGCGCGGACGGCGAGGTTCAGCTGGTCGGCCGCGGGCCGGCCGGCGTCGACTGCGCGGGCCGCGTCGAGCAGTCCGGCCTCCAGCCGGCGCAGCCCGTCGAAGCCCTGGGTCCACCGGGCGGACCCGGCGCGCCGGTCGGCCGGGGTGGCGGTCGCCAGGCAGCGGGCGACGCCCAGGTAGGCGGCCCCGATCAGCAGCTGGAACCAGGTGTAGCAGTCGGTGGCGAAGCGCCGGCCGCTCTCGCCGCGCAGCGGGAAGACCCGGTCGTCGCCGACGCGTACCCCGGTCAGACGGACGGCGTGGCTCTCGGCGGCGCGGAACACCGGGCTGGTCCAGAAGGGTTCGCGGTCGAGGCCCTCGGCCCCGGCGGGGACGAAGACCTGGGCGTATCCCTCGGGGGTGCCGTCGGGGGCGCGCAGCTCGGCCATGAGGGACAGCACGTCCATGCTGGTGGACAGGGAGCAGGGCCGCTTCAGGCCGGTGACGAGCCAGTCGCCGCCGTCGCGGACCGCCCAGCTGCCGAGCGTGCGCAGATCGCGGCCGGGCGTGGACTCGGCGCCGCCGGAGGCGAGGAGTCCGGCGCCGGCGCCGAGGTCCTTCAGGATGGCCGCGGCCCGCTCGTCCCCGGACCGGGCCACCCGGGCGAGTGCGGCGATCTTGTAGTGGTGCATGGTGGTGGCGACGGCCGCGGCCGGGGCCAGGGTGCCGAGCGCGAGCTGGAAGCGTACGGCGTCCGCCGCCGACGCTCCGGTGCCCGCGCACTCCCGGGGGATGAGCAGGGCGGTGGCGCGGGTCCGCTTGAGCGCCGCGAACGCGGGCCCGGCGTCCTGTTCGTGCTCCTCGGCCGGCCGGGCGGACAGGGCGGCGAAGAGTCCTTCGGCCACCGCCTCCAGCCCGGCCCGGGCGTCGGCGACGACGGTGTCCTCGATGTCACGACCGGTCACTGGCTGCTGCCTTCCTGAGCGTGCATGATCCGCCGTACGGCGGTGTAGTCGGTCTTGCCGAGGGGGGTGCGCGGGATCGCCGGGACGTACGCGTAGCGCTGGGGCAGCTGGGGGGAGAGCAGCCGCTCGGCGAGCAGCCGCCGTACCTCGGCGAGGTCGAACCGGTCGTCGGTGACGAGCAGTGCCGCGACCCGCTCGGTCTGCTCCGGGTCCGGGACACCGACCACGGCGCTGTCCAGCACCCCGGGGCAGCCGCGCAGCGCCGCCTCGATCTCAAGGGGGCCGACCTTGTGCCCGGCGACGTTGATGAAGCCGGACAGCCGGCCGCGTACATACCAGCCGCCGGGGTCGGCGCGGACGAGATCGCGGGTGCGCAGCCAGCCGTCCTCGAACATCTCGGCGCTCGCCTCCGGGTCGCGGTAGTAGCCGCGGGCGAGGGCGGGGCCCCGGACGTGCAGTTCGTGCAGGTCTTCGCCGCCGGTGCCGTCGGGTGCGGGGGCCAGCCGCCATTCGACGCCGGCGATGGGGGTGCCGATGGAGCCGTGGCCGGTGTGGGCCTTGTCGAAGCAGATGACGCCGATCTCGGACAGCCCGTAGACCTGGCGCAGCGGAACACCGAACCGCTGGTGGAACCGCTCCTGGAGGTCGGGGCCGAGGGGTGCGCTGCCGGAGATGACCGTGCGCAGCGAACGTGCCCAGGAGGGCGGCACCTGCTGTGCGTCGGTGAGGAGCTGGTACAGCACGGGCAGGCCGCTCATGAGCGTGACGGCGCTGTCCTCGATCCGCCGGGCCAGGCCCCGGCCGGTCAGCCGGCCGGGGCGGGCGAAGACCACGCTCGCCCCGGCGAGCAGCGTCGGCAGGGTGAGGACGTCGATGCCGTGGCAGTGCGCCAGGGGCAGCGGGCACAGGACCACGTCGGCCGGGGTCAGCTCCAGTTCGCCGCCCCATAGCCGGACCCGGGCCGCGATGGCCGCCTGGCTCATCACGATGCCCTTGGGCTCGCCGGTGGAGCCGGAGGTGCAGTGCACCACCCAGTCACCGGGCGCGTATCCGGTCGCGGCGCGGGCCCGGTGGTGCTCGGCGTCGTCGGTTTCCCGCAGGGTGAATCCGCCGCGTCCGGAGGCTGGTTGCCGGTCCAGGGCCAGCCAGCTGACGTCGAAGCGGGCCGCGTGGTGGGTGCGTTCCGGTGCGGACAGCCGGCTGTCCAGCAGGACGGTGACGAGGCCGAGCCGGGCGGCGGCGAGGTAGAGCGAGAGGAAGGTGAAGGGGTCGTCGACGGCCAGGCCCAGCACATCGCGCGGGCCGAGCCGGGCCGCCAGCTCCCCGACCGCGGCGTCGACGCCGGCCAGCAGGTCGGCGTACGTCGCCTCGGTGCCGTCGTAGCCGACCAGCGCCCGGGCCCCGGGGACGGCGAGCGCCACCGCGCGGAACGCCGGGTACAGCGCCGGGCCGGTGTCGGTGCCGTCCGTCATGGTGACCTCGTCCGTTCTCTCGGAAACCGCTCCCCGGGCACGGGGACGGTCGCTGAATGCGCGCCTCCGATTCCGGGGAGGGAACGCGCGGAATTCGATGCCTCGATGGACGGACCTCGGATGGTGACCACCTGCCCGAAAGCCCCGTTCCACATTTCGAGATCGGGGTGATATCCCGTCGGTAAACGGCCGGCCGAGTGATGTCTTTTCGGCCTGCGACCGCCGGAAAGATATCCCGGTCGAGCCCATGGATGCCCCTGTGCGGGAGTGGCCGGGTGCGGTCGTGGCACCGGGCGGCCAGCCCCGGACGGGTCAGGGCAGGGGCCGGCTGCCGCCAGACTGGACGGTGACGGAAACGTGCCGTGGAGACGGGGAGACCAGGAGACGGAGAGACAGCGGGCGAGGGGTGCGGAGGGGGTGAGGAGAGCGCCCGGTCAGATGTCGAGCCAGCCGCGGGCCACGGCGTGCGCGCCGGCCTGGAAGCGGGAGTCCGCCCGCAGCTTGCGCATGAGGTCGGTCATGATGCGGCGCAGGGTGCGCGAGGAGATCCCGAGCGACCTGGCGATGGCATCGTCCTTCATGCCCTGGCCGAGCATGCGGACCAGCGACAGCTCCCTGTTGTCCAGTTCCTCCTCCGCGGTGTCGGCGCTCGGCACGACACCGGACGAGTCGGTGGCGCCGTGCACCCAGCAGAACTCGAACACCGAGATGAACAGGCCCAGCAGGTCGGGGTCCCGCACCTCCAGCGCGGTCATGGCCTCCGGATCGGACTCGGCGGTGCCGGCCGGTACGTAGGCCACGGCCCGGTCGATCACGATGAGCCGGAAGGGCAGCACCGAGGCCACCCGCACCTCGGCGCCCGCCTCCTGGAGCTCCGCCAGGTGGGCCCTGCCGTGCGGCACCTTGAGCATCGTGCTCAGGTGGATGGAGCGCATGCTGACGCCGCGTTCGATGACCTGGCGGTTGCGCTGCATGCTGTCCTTCAGCATGGCGTGCGGCAGCGGCGAGCCCGGGTGCATGCTCAGCACCTCGGCACGGGCCTGCGTGGCCGCGCCCTCCAGCGCGACCGATATCTCACGCTGACCTACCAACCGGTCGGCCTGGGGCATGCTTTCGCTCTCGGTGCGCAGCCGCAGCAGAGAGGAGCTGAGCGTGGACAGGGTCGCCCGGTACCGCTCCAGCTCGGCGAGACGCTCGCGGGTCTCCTCCTCCTGGAGGGCGACCAGGCGGGCGAGGATCGCGTCCGGGGTGAGGGTCACCGCCTCCCCCCGGACGTCCAGCCGGCGCACCAGCCCGGCCCGGCTCAGCTGATCGAGGACCCTCTCCAGTTCGTCCTCGTGCATACCGAGGGCCTGGCCAGCCGCACGCGGATCCGCCGAGGGCTCGCCGAGCAGCAGCCGCAGCAGGCGATGTCCCTGGTCAGTCAGCGTATGTCGCACAGGCGACCCCCTCTTCATAATCATGCCAACTATGACATGACCAATCACTGAGACCGCTCCCGGGTCGCGTCCGCGGCCCCACCGGGGCGGGCCCCGGATTCCGCGGGCGGGCTCCGAACAGGCCGGATCCCATGCCGTGACGGGCCCGGACATGCCGAAGCGGGCCATCGCATGCCGCGATGACCCGCTTCACGCCGGCGTCGGCGTCGGATCAGCCCCAGGCGAGGTCGCCCGGTTCGGCGCTCGCCGTCACGGCGTACGCCTCGGTCCGCTCCGTGCCCTGTCCGACGGCACCGGCCAGCACCGTGAGCATGGCGACCCCCGTCAGAAGCGCGGCGACTCGGCTTCCCGTGGCCTTGATGCTCTCGTTGCGCATTCCATCCCCCTTGTTGGCTCCTGCCGGCCGGCTTCTCTCCGGCCGCAATTCGATACTCCCCGCTCATCGGCCACAGGAAAAGGACTGCGCTTCGGCCAGGAAGGGCCATGTCACATTACGGCCACGTAACGGAAGGCAACGAAATTCTTACGCGCCGGGGTTATCCGGAAAATCATCCGTGAAAACCGTGCCGCGTGCAGAAGTTATCGATTCAACCGTGCCGTGCGCGAGGAATCTTGTGGCCCGGCTCCACGGCCGCCCTTCCTGTCCGGAGCCGGACACGTCAGGTCACGGCCAGCGTCCGGCTGTGGACAGCCCGTCGCAGCCCCGCCGAGGATCGGGTCATCCGTCGGCAGAGACGCTTGCCACCGAGGAGACCCGGGACGGGTCGTTCCTCCTGCGCTGCCTGAAACAGCCGGACTTCTGTACGCCTGTACTCCTGTACGCAAAGGATCACGTGTGACTGACAAGTTGTGGGGCGGCCGGTTCGACGAGGACATCACCTCCGAGGTCCTCGACTACACGCTCACCACCGACATCGACGTCCGACTCATCTTCGCCGACCTGTGGCAGGACATCGCCCATGTGCTGATGCTCGGCAAGCGCGGGATCATCCCCGCCGACAACGCCCGGGCGATCCTCGGCGCCCTGCTGCGGCTGTGGGAGAAGCACGAGCGCGGTGAACTCACCCTGCGACCCGAGCTGGAGGACGTGCACTTCAACATCGAGCAGATGGTGATCGAGGACCTCGGCCGCGAGACCGGCGGGCACATGCACACCGCCCGCTCCCGCAACGACCAGGTCTCCACCGACGCCCGGATGTACCTGCGCCGCGTCCAGCTCGACGCCGTCGCCGCGAACCTGGCGCTCATCGACGTCCTGCTCTCCTTCCCGGAGGAGGAACTCCTCGCCATCCTCCCCGGTTACACCCACAGCCAGGCCGCCCAGCCGGTCTCCGTCGCCTTCTGGAAGACCGCCCACGCCAGCATGCTGCTGCGCGACGTACGGCGGCTGCGCGGTGCCTTCGACCGCACCGACGAGTCCGCCCTGGGCGCGTGCGCGCTGGCCGGCACCTCCTTCCCGCTGGACCGCGAACTCACCGCCCGGCTGCTCGGCTTCCGGGGTGTGCTCAGCCACGCGCTCGACGCCACCAGCGCCCGTGACTACCTGATCGAGACGGCCTCGGCCTTCGCGATCGGCGGCAACAACCTCTCCCGCATGGCCGAGGAGATCGTCATGTGGAGCGGCCACGAGTACAGCCTCGTGGAGGTCTCCGACGCCTACGCCACGGGCAGCTCGATCATGCCCCAGAAGAAGAACCCGGTCGTCGCCGAACTCACCCGCGGCCGCGCCGGACGCACCGCCGGCACCCTGGTCCAGCTGCTCACCATGGCCAAGGGCGTCACCCTCGGCTACAGCTGCGATCTCCAGGACGACAAGCCGTACCTGTGGAACGCCATCGACACCTACCTGTCCACCCTGCGCATCGTCGCCGGGCAGACCAAGGGACTGCGCTTCAACAGCGCCCGCGGCGAAGACCTGTGCTGGGACAACTTCTCCACGGCCACCGAGCTCGCCAACTACCTGGTCGCCGAGCACGGCCTGCCGTTCCGCGAGACCCACCACATCACCGGCTCCCTCGTCGGCGCCCTGATCAAGCGCGGCGCGACCCTGCGCGACACCAAGGCCGGCGCCGAGATCCTGGCCGAACTCGGCCACCCCGTCGAGGAGTCGGTCCTCGCCCGCATCTTCGCCCCGCGCACCGCGGTCACCAGCTACACCAGCCCCGGCGGCACCTCCCCGCAGAGCGTCGAGGCCGTCCGCACCGAACTGCGGCAGACGGCCCAGGGGCACGCCGAGTGGCTGGAGCGCACCCGGGACAAGCTCGGCACCGCGCAGGCCGCGACGTTCCGGGCGGCCCGCGAGATCGCCGACGGCGCCGACTTCGCCAAGGTCCTCGACACCGTCACGGCCGACCTGCCCGCCCCCGAGCAGCGCTGACCCGCCCGCACCCCAGCCGACCCGACATCCCGGAGACCCCATGAAGATCGTGCTCGCCTATTCCGGAGGCCTGGACACCTCCGTGGCCCTGCACTGGCTCAAGGAGCGCTACGACGCCGAGGTCATCGCCTTCTGCGCGGACATCGGCCAGCTCGAATCCCTCGACGCCGTCAGGGAGCGCGCCCTGGCCACCGGCGCCTCCAAGGTCTACATGGAGCCGCTCGCCGAGCGCTTCCTGGCCGACTTCGCGCTGCCCGCCCTCCAGGCGCACGCCCGCTACGAGAACAAGTACCTGGTCGCGGCCCCGCTGTCGCGTCCGCTGATCGCCCAGCGCATGGTGGAGATCGCGCACGCCGAGGGCGCGGACGCCGTCGCGCACGGGGCCACCGGCAAGGGCAACGACCAGGTCCGCTTCCACACCAGCGTCACCGCGCTGGACTCGGGCCTGAAGGTGCTCGCGCCGGTCATCGACTGGGAACTGACCACGCGGGACAGCGAGCTGGCGTACGCCCGCGAGCACGGCATCGCGGTGTCGGTCACCAAGGAGAACCCGTACAGCATCGACACCAACATCTGGGGCACCAGCATCGAGTGCGGTGAGCTGGACGACATCGAGCAGCCCCCGCCGGCCCACGCCTGGCAGCTCACCACCGACCCCAAGTCGGCCCCGGACACCGCGGAGCAGGTCACGATCCGCTTCGAGGGCGGCGTCCCGGTGGCCCTCGACGGGGAGAAGCTGGAGCTGGTGGAGCTGGTGCGCCGGCTCAACTCCCTGGCCGCGCGGCACGGTGTGGGCCGTATCGACATCGTGGAGAGCCGGATCGTCGGCTTCAAGACGCGCGGCATCTACGAGGCGCCCGCCGCGACCGTGCTGATGGCCGCGCACGAGGAGCTGGAGGCGATCGTCCTCGACCGCGAGACCCTGCACCACAAGCAGGCACTCGCCCTGCGCTACGCCGAACTCGCCTACTACGGCTACTGGTTCTCGGATCTGCGGCGCGCGCTGGACGGCTTCGTCGCCGAGCTCCAGCCGCAGGTGACCGGCGAGATCACGATGGAGCTCTACAAGGGCTCGTGCACCGTGCTCGCCCGGCGCTCGGAGAACTCCCGCTACAGCGGCCGGCTGGCCACCTACGAGGCCGGTGACACCTTCGACCACAAGGCGGGCGCCGGCTTCGCCTATGTGTGGTCCCTGCCCCTCACGCGTCCGTGACCGAAAGGAAAGAGGCCACCCGCATGCGCATCGTTTTCATGGGCTACCAGACCTGGGGCCACCGCGTCCTGGAAGCCCTGCTGAGGTCCGAGCACGAGGTCCCGCTCGTGATCACCCACCCCACGAGCGACCACGTCTACGAGACCATCTGGAACGACTCCGTCGCCCAGCTCGCCGAGGAGCACGGCATCCCGGTCCTGGAGCGCAGGTACGCCAACGACGACGAAGTGGCGGATCTGCTCCGCGAGTTGCAGCCCGACCTGCTGGTCTCCTCGGACTGGCGCAGCTGGGTCGCCCCGCGCATCTACGGTCTGGCCAAGCACGGCGCGATCAACATCCACGACGCGCTGCTGCCCCGCTACGGCGGCTTCGCCCCGCTCAACTGGGCGCTCGTCAACGGCGAGCCGGAGGTCGGCGTCACCGTCCACTTCATGAACGAGGACTTCGACCTCGGCGACATCGTGGTGCAGAAGCGGGTGCCCGTCGAGGACAAGGACACCGTCACCGACCTGTTCCACAAGACGCTGGACCTGTTCGTGCCGGCCACCCTGGAGGCCATCGACCTCATCGGGTCCGGCCGTACCGACTGGATCAAGCAGGATCCGGCGCAGGCCACCTTCTTCCACAAGCGGTCGGTCGAGGACAGCCGGATCGACTGGACCTGGCCCGCCCGGGACATCGTCAACCTGGTCAGGGCCCAGGTCGACCCGTATCCCAACGCCTTCGCCTACTTCAAGGGCGAGCGCATCCGCATCCTGTCGGCCTCGGTCTCCCAGCTGCGCCTCGGCGGCACCGTCGGCCGGGTCTTCCGCCCCGAGGGCGAGGGCGTGGCCGTGGTCTGCGGTCCCGACGCCCGTCGGGGCACCGAGTACGGCCTGGTCGTCGAGCGGGTCCGCACCGACGACGGGCGGGAGCTGAGCGGCGGCGAGTTCTTCCGCACCATGGGCGGCTATCTCACCAGCCGCCCGTAGCCGCGGCCCGTGCCCCACCGGGGCGGTCCCCGCCGGGGACCACCTCTTCCCGTTCCGAGGTACCGCCCCCTGGAGATCGCATGCCCGTCAGGGAACCGACAGCACCGCCCGCCGGCGGCCGGCGCCGCCCGCGCGACCGGCCGCTGGCGACCGGCCACCCGCACCACCGGGCGCACCACCGGGCCGGGCTCCTGGCCGGGCCCGCGACCGTGCCTGCCGGCCCCGCGCGCCACCGGTGCGCAAACGCCCGGTGCCTCCTGCGCGAGCCCCGGGCGATCGCCGAGGACGGAGGGCGCCGCCGCGGTGTCCGACGCTGAGACCTTCAGATGCGAGCGCCACGGCCCGGTGGCGGTCGTGGTGTTCACGGGCCCGCACCACGCGAACGCCCTGAGCAGGCGGCGTATGCGCGAACTGCGGGCCCTGCTGGTGCGGCTGGCCGCCGACGCGACCGTGCACGCGGTCGTCCTGCGCGCCGACCACGGGCACTCCTTCACGGTGGGCGGCGACTTCCACGAGATGCAGTTCTTCGTCGGCGGCGCCGAGGTCGACGCGTGGAGCGACGACATCGCCGACCTGTGCGCCGCCGCGCTGGAGGTCACCAAGCCGACCGTGGCCGCGCTGGACGGCCATGTCGTGGGCATCGGGGTGATGCTCGCCCTCACCTGCGACTACCGTGTCGGCTCCGAGAGCTGCTCGCTGAGCATGCCGCACTTCCAGCTGGGCATCGCCGGGGTCTACGCCGGATACGTCCTGGAGCGGGCCCTGGGGCGCTCGCTGATGCAGGAGATGCTGATGTCGGGCGAGCCCTGGTCGTCCGAGGACGCGTTGAGCGACGGACTGCTGCAACGGGTCGTCCCCGACACGGATCTGGCCGCCACCGCCCTGAAGCTCGCCGAACGGTTCGCCGGATACGACGCCGAGGCGTTCCGCGCCACCAAACGCCAGCTCAACCGGCCGTTCGTGCGGGGGCTGCGCAAGGTGCGGCACACGGCCCGCGCCGCGCACCGGGCCGGCTTCGCCACCGGTCGGCCCCAGCGGCGCATGCGGCTGATCCTCGGCGAGGACTGACCCGGCTTCGCCGGCCCCCACCCCCTGCCCGGCGCCGCGGACGCGCGGCGCCCCCCGCTGTGCGGGCGACCCCGACAAGGAGTGCGATCGTTGCGTTACCTGGAGGACTTCCGGACCGGCGACGTCCATGACCTGGGCACGGTCACGGTCACGGCCGAGGAGATCGTCGAGTTCGCGAAGCGGTACGACCCCCAGCCGTTCCACACCGATCCGGCCGCGGCCGAGCTCTCGCCGTTCGGCGGGCTGGTGGCCAGCGGCTGGCTGACCGCGTCCCTGTTCATGCGGCGCTACGTCGACACTCTGCTCGCCGGCAGCGCCTGCTGCGGCTCCCCCGGCATCGACGAGCTGCGCTACCACCGCCCGGTGCGCCCCGGCGACGTACTCCGCGCCCGGCTGACGGTGCTCGGCTCGCGGCCGTCCCTCTCCCAGCCCGACCGCGGCATCGTGCAGCCCCGCTGCGAGCTGCTCGACGCGGACGGAGCCCCGGTGTTCAGCATGATCCTGCACAGCATCTTCCTGCGCCGCCCGTCGGCCACCACCGCCTGAGCAGGCCCGACCGAAAGGACCGGCATCTTGGAAGCCGTCTCGTACACCGCGCAGTGGACCGCCGCGGCCCGCGCCCTGGAGACCGAGCGCCCGGACCGCATCTTCGCCGACCCCTACGCCCGGACCCTGGCCGGGCCCACCGGGTTCGCCCTGCTGGAGCGCTACGCGGGCGCCGGCACCGTGCCCTTCCTGGCCGTGCGCACCAAGTACCTCGACACCGTGGCCCTGGAGGCGGTGGCCAAGCGGTCCGCCCGGCAGGTGGTCCTCGTGGCCGCGGGCATGGACACCCGGGCCTGGCGACTGGACTGGCCCGAGGGGACCGTCGTGTACGAACTCGACCGTCCGGCGCTGATCGAGGCCAAGTCGGCGATGCTGGCGGACGCGCCGCTGCCGCCGGGCCGCGAGCGCCGCCCCGTCGCCGTGGACCTGGCCGGGGACTGGGCCGCCGAGCTGCTCGCGGCCGGGTTCCGCCCCGGGGAACCCACCGTCTGGGTGATGGAGGGACTGCTGTTCTTCCTGCCCGAGGAGGCGGTACGGGGCCTGCTCGCCACCCTGCGCCGGCTGTCCGGCCCGGACAGCCTCCTCGCCGGGGACATGGCGAGCCGGGCCTCCCTCACCAACCCGCTGGCCCGCGGGTTCCTGACCTCGCTGGCCGAGGACGGCGCCCCGTGGCAGTTCGGCAGCGACGAGCCCGAGGAGTTCCTCGCGGCCTGCGGCTGGCAGCCGCTGGAGGTCCGCCAGCCCGGCGACGACGGCGCCGCCTTCGGCCGCTGGCCCTACCCGGTCGTCGCCCGCGACGTCCCGGGCGTCCCGCGGTCCTTCCTGTTCAGCGCCGACCCCGCCGCGGACTGACCCCGCCGTACCGCCGTACCGCCGTCTGAGGAGCATGGATGAGCACCACCGCGTTGGACACCGATCTGCCGGACCGTTTCGTCGAACTGCTCGGCAGGCTCGGCGAGAAGTCCGTGGAGGACTACTACAACCCCTACCGGATGTTCTCGTGGGCCGACGAACTTCCGGAGGACGCCTACTGGATGACGCCGGAGCTGATCTCGGCCCATGGCACCGAGGTCGAGGAAGAACTCGGGGAGGCGGGCATGAAACGCCTCTCCCGCTGGGAGAGCATCAACTTCTACAGCCTCAACGTGCACGGCATCCGCGAGCTGATCATCGAGGTGGTCAAGCGGATCCACATGCCCGGGTTCGAGGTGCCGTCGGAGTTCTTCCACCACTTCATCGGCGAGGAGAACGAACACATGTGGTTCTTCGCCGAGTTCTGCCGCCGCTACGGGAACGGGAAGCTGTACTCCTCGCCCTCGCTCCAGACGCGCGCCGACGGTGATCCGGAGGTGGAGAACTTCCTCGTCTTCGCGCGCATCCTGCTTTTCGAGGAGATGGTCGACCACTACAACCTGCGCATGGCGAACGACGACTCCCTGCACGAGACGATCCGCCAGGTCAACCGCATCCACCATCACGACGAGTCCCGGCACATCGCTTTCGGCCGGGAACTCGTCTCCCTGCTGTGGGACCGGCTGCGCCGCACCGCGACCCGGGAGCAGCTCGCCGAGCTGGAGTCCTACCTCAAGCGCTATCTCGTCTTCAGCCTGCAGTCCTTCTGCAATCCGCAGGTCTACCGCGACGCGGGGCTGGCCGACCCGCTCGGCGTCCGCAGCCGCGTCATGGCCGACCCGCACCGCAAGGAGGCCGAGCTGAAGGTCATCCGCAAGCCGCTGTCCTTCCTGCTCAAGTCCGGCATCTTCAGCGACGCCGAACTCCCGGCCGCCTGACCGGCCCCGTGTTCCGCCCCATCGAAGGAGGGACGCCATGAACCCCGTGACCACCCCGCCGCCCGGCGCCACGGCCCCCACCGGCCTGGCCGCGCTCGGCCCGCAGGCGACCACGCTGCTCAACCGGCTCGACCGCGTCTTCGAGTCCTGGGCGCTCGACGCGGCCGCCGAGCCGATGGTCACCGCACCGCTGCTGCCCGTGGCCCGCCTGGCGGAGCTGGACTTCTACCGCAACTTCCCGCACCAGGCGATGGTCGCGGCGCCGCTGCGCCTGCACGGGCCCGACGCCGGGCACGACCCCGGCGACGGCGCCTTCTCGGCCGACGCCCTGGAACCGGCCCGCCTCGCCCTGCCCTCGGCGGCCTGCTACGGCGTCTACCTGCACCTGGCCGGACAGGCCCTGCCCGAACCCCGGCGCATCACCGTCCTCGGCAGATGCTTCCGCCGCGAGGACCACTACGAGGACCTGCGCCGGCTGCTCGGCTTCCACATGCGGGAGATCGTCGCCCTCGGCCCGCTCCCGCACGCCGACGAGCACCTGCGGCATTTCACCGGGCGCATCGAGGAGTTCGCGGCCCGCCTCGGCCTCCCCCTGCGCAAGGAGGCCGCCACCGACCCCTTCTACGACCGCGGTGGCTCCCGGGCCCTGCTCCAGCAACTCGCTCCGGTCAAGCACGAGTTCCTGTACGAGGATCTCGCCATCGCCTCGGTCAACGTGCACCGGAACTTCTTCGGCGACCGCTTGGGCATCACGCTCGCCGGCACGGGCGAACCGGTCTTCACCAGCTGCGTGGCCTTCGGCCTGGAACGCTGGCTGTCCGCTCTGACCCGCCACTTCGGCGACTGGGAGCGGGCGTCGGCCGCCGTGGAGCGGGCCCTTGCCGCCGAGTGACCTGCTGCCGGGCCCCGGCGCGGGCGGCATCGGTGAGGTCGGCATCGACATCGTGCTCACCGCGCGCGTGCGCGCCATGCTGGCGGAGCACGGCGAGCGGATCCTCGCCCGCATGCTCACACCGGCGGAACTCGCGGACCGCCCCGCGCAGGACGAGACCGACCCGCTGTGGATCGCGGGCCGGCTGGCGGCCAAGGAAGCGGCCTTCAAGGCGCTGGCCACCTCCGGTACGGCCCTGCCCTGGCTCGACCTGGAGGTGCGCAGCGCGCCGGGCGGCCGGCCGGTGCTCCGCCTCGGCCCCGCGGCGCGCGCCCTGGCCGACCGCGCCGGCGTCGACGCCGTGCGCATCAGCATCAGCCACGACGGGGAGTACGCGGTCGCCCTGGCCGTCGCCGTCGCTCACCCCGACTCACCCACTCACGAGGAGTTGCCCCATGCAGGCTTCGGTACAGCAGGTCAAGGACTGGATCCTCAAGCGTCACCCGGAGCGTGAGGACATACCCGCGGACCTCGACCTCATCGACAACCGGCTCATCGACTCGCTGTCCTTCGTGGAGTTCGTCTTCCTGATCGAACAACTCAGCGGCCGTGCCATCCCCATGGACGCCGTCGACGTGGACGACTTCCGCCATCTGAAGGTCATCGAGGAGCGGTTCTTCACGCCCGTCGGCTGAGGGGCGTCCGTCGCCGGCTGGCCGTCCGGTCGTGGCACCGGCAGGCCGGCCGCAATCAACGAAAGGGCAAGGACATGCGGACTCAAGGCGAGGACGCGGCCGGGGTGCTCGCGATCGTGGAGACCGGTCTCCACCGCTTCGGCGCCGTGGCCTTCCACGCGGCCCGGGAACTGGGCCTCGACACGGTCTTCCTCACCCGGGACATGGAGTTGTACGCACACGCCCCGGCCGTCCTGGAGGCCGTACGGGACGCTCGTGCGACCGTGTTCACGGACACCTCCGACCCCGACCGGGTGATTGCCGAGCTGCGCCGCCTCCAGGACGGCGCCGACCTGCGGGGTGTCTTCTCCTCGACCGACTACAGCGTGGCGGTCGCCGCGGCGGCGGCCCGCGCCCTCGGCCTGCCCGGACTCGATCCGCAGGCGGCGCTCAACGCCCGCAACAAGCGCCGTACCCGGGAGCTGTGCGCGAAGGCGGGCGTCCCGGTCCCCCGCTGGACCGTCGCCCTGACCGAGCGGGAGGCGACGGCCGCCGCCCGGGAGTTCGGCCTGCCCTGCATCGTGAAGCCGATGACCGAGGCCGGCAGCCTGGGCGTCCGGCTGTGCCGTACCGAGGCCGCGCTGCTGGCCGCCTTCCACGCCATCGCCGATGTGCCCACGGACTTCCGGGGCCAGCCCCGTGAGCCCGGCGCCCTGGTGGAGGAGTACCTGGTCGGCCCCGAGGTCAGCGTCGAGTCGCTCACCTGGGGCGGGGAGACGGTCGTCCTCGGGGTGACCGACAAGATGCTGGGCCCGCACCCGTACTTCGTCGAACTCGGCGAGACCTTCCCCTCCCTGCTGCCGCCCGACCTGACCGAGCAGTGCGCGGCCGTGGCCCGGGCGGCCCTGGACGCGCTGGGCCACGACTTCGGGGCGGCACACGTCGAGGTGAAGCTCACCGCCGACGGGCCGCGGCTGATCGAGGTGAACGCGCGTATGGGCGGGGCGCAGATCACCCGCCTGGTGGCGGAGAGCACGGGGCTGCACATGCCGCGCGAGATCATCCGGATGCACACCGGAGGCACCCCCGACCTCTCCTTCCGCACCGGCGCGGCCGCCGTGTCCCGCTACGTCACCGCGCCGGTCGCCGGACGGATCGAAGCGGTGCACGGCGTCGACCTGGCCCGCCGGGTCCCCGGAGTCATCGACGTGGAGATCGACGCCGTCCCGGGCGACGAGGCCCGCGTGCCCACGGACAACGTCGACGTGGTGGGCCACCTCGTCGCCATGGCCCCCACCCCGGGCGAAGCAGTGCGCCTGGCGGACACCGCCCTGGGCCAGATCACCATGGACATCACGCCGAGCACCCCCTAGCCACGGGCTCACCTGGGCGTGAACCCCACCACCTCCCCCGCCCTCGCCGGCCCGGTCAGCTGCTCCGGCGTGCGGATGTACATGCGGTGCAGCCACCGGTCCCGACCGTCCCAGCGCGGTGTGAACGCCGTCCGCGCATGTGTGCTGCGGAAGTTGTCCACGACGAGCAGCTCCCCGGGCCGCAGGTACACCGCCTCGGTGACCTCGTCCAGCGCCCCCGACAGCGCGGCGAGGGCCTCCTTGGCCCGGGCGGTGTCCGGCACGAGCAGCTCGCGGTCGTACCCCAGGCAGGGGTCGTCCGGGTCGCCGTAGAGCACCGGCACCTGGGCGAGCGGTCCCGGGTCGGCGGTGTCGCCCCGGAAGGAGATGTCGACCTGGCAGGGCACCGGGTGGGCGAGGAGTTCGGCCCGGTCGGCGTCCGTGAGCAGCGGAACCGCCCGCCGCACCGATCCGACGAGCGTGGCGGCCCGGTTCTCGTGGTCGGCGCGGGAGCAGGCGAGCAGCACATGGTGCGGCTGGTCGCGGTGGTAGGCCATCTCCGTGTGGAAGTCCAGCAGGACCTTCGAGCTTCCGGCGGACAGCGCGGGCGCCCCGGGCGTCGGGTGCACATCGTGGTAGACGGCTCCCCCGCGCAGTTCCCGGTAGCCGGTGGGCAGCCCCAGCCGGCAGCCGACCAGCGCCAGCCAGGCTTCCATCGCGAGCAGTTCGCGGGTGGGCGACGGCCGGCCGGTCGGGGTGTCGGGGAGTTCCGCCGCGTCGTACGGCAGTCCGCGCAACAGCAGATAGCCGTGCTCGTTGCCCTGCTCGCGGAAGGCGTCGAGCGCGGCGCCGAGCGCGCCGGGAAGATGCCCGGAGGCCTCGGTCGCGGCCGCGAGGAACGCGGGCAGATCGGTCCGCGGCACAGCCGGCAGCGTGCCGCGCAGCGCGGTCAGGGCGTCGGCCCAGTCGTCGCAGCGGACGACCGGGGCGGGGGCGGAGGCTGGGGCCGAGGCGGGCACGGGTTGTCCTTCCGTACGGGGCCGGTCGCGGCCGGCCGCCCTCGCGGGGGCGGCGGCACCGCGGGATCTGGCGTACTGGTGGAGCAGCTCGGCACCGATCTCGGTGGCGAGCAGGGAGGTGATGCCGCCGTGGTCGAAGGGCGGGCTCACCTCGACGATGTCGAAGCCGACGGGATCGAGGTCGCCGACCGTCCGCAGCAGGGCGAGCACCTCGCGGGAGGTGGGGCCGCCGGGTGCCGGGGTGCCGGTGCCCGGTGCGAAGGCGGGGTCGACCACGTCGATGTCCACAGACACGTACAGCGGCAGGCCGGCGGTCCGCTCCCGGACGAGCGCCGCGACGGCGGCCGGTCCCCGCTCGGCGAAGTCGTCGGCGGTGACGATCGTGACCCCGTGCCCGCGTGCGTAGTCCAGCGAGTCGGGGGCCGGGTTGTGGCCGCGGATGCCGACCTGGACCAGGGCGGCCGGGTCGACGAGCCCCTCCTCGATGGCGTGCCGGAACGGGGTGCCGTGGTGGTAGGTGCCGCCGTAGACCGGGGGGAAGGTGTCGCTGTGCGCGTCGAGGTGGAGGACCGCCACCCGGCCGTGCCGGGCGTGCACCGCGCGCAGTGCCGCGAGGGTCAGCGAGTGGTCGCCGCCCAGCATCAGGAACGCGCCGTTGTCCTGGACGAGCCGGGAGAGCGCGTCCGTCGCGGTGTCCATCGCGAGGTCCATGGAGAACGGCGACAGATCGATGTCGCCGGCGTCGACCACGTCGATCAGTTCGAAGGTGCCGGGGCCCCGGTCGATGCCGGTGCCATGGATGAGCCCCGACTCGGCGCGGATGGCGCGCGGGCCGAAGCGGGCGCCGGGCCGGTAGCTGGTCCCGCCGTCGTACGGCGCGCCGATGACGACGACGTCCCGGCCGACCGGGTCCGGCACATGGGGCAGCCGCATGAAGGTGGCGAGCTGCGCGTACCGGGGCGAGCGGGTGGTCCGGACCCGCTCGACGGGCCCGGACCGGGATCCGGAGGTGTGCGGACTGCTCATGTGCCTCGTGTTCCTCCTTCGGTACCGGATGCGTCCGGTCCGTCGAGCGCGGCCTTCGTCTCGTGGCCGAGGTCGATCTCGTCCGGGTGGGCGCCGCCGGCCACCAGCCGGTCGTACAGCCGGCGCACCACCGCGCCCTTGGCCGCGTCGATCCGCTCGTCCGGGACGCCGTGTTCACGCAGGCGCAGGGTGAACGAGCTGGTCGTCCCGGAGCCCTCGTGCACGCCGAGCTTGGGCCGCCGTACGGTCTCGGCGGGCAGCAGGTCGGCGACCGCCTCGCGCAGCACCCATTTGTCGCGGCCGTGCCGGCGTTTCAGGCCCGCCTCCAGGGTGAGGAGGCGTTCGAGCAGATCACGGTCCCAGTAGGGGTGGGTGGTCCAGTGGCCGGCCGCCCCGGACAGCACCGGGGACATCTCGTTGAGCCCGTCGAAGGTCTCCATGTCGTACGCCACCGCGTCGTCCAGCGCGGCCAGCCGGTCCGCTTCGCGGTGCATACCGCCGAGCGGGATGTCCGCGCCGTAGCCGGTGAGGATGCGCAGCGGCCGGTCCGCCGGCAGCCGCCGGTACAGCGCGGCGAGCGGCAGCAGATACTCGACGACGTCCGGGTCGGTGCACTCGGACGCCCAGACGGTCCAGGGCAGTTCGGCCAGCAGGTCCGCGGTGTCGATGCGGATCTCGGTGTGGCCGCCGGTGGCCGCCGGGCCGGGGTGGGCGCGGGCCAGGTGGTCCGCCACCAGCCGGGCCTCGCGGAACTCGTCCCGCAGGTCCGTGCCCATGGACACGGTGCGCAGTCCCGGACACGCCGACGCGGTCAGGGCGGCCACCGCGCTGGAGTCGATGCCGCCGGAGAGGACGGCGGTGGGCGCCGGGCCCGTGCGCAGCCTGCTGCGCACGGCCCGGTCCAGCGCCCCGCGCACCTCGCGCAGCGCGTCCTCCTCCGGCAGGTGCCGACGGTGCAGCGGCGGGGTCCAGGTGCGCAGCAGCCGGGTCCGCGGGCGCCCCGCGGCGGCCTCGACCACGACCGCGGCGCCCGCCGGGACCTGATGCACCGCGCCGGCTGCGCGCAGGGGGCGCAGACCGGTGACGGGCTGCCCGTGCGGACCGTCGGCCACGGCCGGCAGGGCCTTGGCCTCGGTGGCCACGGACACCCCGGCCGCGTCCACGGCCAGGTACAGGGGGACGCCGCCGCAGTGGTCGGTGGCCGCCACGAGGACGCCGCCGTCGGCGGCCAGCGCCGCGAACCGGCCGTTGACCAGCCGGAAGGCGTGCGGGCCGTAGCGCCGCAGGCAGGCGAGCAGCAGCCAGGCGTCGCCCGCGTCCGCGAGCCCCGGGTCGCCGACGGCCCGGATCAGCTCGTCCTGGTTGTACAGCTCTCCGGCGAGCAGGACGGTGGTGGGACCGTCGGTGGCGACACCGGGGAGGGGGCTCGCACCGGCCGGGCTGACGAGGGAGCCGGTCCAGCGCCAGTCGCCCGCGCGCAGAGTGACTGCCGTGATCGGGCCCGCCGTCGCGAAGCGAGCGGTGCCGGGCCGCTCGGCGGCGCTGCCGGCCGGTGTCGCCGTCAGTGCGAAGCCCGTCGCGTCAGGGAGATGTCCGGGCATGATCAGATGCTCAGGGCGTCGAAGCCGCCCGGCTGGAAGTCGTAGGCGATCCGGGTCTCGATGAGGAACGGCCGGCCGAGCCCGGCTCCCTTGCGCAGGGCGGCCGTCAGCGCGGCCCGGTCGTCGGCCCGTACCGCGTCGACGCCGTTGGCCTGCGCGAGCTGGACGAAGTCGACGGAGCTGAAGCGGATCGCCGGGTCGTGGGAGCGGCGGTGGCCCAGGTTCTGGTACAGCTCGATCAGGCCGTTGGTGTCGTTGTTGACGACCACGGTGACGATCGGCAGGTTCAGCCGGGCCATGGTCTCCAGGTCGGCGCTGTTGGAATGGAAGCCGCCGTCGCCGGCGATCAGGAAGACCGGCTCGTCGGGCCGGGCCAGCTGGGCGCCCATCGCCGCGGGCAGCCCGTAGCCGAAGCTGCTGCATCCGGCGGAGGTCAGGAAGCCGTACGGCTGGTCGGCGCGGGCGAACAGGACGCCGTAGTGGCGGAAGAAGCCGATGTCGCTGACGATCGTGCCGCGACCGGCTCCCGCGGTCTCGGCCATGACCGTGTTCATGGAGTCGATGACCTGGTGGACACGCATGCCGTCCTCGTACTCGCGCGGGTCGGCGAGGAACTCGGCGATGCGCGCGCGCAGTGCGGAGACGTCGTGCGCGGTCTTCGGCGCGAGAGCGGCGGTGGCGGCGTCCAGGGCCTCGGTGAAGGCGAGGACGTCGGCCACCACGTCGATGTCGGGACGGAACACACGGGGCACGGGGTTGGTGGTCGGGGCGACCCGGACGACCTTCTTCGGCCGGCCGTGGGCCCACATGGAGGGACGCAGGTCCTCGGCGTAGTCGTAGCCGAGGCAGAGGACGAGGTCGCTCGGCCCGAACAGGGTCTCCAGCGCCGGGAAGCCCAGGATCCCGTCCATGTAGCCGGTGACCGCGCCGTAGGCGAGCGGGTGTCCGTGCGGCAGCACCCCCTTGGCGATGTAGGTGGTGATGACCGGGATGTTCAGCCGCTCCACCAGGGCGCGCAGGGCGGCCACGGCGCCGGAGCGGATCGCGGACGCGCCGACGACGAGCACGGGGTGCTCGGCGTTCGCCAGCAGGCCTGCGACCTCGGTGAGGCGGTCGCGCCAGTCGGCGTCCACGGCGGCCACCGGCTTGCGGGGCCGGCGGGCGGGCGGCGCCGGGGTCTCCTCGGCCCCCGGCACACCCGCGCCGAGGAGATCGACGGGCAGGCTGATGAAGCTCGGCCCGACCGGCTCGGCGGTGCTCGCGGTGACCGCGGAGTCGACCAGGTCCGTGATGTCGGCGGGCCGCGCCAGCTCGGTCGCGTACTTGGTCATGGGCCGCATGACCGAGACGCTGTCCAGGCACTGGTGGGTGTCCACCGGGAAGATGTCGTACGACTCCGACTGGGCGGCCAGCGCGATCACGGGGCTGCGGTCCAGCGCCGAAGTCGCCACGCCGGTCGACAGGTTGGTCATGCCGGGGCCCAGGGTGGCGAAGCAGGCCTGCGGCCGGCCGGTGAGCCGGGCCAGGACGTCCGCCATGACGCCGGCGGTGAACTCGTGCCGGGTCAGCACGAAGTCGAGCCCGTCCACCTCGTCGAACAGCACCGACGCGGCTTCGCGGCCGACGACGCCGAAGACCTTCTCCACGCCGTGGGCGCGCAGCCGCTGGAGCAGCAGCGCGGCCGCGGTGGTGTGCTCCGACGGGCCGGTCGACACACGGGACATGAGAATCCCCTCTCCTCGAATCTCTTCGAATCGCTTCGGATCTCTTCGGATCGCTTTGGATCTCTTCGGATCGCTTCGGTCTCCGGACTCCCCGAACTCCCTTGCGTCCACTGGCAGAACGGGCCGGGGCTTCGACTCAACCGGCCGCGGAGGGACCGCGTCCACCGCGCCCCGGTGACCGGGTGGGGACGCGTCCCCATCCGGTCAGCGACGGCCCGTGCGCGGCCCCGTGTCCGATGCCGGACACGGCAGGTGACGGCCACCGGAGGGCGGTGGACACCCCGCGCGGAGCCCGTCGAGGATCGGTGCAGCGCCGGCGGAGGAGCCCTGGGAGGTCGTCGGACGACTGCACACCGACGACGAAGCGGAGTACTGTGCAATAGACTTTCAAGTACAGTCTCATAGACTTCTGTGCCGTTCGTCACCCGGAGTTCCTCATGCATCTCTTCCTGGCCCTCACCTCGGCGATGGTGCTGGGCTCCGCCGACTTCGTCGGTGGCCTGGCGACCAAGCGCGCCCGCGCCTTCGTGGTCGTCTGCTGGTCGAACACCGCCGGGCTGGTGACCGCGCTCGCCTTCGCCGGATTCCTCTCGCGCGGCGGCACCGGCTGGTCGGAGGTGGCCTGGGGCGGACTGGCCGGACTGTGCGGCAGCCTCGGCGCCGTACTGCTGTACCACGCGCTGGCCAACGGCGTGATGAGCCTGGTCGCCCCCACCACGGCGGCCGCCGCGGCCGCGCTGCCGGTGATAGCCGGGGTGCTGCTGGGCGACCGGCTCACCGCCCTCGCCGTGGTCGGTGTGCTGTGCGCCCTGGGGTCGGTGCTGCTGGTGTCGCTGAACGGCGACGGCGGGGACGGCACCGGGGCCTCCGGCGACCGGCGCAAGGCGCTGCGCACCCTCGGGATGGCGCTGACGGCCGGTGCCGGGTTCGGCCTGTTCTTCGTCTTTCTGGCCCGCACGCCGAGCGACACCAGCCTGTGGCCGCTGGTGTGGGCCCGCTGCGCGTCCCTGACCCTGCTGCTGGGCCTGAGCCTGGTCCGGCGCACCCCACTGCGCCTGTCCGGTCAGCCCCGCAGGCTCGCCCTGCTCTCCGGGGTGCTCGACATGGGGTCGAGCATCCTCTACCTCGTCGCCGTCCGGGACGGCAGCCTCGCCGTCGTCGGACTGCTCGCCTCGCTCTACCCCATCAGCACGGTGCTGCTGGCCCGCTTCGTGCTCAAGGAACGCATCCGCGGCATCCAGCACGTCGGGGTGGTCCTGGCGGTGGGCAGCGTCCTGCTGCTCGCCTGGGGCTGATCCCGCCCGCCCGTTCTTCCACCGGCACACGGCACCTGCACCGCACGGCAGACCCACTCGACTCGTGACCCTCGGGAGCCCGTATGCCCGCCAGCGATCCGATAGCCCCTCAGCCGAGCCCGGCGTACGCACCCTGCACCACGTGCCGACCGCGCAGCACGGGGGTGACCGGGGACGGCGCCCTGTCCCTGGACGCGTACGCCCGCCGGCACGCCCGCTCACTGTCGGGCCCCTTCCGCTACGAGCTGAAGAACGTGACCTTCACCCTGCCGTCCCCGCGCTCGGTGCCCCTCGCCGTGTGGCAGCGGCTGCACGACGGCACCGATCTGCTGACGGCCTTTCAGGCGCTGGTGGGCGAGGCGAAGACACGGGAGATGACCGCCGCCGGCTTCACCCTCGGCGACCTGGAGGTCATCGTCGAGCAATGGGAGCACCGCAGCGGCGTCCGCCGCCACGCCCCCGCCTCACCGACACCGACACCGACACCGACCGACTGACGGCACGACCGCGCGGCCGACGCCGATCACATCTCCGAGGAGCCTCGATGCCCACCCGTCCGCAGGACCGTCCGCAGGAGCGGGACCGGGGTCTGCCGAACGGCGTCCACGCGGCCGACCGCGCCGCGAACCTGCCCCGCGGGGGCTGGGACGCCCTGGCCGGCCCCGGTGATCTCTTCCTCACCTGCCGGTGGCTCGATGTCGCGGAGGCCACGGCGGGCGTCCCCATGACGTACCTGTGGACCGAGCGGGACGGGGCGCCCGTGGCGGCGCTGGCCACTGCCCTGGCCACCTCGTCGGTTCCCTGGGCGCTGGGCCGCCCGGACGTCGTACTGGGCAACAGCGCGCAGGCCGGTCTGCCGGGGGCGGCCACGTTCCGCGCCGGGCTCGGCGCCGATCCGACGGCCGCGCTCATGCCCGCGCTGCTGGCGGGCGGCCGCCACCTCGGCAACACCCGTCTGCTGTGCGGCCCTTCGGCCACCGAGGACGACGTGGCCCGGCTGGTGGCGGCCGCCGAGACCCTGGCACGCCGGGCGGGCGCGGCCAGTGTGTGCTTCCTGTACCTGGGCGACACGGCGGAATCCGACCGGCACCTGGGGGAGCTGCTGACAGCCCGGGGCTATGAGAGCTTCACGTCCGGCCAGTACAGCACGCTGCGGGTGCCCGAGGACGGCTACGAGGGCTATCTCGCCGCGCTGCCGCGCAAGCGCCGGGTGTCCGTGGCCGCCGAGCGGCGCCGGATCCGGGCCGCGGACGTGCGTACGACCCTGGAACCCCTCGCCGGTGCGGACCTCGCCCGGTTCGCCGCGCTGGAGGCCGAACTGCTGCGCAAGTACGGCATCGGCTGGGCGCCGGACCAGTCGCTGCCGCTGCTGCACCAGGTGCGCGACCTCTTCGGCGACGACGCCTTCGCGATGGTGGCCCGCGCGGACGGGGAGATCCGCGGCTTCGCCCTGATCCTGCGGCACGGCACCGACTGGTACGCGCGCCAGACCGGCTACGACTACGCCTACCAGCGGAGTTCGGGGCTGCCGCTCTACTTCGAGCTGGTGTATTACCGGCTCCTGGAGGAGGCCGCCGCGGCCGGGGTGTCGGCCCTCCACTACGGCCTGGGGAGCACGGACACCAAGCGGTCCCGGGGGTGCGTGGCCGCCGACCAGCACGGCCGGGTGCTGCGCCTGGGGGAGCCCGGATGACCGCGTCCGCCACCCCGGCGCGGGGCACCGGCACGCGCGCCGGGATCCTGCCCGGCGGGCGCGGGGTCGTACGGTTCGGCGCGTCCGGGTTCGTCAACGCCCTCGGCACCGGCTTCTTCTATCCGTTCTCGCTGCTCTTCTTCGCCTCGCTGTCGCGGGAGCCGCTGGGCACGGTGGGCGCGGCCCTGACCGTCACCACGCTCCTGGCGCTGCCGGGGCTGTTCCTGGTCGGCCGGCTCACCGACCGGTGGGGTCCCCGGGCGATGCTCGCCGCGGCCTCCGCCCTGCGGGCCGCGTCGTTCGTCTTCTTCATCTCCGTGCCGGGGCTGTGGCCCCTCCTCCTCGGCGGTACGGCGCTCGCCCTGGGCAACCGCGCCGAGCAGGTCGCCGCTCCCCTGCTCGCTGTCCGGCTGGCCCCCGAGGGGCAGAGCAGCCGGTGGCTGGCCCTGTCCCGGGTGACGTTCAACGCGGGCATGGGGCTCGGTGCCCTGCTCGCCGGGGTGTTCGTGGCCGACAGCGACTCGGGGTTCGTCGTGCTCGGGCTGGTGAACGCGGCGAGCTTCGTGCTGGCCGCCGTCCTGTGCCTCGGTCTGCCGGCCACGGCGCCCGGGGCCCCGGCCGGCGGCGCCCGGTCGTTGCGCGGCGCGCACCGGCCCTGGCGGCACCGGGCCTTCGTCCGGGTCGCCGCGGCGAACGCCCTGCTGTGGGCTGCCGCCCTCGCCGTGGAGAGCGGGCTGCCGGTGTTCGTCCTGCGGCAACTGGCGCTGCCCCACTGGACGGTGGGCGCGCTGTTCGCCGTCAACACCGTGCTGCTCACACTGCTGCAACTGCCGGTCGGCCGCGCGCTGGACCGGTTCCGGCCGGGTGCCGTCCTCGCCCTCGGCGGGCTGGGCTACCTCATGCTCTACGCCTGCGCGGTGCTGGCCCGGAGCCTGTCCTCCGCGGTCGCCGTCGCCGTCCTCATGGCCGGCATGACGGTCTACACCCTCGGGGAGCTGGCCGTGTCCCAGGCCTCGCTCATCCTGCTGACCGGTCTGCCACCGGAGCCGGAACGCGGCTCCTACCTGGCCGTCAACCAGCTCCTCGTCGGAGCCGCCACCGCCCTCGCCCCGCTGCTCGCGACCAGCCTCCCGGGCACCCGGTCCCCCGTCCTGTGGTGGACCCTGGCCGCCCTGAGCGTCGTCGCCGCCCTGCTCACCCACCGGGTGGGCCGGCCGACCGAGCCCGAGGCCGCCGGCGAGCACGGCGACGGTTCACCCAGCACCGCAGGGCAGCCATGAGCCGTCCATTGTGTACACATAGGACACTCGGTACGCTTGAGCGCATGACGCAGCCACTGCCCATAGAGTCCATCCGCGACGTGCGTGCACACTTGGCGGAGGTCGTGGAGCGCGCCGACCGCGACGACGTGCCCACGGTGATTACGCGCCGCGGCAAGGAAGTCGCCGCCGTCGTCTCCATCGAGGTGCTGCGCAAGTACCAGGAGTGGGAAGAGCGCGAGATCAACCGGATCATCGACGAGCGCATGGCCAACCCGGCACCCGGCATCCCGATCGAGGACATCATGAGGGAGACGCTGGCGCGCAGTGAGTGAGTACCGAGCCGTCTTCCGCACCGAGGCGCAGGCCGAACTCCGGAAGATTCCTCGCGAGATGGCACTGCGCATCCTGGCAAAGCTGACCGAGCTGGAGACCGACCCTCTCGGCTTCAACACCACCGCGCTTGTCTCCCAACCCGAACGTCGCCGACTGCGGGTCGGCGACTATCGCGTCGTCTACACGATTGACAACGGGGAGCTGGTGGTCTGGGTCGTTCACGTGGGACATCGATCCACCGTTTACGGGACCTGACCGCCACTGACCCTGCGTCAGCATATCCAGCACGCATCCAGCACGGTGACGACGAAGGGGTCGGACTCGACAGAGTCCGACCCCTTCTGAACTGCACCCTTGACCAGTCACATAACGTGCAGTATGCGCACGGCTACACGTTGAACCGGAACTCCACCACATCCCCGTCCTGCATGACGTACTCCTTGCCCTCCATACGCGCCTTGCCCTTGGCGCGGGCCTCGGCGACCGAGCCTGTGTCGAGCAGGTCGGTGAAGGAGATGACCTCGGCCTTGATGAAGCCCTTCTGGAAGTCGGTGTGGATCACGCCGGCCGCCTCGGGGGCCGTGGCGCCCTTCTTGATCGTCCAGGCGCGGGACTCCTTGGGGCCGGCCGTGAGGTAGGTCTGCAGGCCGAGGGTGTCGAAGCCGACGCGGGCGAGGGTGGCGAGGCCCGGTTCGTCCTGGCCGACGGACTGGAGGAGTTCGAGGGCCTCCTCCTCGTCCAGCTCGGCGAGGTCGGCCTCCAGCTTGGCGTTGAGGAAGATCGCCTCGGCGGGGGCGACCAGGGTGCGCTGCTCGTCCTTGAAGGCGTCGTCGGTCAGCTCGTCCTCGTCGACGTTGAAGACGTAGAGGAAGGGCTTCGTGGTGAGCAGGTGCAGGTCGTGGAGGGGTTCCGCGCGCTCCGAGCCCTGGACGATGCCCTGGGAGAAGAGGGTGTCGCCCTTCTCCAGGATCTCCTTGGCCTCCTCGACCGCCTTGACCTTCGGTGCGACGTCCTTCTTGATCCGCGACTCCTTCTGGAGCCGGGGAAGGACCTTCTCGATCGTCTGGAGGTCGGCCAGGATCAGCTCGGTGTTGATCGTCTCGATGTCGTCCTTCGGCGAGACCTTGCCGTCGACGTGGACGACGTTCTCGTCCTTGAAGGCGCGGATGACCTGGCAGATCGCGTCGGACTCGCGGATGTTCGCGAGGAACTTGTTGCCGAGGCCCTCGCCCTCGGAGGCGCCGCGCACGATGCCGGCGATGTCGACGAAGTCGACCGTGGCCGGAAGGATGCGCTGGGAGCCGAAGATCGACGCCAGCTGCGCGAGGCGGGCGTCGGGGACGCCTACCACGCCCACGTTCGGCTCGATCGTGGCGAACGGGTAGTTGGCCGCGAGCACGTCGTTCTTGGTCAGGGCGTTGAACAGGGTCGACTTGCCGACGTTGGGCAGGCCGACGATTCCGATCGTGAGCGACACGTTGCGACTTCCCGTAGTGAGTGGGCGATGAGTGGGCCGGAGGTGCCAGGGGCCAGAGACTGACACTGGCCGATCCCCCAGTTTACGGCGTCCACGGCGACGGCCTCGCGGGAGCTTCGAACGCCCGGCCAAGCTCTATTCACCGGCGTGTCTGATGGGCGATTCGGCACATAAACAGACCTAAGTTGGTCCAGTGGAGCAACACAGAACGCGACCCCCGAACGACGGACCGCGACGCGGCATGCCACCGCCCGCGCAGCTGCCCCCGCAGGCCCGCCGCCGGCCGGCCTCAGGGGCAGATCCGCGGCAGGTACGGCAGGTACGGCAGGTACGGGTCGCCCGGCCGGCGCCGCCCGCGGGGCGGCTGCCGGGCCCCCGGCTCACCGGACTCGGCAGCGGGCTCTTCTGCCTCGTCGTGATGTTCCTGCTCGGCTGCCTGGACGAGCTGCTGTTCGGCGCGTCCATGCCGGTGTACGGCGTGCTGTTCCTGCCGGTGTGCGTCCTGACCGCACTATGGGTGCGTGACAGTGATCTGCTGACCGCCCCCGTGATCCTGCCGATCGCGTTCGCCCTCGGGCTGCTCCCCGTCGCCGACGGCAAGGCGGGGCTGCTCTCCCGCCTGATGGGCGTGTTCACCGGGCTCGCCACACAGGCCGGCTGGCTGTACGGCGGGACGCTCGTCGCCTGCGTGATCGTGCTCGTCCGGCGGGTGCGGTGGGTACGGCGGCGCCGGCGCCGTACCTGAACGCCGTACCGGTACCCGCCGTGCCCGACACCCGCCGTGCCCGATACCCGCGGTGCGCGATACCCGCCGTACCCGGTACCCGCCGCTTCTCCTACCGGTGCTGCTGCTCGGCCGCTCTCATCGCCGCGCCCACGATCCCCGCGTTGTTCTGCAGCTGCGCGGGGACGATCTCGGCTCTGACGCCCTCGATGAGGTGCAGGAACTTGTCCGCCTTGCGGCTGACCCCGCCGCCGATGATGAACAGCTCGGGCGAGAAGAGCATCTCCACATGCGCCAGGTACTTCTGGACGCGGTGCGCCCACTGCTCCCAGCTCAGCTCGCCGTCCTCCTTGGCCTTGCTGGAGGCGCGCTTCTCGGCGTCGTGGCCGTGCAGCTCCAGGTGGCCCAGCTCCGTGTTCGGCACGAGGACGCCGTCGACGAAGACGGCGCTGCCGATGCCGGTGCCGAAGGTGAGCAGGATGACCGTGCCCGTCCGGTCGCGGCCGGCGCCGAAGCGCATCTCGGCGACGCCCGCAGCGTCCGCGTCGTTGACCACCGTCACCGGCAGCCCGCCGAGCCGGCCGCCGAACAGCGCGCCCGCGTCCGTGTCGATCCAGCTCTTGTCGACGTTCGCCGCCGTACGGACCATGGCGCCGCCCGTGATCACTCCGGGGAAGGTCAGGCCGACCGGGCCCGTCCAGCCGAAATGGTCCACGACCTGCTTGACCCCGTCGGCGACGCTGTCCGGCGTCGCCGGGTGCGGGGTGAGCACCTTGCAGCGCTCCTGGGCCAGGTCGCCCTTGTCCAGGTCCACAGGGGCGCCCTTGATCCCTGATCCGCCGATGTCCACGCCGAAGATCTGCATGGCACCACGTTACGACGGACCACTGACAGTCACGCCTCGGCGGCACCGCTCCCGCCGCGCTCGGCGACCAGCGTGGCCGCCTCTTCGCGCAGGTCACGGCGGAGTTCCTTGGGCAGCGAGAAGGTGATGGACTCCTCGGCCGCCCTGACCAGCTCCACGTCCCCGTAGCCCCGCTCGGCGAGCCACTGAAGGACCTGCTCGACCAGGATCTCGGGGACGGAGGCGCCGGAGGTGACGCCGACGGTCGTCACGCCCTGAAGCCAGGCCTCGTCGATCTCGTCGGCGAAGTCCACCAGGTAGGCCTCGCGGGCGCCGGCCAGCTTGGCGACCTCGACCAGCCGCTTGGAGTTGGAGGAGTTGCGCGAGCCGACGACGACGACCAGCTCGGCCTCGGCGCCCATCTGCTTCACGGCGAGCTGCCGGTTCTGCGTGGCGTAGCAGATGTCGTCGCTGGGCGGGGAGACCAGGCCGGGGAACTTCGTCTTCAGGGCGTCGACGGTCTCCATCGTCTCATCCACGGAGAGGGTGGTCTGGGACAGCCAGACGACCTTCGACGGGTCGCGGACCTCGACCTTGGCGACGTCGCCCGGGCCGTCGACGAGCTGGATGTGGTCGGGGGCCTCGCCGGAGGTGCCGATGACCTCCTCATGGCCCTCGTGCCCGATCAGGAGGATGTCGTAGTCCTCCTTGGCGTAGCGGACGGCCTCCTTGTGGACCTTGGTGACCAGGGGGCAGGTGGCGTCGATGGTGGCGAGCCGGCCCCGTTCGGCCTCCTCGTGCACGACCGGGGCGACGCCGTGCGCGGAGAACATCACGATGTTGCCGGGCGGCACCTCCTCCGTCCGCTCGACGAAGATCGCGCCCTTCTTCTCCAGGGTCTGCACGACGTACTTGTTGTGGACGATCTCGTGCCGGACATAGATCGGGGCCCCGTACTGTTCGAGGGCCTTCTCGACGGCGATCACGGCGCGGTCCACACCCGCGCAGTAGCCACGGGGGGCGGCGAGCAGGACACGGCGGCCAGTCGAAGAGGTCATGTGCCCCATCGTAGAGCCCGTGTCCGACCGCGTTCGAAGGCGTGGTGCGGGGAAGACTGGTTGCCATGTCCGACACCGGTACGGCGGCTTCCACGACCGGCGCACAGCACCGGCTGCGGCGCAGCCTGGGCTTCAGGGACCTGGTGGTCTACGGGCTGCTGTTCATCGCCCCGATGGCGATCGGCGCGGCGTTCGCGGCGCTGGCGGGGCAGGCCGCGGCGGGACGGCTGCTGTTCGCGATGAGACGCGACCGACGGCTCCCGCGCGCGTTGTCGCGCACGGAGGCGGGTGTACCGCGGGTCGCCCTGCTGTGCGCCGCGGTGATCACGCTCCTCGCGGCGGGATGGGCGGCACGGCGCGACGACGGGCTGGACAAACTGGTCTCCGTGGTCGACATCGGCGCCCTGACGGCCTTCGCGCTGCTGCACGCGAGCGTGGTGGGCTGTTTCGCGGTACGGCGGCGCGGGGCCGGGCAGCGGCCGAGCTGGTGGCGGCATGTGCTGGTGCCGGTGCTCGGGGCGGCGATCACGGGGGCGGTGATCGTGGCGGCGAGCGGGGTGGCGCAGGTGGTGGGGGCGGTGTGGCTGGCGATCGGGGTGCTGGTGCTGGTGGGGCAGCGGGGGCGGACTGGGGTCGCCGAGGAGTTGCCGTAGCCCCCCTGTCAGTACTCCCCGTTACTCTCGACCGCATGGCTGTGAACACCTCTCCCGAAGCTCCCCTCCCCGTCGGTGAGGTCTCCCGGCTGATCGGGGGCTGGATCGACCGGCTCGGGGCGGTGTGGGTCGAGGGGCAGATCACGCAGTTGTCGCGGCGGCCCGGTGCCGGGGTCGTGTTCCTGACGCTGCGCGACCCGTCGCACGACATCTCCGTGAGCGTGACCTGTTATCGGCAGGTGTTCGACGCCGTCGCCGATGTCGTCGGCGAGGGGGCGCGGGTCGTGGTCCTGGCCAAGCCGGAGTGGTACGCCCCGCGCGGCCAGCTGTCGCTGCGGGCTGCCGAGATGAGGCCCGTCGGCGTCGGGGAGCTGCTGGCCCGGCTGGAGCAGCTGAAGAAGGCGCTCGGTGCCGAGGGGCTGTTCGCGGCGGAGCGCAAGAAGCCGCTGCCGTTCCTGCCGCAGCTGATCGGCCTGGTGTGCGGGCGGGCCTCGGCCGCGGAGCGGGACGTGCTGGAGAACGCCCGGCACCGCTGGCCCGCCGTCCGCTTCGAGGTGCGCAACGTTCCCGTGCAGGGCGTGCACGCCGTCCCGCAGGTCGTGCAGGCGGTGAAGGAGCTGGACGCGATGGACGACGTGGACGTGATCATCGTCGCCCGGGGCGGCGGCAGCGTGGAGGATCTGCTCCCGTTCTCCGACGAGCAGCTGGTACGGGCCGTGGCTCAGTGCCGTACGCCCGTCGTCTCGGCCATCGGGCACGAACCCGACACTCCGCTGCTGGACTACGTGGCCGACCTGAGAGCCTCCACCCCCACCGACGCGGCCAAGAAGGTCGTACCGGACGTGGGCGAGGAGCTGGCGCGGGTGCGGATGCTGCGCGACCGGGCCCGGCGGTGTGTGCACGCGTATCTGGACCGGGAGGAGCGGGGGCTGGCGCACGCACTGGCCCGGCCGGCGATAGAGGATCCGCACCGGATGATCGACGAGCGGGCGGACCACGTGGCCTCGCTGGTGGAGCGTTCTCGGCGCTGCCTCGGGCATCTGCTGGACCGCGCGGACTCGGAGCTGACGCACACGCACGCGCGCGTGGTGGCCCTCTCCCCGGCGGCCACGCTGAAGCGCGGGTACGCGGTGCTGCAGAAGGCCGACGGGCACGTGGTGCGCGATCCGGAGGAGGTCGCGCAGGGCGAGGCGCTGCGGGCGCGCGTCGCCGACGGTGAATTCACAGTGAAGGTGGGCGAATGACGAGCAAGGTGGACGAGACGCTCTCCTACGAGCAGGCGCGGGACGAGCTGATCGAGGTCGTACGGCGCCTGGAGGCGGGCGGTACGTCGCTGGAGGAGTCCCTGGCGCTGTGGGAGCGCGGTGAGGAGCTGGCCAAGGTGTGCCGGCGCTGGCTGGAGGGTGCGCGGGCCCGGCTGGACGCGGCGCTCGCGGAGGAGGAGTCCGGGGAAGAGGGCGAGTAACGGCAGCCGGGTGCTGTGAAGCGGATCACCGTAATCCAGTTTTCGTTGAAGGTTAAACCTCATCTGGCGTATGGTCGGTTTCCGTCAGCCGGTCCGGCACCCCCTGGACCGCACACGCACGCTGAGGAAGTCCACCCATGTCTCTCGTTCTTGACCCGGCCGCCCAGGACCTGCTGTTCCGCGAGGCCCACACCGCGAACACCTTCACCGACGAGCCGGTGACCGACGAGCAGGTCCAGGCGATCTACGACCTGGTCAAGTACGGTCCCACCGCCTTCAACCAGACCCCGCTGCGCATCACCCTGGTCCGCTCCCCCGAGGCCCGCGAGCGCCTGGTGCAGCACATGGCCGAGGGCAACCAGCCCAAGACGGCCACCGCCCCGCTGGTCGCCATCCTCTCCGCGGACAACGAGTTCCACGAGGAGCTGCCGACCCTGTTCCCGGCCTTCCCGCAGGCCAAGGAGCTCTTCTTCGCCGAGCGCCCGGCCCGCGAGAGCGCCGCCTCGCTCAACGCCGCCCTCCAGGCCGCCTACTTCATCGTCGGCGTCCGCGCCGCGGGCCTCGCCGCCGGCCCGATGACCGGCTTCGACTTCGAGGGCGTCCGCAAGGAGTTCCTGGACGACGACCACACCCCGCTGATGATCGTCAACATCGGCAAGCCGGGCGAGAACGCCTCCTACCCGCGCTCGCCGCGTCTGGCGTACGAGGACGTCATCACGACCGTCTGAGCCACCCCCGAACATGCCACAGACCCCCGGCGCTGCCGGGGGCCTGTGGCATACGGTCGTACGCGCGGGTCACTTGGTCTTCAGCGCTGCCGCCATCTTCGCCAGGTCGTCGAAGGACGCCGTGCCCGCGACCACCGTGGTGGAGCCGTGCGTGCCGTCCAGGACGAGGGCGGCGTAGCGGCCACCGGTGTAGCGGGTCCAGGTGCGGCCGTCGATCGACTCCTTCTTCGCCGTCGCCGTGGCGCCCTGGCTGGCGTCGTCGATGAAGTCGGCCGGCTTCTGCGTGGACTGCTCCACCTGCACGTACTGGCCGTCCGGGGTCTGGAAGCCCAGGTGCCAGCGGTCGTTGTTCGCGCCGTCGTAGGTCACCGAGGTCGCCTTCCACGCGCTCGGCAGGCCCTCGGGGGCCGCGACCGGGTAGCTCGCCGCGCGGCGGGCCGTGACCAGCTCGACCCGGTAGTCGACCCGCTTGAGGTCGGGGGCGTGATCGTCGTGCGGGATCGCGAGGAAGTAGACGACCGCCGCCGCGAGACCGATCAGGACCAGGGAGAGAATCATGTCCCGGGCCGTCTTCTGCTTGCCGTTGGAACCTGCCACGCCCTCTATCGTCGCAGGTGCCCCAAGCGCTCATCCGTGGGGTCCCCTGCTCATTTTGTCTGCCTAACGATAGAGTCGTGGCCAACACCCTCATCCGGCCGTCGTCGTATCAGAAAGGTGCGCTCCGATGACCGAAAATCATCACCTCCCGTCCGAGCTCGATGTTCCCTCCGAGGCTCCCGACCGCAACCTCGCCCTGGAACTCGTCCGGGTGACCGAGGCCGCCGCCATGGCCGCGGGCCGCTGGGTGGGGCGCGGCGACAAGAACGGCGCCGACGGTGCCGCGGTGCGCGCCATGCGGACCCTCGTCTCCACCGTGTCGATGAACGGCGTGGTCGTCATCGGCGAGGGCGAGAAGGACGAGGCCCCGATGCTCTTCAACGGGGAGCACGTGGGCGACGGCACCGGGCCCGAGGTCGACATCGCGGTCGACCCGATCGACGGTACGACGCTGACAGCCAAGGGCATGCCGAACGCGATCGCCGTCCTCGCCGCCGCCGAGCGCGGCGCGATGTTCGACCCGTCCGCCGTGTTCTACATGGACAAGCTGGTCACCGGCCCCGAGGCCGCGGACTTCGTCGACATCGACGCGCCGGTCGCCGTGAACATCCGGCGCATCGCCAAGGCCAAGCGGTCCGCACCGGAGGACGTCACCGTCGTCATCCTCGACCGGCCGCGGCACGAGGGCCTGATCAAGGAGGTCCGGGACGCCGGCGCGCGCATCAAACTGATCTCCGACGGCGACGTCGCCGGCTCGGTGTACGCGCTGCGCGAGGGCACGGGCGTGGATCTGCTGCTCGGCATCGGCGGTACGCCCGAGGGCATCATCTCGGCCTGCGCCGTGAAGTGTCTGGGCGGGACGATCCAGGGCAAACTGTGGCCGAAGGACGACGAGGAGCGTGCGCGGGCCATCGATGCCGGGCACGATCTGGACCGCGTTCTGACGACCGACGACCTGGTGTCCGGGGAGAACGTGTTCTTCGTCGCGACCGGTATCACCGACGGTGAGCTGCTGCGGGGCGTGCGGTACCGGTCGGAGACCGCGCTGACCGAGTCGATCGTGATGCGGTCGAAGTCGGGAACGGTGCGCAGGATCGACTCCGAGCACCGGCTCAGCAAGCTGCGGGCGTACAGCGCGATCGACTTCGACAAGGCCAAGTAGGTCCGGCCGAGTACGCCTGTTCGAAGGGGGCGCGTGAGGCGCCGGTGACTGCGGGTGATCCGTGATTGCTCGCGCCCACGCGTCGGAGCCGCACATCGATGCAGCCCCACGCCCCCTTCGGGTCGGCACGCGCCCCCGGTGCGGAGGGGGCGCCCCTTATCCCGCCATCCTGTTCGCCGCCGCCGCCCTCGCCGCCTTCTTCAGTTCCATCTCCCTGCGCCGGCGGCGCGCCAGGACCACGCGGCGTTCCGCTGCCGTGAGGCCGCCCCAGACGCCGTAGGGCTCGGGCTGGAGGAGGGCGTGTTCGCGGCACTCGACCATCACCGGGCAGCGGGCACACACACGCTTGGCCGCCTCCTCGCGGGACAGGCGGGCGGCGGTCGGCTCTTTCGACGGCGCGAAGAACAGGCCGGCCTCGTCGCGCCGGCACACCGCTTCGGTGTGCCAGGGTGCGTCTTGGTCCCTGTCTCGCGCTGGCACCCGCTGGGCCGGAACGGCAGCGACCTGCAGGGACGAATGCGGCGGTTGCAGCACGGTCTACTCCTGACGACGGCTTCGCGAGCGAGAGACGATGCAGCAAGGCCTACCCGCTGTGCGTGCGCCTATGCACTGCGTTCCCAACCGCGGGCGTGCGACGGCTCGTTCGCGCCCCCTGACGCCCGGTGCGGGAGGACCGCCCCCTTCCGGTCAGCGGCGGATGCGCGGCCGTCAATGGCCCAGGTGTTTGCGCAGCTTCCTGTCGACCTTGTCCTGGACCCGCTCCAGCTTCCGGTCGACCTTGGTCTGCACCCGGTCCAGGATGTCGCCCACGCGCTTGCCGCGCCGGGGCCGCGCCTCCACGCTGCCGAGGACGGCCCAGCCGTCGACGTAGACCACGGGGGCGTCGGCGTCGACCGAGTCCAGCGTGTCCACCTCGAAGCTGCCGAGGACACCGCCGCCGGTGCCGCGCAGCGACACGTTCTCCGGGACGCGGATCTGGACGTCGCCGAAGACCGAGACGGCCTTGATCACGACCTGCTGATACTCGAAGATCGCCTCGCTGAGGTCGATCTCGACGCTGCCGAAGACCGAGTACGCATGCAGCCTGCGCCCCGCGCGCCAGCGGCCTCGGCGCACGGCGCTGCTGAAGACCGCCACGACGTTGGCGTCCGCCTCGTGGGGTATCGCGCCCGGGGTGGGGCGGGGCGGGACCGGCGTGTAGGCGGGGGCGGCCGGCTGCTGGTGGGCGGCGGGCAGGTCCCGGATGAAGGCCTCCAGCTCACCCACCGTCTTGGCGTGCAGCACCCCCTCGACACGCTCGGCGTGCTCGTCGGCGGTCAGCCGGCCCTCGGCGAGGGCCTCGCGGAGGATGTCGGCGACCCGGTCACGGTCGGCGTCCGAGGCACGCAGCTCGGAGACAGGCGCATCGGTGTGCTTCTGAAGGTCCACGGAAGCAGCGTACCGAAACGCGATAGATCGCGACTAGGGACTGTGGAAAACGCGCGTGTCGCGAACTGAGCCTTACCTCACAGGTTCCGCGTCGGCGGCAGGTCCTAGGCTGGTGAGGCCCGCCAGCGTCGGCGGGCGGCCGTCCGTCACAGTGAGGAATGGGCTGAGATGCCTGAGTTCGCGTACACCGATCTGCTCCCCCAGGGAGAGGACACCACCCCGTACCGGCTGGTGACCTCCGAGGGCGTGTCCACCGTCGAGGGGCCGGACGGGCGCACGTTCCTCACGGTGGAGCCGGAGGCGCTGCGCAAGCTGGCCGAGGAGGCCATCCACGACATCCAGCACTACCTGCGCCCGGCCCACCTCGCCCAGCTGCGCCGCATCATCGACGACCCGGAGGCCAGCGCCAACGACAAGTTCGTCGCGCTGGACCTGCTGAAGAACGCGAACATCGCGGCGGCGGGCGTGCTGCCGATGTGCCAGGACACCGGCACGGCGATCGTCATGGGCAAGCGCGGGCAGAACGTGCTGACGCAGGGCCGCGACGAGGAGGCGCTGAGCCGCGGCATCTACGACGCCTACACCAAGCTGAACCTGCGCTACTCGCAGATGGCTCCGCTCACCATGTGGGAGGAGAAGAACACCGGCTCCAACCTCCCGGCGCAGATCGAGCTGTACGCGACCGACGGCGGCGCCTACAAGTTCCTGTTCATGGCGAAGGGCGGCGGCAGCGCCAACAAGTCGTTCCTGTACCAGGAGACGAAGGCCGTCCTGAACGAGGCCTCCATGATGAAGTTCCTGGAGGCGAAGATCCGTTCGCTGGGCACGGCCGCCTGCCCGCCGTACCACCTGGCGATCGTCGTCGGCGGTACGAGCGCCGAGTACGCGCTGAAGACCGCGAAGTACGCCTCCGCGCACTACCTGGACGAGATCCCGGCGGAGGGCTCGGAGCTGGGCCACGGATTCCGGGACAAGGAGCTGGAGCAGAAGGTCTTCGAGCTGACGCAGAAGATCGGCATCGGCGCGCAGTTCGGCGGCAAGTACTTCTGCCACGACGTCCGCGTGATCCGGCTCCCGCGCCACGGCGCCTCCTGCCCGGTCGCGATCGCCGTCTCCTGCTCGGCCGACCGCCAGGCCGTCGCGAAGATCACCGCCGAGGGTGTCTTCCTGGAGCAACTGGAGACGGACCCGGCGCGCTTCCTGCCGGAGACGACGGACGAGCATCTCGACGAGTCCTCCGACGTGGTGCGGATCGACCTGAACCAGCCGATGGACACGATCCTCGCCGAGCTGACCAAGTACCCGGTCAAGACCCGGCTTTCGCTGACCGGCCCGCTGGTCGTGGCCCGTGACATCGCGCACGCCAAGATCAAGGAGCGGCTGGACGCGGGCGAGGAGATGCCGCAGTACCTGAAGGACCACCCGGTGTACTACGCGGGCCCGGCGAAGACCCCCGAGGGCTATGCCTCCGGTTCCTTCGGTCCCACGACCGCCGGCCGCATGGACTCCTACGTGGAGCAGTTCCAGGCGGCGGGCGGCTCCAAGGTGATGCTCGCCAAGGGCAACCGCAGCAAGCAGGTCACCGACGCCTGCAACTCTCACGGCGGCTTCTACCTCGGCTCCATCGGCGGCCCCGCCGCCCGCCTCGCCCAGGACTGCATCAAGAAGGTCGAGGTCGTCGAGTACGAGGAGCTCGGCATGGAGGCCGTCTGGAAGATCGAGGTCGAGGACTTCCCCGCGTTCATCGTGGTGGACGACAAGGGCAACGACTTCTTCACCGACCCGGCGCCCGTGCCCACGTTCACCAGCATCCCGGTGCGCTCTTCCTGAGCTTGGCGGCCGCCTGAGGGTGGCCGAGGATCGCAATCAGGAACCGGCCCCCAGCCGACGTTCACCACGGGAGCCCCCGGCCGAACGGCCGGGGGCTCCCGTGCGTCCGGGGTCCGCCGCACCCGGATCGGAAGCGCTTCGGAAGCGGTGAAACCGGCCACGGTCGGGCGGTTGTCGGGCAAGGTGACTCCGTTCGTACCGAAGAGACGCGCGAGACCCGGCGGACAGCCGGGGACTGCGAGGGCCCATGAACCAGACCTACCGGCCACCGAACCTGTTACCCGCCGCCGGCCACGAGCGGATGTACGCACTGATCATCGCCGGTGTCCCGCTGCTGCTCATCCTGCTGACCGGCGTACTGCCCCAACTCGCCTCAAGCAGCGGCGGATCCAGCGGATCGACCAGCAGGGCCGTGAGCGGCTACGGCGGCTACTCCTTCCAGCCGTCCGTCACCGATCCGGCCGTGCAGGACACCCCCACTCCGGACTTCTCCACGCCGGACACCTCCCCACCGGACACCTCCGCGACGTACGGCGCCACCCCGGAGGCACCCGCCTCCGGCACCGACGCCACGGACCTCTCCCCCAGCCCGTCCGACACCCGGAGCACGAGCATCACGGCCGGCACCGAAGGCACCGCCGATCCCACCTCGACGGTCCAGCGTTACTTCGCGGCCATCAACAACCGTGATTTCCGGACCGCCTGGGACCTCGGCGGCAAAAACCTCGACTCGTCCTACTCCTCCTTCGTGGCGGGCTTCGCCGGTACCGAACGGGACGACGTCACCGTCGACCCCGCCGACGGCACGACCGTCCCGGTGCGCATCGTCGCCCGGCAGACCGACGGCACGCAGAAGTCGTACAGCGGCCGGTACACCGTGGTGAACGGCATCATCACCGCTGCCTCGATCACCCCCACCGGCTGAGCAGAGCGGAGTGAAGACATGGCCAGTGACATCCTTTCCCGCTCCGCTCCGCCACCGGAGCCGACCGGGCCCGCCCCGGGGCGCACGTCCGGGGACGCCACCAGCGACGCCACCCGGCTGCTGTGCGCCGGCACCTATCTCGACCCGGAGTACCGCGCCACCGTCATCCGCGAGCTGCTGACCCACCGGTTCCGGGTGGTGGCACCGTCGTACGGGTACGACGCGGTGCCCGTGCTCGCGCACGCCCTGGCCGCGCGCCGGCTGCACCGCGCCCGGCTGGCCGTCCTCGGCGCGGGCCTCGGCGTCACGCTCGTCCTCATGGCCGCCGGCGTCCTGAACGCGTTCGCCGGGTTCCTGACGGCGCTGTGGCTGGTGTGGGTCACCGCATATCTGCGGCGGGTCGTCACCCTGCAGACGCTGGTGTCCCGGCTGCGCGGCCGTACCGACCCGAAGGGCGGGACCAGCGGGTTCGACGCCTCCTATCCCGAGCATCCGCGGCTGACGCCCGAGCTGGTGGCCAAGATCGACCGGGAGCAGACGTCGGACGGCAGTCTGGTCCGCTACGGCGGCTACAAGCCGTTCGTCGGCGCGGGCGAGCCCGTGCGGCGCTGGTCCACCGCCGAGCTGCTGATCGGCGCGCCGGTCCCCTCGGCCGACCAGCACCCCTTCCTTCACGAGCACCAGTACCAGGACCGGAACCAGCCCGGTCCGGGCATATCGCGGGCCACCGTCGTGCACGGTCAGGAACCCCAGCGGAAGGAGGTCGTTCCCTTCACCACCGACGAGATCACCTCGTACGTCGCCGAGCGCATGACCGCGGACCTGCGCGACCGGGCACGGCAGGCGGAGCGGATCGAGGGGCTCGCCGTCGAGCGGAGCACGTTCACCACCGCCGTCACCCGGCTCGGTGTGTGGGAGCAGCCGGAGGGAGGCGCACACGACGGTCCCTGGGAGGACGGCTACGGCGCGCGGCGCGCGTATCTGTGTGTGCGGGTGGGCACGTGGAACCAGGAGCTGGTCACCACGGCGTTCGTCGGCTTCGACCTCAAGGGGAACACCCTGCACACCGAGTTCTACTCGTATGTGCTGGCGCCGATCCAGGCGAGTTTCCATCTGGTGGACCGGCTCCCCGCCGCCCTGACCGGCCGGCTGCTGCTCAGGGTCGCGTGGCACACCCTGCGCGCCACGCCCGGGGCCACGGTGCGTCCGGTCCTCGCCCAGCTGCGTTCCCGGCTGCCGGGCCTGCTGCCCTGGCGGTGGGGGAAGACCCGGATCCTGGTGCTGCAACCGTCGGACACCAGTGAGTTCCGCCTCGGCCGCTACGCGGACACCGTGCTGAACCGCGGGGCGCTCACCAGCATCCGGGAGATGGCGACGAGCGACGACTTCCACGTCTTCTTCCAGGAGACGGACACGATCAAGTACACGCAGATCGTGGAGCGCCAACTGCTCCAGGTGATCCGGGACTTCCTGCACGAGCACAACGTGGACCTGGCGGAGCACGAGGCCCGCCAGACGAACATCCTCAACAGCTACGGGGACAACAACAACTTCGTGAACAACAACAACGGCGGCACCGTCAACTCGGGGACGCAGAACTTCCATCGCGGCTCCGAGGGCGGCGGCCAGGGGGCGGGATCCGCATGAGCACCGGCAACGGGCACCACAACAACTACGTGAACGACAACAGCGGCACCGTGAACTCGGGGACGCAGAACTTCTACGACGCTCCCCCGGCGGCCGTCCCGGCGGCCGTCCCGGTCCAGGGCGCTGCCGGTCCCGCACCGGACCGCGCCCGCAACGTCTTCGTCGTCCACGGGCGGGACGAGGAGGCGCGGATGAAGGTGTTCGACCTGCTGCGTCTGCTCGATCTGCGTCCGCTGGAGTGGGAGGACCTGGTCAGAGCCACCGGCAAGACGGCGCCGTTCCTCGGCGAGGTCATCGCGCAGGCGCCCGCGCAGGCCCAGGCGGCGCTGGTGCTGCTGACCCCGGACGACGTCGTCCAGCTCCACCCCGACCTGCACGGCCCGAACGAGCCGCCGTACGAGAGCGAGCCGACCGGTCAGCCCCGGCCGAACGTGCTGATCGAACTGGGTCTGCTGCTGATGGCGTGCCCGGAGCGCACGCTGCTGGTGGAGATCGGCGCGCTGCGCACGATCTCCGACATCGCGGGCATGAACGTCATCCGGTTCGACGGCTCGGCGACCGCGCTGGGCAAAGTCGTCGAGCGGCTGAAGCTGGCGGGCTGCAAGGTCAACGACACCGGCTCGGACTGGCGTCAGACCTGGCCGTACCGCCATCTGTCGGCGTACGGCCGGACCGGGCGCGCGGTGCCGCCGGTCCGCTGAGCCGCGGTACGGGCCCGGTGACCGGGGGAGGGGCCCGTACCGCACCGGCACCACCGCCCGGCGGATGTCCGGCACCACCACCCGGCGGGTGTCCGGCACCACCGCCCGGCGGGTGTCCGTTGTCAGACGTGCCGCCGGGCGCCCGCCGCGAGGCCGGCCAGGAAGGCGCCGGCCTCCGGCAGGTCGATCCGGGCCAGCTCGCCGGGGCGGACGACCACGTGCAGTTCGCGGCAGACCAGCCGCTCCCACGAGTGGGTGACGAACGACAACAGGATCAACCGCAGCAGACTGTCCTCGTCGAGGTCGTGCAGCCGGGCGAGTCCCGCGCCGGTCAGCGGCATGGTGACGCGTTCGAGCTGGGCGTGCCGGTGGACGGCGTCCCACAGCCGGTCCAGGCCGAACCACAGGTCGTGCACGCTGGAGGAGGCGACGCAGTCGTTGCCCATCCGGCTGTAGGCGATGGCGAAGACCAGCTCCGGCCGGCCGCCCAGGGCGGCGACGGTCCCGATGGGATACCGGTCCCGCTTGCCCCGCGGCTTGTCCCGTGCGCTCTCCCGCGCCAGCGGAGTCACCCCGTGCAGCGCGGCGGCCAGCTCCGCGTCCAGGCGCCGGGCGTCGCCGTCGTAGCGGCGGGTGAGCAACTGGCCTTGCACACTGCCGTCGTTGATGACGACGCCGTCGTCCACCAGGGTGTCGAAGGTGTCGGTGAACCCCACCACCAGATGGCCCGGCTGCTCGAAGAGGTCGCCCTCCTCGACGACCACCGTCATACCGGGGCGCCGGAACTCCTGCCGCACCGCGGACCGCGGGCGCCCTCGGGCGAGTCCCCAGGCGAGGCACAGGGCGAGGGAGCCGGCCAGGACCGGTCCGGGGCGGGCCACGGTGCCGGGGAAGAGCTGTCCGACGAACTGCACGACGGCCGAGACGGCGCCGAAGGCGGCCAGCACGCTGCCCGCGAACATCCGCCGGCCGCGCCGCGACCCCGGAAGCCGCAGACGGAGGCGGAGGCGCACGGCGCGGTGCGAACCGGACAATCGCATGATTCCCTCCAGGTCGTGTTGGTACGCTGACGCACAGTCACGCGGCGGAGGGGGGCGAGGCGCGTGCAGACCGGCACATCGTGCGTACGCGTGAGCGTCCTGGGCCCCGTGCGGCTGGACGTGAACGGCACTCCGGTACGGCTGACCCCGCTGACGGCCCGGCTGCTGGTGCGGCTGGTCGCCGCCGAGGGCGAGGCCGTGACCGCGCGCCGGCTGTACCAGGACGTCTGGCAGCAGACGGTCGAACTGCCGCGGCAGGAGCTGCGCAACCGCAACGAGGTGCAGAAGCGGATCCTGGAGCTGCGGCGCGCGTTCGACCTCGCCGGGCCGGGGTACGGCGCCCGGATCATCCATACCGGACAGCTGCCGTCCGCGCGTGGCGCCCAGAGCACCTATCGACTCGACCTGAGTGGCCAGGAGTTGGACAGCGCCGAGTTCACCCGTCTGGTCGGCGACGCGCTGCACGCGGCACCCGCCTCGGCCGTACGGCTGCTCACGGACGCGCTGCGGCTGTGGCGGGGCCGGCCGCTGACCGAGGTGGCGGACGAGGAGTTCGCGAGCGCACCGGTTCGACGGCTGACCCGGCTGCGGGAGACCGCGCTGCGGGAGCTGGTCGAAGGGCACACCGCGCTGGGCCGCTACGACCTGGCGCTGCCGGTGGCCGAACAGAGTGCCCGGGAGCGGCCGGACGACCCCGAGGCCGCCGCCGTCCTCGCCCGGCTGAACGCCCGGCTGCGCGAGCGGTACGGCGGTGAGCTGCTGCGGCACACCCTGCGCGGGCTGCGGGTGGACGTGGTCGTGGTGCGCGGTGACCTGTTCGAGCAGGAGGACGCCAATCTGGTCGTGGGGTTCTCCGACACCTTCGACACCTTCGCCGACGACGTCGTGATCAGTCGGGAGAGTGTGCAGGGCCAGCTGGTCGACCGGCTCTTCGAGGGCCGGCACCGGCTCCTCGACGACAAACTGCGGCGCGGCCTGGGTGAGTTCACGCCCTTGTCCACGGAGAGCTTCCGGATGAAACGGCGTGGCCGGCGCGCCCGCTTCCCCATCGGTACGGTGGTGGCGGTGCCGGTCGGCAGACGCCGGGTCTTCGCCGTGGCGTACTCCCGGCTGGGCAACGATCTGCGGGCCCGCTCCGGCCCGGCGGACCTGCGGCTGAGCCTGGAGCGGCTGTGGCCGTCGGTCGCCCTGCACGGCCTGTTCAAGCCGGTGGCGATTCCGCTGATCGGCGCGGGCCTGGCCCGCATCGTCGAGCTCGACCGCACCCAGCTCCTGCTGCTGATCGTCGAGACGTTCACCCAGAGCCTGCGCCAGGACCCCGCCGTCTCCCCGGAGCTGCGCATCGTCCTGCGCGCCGGCGACCTGGGGCGCACGGACCTGTCGGCGGTCGAGGCGTACCTGCGCGGTGTGGACGAACGGGGGCCGGCCGCCCCGCAGGCCACGCCGCACTGACCGCCCGCGGCACGTCGGTCTCCGCACTCCCCCAGCACTCCGCACTCCCCCCGCACTGCGCATTCCCCCAGCAAAGCCCGGCCCCCGCTTCCGCCGGCAGCCACCGACCGCTTCCGGACCGCTTCCGGTGCGGCGGGCACGGCCGGGGTGCAATCCGAAATCCGGGTTCCACAACTCCTCGAATTTGAGGTGCTTTTGAGGAAACTGCTGGTTCCCGGGAATTCCTTGACAGGCCAATAGTGGCACGGCATGCTCATGCCAGCGCAGCCCAGGAAGTGGCCGCCGGACCAGCAGGCCGAACCCGTTCGGCCGCACAGGGGGAATAAGTGAAGAAGAATACACAGCGCGCCGCTGCACTCATTGGCGCCTCCGCGGCCCTCGCCCTTGTGGGCACCACCCAACTGACCGGGGTGGCATTCGCGGCGGAAGGTTCCAGCAAGGTGGCGGCGGGAACGATGCACCCCGACGGGTGCCCGCCGGACCCCGGTTACCGCTTCAGTGCCGTCCAGCACCGGTACAAGGACATGGTGAGCAGCGTCGAGGGTACGAAGGACGAGACCATCGGGATCACCCTCACGCGGGGCGTGACGGTCACGGGGACCGTCACCGGCACGGTGTCCGCGGAGGAAGGGGTCATCTTCGCCAACGCGAAGGAGTCGGTGAGCGTGTCGCTCGCCAAGGCCATCACGGCCCAGGTGTCCTACTCCTCCACCTGGAAGGTCCCCACCAGCGTCGGCTACCTGCACGCGGGGGCCGACGAGAAGAGCATGCACTGGGAGTACGGCTCCGACACCGGTGCCTGCAAGTGGCACGTCGCCCGGCAGGGCACGGCCGTCTTCCCGTACCACGTCCCCACGTTCTGGCACACCTCGTCATGAGGCGGCAGCTGAGCGCGGCCGGGACCGCGGTGCTCCTGCTCGGCCTGGCGGCCTGTTCGTCATCCGGGCATGAGCCGTCCAAGCACGCTTCACCGACCGCGGCCTCTCCTTCCGGCTCCGCTCAGCAGGGCGGCGATCTCGTCGATCCGTCGATATACGGGCAATCCGTTTCCGGGACGAAGACACTTATCAACATTCGCGGAAAAGGCGATTCCTCACCTTCCGTTCCCGGTGCGGGAAAGAGCGGCGATCTGGTAATCGCCGTGAGCTGTTCCGGAAAAGGCCCGCTGAAGGTGGCGGACAAGTCCGGACGGCTTCTGCTCGGCATTGCCACCTGCGAGGGAAGTCCCGGAGCCATCTACAACAGCCGCGGAGCGTTCCGACCGGACGACTCGGCCTTGAAACTGACCACGGACGCGGCTGTCGCCTGGCGCATCGCCGCCTTGCAGGCTCCACACGCATAGCTGCGCAGGGACGGCGAGCTTCTGTGGGGGTGCGGTGAGTTCTCCGCACCCCCACAGCGGGTCATGCGCCGAACCCGGCCTCACCCACGGCCGCCACGAACGACACCCGGGCCGGCAATCAATCGCTCACTCAGCGTAACCCCCGGAACAACCCCACGTGCCCGATCGCTATAACTGCCATGAGCGAATACCGCATCGAGCACGACTCCATGGGCGAGGTCCAGGTCCCGGCGCACGCCAAGTGGCGCGCCCAGACCCAGCGCGCCGTCGAGAACTTCCCCATCTCCGGCCGGCGCATCGAGCGCGCGCACATCGAGGCCCTCGCCCGGATCAAGGGCGCCGCCGCCAAGGTGAACGCGCGGCTCGGGGTGCTCGACAAGGACATCGCCGAGGCGATCCAGGAGGCGGCGGCGGAGGTCGCCCGTGGGGACTGGGACGAGCACTTCCCCGTCGATGTGTTCCAGACCGGCTCCGGCACCTCGTCCAACATGAACACCAACGAGGTCATCGCCACGCTCGCGAGTGAGCGGCTCGGGCGGGACGTGCATCCGAACGACCACGTCAACGCCTCGCAGTCGTCCAACGACGTCTTCCCCTCCTCCATCCACATCGCCGCCACCGCCGCCGTCACCCACGAGCTGATCCCGGCCCTCACCCACCTCGCCGACTCCCTCGCCAGCAAGAGCGAGGAGTTCGCCGATGTCGTGAAGTCCGGGCGGACCCACCTCATGGACGCCACACCCGTGACCCTGGGGCAGGAGTTCGGCGGGTACGCGGCGCAGGTCAGGTACGGCGTCGAGCGGCTCAGCGCCTCCCTGCCCCGGCTCGCCGAGCTGCCGCTGGGCGGGACCGCCGTGGGGACCGGGATCAACACCCCGCCCGGGTTCTCCGCCGCCGTCATCCAGGAGGTCGCCCAGGCCACCGGGCTGCCGCTCACCGAGGCCCGGGACCACTTCGAGGCGCAGGGTGCCCGGGACGGGATCGTGGAGACCAGCGGGCAGCTGAGGACCATCGCCGTCGGGCTGACCAAGATCGCCAACGATCTGCGGTGGATGGCGTCGGGGCCACGCACCGGGCTCGCCGAGATCCGGCTCCCGGATCTGCAGCCCGGGTCGTCCATCATGCCGGGCAAGGTCAACCCGGTCGTACCGGAGGCCGTGTTGATGGTCGCAGCCCAGGTGATCGGCAACGACGCCACCATCACCACCGCCGGCGCCGCAGGGAACTTCGAGCTGAATGTCATGCTTCCGGTCATCGCCAAGAACGTGCTGGAGTCCGTACGGCTGCTCGCCAACGTGGCGCGCCTGCTCGCCGACCGGACCGTCGACGGCATCACCGCCGACCGGCAGCGGGCCCGGGAGTACGCCGAGTCGTCCCCGTCCGTGGTCACCCCGCTCAACAAGTACATCGGCTACGAGGAGGCCGCGAAGGTCGCCAAGAAGTCCCTCGCCGAGCGGAAGACCATCCGTCAGGTCGTCATCGAGAGCGGCTACGTCGAGCGTGGTGACCTGACGCTGGAGCAGCTCGACGAGGCGCTGGATGTCCTCAGGATGACGCGCCCGTAACCGCGAGCGAACCTTTCCGGCCTGCGGCGCGGAACCGTGACCCGCACCGCAGCGTCGCATGTCTACGGCACCTAATATCTGTCCATGACGGACGACGGAGCGATGACACCCACGGCGGCGGCAACTGCGAGCTACTGGACTCCCGGGACCAGGATCCTGTGGCGCTACCGGGAGAACGCCGGCGCCCGCTTCCATATCGCCCGGCCCGTCACCGTCGTACGCGACGACGCGGACCTGCTCGCCGTGTGGCTGGCCCCCGGCACCGAGTGTGTGAAGCCGGTCCTGGCCGACGGCACCCCGGTGCACATGGAGCCGCTGCGGTCCCGCTACACCAAGCCGCGCACGGTGCAGCGGGACCACTGGTTCGGCACCGGTGTGCTGAAGCTCGCCCAGCCCGGCCGGCCCTGGTCGGTGTGGCTGTTCTGGGAGCCGGGCTGGCGGTTCAAGAACTGGTACGTCAATCTGGAGCAGCCGCTGGCCCGTTGGGCGGGCGGAGTGGACTCCGAGGACTACTTCCTGGACATCTCCGTACAGCCGGACCGCAGCTGGCACTGGCGCGACGAGGACGAGTTCGCGCAGGCCCAGCGGGACGGGCTGATGGACGCGCGGACGGCCGAGACGGCACGGGCGGCGGGGCGGGACGCGGTCGAGGCGATCGAGGCCTGGGGGGTGCCGTTCGCGGACGGCTGGCAGCACTGGCGCCCGGATCCGTCCTGGGCGGTACCTTCTCTCCCCGAGGACTGGGACCGTACGCCTGCGCACGTGTCCTCATGAGACCCTTGATGCGCCCCCGGGCAAGAAACGTAGGATCGTCCTCCGCAAACATGTCATCAGGGTCAGTGCGAAGCACTGTCGTTGAGGGGCGGTGGTCGGGTGGCGGGTGCTCGCACATGAGCAACTCCCGGCGCATGCACCGGGTCTGACCGATCGTCATCGAGGGGCGGCAGGACGTGAGCGAGGGGCACCAGGGCAACACGGCCGGCCACACCACCGGCACAGGAACAACCTCTCAGCACGCGGGAATTCCGTTCCTGGGACACGTATTGCGGGTATCGGGATTTCTGCGGGACCAACTGCGCGCCGGGCGCGCAGCCCCGGACGGATGGATGCGACACGCGTGACGGAGCAGCCCACCTCCTACGAGCGCCCCCAGGGCGCCGACCCCGCGGAGGCCCGCGGGGCGCTCTTGCGTACCCCGGACTCCCCCGGCAGCTCCGCCTTACCGGTGCAGGCCCGGGCCGAGGGAGCGTCCTCGGGACCGGGCACGGCCACACCCTGTGGTCAGGGACAGGACGGCAAGGGGACGCAGCCCCCGGTCGGCAAGGGGAAGGAGCCCCCAGTCAACGGCCCCGAGCACTCCCAGCCCGCCGCCGCCGAAGCCGGCGCACACCGCCCGCGCCCGGCGCCGGAGGGCATTCCGCCCCAGCCCGGTGCCGAGCAGGAGCGTTCGCCGGGCGGCCAGGACCGCCGTACCGGACGCGGACTGCCGCCGGGCCGGCCGATGCCGATGCGGCGCGACGGGGACCGGCTGAGGTTCGTGGGCGCGGCCACCCGGCGCATCGCGCGCGGCCTCGATCTGGACGAGATCGTGATGGGGCTGTGCCGGGCGACCGTGCCGACGTTCTCGGACGCGATCCTGGTCTATCTGCGCGACCCGCTGCCGGTCGGCGACGAGCGGCCCACGGGTCCGGTGGTGCTGCGGCTGCGCCGGACCGACCGGATACCGGAGGAGCGGGACACCGACGAGGTGCTGCTGCCGCCGGCCTTCGAGCCGGAGCCGGATGCGAGCGCCCTGGCCGAGCTGTCCTCGCTCACCACCGAGTTGTGCGAGGTGCGTCCCGGCGGCGCGCTGAACGAGGTGCTGCGCGGGGTGCGGCCGGTGTTCGCCGACGCGCCCGCCGCGCGGGCCGCGCTGCCCGAGCTGCTCGGCGACGGCGGTGACGCGCTCGTGCCGTCCGGCCAGCACGCGATCCTCGCCCCCTTGCGCGGCCGGCGCCGGGTGATCGGCGCGGCCCTGTTCCTGCGCCGCCCGGAGCGGCTCGCGTTCGAGGCGGACGACCTGCTGGTCGCGGCGCAGCTGGCGACACACAGCGCGCTCGGCATCGACAAGGCGGTGCTGTACGGCCGGGAGGCCTACATCGCCGACGAGCTGCAGCGCACCATGCTGCCCGAGACCCTGCCCCGCCCGACCGGGGTGCGGCTGGCCTCGCGCTATCTGCCGGCCGCCGAGACCGCGCGGGTCGGCGGCGACTGGTACGACGCGATCCCGCTGCCCGGCAGCCGGGTGGCGCTGGTCGTCGGCGATGTCATGGGGCACTCCATGACCTCGGCGGCGATCATGGGCCAGCTGCGGACGACCGCGCAGACGCTGGCCAACCTGGACCTGCCCCCGCAGGAGGTGCTGCACCACCTGGACGAGCAGGCGCAGCGGCTGGGCACCGACCGCATGGCGACCTGTCTGTACGCCGTCTACGACCCGGTCACGCACCGCATCACGATCGCCAACGCCGGTCATCCGCCGCCGGTGCTGCTGCACCTGGGCGGCCGGGCCGAGGTGCTGCGGGTGCCGCCCGGTGCGCCGATCGGTGTCGGCGGGGTCGACTTCGAGGCGGTCGAGCTGGACGCGCCCGCCGGAGCCACCCTGCTTCTCTACACCGACGGTCTGGTGGAGTCCCGGCTGCGCGACGTCTGGACCGGCATCGAGCAGCTGCGGGAGAAGCTCGCGGCCACCGCCCGGCTGACCGGCCCGGACCATCCGCCGCCGCTGGAAGCGCTGTGCGACGAGGTGCTGGACATGCTCGGGCCGGGCGACCGGGACGACGACATCGCGCTGCTCGCGGCCCGCTTCGACGGGATCGCGCCGAGCGATGTCGCGTACTGGCGGCTGGACCCCGAGGAGACGGCCCCCGGCCAGGCCCGTCGGCTGGCCCGCCGCGCGCTCGCCCGCTGGGACCTGGAGGACCTGACGGACGCGGTGGAGCTGCTGGTCAGCGAGGTCGTGACGAACGCCGTACGGTACACGTCCCGGCCGGTGACGCTCCGGCTGCTGCGCACCGACGTGCTGCGCTGCGAGGTCGGCGACGACGTCCCGCAGCTGCCCCGGCTGCGCCAGGCCCGCGCCGACGACGAGGGCGGGCGCGGCCTGTTCCTGGTCAACAAGCTGGCCCGGCGCTGGGGCGCGACGCGGCTGAGCAACGGCAAGGTGGTCTGGTTCGAGCTGAACCGGGGCTGAGGCGCGGCGCAGGACAGCACAGGACGGCGCAAGGGCGCCCGGGGAAGTCCCCGGGCGCCCTTCGCCTGTGTGCCGCTACTGGCCGGCGTTCTGGCCGCCGCCCGGATTGAGCGGGTCGCCCGTGACGGGGGCCGTCGGCGGCTGCGTCGTCGGCTGTGTGGGAGGCGTGGTCGTCGGCGGCTGCGTGGGCGGCGTGGTCGTCGGCGGCTTGCTGGTCGGCGGCTGCGTGGGCGGTGTGGTCGTCGGCGGCTTGCTGGTCGGCGTCTTCGACGGCGTGTTGGACGGCGTCGAGGGGGTCGTCGGCGTGTAGCTCGGCTGCACCGCCGCGCCCTGCGTGGTGTCCAGGTCGAACTTGCTGACGTCGCCCATCGCCCCGAAGGTGTACGCGGCCCAGATCAGCGCCGGATAGCTGCCGCCGTTGATGCGGCCGCCGCCCGTGGTGATGAGGCCCGTGGCGCCCGTCAGCGGAACCTGGGCGTGGGTCGAGGCGGACTCGCCGAACAGGCCGACCGAGGTGACCAGGCCGGGCGTGTAGCCGGTGAACCAGGCCGACTTGTTGTTGTCGGACGTGCCCGTCTTGCCGGCGACCTGCTGGCCGTTGCGCTCCGGGTTGCTGGCCACCGACTTGTTGGCCGTACCGTCGTCGACCACGCCGGTGAGCACGGAGGTGACCGTGTCGGCGGCGGTCCGGCTGATCACCTGGTCGCCGACCGGGTCCGGGAGGTTGACGGTGCGGTCCTTGTGCTCGGCCGACTTGATGATCGCCGGGGTGACCTTCTTGCCGTGGTTGTCGAGCGTCGCGTAGATGCCGGCCATCTCCATCGGGCTCGCGCCCATGGAGCCGAGCGTCTGTGCGGGGACCGCCTCCATGCCCTTGGTGTCCATGCCGAGCTTGCCGGCGGTGGCCATCACCTTGTCCATGCCCACGTCGACGCCCATCTGCGCGAAGACGGAGTTGACGGACTGGTTCATCGCCGTCTGGACGGTTATGTTGCCGAAGTTCGTGTCGTCCTCGTTCGGCGGGCCGAAGCCGACCTTGCTGCCATGGTCCACGACCTGGCGGCCGCTCGTGCCGTCGTAGATCGTGCTCGCGCCGATCGCCCGGCCGTCCTGCGTCTGGGCGCCCTGGTCCACGGCGGCGGCCAGGATCACCGGCTTGAAGGTGGAGGCGGGCTGGTAGTCGCGGCGGGTCGCGTTGTTGGTGAAGTGCTTGAAGTAGTCCACGCCGCCGTACATGGCGAGGACCTTGCCCGTCTTCGGGTCGACGGACACGGCACCGGGCTGGACGTCGCCGTCGACGGAGCGCTTCTTCGCGTTCAGCTTGCTGGTCAGCTGCTCCGTGACCGCCTGCTCCAGCCGGCGCTGCTTCTTCTTGTCGATGTTGAGCGTGATGGTCCAGCCGCCCTTTTTCACCAGTGCTTCGGCGTCGTTGAGGGTGGCGGCGTCGCCCTGGGCGACGAGCTGCTTGTAGAGGGCCGAGTTGGCCGCGTCCACCAGGTAGCCGGTCTGTCCCTTCATGCCGGGCGCCGCCTTGGGCGCCTTCGGTACCGGGAACTTCATGGCCTGGCGCTTGCCCGCGTCCAGCCATTGCTGCTTGACCATGTTGTCGAGGACGTAGTTCCAGCGGGCCTGCGCCAGTTTCTTGCCCGTGTCGGTCGCGATGCCCCAGTCGTACTGGTTCGGCGCCTGGAGCAGCGCGGCGAGGTAGGCGCCCTCCTCGACCGTGAGGTTCCTGGCGTCCTTGCGGTAGTACGCCTGGGCCGCGGCCTGGATGCCGTAGGCGCCGCGGCCGTAGTAGCTGGTGTTGATGTAGCCCGCGAGGATGTAGTCCTTGGACTTCTGGCGGTCCAGCTTCAGCGAGATGACCAGTTCCTTCAGCTTGCGCGTGACGGTCTGGTTCTGGTCCAGGTAGTAGTTCTTGACGTACTGCTGGGTGATCGTCGAACCGCCCTGGGTGCCGTGCCCCTCCAGGGTGTTGAGGATGCCGCGGGCCGTGCCCCTCAGGTCGACGCCGGAGTCCTGGTAGAAGGTCTTGTTCTCGGCCGCGACGAAGGTGTGCTGGACATCCTTGGGGACTTCGGCGAGGTCGACGCTCTCCCGGTTGAGTTCGCCGGTGCGGGCGAGGATCGTGCCGTCGCTGTACTTGTAGATGTTGCTCTGCAACTGGGCGGCCGCGTTCCCCTCCGGGATGTTGATCGTCATGTACAGCGCGATGAACGCGCCCACGACGAGCAGACAGAGCCCGAAGAAGGTCCCGAGGATCTTCTTCCAGGTGAAGAGCCGGCGTATTCGGCCCTTGGGGGGCTTGGCGCCGGCCGGGGCGGACCGTGAGCCGGTGGCCGCCTGCGCGGGCTGCGAGCGGCGGCGCTTGGGCGCCGCGCGGTGGCCACCGCGCTGTCGCGCTCGTCTCTCTTCCGCTCGTCCCATCGGTCCCTACGCTCACTTCCGTCTCGGGGTCAGCTCCGAAAGCTAACACCCGCCTATATGACAAAGGGCGTCCGATCCGCTCTTTTGCGGACGTGACAATCAGCACCCGCCCCAAGGAAACCGACGGTTCTGGAGGTCACAGGGTTGCTTCGGCACGGAAAGTCTGTCGTTGCGCGGCGACGCCGAGGAGATCACGGGAAGTCCCGCGCAGAGGCGGTCCGCCTGTTTCGGGATCGTGACAATCGGCCCCCACCTGCACCGCGATACACCAGGCCATGATCTACACACGCCGCGTATACACGCCACGTATACACCGTGTGTAGAGTGCTCGGCATGTCCATCGGTCACACCCTTCTAGGGCTCCTGGAGTCCGGCCCGCGGCACGGCTACGACCTGAAGCGGGCCTTCGACGAGACATTCGGTCACGACCGGCCGCTGCACTACGGCCAGGTCTACTCCACGATGTCCCGGCTGCTGAAGCACGGCCTCGTGGAAGTCGACGGGATCGAGGCGGGCGGCGGTCCCGAGCGCAAGCGGTACGCCATCACCGACGCGGGCATCACCGACGTCGAGCGCTGGCTCGCGACCCCGGAGAAGCCCGAGGAGTACCTCCAGTCGACCCTGTACACCAAGGTCGTCCTCGCACTGCTGACCCATCGCGACGCGGCCGACATCCTCGACGGCCAGCGCGCCGAGCACCTGCGCAGCATGCGGATCCTGACCGACCGCAAACGCAAGGGCGACCTCGCGGACCAGCTGATCTGCGACCACGCGCTGTTCCACCTGGAGGCCGATCTGCGCTGGCTGGAGCTGACCGCCGCACGCCTGGACAAGCTCCGTGCGGCGGTGACCCGATGACCGCACCCGCCGGCTCCCTGCTCACCGCCGACAACCTGCGCAAGGCCTACGGCCCCACGGTCGCGCTCGACGGCGCCGAGTTCTCCATCCACCCCGGCGAGGTCGTCGCCGTCATGGGCCCCTCCGGCTCCGGCAAGTCGACGCTGCTGCACTGCCTCGCGGGCATCGTGCCGCCGGACTCCGGGTCCATCGTCTACGACGGCCGGGAACTGGCCGGCATGAACGACGCCGAGCGCAGCGCTCTCAGGCGCTCCGAGTTCGGGTTCGTCTTCCAGTTCGGCCAGCTGGTGCCCGAGTTGACCTGCGTGGAGAACGTGGCGCTGCCGCTGCGGCTGAACGGCACCCCGCGCAAGCAGGCCGAGAAGGCGGCCCTGGGCTGGCTGGAGCGCCTGGAGGTGGACGACCTGAAGGGCAAGCGGCCCGGCGAGGTCTCCGGCGGCCAGGGACAGCGGGTCGCGGTGGCACGGGCGCTGGTCACCGCACCCCGGGTGATCTTCGCCGACGAGCCGACCGGCGCGCTCGACTCCCTCAACGGCGAGCGCGTGATGGAGCTGCTGACCGACGCGGCCCGCTCGGCGGGCGCGGCCGTCGTCCTCGTCACGCACGAGGCCCGGGTGGCCGCCTACTCCGACCGGGAGATCGTCGTACGCGACGGCAAGTCCCGGGACATGGAGCGGATCGTATGACCGCCCGCCTGCATGCCCGTCAATGGGCGCGGGATCTGGGCATGGGCGTCAAGTTCGCCTTCACGGGCGGGCGCGAGGGCCACATCCGGGTGCTGCTGACCGCCGTCGGCGTCGGGCTCGGCGTGGCCCTGCTGCTGCTCACGACCGCGATCCCGAACGCGCTGTCGGTACGGCACGCCCGCGACGACGCGCGCATGGACTACACCTACGGCCCGAACCGGGCGAAGGCCGCGAACACCCTGGTGATCTCCGACGCGGACACGACGTACCACGGCAAGGACGTCCGCGGCCGGCTGGTGCAGCCCGAGGGGCCGCGCGCGCCCCTCGCCCCGGGCCTGTCGGCGTACCCCGCACCGGGCGAGATGGTCGTCTCCCCCGCCCTGAAGGAACTGCTCGGCTCCGCCGACGGCAGACTGCTGCGCGAGCGGCTGCCGTACCGGATCAGCGGGACGATCGGCGAGAGCGGACTGATCGGCTCGCGCGAACTGGCCTACTACGCCGGCGCGACGGACCTCGCGCCGCGCATCGACGGCTCGCGCACCGCCCGGATCACCCAGTACGGGCGCCTGCTGGCGTCGTCGAACACCATGGACCCGGTCCTGATCCTCCTCATCCTGGTCGTCTTCGCGGTGCTGCTCACCCCGGTCGCCGTGTTCATCGCCACGGCCGTACGGTTCGGCGGCGAGCGGCGCGACAGCAGGCTGGCCGCGCTGCGGCTGGTGGGCTCCGACACCCGGATGACCCGGCGGATCGCGGCGGGCGAGGCGCTCGCCGGCTCGCTGGTCGGGCTGGTCTTCGGCACGGTCTTCTTCCTGGTCGGCCGGCAGCTCGCGGGCTCGGTCGAGATCATGGACATCAGCGTCTTCCCCAGCTATCTCAACCCCTCCCCCGCGCTGGCCGCCCTGGTCTCGGTCGCGGTGCCGGCGGCAGCGGTGCTGGTCACGCTGTTCGCGCTGCGCCGGGTGGTCATCGAGCCGCTGGGCGTGGTCCGTACGGCCCGGCCCACGCGCCGCCGGCTGTGGTGGCGGCTGCTGCTGCCGCTGGGCGGGCTGGCCTGCCTCGCGCCGATGATCGGCCAGGGCCGGGAGAACGGCGACTTCAACGCGTACCTGGTGATCGGCGGCGTGCTGCTGCTGCTCATCGGCGTGACCGCGCTGCTGCCGTGGGTCGTGGAGGCCGTGGTGGCCCGGCTCGGGCGCGGCGGGCTGGCCTGGCAACTGGCCGTACGGCGGCTCCAGTTGAGCAGCGGAGCGGCGGCCCGCATGGTGAACGGCATCGCGGTCGCGGTGGCCGGGGCGGTCGCGATGCAGATGCTGTTCGCGGGCGTCCAGGGCGACTACACCAAGAGGACCGGGCGGGACCCGAACCGCGTCCAGATGCAGGTCAATCTGTCGCGGGGCCTCGACTTCGTGCCGTCCGCCGGGAAGTTCGCCGCCACCCGGGGGGTGCGCAAGGCGACCGCGCTCGGCAGCACCGAGCTGGGCGACCGGGACTGGCAGCACGGGCCCAGCGCCACGGCAGCGGTGACCGTCGGCACCTGCGACGCCCTGCGCGAGGTCGCCCGGCTGACCTCTTGCACGGACGGGGACGTGTTCGTGGCCGAGGGCGACGACAACAACGCCGACATGGCCAAGCTCGTCCGGCCGGGCCGCACACTCCAGGTCGACACCAGCAACGGCAGGGGCTACGGCACCAAAGTCCCCTGGACCGTACCCGGCCATCTGAAGCAGGCCACCGCGATCACCGGCCCGAGCGGCACCAAGGACAGCAGTGTGCTGCTGACCCCGGCCGCCGTGCCCGAGCGGATGAGCCGCCTGCTGAACGGGGCGGTCTATCTCTCGGTGGACGAGTCGGTGCCGGACGCGGAGGAGCACGTCCGCAACACCGCGGCGGCGATCGACCCGCTGGCGGACACGATGGTGTGGTCGGCCACCGAGCAGTCCGCGAAGTTCACCTCCATCCGCACCGGTGTCTCCGTCGGCGCGGTCTGTGTCCTGATCCTGATCGGCGCGAGCCTGCTGGTCTCCCAGCTGGAGCAGCTGCGCGAACGCAGGAAGCTCCTGTCGTCCCTCGTCGCCTTCGGCACCCGGCGGCGCACCCTGAGCCTGTCGGTCCTGTGGCAGACGGCGATCCCGGTCGCCCTGGGCCTGCTGCTCGCCTCGGCCGTGGGGCTGACCCTGGGCGCGGTCCTGCTGAAGATGGCCGGCGCGACGATCGGCGTGGACTGGCCGAGCGTGCTGTCCATGACGGGCGCGGGCGCGGGGGTGGTGCTGGCGGTGACACTGCTCAGCCTGCCGCCGTTGCTGAGGCTGATGCGGCCGGACGGGTTGCGGACGGAGTAGGCCGGCTGGGGCGCCCCATAGGGGCGCGGGGCTGTATCAATATGCGGCTCCGCCGCGTGGGCGCGACCAGCCACCACGGACCCGCAGCCGCGCCCCCAGGGAACCACCCTCCCCGGAGCGCTACTCCAGCACCCGCACCGGCAACGGCCGCAAGGCGCCCCGCAAAGCCACGGCCAACTCCTCGTACTCCGCGGAGCGCGCCGCACCCGCCCGCATGGCAAAGGCGACACGACGACTCGGCGCCGGGTCGGCAAAGGACCCGGTGAGCAACTGACTGCTGCGAGCCGTCTCCAGCTTCAGCGCCGTCCGCGGCAGCAGCGTGCAGCCGAGGCCGCCGGCGACGAGCTGGACCAGGGTCGACAGGCCGGCGGCCGTCGTGGTGACCGGGGCGTCCTCGCGGCCGGCCTCCCGACAGATGTCGAGGGCCTGGTCGCGCAGGCAGTGGCCCTCGTCCAGGAGCAGCAGGTTCAGCTCCTTCAGCGCCTCGCGCGGGATGCCCTCACGGCCGCCGAGCCCGTGGTCGAGCGGGGTGACGAGCACGAAGTCCTCGTCGAAGAGCGGGAGTTCGACGACGCCGGGGACGCCGAGCGGGACCGCCAGCAACAGCAGGTCCAGGCGGCCGGAGTGCAGGCCGTCGATCAGGTTGGCGGTCTGCTCCTCGTGCACCTGGAGGTCGAGGTGCGGATAGCGCTCGTGGACCAGCCGCAGCACGGTCGGCAGCAGGTACGGCGCGACCGTGGGGATCACCCCGAGGCGCAGGGCGCCCGTGAACGGCGCCCGGACCGCCTCGGCCTCCTCCAGCAGCGCGCCGACCGCCTCCAGTACCGTCTTCGCCCGCACCGCGAGCCGCTCACCGGCGGGCGAGAGCAGCACCTTGCGCGTCGTACGCTCAAGGAGGGTCACGCCGAGGGTCTCCTCCAGTGCCGAGACCGCACCGGACAGGGCGGGCTGGCTCATCCCGATCGCGGCGGCCGCGTCCCGGAAGTGCAGATGCTCGGCGACGGCGGCGAAGGCACGCAGCTGTGCGAGGCTCGGCTGCCTCCGCTTGCCGTTACTGATGGTCACTGATAACTACCTCCGATCAACATGACCGAGTGTAGCTATTTCACTAATCAATGCACCCTGTGCCACCATCGGCCACGTCCAACCCACACGGGAAGCGCCCTCAAAAGGGGCGCTTCTTCGCTGCAAGGAGAGCGTGTGCTCACTGTCGGTGACAAGTTCCCCGAGTTCGAACTGACCGCCTGCGTCTCGCTGGAGAAGGGCAAGGAGTTCGAGCAGATCCACCACAAGTCCTACGAGGGCAAGTGGCTGGTCGTCTTCGCGTGGCCGAAGGACTTCACCTTCGTCTGCCCGACCGAGATCGCCGCGTTCGGGAAGCTGAACGACGAGTTCGCCGACCGCGACGCCCAGATCCTCGGCTTCTCCGGTGACTCCGAGTTCGTCCACCACGCCTGGCGCAAGGACCACCCGGACCTGACCGACCTGCCGTTCCCGATGATGGCCGACTCCAAGCACGAGCTGATGCGCGACCTGGGCATCGAGGGCGAGGACGGCTTCGCGCAGCGCGCGGTGTTCGTCGTCGACCCGAACCGCGAGATCCAGTTCACCATGGTCACCGCCGGTTCCGTGGGCCGTAACCCCAAGGAGGTCCTGCGGGTCCTGGACGCCCTGCAGACCGACGAGCTGTGCCCGTGCAACTGGAGCAAGGGCGACGACACCCTGGACCCGGTCGCGCTGCTGGCCGGTGAGTGACCGAGATGTCCCTCGACTCCCTGAAGTCCCGCGTCCCGGACTACGCCAAGGACCTGAAGCTCAACCTGGGCTCGGTCATCGGCAACTCCGACTTGCCGGCGCAGCAGCTGTGGGGGACGGTGCTGGCGACCGCCATCGCCTCCCGTTCCCCGATCGTGCTGCGTGAGCTGGAGCCGGAGGCGAAGGCGAACCTGACGCCGGAGGCGTACACCGCGGCGAAGTCCGCGGCCGCCATCATGGCGATGAACAACGTCTTCTACCGGACGCGTCACCTGCTGTCCGACCACGAGTACGGCACCCTGCGCGCGGGCCTGCGGATGAACGTCATCGGCAACCCGGGCGTGGACAAGACCGACTTCGAGCTGTGGTCGTTCGCGGTCTCCGCGATCAACGGCTGTGGCATGTGCCTGGACTCGCACGAGCAGGTGCTGCGCAAGGCCGGCGTGGAGCGCGATGTGATCCAGGAGGCGTTCAAGATCGCCTCCGTGGTCCAGGCCGTCGCCGTCACGCTGGAGGCCGAGGCCGTCCTGGCCGAGTAGGTCCCGCCGCGGACGCCCCCCGCCGTGAAGGCCCCGTTCACTCCGCGTGGACGGGGTCTTCCGCGTTCTCCGCCACGGGCTCGGCCGCCACGGCGGCATCCTGTTGCTGCTGCCGCAGCTCCTCCGAGTACTGCCGCAGATATCCCACCACCGTGTTCGTCACCGCCACCAGCGGTACGGCCACCACGGCGCCGCCGATGCCGGCCACCATGCCGCCGGCCGCCACGGTGAGGACGACCGCCAGCGGGTGGACGCGGACCGCGCGGCCGAGGATGAAGGGCTGCAGGATATGGCCCTCTATCTGCTGGACGGCGAGGACGACCACGAGGGTCATGACGGCGGTGAAGACGCCCTGGGTGACCAGGGCCACGATCACCGCGAGCGCGCCGGAGGCGACCGCGCCGACGAGCGGGATGAACGAGAACAGGAAGATGAAGACGGCCAGCGGGACGGCCATCGGCACGTTCAGGAAGTAGATGCCGACACCGATGAAGGTGGCGTCGATGAGGGCGACCAGGACCGTGCCGCGGACGTAGGCGGTCAGGGTGCGCCAGGCACGCGGGCCGGCCCCGGCCACGCCCGGGCGGGCTGCGGCGGGCACCAGTTTCAGGAACCATTCCCAGATGCGCTTGCCGTCGTAGAGCAGGAACAGCGTCGAGAAGAACACCAGCAGCAGGCCGGTGAGGAAGTCGACGATGACCTGGACGCCCTCCAGACCGAAGGACGTTATCTGGTCGGTGTTGGCGCCGATCGCCTCGCGGAGGTTCTTGGCGATCTGGTTGATCTGCTTGTCGGTGACGTGGAAGGGGCTCTTCAGCAGCCAGTTGCGCAGGTCGTCGATGCCGGACTGGATCTGGTTGGAGAGCGTGTCGGCGTTCTCCATGACCTGCCAGGTCACGAACCAGCCCATCAGACCGATGACGACGAAGCCGCTGATGGCGGTGAGCGCGGTGGCGATGCCGCGCGGCACCCCACGGCGGGTGAGCCGGGCGACGGTCGGCTGGAGCAGCGCGGTGATGAGCAGGGCGATGACGAAGGCGAAGACCACCAGCTGGACCGAGCTGATGACCTTCATCAGGACCCAGACCGTGCCGGCGAGCACCAGCAGCCGCCAGCCCGCCTCGGCGGCGACCCGCACACCCCACGGCACGGCCTCGACGGGGTCGGGGCGGGGGCCGGCCGGCTGGGCGGGTCTGGGGGCGGCCGGCGCGGTGTCGACGGCCGGGGCGGCGGGCGCGGGCCGTTCGGGGTCGGGCAGCGGCGCGTTCGGGTCGGTCTCCTGCTCGACCTCCGCGCGGCGTTCGTCCAGGCGCTCGCTGATCTCGGTGAGTCCGGCACCGAGCTTGCCGAGCCACCCTGGCACTCGCGACATGATCCGCCCTCTTCCCCCGCGTCCCCGCGTGCTCGCCACCTCTCCTCCCCCAGGAGGTATCCGGATACGACCGTACAGGGCGAAAGCCCCTCCCCTAAGGACGGGGAGGGGCTTTGCGAGGTTGAGAGCCGCGGCCGGTCTCAGTAGTTGCCGTTCGCCTGCCAGTAGGTCCAGGCGTCGCAGGGGCTGCCGTACCGCTCGTTCATGTAGCTCAGGCCCCACTTGATCTGGGTGGCCGGGTTGGTCCGCCAGTCGGCGCCCGCGGAGGCCATCTTGCCGGCGGGCAGGGCCTGCACGAGGCCGTAGGCGCCGGAGGAGGCGTTGACCGCCTGGTAGTTCCAGGTGGACTCGCGCGTCACGATGTTGCTGAAGCACTGGTACTGGCCCGCCGGCACGATCTGCCGTGCGATGGCCTGCACCTGCGCCACCGTGTACGAGGACTGCACGGGGAAGATGCCGTCGCCGCCGCCGCTGTCACTGCGGCTGGCCGCCGCCTTCGTCTCGGCGCGCTGCTTGGCTTCGTCCGCCGCCTTCTGGGCGGCAGCCTTCTTCGCGTACGCGGTCTCGGCGGCTGCCTTGCGGGCGGCTGCCTCGGCGTCCTTCTTGGCGCTCGCGTCCGCGGCGATGGCCTGGGCGTCGGCCTGCTGCGTCAGGGACGCGGACTGGACCTGGGCCTGCTGACCCGCGGGTATGTCCGCGAGGAGCGTGGTGTCGGCTGCCGTCGCCTCGGCGTCGTTGTTGTTCTGCGCGACGCTGCCCGAGGCAACTCCGACGACGCTTCCGACGGCGGTGACCGCGGTGGCCGAGGCCACTGCGAATCCCCGGACCGAAATCCGGCTCACACGGTTTCCTTCCAGCATCGCCCGCTTCGGTGACCCTGGCGGACGCAATCGTGCCCCTGGCACTGGCCTCCCAACTGCGGGGTCACGGGAGGCGCGGGCCCGGTGGGCAACTCCCCCTTCAGGGAGCGCCGCGTGGTGCTCGGGCGGCATACGACGAACTCTATGGAGTTGGTGGTGCTTCCGTGGCGCCGTACCGCTGGGGGTACAGCTGTGTCGTATGCGGGGCCTGACAGGAACGAGACTCTGCCGTAACCCGACGCCGCCTGGCAATTCCGAGTTGCGTGTGAAAGCTCACATCCCGTTTGCCCCTGGGGATTTCCGGAAAGCTCTACATGCCGAGGCGCCGCCCGGCTAGGCTCTTGGCCTTTGCCGGACGGCGCCAACTGCTGTGCGGGACGGGTCAGATGTGACCGTCCTCCAGCATTTCGGTCACAAGCGCGGCAATCTGGGACCTCTCGGACCGCGTCAGCGTGACATGGGCGAAGAGCGGATGCCCCTTCAGCTTCTCCACGACGGCGACCACACCGTCGTAGCGGCCGACCCGCAGATTGTCCCTTTGCGCCACATCATGGGTCAGAACGACCCGTGAATTGGCGCCGATCCGGGACAGAACGGTCAGCAGGACGTTCCGTTCCAGCGACTGCGCCTCGTCCACGATCACGAACGCGTCGTGCAGGGAGCGGCCCCGGATGTGGGTCAGGGGCAGCACCTCCAGCATCCCGCGCGCGGTGACCTCCTCGATGACCTCGCGGCTGGTGACCGCCGACAGCGTGTCGAAGACGGCCTGCGCCCACGGGCTCATCTTCTCCGCCTCGCTGCCCGGCAGATAGCCCAACTCCTGCCCGCCGACCGCGTACAGCGGCCGGAAGACCATCACCTTCTGGTGCTGGCGGCGCTCCAGGACCGCCTCCAGGCCCGCGCACAGCGCCAGCGCCGACTTGCCGGTGCCGGCCCGGCCGCCCATCGAGACGATGCCGACGTCCGGGTCGAGCAGCAGATCGAGGGCGATGCGCTGCTCGGCGCTGCGGCCCTTGATGCCGAACGCCTCCCGGTCGCCGCGCACCAGACGGACGTTGCCCTCGGCGGTCACCCGGCCGAGCGCCTTGCCGCGCTCGGACTGGATGGTCAGGCCCGTGTGCACCGGAAGCTCCGAGGCCTCCGGGACATACACATGGCCTTCCTCGAAGAGGATGTCCACCTGCTCGGCGGAGAGCGCCAGTTCGGACATTCCGGTCCAGCCGGAGTTCTCCGTGATGGCGAGTTCGGCCCGGTACTCCTCGGCGAGGAGGCCCACGGACGAGGCCTTGATCCTGAGCGGGAGGTCCTTCGACACGACGGTGACGTCGTACCCCTCGGCCTGCAGATTGCGGGCCACCGCGAGGATGCGGGAGTCGTTGTCCCCCAGGCGGTAGCCGGTGGGCAGCACGCTGGGGTCCGAGTGGTTGAGCTCGACACGGACGGTCCCGCCCAGCTCCCCGATCGGGATGGGGGCGTCGAGGCGACCGTTCTTCACCCGGTAGTCGTCCAGCAGGCGCAGCGCCTGGCGGGCGAAGTAGCCGAGTTCGGGATGGTGCCGCTTGGCCTCCAGCTCCGTGACCACCACGATGGGGAGCACGACCTCGTGCTCGTCGAAGCGGGTCAGGGCGTTCGGGTCGGCCAGCAGGACGCTGGTGTCGAGAACATAGGTGCGCCGGTCTGGCTTGTGGCGCTTTGTGCTGGTCACCACGGAAGGACGTACCCCCTCGGATGAGGTCGGGGAGCGACGAGGCGGAAGCTGGGCCGGGAGGGCGGGAAAAGACCCGCCCGGGAGGGCGGGAATGACCAGGCCGGTCGCCGGCCCTCGCACGCGGCGGGCCGTGAACCGGCCCTCCGCGGCTGCTTCCGTGCGGTGACCACACGGTCGGGCTGGTGCAAAGGGCCTCCCGGGCGGACGGCCCCGAGCCGCCCGCTGAGAACCGACACCCGTGGTTCGGGTGTCGACCTGCTTGGCTTATGCCCTCGAACATGCGCCGCCATGCAAATGTGGCCAACAGCGCGCCGGTGAACTCCTGGTTACGGCTCCGCGAACCGGCGCACATGGCGACGCTCCGTCACCGGGTGGCGACGGGGCGTGTGACGAAGCGCGGGCCGGGTCAGCCGCCGTAACGGCGGTGACGTGCGGCGTAGTCGCGCAGTGCGCGCAGGAAGTCGACTTTCCGGAACGCCGGCCAGAAGACCTCGCAGAAGTAGTACTCCGAGTGAGCGGTCTGCCAGAGCATGAATCCGGACAGCCGCTGTTCGCCGCTGGTGCGGATGACGAGGTCCGGGTCGGGCTGGTCGCTGGTGTAGAGATGACGGCCGATCATGTCGATGTCGACGGACTCGGCGAGCTCCAGCATGGGCACGCCCCGGTCGTGCGCGTCGAACATCATGGAGCGCACGGCGTCGGCGATCTCCTGCCGGCCGCCGTAGCCGATGGCCACGTTGACCAGTATTCCGTCGATGTCGGCGGTGGCCTCCTCGGCCTCCTTCAGCGCGATCCGCATGGGATGGGGCAGCAGATCGGGCGTGCCGACATGGTGCACCCGCCAGCGGCCGTCGGCGGCGAGGGTGCGCACGACGTCCTCGATGATGCCGAGCAGCGGGACGAGTTCCTCCTGCGGCCGTTCGAAGTTGTCCGTGGACAGCAGCCACAGGGTGACGACCTCGACGTCGGTCTCGGTGCACCAGCCGAGGAACTCCTCGATCTTCTCGGCGCCGGCCCGGTGGCCGTGGACCGTGGTCGAGCCGGACGCCTTCGCCCAGCGCCGGTTGCCGTCCATGATGACGCCGATGTGCTTGGGCACCTGAGTGTGGTCCAGGTGGCCTTCCACCCGGCGTGCGTAGAGCCTGACGAGCAGGCTGCGCAGGTTGTCGCGCAGGTTCACGTGGCCCTCCGGGGGATTGGCGGGGGATAGCGGGTTCCGGAGCCGTTGAGCCTACCGTTGCTAGAGGCTTGCTAGCGGCCCGGGGGTTGGGGGCGGGGGTTCGTGCGGGGAGGGTCGGGGGTTCGTGCGGATTCGTCTTCGGCACCACGCCCGCCGGGTCGGGAGCGGCCCCCTTTGGGCTGGGACGGCTGAACCGTACGGAGAGGTTCCGGAACCCCGACAGAGAAAACGGGCCGGTCCGTGGGGGGGAGACGGACCGGCCCGAGGGGGGGTTTCCACCATAACCCTTCGTAAGGGTTGGTGGGTGCATCGGCGTCAAACAACTACTCTCCGAAATCGTCCGGCGACGCCCCGATGGCTGCGGAAGGCTGGATTCAGGGGTGAATCATGGCCGATTCACAGCTGAATCCCAGGGAAATCCGGTCAGCTACGAGCGGATTCGAAAGGTTTCGGAAGATTTCGGAAGGTTTACGCCAACTTGAGTACTCTGCGGCGAGTTGCCCGGAGGTCCCCCGATGGGCTAACGGACCGGCGAACGGCGACTTGACGGTTCCGCTACGGCACCGAGGAATGATCGAACGATCTCACAGCACCGCGCAGCCCCCTCCACTGCGCGGTGCCGGCCGCGCAGCTTTGCTCACGCGAATTACCTTGGTCTGAACTTACGTGACAGGTGGGGCTGATGTGAACCCAGACTGATAACGATGTGAAAACCTCAGGCAAACTCCGGATGAACAAAGCCCGTTTGCGCCCTGTCTGCCGGATTCGTCAGCGGGCCGGCGTACGGGCCTGCGTAGGGGTCGGCTTAAGGCCCTGCGTAGGGGTCGGCTTACCGGCCCTGCGTAGGGGTCGGCTTACCGGCCCTGCGTAGGGGTCGGCTTGCGGGCGTCGAAAAGATGCCGGGCGCTGTGCGCGACGAACGGGCCCTCCCGCTCGATCCGCTCGTGCAGCGCGCGGAGTTGGGGCTCGTACGCCTCCACCGTGAAGTCCGGGACCATCCACACCACCTTGCGCAGGAAATGGACGACCGCGGCGATGTCGTGGAACTCCATCCGCAGCCGCTCCGCCCGCAGCGCGACGACCTCCAGGCCCGCCGCCTCGGCGTCGGCCCGCTCGCCCTCGGGATCCCGGCCGGCGCGCACCTCGGCCGACAGCGGCCCGAGGAAGTGCTCGACGAGTTCGAAGACGCTGGCCGGCCCGACGTGCTGGGCGAAATACGTCCCGCCGGGGCACAGCACCCGCGCGATCTCCGTCCAGTACGGGCGCACCGGGTGCCGGCTGAGCACCAGGTCGAAGGCCTCGTCGGCGAACGGCAGCGGCGCGTCGTCCGGGGCGGCGACCACCACCACACCGCGCGGCCGCAAGCGCGCGGTGGCCTTCGCGACGTTCGGCGCCCAGCCCTCCGCGCGGCGACCAGCACCGGCCGGTCCGGCTCGGCACGGCTCAGCGCGAAGTCCAGCACCTCACCGCCACCGGTCTGGATGTCGAGCGCGGCCTCCGCCCCGCCCAGCCGCTCCCCTGCCTTCGCGGCATACCCCCACGAGGGCCGCTCCTCGGTGGCCCGCCCCTCGAACCAGGAGAAGTCCCACCCCTCGGTCGGTACGGCGGCCCCCTCGGCCACGAGGTCCTCGAAGGAACGGTTCACTGCCATGCCCTCATGATCGCAGTCCGCTGTCGGAGGGGCCTGCTAATTTCCGCCCGTATGACGACACCTGTGACGCCTTACACCGCTGCGGAGAAGCAGACCCTGCACGCGAGTCTCGACCGGCACCGGGACGCGGTGCTGTGGAAGCTGGAAGGCCTCGACGACGAGCAGCTGCGCCGGCCGATGACACCGACCGGCACCAACCTGCTGGGCCTGGTGAAACATCTGGCCTCGGTCGAGTACGGCTGGTTCGTGGAGACGTTCGGGGGCGAGGCGGAACCCCTGTGGTTCGACCCGTACGACGACCTGCGCATCACCCCCGACGAGTCGACGGACCAGATCCTCGCCTTCTACGGCCGTGCCCGCGCCGCCGCCGACGCGATGATCACCGAGCTGCCGCTGGCCGCCCAGGGCCGCCCTTCCTGGCACGACATCACCGTCAGCCTGCGCTGGACCCTGGTCCACATGATCGAGGAGACCGCGCGGCACGCAGGGCACATGGACATCCTGCGGGAACTGATCGACGGCAGGACCGGGGACCATCGTCCGGTCACGGGCACAGGTACGGGCTGACCATGACGTACGCCGCCTCGGCGGTCGGCGCGTCGAGCAGCCCGGCGTCCAGCAGCCGCCGGGCCGATGGTCATGGGCGGGAGCCGCGCGGCACCAGGGGCCGGACCTCCTTGGCAGCGAACCGCACGAACCCCTCCGGGTCGGGCTCGTCGCCGGTCGGCTGCAGTACGACGGTGTCGGCACCGGCGTCGGCGAGCCGTCGTACCGCCTCGGCCACGACGGCGGCGTCGCCGGCGACCCCGAGGTCCGGTACCGACTCCAGCCCCTCGGCGGTGAGTTCGGCCCGCAGCCGGGCCTCGGCGCCGGCTCCCGTCGCGGTCAGCAGATAGACGACGACCTTGTGCGGCTCACCGTCCCGCCGGGCCTCCCGCTGCCCCTCCTCGATCAGCCGCCGTGCCTGCCGTACGCCGTCCGGCGCAGTGGCGGCGGTGAGGACGGTGCCGTCGGCCCTCGCGCCGGAGAGCCGCAGGGTACGCGGCCCGGTGGCACCGGTGAGGACGGGTACGGCCGACTCCGGCGGCCAGTCGAGGGCGACGCCGTCGAGCGAGACGTACCGGCCCCGCACGCTGAGCCGATCACCCCTCAACAGGGCGCGCAGGGCATCGAGATGCTCACCGAGGAGGGTGAGCGGAGAGACGGCGCGCGCGCCGACTTGTCCCATCCAGTCCTGGACGCCGTGCCCGACGACGAGGGTGGCGCGGCCGGGAAACATACGGTGCAGGGTGGCTGCCTCCATGGCGGTGAGGCCACGTTCCTGAGAGGCACGGGCAGCAGTCCGACGCCGACGCGCACCCGCTCGGTCCACGCGAGCGCCGCTGCTGCGGTGGAGATCCCGCCCTCCCGGAAGCAGTCCTCCCACAGCCACAGCTCGTCGAGCCCCGCCTCGTCCGCGGCACGGGCGACGGCCCGCAACCGCTCGGGAGGAAGCTGGGGACGGAAGACGGCACCGAGATCAGTCATGTCGGCCTTCCTAGTGGGGAGGAAGGGAAACGGCAACGTGTTTAAGAATCAGGCGCGTTGGGTGTGCCGAGCGGGAGGGCGGGGCGACGATGGGCCGACGACGCTGGCGGGACGGACGGGGCAGCCTGATCGTGGGCGCGGACGCGGACACCGAGGGGCCGGGCACGTCCGTCCCCCTGGAGATCGCGACGTCTTACCGGGCCCGCACGAGGGGCTTGCTGGGCCGGGACGGGATCGATGGTGCGATGCTGCTGTCCCCGGCGAGCGGGGTGCACACGTTCGGGATGCGCATCCCGATCGACGTCGCCTTTCTGGACCGCCGCCTGACCGTGGTGGCCGTGCGCACGATGCCCCCTGGCCGCCTGGGCCTGCCCCGGCTCCGGGCGCGGCATGTGCTGGAGGCGGAGGCGGGGGCGATGGGGGGGTGGGGGGTGCGGGCGGGGGTACGGGTGACGGTCGAGACGGCGTAGACGCGACAAACGCCCAGCCGTCTCCTGATCAGGCGGCATGCTCCTCGAACACCACGGTGTTCCGCCCACCGGGGGTGGCATGCAGGTCCACGGTGACATCGAGCGCCGTGGCCAGCCTCACCAGCAGGTCCGCGGTAACGGGAAGCATCCCTCCCAACTCCACAGCCTCGACTCCGTCGGCGCTCATCCCGAGACGTTCACCCAGAGCGGCCTGCGAGAGCCCGAGGGCCAGGCGGCGGCCGTACACCAACTGCCCCAACGCGTGGGCCAGCCGGATCTGCTCGCGCTCGGCGATCACCTCCGGCGGCTCGGCGCGGCATTCAGCGGCCTTCCGCTGCGACAGCTTCCAGCGGCTGTGGTTCACGGCTCCTCCCGGACGTTGCGAGTGAAGGCGCAGGCCCCCGCATGTGGCAACACCGCCCACATACGCGTCCCGCCGCCCGGCTCGCGTGCTTCCCCGATGCCCCAGTCGCCCCTGCATGCCCTGACCACACTGGCCATTACCCGAAGTGTCGCGCGGCGGCGCGCCTCACAGGCTGCCGCCAGGCGTGGATTGGTGTGACGGGGATGTCCGTCGTAGAGGATCACGCGCAGGGCGCCATCCCGATAGCGCAGCGACGCGTACACCTCGGCGGTCGGCGTGAAACGGCAGGCGCAGGCGGCAAGTTCGCTCGCCACCAGCACCGCCGCGTCGGTCACGTCACCGAGTCCGTGCACCTGGAGGATCGTTCGCGTCGCACTGCGGATGATCGCCGGGGTCTGCGGGGCGGCGGGCAAGGTGAGGCTGTAGGCCAGGGTTTCGGGTGTCGGAGGCGGCAGCAGGTCGCTGTGCACCGGAGGCGGACAGGACGTGACGACGGCGGGCATGGCAACTCCCATGGTGATGCGGCATGTTGTCGGCTCGGCTCGGTGGCTCGTCTCCCTGACGCGAGCCGCCCCTCCCAGGGCAGGAGGCTGCGGGCAGGCTCGCGCGATGCCCTTCCGGAGCACGGCGGGTCGTAATCGACCTGTCACCGACAGTAGAAGTTGGAGCGGCACACGTGCCACTAATTCGCCAACATTGCCTCCAACGAGTTGGACTCGTATGCCGTCCTGACGGCAAACTGACCCTGACCGAGAAGGAGGGTGCCAATGCCGACACGCCCCACGCCCACAGAGCGCCAACGGCGTCTGGGCGCCGAGTTGCGCAAGATGCGGCTCGCGGCGGGCAAGACCAGCGAGTACGCCGCCGGGCTGCTCGGGTTGGACCGCACCAAGGTGTCCAACATGGAATCGGGCACCCGCGTCATCTCACCTGAGCGCATCCGGATTCTGGCCAGCAACTACGACTGCGCGGACGAGGCCTACGTCGATGCACTGGTCACCATGGCCGGCACCCTCCGAGGAGGCTGGTGGGAGCAGTACCGCGGCAATCTCCCCCAAGGCCTGCTGGACGTAGCGGAGTTGGAATGGTTCGCCACCCGGCTGCGGAGCTATCAGACCGTGCACGTACCTGGGCTTCTTCAGCTCAGCGGGTACGCCCGCGCCATCTTCGACGCCGCGTTGCCTCCACTCCCCAAAGCGGAGATCGAACTGCGCGTGGCACAACGCGTCCAGCGACAGCAGATTCTGGAGCGGGAGCATTCTGTCGATTACGTCGCGTACATCCACGAATGGGCCCTGCGCATGCAGTTCGGGGGGCGTCGTACGACCCGGGAGCAGCTCCAGCACCTGTGTGAGGTGTCCGAACGGGAAAACGTCGAGATGCGCGTCCTCACTGTCGAGGCAGGCGCCTTCCCTGGCGCGGGGCACGCGGTGCTGTACGCCCATGGCGCTGTTCCTCAGCTGGACACCGTGCAGTTGGACTCGGCCCACGGTGGCGAGTTCACACACGCGGAGGCCCAGTTGTCCAAGTACCGTGCTCACATGGGCTGGTGGCAGGCCAGATCACTCGATCCGCAGGCCTCACGCGACTTCATCCACAGCATCGCCAGCCAACTCTGAGGAGCAGCAGCCATGACCGAGATCACTTGGGAAGAGCCCTTCTGCGCCGAAGGCAACAACTGCTTCCGCATAGGCACCGACTCCACCGGTAACGCCTACATCGCCATCGCCGGACAGGAAGAGCATCACCTCACCGACAGCCGCGAAGCGCTCCGCTCCCTCATCCTGGAGATCAAGGCGGGAAAGGCGGACCACCTACTGTAGGGCCATCGGCCTCCCCGCTGAGGTGCAGTGCGGCCATCGACAACGCGGAGTCGCCCACGACCACCAATCACATCGGAATGACTCGTCCAGCTAGCGAGCGGCACAGGACTTCGCCCCGGCGATGGCCGTGGCCGGGCTCCGGCCTGGTCAGCCCCGGCAGGGACAGGTCGAGTTGCAGGCGGGGGCGCTCACAGTTTGAACAGGACCCCGCGCCATGTCCACCCCGCGCCGAGGACCGCCTCCTGCAGGGGTGTCTTCAGCTCCGCGGAATCGAAGAGGAACTCCTCCGTCTTCTGGAGGCGGCCGTCGGCCCCCCGCTCGACCGTCCAGCGCCGGGACACCGTCTTCACCTGCCCGCGGGACTGCTCTGCCGGCAGCGCCAACCTGGGCGTACTTCCGATCCAGGTGACTTCCCACTCGCGGTCGAGTGCGCGGACTTCGCGGCTCTCCGGGACCAGGCGCATCCTGATCTGAAGGGTCCGGCTCACCTGGGTCCGGGCGAAGAAGGTGTGCCAGGCCGGATCCCGGATACGCCATTCCGCAACCAGGTCGGCCCCCTCGGCGGCACCATCGCGCACAACATAAGGTGTGTCTGGCCCGCTGACTTCGAGCAACGCCGTCCGGACCTCCTCGACGGATCGCGGCGCGACGCCGCCTTTCGGGCGCTTGGTACCAGTGAATATGTCGAAAAAGCCCATCAAACCACCACCTATGAACGTCTAGTCACTCAACATGAGATCTCCGGGTACGGTGGGACAGGTTAGGACACCGCCCCAGTGTCCGGGCCGACCGTCCGAACGAATTCCTGGAAATCCGGCAGAACGGTGTCGTGCTGTGCCGCAGTGGCGGTCAGGTATGTCCGGATCACGGCGCGCTTGCGCGGATCGTCGGCGCCCAGCACGGCCAAGTACACCTGGGACTCAATGAGATCACAGCGCACACCGCTGACGACGGCCGAGAACGTCAGCCTCTGTGTCAGCGCGGGCGCGGCCTCGGAGCCGACCTCGTGTCGGTTCACCACCACCGACTCGGCAACTTCGTGCAAGCGAATTCGTCCATGAGCGAGCTCGCAGCATCGCCGATGGTGTCGACCGCGCCTCCCACGGCATCGGCTGCATCACTGACGGCGGCGCTCACCTTGTGTGGGTCAACGGTGCCCTCGCCGAGTACCTGCGCCTCACGCGTGCTGGTGGTGAGGTCGACCTGAGTGATGCCCGGGTTCCGCACAGCGGCGCGATGTCACGGCCCTGCGCACCGCATGGCAGCCACGACGCAAAGGAGTGAGCCCCGCGGCTCGGTGCTCACTTCCACCTACTCGGCGGACGTCAGAACTCCTTGCTGAGGTCCGTTCCCTTCGGCGCGCGGAAGCAGCCGGAAACGACGCGGATCTGGAGCATGGGCTGCTGGGTTCCGGACGCACCTGTGATATGCAAGGAAGCGTTGACCGAGAAGGGTTCCTTTTCTGAATCGGCGGTGATTTCGAGGTTCTTGTTTGCGCTGGTGTCACGGCCGTATGCGACGACTTTCCAGCCGTTCTTGGGCAGGTTCTCCCGCAGGCGCTGGAAACCGGCCTCCAGTTTGTCGGGGGCCACTTCGTAGATCGACCAAGGGTGGCGCATACGGTAAAGGTGATCGGGGTCCTCGTCGCAGAGGGAAACGCCGGCACCCCCCTCTGTCACCTTGCCTTCCTTGATTCCGGTCATGTCGAGAATCTGACTGGAGAGGTGGTTGGCTTTCGTCCTCGCCTGCTCGACCGCGAGAGTTGTCGGCTCGGCGGTCTTACCGGCATCATTTACGTGTTTGTTTGTCATGTCCTTTGAGCATCCCGTCATGACGAGGGCCACAACACTGGCCGCAACACAAAGGGCGAGCCGACGCCGTGGGAGCACATGCCTGAACGAGTTCACTTGTCTTCCTTAACGTCACCATACTTGCCGACGACAACTGCCCCCTGATTCTCCAGTGAAGCCGACCCCTCATCCCAGTAACCGCTGTGCCCGCTGGTGCTCACATGCATCCGATGCGCCCCGAAAGCTTCGTCGGACGGGATGGTCGTGATGTAACCAGCGTTGTAGGGAACCCCGTGGTAGTACTGCACCCCCCATTTCTCTCCTCCCAGGAACTGTTTGCCGATGTAGGGCACCGGGTCGTCCCTGGCGGCCTCGGACCACACATGGTCCCTGCCCACGCCCAGGTCGCTCGCGTCGCCCACCAGCATGCCCGGACTGCCGGCGACCACGATGTCGTTGGCAGCGATGTGGTGTTCCTTGGCGGCAGCGCCAACGACGGTGGTGCCGTAGCTGTGGGCGATGACCGTCGTGTGGCTTGACGGCGTGCATGCTTCAGAGCCGCTGCGGGCCGTCTGCAGGCCGTCCAGGAAGTTGTTGAGCTTGGGGGCCGAGTCGTAGGCATAGCTCGGCGAAGGGGAATCGGTGAGGATGTTCTGCGGGGCGTCGTAGCCGATCCAGGTGATGGTGGACGTGCTCTTGTCGGGGGCCTGTGCATGCGCCTCCTGCCACGTGTCGGTCATCCGCCCGATGTCGCCTCTGGCATTCGCCAGCCGCGCCCCCGTCCCGGGCACGTACACAGCCGTGTTGTCCGCTGTGTCCGGGTTGCCGTTGGCGATGATCGCGTGTCCGAGGCCCTTGGTGTCGAAGCCGAGCACGTACGCCTGTGGCAGGCCGGGCTCGCCGTGCGGGCCGGGCACGCCGCTTGCGTCCAGCCGGGCCTGGATATCGTCCATGCCCTTGAGCATGTCCCGCACCCGCACGCCGCCGGCCTTCTGCCACTGCTGCCAGATCGGGTTGACGACGGCTGAGGGAGGGTCACCGACCCGGACGTACTGCGGCGGCTCAGGCCCCAGCCGCTCGGACTGCTGCGCGAACTGCGCCCGTGTTTCAGCCAGCACGATCCGGTTGGAGGTGTCGCGCACCTCGGACGGCAGGCCGTCGAGCGCGCCGATCTCGGCCGGATAGAGAGTCGCGTACTCATCGCGCTGCTCGTCGGTGAGAGCGTCCCACCACTTCCTGTTCTCGGCGGGAGACTTTCCGTGCGGGATCCTCTTCTCGTCGAGGTAGCCGCCGACGGTCTTTTGCACGGCCTGCATGTCCTTGGCCGCGTCGATCAGCATGTCGTCGGTGACGTCGAGCCCGGCCGGAGCCTTGAGCTTGCGGAGCACGGATGCATAGCGCGCGTCGATCTCGCCTGCCTCGCGCACAGCGCTCGCGATTTGTTCCGCGACGCTCTCTGCCATGGCCTTGATGGGATTGCCGCCGCCTTCGCCCTTGCCAGGCAGGTATGGGACCGGAGCGCCCGCTCGCGCTGTGCCACCGCCCTCACCGGGGGCGAACGGCACGATAGGGCCTGCTGGCGACGCACCTGGGGCGTACGGCCCGTAAGGGACGGGCGCCGGGGTGCCGTCCTTCGCGATGGGCGGGGGGTACGTCACCGAACCGTCCTCGTTCACCGTGAACTTCAACGCCTCGGCGTCTTCCAACGCCTGCTTCAGCTTTCGCTGAGGTCCTTCCAGGTCTGCGGCGAGGGACTCCAGCGTCGTCCGGATCAGACCGCACTCGCCGTGGATGTACTGGTAGTTACGACTGAGCCGGTCCAGGTCGCCGGCCGCCTTGGTGGCCGTCTCCCCCTTCTGGGTGGACCGGACTGGAATCGTCATCTCCCGGTCGACCCGAAGTCGGGCGGCGTCCGCGCGGTGGCTTACCTTGCCCCATCCGCCGGCGGCCTCCCGGTACTCCGACAGCTTCAGGTCCCGAAGTTGCTGCCATGTGGACACCGGCCTCACCTTGCCCAATCCGGGCGGTTGCCCACGTGAACTCCACCCACTCGGCCCCCGACGTGCTGGTCGACCTCACCGAAGTGCTTCCCGGTCTTGGCCAGGGTTCCGTGCAGCCGGCCGCATTCGTCCCGGACAGCGGTGAGGCGAGCCTCCCAGGTGGCACGTATCTCATTCAGCGCGGCCGTACAGTCGAATCCCTCAGTGCCGCCCGCTAACCCGCTGCTGGCCTCTTTGAGGTCGGTCAGACCGTTGTTGGTGGCGGTGTGCAGTTCGTCCGCCACGCCGGACGCGCTCGTCCACGGTGTCTTGCTGATCCGCAGATCGGCGTCGCCGCCCCCGGTGCCACCGCCTCCCCCGTCGTTCACACTCGCCAGTTGAATGCGGCTGTGTCCCGCATCGTCGGCGCGGGGCGGAACGCCTACCGCCTTCTCCCAGTCAAACCCCACGCGCTTGTCCTCCCCATGCCATGCGTGGCCCCTCCCCGCGTCTGGTCGTACGTCGCCGAGACGCTGCGAACGCGCTACCGCAGCGCTGCGGTGGTCGAGAAGCACAGTAGTAACGCTGCGTCGAGTGCCCCATCCGTATCAGCCACCAGCCCGTCTGAGTATGCGTACTCAGACAGCGCCAGGTCCTCGATCGGACGGGGGGAGGTTGTCCGGTTGGACCGGCGGCCCGTACGGCGAGGGCGTGAACCCACGGGCGGGGTAGTGCCCTTGGCCGGAGGTAGGCGCCGGCGTTGGGAGCGGCGCTGCGGTTGTCCGACGCTTCCGGACGACGGCGGCAACCGCGATCCCTACTCCGGGGATTACGACGGCACCGACGCCCAGTGCGATCCAGGGGGTGCTGTCCTGGGACGCTGAGGCTACTGCGGGCGAGTTGCCGCCCTTTGCCCGAGCATCGGAGCCTTGGGATCCCGAATCTTTCGGCGAAGCCGGCTGAGATGCCGCTGACTTGAAGTCCGGGAGCGGGTAGACGTTAGCCGGGCCGGGGTCGCCGGGGTTCTGCAGGGCGATGCGGGGCCGAACGATGCCGTATCCGATGGCGTCGTTGCGCTTGGCGCCGTCCGTGGGGGCGCCAATGGTGTTGAGCATGACGCGGAGAACCTGGTTGTTGGTCCAGTCGGGGTGCTTGGACCAAATCAGGGCGGCGCTGGCCGAAGCGAGGGCGGTGGCATCGCTTGTCCCGTGAGTCTCGCACAGCCCGGTCTTGCTTCCACAGGCGTGGACCATGTCCTTGCCGGGTGCGGCCATGTCCACCTGTGGCCCGGTCTCGGATTCGGTAGTCCTGTGGAGATCCTTGCCCACGGCCGCGACGCCAATCACGCCCGGCGTGGCGGCCGGGTACATCACCTCGTTGGCCCCGTCTCCGTCGTTCCCGACGCCGGCGAAGATCAACGATCCCTTGTCGAGAGCGTATTTGACTGCTGCGGTCAGCTGCGGTGAGCCTTCCGGTGCGGCCTGGGAGATGTTGATGACCTTGGCGTGTTCATCGGCGGCGTATCGGATCGCTTGTGCGACAGACTCGTTGAAGCGTTTGTCTCCTTCGGCCTGGTTGGCTGCCGTGAATCCCTTGGGCAGGCGGATGGGGAGAATCTTGGCGCCGGGGGCAAGCCCGAAGGCGCCGTTTCCCCCGCCGTACGCGCCGGTTCCTGCGATCAGGCCGGCCATGCCGGTGCCGTGACCTTCGTAATCGGTGTGCTCGTCACCTGGCTGGTCCGGGGCAAGGTCCTTGCCCTTGAGTACCTGGCCCTTCAGGTCGGGATTCGTGGGATCGACGCCAGTGTCGATCACTGCGACCGTGACGCCCTTACCGGTGCTGGTCTGCCACATCTGCTCGGCTTTCATAGCGTCGAGGAACCACTCCTCCCCGCGCGTCGACTCCGCTTGCGCCGATACTGCGGCGGCGCCCACCAACAGCAGACCCACGGCAGCCGATACCGCAGCCCGACGGTGCCAGTGGCGCATTCCGCTGGTGAGCATGTATGTCCCTCTCACTGTGGCTGACCTGTCAGTCGACTACTGGCGGCACATAGCGACGGTCCTGCTGCCCTCGTGCTTCATCCTCGTCTTCGGTGCGGTTGTTGCATCCGCTCCGTCTCATATCCTCACGTCGGGTGGATGCCGCCTGAGGACCTTGCCGCGTGCCGGCGCTGCGAACACCAGCAGCTCGCGTGGTGGTGGGTTTCCCGCCCGAAATTCCGCCTCGCTCCACAGCGCCTCCTGCCGAGGAAGACGAACGAGCACCCATACGCCCCGGCTGCTGCGGGTTGTCGCCGATCACACCACTGTTCCGTACGGGGGGACGGCCGCCTGGGCCAGGTGCTTGCCGCCCTGCCACCTGCCCCGAAGAGCGAGCGCCTGCAGCCGGCCCCACCGGACCGCGAGCGGTCGGTCCCTCGGCACCCACGACCGTCCCCCTGGGGATGGCGCCGGAGGAGTTGCCCGCAGGAGACGGAACAGGTCGGCCGCCGATGACGCCGCGGCTACCGCTCGGCACACGGCCTGGCGTGGACGTGGCTACTCCCTGTTCAGGCAGAGCCGGGGTCCGACCTCCGAGTTCAGGCATGGCCGGAGTCCGGCCTCCGATCGGTGTCTGCCGCGGGCCGGATGGTTCCGAGGGCACGCTCGGGCTCAACCGGCCCGACGGCATTCTTGGGCTCAACCGGCCCGGAGTCACTTTCGGCCCGCCGGCGAACGGCGCCGGAAGCATCCCCGTCGCAGGCGTGGCCGGTCTCGCACCTGCGTCAGCATGGCTTGGGCCCGGGAGACCGCCCGTGGTGCTCGGCGTGTGTTGCACTTGCGGCAGCGAGGCCACCGAGTCGATACCCATCCGCGTGGGCTGCTCTGCCTCCACCGGCACGAGATGCGCGCGTGATGCCACAACCGGCGAATTTCGCACGCCGCCACCGAGAGCTGGGGCGCCAGCAGAACTCTCCCGTCCGTGTGCCACGCGTGCGACGGCAGCACCATCAGGCGAGGAGGTGGCCACCGGAGCGGATGCGCCGGGGCGGGCCTTGGCCTCGCCACCGTCAATCGACCGGCTTCCTACCGGTACGAGCGCTTTCGGCGGCGGCGGAAACTTCGGCCGCTCCAATCCGTTCATCTGCGTGGCTGACCACTCGTAGGTCTGCCCCAGCTTCCGCATCTGCGCCGCCGCCTCCAGGCGGACCTTCTCCTTGTGCGCCGCCAGCGCGGCCAGCTCGCTCTCGGACTTGGCGCTCACCGTTGCCGCGTCCGGGTCGTTGTGCGCCACGTTCGCAGCCTCCAGATTCGCCTGCGCGCCCTTGGTGTCGCGCGGAATGGATGCCTGCGCCTGGGCGATCGCCCCGGAGGCCTCGCTCAGCCACTTCCCAGCGCCTTCGCTGAAGTCACCAAGCCGCAGAGTGGAGTTGGCCAGGTCGGCAGACCATGTGCGGAACGCCTGCGCGCCCTCGCCCTTCCATTCCACCCACTGCGGCCGGACCTTGAGTTCCTCGGCGATCTTGCGGATCTCCTGAGCGGCCACGGTGAGCCGGTCCGCCGCGGCCTGCACCGTGCCGGCGTCGGCCTGGTCGAGCCACGCCAGCATCTGCTCGTGGCTCATGTCCTCAAAGGACGTACCGCCGCCGGATCCCTTGCCAGGCATCAGAACTCCCCCGCCCCCTTGCCTTCCACCAGATCCATCAGATCGAACCGCCCGCGTCGCCTCCCGCCGGCGCCGGCGTCGACGGCTGCCCCGGCTGCGTCCCGTTCCCGCTGCCGTGGCTCTTGCCGGGCCCCTCGGGGTCGTAACCGTGGCCGTAGTACTTCGTCGTCTCGGCGCTGATCGCCGCCATACGGTCTCGGACATCCAGGTCGACGTTCTGGTAGCCCTTGTGCGAGGCCATGACGGCGATGCCCATGCCCTCCATGGAGTCCGACAGCAGCTTCGACAGCGTCTCCAGCTCGCTGATCACCGTCTCGTACGCGCTGAACAGCCCGGCCGCCTCTGCCCATGCACCGGCCCCGCCCCCGAACTGATGGCGTGCGAGCTGCTCCTGCCCGATCTTGCCTGGACCTGCCTGCGAGCCCTTCAGGTCGTGGATCAGGGCGTCAACGCGCTTCTGGAAGGTCGTGAAGGACGACAGCTCCGTGGCCACATCAGCGACGGCGTCGCGTGCCACGTCAAACAGACCAGACACCCACGACGACGTGCCCGACGCCGACCCCGACCCGGCATCGCTCGGCAACACATCGTCCTCCCCGTATCGTCAGAACACCGGCCAAACACCGAAGCCGCACCAGCAACTCTAACTACCAAGAGTGACAGTAAGTAGTCGCTCTGTAGTGAAAAATGGCCAGCGGCGGGCCTTGCTTCCACCTGATACACCACCCGGACCCCGGCGGGGTCGGTGGCTGATCCAGCATGAACCCACCCAACACCCCGGTGCGTTCGGGCGCATGAGTACTTGTACTCAGAGAGTGGGCGGTCCGCTGTGAATGGCCGATACCAGATGGTGGTGGGCACTGAGCTGGCCTTGACCGAGCTACTCGCCTCGCGGGAGCGCCACCTCATCGACAGCCGCGAAGCGCTCCGTGCCCTCATCCTGGAGCTCAAGGCCGGGAAGGCCGACCACCTGCTGTAGGGCCGCCAGCGTGCCCCTGGAGTCGGGAGCGTCAGCGGTTCAGGTCCATGACCCCGACTCCGAGCCCGTTGTAGGCCTCCGGTGCGACAGTGGCCACCAGCCCACCCTCGGGGAGCATCGGGTTCGGTCGCGCCACATGTACAGCTGCCGCGATACCGGGGAGAACACCGCCGTGAAGCAGTTCGGCGACGGTCAAGGCCATCGCGTAGTCGTCATCGATGACGCGGAGCACGTCCAGCAGCACACCCGCATGGGCGACGATCCCCGCGCGCTCGCGCTCCGCCTCCAGGAGGCTCAGCACAGGCACCCAGAGGCGCACGTCATCGCTCGACGCCGCGGCATGAATGAGGCCGGAGATCTGCTTGTTGCCGCCCATCGCCAGCAGCGTGGGGCTGTCGAGGACGTAGTGCTCGATCTGGTTCAACTGGACGACTCCGCCTCTGCGAGAGCAGCCCGGTGAGCGGCGGTGGCCTCCCGCATCCTGCGACGCATCTCGGCGGATTCCTCATCCGTCACGTAATGCCCGAACCGCTCGGCAAGCAGGGCGCGGGTGCGATCGGCGCGCGCCCTGATCTGCTCGGGAGTCAGTGTCTGAGCAGCTATCTCCTGCATGAGGGCACGAAGACTGGTGCCCCGCGCTTCCGCCACGGCGGCGAGCTGGTCACGAACATCGGCGGGTACGCGAATCATGACGTCAGGCATGCCATGAGTATACGTGACGTATACGTCGAGTGCCTCGCATCGGCCAGCATCAGCGCCGCGTTGTCAGTGAGGTCGCTTAGCCTGCGCGCATGAGAGCTTCAGGGACGTTCAAGGTCGAAGAGTTCACACCGGCGGACGTGCGGCTGCCGGAGCCCGTGGTCGAGACTGCGGCGGCCGTCGGGGTGGCCACGATGCGCAAGCGGTACGAGGGTGAGGTCGTCGGGGTGTCGGGGACGCTGTTCTCCACGGCGTTCGACCAGGCCACGGCGACGGGGACGTACGTCGCACTGGAATCGTTCGAGGGGACGCTCCAGGGGCGGGCCGGCACCTTCAACTTCGCCCACTCGGCAACGACGGTCGGGCCGGACCGGGACAGCGGGGCCGAACTGTTCGTGATCGTGCCGGGGAGCGGGACGGGCGAGCTGACCGGAATCCGAGGGGAGGGCGGCATCGCGATCGACACGGACGGCACTCATCGGATCTGGTTCGACTACGAGGTGGGCGCGTAACCCTGTTACCGGTCATCCCTGGGTGCGCGGGAACGACACCTCCACCCGCCGGTTCTTCCGTCGCCCCTCCTCCGTGGAGTTGTCGGCGATGGGGAACTGTTCGCCGTAGCCGCGGACCTCGAAGGTGACGTTCGGGTCGTTCAGGTCCTGGTCGAGGACGGCCTGGACCGCGTTGGCGCGTTGCTTGGACAGGACGGCGCCGTGGGCCGTGGAGCCGAGGTTGTCGGTGAAGCCGAAGACCCGGATCTGGGTGGCGTTCTGCTTCTTGATCTCCTCGGCGATGGTCGCGATCCGCGCCTTCGCCTCGTCGCTGAGCTTGGCGCTGTCCTTGCTGAACAGGACCTCGGCCTGGAGGGCGAAGGTGACGTCCGCGTTGGTGTCCGACCGGCGTTCGTCCCCGCTCTGGTCCTCCACGACCGACTTGATGTCCAGCACCTTGGGCGCGGCGAGGGTGGCGCCCTCGGGGAGCTTGAGGTTCGGGGAGGTGGGGTCGATCTTCACGGGGGCGGCGGCGGAGGGGGCGGTGTCGGGGGGCTGGCTGGGGTCGGTGCCGTCGGCCCGGGCGGTGGGGGTGGCGGTGAGGAGGAGCGTGGTGGCGGTGAGGGTCAGGGCGAGACGGGTGATGGTCACTGGTGCCTCACCCGGAGATCTTGATGGTGGCCGAGGTGAACGTCGGCAGCTGGAACTCCACCTCGGACGTGTTCGCGGGAGGTGCGGGGAACTGCATGAACACCGCCAGGGTGGCGCCGGTCTGGAGTGTCGAGAAGCCGGTGGTGGTCAGCGGGCGGCCCTCGGTGTCCCGTAGCACGTAGTACCGCTTCTTGCCCTGCGAATCGACCAGTGTGGCGCCGCCCAGGGACTTGCCGTTCTTGATGATCTCGGTCTCGTTCCCGCTCAGGGCGGAGGGGATCACCACGATCTGGGCCCCGTCGTTCTTCAGCATGCCGTTGACTGTGACGAACCCGCCCGAGTCCCGCTGGGCGGAGGTGATCTGGAGGTCCAGACCGTCCGATCCCCTCACCTCGGCCAGCGGCCGGTCCGACTGACCCTCCTGGGCGCTGGGGCCGGAGCCGCTCGTCCTGGAGGTGGACGGCGAGTTGTCCGGCTTCTTGGCGTCGCCGCCACCGCTTCCCCCGCAACCCGCCGCACCGACGGCCAGACCGGCCGCGAGAGCCAACGCGACCATCCCCCTGCGGGCCCTCGCAGTGAACCGCATGCTCATCGCTCCGCTTCCTTCGTCATTCATGGTTCGCTCGTCAGTCAGCCAGGTGGACGTCGAAGAGGTCTTCGGGCTTCGGGAGCCCCGCTGGGTCGTCCGGCTTGGGCTGCCAGACCTTGTCCTTGCAGGTGAGTTGGGGCAGATCGGCGCCTTTTGCACCCGCGTCGGGGAGCTTGAATGTGCAAAGGGGTTCGATCTCGGCGATGGCGTGCGCCTTCGACCTGACGTTCTCCGTCCCTGGTACGACAGACCGGCCGACGGACTTGTTCGTCTCCACATCGGCCTGGTACTTCAACAACTCCGGGGAGAAACAGGCGCTCAGTCGGGCATCGTTCTGCGTGGCCAGTTGCCCGGCCCGCCCGCACGGGGCATTCGGGTCGTCGATGCCCGCCTTGCCGTCGAGGATGTCCTGCCATTTCGTCGGGTCCAGCAGGACTTTCACCCACGCGCCCGCAAGCTGGTCACGCGTGTTCTGGGCGGCCGCCAGCGCTGCCGCGTCCGCCGCCGCCTGCGCTCCGCTCCGGTTCACCGAGGCCTGGCCGACCGCGAGGTAGGCGAGAGCGAGAAAGAGCAGACCCGCCACCACCGTGAGGTAGATGGGGAAGGCCTGCCCTGCGTCGTTGCGCGGAGAGATCAGCCGCCGGTGACCTCGGAGATCTTCCTCGTGATCGCATCGAAGATCGTCTGCCCGATGCTCGTCCCCGTGATCGCCAACACGATCGCCACGACCACCGCGATGATGCCGAGGTACTCCACCGCGGTCTGACCCCGGTCGCTGCGTGCGGCGCGGGTCTGCAGGTACGCGACGGTGGTGTTGAACCATTTGCTCACGGTTGTCCCCTCCAGCTTCGCCTCCGGTCCGGGCACCGTACGGCCGGAGGTCACCGTCCCCGAAGGGCCCCAGGGCCCAACTCCAGGCCCAATCCCTGTACGCCTCCATGTCATGCCACCCCCAGCCACTTCGCGGCGGCCTGGGATCTGGTGGTGCTCTGGAGTTTGGCGAAGATACGGTTGATGTGGTTCTTGACCGTCTTCTCGGAGATGAAGCAGGCGGCGGCGATCTGCTGGTTGGTCATGCCGGACGCGATGAGGTCCATGATCTCCGCCTCCCTCGTACTCAGCCGATACCGGGACCGGAGCCGGGACCCAGAATGGGATGACTCTCCCATGGAGGGTTGCAGTTGCGAAAGCTGTTGAGAGGTACTTTCCCTTAAAATTGGCGGAAGTTGAGGTTCGATGTGTGCAGATGCACCGGCACGGAGCAGTCCCAGCAACGCCTGTGCCGCCCCCGGCGTCACATGCGGCCGCCCCTCCCGTACGTCCCGTACGGCCCGTACCAGCTGCTCCGTCGTGAACTCCCCGTGCACCAGATATCCCCCCGCCCCCAGCCGCAACGCCTCCCGCACGGTCTCCGTCTCGTGGCTGTAGGTGAGCATCATGACGGGGGCCAGCCGTACCAGGTGCGGCAATGCCGAGATTCCGTCGACTCCGGGCATGCGGACGTCGAGCAGGATGACGTCCGGGCGGTGCCGTACGGCGGCCTCGTACGCCTCCTGGCCGTCCGTCGCCTCCGCCACCACCGTCGTGTCCGCACGCCCGGACAGCAGGGCCGTCAGACCGGCCCGGACCACGGGGTTGTCGTCGGCCACCAGCAGTCGCAGCGGCGCGGGGTGAGTGTCCTGCATGGTGTGGTGCCTCCTCTCAGGGTTCCCGGGTCGCGGGGGCGGGGGCGGTCAGGGCCGACAGCGGTAGTTCCACGCGTACTTCCGTGCCCCGCTCCCGGTCGCCCCGGCCGATACGGATCCTGGCTCCCGCCTGCGCCGCCCGCTCCACCATGCCGAGCAGCCCGAAGTGGCCGGACGCCCGCAGGCGTTCGAGCGTGGTGTCCGGCGGAAGGCCGCGGCCGTCGTCGTGGACCGACAGGCGCAGCAGGCCGCCGACCACCGCCACGTGCACGTCCACCTGGGTCGCGGACGCGTGCCGGTGGGCGTTCTCCAGCGCCTCCGCCGTGATGGACAGGAGGTGGCGGGCCGACGCGACGGGGAGAGCGGGGATGTCCAGCGGTGGGAACGAGCACGTGACCTTCAATGACGTGCGGGAGGTGAAGTCCCTTACGTATGAATGGAGTTCTGGCCCGAGAGGGGTCATCTCCTGCACGCCCTCCCGGCGCAGGTCCCTCAGCAGTTCCCTCGACTCCGTCGCCGCCCTGCGTGCCGAGCGGGACACCAGGTCGGCCTGGTCCCTGATCCTGGCCGGGTCGGGATCCTGCGTCGACGCCGTGGCCGCCAGGCCGTCCGCCGCCAGGGCCACGCCGTACAGGGTCTTGGCCACGGAGTCGTGCATCTCGCGGGCCAGCCGGGCGCGTTCCGCGCTCACCGCCTCCGCCGCCGCGAGGCGCGCCTGGGCCGTCGTCAGGGCCTGGGTCGCGGCGCCGAAGCGGAGCATCAGGCCCCGCAGGGTCGAGCCCATGGCGCCGGCGATGACACACAGGCCGGGAAGGAGGAGGGCCTCGGCGACCGGGGCGTGCCGGTCGGCCTTCAGGGTGGCGTGGACCAGCAGCAGGATCAGGCCCTGGAGGGAGGCGAAACAGGCCGCGCCCCGCCAGCTGTAGACGAGCCCGGCCAGCAGCGGGGTGCAGACGCTGACGTAGGCCAGGGTGGTGTCGGGGCCGGCCGAGACGAGGAGGAGGGAGCCGATGAGGGTGTCCGCCGCGAGGAGCGTGGGGTGGCGCAGGAGGAGGGGACCGAAGCGTTCCCAGTCGCGGAAGAGGACGTAGGACACCATGAAGGTGACGACCACGGCCACGCCGACCAGGCGCACGCCCAGACCCGGGGCCGCGTGGAGCAGCGCCGCCGGAGCCGCCAGGGCGATCATGGCCAGCCGGAAGCCGAAGACCTGCCGGCACAGCGCCTGCAACGCGCTGACCTGGATCTTCACCGAGGGTTCGGAGGATGAGGGTGCGGTGGGTGAGGCTTCGGACCTTTCGGCCGCTGTGTCCACCGGCGGCTTCGCGCGGCGCAGCCGTACGAAACGACCGCCGGCGCCCCTCAGCCATCCCCCGATCCAGACCCCGACGCCCCTCAGCCACTCCCCGATCCAGACCCCGACGCCCCTCAGCCACTCTCCGATCCAGACCCCGACGCCCTTCAGCCACCCACCCGCCGGCCGCCCGCCCCGACCCGTCACCCCGGCCACCGTCACCGCCGCCTCACTTCCCCGTGAGCGAGCCGAAGTCCACCCCGGAGCCCAGGATCAGGCCCGCGCCGAGCAGCAGCATCGTCGCCGGGACCATGAACGTGGTGATCATCAGCGTGGCCTTCGGCACCGCGCGGGCGGCCTTGCGGCGGGCGTTCTGGGCGTCGGTGCGGCGCATGTCCTTCGCCAGGGAGACCAGGGTGTCCACGATGGGTGCGCCCAGCTCCTCCCCCTGCTGCAGTGCCGTCACGAACATCGCCACCTGCTCGGAGTCGTTGCGCCGGCGCAGCTCGGTGAAGGCCTGGCGGCGGCTCATGCCGAGGTCCATCTGGCGTAGGGTGATGCGCAGTTCGTCGGCCCAGGGGCCCTCGTAGTGGGAGGCGACCCGGTCCAGGGCCTGGCGGAAGCCGAGTCCGGCGCTGACCACCACCGCGAGCACGTCCAGGAAGTCCGGCAGGGTGCGCTCGATGACGTCCCTGCGGACCCGGATCGCCGACCAGATGCCTACCTCCGTCCAGAACGCGCCGAAGAGCAGCAGCAGTACGGCGACGAACCACTGGCCGCGGAGGAGGAACACGACGCAGCCGACGGCGCCCAGCGCGCCGTAGACCGCCCGGCGGGCCGCGTAGCGGTCGATGGTCAGGCCGCCCGGGTTGCCCGCCAGGTCGATCTTGCGGCGGTACTTGGCGACCAGCCGCGGGCCCATCAGGCGCAGTACGGCGGGGGCGTAGCGCATGCCCATGCGGTCGATGACCGAGCCGACCGCGCCGGTGCGGGTGGCGCCGACCTCCAGGGCGACGGCGAGGTCGCCGGGGAGCTTGGCGTCCGCGCGGTACATACGGATGCCGGCGAAGGCGCCCCAGACACCGAGGCCCATCAGCAGCGCGAGCAGGATTCCCACCATCGGAGCCGTCATCGGATCGCCCGCCCCCTCACACGTCGATCCGGCTCAGGCGCCGGATGAGGACGAAGCCGACGGCGTACATCGCGAACGCGATGATCACGCAGGCCTGGCCGATCGGTGAGCCGGTCATGCGATCCAGCGCGCCGTTCCTGACCCCGTTCATCAGGAACAGCGCGCCGACCCCGAGGACCGGGACGGCGTACGACGTCATCGTCACCTGGGAGAGCTGGGTGCGGATCTCGCGTCGGGTCTCCTTGCGCTCCTCCAGGGTCTCGGTCAGGTTGCGCAGGGCGGACACCACTTGGCCGCCGGCCCGGTTCGACAGGACCAGGGTCGTGACCAGGACGACCAGCTCGCGGGACGGCAGCCGGCCGGCCAGCTCGCCCAGCGCGTCGTCCAGGGAGTGTCCGATCGCCAACTGGTCGGCCACCTTGCCCAGTTCCTCGCCCGCCGGAGCCTCAAGCTCCTCCGCCGCCATGCCTATCGCGGTGCGCAGGGCGAGGCCGGCCTGGGTGGCGTTGGCCAGGATGCGGGCCAGTTCGGGGAGTTGGTTGATGAAGCGCTCGATGCGTTTCTGGCGCTGCCAGTTGAGGAACTGGACCGCCGCCCCGATGCCGAGCAGACCGGCGAGGGGGCCGAAGAAGGGGGCGAGGGTGGCCTGGCCAATCAGCCAGAGCGCGGCGACCAACGCGAGCATGCAGACGAAGAACTCGCCCGGGGTGACGTCCAACCCGGTTGCGGCGAGGCGCAGTTCGAGCCAATGCCCGAAGCGGGTACGGCGCAGTCGCCGGTCCAGGTCGCGGAAGCGGCGCCTGCGGCTGCCGTACGCCGGCACCGGGCCGGTGTGGGTGAGGCGGTCCACGAGAGCGGCGCGCTGGGCCCGGCCCGAGGCGTAGGCGTGCAGTCCGGCCACCGCCAGGACGCAGGCCAGCAGCGTCACACCGGTGGTGAGCTGGACGAGGGTGTGGAGTTCCATGGTCCTTGGTCCTACCTACCTGGCTTCTCGGGTGGCGAGCTGGTCCGCCGTACGGGCGACGCCGAAGGCCTGCGGGATGGGCTGGCCCGCCATGTAGAGGCGGTCGGCGGTGCGGCGCGGGAGCGGGAAGTACGCGAAGGTGCCGTGGACGCGGCCGTCGGGGGTCATCGGCCGGGCGTCGAACCGGGCGACGGTCGCCAGCCGGTACGGCTCCCCGCCGTGGCTGTCGAGCAGGGCGATCTCGGTGATGCGGCGGGCGCCGTCGGCGAACCGGGTGAGCTGGACGAGGACGTCGACGGCGCTGTTGATCTGGTCGTGCAGCGCGACGAAGGGGACCTCCACGTCGGACATGGAGGCGAGGGTCTGGAGCCGGGTCAGGGCGTCCTCGGCGCTGTTGGCGTGCACGGTCGCGAGCGATCCGTCGTGGCCCGTCGACATCGCCTGGAGCATGTCGAGGGACTCGCCGCCGCGGACCTCGCCGACCACGATCCGGTCGGGGCGCATGCGCAGCGAGTTGCGGACCAGGTCGCGGATGGTGACCTGCCCCTTGCCCTCGACGTTCGGCGGCCGGGACTCCAGGCGGACCACGTGGGTCTGCTGGAGCTGGAGTTCGGCGGAGTCCTCGATGGTGATGATGCGTTCGTGGGAGGGGATGAGCCCGGAGAGGGCGTTCAGCAGGGTCGTCTTCCCGGTGCCGGTCGCCCCCGAGACGATGATGTTGAACTTCGCCTGCACCAGGCCCGCCAGCAGATACACCATGTGCTCGTCCAGCGAGCCGAAGGAGATCAGCTCCTGGAGGGTGAAGGAGCGCGGGAAGCGGCGGATGGTGAGGATCGGGCCGGACAGCGACAGCGGCGGGATGATGACGTTGACGCGCTCGCCGGAGGGCAGCCGGGCGTCGACCATCGGGTTCGACTCGTCCACCCGGCGGTTGACCGTCGACACGATCCGCTCGATGGTCTGCATGAGTTGATCGGCGGAGACGAATCTCAAGGGCAGCTGCTCGACGCGGCCGCCGCGCTCCACGAAGATCGCGTCCGGGCCGTTCACCATGATCTCGGTGATCGACGCGTCTTCGAGGAGCGGCTCCAGGATGCCGAGGCCCAGCGCCTCGTCCACCACCCGGCGGATCAGCTGCGAGCGCTCGACCGTCGACAGCACCGGGCCCTCACGGCTGATGATGTGCCCGAGCACCCGTTCAAGCCGCGCCCGGCGCTCGGCCGCCGCGAGCGAACTCATCTCCGCGAGGTCGATCTCCTCCAGCAGCTTGGCCCGGTAGGAGGCGACCAGATGCCCGTCCTCGCCCCGGCTGCCGTGCTCCTCCGGAGTGCTGATGCGTGCCCGCAGACTCATGGGTTCGCTTCTCCTGGCTCAGTGGTCGAGGGGCATGGTGGCGGTCTTGGTGGCGTCGCCGAAGTCCCAGACGATCTTGGGGATGTGGACCGTGGCCGTGACGGTCACGGAGTCGCCGCCGTCCCCGGCCGAGCAGCTCACCGTGATCCCGCTGCTGACGGCTCCGGCACACGCCTGCTGGGCGTCCTGCCGCAAGGACGCGGCCCGCGCCCCCGCCCGAGCCGCCGTACCGGCCTGCTCGGCGGCGTAGGCGACGGCGCCGATCTGGATGCCGGCCAGCCCGACGATCAGCAGGACGGGGATGAACCCCAGGTACTCGATGGCGACTTGGCCCTTGTCTCGATGTGTCCGGCGGTACGGCATCTCAGCGCTTCACCTCCTCGACGGCGCCGGCGTGGCCGGTCACGGTGGCCGGGAAGTCGATCAGGCCCGGGAAGAGAACAGGGACGTGCAGCTTGACGTCGGCCGTCACATAGCCGCTCCCGCCACAGGACACTTCCGCGCTCCCCCTCCACGCTGCCGACAGGTGGTTGAGCCCTGCCGCCGAGCAGGCCGCCTGCCGTGCGCCCGGCGCCACCGCCGTACCCGCCCGTACCGCCTCGTCGGCAGCATTCCCGGCGAGCGTGAAGGTGTACCCCACGAGTACGGCCTGCCACATCAGCACCAGGGTCAGGACGATCAGCGGAGTCATCCCGAGGAACTCGATGCTGACCTGCCCCCGGTCCCCTTCCCCTCCTCGTCTCATCGCCCGCTCACTCCTTCCGCCGCCGGAATCCCACGGTGCCCCGCCCGCCCCCGCGATGGGCCCCCTCGGTCGCCGTCCTCACCAGCCCGAGCTCCCCGGCGAGCGCCCACAGGGCCTGCTTCACCGTGCTCCTGCTGTCCAGCTCATGGACCCGCCCCGCGTCCACGACGGCCTGGAGTTCCTTGAAATGGGCGGGTACGGCGGTGCGGGCGAGGGCCGTACCCGTGATGCGCTGTACGAGCGCGGGCTGGATCTCCGCGGTGCGGCTGTGCCGGTTGACGACGACCGTCGTCTCCTCGGCCTTGCGGATCTGGAGCCGGTCCCACATCCGTACGGTCCGTTTGGCGGCGCGTACGGCGATGACGTCGGGGGTGGTGACCAGCAGCGCGGTGTCCGCCATCTCGACGGCCGCCGCGCCCGCGCCGCTCAGCTGGGCGCCGCAGTCCACCACGACGACCTCGTAGCGGGAGCGCAGGGCGCTGACGATCTGGCGGGCGGCGCGGTCGCTGACCTCCTCGCCGCGTTCGCCCTCGGCGGGGGCGAGGAGCAGGGCGATACCGGTGTCGTGGCGGAAGACGGCGTCGGCGAGGACGCGGGGCGAGATGTCGGTGATGGCGGCGAGGTCGGCCACGGACCGGCGGAACTGGATGTCCAGGTAGGAGGCGATGTCACCGGTCTGGAGGTCGAGGTCGACCAGCGCGGTGGGCCGGCCGGAGGCCTGCGCGGCGAGGGCCAGCTGGATCGCGGCCAGCGTCGCGCCCGTTCCGCCCTTGGCGCCGCTGACCGTGACGACCGTACCGCCGACCCCGCCGAGGACGTCCGAGGCCGCGTGACCGAGATGGCGCCGTACGCCGGTCGACCACTGGGCGACGGCCTGGACGCGGCTGGCGAGTTCCTCGTACGACAGCGGGAGCGCGACCAGGCCGCGGGCGCCGGAGTCCATGGCGGCGGAGAAGAGGCCGGGGCTCGCGTCGGTGGTGACGAGGATGACGCCGACGGCGGGGAAGCGGAGGGCGACCTCGCGGATCAGCTCCAGGGCGGGGACGGGCCCGATCCGCTCATGGACGACGACCACCTCGGGCAGCTCGTCGACGGACTCGGCGGCAAGGCGGGCGAGGGTGTCGACGAGCTGGGTGGAGTCACCGACCGGCGGCTGCGGCTCGGCGTCGGGGAGCTGGCTGAGGAGGGTGACGAGGGAGCGGACGGCGTCCGGGTCCGCGCCGGCCGGAAGGATCCTGGTGGGCATGCGGGCCGCCTCTCACTTGTCCGTCGCGAGTTCGTAGGTGCGGTCCTTGTCCGGGACGCTGGTCTCGCTGCCGGGGGCGACCAGTGCGAGCCGGACGCGCTGGGCGAAGGACTCGGCGTAGGTGATGCGCTGGGCGTCGAGGGTGGACAGCGCGAAGGTGATGGGGACGGCCTCGCTGGGCTGCTGGCTCTGGTTCTGGCCCTTGCCGGTGTCGGGGTCGAGGGCGGTGATGCGGCCGACGTCGAGGACGCGGGCGTTGGTCACGATGATCTTCGACTGGTCGGGATCGCCGTTGTTCTTCCCGGAGAAGGTGGCATACACATTCACCCGCGCCCCCGGAGTGATCTTGCCGGCGACCCCGGTGGCCGCGTCGATCATGATGGCGACCTCCTGCTGTCCGGGCTGGAGGGCGGGCTGGTCGACGATCATGTCGGTCTGGAGCAGGGACCCGGCGCGCAGGGTGGTGACGGCGATCTTGCCTTGGATCTGCCGCAGATCGGTGACGGCGTTGTCGGAGAGCCACCGCTTCGGCATCTCGATCTTCTCGAACTGGCTGGTGTCCAGGGCGGTGTACGGCTTCACGTCGGACCGGACCCGGTAGGCGCTGACTTCGGGCCCGACCTTGGAATTGGCGTTGTGGACGACGGAGAGCACGCCGGCGAACGCGCCGAGAGCGCACAGGACCGACAGGATCAGCAGTATCACGCCGCGGCGCTGACGGGAGTTCATGAGCCGTACAACCTCATTGGGGGAATCGGTCGGGCGGGACGGTGACTTACGGATCTGGTCAGGCGGGCGTGCCCTGTTCCAGGGCGCGGGGGGCGGCGGGTTCGTGGACGGGCGGGGTGGCGGAGCAGAAGACGCAGCGGTCGCCGATGACGTCCAGGCCGCACCAGTGACAGCCGGTCTGCCGTACGGAGGTGACCAGTTGATACAGAACGGACAGATCGGCGAGGTATCCGCAGAACTCGACCATGCGGCCGGTGCCCCACCACACCGGGGACTCGGCGGGCAGCGGGACCTCGCGCAGCCCGTGCACGCTCCACTGCCCGCCGAGCCCCCCGACCCAGTCGCTCTGCAACTGCCCCTTCGCGACGAGCATCCATGTGTTGAACTCGGGCCCCTTGAGCGTCGCACCGGGCACGATCTTGACGAGCTGCGGCTCCGGATGGGCGAGCACGGCGAACTGACTGCCGGGCATCCACGACCTGGCGTGCACCTTGAGCCCGACCGGCACCCGGTCCAGCTTGGCGACGGAGCCGAGGACGGCCCCGGCGTGCAGATAGTGGGTGAGCAGCCGCCCGGCGGAGGCGAGCACTCCCGGGCTCAGATCGCAGGAGGCGAGCTGGCGCAGCTGCCGGGCGAGGACGGCGACGCCGAGGGGCGGGAGGTCGGGCCGGAAGAGGGCGACGCGATCGCTTTCGAGCAGCGAGCGAAGGGTGTACAGCCGTCGTACGACACTTTCCGGGGTGGCGCTGGAGCAGACGACGACGAGATACCCGTACTGCTCGATCAGGGTGTGCAGTTCGGTGAGCGCGTGGTCCAGCGGTCGCTGGTCGAGGCCGCTCAGCACGACGGCGGGCATGGTCCGTTCGTCCTGGGCCGGCAGCGCCATGTCGGCACTGGTCACGGCGATGGCAGTTGGCACGCGCAGCTCCCCGCTCTTCACACCCGCCGGCCGTCCGGGGTAACTCCCGTACGCCGGGACGACTTCACTGCGTGACTACCTGAGCACTGTATCCACGGCCGTATGACCGGAGAACAGCGTTTGTGAAGCTCGCGTGGAACTCTCTGAGCACCAGTACGGCGCAAGTCCCGCCAAAACCGGACAGGTTGAGCACCGGCGCAGAGACGAGTTTGGTCTGGACCTCTTGACACCCCAATTGGTCTGGACCAACTTGTACGCACACTCGAACTCCCCACTCGGAGGCCCCCGTGGACCGCGCCCCAGGCACAGGCATACCCAGATCCGGCAGACGACGCTTCACTCTCTGGTCGGCCGCCACGGCCCTGGCCCTCTCGGTCACCGGCCTCGCCGCCGCGAGCCCCGCGTCGGCGGCCGACGTGAACAACGTCAAGAACGCGGGCTTCGAGTCGGGCCTGAGCAACTGGACGTGTACGGCGAACAGCGGCGTGACCGTCTCCTCCCCGGTGCACAGCGGCACATCGGCGCTGAAGGCGACCCCGGCCGGCCAGGACGACGCCCAGTGCACCCAGACGGTCGCGGTCCAGCCCAACTCGACGTACATCCTGAGCGCGTGGGTCCAGGGCGGCTACTCCTACCTGGGCGTGACCGGCACGGGCACGACGGACGTCTCGACCTGGACCCCCGACACCACGGCCTGGAAGCAACTGTCGACGACCTTCACCACCGGCGCGTCAACGACGTCGGTCACGGTGTACACGCACGGGTGGTACGGCCAGGCGGCGTACTACGCCGACGACGTCTCGGTCTACGGCCCCGACGGCGGCGGAGGCGGCGACCCCGGCCCGACGGTCCCTTCCGCCCCGACGAGTCTGACGGTCTCGGGCACGACCTCCTCCTCGGCGTCCCTGTCCTGGTCCCCGGTCTCGGGCGCGACGGGCTACAACGTCTACCAGAACGGCACGAAGGCCACGGCGGTGACGGGAACGTCGGCGACGCTGACGGGGCTGACCGCCGCCACGTCGTACAGCTTCCAGGTGACGGCGACGAACGCGGCCGGCGAGTCGGCGAAGTCGGCGGCGGTGACCGCGACGACGCCCTCCGGAACGGGCGGTGGCAGCGGTGGTGCCGGGGTGCCGAAGCACGCGGTGACGGGCTACTGGCAGAACTTCAACAACGGCGCGACGGTCCAGAAACTGTCGGACGTCCCGTCGTCGTACGACATCATCGCGGTGGCTTTCGCGGACGCGACCTCGACGCCGGGCGCGGTGACCTTCAACCTGGACTCGGCGGGCCTCGGCGGCTACACGGTCGACCAGTTCAAGGCGGACATCAAGGCGAAGCAGGCGGCCGGCAAGAAGGTCGTCGTCTCGATCGGCGGCCAGAACGGCACGGTGTCGATCAGCGACTCCGCCTCGGCGACGAACTTCGCGAACTCGGTGTACTCCCTGATGCAGACGTACGGCTTCGACGGCGTGGACATCGACCTGGAGAACGGCCTCAACGCGACGTACATGACACAGGCGCTCCGAGCCCTTTCCGCCAAGGCCGGCTCGTCGCTCATCCTCACGATGGCCCCGCAGACGATCGACATGCAGTCGACGTCGAACTCGTACTTCCAGACGGCCCTGAACGTGAAGGACATCCTCACAGTCGTCAACATGCAGTACTACAACAGCGGTTCCATGCTGGGCTGCGACGGCAAGGTCTACAGCCAGGGCTCGGTCGACTTCCTGACCGCCCTCGCCTGCATCCAGCTCCAGGGCGGCCTCTCCCCCTCCCAGGTGGGCCTGGGCCTCCCCGCCTCGACCAGCGCGGCCGGCAGCGGCTACGTCTCCCCGACGGTGGTGAACAACGCCCTGGACTGCCTGACGGCCGGCACGAACTGCGGCACCTTCAAGCCGTCGAAGACGTATCCCGACCTCCGGGGCGCGATGACGTGGTCGACGAACTGGGACGCGGCCTCGGGGAACGCCTGGTCCAGCTCGGTGGGGGCGCATGTGCATGCGTTGCCCTAGCCGGTCGGGTTCTTGATGTGCGACGCCCGGGCCTGCGGAGGTCCGGGCGTCGCACCGTTACGTACGGCTGAAGCCTCTCCTGGGATCAGCTCCCTTGAGTCTCATCCGTCCCCTTGGCCTGGCACAACCGGTGATGAGACCTCCCGAAGGCCGGCTTCCTGGACGTCGGCTCAGCGGGGCTCGCCGAACCAGCAGTGGAGCGCCGGTTCCACGTCATCCGCACCGGCCCAGCACACGTAACCGTCCGGCCGGATGAGCATCGCCTCGGTGTCGGCGCCCTGGCCCACCCGGTCCACCCGGTCCGACCAAGGGCCGGCGACCCTGGCGAACGTGTCCGCCGGGTCCAGCAGAATGCCGTGCCCGGACCTCAGTAGTTCGTGCACCCGGGCCGTGCCGAGGTCCAGGTCCGGTGCGGGCCGGCCGACGAGCGGATGGGCTTCGGTGCCCGGCATCAGGTAACGGGCAGCCATCCCGGACATCAGGTCGGCGAGATGGTGCTGGACGTCCGGCAGTTGGGCCATGGCCGTGAAGATCTCCCGGGCGGCCAGCACGTCCGGATCGCGGGTGCCGGCCCAGTCCATCAGCAGGCTCTGTGCCCGGACGTTGCGCAATACGGCGGCCCCGACCGGATGCCGTTCCGCGTGATAGGTGTCGAGCAGGTTCTTCGGTGCCCAGCCGTGCACGGCGGCGCCGAGCTTCCAGCCGAGGTTGAGCGCGTCCTGCATCCCGGTGTTCATGCCCTGCGCGCCGAGTGGAAGGTGGACATGGGCGGCATCGCCCGCCAGGAACACCCGCCCGTGCCGGTACTGCTCGACCTGCCGTGACGCGTTGGTGATACGGCGGGCGTAGCGCAGTTCGAGCAGGTGCACCCGCGTTCCGAACACGGTGCTCAGGCCGTGGCGGATTTCGTCCTCGGTGACCGGGATCTCCCTCGGCAGAGACCGGCCCGGCCCGCCGAGGACCAGTCGGAGCAGCTGCCTGCCCTGCGGATCGGTGCCGAGCGGGAACAATGCCGCCCAGTGTCCGTCCTCGTTCCAGGTGTGCGACGTGGACGGATCGACGCCGCTCAGCCGCACGTCGGCAGCGATGATCGTCACCGTACCGGGCTGACCGGGGAACCCGGCCCGCAGGAGCGACCGTACGGTGCTGTGAGCTCCGTCGGCGGCGACGAGATAACGGGAGCGGAGGGTGGTGCCGTTGGCGAAGGTCGCGGTGACCCCGCTGTCGTCCTGGGCGAGGCCGACCAGTTCGTGGTCCCTGCGGGCGTGGAGGCCGTGCGCGGCGAGGTGCTGCTCGAAGAATCCCTCGATCACTACCTGCGGCACGGACCGCCATGGCTGACGGTGCCGGTCGGAGGAGAGCGGGAGTGGGATACCGGCGAAGTGGCCAGTGGTGACGGGGTGCTCTCCGGTGGCCAGCAAGGGCTCCAGCAGCCCTCGTTGGTCGAGCGCCTCCAGTGTGCGGGACTGCACGCCGCCTGCCTTGGACAGGTCGCTGCGCTGCGACAGCTTGTCGACCAGCACGGTCGACACCCCTGCCAGCAGCAGTTCGTTGGCCAGCGTCATTCCGGTCGGGCCGGCGCCGACGATGAGCACATCGGTGTCCATGGACTCTCCTGGGGCTGTTTCGATCAGGACAGAAGCAACGCTCCGCCTGCCGAGCCGCCCGAGCCAGAAACCGGCTCGATTGCGTTGGTATCCGACATCGTCTAGCGTCGGCTCGGTGGAATCCGACTACGACGAGCTGGATCGTCGGCTCGTGCACGCCCTACAGATCGACGGACGTGCCCCGTTCAGCACCATCGCCGAGGTTCTCGGCGTGTCGGACCGCACCATCGCCCGCCGGTACGCCCGGTTGCGGTCGGCCGGGGCGGTACGGGTGCTGGGCGGGGTCGACCCCACCGCGCTGGGCGCCGTCCTGTGGTTCCTGCGGGTGCGATGTGCGCCCGCCGCGTCGCTCCCCGTCGCCGAGGCGCTGGCCAGACGCCCCGACACGTCCTGGGTGAGCCTCAGCTCCGGCGGCACCGAGATCACCTGCGTGGTCCGTACCGAGAGCGAGGCGGACAGCGAGGCACTGCTGCTGGCCAAACTCCCCCGCACCCCGCGCGTGGAGGGCGTGACCGCGCACTCCGTGCTCCACTCCTTCTACGGCGGCCCCGACAATCTGGTCGGAAAACTCGGGTCGCTGGACGCGGAGGCGATCGAGCGACTGCGCCCGCCTCCGATGCCGCATCGGCGGGGACCAGTGCGGCTCGACGACGGTGACCGCAAACTCCTCGCCCTGCTCGCCACCGACGGCCGGGCCGGGTTCGAGCAGTTGGCCGCGGCGACCGGCTGGTCGCCGACGACGGTCCGGCGCCGGATGACGGAGCTGCGCGAACACGGCCTGCTCTATCTCGACATCGACGTCGACTGGCGCATGTTCGGCGTGAACGCCCGAACCCTGCTCTGGCTCTCGGTCGCCCCCACACACCTGGAAGAGGCCGGTCAGGCGCTGGCCGAGCATCCAGAGGTCGCGTTCGCCGCCGCCACGACCGGACCGACCAACCTGTACGCGAGCGTGGTGTGCACGGACCAACGGGAGCTGTACCGGTACCTGACCACCCGGGTCGCCGCACTCCCAGCCATCACACATCTCGAATCGGCACCAGTGATCAGGACCGTCAAGAAGGCAGCGAACCAGATGTAGCAACCGACCAGCCCGCTGCTGTTTCGACCGCGCAACGCGCACTGCTTGTCACCAGGACCGCGCTACCTGACAACACGCTGCCTTGGTGACACCTATCGTGCTTCGGCTCGTCCGACCAGCAAGATCACGATGTACAGCTGGAGTACCAAGATGTACAGCTGGAGTACTAAGCGGACTCTTCGGCCTCGGACTCGTCCTCGAAGTACGCGTCCAGCACCGCGTCCAGCTGCTCGTCCCACTCCGAGAAGCGGGACTTCGACGCGGCCTCGATCTCGATCGGGTACCAGCGCCGGTCCGGGGTGTGGACCGTGATCGTGTAGCGCTTGCCGAAGCGGGGGGTCTCCGTCTCCACCGCCGCGACCTCGTCCCAACGGAACTCGCAGGACTCCGCGTCCAGGCTGAGGCGGAGCCCCTTGCGGTCGGCCACGATCTTCGCGCGGCGGTCGGAGGCCTCGAAGACCGGGCCGGAGTCGTCCGTGGTCTCGTCGGCCTCCCCGGCCTCCCCGGCCTCCCCGGCTTCCTCCGGCGGAGCCGTCACCTTGGCATCCTGCACCTCCGGTTCCGGCTCCACGGCCTCCGGCCCCGCGGCCGTGGACGTGTCCGTGTCCGTGTCCGCCTTGGCCGGAGCCGTGATCCCCGGGATGAAGGCCGGGTCGAAACCGGCGCCCGTCACGGGCTCGGTCTTCAACGGCTCGGCCTTCGACGGCTTGCTGCTCGCTCCTGTGCGCTGCTCCACGGCGGCAGTATGGACGACTTCCCTGTGCCGGAACCAGTCGGACCGCTCAACCCCGGTTCCACTCACGTCACGTTCACACGAACAAACTGACCACCGCCGCCACCCCGAATCCCGCCACCGACAGCACCGACTCCAGGACCGTCCAGGTCCGCAGCGTGTCCCGTTCGCTGATGCCGAAGTACTTCGCCACCATCCAGAAGCCGCCGTCGTTCACATGTGACGCGAAGATCGAGCCCGCCGAGATCGCCATGATGACCAGGGCCGTGAAGGGCTGGGAGTGGTCGCCCTCCGTCAGCAGCGGGGCCACGATGCCCGCCGTCGTCACGATCGCCACCGTCGCCGAGCCCTGCGCCACCCGCAGCACCAGGGAGATCAGGTACGACAGGACGATCACCGGCAGGCCCACGCCGTGGAAGGTGTCCGACAGGGCCTGGGCCACCCCGCTCGCCTTCAGCACCGCGCCGAAGATCCCGCCCGCGCCCACCACCAGCAGGATGTTGCCCACCGGCTTCAGGGAAGAAGTCGACACCGTCTCCAGCGACGTGCGGGACCAGCCCCTGCGGATGCCCAGCAGCCAGTACGCCAGGAGCAGGGCCAGCGTCAGGGCCACGAAGGGGCTGCCGAAGAACTCCAGGACCGAGCGGGTGGGGGACGGGTCCAGGGCTATCGAGGAGAAGGTCGCGGCCAGGATGAGGATCAGCGGCGTGCCGATGATCAGCAGCACCGTGGCGAGCGGGACCGGGTTCTCCTGCGGCGCCACCCCCTGCGCGCGCTGCTCCGCGACCACCGCCCGCTTCGCCTCCTCCGCCGCCTCGACCATGTCCTGCGGTACGGCGACGAAGATCCGCCGGCCGATCCAGGCGGCGAAGGCCCACGCGGCCAGTACGGCGGGGATGCCGCAGACGACGCCCATGAGGATGACCCAGCCCAGCTGGACGTGCAGCAGGCCGGCCGCCGCGACCGGGCCGGGGTGCGGCGGGAGGAACGCGTGGGTCATCGACAGGCCGGCCAGCAGCGGCAGGCAGTACAGCAGGATCGACTTGCCGCCTCGCTTCGCCGCCGCGTACACCAGCGGGGCCAGGACGAAGATGCCCACGTCGAAGAAGACCGGGATGCCGAAAATCAGGCCCGTCAGGCCCATCGCCAACGGCGCTCGCTGCTCGCCGAAGAGCGACAGCAGGCGCGCCGCCAGTACCTCCGCTCCGCCGCTCACCTCCAGGATCGCGCCGAGCATCGTGCCCAGGCCGATGATGATCGCGACGTGGCCGAGGATGCCGCCCATGCCGGACTCGATGGTGGAGACCGCGTCGGAGCGCTGGACCGTGCCGAAGAGTTCGGTGACCGACAGACCCGCCAGCAGGCCCACCGCTGTCGAGACGGCGAGGAGGGCCACGAAGGGCTGGAGCCTGACCTTGATGATCAGGAGGAGGAGCAGGGCGATACCGAGTCCGGCGACGGTGAGGAGGCCGGGGGTGCCGTCCAGGAGGAGGAACAGGCCTCCGGTGTGGGGTGGTGGCGGTGGGGTGGGGGCGGTCGCGGCGAGGGAGTAGGACATGCGGGGGTCCTCTTCTTGAATGGCTTAAGTGCATGGCGCTTTTGGGTAGGGGGGAGCGCGGCACGGCGGCCCTGGGTGCGGGGCGCCGTGCCGTACGGGGCGTGCGGGAAGTGAGGGGACGTCAGCTCAGTACGGCGAGCGCGTCGATCTCGATGAGGAGGCCGGCCGGGAGACCGACGTAGACCGTGGTCCGGGCGGCGGGCGGCTGGGTGAGGCCCTGCTCCTCGAAGTAGGCGTTGTAGATCTCGTTCATCTCGGCGAAGTGGTCCACGTCCGTCAGATAGACGCGGATCATCATCACGTCGTCCCAGCTCGCGCCGCCCTCCTCCAGGATCGCCTTGACGTTGGCGAGGGTCTGGAGGGTCTGTTCGCGCAAGGAGGGACCGGCCGGGGTCGGGGGCTTGCCCTCCTCGGCGGGCAGGAAGCCGACCTGGCCGGCGACCTGGAGGATGTTGCCCTTCCGCACGCCGTGCGAGAACGTGGCGGGCGGGGTGGTGTGGGTCTTCGGGGTGAGCGCGGTCTTCTCGGTCATGCGGAGTCCTTGTCCGTCATTCGGGGTCCCTTACTGGCGTTCTTCCGGAGTACTCGCCGCTGATCGCGTCCGCCGTACGGCGCACCAGCGGGAGGAGGGTGAGGAGTTCCTCGGCGGTGACGACCACGTTCGGCGCGGACACGGACATCGCGGCGACCACCCGGCCGTCGGCGCCGCGGATGGGGGCGGCGACGCAGTTGATGGACTCCTCGTGGCCACCGAGGTCGGCGGCCCAGCCCTGTTCGCGGACCTGCTCCAACTCCCGCAGGAATGCCGGGGCGTTGGGGGTCGAACGGGGCGTGTACAGGGGGTAGTCGAGCTGGTCCGCGAGGGCGCGGCGCTCGGCTTCCGGGAGGTCGGCGAGGAGGAGCTTCGCGACGGCCGCGACCGTGATGGCGACGGGCTTGCCGATCCGGGAGTACATGCGGACCGGGTAGCGGCTCTCCACCTTGTCGATGTAGAGGACCTCGCCCTCCTCGTGCACGGCGAGGTGGACGGTGTGCCCGCAGGCCTCGTTGAGCCGTACGAGGTGGGGGTGGGCGATCTCGCGGATGTCGAGGTTCTCCATCGCCTCCTGCGCGAGGGCGAAGAGGCGGGCGCCGAGGCGGTAGCGCTGGTCGGACTGGCGGTAGACCAGGCCGTGTTCGTGCAGGGTGCGCAGGAGGCGGAGTGCCGTGGACTTGTGGACGCCCAGGCGGTCGGCCACCTGGCCCAGGTCTGCGGGGCCCTCGGCGAGCAGCGGCAGGATGCTCAGGGCGCGGTCGACGGTCTGACTCATGGGGTGTTCGCCTCCTCCGTGGCCCGCTCGGCCTGTGTCCAGCCGGGGCCGAGTCGAAGTCTCCCCCATGCGGTGTCGTCCAGGGCGCTCAGGCGATCGGCGTGGTCCCGGGTGGGGGGCGGGGCCAGGTCACCGGGGGTGGTGAGGGCTGCGGCGGCGAAGAGGTGGCCGTACCGGAGGCGATCCCTCACGGGCAGGCCCCGGAGGGTGCCGGAGAGGAAGCCGGCGGCGAAGGCGTCTCCGGCCCCGACGTGGGCGAGGACGTCCACCTTCGGGGCACGGACGAACGTCGCGGTGCCGTCTGCGTCCGCCACAGCTCCGTCGGTGGTCTTGTCGAAGGCGGTCGCTCCGCCCTTGCCCTGCTTGACGACGACGATCGCCGGCTCGGGCAGCGCCGTCAGGATGGCTCGTCCGCCGTGCAGTGCCCAGGCGTCACGCGCCTCGTCGGCCCCCACGAACACGATGTCCGCGCGCCGCGCCAGTTCCAGCAGGACGCGGGGTCCGTCCGAAGCGTGGCGCCACAGCGCCGGCCGGTAGTTGACATCGAAGGAGATCAGCGGGCGGCCGGGACGGGGTGCCGTCAGCTCGTACAGCAAGTCGCGGCACGCGTCGGAGAGCGCGGCCGTGATGCCCGACAGGTGCAGTACGCGCCCTGCCCGCACCGCCGCCAGGTCCACTGTGTCCACGGCCATCGCGGAGGCCGCGGAGCCGGCGCGGTAGTAGGCCACCTCGTGGGTGTCGGTGGCGCGGTCGGCGGCGGTGCGGAAGTAGATGCCCGTGGGCCGGGCCGGGTCGGTGCGCACGGCACTCGTGTCGACGCCGTACCCCGCGATCCCCTCCACCAGATGCTGCCCGAACCCGTCCGCCCCCACCCGGCTCACCCACCGTGCGGTGTGGCCGGCGGCGGCCAGCACGCAGGCCACGTTGGACTCGGCGCCGCCGATCGCGCGGTCGAAGGAGGGCACGTCCGCGAGGCGCCCGGGACGGCTGGGCAGGAAGGTGACCATGGACTCGCCGAGCGCCACGACGTCCACAGGGTGGTACGCAACTGTCCCGGCGTAAGCAGCGTCGTCGATGATGACTCCTGTCGATGCCCGGGCGGCGGCTCCGTTGACCCGGTGTCGGCGAGATGCTAGACACCAGTAGCACCACACGCAATGGTCGTTGCACATACTGCAACGCACCTGCCGAGAGAGGGGCTCCATGCGCACCGAAGCGCTCGCCCGGCTGGCCGAGGAACGCGTCGACCATCGCTTCAAGGGCCTCCCGCCCGACGCCGACGGCCTCACCGTCGGCGAACTGGCCGCCCAGCGCCGTAACCTCTTCCGCGAGGCCGACGGCTTCACCACCCCCGTCCTCGCCCTGTCCGCCGAGCGCCTGGAGCACAATCTGGCGCTCATGGAGACGTACGCCGCGCGGCACGGGCTCGCCTTCGCCCCGCACGGCAAGACCTCCATGGCCCCGCAGCTGTTCCACCGCCAGATCGAGCACGGCGCCTGGGGCATCACCCTGGCGGTGCCCCACCAGGTGCGCGTGGCCCGCGCGTTCGGCGTCCAGCGGATCTTTCTCGCCAACGAGCTCGTGGACGCCCCGGCGCTGCGCTGGATCGCGGGCGAGCTGGCCGCCGACCCGGACTTCCGGTTCGTCTGCTACGTCGACTCCGTGCGCGGTGTCGAGCTGATGGACGCCGCGCTGAAAGGCTCCTCAAGGCAGCTGGACGTCGTCGTCGAGCTGGGCGCCGGCGAGGGCGCGCGGACCGGGGTGCGCACGGAGGCGGACGCGCGGGCCGTCGCCGAGGCCGTGGGCGGTACGGACACGCTGCGGCTCGTCGGCGTGGCGGGCTACGAGGCCCAGGTGCCGGGCGCCGACCCGGTGCTCGTGCATGCGTGGCTGGACCGGCTGGTCGCACTGGCGGTGGAACTCGACAAGGCCGGCCGGTTCGCCGGCGCCGACGAGATCGTGGTGAGCGCCGGTGGCAGTGAGTGGTTCGACGCGGTCGCGGACGTCTTCGCCGCCGTGCCCGAACTCTCCCGCCCGGTACTGAAGCTGCTGCGCTCGGGCGCGTACGTCTCGCACGACGACGTGCACTACAGCAGGCTCACCCCCTTCAACCGGGTCCCCGAGGAGGGCGCCCTGGAGCCCGCGTTCCGGCTGTGGGCCCAGGTCGTCTCCCGCCCCTCGGCGGACCAGGCCTTCCTCAACGCGGGCAAGCGCGACGCGGCCTACGACCTCGACCTTCCGGTGGCGCACGTGGTACGCCGGAACGGCACCGAGCGTCCGGCGAGCGGCATCGAGGTGAGCGCCCTGTCCGACCAGCACCTGTGGCTGCGCACGGACGCGGGCGCGGACGTCGAGGTCGGCGACTGGGTCGGGCTGGGGCTGTCCCATCCGTGCACGTCGTTCGACAAGTGGCAGCTGATCCCGGTGGCCGAGGCGGACGGGACGGTCGTCGACTTCATCCGCACCTACTTCTAGGGAGCCTTCCGTGGAGGACCTGGTCATCCGGGACGCCGACGTCGTGGACGGCAGCGGCGAGGCGTCGTACCGGGCCGATGTGGTGATCGACGGCGGCCGGATCGTCTCGATCGTCAAGGAGGCCGCCGCGGCCGGCTGCCAGCGCCCGCGCGCCATGCGGGAGCTGGACGCGGAGGGCCTGGTCCTCTCCCCCGGCTTCATCGACATGCACGCCCACTCCGACCTCGCCCTGCTGCGCGACCCCGACCACAGCGCCAAGGCCGCGCAGGGGGTCACGCTGGAGGTCCTCGGCCAGGACGGGTTGTCGTACGCGCCGGTGGACGACCGCACCCTGGAGGAGGTGCGGCGGGCGATCACCGGGTGGAACGGGTACGGCGACGACATCGAGTTCGACTGGCGCTCGGTCGGCGCGTACCTGGACCGGCTGGACCGGGGCATCGCCGTGAACGCCGCGTATCTGATCCCGCAGGGCACGGTCCGCGCGCTCGCCGTCGGCTGGGAGGACCGCGCGGCCACCTCCGAAGAGCTGGACCGCATGCGGCGGTTGGTGGCCGAGGGCATGGAGCAGGGTGCGGTCGGGATGTCCTCCGGGCTCACCTACACCCCCGGCATGTACGCTCCGGACGCCGAACTGACCGAGCTGTGCCGGGTGGTGGCGTCGTACGACGGCTACTACTGCCCGCACCACCGCTCCTACGGCGCCGGCGCCCTGGCGGCGTACGCCGAGATGGTGGAGCTCGCGCGGGAGGCGGGCTGTCCGCTGCATCTGGCGCACGCGACGATGAACTTCGGGGTGAACAAGGGCCGGGCGCCGGAGCTGCTCGCCCTGCTCGACCAGGCCCTCGACGCCGGCGCGGACATCACGCTGGACACCTACCCCTACACCCCCGGCTCCACCACGCTGGCCGCGCTGCTGCCGAGCTGGGCGAGCGCGGGCGGACCGCGGGAGATCCTGGCCCGGCTGGGCGACCCGGAGACGGCCGAGCGGATCCGGCACGGCCTGGAGGTGACCGGCTCGGACGGCTGCCACGGGGTGCCGGTGGAGTGGGAGACGATCGAGATCTCGGGCGTCGCCGACCCGGCGCTGGGCGCGTACGTGGGCCGTACGGTCCGGGAGGCGGCGCGGCTGCGGGGCGAGGCGCCGTGGCAGACGGCCCGCGAGCTGCTGCTGGCGGACGGGCTCGGTACGACGATCCTCCAGCACGTCGGGCACGAGGAGAACGTCCGCGCGATCATGCGGCACCGCGCCCACACCGGCGGCTCGGACGGCATCCTGCGGGGCGCCAAGCCGCACCCGCGCGCGTACGGCACGTTCCCGCGCTATCTCGGCCACTACGTACGGGAGTTGGGGGTGCTGACCCTGGAGGAATGCGTCGCACACCTCACCTCCCGGCCCGCGGCCCGGCTGAGGCTGCCGGACCGCGGGCTGGTGCGCGAGGGCTACCGGGCCGACCTGGTGCTCTTCGACCCGGAGACGGTGGCGCCGGGCGCGACGTTCGCCGAGCCCCGCAGGCTTCCGACCGGGATCCCGTACGTCTTCGTCGACGGCCGGTTCGTCATCGAGGACGGGAAGCGGACGGATGTGCTCGCGGGGCGGGCGGTGCGTCGCACCCCCGTCTGACCGCTCTTACGGCGTGAGGCTCACGGCTTGGGCAGGGTGCAGCCGGACGCGCTGAGGTTCAGCTTGTTGCCGGTGGTGAAGCAGGCCGGGATGATGTACGTCTCCTCGGCGTAGTTGATGCCCTGGCGGACGGTGACGTTGCCGTTCTCGTCCACCTCGCAGGGGTTGTTCTCGGTGCAGCTCTCGCCGTCCTCGTTGCCGGTGTTGTTGACGGCCACGACCTTGCCGGTGGCGGTGTCGATCACCGGGGAGCCGGAGGTGCCGCCGATGGTGTTGCAGGCGGAGGTGTAGCGGACGGAGTCCTTCCAGGTCCAGTCGCCCTCCTGAAGCCGGTACACGAAGCCGTCGATGGAGCAGCTGTAGACGGTCTTCCAGTAGCCGGAGACGACCTTGATGGCGGTGCCGGACGTCGGGTGGGTGTCCTGCACGGTGAGCGGGCTGATGCCGTAGTTGCTCTTGATCGCCGCGTACGTGGTGGTCGTGCGGTAGATCGTGATGTCCGTGTCCGTCATGGTCGAGTACACGACCTGGTTGGCGCGGAGGGTGGCGACCTTGGTGCCGGCGGAGTTCAGCAAACCGAAGGTACGGCTGGAGGACTGGCCGGTGATGACCTCACCGGGTTGCGGGAAGCCGGTCTCCAGGCAGTGGCCGTTGGTCAGCACGAGCGCCGGGTCGGTGTCCGCGGAGTTGGGGAAGCGGATGACCGAGCCGGAGCAGTTGCTGAGCGAGACGGTGCCGGCGAAGTCGACGGTGACTGCGGCGGGCTTGGCGGTGTGCGGTGCGGCGGTGTGCGGTGTGGAGTGCGGTGCGGCCACCGCCGGGGTCGCGCCCAGTGCGGCCAGAGCCACGGAGGAGAGCACGGCAAGGAGAGGCTTGTTCATGTGGGGGTCCCCTCTGACGACGTGGGCGACCGGAGATCTTCCGGTCGCCCTCACGCTTGTCATGCGCATTCTCAAGGCGAGAGAGGGGTGTGAACAAGAAGGCGGGGCGGGCCGTAGGGGTTTCCCTGTGTGGAGGAGCCTCGCTCAGTGGCGAGTCCGTCCCACGCCGTGACCACGGCCCCGGCCCCCGGGTGTGCCCGACGTGGAGGCCGTCGGGCTGGGCGTCGATGTCGTGGGTGCGGGTGCGGGTGTGCCCGGCGTCATGGCGGAGGGTGAGACGGTCGGGGCGCCCGGCGTCCGCGACTGGCGTGCGCCGGATGCCGGGGAGGTGGCCGAGGCGGATCCGCCGGCCGCCGGCGAGGCGGGGCCGGACGGGGAGCCGGTGTCCGCGCGGGGGTTCGCCACGGCGGAGTCGTCCACGGCCACGTGTCCGCCGCCGGCAGGGCTGGACCCGTCCTCAGCCGGGGAGTCCGAGCCGCCCGCGAGTGCCGTGATCACCGCGACCGCACCGGCCACCCCCAGCGCCCCGGCGACGACCGCCACCCGCCGGCGGCCACCCGTACGCCGCTCGGCACGCCGTCGTTCAGCACGACGGCGCTCGGCACGCCCCTCCCCCGGTCCACGGCCCGATCCCTGACCCGGCCCCTCACCAGACCCCTGCCCCGGCCCCGGACCCAGCCCCTGGCCCGGGCCCGACCCATGACCAAACCCATGACCAAACCCATGTCCCGATCCCCGACTCGGTCCCTGACCCGGTCCCTGACCCGGCCCCGGTCCGTCGACCGGCTCCAGCGGCTCGGTCGGGTCGGTCACCGGGGGCAGTTCGCGGGTCTCGTCGTAGGCGTTCTGCCAGCCATGGGCGGCGGCGGGATCGGCGTACTCCTCGTACGCCGGGGCCGGGGCCTGCGGGAGGTAGACGTTCGGCTGCGCGGGGGGTCGTTCCCAGGGCACACCGGCAGGTCCCTGTGCACCGTACGCCCCCGCCTCGCCCTCACGTTCGGTGGACATGACGCCGGATTCTAGGGACGCAAGTGACCCCGGAGACAGCCATCGGCGAAATCCGGGCAAACCTCCGCGTCCCACGTGGTGGAAAACACGACCCAAGAGGCGTGCACCGGCCGTAAGCTCACGACATGCAGGTGATCCAGTCGACCAAGCTCGCCAACGTCTGTTACGAGATCCGGGGACCGGTGCTCCAGGAGGCGATGCGGCTGGAGGCGGCCGGTCACCGCATCCTCAAGCTGAACACCGGCAACCCCGCCGCCTTCGGTTTCGAGTGCCCCCCGGAAATCCTGGAGGACATCCTCCGGAACGTCTCGACGGCGCACGGCTACGGCGACGCCAAGGGCCTGCTGGCCGCCCGGCGCGCGGTCGTCATGCACAACCAGACCCTCGGCATCGAGACGGACGTCGAGCACGTCTTCATCGGCAACGGCGTCTCCGAGCTGATCGTGATGGCCATGCAGGGCCTGCTGGACGACGGCGACGAGGTCCTCGTACCGGCGCCGGACTACCCGCTGTGGACCGCCGCCGTCTCCCTCGCCGGCGGCACCGCCGTCCATTACCGCTGCGACGAGCAGGCGGACTGGACGCCCGACCTCGCCGACATCGAGCGCAAGGTCACGGACCGCACCAAGGCGATCGTGATCATCAACCCGAACAACCCGACGGGCGCGGTCTACGACGAGCCGGTGCTCAAGGGGCTGACGGACATCGCCCGGCGGCACAATCTGCTGGTCTGCTCCGACGAGATCTACGACAAGATCCTCTACGACGGCGCCACGCACACCCCGACCGCGAAGGTCGCCCCCGATCTGCTCACCCTCACCTTCAACGGCATGTCGAAGGCGTACCGGGTGGCCGGGTACCGGGTGGGCTGGATGTCGATCTCCGGCCCGCGCGCCCACGCCGACTCCTACATCGAGGGCCTGACGATCCTGGCGAACATGCGGCTGTGCGCCAACATGCCGGGACAGCACGGGGTCGTCGCCGCGCTCAGCGGACGCCAGTCGATCAACGACCTCGTACTGCCGGGCGGCCGGCTGAAGGAGCAGCTGGACACCGCGTACGACCTGCTGACGCAGATCCCGGGCGTGAGCTGTGTACGGCCGAAGGGCGCGCTGTATCTCTTCCCGCGCCTCGACCCCCAGGTCTTCAAGATCAAGGACGACCGGCGGATGGTCCTGGACCTGCTGCGCCAGGAAAAGATCATGGTCGTGCAGGGGACGGGCTTCAACTGGCCCGAGCCCGATCACTTCCGGGTGGTGACCCTGCCGACGGTCGGCGACCTGAAGGACGCGATCACCCGGATCGGGAACTTCCTGGACGGCTACAGCCAGGCGTAGGACCGATCGCGATCCGTGAACAGGCTCAACTTTAGACGAAATCTAAGCTAGGATGGCCTCCTGTCAGAGCACAGGAGGCCATCCCATGTACGAGCCGATCCGCACCAAGTCGGTCCACAGCACGATGGCCGACGCCTCCTCCGATTTTCCCCACAGGTCGCGCGAGGAGGAGCTGGACATCCAGCTCGCCGGTCACCTCGCCGCGCTGCTGGCCGTGACCGACGAGTTGCGTGAGCTGACTCCGTCGGCCGACCTGGACGACGCGGCCGAGCGGCTCGCCGAGCAGGTGTCCCGGCTCCGGGGCGGACGCGCCCCGCTGCGGGCGACGCCGTCCGCCGGTGCCGACCCCGCCGCCCTGCACCGGCGTGCGCACACCCTCGCGGGCCGGGCGCTCGTGGTCGCCGCGTCGCGCGCCGACACGGCGGCGGCGATCCTCACGGCGGAGCGGATGGACGCCCACAGCTCCGCGCCGGCCGACCCGAAAGAGCTGAGCGCCTCCCACTGACCCCGTCCCGGGGTCCCCCGATCGGCCCCGGTCCGCGTGCACCCGCAGCGACGCGCGGACCGGGAGCCACACACTGCGTCGGCTTCGGCCGACGGTGCCTTTCGCCGTAGGGGCTTGTGTCGTCTCGCGGGTGCCGGTTCGTTGTGGCGTGTCGCGCCCACGCGGCGGAGCCGCACATCGATACGGCCCCGCGCCCCTTCGGGCGCGTTGCAGTGCCGGAACCGGTATGTCACCCGATAGGAAAACGGGTGCCCCGCACGCCATTGTGCGGGGCACCCGGGGTCGTTCCACGGCCGGTCGTGACGATCGCTGGTCAGGGCACGGCGACCGGCCGTGGAGTCTGGGGCGGGACTAGCCGAGGCGCTCCACCAGCGCGTGGTACTGGTCCCACAGCTCCTTCGGGGTGTGGTCACCGAAGGTGTTCAGGTGCTCGGGGACCAGTGCAGCCTCCTCGCGCCAGACGTCCCTGTCGACCGTGAGCAGGAAGCCCAGGTCGGACTCGGACAGTTCGAGACCGTCGGTGTCGAGGGCCTCCTTGGTCGGCAGCACGCCGATCGGGGTCTCGACGCCCTCGGCCTTGCCGTCGAGGCGCTCCACGATCCACTTCAGGACGCGGGAGTTCTCGCCGAAGCCCGGCCAGACGAACGCGCCCTCGTCGTTCTTGCGGAACCAGTTGACGTAGTAGATCTTCGGCAGCTTGGCCGCGTCCGCGGACTTGCCGACCTTGATCCAGTGGGCCATGTAGTCGCCCATGTTGTAGCCGCAGAACGGCAGCATCGCGAACGGGTCGCGGCGCAGCTCGCCGACCTTGCCCTCGGCCGCGGCGGTCTTCTCGGAGGCCACGTTGGCGCCGAGGAACACGCCGTGGTTCCAGTCGAAGGACTCCGTCACCAGCGGAACCGCGCTCGCGCGGCGGCCGCCGAAGAGGATCGCCGAGATCGGCACGCCCTTGGGGTCCTCCCACTCGGGCGCGATGATCGGGCACTGCGAGGCGGGGACGGTGAAGCGGGCGTTGGGGTGGGCGGCCGGGGTCTCGGAGGCCGGCGTCCAGTCGTTGCCCTTCCAGTCGGTCAGATGGGCGGGGGCCTCCTCGGTCATGCCCTCCCACCACACGTCGCCGTCGTCGGTGAGGGCGACGTTGGTGAAGACCGCGTTGCCCCACAGGGTCTTCATCGCGTTGGCGTTGGTGTGCTCACCGGTGCCGGGCGCGACGCCGAAGAATCCGGCCTCGGGGTTGATCGCGTACAGGCGGCCGTCCTCGCCGAAGCGCATCCAGGCGATGTCGTCGCCGATGGTCTCCACGGTCCAGCCGGAGATCGTGGGCTCCAGCATGGCGAGGTTGGTCTTGCCGCAGGCCGAAGGGAAGGCCGCCGCCACGTACTTCGACTCGCCCTGCGGAGGCGTGAGCTTGAGGATCAGCATGTGCTCGGCCAGCCAGCCCTCGTCACGCGCCATGACGGAGGCGATACGCAGCGCGTAGCACTTCTTGCCGAGCAGGGCGTTGCCGCCGTAGCCGGAGCCGTAGGACCAGATCTCGCGGTCCTCGGGGAAGTGCGAGATGTACTTGGTGGAGTTGCACGGCCACGGAACGTCCTCCTGGCCCTCCTCCAGGGGGGCGCCGAGGCTGTGCACGGCCTTCACGAAGAAGCCCTCGTCGCCGAGCTCGTCCAGGACGGCCTGGCCCATGCGCGTCATGGTGCGCATGGAGACGGCGACGTAGGCGGAGTCGGTGATCTCCACGCCGATCGCCGACAGCGAGGAGCCCAGCGGGCCCATGCAGAACGGGACGACGTACATGGTGCGGCCGCGCATGGAGCCGCGGAACAGACCCTTCTCACCGGCGAAGATCTCCCGCATCTCGGCGGGGGCCTTCCAGTGGTTGGTCGGGCCGGCGTCCTCCTCCTTCTCGGAGCAGATGAAGGTCCGGTCCTCGACGCGCGCGACGTCTGTCGGGTCGGAGGCGGCGTAGTAGGAGTGCGGGCGCTTGATCGGGTCGAGCTTCTTGAACGTCCCCTTGGCTACGAGCTCTTCGGCCAGCCGCTCGTACTCCGCCTCGGAGCCGTCGCACCAGACCACGCTGTCCGGCTGCGTCAGTTCGGCGATCTCGTTGACCCACGAGATCAGTTCCTGGTGGTTGGTGGGAACGCTGGAAGCCGAGTTGTCGCGCGCCACGGTTGCTCCTAAGTGAGGGATTTTGTCCTTGTTGCCCCGTGGGGGCTGCGACCCGGATGCTTCACGACTGATCTTGAAGTGCTCATCCGGTGCCGACCACACTCATTTGATCATCCGTCGCGAGTGCCCATCTGTCCAGGGGGAGCTACAGGTGAGCGGCGTGACGAAAACCACGGTTTCCAGGCCTGTTTGCGTTTCCTTTACGTACAGGTTTGGGTCACCTGAAGGTCTTTTTGCGTTCGAACGACCAAGACCGGCGCTGACAAGCGACTTACGGTGCCGTAGGTACCATGCGGCCATGACTGCGTCCGTCCCCGACGCGCCCACGGACACGCCGGCCGACGGCCGCGGTCCCGCCGCGCTCTCCTTGCCGCAACAGGTCAAGCAGGTCAAGCCGAAGCTGCGCGGCTGGCTGCACCTCGGCATGTTCCCGGCCGTACTCGTCGCGGGCCTCGTGCTCACCGCTCTTGCCGACTCGACCAGAGGCCGCATCGCCTGCGGCATCTACGTCCTGACGGCCTGCCTGCTGTTCGGCGTCAGCGCGCTGTACCACCGGGGCAACTGGGGCCCACGGATGGACGGCCTGCTGCGCCGCCTCGACCACGCCAACATCTTCCTGATCATCGCGGGCACCTACACCCCGCTGACCCTGCTGCTCCTGCCGAGCGCGAAGGGCCAGTGGCTGCTGTGGGGGATCTGGGCCGCCGCCGCGGCCGGCATCGTCTTCCGCGTCTTCTGGGTCGGCGCCCCGCGCTGGCTCTACACGCCCTGCTACATCGCGATGGGCTGGGCGGCCGTCTTCTTCCTGCCCGACTTCCTGCGCACCGGCGGCATCGCCGTCCTGGTCCTGGTCGTCGTCGGCGGCCTGCTCTACAGCGCCGGCGGCGTGATCTACGGCATCAAGCGGCCGAACCCGTCACCGCGCTGGTTCGGCTTCCACGAGGTCTTCCACTCCTTCACGCTGGCCGCGTTCGTCGTGCACTACGTCGGCATCTCCCTGGTGGCGTACCAGCACGCGTAACCCCTCGACACCCTCCCTTCCGGGCCACGGCATCTCGCCGTGGCCCTCTTTTCTTCTGCCGATTCTTCTGCCGACAGGAGATATCGATTGACAGTATCTATGTTTTGAGAGTTACTCTCATTTCATGGTTGCTGTCACCGCGAACCCTCGGCGCTGGTGGGCCCTCGGGGCCCTGGTCGCGAGCATGCTCACGCTCGGCTTCGACATGACGATCCTCAACGTGGCGCTGCCGACGATGGCCGGTGATCTCGGCGCCACCACCGGCCAGCAGCAGTGGATGGCGGATGCGTACGTCGTCGTCTTCGCCGCCCTGATGCTCCCGGCCGGCCTCCTCGGCGACCGGTTCGGGCGGCGCCGGATGCTGATCACCGGGCTCGCCCTCTTCCTCGTCGGCTCCCTGATGGGCGCCCTCGCCTCCGACGTGAACTGGGTCATCGCGGCCCGCGCGTTCATGGGCATCGGCGGCGCGCTCGTCACCCCGCTCGCCCTGTCCGTGCTGCCCTCGCTGTTCGACCCCGACGAGCGCGCCAAAGCCATCGGCATCATCTCCGCCGCCTCCGCGCTCGGCCTGCCGCTCGGCCCGATCATCGGCGGCTGGCTGCTGAACCACTTCTGGTGGGGCTCGGTCTTCCTGGTCAACGTCCCGATGGCCGCCATCGGCATCGCCGCCTGTGTCTTCCTGCTCCCGGAGACCAGCGACCCCGCCTCCCCACGGGTGGCCCCGCTGTCCACCGCGCTCACCGCGACCGGCCTCGGCGCCCTCATCTACGCGATCATCGAGGCGCCCGGCCGGGGCTGGAGCGACGGCGTGGTGCTGGCGATGTTCGCGGCGGCCGCCGTCCTGCTGACCGCGCTGGTGCTGCGCGAACGCCGGGCCGTGCGCCCCATGCTCGACATGACGCTGCTGGCCCACCGCGGCTTCCTGTTCAACACGCTCGCCGCGACCCTGGTGATGTTCGTGCTGTCGGGCCTGATGTTCGTGCTGCCGCCGTATCTCCAGGCCGTCCTCGGTCATGACGCGCTCGGCACCGGGGTGCGGCTGCTGCCGATGATGGGCGGGCTGATGATCGCCGCGCGGGGCGCCCAGCCGGTCGTCGCCAAGTTCGGCGCGCGGGCCGTGGTGAGCGCCGGGCTGGTCGTGCTGGCCTTCGCCGCGCTGCTCGGCAGCCGTACGACGGCCGACTCCGGGTACGGCTTCGTCGCGCTGTGGCTGTCGATCACCGGCGTCGGCTTCGGTTTCTGCATCGTGCCCGCGATGGACGGCGCCCTCGGCGCCCTGCCCCGGGACCGGGCCGGCAGCGGTTCGGGCCTGCTGATGACGCTGCGCCAGGTCGGCGCCGCCATCGGCATCGCCCTGCTGGGCAGTCTGCTCGCCGGCATCTTCCGCGACCGGCTCGACGTCACCGGGCTGCCCCCGCAGGCGGCGCACACCGCCGGGGAGTCGGTGATCGCCGCGCATCTGATCGCCGCGAAGGCGGGCCCCGAAGGCGCGGCCCGCCTCGCCGCCTCCGCGAACGACGCCTACGTCCACGGCATGGGCGTGGTCCTGCTGGTGTGCGGGATCGCCGCGCTGGTCGCCGCGCTGCTGGCCGCGGTGCTCCTGCCGAAGGCCGCGGCACCCGCCCAGGAGGCGGAAAGCACCGGTGCCGCCATGGTCGTCACCGTGGAGGATGCCTGACAATGAACCGCATGACGGCCGCACGTTCCCCGCTCTCCCCCGCCGACCGCCCCCAGCTGGGCCTGCGCGAACGCAAGAAGATCAAGACCCGCGAGGCGATCCGCACCGCGACGTACGCGCTGATCCAGGAGCAGGGGTACGACGCGACGACGATCGAGCAGATCGCCGAGCGCGCCGAGGTGTCGCCGTCGACGGTCTTCCGCTACTTCCCGACCAAGGAGGACATCGTCCTCACGGACGAGTACGACCCGCTGATCGCCGAGGAGTTGCGTGCCCGGCCCGCCGGCGAGTCGTGGATGGACTCGATGCGGCATGTGCTGCACAAGGCCGTCGACGCGAACATGGCCGAGGGACCCGAGGTGGTGCGCATGCGCACCCACCTCGCGGTGCAGGTCCCCGCCGTCCGCTCCCGGATGTTCGAGAGCATGTCGGAGACCGGCCGCCTGCTCCGTGAGGTCCTCGCCGAACGCTCCGGCCTGGACCCCGGCAGCCTGGAGATCCGCGTCTACGCCATGTCCCTCATCGGCGGCCTGATGGAGGTCTCCATGTACTGGGCTGAGAACGACTTCACGGGCGAACTCGGCGACCTCATGGACCGGGCCCTGGACGTCCTGGAGCAGGGGCTGCCGGGCGAAAACCGCTGAGGTCGCACCGGCCCGCCATGGGATGCTGACGAAGTGAACGCAGCCGAGATCCACGTCGAAGTCGCCCCCGCGCTCCATGTGTTCGTACCGCAGTCCCGGCGCGCCGGTACGACCCCCCTGGCCACGGACGGCGTCTCCACCCTCGGCCATGTCATCGAGTCCCTGGGCGTGCCGCTGACCGAGGTGGGCGCCCTGCTGGTGGACGGCCACGAGGTCCCGGTGTCACACATCCCCAGGCCGGGCGAGCACGTGAGCGTACGCCCGGTCGCCCGCCCCCAGCAGGTCCCCGGCGCCCCGCTCCGTTTCCTCCTCGACGTCCACCTCGGCACCCTGGCCCGCCGCCTCCGCCTCCTCGGCGTGGACACGGCGTACGAGTCGACGGACATCGGCGACCCGGCGCTGGCGGCCCGCTCGGCAGCCGAGAAACGCGTGATGCTGAGCCGCGACCGGGGCCTGCTGCGCCGCCGTGAACTCTGGGCGGGCGCCTTCGTCTACAGCACCCGCCCCGACGACCAGCTCCACGACGTCCTCGACCGCTTCGCCCCCGCCCTGCACCCCTGGACCCGCTGCACGGCCTGCAACGGCCTGCTGAAGCAAGCGACGAAGGAAGAACTGGCCGACCAGCTCAAGGGCGGCACCCAACGCTCGTACGACGTCTTCGCCCAGTGCACCTCCTGCGGCCGGGCGTACTGGAAGGGCGCCCACCACGACCAGCTGGAGGCGGTCGTGGAGCGGGCGTTGAGCATGCGTACCCAGGGGGATTGAGTACGGGAGCCGAAACCGGTCCGGCCCCGGGCCCGGTGGAGGTCCGCCAGGCCCGGGGCCGTGTTCGTGCAGTGGGGGATCGGCTCACGCTCGGGGCGATGATCCTCAGCGGCGCCGGACGTCCCCCTTTCCGCACGCCACCCCGTCCCGGTTCGGGTCGAGACCCAGCGGATCGTCCCTGCCGTTGACCTTCAGCCGGCCGTAGTTGTTCTCCCGAAGCCAGGCGCAGCGTGCGGCCGTCGTCTTCTTCACCTCGGGCGGGAAGACGGTCGGTACACACACGTTGATCGAGCCGTAGTGGCGGTCGCAGCCGGAGAGCGTCGGGCTGACCTGCTGGGACGTGCGCTTCTTGCCGGGGCCGGAGACCTTGCCGGTCAGGGAGTCGGCGAAGGAGTGGACGTGCGGTGAGGCGGCGGTCATGGCCGTCGGGCCCGTCAGATGGACCCACTGGGCAACGGACGGAACGCCGTTGGCGTCGACCGCGAAGAGCATGTACCAGCCGGGCGGGGCGACGTTCGGGTTGTTCGTCACGTTCAGGTCGACGTTGTTGCCGTCCACCGACAGCGGCAGGTCCACGAAGCGCTGGTTCGGGTCCGAGGAGTGGGTCACCGCCGCCGGGCGGATCAGCTCCGCTTTCGCGATCGGGCGGTCCACCGTGATCCGCTGGGTGTCGCCGTACTTCCACTCCTGGCTGATCACCGAGGTGATCGTCGGCCGGGGGCCCTTGAAGAGGTACGACGGGGTGTAGATGGACACGTTGTGGTTCCAGCTGCCGTTGCCCGGGTTGTCGCCGGTGGCCATCACCCGGCCGTCGGGCAGCAGGAACGCCGAGGAGTGGTAGCCGCGGGCCTGGGGGTCGGCGGCGACCTGCTGGAAGGTGTTGGTGCCGGGGTCGTACAGCGAGGACTCGTACACCGGGTTGGCCCGGTTGTGCAGGGCACCGCCCGTCTCCAGCACCTTGCCGTCGGGCAGCAGCACGGCGGAGGCGTACATCTTGCCCTGGCCGCCGGTCTCCGGCTGTGGCCCGTTCCCGAGGTCGACCGTGCCCTGCGGCAGCGGCGGCCCGGCGACGTACGACGGGTTCGGCTGCTTGAGGTCGATCAGGTCCGTGAGGCGGTTGGCGTCGGGGTTGGAGTCGATGTTGCCGCCGCCGATCGTCAGCACCCGCTGGTCCTGCGCCGGAGGCAGCAGCACGGACGCCGACTGGTCCCGCTGGTCCTTGTTCTGGAGCCCCGGGATCTGCGTGATCGTGTTGGCGCCGTAGTCGTAGATCGCCGAGCCCGTGCCGGGGATGTTGTTGCCGAAGACGTGGCTGCCCGTGTAGAAGAGGCGGCCGTCCTGCATGAGGATCATCGCCGGGTACAGGCCCCAGTACGACCAGGTCTGGTTGACCTGCCAGGTCGGCAGCCACTGCTGCTGGGCGTCCGACCAGCGCTCGGCGGTCACCGAGCCGGTGGAGTCCTCGCGCAGCCCGCCGAAGGTGATGACGTCACCGTTGCCGAGCTCGGTCGCCGACGGGTACCAGTGGCCGTCGTTCAGGTCGTTCGTCTTGGTGTACGTCTCCGTCGTCGGGTCGAAGATGTACGAGTCCCTGAAGCCCTCGTACCCGTGCCCGCCCGCGACCGGGTACGCCTTGTTGCCGCTCAGGACCAGCACCCGGCCGTCCTGGAGCTGGACGTGGCCCGCGCAGAACATGTCCTTCGGCGTCGGGATGACCTTGTAGGTGCCGTCGGCCGGGTTGTACACCGCGCTCGTGAACGTGCCCGCGTTGAACTGCTCCTCGCTGTTGCCGGAGCCGGCGATCAGCAGCACCTTGCCGTTCTTCAGCACGACGGAGTGCATGGAGCGGACCGGGTTCTGCGTCGGCAGCACCGACCAGCTGCCGCCCGCACACTGGTCACTGGTGCCGGTGCACTGCGCGGGCGGGATCACGTCCGGCACCTGGTCCATGGTGTAGTCGTCGGTGGTCGCCGACCCGGTGCCGTACACGGAGACACCCCAGGTGATGCGGTCGGTGCCGGCCGGGATCTCGGGGGTGCGGACCGACGCCTGGGTCCAGTCCGAGGCCATGTCCAGCGTCTTGACGTCGGTCCAGTACTGCCAGCCGGCCGTCGTGTCGTGCCGGAACAGCGTGACGTTCGCGTCGGGGGTCGTGGTCTTGTACCAGAGGCCCAGGTCGTACTGCTTGCCGACGGTCACGACCGGCGCGCAGTCGGTGGACTCGGTGATCATCGCCTTGCGGTCGCCGTCGACCCGGCGGGTCAGCGTGACCTTCATGGCCTTGGTCCCGGAGTGCGCGTCCGAGGTCGTCTCGAAGGTGAAGTCGTTGTCGCCCCAGCCGGACTTCTCCCAGCAGTACGGCAAGTCGTTCGTGCCGGCGGTCTCGAAGCCGGGGTTCTTGATCAGGTTGGCGGCCTCGGCCGGCTGGGGTGCGGTCAGAAGCAGACCGGCGGTCAGGGCGCCCACCCCGGCCAGCGCGGTCCGTCTGCGGTACTTACGGCTCACACGGCTCTCCTTGCTCGGCTCCCCCGGCGACGGGGGAGATAGACCAGCGCTTCGGTCCCGGCGAAGCGCAGGACGAACGTCATGACCAGCGCGAGCGCGGTCGCGGGCAGGGCGCCCATGCCGAACCGGTCGACGAGCAGCGCGATCAGCGGAATCCGCAGCACGAGGTCGGCGTTGGCGAGCAGCGCGAACCGGCCGAGCCGGTCCCACCAGCGGCGGTGCGCGCGCCGGTCGCGGAACAGCAGCTGCTCGATGAGCAGGAAGTTCCAGGCGACGCCCAGTTGGTTGGCGAGGATCTCGGCGAGCACGTAGTGCATGCCGAGCCCCGTGAGGACGGCGAGGCCCACCAGATTGGGCACGAAGCCGCTCGCCCCGATCAGCCCGAAGCCGATCATGCGGGCGACCGGGGACGCGGTGCGCAGGCCCGCCAGGTGGCGCAGGAAGCGGAAGCCTTCCCGCGCCGTGGACTTGGACTCGCCCGCGTACCGGTCCTGGAAGACGAACGGCACCTCGGCGACCTGCCGGGGCCGGCTGCGCACGGCCAGCTCCAGCAGGATCTTGTAGCCGAGCGGCTTCAGAGCGTCGGCCGTGACCGCGCTGCGCCGGATGGCGAAGAAGCCGCTCATCGGGTCGCTGATGCCGTGCAGCCGGCGCGGGAAGAGGGCCTTGGCGAGCCAGGTCGCGCCGCGCGAGACGGCGACCCGGTAACCACCGGCGAGCCCGGCCCGGCTGCCGCCCGCGATGTACCGGGAGGCGACGACCAGTCCGGCGTTCGTACGCTCCCCGGTGGCGATCAACTCCGGTACCAGGGACGGCGGATGCTGGCAGTCGCCGTCCATGACGACGATCCACTCCGAGCCCGCCGCCTTCAGTCCCTCGACCACCGCCCCGCCGAGCCCGCCGACGGGTTCCTCGCGGTGCAGTACGGCCACCGGGTACGGGCAGTCCTCGGCGGCCTCACGGATGACCTCGGGGGTGTCGTCGGTGGAGTCGTCCACGAAGAGGACCTCGCACGGCATCCGCGCGGGCACCGACTCGGTGATGTGGTGCAGCAGTTGACGGATGTTCGCGGACTCGTTGAAGGTCGGTACGACGAGGGTGACGGCGCCGGGTTCAGGTATCTCGACGTCGTCGAGGCCGGGTACAGGGGCGGTGTACTCGCTCATCGGGCACTCCCGGTGGCCTGGATCTGCCGGATCTCGACGCGGTCCTCTCCGGTGCCGAAGGTGGCGACCGGCGCGGAGTGCTGGATGGCGGCCCTGACGTTGGGCAGGTCCTTGGCGTCGCGGCGGACGGTCGGCGAGGCGACGACGTAGTCGATGTCCCGCCAGCCGTGCGGCATGGTCTTCGTGACGGCCGGGTCGAGGTCGGCCTTGTAGAACCAGATGGCGCCGAGTCCGGGCCGGTATCCGGCGTGTACGAGGTCCAGCCAGAGGGCGTCGTCGACGAGGACGCGGGTGTCCTTCGGGTCCGCGACCTTCGTGCTGAGCCAGTGGGAGGCCTGCCGGTAGGGCTTGTTGGCGTCGGCGGTGACGGCGGTGCGGTCGCCGTCGTACCAGTGCGGTACGACGTAGGCGCCGGCGGCGAGCGCGAGCACGGCGGCGAGCGCGTACCGGCCGCCGGTGACGTACCGCTTCTCGCTCTCGGCCCGCCACCGGCGCAGCACCGCGTGCGCGACGGAGGCGGCGGCGCCGGCCAGTACCAGGGCGAGGAAGGGCAGGGCGCCGATGACGTACATGGCGGGCAGATAGCCGTTCGGCCTGAGGGCTACGACGGCCAGGATGGCCACGGTCAGGGACGGTCCGGCGAGCGCGCGGGCGGTGACCGACCAGCGCCAGGTGACCAGCAGGAGCAGGGCGCCGGCGAGGCCGCCGAGTGGCAGGACCCGGTCGTAGTAGAGCCAGGAGTGCAGCACGCCGTACGAGCCGGAGCCCTGGTCGAGGATGAAGCCGGACCCGGGCCGGGACATCTGGTAGGTGATGCCGTCCCACAGGGAGACGTGTCCGGCGCCCGGGAACAGCTCGCCCTTGAGCAGCGCGAACAGCGGGTACGAGAAGCCGATCAGGGCGCAGGCGGTGACGGCTCCGGTGAGGGCGAACTTGCGGGTGTCGCGGTGGCTGTGCCGCCACATGGTGACGAGCAGGGCGGGCAGGACGACGAGCATCGTCTCCTTGGTGAGGACGCCCGCGGCGGCGGCGAGGCCCGCGCCGAAGTGGTGCCAGAGGTGGCGGCTGGGCGAGGCGGCGAGGCAGAACGCCAGCAGCAGCCACATCACGGCGATGTTGTCGAGGAAGATCTCCCGGCTGAGGACGACCGCGAGCGGGGACAGCCCGAACAGGGCCATGCCGAGTCCGGCGGCCCAGCGCGGCAGGGAGAGGCGGCGGCCGAGGAAGTAGACGAGGACCGCGCTGACGCCGCTGATCAGCAGCATGGCGAGGCGCATGGTGCCGACGGTCATGGAGCCGGGGCTGAGCTTCGAGGGAAGCCAGCTGAGCAGGGCTATCTGGATCCAGCCGAGCGGCGGGTGGTCGTACCAGTAGGTGTAGTGGGCAAGTCCCCTGCCCTGCTGGACGGCCCAGGCCTGGGCGAGGTAGGTGCCCTCGTCGTCGCTGAGGGTCGGGTAGTCGGCGATGTTCCAGCTCTGGACGACGAGGATCGCCACGAGCAGCGCACCGCAGAGCAGCAGGTCGGGGCGGGAGGACCGAAGTCGTACCGGAGGCTGCGTTCGACCGGTCGAACGTGTCGTGGGCGCAGCCTGGCGCTGCGCGGGGACCGTCGCTGCGGTCACCGCGGGAAGGGTGGAGGTCACGCAGGAACGTCCTCTCGGAGGGGCTCGGCCGCGGTGAGGTGCGCGCCGACGTGCGAGGTCAACTCCCAGTCGTTGCGGCCGCGTTGCTCGCGCCACACGGCGCGGATCGCGGCACCGGCGAGGAGGACCTGATAGAAGGGGCCGCCCACGATGAGCTTGGCGTAGTGGGCGAAGCGGACCCTGAGGCCGTACTGGACGCCGAAGTCATGCAGCCCGACCACCTCGAAGACGAAGGTGACGACGGCGGTGACCAGCGGCAGGAAGGTGAGGAAGGCGACGCCGACGGGCACGTCGAGGAAGAGCGCGACGGCCGCGTTCAGCGGGATGATCACCCCGGCGAAGGCCTGCATGAACGGGGTCATCAGGGTGTACCGGGCGAGCAGCCGCTGTCCGAATCCCGGCAGTTGGTGCCAGTCCTTCTTCCGGTACACCTGGAGGAAGCCCTGGTTCCAGCGGGTGCGCTGCTTGAGCAGCGACATGAGCGAGCCCGGTGTCTCCTCACGGGTGACCATGTCGGAGTCGTAGGCGACGACGACCTTCTTGCCGACGGACGACAACCGGACACCCAGGTCACAGTCCTCGGCGAGGCAGTCGGGGTCCCAGCCGTCGGCCGCCCGCAGCACGTCCGTCCGGACGAAGACGGTGTTGCCGCCGAGCGGGATGAACCCCTTCTGCGCGTGCAGATGCAGCCGGGAGCGGAACCAGAAGAAGTACTCCAGGCAGTTGCGCAGGCTGTACCAGCTGGAGTGGAAGTTGATGAGCTGGACGCCGCCCTGGACGACGTCCGCGTCGGTCGTACGGAAGGCGTGGTCGACGTGCGCGAGCAGCTCCGGATGGACCTGGTCCTCGGCGTCGAAGACCCCGACGACGTCACCGCGGCAGTGCGGCAGCGCCGTGTTCATGGCCTTGGGCTTGTTCTTCTTCTCGTGGGTGTCGACGACGACCCGGACGCGCTTGTCGCGTTCGGCGGCCGCGCGGGCCACCTCACTCGTCTCCGGGTCGTCGTGGCCGACGATCACGATGATCTCGAAGTCGGTGTGTGTGGACTCCAGCAGCCGCTGGATGGTGTGGTCGAGCACCGCCTGTTCATGGCGGGCCGGCACGAGCAGCGAGAACGACAGGTGTTCGTCGCCGTCCGGTCTGCCGAACCGGGTGGAGGCCAGCACCTCGGGCGTACGCCACGCGTGCATCTGCCACCACAGAGTGAAGGCCGCCATCCAGAAAAGGGCAAGCGAAACGGCAGCGATGAAGACAGACGTCAGCAAAAGATCCCCCCAGATCCCCCTGAAACCCCCTGTGCACACAACGGTCGGTCATCACCGGTCACCCGTTGTGTCGATGTGGAGAGCGTAGGTGGGATCTGTGAAGTCTGGGAGGTCTTCCGATAAAGAGCTTGTTTCGGGATGGGGGGAGAGAAGGGGCGGGAAGGGGTGGGAAGCGGTATCTATCCGAACACCTGCCCACATCCGGACACTTCGGTGCAACCGCTTTCCACTGCGTTTCGGCTGATCAGCGCGGGTTCAGGGCCGCCCGCAGCCGTTCCGGATCCGTCGTCGGGGCGTCGCACGTAAAGTTACGGCAGACGTAAACCGCAGGTTGACCTGCCACCAGCGAGCGGCCGGAGAGCAGCGGGAACTCATCGCTCTCCGGAGCCCCGACGGCCACGACGGCCCCGGGGGCCGTCCCCAGAAGTGCCGTGCGGTGCAGGGCGGTTGTCTCCTTGTCGGCCGGCGAGGTGCCGACGACGGCGATCTCCTTCGGCCCGTCGAGGAGGGCCTCGGCGACGGCGAGCCCCCAGCCGATGAACCGCGGCACGCGCGGCCCGAGCGTGGTGACGACACCCAGCGCCCGCTCGGCCGCCGTCCGGTGCGCCTCCGATCCGGTGTGCGCGGCATAGCCGAGCAGGGCACCGGCCGCCGCGGTCCATCCCGACGGGGTGGCGTTGTCGGTGGGGTCCTGCGGGCGGCGGATGAGCCGCTCGGCGTCGGCGGCGGTGTCGTAGAGCGCGCCGGTGTCGGGGTCGGCGAACCGGGTGAGCACATGGTCGAGGAGCAGCCCGGCGAAGTCGAGCCAGACGCCCTCCCCCGTCACGGAGGCGAGCGCGAGGAAGCCCTCGGCGACGTCGCCGTAGTCCTCCAGCACCCCGGCGTTGGGGCCGACGCGGCCGTCCTTGCTGGTGCGGGCCAGCCGGGCGTGCTCGTCGAGGTGCACGCGCACGAGGAGGTCGGCGGCACCGAGTGCGGCCTCGATCAGGTCGGGACGGTCGAAGTAGGCGCCGGTCTCGGCGAGCGCGGCGATCGCGAGCCCGTTCCAGGCGGCGACGACCTTGTCGTCCCGGCCAGGGGCAGGGCGTCCGGCGCGCTCGGCGAGCAGCCGGGTGCGCATGGAGCCGACCTTCTCGGCGTCGAAGACACCTTCCGTCTGCGGCAGTTGGAGAACGGACTGCCCGTGCTCGAAGGTACCCTCGTCGGTCACCCCGAAGTACTGGGCAGCGAGGTCGCCGTCCGCGTCCCCGAGGGCGGCGCGCAGCTGCTCGGGCGTCCAGACGTAGTACGCCCCCTCGACGTGCCGCCCACTGCCGCCCTCCCGGCTCCCGCCACCATCCTTCTGAAGACGCTCCACCGGACTCCGTCCGGCGGCACCCCCGTCGCGCGACACCTCCTCTTCGCTGTCGGCATCGAGCGCGGAGGCGAACCCGCCCTCGTCCGTGCGCAGTTCACGGACCAGGAAGTCCGCGGTCTCCAGCGCGACGCGCCGGGCGAGGTCCGACCCGGTGGCCCGCCAGAGATGGGCGTACACACGGCACAGCAGCGCGTTGTCGTACAGCATCTTCTCGAAATGCGGCACGACCCAGTCACGGTCGACGGAGTAGCGGGCGAACCCGCCGCCCAGCTGGTCGTAGATCCCGCCCCGGGCCATGCGCTCGCAGGTGTCCTGGGCCATCTGGAGGGCGCCCTCGGAGCCGGTGCGCGCGTGGTGGCGCAGCAGGAACTCCAGGACCATCGACGGCGGGAACTTCGGCGCCCCGCCGAATCCGCCGCGCTGCGGGTCGTACTCCCGGGTGAGACCGAGAAGGGCCTGGGCGAGTTCCTCCTCGCCGGGCACGCGGTCGCCCTGGTGGCTGATCTCCCGCTGGGCGAGGTCGCGCACGATCTTCCCGGCGACCTCGCCGACCTCGTCGCGCCGGGTGTCCCAGGCCTGCCGGACACCCTCCAGCACCTGCCGGAAGGAGGGCATGCCGTGCCGGGGCGCGGGCGGGAAGTAGGTCCCGAAGTAGAAGGGTTCGGCGTCCGGGGTGAGGAACACGGTCATGGGCCAGCCGCCCTGGCCGGTGGCGGCCTGGACGGCCTCCATGTAGACGGCGTCGACGTCGGGGCGCTCCTCGCGGTCGACCTTGACGCTGACGAAGTGCTCGTTGAGGTAGTCCGCGGTGGCCTGGTCCTCGAAGGACTCGTGAGCCATGACATGGCACCAGTGGCAGCTGGAGTACCCGACGCTCAGCAGGACCGGTTTGCCGGCCTCGCGGGCCTCGGCGAAGGCCTCGGCCGACCAGGGCCACCAGTCGACGGGGTTGTCGGCGTGCTGGAGGAGGTACGGGGACGTCTCATGCGCCAGTCGGTTCACCGTTCCACTCTCCCACGGGCCCGGGGACGGCGGAGAAACCCGTCCTCGCCGGGCGTGCCCGCACGAAATCCTCACCGGTCCGCTGATCGTCGCACCCTCGCCATCCGGTCCGGCTCGAAGGACACTCGTAAGCCAAGGATGTTGCCGCCGGAGGGGACTGGACATGCGGGAGAGCCATCGGGCGGAGGCCGAGCGGCTGCTGGAGCGGGCCGTGGAGGAGGAGGTGCGCCGCTCGGGCGGACGGGTCGACGGGCAGGTGCTGCTGTCGCGGGCGCGCGGTGAGCTGGACGCGATGGCCGGGTCGGCCGGCGAGGAGTACGAGGCGTACACCCGCGCACTGGACGAGGCCGAGGCGGGCCGGCTGACCTTCGGGCAGCGCTACGCCCGCGACGGCGCCGGAACGGCCCTGCTGGTGGCGGCCGTCGCCGCGGTCGCCGCGGCGGTGGCCGACCTCTCCCTGGGCACCGGTACGGGCACGGCGGTCGGTGCCGGCGTGGCCGCCGGGGCGGTCGGTGCCGCCGCGACCGTGGTGAAGGTGGCCGGCACCCATCTGCCGGCCGCCCATCACCGGGCCGGCGCCGCGGGCCAGCCCGGCGGTGCGGAGCAGTTACGGCTGCAGTGGCTGACCGCTCTGGAGGTGCGGGGCATCCGCCCCTTCCTCGACCAGCAGCGAATGCTCAGCGCCTCCACGGGCCGGAAGAAGACCGCGAGCCCCACCCTGCGCGGCGCCGACAAGAGCGCGGCGGCCCGCAGACGCACGGTGCTGGAGCAGTCGTTCGGCCAGCTGCCCGAGCCGGACGGCCGGTTCTCGGGACGCCGGGCGGAGCTGGCACGCATCAGACAGTGGGCGCAGGCCGCGCGGGCGGCCACCGAGACCCGGCCGACGGTGGTCGTCCTGCACGGCGAACCCGGCTCCGGCCGGACCACGCTCGCCGTGCGCGCGGCACACGATCTGCGCGACCACTTCCGCGGCGCGGTGGTCGTGGACCTGCGCGGCGGCGGCCGGGAGGAGACCCCGCTGCCCACCCGCGACGCCCTGCTGCATCTGCTCAACCGGCTCGGCGCACCCCGCGAACAGCTGCTGTTCCGGGAGCGCTCCTCCCCCGACCAGCAGCTCAAGCGGCTCGCCGAGCTGTATCACCAGCAGCTGACCGGTCTGCCCGTGACGATCGTGCTGGACGACGCCTCGGACCCGGAACAGGTGCGGGCGCTGGTGCCCGAGCGCTCCGACAGCCTGGTCCTGGTCACCGCCCGCACGGCCCTCGACCTGCCCGCGGACCTGCCGGCCTGGGTGCACCACCTGCCGGTCGAGGCACTGGACGCGGCGGGCGCCGAGGAGCTGCTGAGCGCCGCCGCCGAAGACACGTCCGGCCCGTACGACGCCGAGTCCGCCGAACGAATCCGGGACCTGTGCGGCGGACTGCCGCTGGCCTTGCGGATCGCGGGCTCCGCACTCGGCCCCCGCTCACCCCGGCAACTGGCGGCGGACCTGAGCGTGTACGGCCCGGTGGAGCCGGTGGAGCGCGCCCTGTGGCTGCGCTACACCGACCAGCCGGAGCCCTCCCGCCGGCTGCTGCGCAGGCTCGCGCTCGCCGGGCGGGCCTCGCTCGGCGCGGCGGCGGCCGCCGCCCTGCTCGGCACGGACGAGGCCGAGGCCACCCGGCACCTCGTCGCCCTCGCCCGCGCCGGACTGCTCGACCACGTCCGCGGCAACCGCTACCGGCTGCACAGCCTGGTGCGCGCCTTCGCCCAGGCCAGGCTGCTGGACGAGGAGGACCCGGCTGAGCGCACGGCGGCCCAGGAACGGCTGATCGTGAACTACGCGGACCTGGCCGACTCCGTACTGCGCCTGGTCGACGGGAACATGTCGACGCGCTCGCACCAGTTCGGCCCGCACGGCTTCACCTCGCTCGACGAGGCGCTGCGCTGGCTGGACGACGAGTCCAGCTTCATCACGGCGGCCCTGCGCCAGGCGGAGGGCGTGAACCAGGCGGCGGTGCTGAACCTGCTGGGCGCGCTGTGCGACTACTGCCTGCTGCGCGGCGACCTGTACCGGCTCGGCGAGATCAGCGAGCTGGCGCAGGCCGTGGACCAGGGGCTGCTGGTGCGCTCGGTGCAGTGGCGCACCGGTATCGCGGCCCGGCAGCTGGGCGAGCTGGACAAGGCGCGCACCACACTGGCCTCGGTGGTGGACCTGTACCGGGAGGCCCACCACGACGCCGGTGCGGCCCGCGCCCTGTGCTCGCTCGGCATCACCCTGCACCACCAGGGCAATCTCACCGAGGCCGCCGCCAAACTCCAGGAGGCGCTGGATCTGCAGGCGGCGCCGGAGCTGGCGACCGACCGGGCCTGGACGATGCACGCCCTGGCGGCCGTCCAGCGCGACCGGGCCCGGCTGTCGGAGGCGTTGGAGCTGCTCACCCGCTCCCTGGTGCTGCACCACGAGGGCGGCTCGGTGCACGGCGAGGCCTGGGCGCACTTCCAGCTCGGCCAGCTGGCGCTGCGGATGGGCGACGTACCGCGCGCGGAGACGGAGCTGCGGGCCGCCCTGGAGCGGTACGGCCGCACGCGCGACGCGCGCGGCGAGGCGTGGGCGCTGACCCAGCTGGCCCGCGCCCGCCTGGTGAACGGCGACCCCGCACCGGCCGTGGAGGGCCTCAGGCAGGCGGCCGCCCGGCACCGGGAGAACGAGGACGCGCGCGGCGAGGCCTGGACGCTGTACTACCTGGGCCAGGCGCTGGAGGAGTCCGGGGAGCTGGACCCGTCGGTCCGCGCCCTCGAACGGTCCCGCACGATGTTCTCCCGGATGCGCGACGTCTACGGCCTGGCCTGCGCCCGGCACCACTCGGCCCGGGTCACCCGCGACCAGCGGGCCGCGCAGACCGGTTCGCTGCGCAACTCCGGCTTCGCCCGGCAGCTCCTCGTGGACGCCCGCGCCGACTTCCAGCGCATCGGCGTCGCCCACGGCGAGGCGTGGACCTGCCTGGAGCTGGCCGTGGTCGACGCGGGCAATGCGCGCACGCAAGCGGCGCTGGCCCTGTGCGACGAGGCACGCGATCTGTTCGCCTCCTACGGCGACCTGCGCGGCGAGGACTGGGCCCGCTTCCTGCGCTGCACCCTGCTGCCGTACGCGGCGCCGGGCGGCACGGAGGTCGGCACGGCCGTCGCCCAGGAGGAGCTGGCCCAGCTGGCCCGCGCCACGCATCCGCTGCGGGACGAGAAGCTGACCGAGGGCCTCACGGCGTACGCCTTGCTGCTGGAGCGGGGCGTCAGCCTGGAGGCCGGCTGGCAGGCCTGGCGGCTGCGCATGACACCGGACCGCCACGCCCGGGAGGTGATGGGGGTGGCGGTACCGGCGGCGCGCTGACGCCCGGGGTCAGCCCCGGCGCGCCGCGGAGTCGGCGTCCTGCTTCGCCTCGGCGTCCGGGGCTTCCTTGAAGTCGACCTTGTTCATGTGCTTGCTCATCGACTTCATCAGGCCCCACACGGCCAGAGCCATCACCGCGAAGACGATGAAGCCGAGGACACCGGGGGTGACCTTGTTCTGGTCGACCTCCTTGGCGAGGGGGACGAGGTGCGTCACTGCCAGGCTCACGCTTGCGCTCATGTCAGGCATTGTCCCGGATGCCCGCGAAGAGGTCGTCCTCGGGGAGGGAGGTATCGACGAGCGACTTCGCGAGCTCGTACTCCTCCGTCGGCCAGACCTCCTTCTGGAGCTCCATCGGCACCTTGAACCAGCCGCCGTCCGGGTCGATCTGCGTGGCGTGCGCGATCAGCGCCTTGTCCCGGATCTCGAAGAAGTCCGCGCACGGAATGTGCGTGGTCAGCGTGCGCTCGACGCGCTCGAACTCCTTCCAGCGCTTGAGCCAGTCCCCGTACGGCGACTCCAGGCCGCGCTCCAGCATCGCGTGGTGCAGTGCCTCGGTGCGCGGGCGGTTGAAGCCCTGGTTGTAGTAGAGCTTCTGCGGCTGCCAGGCCGGCCCGAACTCGCCCTCCGGGTACTTCTCGGTGTCCGCCGCGCCCTCGAACGCCACCATGGAGATCTTGTGGGTCATGATGTGGTCGGGGTGCGGGTAGCCGCCGTTCTCGTCGTAGGTGGTGATCACCTGCGGGCGGAAGGCGCGGATCTTGCGGACCAGCTCACCGGCCGCCTTGTCGACGTCCTCCAGGGCGAAGCAGCCCTCGGGCAGCGGGGGCAGCGGGTCGCCCTCGGGCAGGCCGGAGTCGACGAAGCCGAGCCACTCCTGCCCCACGCCGAGGATCTCGCGGGCCTCGTCCATCTCCTTCTTGCGTACCTCGTGGATGTGCTCCTCGATGTACTTGTCGCCCTGGAGCTTCGGATTGAGGATGGACCCGCGCTCTCCGCCGGTGCAGGTCACCACCAGCACGTCCACCCCCTCGGACACGTACTTCGCCATCGTGGCCGCACCCTTGCTGGACTCGTCGTCGGGGTGCGCGTGTACGGCCATCAGTCGCAGCTGGTCAGTCAAGACTCAATCCTCGGTAACTCGGCGCCCCGTGTCTTCGGCGCGATCGGCGGCTTCTATAGTGACGGAATCGGGGGGCGAATAATTCCGGGTCCGGTTCTGCCGAGAGGAAGATCATGAGCACGGCGAGCACGCGGCTGCCCGAGGGCCGCTACGGCCGCTCCTCGGACGAGCGTGCAGACCGCAAGCTCAGGGTCGCCGCCGTGGTGCTGGGCACGCTCCTGCTCGCTCTCGTCGGCTACTTCGCCTACGACAAGGTCTTCGAGACCAGGATCAGCGCCCAGGTGATCACCTTCGTGGCCTCGGACAACGCGGTCAAGGTGCATCTGGAGGTCCACAAGGACTCCGGAACCGACGGCTACTGCACCCTGCGCTCCCAGGCGGCGGACGGCTCCGAGGTGGGCCGCGCGGACTTCCGCTTCACCGGCAGCGCCACACGGATCGACCAGGTCGTCACGCTCCGTACGACGGCGAAGGGCAGCACGGCCGAGCTACTCGGCTGCCACACGGGCTGAACGGGCCGCCCGGGCTGATCCATCACCCGGAACACGTACACGCTGACCTGCGTTGATGTGATTCTGATGGCTTATGTCCTCCCCCTTTCGCTCTCGAATTGTTAGGCTCGTGGTTTCGCCCACCCAAGAAGGAACATTCTTCTGGGTAGGGCGATGCTTTGTATTCCCAGTACCGACGAGGAGCACCCTGTGACCCAGACCAGTGAGAACGTCACCTGGCTGACCCAGGAGGCGTACGACAAGCTCAAGGCCGAGCTTGAGTACCTTTCTGGTCCTGCGCGCACGGATATCGCCGCCAAGATCGCGGCCGCGCGTGAGGAGGGCGACCTGCGTGAGAACGGCGGGTATCACGCGGCCAAGGAGGAGCAGGGCAAGCAGGAGCTGCGTGTCCGGCAGCTGACCCAGCTTCTCGAAAACGCCCAGGTGGGCGAGGCCCCGGCCTCCGCCGACGGCGCCGTCGCACCCGGCATGGTCGTCACGATCGCCTTCGACGGTGACGAGGACGACACCCTTGAGTTCCTGCTCGCGTCCCGCGAGTACGCGAGCTCCGAGATCGAGACGTACTCGCCGCAGTCCCCGCTGGGCGCCGGCGTCATCGGCCACAAGGTCGGCGAGGACGCGGAGTACGAACTGCCGAACGGCAAGAAGGCCTCGGTGCGGATCCTGAAGGCCGTGCCGTACTCGGGCTGACCCACCAGCCTCCGCCTCGCCCGGCAGCCTCTGCCTTGCCTGGCCTCGGGCCCCCGGTGTCCGCCGGATCGCGCGGACACCGGGGGCTTCGCCGTGTCCGGGGCCGTCAGGCGGTGGCCGAGCGGTACTTGCGCACCGCGAGGGTGCGGAAGACCGCGATGATCAGTATCGAGTAGATCAGCGAGGCCCAGACCGGGTGCTCCATCGGCCAGGCGTGCGAGGCGGAGCGCCCGGGGTTGGCGAACAGCACACGGCAGGCCTGCGCGGTGGCGCTGAACGGGTTCCACTCGGCCACGTGCCGCAGCCACGGGGTCATGTGGGCCGGGTCCACGAAGGCGTTGGAGATGAACGTGACCGGGAAGAGCCAGATCAGCCCGCTGGACGTGGCCGCCTCGGGGGTACGGACGGACATGCCGATCAGCGCGCCGATCCAGGTGAACGCGTAGCCGAGCAGGAGCAGCAGGCCGAAGGCCGCGAGCACCTTGCCGGCGTTCGTGGATCCGTCGGACCCGACCCGCCAGCCGACCACCACGGCGACCACGGCCAGCACGACCAGCGTGACGGCCGTCTGCACCAGATCGGCGAGCGTACGCCCGGTCAGCACCGCGCCACGGGCCATCGGCAGGGAACGGAACCGGTCGATCAGCCCCTTGTGCATGTCGTCGGCGATACCGGCACCGGAGCTGGCGGTCGCGAACGTGACGGTCTGCGCGAAGATGCCGGCCATGAGGAAGTTCTTGTAGTCGACGGCGCTGCTGCTGCCACCGATCCGCATGGAACCGCCGAAGACGTAGGTGAACAGCACCACGAACATGATGGGCTGGATGAGCCCGTAGATGATCATCTCAGGGATCCTGGACATCCTGATCAGATTGCGTTGCGCGATGACCATCGAGTCGCGGACGGACCGGCTGACAGGGTTGCCCGGCAGGCTCACGCGCACGGGCTCGGTGAGGGTGCTCATTTCGCGGTCTCCTTGCCGTTGTCCGTGCGGGTCTTGTCCTGCCCGGCCGGGCCGGCGGTCTCGGCCATGTGGCCGGTCAGCGACAGGAAGACGTCGTCGAGGGTGGGGCGGCGCAGCCCGATGTCGTCTATCTCGATGCCCCGGGTGTCCAGCTCCCGGATGATCTCGGCGAGCAGCTTCGCGCCGCCGGTGACGGGGACCGTGAGCTTGCGGGTGTGCTCCTCGACGGTGGTGTCGCTTTTGCCGAAGCTCCCCAGGACCTGGGCGGCGGTCGCGATGTGGTCGCGCTCGTGCACCACGACCTCGACGCGCTCACCGCCGGTGCGGGCCTTGAGCTGGTCGGAGGTGCCCTGGGCGATGACCCGGCCGTGGTCGACCACCGCGATGTCATGGGCGAGGTGGTCGGCCTCCTCCAGATACTGCGTGGTGAGCAACAGGGTCGTCCCACCGGAGACGAGCTGTTTGATGACCTCCCACAGCTGCTGGCGGTTGCGCGGGTCGAGGCCGGTCGTCGGCTCGTCCATGAACATCACCGGGGGCGAGACCACCAGGGCCGCGGCGAGGTCGAGCCGGCGGCGCATGCCTCCGGAGTAGGTCTTGGCGGGGCGGTCGGCGGCATCCGTGAGGTGGAACTGCTCCAGCAGCTCCGCCGCGCGCGCCTTCGCCGGTTTCGCCCGCATCTGGTACAGCCTGCCGACCATCTGCAGGTTCTCCCGGCCGGTCAGATACTCGTCGACCGCCGCGAACTGGCCGGACAGGCCGATGGAACGGCGCACGGCGTCGGGGTGCTTGAGCACGTCCACGCCCGCGACGACCGCCTTGCCGCTGTCGGGGCGCAGCAGGGTCGTCAGGCAGCGGACGGCCGTCGTCTTGCCGGCGCCGTTCGGCCCGAGCAGGCCGAGGACCGTGCCCTCGGGCACATCGAGGTCGACGCCGTCCAGAGCCCTTACGTCACCGAAGGTCTTCACCAGGCCTTCGGCATAGATGGCGCCTGGCATGTCAGTCTCCACGTCGTCAGGGATTCGTCGTCCGGGTTCTCCGGACATGCGACACACCATAACGCGATGTATCGCGTCTCTCAATGGGTTTGCCCGAACGAGTGACGGTGGTGCTTTTCGGGCAGGCAGCGCCCGGCGCCGGGTCAGTCGATGACCGTGTAGCCAGCGTCCCGCAGAGCCTGGCCGACCTCGGCGCAGTGCACCGGACCCTTCGTCTCCAGGTGCAGCTCCACCTCCGCCTCGGTGAGCCCCAGCCGGGGATCGGTACGTACGTGGCTCACGTCGAGGACATTAGCGTCGACCACTGACAAGACCCCGAGCAGCGTGGCGAGCGCGCCCGGCCGGTCCGTCAGCCGCAGCCGTACCGCCAGGTAGCGGCCCTGTGCGGCCATGCCGTGCCGCAGCACGCGCTGCAACAGCACCGGGTCGACGTTGCCGCCGGAGAGCACCGCGACGACCGGGCCCTCGAAGGCGTCCGGCGCGCCCAGCAGCGCCGCCACCGGGCTCGCCCCGGCCGGCTCCACGACCAGCTTGGCCCGCTCCAGGCACAGCAGCAGCGCCGCCGACAACTGATCCTCGGTGACCGTGCGCACCTCGTCGACCAGGTCCTTGACGATCCCGAACGGCACCGCGCCCGGCCGCCCCACCTTGATGCCGTCGGCCATCGTCGCCGGGTTCCGCACCGACACCGGGTGCCCGGCGGCCAGCGAGGGCGGATAGGCCGCCGCGCCCTGCGCCTGCACGCCGACGACCCTGACGTCCGGCCGGATCGCCTTCACCGCGACCGCGATACCGGCCGCGAGCCCGCCGCCGCCCATGCCCACGACGATCGTGCGCACCTCCGGGCACTGCTCCAGGATCTCCAGGCCCACCGTGCCCTGACCGGCGATCACGTCCGGGTGGTCGAAGGGGTGGATGAACACCGCGCCCGTCTCGGCCGCGTACTCCTCGGCGGCGGCCAGCGTCTCGTCGACCACCTGACCGTGCAGCCGCACCTCGGCGCCGTACTCGCGGGTCGCGCTGATCTTCGGCAGTGGCGCGCCCTTCGGCATGAACACCGTGGCGTGCACGCCCAGGAGCGCGGAGGCCAGCGCCACGCCCTGCGCGTGGTTGCCCGCGCTCGCGGCCACCACCCCGGCCGCCCGCTCCTCCGGCAGCAGCCCGGCGATGCGCACGTAGGCGCCGCGCAGCTTGAACGAGCCGGTCCGCTGGAGGTTCTCGCACTTGAGCTGCACCGGCGCGCCGACCAGCTGGGACAGGTGCCGGCTGCCCTCCATCGCGGTCACCCGTGCGACGCCCGAGAGCATCTTCTGGGCCCCGCGCACATCGTCGAGGGTGACGGAACGCAGGGAGTCAGCCGTGCCGTAGCTCATGACTCCAGCATCGCAGTTCACGCCCGCGCGCGGCGGGTGTGACCAAGCTCCGAGACCGGTTTGCGCAGCGCCGGTACGGTCCGCCCCCGGGCCGCGTACTCTGTCCCCCAACCCAGCAGCCCTTCATGAAGTGAGCCTCCGGCCATGCCCACAACACCTGAAATGTCGATGGACATGACGACCGTCGGTGACACCGGTCTTCTCGACACCCTCCAGCACGAGGTGGCGGTGTTCGCCCGCCGTGCCGAACAGACCCGTCTCGGCGGTGTCGGGCAGGTGCGCAACTCCATGGACCGGGCGGCGTATCTGCTGCTCAACCGCCTTGACCGGGAAGGCCCGATGGGCGTCAAGGCGCTCGCCGCGAGCATGGGCATCGACTCCTCCACGGTCACCCGGCAGGTGGCCCCACTGGTCGACACCGGGCTCGTCAAGCGCACCTCGCACCCCGAGGACGGGCGCGCCGTGGTGCTTCAGCTGTCCCCGCGCGGGTCCGCCCGGCTGGAGGAGGTGCGCTCCTCCCGGCGTCAGCTGATGGCCGAGCTGACCCACGACTGGGCACCGGAGGAGCGCGAGCAGTTCTGCTCGCTCCTGACCCGTTTCAACCGCGCCCTCTCCGCGCGGATGGCACCGGGCACCGCACAGGGAGAGCAGCCGCCGGCCTCCTGAACGCGCCGGGCACTCACCGTCGGCTCGCGCCCGGGTACACGGTCGGCACCGGTGGGTTCCGGACTCTTGACCCGGGGCCGCCGCTGGCCTCATATGAGACCGGGTCCTGCGTCGTACGCGGTTCACCTGTCCCGTACCGGACAGGGCCCCCGTCGGGGGGAGGCGCGGTGCGCGATCGGCAGGTGGCCCGACATACCCGCCGGGCCCGGGAGTTCGAGGCATTCGTCGCGGGCGCGGGCGGGCGCCTGCTGCATGCCGCCACGCTGCTCACGGCGGAGGCGCCGGACGACAACCCACGCGCGCGGCGGCTGCTGACCCTCGCGCTCGCCCACACGTACGCACGCTGGGACCGGCTGCGCGGCGAGGACCCGTACGACTGCGCCCGCCAGTACCTCGCCGGCCGCTTCGCGCGCGCGACCTGGCATCAGTACCGCGTGCTCGGCGGCGCCCGGCCGGATCCACGCAGTCCGCTCGCCGCCCTCGCCCCGCAGGAACGGCTGATCCTCGTACTGCGGCTCTACGAAGGCGTCGCCGAGCAGCAGACCGCGGCCCTGCTGGGGCTGCCGGCCGAGCGCGTGCACACCCTCTGCGACCGTGCCACGGCCACCCTGCTGCACCCGGCCCGCCCGGCCGCCCCGCGCGCGGTGGGCACGAAGACGGCGCCGTCATGAGGCGGTACGGCCGGCATGGCCGCCGTGAACGGCCCGGCGTATGCGGTGCAGGCACGCGGCCTGCGCGCGCGGGGGACGTGATGACTTCCGCGCGCGCGGGGAGGGTGCCATGAAACGGCCCGAGCGGGAGGCCGCCGTACGGCAGATCATGGAACGGGCACCGGCGCCGGTGCCGCCGGACCTGTGCGCGGAGGCGATGCGCCGTGGCGAGCGCCTGCTGCGGCGCGGGCGGCTGGTCCGCCGGGTGCTGTGGCTGCTGGCGTGGGCCCTGGCCGTCGCGTTCGGCGTGTGGGCGGCTCGCGTGCACCCGTGGACGCAGCCGCCCTCCCGGACGACGCCGCTCACGGGC
>NZ_JAIQYY010000012.1:322578-352661 GCF_020181035.1 Streptomyces sp. CoH27
ACCGACAGGCGCACGAGGTCGCCCGGGACCTCCAGCGCGGAGCCCGCCGCGGAGGCATGGGTCATCCGGCCGGGGTGCTCGATCAGGGACTCCACACCGCCGAGCGACTCGCCGAGGGTGAACACCTTGGCGCGGTTGCAGACCTCGACAGCCGCCTCCTCGCCGCCCTCGACGCGGAAGGACACCATGCCGCCGAACGCCCGCATCTGCTTGACGGCGACCTCGTGCCCGGGGTGCTCGGGCAGGCCCGGGTAGAGCACCTGCGTCACGCGCGCGTGCCGGGTCAGCATGTCGGCGATCTTCGTGGCGTTCTCGCTGTGCCGGTCCATGCGCACCGAGAGGGTCTTGGTGCCGCGCAGCACCAGCCAGGAGTCGAAGGGGCCGGCGACGGCGCCCATCGCGTTCTGGTGGTAGGCCAGCTCCTCACCGAGCGCCTGGTCGGAGACGATCAGCGCGCCGCCGACCACATCGGAGTGACCGCCCATGTACTTGGTCAGGGAGTGCACGACGACGTCCGCCCCGAGCGCCAGCGGCTGCTGGAGGTAGGGCGTGGCGAAGGTGTTGTCGACGACGAGCCTGGCGCCCGCGTCGTGGGCGACCTGGGCGACGGCGGCGATGTCGGTGATGCCGAGCAGCGGGTTGGAGGGGGTCTCCACCCAGACGGCCTTGGTCTTCGGGGTGATCGCGGCCCGCACGGCGGCCGGGTCGCTGGTGTCGGCGACGGACCACTCCACGCCCCAGCGGGTGGCGACCTTGGCGAACAGGCGGAAGGTGCCGCCGTAGGCGTCGTTGGGGATGACGACGTGGTCGCCCGGGGTGAGCAGCGTGCGCAGCAGGGTGTCCTCGGCCGCGAGACCGGACGCGAACGCGAGGCCGCGACGGCCGCCCTCCAGCGCGGCGAGGTTCTCCTCCAGGGCGGTACGGGTGGGGTTGGCGCTGCGGCTGTACTCGTAACCGCCACGCAGCCCGCCGACGCCGTCCTGCTTGTAGGTCGAGACCTGGTAGATGGGCGGGACGACCGCGCCGGTGAGGGGATCCGCGGTGTTGCCCGCATGGATCGCGAGGGTCTCGAAGTGCTGACTGATGTGCGTGTCGCTCATGAGCACCGAGCGTAGTCCGCCCGGCCGGATGCCGTCGCCCGCAGGTGTGTCATGACCAGGACGGGAGTTTTCCACAGCCTCGCGGCGGGGGGTTGGCGATGTGACGGCGCGGTCTGGTTCGCTTGAGGCATGGCGATTCTCTGGCTTCTGATGGCGCTGCTCATGCTGAGCTTCGTCCTGCTCCCGTTCCTGCGGCGCAGGCGCGGAGTGATCGAGCAGGTTCCTCCGGAACACCCGGACGCCGCCGACCCGGCGGACTACGGCTTCGTGCGCCAGGAGGAGCTGGACATACGGATGCCCGGCCCGGACCAGGACCTGCTGGACGTGCTGGAGCTCGTGCAGCGCACGCAGGACTATCGCGCGGCCGCCCAGCTGCTGGCCGGCACCGAGAAGGAGGGCGAACGGCGCTGGCAGCGGGTGCAGGCCTTCGCGGGTGCCGCCGCGCTGGAGCTGCAGCAGCGCCCCGGCGGGGTGCACGAGACGCCGGGCGGCCAGTGGCTGCGGGTATGGCGGGCCGAACAGCCCAAGGACGCGGGCGGCGCCGCCGTGCACGCGGAGTTCCTGGTGCAGCAGGCGTGGCGTACGTCGACGCCGGGCACGGACGACTTCCGGATCATCATGGAGGAGGCCCGGGAGGCGTGCGGGCAGGCGGCGCTGCTGGCACCCGGCGACCCGGTGCCGTACATCGTCGAGCTGTCCATCGCCCGTGGACTGTCGTATCCGCAGGCCGAGTTCGAGCAGCTGTGGCTGAAGATCCTCGACCGCGCGCCGCATCACATGGGTGCGCATCTGGCCGCGCTGCACTACTGGTGCGAGAAGTGGCACGGCTCGCGCGCGCTGGCGTACTCCTTCGCCGAGGCCGCCGCGGCCCGCGCCCCGCAGGGCTCGCTGCTCGCCGCGCTGCCGCTGTTCGCGGTCTTCGAGCACCTGCCCGAGGTGAACCTGGTGTCGGGCTTCTACCAGAGCGAGGTCGTCACCAAGGCGATGCACGGCGCCCTGCACGCGGTGCACGCGGCCCGCCCCGACGACCCGACGCTGGCGCACGTCCGCCATCTGCTGGTCTTCTTCCTGGTCCGCGCCGAACGCTGGGCGGAGGCCATGCAGCAGCTGATACACGTCGACGGGCACGTAGGCGCCCTGCCCTGGACCCTGTCCGGCGACCCGGCGGCCGAGTTCGCCGTCTACCGCGCCCTGGCGGTGGCCGGTTACGAGGCCAACGGCGGCAGCCCGGCGAGCCTGCCGGGCTGAGCCGGGCCGAACCCCGGGCGGTGGCCGGAGAGTCGAAGGAGATCGGAGGGAACACAACGGCGCTGACACGATGTGATGACCCGACGGACGGTGATGACACGACGGTGACGGCGAGGTGGTGACCGGAATTCGGCCACCCACCCGGACGCTCTCCCTGCGTGCCGGCCGCCCTGGCCGGCACCGCCCGCCCTCCCCCGGGCCGACAGGGAGACCCCATGCTCTTCGGCCGCACCCCGCAGCTGCCCACCCCCGAACAGGCGCTCACGGGCCGCCCCTCGCTCGCCTACGAGGTCCCCGACCGCCACACCGTCCTCGGCACCCCTCTTCTCGGCCCGTACCCCGAGGGGCTGGAGATCGCCGACTTCGGCCTGGGCTGTTTCTGGGGTGCCGAGCGCACGTTCTGGCGGCTCCCGGCTGGCGTGTACACGACCCTGGTGGGCTACCAGGGCGGATACACCGAGTACCCCACCTACGAGGAGGTCTGCTCGGGCCTGACGGGCCACACGGAGGTGGTCCGCGTGGTCTACGACCCGGAGGTGATCACCTACGACCGCCTGCTGAAGACCTTCTGGGAGTCCCACGACCCGACCCAGGGCTTCCGCCAGGGCAACTACGTGGGCACGCAGTACCGTTCGGCGGTCCACGCCCACACCCCCGAACAGACCACGGCGGCGGAAGCCTCCCGCACGGCGTACCAGAAGGTCCTGACCTCCTCCGGCTACGGCACGATCACCACGGAGATCCTCCCGGCCACCGACCGCCCCTTCTACCCGGCGGAGGCATATCACCAGCAGTACCTGGACAGGAACCCGGCCGGTTACTGAGGGTTGGGCGGGACGGGGGTCGAGCTGAGTGCCCCGTTCGAGACGAACTGGGGCGCGTCGTGCCCGACGGGCATCGCGTCGGCGCCGGAGGTTTCGGAGAAGTAGCCGAATCAGCTCGCGTCCGGCTCGGCCGGCCAGGGCACTCCTGCCGAAGCTCCGGGCCGAGAGGAACGTGAGAGTCGCGGACGGAGACCACGGGGAGGAACATCGGAGGCACGGAGGCAAGGTGGTGACTATGGGGACATCGTCGATGCATTTCAGCGAGAGTCCTGAGGATCCATTCGCGCTCGGGCGTGGGGCCTCGGCTGTGCTTGACGATCAAGGCACCGTGGTCGGCTGGAGCCCACGCGCACAGGAGTTGCTGGGCTATCCGGCCGAGGAAGTGATCGGACGGGCGTGGCAGGGCCTCCTCGTCGACGCCTGTGACCTGCCGGTCGCGCGCTCCGTGGTCGTGGACGCCTTGAAGGCAGGGGGCTGGTTCGGCGTCCTGCCCGTCCGGCACCGCGACGGGCGCCGTATGGAGATGGGATTCCGTGCCCGCGCGATCAGCCGGGAGGGGGGCTGTAAGGAGTGGCTCCTGGTCGGTGCTCCTGCCGCGGAGGTCATCGCCTGGCAGCGGGACCGCGCGCTGCTGGACGGCCTGTACCACCGGTCCCCGATCGGTCTGGTCATCCACGGCCCGGACAGGAGAGTCATCCGGGTCAACCGTGCGGTCGAGAAGGCGAGCGGCGTCCCGGCCTCGGCGCCGGTGGGCCGCCACCCCCGCGAATTCATGGTCGACGAGGACGCCGGTCCGGCAGAGGAACGGGTACGGCATGTTCTGGAGACCGGCGAGCCGTTGATCTTCACAGAGCAGTCCGCCCGGGCACGCCACAATCCAGGTCGGGAACGGATCGTGTCGGTCTCGGCGTTCCGGATGGAGGACCCCTCGGGCCGGGTTCTCGGCGTGGCCGAGACGATCGAGGACGTGACCGACCGCCACCGGGCGCAACGCAGGCTCGCCCTGCTGAACGAGGCGAGCGCCCGGATCGGAACCTCGCTGGACGTGACTCAGACTGCTCGGGAACTGGCCGAGGTGGCCGTCCACGGCCTGGCCGACTACTGCTCGGTGGACCTCCTCAAGCCCGTGACACTTGGTGACGAACCAGTTCCCGGTATGGCAGGTCCACTGCTCCGGGCCGCACTCTCACCACCGGAACAACGCGTCCCGTTCCGGGAGGGCGACGTGGTTCCGCTGCTTCCGGAATCTCCGCAGGCGCGGTGCCTGGCCGAGCGTCGCCCGATTCTCGAAGGGCTGCTGTCTCTCCGCCCCGAGTGGTACGCCATGGACCGGCGGCGGGTCGAGATCGCCTTGGGGCTCGGCGTTCATTCGCTGATCGCGGTGCCCCTGGTTGCGCGCGGCCTGGTACTGGGCCTGGTGAGCCTGTGGCGGTCGCGCAATTCGCAGCCTTTCGAGGATGATGATGCTGCGGTGGCCCAGGAGCTTTCCTCGCGTGCGGCCGTCTGCATCGACAACGCGCGCCGCTTCACCCAGCAGCAGAGCGCCGCTCTGACTCTTCAGCGCAGTCTGCTGCCGAGCACGGCGTCCGACCTGCCGGCCGTGGAGGCGGCTTGCCGGTACCTCCCGGCCAGCGGTGAACCGGGCATCGGCGGTGACTGGTTCGACGTGATTCCGTTGTCAGGGGCCCGGGTCGCCCTCGTTGTCGGAGACGTGGTCGGCCACGGGATCCACGCTGCGGCCTCGATGGGCCGTCTACGCGCCGCCGCGCGCACCCTGGCCAGCCTCGACCTGGAACCGGACGAGGTGGTGGCGCGGCTGGACGATCTGGTCAGTCTGCTGGCCACCGAGCTGGAGGCGAACGCTGATGGCAACCAGTCGGCGATCGAGCAGACGCTCGGAGCCACCTGCCTCTACGCGGTCTACGATCCGGTCTCCCAGCACTGTTCCCTGGCACGCGCCGGCCACCCGGCGCCGATGGTGTCCGCCCCGGACGGCGAAGTGACCGTGCTCGATCTGCCCGCGGGGCCACCACTGGGCCTGGGCGGACTGCCTTTCGAAACGTACGATCTCGACCTCCCCGAGGGCAGCCTGCTCACGCTCTACACCAACGGCCTCCTGGAGGCACGCAACGGCGACATAGACGCCGCGCTGGAAGACCTGCGCACATGTCTCGCCCACGCCACCGAACCTCTGGACCACACCTGCCACGCCGTGGTCGAAGCGCTGCTGCCCAAGGACCACCTCCCCACCGACGACATCGCGCTGCTCATCGCCCGTACCCGGGTTCTGCGGCCACAGAATGTCGCCTCATGGCAGCTTCCCCTGGAGGCGACCGCCGCCGCCCGTGCCAGAGAGCTGACCACGTCGAAACTGACCGAATGGGGGCTGGCCGAACTGGCTTTCACCACCGAGCTGGTCGCCAGCGAGCTCGTCACCAACACCTACCGGTACGCAGCCGGTCCCGTCACCCTGCGCCTCATCCGTACGCACTGCCTGATCTGCGAAGTGTCCGACACCAGCCACACGTCGCCCCACCTCCGGCGGGCCCTCAGCACGGACGAGGGCGGACGCGGGCTCTTCCTGGTCGCGCAGCTCACAGAGCGGTGGGGTACCCGCTACACCCACGACGGCAAGACCGTCTGGACCGAGCAGCTTCTGCCGCCCGCATGACTGGTGGAGTCCCCGTCCTCGGGCTCACCGGAGCGCGTCCGGTCGAAAATCAGTGGCCGCCCGAACCGGCCGACTCCACGCTGTACGCCATGGCACACCCGCAACGCGAGATCCGTGCGGCCTACGCGGACTCCACGATCACCGTGTACCAGGCGTACGCCCCGGAAATCGGCCTGCCCGCCGTCCAGGAGGGCCGTTTCCCCGCCGCGTGGAAGCGCGACAGGATGACGTGGATCAAGCCGTCGTTTCTCTGGATGATGTACCGATGCGGCTGGGCTGCCAAGGAAGGGCAGGAGACCGTTCTCGCGGTCGAGATCAGCCGTGCCGGCTTCGAGTGGGCGCTGCGCCACGCGTGCCTGTCGAGCTACGTCCGCGGCGTACATCCGGACCAGGCCGCCTGGCAGCGTCAGTTGAAGCGCGCGCCCGCTCGCGTGCAGTGGGACCCCGAGCGGGATCTGCGCCTGCAACCCCTGCCGTACCGGTCTCTGCAACTCGGCCTCTGCGGTGAGGCCGCACGACGCTACGCGGACGAGTGGACCGTCGCCATCCGCGACGTGACCCCACTCGCCCACGAGATCCACGCCCTGGTCAGCAGTGGCGATCTGGGCGCCGCCGCCCGGCTGCTGCCCCAGGAACGCTCCTATCCCCTTGGAGACGAGCTTCTTGCCCACCTACGCGGATGACAGGCAGCTCCAGCCGACAGCCGGCTCCGGCCCACGGGTCACACGGCAGCACAGGCTCTCCGGTACCGGCGTCTCCTGCCCGGTCGGCTGTACGCGGACCGGCGCCCGTGGCGGTACGGCTGCCTCGACGACCTGCTGCGCGCCGTCGCCGACGAGACGCTCGTCGAGGTGTTCATCACCGACACGGAACTGAGACGGAACTGAGACGGATCCACCATCCCTACGACGGTGGCGCGGACGTCATCCTCGCCGCACCCGCCGAACGGGACCGGCTCCGCGAACGCCACACCGACTGGCTCCCCTCCGGTCCGGCCGGACTGTGATGCCTCCCTACTGCTCCGACTACGGTGTCGCGGTCGACGTCTCGGTCCCCGCCCTCTCCGACACCACGCTGCTGCCCCCGAGGACACCGAGGCCGTCCGGGACGGCCTGACCGGCCACCCGAGCACTGGCTGCCGGGCCCGGCCGGACCGGGCGGGCGGGCGGTCGGGCGGTCGGGCGGTCGGGCGGTCGGGCGGGCCGGGTAATTCAGAGGACGGTGTCGCCCGCCTCCCCGTACATTCCCCGGGGAATACCGGGAGGGATTCGGGTTGAGCACATTTCTGATCGGCGGTGGGTGGGACGCGCCCGAGGTGTACGCGCCGTTCCTGCGGGCGGCGGGCACGGGGGACGGGCCGCCGCCGCGCATCGGCTGTCTGATCGTCGACGAGGGGGACGGGCCGGACCAGTTCGAGCGGTACGCGGCGGCGCTGCGCACGGCGGGCCCGTGCGCGCCGGTGCCGCTGCTGGTGCCGCTCGGCGGCCGGCTGGAGCCGGAGTCCGCGCTGGCGGGGGTCGACGGGCTGCTGGTCTGCGGCGGCCTGACGCCCGCGTACCAGGAGGCGCTCACCGCCGGCCGGGAGGGGCTGCCGCGGCTGCTCGCCGCGCGCGGTGTGCCGTACGCGGGGTTCTCCGCCGGTGCGGCCGTCGCCGGGCGCCGGGCGGTGGTCGGCGGCTGGCTGGTGGACGGGGTGCCTGTGTGCCCGGAGGAGACCGGGGAGGACCTGGCGGAGGTCGAGGTGCGGGACGGCCTGGGGCTGGTGCCGTTCACGGTGGACGTCCATGCGGCGCAGTGGGGGACGCTGGCCCGGCTGGTCACGGCGGTCGGGCGGGGATCGGTGCCGTTCGGGGTCGCCGTGGACGAGAACACCCTGCTGGCGGTGGAGCACGGGGAGGTGCGGGTCGCGGGACGCGGGCGAGTCCACGTGGTGCGACCCGCGGAGGGCACCGGGGGTGCGGTCGTCCGGTCCTACGGCGCCGGGGAGGGCTTCTCCGTCGAGTAGTCGAGTAGCCCGGGGCGCTGGAGAGCACACCCGGGCAGGCGCGGGTAGCTGGGCGGCGCACGGCGACACACTGAGGGGCCCCGGCGTTGCCTTCCGCCGGGGCCCCTCGATCACCGCAGGTCAGATCGTCGCCGTGTCGATCACGAAGCGGTACCGCACGTCCGAGTCCACGACACGCTCGTACGCCTCGTTGATCTGGCTCGCCTCGATCAGCTCGATCTCGGCGCCCAGACCGTGCTCGGCGCAGAAGTCGAGCATCTCCTGGGTCTCGGCGATGCCGCCGATCATCGAACCGGCCAGGGTCTTGTTCCCGCCGATCAGCGAGAAGAGGTTCAGCGCGATGGGCTCCTCGGGGGCGCCCACGTTCACCAGCGCGCCGCCGGTCTTCAGCAGAGAGAGGTACGCGCCGAAGTCGAGCGGTGCCGAGACCGTGGAGAGGATGATGTCGAAGGTGCCCGCGAGCTCCTGGAAGGTCTTCTCATCGCTGGTCGCGTAGTAGTGGTCGGCGCCCAGCTTCAGGCCGTCGTCCTTCTTGCGCAGGGACTGGGACAGGACGGTGACCTCGGCGCCGAGCGCGTGCGCGATCTTGACGCCCATGTGGCCGAGGCCACCCAGGCCGATCACGGCGACCTTCTTGCCGGGGGCGGCGCCCCAGTGCTTGAGCGGGGAGTAGGTGGTGATGCCGGCGCAGAGCAGCGGGGCGGCCACGTCCAGGGAGAGGCCGTCCGGGATGCGGACGGCGAAGTTCTCGTCGACGACGATCTTCTCGGAGTAGCCGCCGTAGGTGGGCTCGCCGTCCTTGCCGACGGCGTTGTACGTGCCGACCATGCCCTTGAGGCAGAACTGCTCGTTGCCGGCCAGGCAGTTCTCGCACTCACGGCAGGAGTCGACCATGCAGCCGACGCCCACCCGGTCGCCGACGGCGAACTTCGTCACGCCGGAGCCGACCTCGGAGACGACGCCGGCGATCTCGTGGCCGGGCACCATCGGGAAGATGGCCTCGCCCCAGCCCTCGCGGGCCTGGTGGATGTCGGAGTGGCAGATACCGGCGAACTTGATGTCGATCAGGACGTCGAACTCGCCGACCGCGCGCCGCTCGATGGTCGTCCGCTCCAGCGGGGCCTTCGCGGCGGGCGCGGCGTACGCGGCAACAACAGTGGTCATGCCGGGGTTCTCCTAGCAAGGGGGGTGTCGTGTCCGGCTGCCTTCCGCCGGACACGGTCACCAGCCTGCCGCACGTCCCTCGGTCCGCCCAGATCACGGCCTTGCGTACGACTGCGGTGCGTACTACTGGCGGGGTCAGGATGCTGTACGTACGACCAGGAATACTGGACGTATGGAACGTACGGGCGAACAGGGCGATCAGCCGGGACAGGCGGCCGGAGCCGGGCGTGCCCTGGACCGGCGGGCCGAGCTGAGCGAGTTCCTGCGCACCCGGCGGGCCCGGCTGAAGCCGGAGGACGTGGGGCTGCCGGACTTCGGCCGGCACCGGCGGGTGCCCGGGCTGCGCCGCGAGGAGCTGGCGCAGCTGGCCGGGGTGTCGGTGGCGTACTACACGCGCCTGGAGCAGGGCAACGGCCGCAATGTCTCGGCGGAGGTGCTGGACGCGATCGCGCGGGCCCTGCGGCTGACGGACGCCGAGCACGCGCACCTCACGCATCTGGCGAAGCCGAAGTCGCACAAGAAGAAGCCGGCGGCCCGGCAGCAGCACGTGCGCCCCGCGCTGCGGCAGCTGCTGGACACGATGGACGGCGTACCGGCGTACATCGTGGGGCGCCGCTCGGAGATCCTGGCGTGGAACCGGATGGCGGCGGCGGTCTTCGGTGACTGGGCGGAGCTGGCGCCGGGCGAGCGGAACTGGGCGCGGCTGGTGTTCCTGCGGCCCGAATACCGGGACCTCTTCGTCGACTGGGAGCAGAAGGCGATCGACATCGTCTGCGCGCTGCGCATGGACGCCGGCTGCTACCCCGACGACCCACGGCTGTCGGCCCTGGTGGGCGAGCTGTCGGTGAAGAGCGAGGAGTTCCGGCGGCTGTGGGCCACGCATGACGTCAAGGAGAAGAACCACGGCGTCAAGCACCTGCACCACCCGCTGGTCGGCGATCTCTCCTTGAACTTCGAGTCCTTCCGCCTGACGGGCGACGCGGACCAGTCCCTCATCACCTACCACGCCGAACCGGACTCCCCATCCGCCGACTCCCTGCGTCTGCTGGCCAGTTGGGGCACGGACGCGACGCGCCCGGCCCCAACGGTCCAGTAACCGTCACGTGCCGAAGTACGCGTCCCAGATCGTGATCTCCGACGTGTTGCCCTGCTTGTCGGTGATCTTGGAGCGGAGGCTGAGGGACGTGCCCTTCGCCGGGTTCTTCAGGGTGATCATGCCGCCCTTGACGTCGACCTTCTTGAAGGTCTTGCCGTCGTAGGAGACGTAGACCGTCAGGGACTTGAGGTTCCTGCCGACGGCCGAGCCCTCCACGGTGACCGGGAAGGTGACCGTCTTGCCGGCGGCGACGCGGCTGTCCAGGCCGGTCTCGATGCCGTAGCGCAGGGCGGAGGACGGCAGTTCGGCGAAGTCGCCGGACGGCTTCCTGGAGCGGAAGGTCCAGGTCGCGTCGATGCGGGACGAGGCCGCCGCGACCTTGGCCGACCGCTTGACCGAGGTGGTCAGCCGGTACGCGGCGTCACCGGCGGGCACCTTGAAGACCTGGCCGGACAGCGGGTCGTCGTTGGAGCCGACCTCGGTGCCGTCGCGGTACAGGGTCGTCGTCACCGAGGTGAAGTCGGAGGATCCGGCGTGCTTGGCGGAGTCGGCGAACAGCGGCAGCGAGCCGTAGATCTCGTTGCCGCCCCGGAACAGGCCGAAGCCGCCGCCGACGTGCGGGCCGAAGACCGCGGTGTTGACCGTCTTGGTGTAGGTGCGGCCGGCCTTGAAGGTGAACTCGCCGAGCTGGTAGCCCGCGTCGGCGAGCGCGGAGCCGTCCTTGCCCTTCCCGCCGTACTGGGTGAACGCCAGCTGCCAGTTCACCCCGCCGGTGGCGGACAGGTGCAGGGTCCGGGTGCCGGGCAGCTTCTGCGGGAGGTCGACCGAGGAGGCGCCGGAGCTGCCGGGCAGCCAGCCGGTGGCGCTGATCGAGCCGGTCTTGCCGCTCGCGGCGGCACCGAGCCGGGCCTTGACCGTGGCCAGGTCGCTCGCCTTGAAGTGCTTGGTGTAGCCGGTGGCGAGCTGCCCCGCCGGGCCGCCGGTGGTGACGTCGTACTCATCGCTCGCACCCTTGGACCAGTGGGCGTCCCACTGCTGGTACAGCGACCCGGCGGGCAGCTGCGGGCCCAGGTGGGCGGTGCGGAAGTTCTGGTACGAGTCCAGGAAGAAGCCGTAGCCGTAGTCGCCGTCGCCGGCCTTGACGTCGAAGCCGGGGTAGGCGAACTGCGAGGTGAGGCCCTTGGCCGGGACGGTGATGTCGACCGGCTTCGTCTTACGGGCGTCGATCGTGATCGTCTGCTTCTTGCCGACGGTCAGCTTCGGCTGGGCGATCCAGTCGACGCCCTTGCCCCAGTTGCCGGGGTCGGCGAACACGGCGGTGTTGAGGATGTACGTGCCCTTCGGCGCGCGCACCTTCACCGTGCCGGACGCGTCGTACGGGCTCACGTCCGTGCCTCTCGCGAGACCGGCGACACCGGTGAGGCCGGCGCTGTAGTTCTTCGTCGGCTTGCCGTCGCGGCCGATGAACTTCACCGTGACGTCGTACGACTCCACCTCGCGCGTCACCGCCGCCGCCGTGCGGACGCTCTGGCCGGCGCCGGTCGCGGTCACGTACGCCGAGTAGGCGCCGTCGAGGGTCCCGCCCAGCTTGGTGTTGACGGTGAGGTCGACGGAGGCCGTGCCGTGCGCCGGGACCGTCACCTGGCGCGCGCCGAGGGTGAAGAAGCCCGCCGGGGCCGGCTTGCCCTTGGGGTCGAGGGCGGTGCTGCTCAGGGTGAGGGTGGCGGCCTGGTCGCCGAGGTTGCGGTACGTCACCTTCTTGGTGACCGGCTTGTCGTCGGTGTGCGGCCACTGCTGGACGCCGAAGCTCACGGAGACCGGTTCGGCGATCACGGACTGTGTGATGGCCCGGTCCACCGCGATACGGCCCGAGCCCTGCTGGAACGGCGTGTAGGCGCCGCCCTTCGCGGAGCCGGTCAGCGCGCCCTTGAGCTCGGCGTAGCCCCAGTCGGGGTGCTCCTGCTTGAGGATCGCGGCGGCGCCCGCGACATGCGGGGTGGCCATCGAGGTGCCGGAGATCGTCAGATAGCCCTCGGGCTTCTCGCCGACCTCCTGGTCGATGACGCTGCCCTTGGCCGCGGCGGCGGTGATGTCCACGCCGGGCGCGGTGACGTCCGGCTTGATCGCGCCGTCGCCGACGCGCGGGCCGGTGGAGGAGAAGTCGGCGAGCTTGTCCTGCTTGTCGACGGCGCCGACGGTGAGCGCGGCGTCCGCGCTGCCGGGTGAACCGATCGAGTGCGGGCCGTCGTTGCCCGCGGCGATGGCGAACAGGATGCCCTTGGTCGCGGACAGCTTGTTCACCTCGGCTTCGAGCGGGTCGATGCCGGGGCTGTCGTAGCCGCCGAGGCTGAGGTTGACGACGGAGGCGCCCTGGGAGGCGGCCCACTCCATGCCGGCGAGGATGCCGGAGTCGTCTCCGGAGCCGGTGTCGTCCAGGACCTTGCCGTTGAGGATCTCGGCGCCGGGTGCCACGCCGGTGTACTTCCCGCCCGACTTCACGCCGGTGCCCGCGACGATGGAGGCGACGTGGGTGCCGTGCCCGAAGTGGTCGGCGGCGTCCTTGGCGGCGGAGAAGTTCCTGGACGCGATCACCTGGTCCTTGAGGTCCGGGTGGCTGGTGTCCACGCCGGTGTCGAGGACGGCGACCTTCACGCCCTTGCCGGTGTAGCCGGCCTTCCACGCGGTCGGCGCGCCGATCTGCGGCACGGACGTGTCGAGGGAGGCCGTGCGGACGCCGTCGAGCCAGACGTGCGCGATGCCGGAGGCGACCTCGGCGCCGGCGGTGACGGCGTGCCACAGCGCGGTGGTGTCCTGCACCGGGGTCTGTACGGCGTCGGCGTCGAGCGTGGTCAGGGTGCGGCGCAGCTGGCCCGCGTCCCGGACGCCGGCCTTGGCGGCCGCGGCACCGCCGCGGTAGCCGACGATCACCTTCAGGCCGTTCTTCTGGGCCTTGCGGGTGGTGGCCTTGTTCAGCTCGGTGACGTCGAACAGCCGCTGGTCCAGCGTGCCGGAGGCCAGCAGGCGGGCCGCGTCGGCGGGGACGACCAGCGTGTGTCCCTCGGTCCGCCGGACCTGGAAGGGTATGTGCTCGCGGCCCTTGGCCCGCTCCAGGCCGACGATGCGGCCCTTGGCGTCGAGGGCGACCCGGTCACCGGTGATGAGGGTGACGTGGGTCCTTGCGGTGAGCGCGGAGCCGCCGGTCGGGGTGGGCTCCGCGGGCCTCGCGGACGCCGGGCTGGTCACACCCGCTGCGAGAGCGACGGCCGCTGCCGCGGCCACGGTGGCCGCGGCAGCGCTCTTCACTTGTCTGCGCAAGATCTCCCCCTGGAGATGGAGTACCGGGCGAATTCCCCGTTCACCCGGCCGGGGGTGGTCTCGTACGCATGAACGTCGCCCCCCGGGTAAGCGCAGTATGCCGGGGGGCGATCAAACGTCTCAACGAATGAAAGGACGGTAAGAGAAAGGTCGGGAAACTGTTACCCGGCGGACGGGACACCGTTACAGAATCGCTGAGTGACCTATGGGAAAGCGGAGTTGCGGGCCGTCAGGCCCCGGCGTTCTCCCTTACCGTGATCTTTCCCTTGCGGATGGTGGCCAGCCGCGGTGCCCTCTTCGCGAGGGCGGAGTCGTGGGTGACCATGACGAAGGTCAACCCGTGCTCCTTCCACAGGCGTTCGAGTACGTCCATGATCTCGTCCCGCATGCCCTCGTCGAGGTTGCCGGTCGGCTCGTCGGCGAGCAGCACCTTGGGCTTCTTCACCAGGGCGCGGGCGATGGCGACGCGCTGCTGCTGTCCGCCGGACATCTCGCCGGGCAGGTGTCCGAGGCGTTCGCCGAGGCCGACGGAGTGCAGGGCCTCGGCGGCGAGTTCGCGGCGCTCCTTGACCTTGATGCCGAGGGGGACGAGGGCCGTCTCCACGTTCTCCTGGGCGGTGAGGGTGGGGATGAGGTTGAAGGACTGGAAGACGAAGCCGATGTTCTCACTGCGGACCCTGGTCAGCCGGGCCTCGCTGAGCGTGGCCAGATCGATGCCGTCCAGGACCACTTCACCGGACGTCGGGCGGTCGAGGCCGCCGAGCATCTGCAGGAGGGTGGACTTGCCGCCGCCGGTGGGGCCCTGGATGACGAGCCGGTCCCCGTCGCCGATGGTCAGGTCCACGCCGTCGAGGGCGTGGACGGTGTCTTTGCCCCGGGTGTAGCGCTTGGTCACGTTTTTCAGTTCGTACATGGTGGCTCCTGGGAGGTTCGGGATGCTGCGCGGACGGACAAGGGGCCGTTGCCGAGGGGCTCTTACGGGAGGCTCTTGTGGAAGGGCCTTACTCCACCCGCCTCAGCGCGTCCGCCGGCCGCAGCCTGCTCGCCCGCCACCCGCCGAACGCCCCCGCGATCAGCCCGCCCGCCACCGCGAGGCCCACCGCGAGGCCGATCGTCGTCACGTTCACCGGCGCCGTGAGGGCGACCTCCAGGGTCTTCGCCGCCTGACGCCCCGGCCCGCCGAAGCCGCCACCGCCGAAACCGCCGCCACCACCGGCCCCGCCCCCGAAGCCGCCGCCTCCGCCGCCGAGTTGCGCCTGCAGCGTCGGGCTGACGTCCGTGACGGCATAGGCGCCCGCCAGGCCGAGGGCGATGCCGAGGGCGCCGCCGACCAGGCCGTTGACGACGGCCTCGCCGACGACCTGCCGGGTGACCCGGCCCGACTTCCAGCCCAGCGCCTTCAGCGTGCCGAACTCGCGGACGCGCCGGGAGACCGCGGCCGACGTCAGCAGGCCGGCCACCAGGAACGCGGCCACCAGCACGGCGACGGACAGCCACTTGCCGACGTTGGTGGCGAGGGAGGAGGCCGTGGACAGGGAGCCCGAGACCGTCTTGGCGAGGTCGGCGGAGGTGGTGACCGTCGTACCCGAGACGTTCTTCTGGATCGCGCTCTTGACGGAGTCGATCCGCTGGGAGTCGGTCGCCTTGACGTAGATCGTGGTGACCTTGTCCGCGTCGCCGCTCAGCGTCTGCGCCTGCTTGAGCGGGATGTACAGGTTGGCCGCCGCGTCGCCGCTGTCGGCAGTCGCGATGCCGACGACCGTGTACTTCACGTTCTTGATGGTGACCGTGGAGCCGACCTTGAGGCTCTTCTCCTTGGCGTACGACGCGTCGGCGACGGCGACCTCGGCGTCCGTCTCGCTGGTCTTGAAGGTACGGCCGCTGGTGATCCTCGAAGAGGTCAGCGGGCCGATCTCCGGCTTGGTCACGTCGGTGCCGAAGACGGAGTACTGGTTGACGTCGAAGTTGGCGCCGCCGCCCTTGACCTCACCCTGCGGCTGCCCGGTCTCGCCGCCCCGCCGGAATCCGCCGCCGCTGCCGTTCTGCTGGAACTGGCCGCGGGTGAACTGCCCGCTGACCTTGAGCACCCGCAGGCTCAGCCCGCCCACCGCGGACGCGACGCCCTGCTGGTCACCGACCTTGGTGACGGTGGAGGAGGCCAGGGTGGTGAAGCCCTGCACCATGACCCGGTCACTGCTCTGCGTCGAGCTGTCGCCGTTGTCCTTGGCGTCGAACTGGAAGCGCGGCCGCTGCGCGCCGCTGGTGTCGGCGCTCGCCGCCTTGGTGACCGTCATGTCCGTGCCCAGGCCGTACAGCGACTGGAGGACCTTGTCCTGGGCCTTGCCCATGCCGTTCGACACGGAGTTGACCACGATGACCAGCGCGATGCCCAGCGCGAGTCCGGAGGCGACGACGAGAGCCGCCTTTCTGCGGCGGCGCAGTTCGCGCCTCAGGTAGGTGAAGAACATGGCCCGCAAGCTAGGGACGGACCGTGATGACACCATAAGGCCGACATAAAAGAAGTATGAGAAGGCTGTGGCCCCGCCCATGACCGGCCCGGAAACACTGATGCCGCCCCTGGGGGCGGCATCAGAAAGCTGTGGAGAACGGGACGTCAGATGGCCGAACCGGCCTTCCACTGCGCCCAGTCCATGTTCCAGCCGTTGAGGCCGTTGTCCGGCTGGACCGTCTTGTCGCCGGTGTTCTGGACGACCACGACGTCACCGATCAGCGAGTTGCTGTAGAACCACGCGGCCGGCATGTTCGCGTCGCCCGCGCCCTTGACGTCCTGCAGGCCGACGCAGCCGTGGCTGGTGTTGACGTTGCCGAAGACCGACGGGGCGCCCCAGTAGTTGCCGTGGATGAACGTGCCGGAGCTGGTCAGGCGCATGGCGTGGGGCACGTCCTTGATGTCGTACTCGCCCTTGCCGTCGGAGTCCTTGAAGCCGACCGTCGCGCCGTTCATCCGGGTCTGGGTGAACTTCTCCGAGATCACCATCTGGCCCTCGTACGTGGTGTGCTCGGGCGAACCCGCGGAGATCGGGATGGTCTTGACGACCTTGCCGTCCTGCGTGACCTTCATCTGCTTGGACTTCGCGTCGACGTACGACACCTGGTTGCGGCCGATGTGGAAGGTGACCGTCTTCTGCTGGATGCCGTGGATGCCGGGCGCGCCCTCGACACCGTCGAGCGCGAGCTTCAGCGTGACGGTGGAGCCCTCCTTCCAGTACTGCTCGGGCCGGAAGTCCAGGCGGTTGGCGTTGAACCAGTGGCCGACGACCTCCTGGCCGCTGCTGGAGGAGACCGTGATGCCCTTCTGGACGGCCGCCTTGTTGGTGATCGCCTTGTCGAAGTTGATCGACACGGGCATACCGACGCCGACGGTGGAGCCGTCGTCCGGGGTGTAGGTGCCTATGAAGCTGTTGGCCGGGGAGACCGTGGTGAAGGACGCGTTCTCGTGCGCCACACGGCCCTGGGAGTCCTTGGCCTCGGCGGAGACCTTGTACGTGGTCGAGCGCTGCAGCTGGACGGTCGGCTTCCAGCTGTGCTGGTCGGCGGAGAGCTGACCGGCGACGGCCTTGCCGTCCTGGGTGGTCATCTGGACAGCCGTGAGGGTGCCCTTGCTGACCGTGACGGCGGCGGAGTTGTTGATGGACGCGTTGTCGGAGCCGTCCTTCGGGGTGATCGTGATCTGCGCCTCGGACGACTTCTTCGCAGCGGCCGCGTCGGCCTTGGCCTGCGAGTTGTCCGCGCTGCCGGTGGCGGAGGCCTTGCCACCGCCGGAACACGCCGAGAGCATCAGCACACTGCCGAGCAGAGCGGACGCGGCCATCAGACCCCTGCGCCGCCTACTGTCCGTCATCACAAGTTTCTCCATCGTTGACGAGTCGCGATCCCCGAGAATCCCCGTAAGAACCTTTAACCTTCAACGCTACGGCCGCACCGTCCCGTTCCCCGTCCAGTGGATCTGTGGGACACACCACGTCCGCCACGGCGCGGGTGGTGCGGGAGTCGACCGTGCGCCCCCTGAGACGACAAAACCCCGGACGGCGGTTGCCGTCCGGGGTCAACTGCCCCGGGACGCTCAGCCCATGCCGTCCACTTCGTCGTCGTCCTCCACATCATCCTCGTCGAGGTCCCAGTCCGGCGAGTCAGGGTCGTATTCGATCCGCTCACTCGACCAGGACGCCTGCTGGAGCTCCACCCCGGGGACCTCGCTGACCAGGTCGAACGGGTCCACGAGATAGGCGAGGGCCTCCGCGGTGTCTTCCGTCACAGCGCCCTCGGCGTGCGTCCGCTCGTCCTCCGGCAGCTCCGGATCCTGCGCGAGCCGGCGCAGCGCGGCCTTGGTCACCTGATCCTCGTCCTGCACCTCAAGGACCAGCTCCACCCGAAGCCGCACAAAACGTGATGTCTCTTCGTCATTCATGGCGCGAGCGTACGACTGAAACCTCCCGTGACTTTCCTGTGACCCGCGCCTTTCACTAACATCGCCCCACACGGCCAATTCGCCAGCGTCACAAGGGGATCGATATTCCGTGCCATCCGCTCGCCGTCCGCTGCTGACCGCCACCGCCGCGGGCACTCTGCTCTGCGCGCTGTGGTTCGTCCCGTCCGCGCACGCCTCGCAGGACTCCCCGGCCAGAGCGACCGCGGAGACCTCCACCACGCAGGTGACCCAGCAGGCCAGGGCGGTGTCGGCGATGGCCGCCGAGGAGGGCACCGAACTCGCCGACACCGGAAGCCCGGACACCACGCCGTACGTCGTCGGCGGCACGGCCTTCCTCGCGGTGGGCGCCGGATTCGTGGTGTATTCGGTGCGCCGCGAGCGCCTGGGCTTTTGATGTCCCTTAATTTCCGTTGACGATTTCTTGGCAGCTCCCGCATAGTGCGCCCATGAAGAGATCATCGGGGGTGCGTCTGTGCGCCGGCGCAGCCGTGGGTGCACTGTCGCTCGCCCTTGTCACGGGGTGTTCCGGCGGGGATGCGAAGAACACCGGAGATGCCGCGAAGCCGGCCGCGAAGGCGCTGAGCGCCGCCGAGTTGAAGAAGCTGATCATCGCCGAGGGCGAGGTGCCCGGCTACAAGGTGACACCGGTTCCCGCCGGCCGCGCCAAGCCGATCACGACCGACAGCGAGCTCTGCCGGCCGCTGGCCCGCGTGATGAGCGGGCTCCCGCCGGTCGAGGCGGCGGCCCAGACCGACCGCCTGGCCATGGAGAACCAGACGAAGGGCCCCACGGACCAGGCGACTTCCATGAAGGACCTGGCCACCGGGAAGTTCGAGGAGTCCATCCACAAGTCCCTGGACCGGGACGTCACCACGGTCACCCTGGCCTCGTACGACGGGAACGGCGCCGACAAGGCACTCGGCACGGTCCGCACCGCCGTGCCCGGCTGTGCGAGCGGCTTCCCCGCCGCGCAGGCGGGCACGAAGACGAGGTTCACCAAGGTCACCGAGGAGAAGGCCACCGCCGCCGGGGACGGGCTGGTGGCGTTCACCGCGACCATGGACACCGGTGACGGGAACCCGGCACCCGTCCACGCCGAGGTCGTCCGGACCGGGACCACCTTGTCGGTCTACTTCACGTCGAACCTGGGCGCGATGATGGACAAGAAGGCGTACGCCGTGTCGCCGGAGGTCGTCAAGGCCCAGCAGGCCAAGCTGAAGTGACGTAGAAACAGGGCCCCCGCGCACGGCAGGGGCCCCTCTCCTTCGGGTCCTTACCGCAGCGGGCCGGTGACCGACTCCGCCGCGGCGACCAGGTGGCCGCCGCGCACGAAGGCGTCGGCCGCGGCCAGGTCGGGCGCGAGGAACCGGTCCGGGCCCGGCCCCTGCACCCCGGCGGCGCGCACGGCGTCGATGACGGCCTGCGAGGCGGGCGCCGGGGCGAGGCCCTCGCGCAGCTGTATGGCGCGGGTGGCGGCGTACAGCTCGATGGCGATGATCCGGGTCAGGTTGTCGACGGCGGTGCGCAGCTTGCGCGCGGCCGACCAGCCCATGGAGACGTGGTCCTCCTGCATGGCGGAGGACGGGATGGAGTCCGCCGAGGCCGGTACGGCGAGCCGCTTCATCTCGCTCACGAGCGCGGCCTGCGTGTACTGAGCGATCATGAGCCCGGAGTCGACACCGGCGTCGTCCGCGAGGAACGGCGGCAGCCCGTGGCTGCGGTTCTTGTCGAGCAGCCGGTCGGTACGGCGCTCGGCGATGGAGCCGAGGTCGGCGGCGGCGATGGCGAGGAAGTCCAGGACGTAGGCGACGGGCGCGCCATGGAAGTTGCCGTTGGACTCCACGCGGCCGTCGGGCAGCACGACCGGGTTGTCGACGGCGGAGGCCAGCTCACGCTCGGCGACCAGGCAGGCATGCGCCATCGTGTCCCGGCCGGCACCGGCGACCTGCGGGGCACAGCGCACCGAGTAGGCGTCCTGGACACGCGGGGCGTCGTCCTGGTGGTGCCCGGTGAGCTGGGAGCCCTTCAGCACGGCGAGCATGTTGGCGGCGGAGGCACCCTGCCCCGGATGCGGCCGGATGGCGTGCAGTTCGGGCGCGAGCACCTTGTCCGTCCCGAGCAGCGCCTCCAGGCTGAGGGCGGCGGTGACGTCGGCGGACTTGTAAAGGGTGTCGAGGTCGGCGAGGGCCATGACCAGCATGCCGAGCATGCCGTCGGTGCCGTTGAGCAGGGCCAGGCCCTCCTTCTCGCGCAACTCGACGGGCTTGATCCCGTGCTCGGCGAGCAGCTCGCCCGCCGGCCGCACCACCCCGTCCGGCCCCTCGGCGTCCCCCTCCCCCATGAGGGCGAGGGCGCAGTGGGACAGCGGGGCAAGGTCGCCGGAGCAGCCGAGGGAGCCGTACTCGTGCACGACCGGGGTGATCCCGGCGTTCAGCACGTCGGCCATGGTCTGCGCGACCTCGGGCCGCACACCGGTGTGCCCGGAGCAGACGGTCTTGAGCCGCAGGAACATCAGGGCTCGTACGACCTCCCGCTCGACCCGCGGCCCCATGCCGGCGGCGTGCGAGCGGACGATGTTGCGCTGCAGCTGGGCGCGGAGTTCATGGCTGATGTGCCGGGTCGCCAGGGCGCCGAAGCCGGTGGAGACGCCGTAGACCGGGTCCGGCTTCGCGGCCAGCGCGTCCACGATCTCCCGGGCCGCGGCCAGAGCCGCCACCGCCTCCGCCGACAGCTCGATGCGGGCACCGCCGCGCGCCACGGCGAGAACGTCGGACGCCGTGACACCGGACGTCCCCACCACCACAGTGTGCATATCCATATTCAGGAGCGTACGCATTGAATGCGGGGATGTCACTAGTGGGGACCGGCGGCACCCCTTACTTGTTCTGTGGCCTTCACCTCACGGCCGACGCCCCCGGAACCGCCGCCGTTCGGCGGGCGCGAGATGCGGCGGCTCGTCCGCCAGCCGTACGACCGGATCCTCCGGCCCTTCCCGCCCCGCCACCACCGGCCGGTCCGCACGCAGGGCCTTGGCCCGGTACTGGGCGGCGTCGGCGAGCCGGAAGAGCCGCCGGGCGTCCAGCACCGGCCCGATCGGGTCCTCGGTCGAGGCGACCCCGCACGACACCCCCTCCCCCAGCTCCAACTCCCCCGCCCGACGGCAGAGTTCGTCAGCGGCCTTGACCACCTCATCGGCAGCCGGCCCGACCGTCAGCAGACAGAACTCGTCCCCGCCGAGCCGCGCGGCCAGCGCGCCCGGCACCATCGCCCCGCACAGCGACAGCACCGAGCCGAAGCGCTCCAGCAGCCGGTCGCCGACGGCGTGCCCGAGGGTGTCGTTGACCCGCTTGAGCCCGTTGAGATCGCACACGACGAGGCTGACGACCACGCCCTCGGCGCAGTGCCGTTCGACGGCCTCCTCCAGACGGACGTCCACAGCACGGCGGTTGGCGAGTCCGGTCAGCGCATCGGTGAACGCGAGCCGGCGCGCCTCCTCCAGCCGCTCGGACTGCGCGAGTCCGGCGGCCACGACGGCGGCCAGGACGGTGGCGAACTCGGCGTCGGCAGGCCCGAACACGGGCACATCGACCGGACGGGCGACATACAACTCACCCCAGGCCCGCCCATGCAGCAGTACGGGGGCGACGACACAGCACCCGCGCCCCCGGCGGCGCAGGGCGGCGACCCGCTGATGGAAGTACCCGGGCGTCCCGGCGGCGGTCCCCTCGGCGGTCTCCACCCAGGCGTTGGGCCCGCCCCCGCCGGCCCACCGCTCGTGCAGGAACTCGGTGATCTCCGGGAACTGGTGCACCGGATAGGTCTCGGCCGCCGGGAACTCCTCCTCGTCGGGCCGCCGGTCCCCGACGTTCACCAGCACCCGCAGCCGCCCCAGCTCCCGCTCCCACACCGACAGCGCCGCGAAGCTGCCGTCCAGCGCACGGCAGGCCCCGAGCGCGGCGGCCTGCCATGACCCCGGCGGGGTGTGCGCCGCCGCCATCCCCTGAGCCAGTGCCACGACTGCGGTCAGCCGCTTGTCCTCACCCATTACTCCAGGTTAGGGATTATTTTGGGTAATCGGGACATTCATCTGCCCTTCGGGGTGCCGCTTCACTCCCCGGGCCACTCCGGCTTGCGCTTCTCGTTGAAGGCCGCCACTCCCTCCGCCCGGTCCGCCGAGAAGGCGACCGTGCGCCAGGCCGCGTCCTCGACCTCCAGCCCGGCCCGCAGATCCAGCCCCTGGCCGAGCCGCAGCGCCCGCTTGGCGGCACGCAGCCCGACCGGCGAGTTCCCGGCGATCCGCGCGGCCAGCGCCAGTGCCTCCTCCCGATCACGCCCCTCGTCCACCAACTGGTCCACCAGCCCCAGCTCGGCCGCCTCCGCCGCCTCCACCCGCCGCGCCGAGAAGATCAGCTCGGCCGCGCGCGCCGCCCCGACCCGCCGCGGCAGCAACTGCGTACCGCCACCGCCCGGAATCACGCCCACGGACACCTCGGGCAGCCCCACCACCGCCGTACGGTCGGCCACGATCAGGTCGCAGGACAGAGCCAGTTCAAAACCACCGCCCAGCGCGAACCCGTGCACCGCCGCGATCGTCGGCATCGGCAGCTCCAGCACCCCGGTGTACGCCCCGCGCGTCACCGGCCGCTGCCGCCGCAGATCCGCGTCACTGAACGAATTCCGCTCCTTCAGGTCGGCCCCGACACAGAACGCCCGCTCATGCGAGGAGGCCAGCACGACCACCCGGACATCCGGGTCCCCGGAGAGCGCCGTACACGCGGCGGAGAGCGATCGGGCCATCTCCGTCGAGACGGCATTCATGGCCTTGGGCCGGTCCATGACCAGCTCCGCGACCCGCCCGTGCCGCCGCACCAGCACGAACTCCCCGAACCGCTCCTCGCTCATGACACCCTCCGGCTCGCCAGTTAACGCGGGTTAACCCACTGTCGGCCCGATCATCGCAGCCGCACCAGCCCCCGGGAAACCCCAGGGGGCTACACCCGTTCGAGTGACATCCCGCCCGTCTCCCCCTACATCACCCACAGGACCGCATAGCGTGCGTCCGCCACGGCGCACCGGGGGCGCACGGCGGGGAGGGAAGCCATGACACCGATACGCGCACAGGATCAGGCGGAGCCGGACGAGAGTCCCGCACCGGGCGCCGTACGACGCGGCCGCCACCGCAAGCCACGCCCCCGCAAGGTGCTGCTCGCGGCGGGCGGTCTCGCCCTGGCCGCGGGCGCCCTCAGCCTGGTCCGAGTCGCCGCCCCGCACCCGGGGGTCGGCTCCCCCGGCACGGCGGAGGCCGAGCCCCGCCTCGGCACCGGCGGCGCCACGGACCCCGCGTCGAACACGGCCGCCACGGTCGCCGCGTCCCCCACCGCACTGCCCTCGGCGACCTCCGCCATGGGCAGCAGAAACCTCGCCCCGACGACCACCGCCCAGCCGAAACCCGGTACGACCCCGCCCGCAAGGACGACAGCACCGTCCGCCACCACACCCCAGCCCACAACGCCGCCTGCCACCCCCCAGCCGTCGACGACACCGACGACCCCGCCGACTGCGCGCCCCACCCCCATCCCCGTCCCCACCACACCGGCGCCCACGCACAGCACGACGGACCCGGGTCCGGGCGGGCTGTGCGTGCCGGTGATCGGCCTGTGCGTGGACCTGCCGGGACCGGGAGGGAAGTGACGTCAGGAGCGTCCGTCGCGGCGGGTGAGCAGCCACGGCTCGACCACACCGAGCCCGCGCACCGGCCGCTGCCACATCGGCTGGAGCGCGAAGCGGTACACCGGCGGCTCCTCGCCCTCCTTCTCGGCGGCCGCCGCGGCCTCGGCCGCCTCCGCCTCCGAGGCGGGCGCCTCACCGGTGCGGATCAGCTCCTCGGCGAAGGCACTGTCCACCAGCACGGCGTCGCGCGGCGCTATCGAGGTCAGCCGCGAGGCCAGGTTCACCGTCGTACCGAACACATCGCCCATACGAGTGGTGACCGTGCCGAACGCCATGCCGACGCGCAGCTCGGGCATCGTCTCGTCGTTCGCCATCGTCTCGACCAGCCGCAGTGCGATGTCGGCGGACGTACCCGCATCGTCAGCCGCGTACAGCACCTCGTCACCGAGGGTCTTGATGAGCCGTCCGCCCCGCGCGGCGACGAGATCGGCAGCGGTGGTCTCGAAGGCCTCGACGAGCTCCCCCAGCTCCTCCTCCTCCATCCGCCGGGTGAGCCGCGTAAAGCCCACCAGATCGGCGAAGCCGACGGCGAGCCGCCGGTCGACCATCTCCTCGTCGTCACCGGTCTGCACCACACGCCCGGCGGAGGCGGCGAGCTGCCGCCGCCACACATAGACCAGGAACTCCTCCAGCTCGGGCAGGAGCAGCTCGACGATCGGGTACGTCACCTCGGTGCGGGTCATGCCGGGCTCCGGGGGCTCGGTCAGACCCTCCAGAAAGGAATCGATCTGCCATTCCGCCAACCGGGCGGTGGTCTGCCCAGTGGACCGCGCCACCTGCACCGCCATGGCCTCGCTCAGCAGCCCCGCCTCGACCAGACCCGCGAGCCGGCGCAGGGCCAGCACATCGGCCTCGGTGAGCGCCTTGGCCTGCCCGATGTCGGCGAACCCCATCGCCCGCCAGAACCGCGACGCCAGCTCCATGGAGACACCGGCACTGCGAGCCGCCTGGAACGGGGTGTAGCGGCGCTCGGCGCCCAGGATGAGCTGCTCCAGGCGCAGGGCCAGCGGGTCCTCGCCGGTGTCGGCGGCGTCCGCGCCCGCGCCGGAGCCCGTGTCGTCGACGGTCACGCCTGCTGCCCTTCCGATCTCCTGCGGTCAGGTAACGACCGGCCTCAACTCTACGGCAGGTGTGCGCCAGCTCACTCCGTTGGGTTTGGCGGGCGGGTTCGTGTTCGACCCCACCCAGCTGATCGACGTCGGCCACAGCGGTACACCGACATGCGGGAAACCCACCCCACGACGAGCCGACGACGGACAGGCAGCCGCACACGGCGGGAAGGGGACGCGCCGGGCGGCGGCCCACGACGGGCCGGCAGCCACACACGGCGGGATGGCTATGTGCCGGACGACCCGGCAGCCGCGCACGGCGGGAAGGGGACGTGTCGGGGGTGTCCGCCCGCAGCGGTTGGCGCGTCAACGCCGGAACCTGGACGGCCGACCGATTCCGCGCCGTTCCGAGGACGGACACCCCCCGGCGCGGCCCCGACCCCCCACCACACTGGGCGCTGCACCAGCCCCCACCCACCCGCACAGGCGCCGCAGGCACCCCGCCACACGAGCCGCAGACACACGACGCCCCACCGCCCACGACGCCCCACCGCACACGCGCCGCAAGCCCACGCGCCGCAGACTCACGCCCCACCGCCCACGCGCCGCAGGCACACGCGCCGCAGGCATCCGGCATCCGTCACGCGGGCCGCAGATGCACGATGTCCCCCGCCCCCACCGGCTCCTGCACACCCTCCCCCGTGGCGATGACCAGCCGCCCGTCCCCGTCGACCGCGACCGCCTCGCCCACGATCGACCGATCCCCCGGCAACTCCGCCCGCACGGTGCGGCCGAGCGTGGCGCAGCCCGCCGCGTAGGTCTCCTGCAGACCACTCACCGCAGGATCCCCCCCGGCCGCACGCCACCGCCCGTACCAGTCCTCCAACCCCCGCAGCACGGCCCGCAGCAGCGGATCCCGGTCCGTGCTCACGGCCCCGGCCAGCCCCAGCGACCCCGCCTGCGGCACCGGCAGCTCGTCCGCCCGCAGCGAGACATTGATGCCGACGCCGATGACGACACTGTCCTCACCCGCCCGCTCGGCGAGAATGCCCCCCGCCTTGCGCTCCTCGCCCCCCACGGTCACCAGCAGATCGTTCGGCCACTTCAGCGCCGTATCGACACCCGCCGCCCGGGACAGCCCGCTCGCCACGGCGATACCGGTGAGCAGCGGCAGCCAGCCCCAGCACGCCACCGGCACCTCGGCCGGCCGCAGCAGAACGGAGAAGAACAGACCCGAGCGCGGCGGCGCCGACCACCGGCGATCCAGGCGCCCCTTGCCCGCCGTCTGCTCCTCCGCGACCAGCACCGCGCCCTCCGCCACCTCCCCGGCGGCGGCCCGTGCCACGAGGTCGCTGTTGGTCGAGCCGGTCCGCGGGACCACGTCGAGGCGGGACCACAGGCTCCCCTCCCGCACCAGAGCACGCCGCAGTGCCGCGGCGTTGAGAGGGGGACGTTCCAGGTCGGACCAGCGGCTGCCGTTGTCGTCTGCTGCATTGTGCGGCGTCATGCAAGCCACCCTAGGTGTGGTAAACGACGCAGTGCTGACCGGTAGGGCCACCACTACTCTACGGATGAGTAACCGTCCCCCCTTTTGAGCAGGCAGGGAGCCGTATCCCGATGTCCGAGCCGGAAGAGATCGACATTCACACGACCGCGGGCAAACTCGCGGATCTGCAGCGCCGTATCCACGAGGCGACGCACGCCGGCTCTGAGCGCGCCGTCGAAAAGCAGCACTCCAAGGGCAAACTGACGGCCCGTGAGCGCATCGGCCTCCTCCTCGACGAAGACTCCTTCGTCGAGTTGGACGAGTTCGCCCGCCACCGCTCCACCAACTTCGGGCTGGAGAAGAACCGCCCGTACGGAGACGGCGTGGTCACCGGCTACGGCACGGTCGACGGCCGCCCGGTCGCCGTCTTCTCCCAGGATTTCACCGTCTTCGGCGGCGCGCTGGGCGAGGTCTACGGCCAGAAGATCGTCAAGGTCATGGACTTCGCGCTGAAGACCGGCTGCCCGGTCATCGGCATCAACGACTCCGGCGGCGCCCGCATCCAGGAAGGCGTGGCCTCCCTCGGCGCGTACGGCGAGATCTTCCGCCGCAACACCCACGCCTCCGGCGTGATCCCGCAGATCAGCCTGGTCGTCGGCCCCTGCGCGGGCGGCGCCGTCTACTCCCCGGCGATCACGGACTTCACGGTCATGGTCGACCAGACGTCCCACATGTTCATCACCGGCCCGGACGTCATCAAGACCGTCACCGGCGAGGACGTCGGCTTCGAGGAACTGGGCGGCGCCCGCACCCACAACACCGCCTCCGGCGTGGCCCACCACATGGCGGGCGACGAGAAGGACGCGATCGAGTACGTCAAGCAGCTGCTGTCGTACCTGCCGTCCAACAACCTCTCCGAGCCTCCGGTCTTCCCGGAGGAGGCGGACCTCGCGGTCAGCGACGAGGACCGCGAGCTGGACACGGTCGTACCGGACAGCGCGAACCAGCCGTACGACATGCACACGGTGATCGAACACATCGTGGACGACGGCGAGTTCTTCGAGACCCAGGCGCTCTTCGCCCCGAACATCCTCACCGGCTTCGGCCGGGTCGAGGGCCACCCGGTGGGCGTGGTCGCGAACCAGCCGATGCAGTTCGCGGGCTGCCTGGACATCGCCGCATCGGAGAAGGCCGCCCGCTTCGTCCGTACCTGCGACGCCTTCAACATCCCGGTGCTGACCTTCGTGGACGTTCCCGGCTTCCTCCCGGGCGTCGGCCAGGAGCACGAGGGCATCATCCGCCGCGGCGCGAAGCTGATCTACGCCTACGCGGAGGCCACCGTCCCCCTCATCACGGTGATCACCCGCAAGGCCTTCGGCGGCGCCTACGACGTCATGGGTTCCAAGCACCTCGGCGCCGACCTCAACCTGGCCTGGCCCACCGCCCAGATCGCGGTCATGGGCGCCCAGGGCGCGGTCAACATCCTGCACCGCCGCACGATCGCCGAGGCCGAGGACTCGGGAGAGGGTGACGCGACCCGGGCCCGGCTGATCCAGGAGTACGAGGACACCCTCCTCAACCCCTACATCGCGGCCGAGCGCGGCTACATCGATGCGGTGATCATGCCGTCCGACACCCGCGCCCACATCGTCCGCGGCTTGCGTCAGCTGCGCACGAAGCGGGAATCCCTGCCTCCGAAGAAGCACGGCAACATCCCCCTGTAAAGGAGCCGCTGTGACGATCAGAGTCGTACGGGGCAACCCGACCCCGGAGGAGCTGGCCGCCGCCCTGGCGGTGGTCCGCGCCCGCGCCGCGGCGGCAGCGGCCCAGCCGTCCGGCGCGCAGGGCCTCAGGGACGCGTGGTCCGACCCGAACAGAATCACGTCGGCCCGGCTCCCCAAGCCGGGCCCGGCGTCCTGGACGCGCACGTATTGGCCGAGCTGAGGGGTACCAGCCTCAGGGACGCGAGGCCGTATCGACATGCGGCTCCGCCGCGTGGGCGCACAGGAGAACAACACAGGGCGCCGATTTGAGTACGGCTACTCAGGCACCCTCACCCGGCCCGGCCCCACGCTGGTGGCATGCTGTGGTCGGACCCGGAAGACGAGCCGCCGGAGGACCTGCGCGAAGCGCAGGACATGCTTCGGCGGCTCGGCCTTTTCATGGCCGTGGCGATGATCCTGGCGATGCTCGTCATCGGCCTGAGATGAGCCGACTAACCTGACCCCATGACCGCAACGCGCCGCAGGCGACTCATCCTCGCCTCGAAGTCCCCCGCCCGCCTGGGCCTCCTGAGGCAGGCCGGTCTCGCCCCGGAGGTGATCGTCAGCGGGGTCGACGAGGACGCCGTCACCGCCCCCACCCCCGCGGAGCTGGCCCTCGCCCTGGCCGAGGCGAAGGCCTCGGTCGTGGCGGCGAAGCCGGAGGTGCACGGCGCCCTGGTGATCGGCTGCGACTCGGTGCTGGAGCTGGACGGCCAGGCCCTCGGCAAGCCGGCCGACGCCGAGGAGGCGACGGCCCGCTGGAAGTCGATGCGCGGCCGGGCCGGCACCCTCCAGACGGGACACTGCATCTGGGACACCGCGACCAATCGATACGTGGCCGGGGTCGCCTCCACCGTCGTCCACTTCGGTGAGCCGAGCGACGAGGAGATCGCCGCGTACGTCGCCTCCGGCGAGCCTCTCTACGTCGCCGGGGCCTTCACCCTCGACGGCCGTTCGGCGCCGTTCATCGAGGGCATCGACGGCGACCACGGCAACGTCATCGGCATCAGCCTGCCCCTGGTGCGCAAACTGCTGGCCGAACTGGGCGTCGGCATCACAGAGTTGTGGACACCGTCGGCCGAGTGACGACCTGGGCGGGCACGGAGTCCTGAGGGTCCTCGTCCCCGTCCTGCGGCTCGTCCGTACGGGGGGCCGGTACGACGGCCGCCGTACCCGGGGCGGTGCCCGACCCGGGTTCGGCGACGGCCTCGGGACCCCCGCCCTCCCCCGCCCCACCGCCGGAGGCGCTCTGCTGCGAGCCGGCGTCACGGTCGTACGTCATCAGGAGCAGCACGACGAGGCCGAGCACGGCCACCATGAACAGGAACGCCGTCCAGCCGACCAGACCCCAGGCGAAGGCGCCCAGCAGGCCGTGTACGACCGCCACGCTGATCAGCAGGACACGGCCGAAGCCCGCGGGGGCGCGGTCGCGTATCGCGACCAGGACGGCCACCAGGGCGCACAGGACGAAGTAGAGACCGAAGACGATGCCGCCGATCTTCGAGGACGTCGCCATCGCGGACGGGTCGAGGCCCGCCAGAGACATGTCCTGCCGCTCGACGACGACTCCGAGGAACCAGTTCAGCGCCGCGACGAAGACCCCCTCCGCGAGGAGGACGACCGCCACGACCCACGCCACAGGCCTGCGCACCACCGTGGATCCACCCACTTCCCAGCCAGTGTTCTTGTTACCCCAGGTACGTTCGAGCCATCCCGAACGCTACTAACGGGTAAACCCAGGGACAAGGGTTCGCGTGGCAGCAAAGAATCATTGGGCCATTCGTAGGGACTCGACAAAGAAACCGAGTGGGCCGCAGCACGCTCTCACAGAGACCTTGACCACACGACAGGGCTAGGGTTTCCGGGAGGAGCCCTGCGTGCTGAGGTGCGACAAGGGCTTTCGCGGGTCGAGCGGGCCTCGAATCACGCTCCGTGTGGGCAAGCTCACCATTGGGGACGGGTCGAAGTGCCGTGTCGGCAGTCCCTAAACTCGGCTTGTTTCAAGGAGGGAGCCTCAATCGTGCGCAAGGTGCTCATCGCCAACCGTGGCGAAATCGCTGTCCGCGTGGCCCGGGCCTGCCGGGACGCCGGGATCGCGAGCGTGGCCGTATACGCCGACCCGGACCGGGACGCGCTGCACGTCCGCGCGGCCGACGAGGCGTTCGCCCTGGGCGGTGACACA
>NZ_JAIQYY010000013.1:0-78490 GCF_020181035.1 Streptomyces sp. CoH27
CTGCCAGAAGGACAGCAGCCGCTCCAGCATGGCGATCGAGCCCTCGCCGTGCGGGCTCTCCTCGGCGACCCGGCGGTATACCGGAAGCGCGCCGGCCAGGGTGACGATGACGAGGATGATGGTCGCGATCGGCCCCAGCAGGCCGGCCGCGAGCGCCGCGATGCCCGGCTGGTAGCCGAGGGTGGAGAAGTAGTCGACACCGGTCAGGCACATCACCCGCCACCACCGCTGCCCCTGGTGCGGGGGCTCCGGCTCGGCGTGCGGACCCGTGTGACCTCCGTGCTTGCCCATGTCGGACAGCCCCTCCAGCATCCAGGCGCGCAAACGACTGGAAGGAGGGTTTTCGGTTGTCGCCATCGGCGTGCTCCTGTGTGCGGCTCAGCTCTTTCCGGCCATCACGCGGACGGCCGCACCAGCGTATGCGGAGAGTGATGTCTGGGCCCATGGATCTCGGCTCGGCGGGCGTCAAGCTTGCGTTAAGAATGACGCGCCGGTGATCACACCGCATCAAGAGGCGAAGGCCGTGGGCTGTGGCCTGGGACACAAACATAATGGCCGTGTGCATGAGATCGGTCCGACCGGACCATCCGGCGTGCTGTCCTGACGGCGTCCTGACGGGGACGGAACGGTTCCCTGATGCCGGTGCTGTGTCCGGCGGGCAGCCCGGCGGCACGGTGCTCGACCACGGTGTGTGACCACTCACAGCCGCCGGAGGTCCAGACGCAGATGCCATGTGTTCCGCCGGTGGACGGACACCAGCTCGGATTCGAGCGGGGACGGGGGTACGGCGAGGACCGGGCAGACCGCGTGGGCCACGCAGTGCCGGGAGACCCGGCCGGAGAAGGCGCGGTGCAGCCCGCGCCGCCCCGCGCCCACGACCAGGACGTCGTCCTCCCGGTCCGCGGTCGCCACCAGTGCGGGGCCCGGGGCGCCACGGACGACGACCCCGCACATCGGTACCCCCGGACTGTTCCCGTCGAAGATCTCGTCGAGCACCGCGGCCAGCCGCTGCCGGGCCAGCCGCTGCCACTCGTCGGCCGGCAGGCCGCCGGCGAGGGAGCGGCGCGCGGCGGCGTCACCGCCGGGCGGCTCCCAGGCCAGCACCACCCACAGCTCGGCTCCCAGCCGGCGGGCCAGCACGGTGGCCCGCCGCAGGGCCGTGACGCTGCCCAGGGAGCCGCTCACACCGACCACCACCCGCGCCGCCGCCGAGGCGTCGTAACCGGACATCGCTCCACCGATCCTCGCGTCCTGGCGGGCGCCGCGGGGGTGATGTGCGGACGTGCCCGCCTGCAAGGCCTTTGCCGTCTTCTTCCATCCCACTCCCGCGCGGGCGATTCGACCAGCCGGGCGGACGGCCCTTCTGGTGCGCACCCGGGTCGACAAGCCCGTCCGCCACTGAGATTCGGCGCCACGACCGAAACTTTCGCAATGTCCAGGGCGGCCGGCGGCCGGCGGCAGGCGGTGGATGGTGCTGCTCGGCCCCCGGCCGCGCGGATACGTCCCGGAGTTCCACGTCCTCGGCCGGGAGGCCTTCCCGGTGCCGGTGGAGCGGCCCGACGGCCGGCCCGGGTGGGACCGGTGTGCGACCGGCCCCGACACCGTGGCCTTCGCCGTCGAAACTTCCGAAGGGGCCGTTCGACCGGCCGAACTCGACGGCCGCTGTCTGTCGACCCAAGTGGCCGTGCACGACACCTTGACGCTCCTCACGCCCCTTTCTAGAGTCGCGGTTCGGAACGTTCGGGATTTTGCTCGAATGTTTCGGCCAGCCCGGGATGCGGTGAACGGTCCGGCGGGCCTTCGGTGGCCCCCGCATTCTCAGTCGGGACCCTCTCCACGGCAACTCCGAAAGTTTCGAAGGAGCGCAAGATGGGCGACCCTGCACTGTCCCGCCGCGGCTTCCTGGCGGCCTCCGTCGCCGCCGGTCTCGGGGTGACCGCGCTCAGCGGCTGCGGCGGCGACTCAAACGGAGGGTCGTCCTCGGGGACGACCACGATCGAGTGGTGGAACATCTCGACCACCGAGCCCACCAAGACCGTCTGGGCCGGCCTGGCCAAGAAGTTCGAGGCCCAGAACCCCAAGGTGAAGATCAAGATCGTCCAGCTGGAGAACGACGCCTACAAGTCGAAGATGACCGCGCTCATCGCCTCCGGGAAGCTGCCCGACATCTTCCACACCTGGGGCGGCGGCGTGCTGAAGCAGCAGGTCGACGCCGGACTGGTCGAGGACCTCACCGACCGCACCAAGCCCTGGGCCGACGGACTGCTGTCGGTCGCCAAGCAGCCGTACCTCGTCGACGGCAAGCTGTACGGCGTCCCGTTCGACATCGGCATGATCGGCTTCTGGTACAACAAGGCGCTCTTCAAGCAGGCCGGGATCAGCGAGCCCCCGGCCACCTGGAGCGCCTTCCTGGACGCCGTGAAGAAGCTGAAGTCCGCCGGGATCACCCCGCTCGCGCTGGCCGGCAAGGAGAGCTGGACCGGCATGTACTACTGGGCGTACCTCGCGATGCGCACCGCCGGGGTCGACGCCCTGCAGAAGGCCGACGACAAGAAGGACTTCAGCGACGCCGGGTTCGTGCAGGCCGGACAGCACCTGAAGGATCTCGTGGACCTCCAGCCCTTCCAGAAGGGGTTCCTCGGAGCTGCCTACTCCACTCCGACCGGGCAGGCCGCGGCCGTCGGCAACGGCAAGGCGGCCATGGAGCTCATGGGCCAGTGGGCGCCCGTCGTGGAGGCGGACGCGGGCAAGGGGCTCGGCGCGAACCTCGGCTTCTTCCCGTTCCCCGAGGTCGAGGGCGGCGCCGGCAAGATCACCGAGGTGTTCGGCGGAGGCGGCGGCCACGCCCTGCGCAAGGGCGCCCCGCAGGCGGCCGTGGACTTCCTGAAGTTCTTCGCCTCCGAGGCCACCGACCGCGAACTGGTGCAGAAGACCAAGACCCTGCCCGTCGTACCGGCGGCGGAGAGCGCCCTGACCGACCCCAACATCAAGGCTGTACAAGCCCAGTTGAAGGGCGCGACGGGCTTCCAGCTCTACCTCGACCAGGCCTACGCGCCCGCGCTCGGCCAGCAGGTCAACGACAGCGTGGCCGGGCTGATCGCCGGCTCCAAGTCCCCGCAGCAGGTCACGTCGTCGATCACCAGCACCGCGAAGCAGGAGCAGTAGGGCGCGCGATGACCTCGACCTTCCTCTCGGATCAGCAGGGCGAACGGAACGGTCCCGACGCCCTCGGGGCGGTCCCGGCGACGCATGCTGCCCGGCAGCGCAGCCGCCGGCGCGCCCTGCACTGGCTCACCGCCGTCGGCCTCCAGGTGCCCGCCCTGGCCCTGTTCGGCGTCCTGGTGCTGCTGCCGATCCTGTTCGCGCTGTACGCGTCCTTCTTCCGCTGGGGCGGCTTCGGGATGCCGTCCGACTACACCGGCACCGACAACTTCAGCCGGCTGTTCCGGGATCCCGTGTTCCTCGGCGACCTGTGGCGCATGCTGCTGCTGGTCGTGCTGTCGCTGGCGGTGCAGCTGCCGTTCGCGCTCGCCATGGCCGTGCTGCTCAACCAGAAGGTGCGCGGCCGGGCGGCATACCGGATGCTGTTCTTCGCGCCGTACGTCCTGTCCGAGGCGATCACCGGCGTGCTGTTCAGCATGATCTTCGCCCCGGACCAGGGCCTGGCCGACCATGTTCTCAAGGCCGTCGGGCTCGGCGGGCTCGGCGGTGAGTGGTTCTCCGGCACCTCCACCGTGATGGCCACGCTGTTCCTCGTCATGACGTGGAAGTACTTCGGCTTCCACATGATGCTCTACCTGGCCGGACTCCAGGCCATCCCGGCCGAGTTGACCGAGGCGGCGACCGTCGACGGCGCGAACCCCTGGCAGCGCTTCCGGCATGTCACCCTGCCGCTGCTCGCGCCCACCCTGCGGATCAGCGTCTTCCTGTCCGTGATCGGGGCGATCCAGCTGTTCGACCTGGTGTGGGTGGTCACCGCGGGCGGGCCCGACCACCACTCCGAGACGATGGCCGTGACCATGTTCCAGTACGGCTTCAAGCGCTACCAGGTCGGCTACGCCAGCGCGATCAGCGTGGTCATGTTCGCCATCAGCCTCGTCTTCGCCCTCGCCTACCAGCGGTTCGTCCTGCGCCGCGACCTGGAAGGGGCCACCACGAACATGAGGGGAGCCGGCGCATGAGCCAGGAGACACACCGCAGCGTCCGTCGCAGGGGCCGGAACCTGCCGCTGCACGTGGTGCTGATCGCCGTCGGCGCGGTGATGGCCGTACCGCTGCTGTACGCGCTGCTGTCCGGTTTCAAGTCCACCGACCAGCTCTCCCGCAACCCGGTGGGCCTGCCGCACCCCTGGGTCGTCTCCAACTACGGGGACATCCTGAAGTCAGGTTCCTTCTGGCGGCTGGTCGGCAACAGCACGCTGATCGCGGTCGGTACGACGGTCATCGTCGTCGCGGTCTCCGCGCTCGCCGCGTTCTCCTTCGCGCGCTTCGCCTTCCGTGGCCGGGAGCTGCTGTTCACGCTGTTCACGATGGGGCTGATGTTCCCGTTCGCGGTGGCCGCGCTGCCGCTGTTCCTGCTGCTGCGCTCGATGGGCCTGCTGGACAACCCGCTGGGCGTGATCCTGCCGCAGGCCGCGTTCGGACTGCCGATGACCATCATCATCCTGCGTGGCTTCTTCCGGCAGATCCCCGGTGAACTGGAGGAGGCGGCCACGCTCGACGGCTGCGGACCGCTCGGCTTCTTCTGGCGGGTGCTGCTGCCGATGGCCCGGCCCGCGCTCGGCACGGTCTCGGTCCTGGCCGTCGTCACCAGCTGGAACAACTTCTTCCTGCCGCTGCTGGTGTTCACCGACAACACCTGGTGGACCATCCCGATCGGCGTGCAGCAGTTCCAGGGCCAGTACTCCGCCGACACCGCGCGCGTCTTCGCCTATCTCGTGCTTGCGATGGTCCCCGCCCTCGCCTTCTACTCCGTCGCCGAACGCCAGCTCGTCGGCGGCCTCACCGCCGGCGCCACCAAGGGCTGAGCACACCTTTTTCGCAGAGATCCGACAGACAGGAGCCGCACCATGCCCCACGTACGTCTGAGACTCACCGGCGCCCTCGCGGCCGTCCTCGTGGCCGCCGGCCTCGCCACCGGTCCCGCCGCCCAGGCGAGCCCGAAGCAGCCGACACTGGCGAACCTCGCCGAGCGCCATGGCCGCTACTTCGGCAGCGCCACCGACAACCCCGAGCTGACCGACAGCGCCTACACCAAGATCCTCGGCAGCGAGTTCAACATGATCACGCCCGGCAACGGCATGAAGTGGTACGCCACCGAGCCCCAGCAGGGCGTCTTCGACTGGACCAACGGCGACCAGATCGTGAACCTGGCCCGCAAGAACCACCAGAAGGTCCGCGCCCACACCCTGGTCTGGCACAGCCAGCTGCCCGACTGGCTCACCTCCAAGCAATGGACGGCCACCGAACTGCGGGCCGTGCTGAAGAAGCACATCACCACCGAGGTACGGCACTACCGGGGCAAGGTGTACTCCTGGGACGTCGTCAACGAGGCCTTCAACGAGGACGGCACGTACCGCCAGACGATCTGGTACAAGACCCTCGGCCCCGGCTTCATCGCCGACGCCCTGCGCTGGGCCCACCAGGCCGACCCGCACGCCAAGCTCTACCTCAACGACTACAACATCGAGGCGACCGGCCCGAAGAGCGACGCCTACTACGCGCTCGCCAAGAAGCTCAAGGCCCAGGGCGTCCCGCTCGACGGCATCGGCTTCCAGACCCATCTGGCCCTCCAGTACGGCTATCCCAGCACCCTGAAGGACAACCTCGGCCGCTTCTCCGCCCTGGGCCTGGACACCGCGCTCACCGAGGTCGACATACGGATGCAGCTGCCCGCCACCGACGACAAGCTGGCCGAGCAGGCGAGCTGGTACCGGCAGCTGACAGAGGCCTGCCTGGCCGTGCGCCGGTGCGTCGGCATCACCATCTGGGACTACACGGACAAGTACTCGTGGATCCCGGCCGTCTTCCCGGGCGAGGGTGCCGCCCTGCCGTGGGACGAGCAGCTGAACCCCAAGCCGGCGTACCAGGCGCTGCGGGAGGCGCTGCGCTAGCGTCCGGCCACGGTCGGTAGCCACCCCTGGACATGCATCGGGGCCGGTGCGCACCTCACGGGGTGCGGCCGGCCCCTCGGGTCGTTCGCGGGCGCTCCGCTCAGGCGGCGGTCATCACGTGCTCCGCACCCAGCGGGCGGTGCGGAGCGATGATCCGGCCGTCGGGCAGCAGCTCACCGGTGTCCTCGAAGAGCAGGACGCCGTTGCACAGCAGACTCCAGCCCTGTTCCGGGTGGTGCGCCACGAGACGGGCGGATTCCCGGTCGGCGGATTCGGCTGTCGGACACGGCGGCTGGTGCTGGCACATGGGTGGGATCTCTCGCTCTGTCGTGGTCATGGCCGTCCCCCGTGGTGATAAGTCGGTCGGAACCCAGTCTTGCCCTCCGGGCGTCATTCCGCAGGGATTTCGCGGCACCGCTTCTCACAGGTTCATGACGCGTCACCCGCGCGGACGGTTCAGTCCAAGTCACTGTCCCTTTGGGTGGTTCGCAGTGGCCGGATAGGGCTAGTCCGTGCAGGCCAGGCCCCTGACGCGGGCGTACCCCGCCGCCCGGAGCGGACAGCGGGGTACGAGGGTCGTGCGGACTCAGGGGGTCAGGCGGCGGGCGAGTCGAGCACGGGCGGGCCGAGCACCGGCAGCGGTGTCGCGCGATGGGTCAGCACCGGCAGCAGCTCGGCAACCCGGTACGGGCGGTGCGCCGGGATGCCGGGCGGGGTCGGGGCCAGCGGCACCAGCAGATCGGTGCCGGCCGGGTGCCCCTCGGCGCCGTCCGCGGTGGTGTCGCCGTGCAGCCACAGCGTGAGCATGTACAGCCCGGGGACGGACAACAGCCGCGCCTGGTACGGCTGTTGCAGCGCCTCGGCCTGGCGCAGCGCACGCTCGGTGGAGGGGACGTAGGGGCCCTCGAAGAAGTGCGAGAAGGCCCAGCCGTCGGGTGTGAGTATCGTGTCGGCCGCGGCCACCGCCTTGTCGCCGCAGCGGATCAGGAAACGCCAGCCGGCCAGCCGGGTCGCGGACAGGCCCTGTGCGGTGATCCGGTCCAGCACATGCACGGGCAGCGGAAGTTCGGGTGTCGCCGGGCCCTGCGCGGCGCGCAGGGAGGGGGTGGGGGCCTCGCGGACCGCGGTGGGGGAACCGAGGGCGGTGAGAACGGAGCGCAGTGCGGGCGCGGGGGCAGGGGGCACGTGCAGCGGCATGTGGGTCGCCTCTCTCATTCGACAGGCGCGGCGGCGCGAGGAGGGTGGGGCGGACGGCGCTGTCAGCTCACGGAAAGGCCGGAAGGGTGGTGGCCCGGTTCGGTGAACGTGGGTGCGGCTCGGTCTGCCTCCCGTGACCGCGACGGCAGGAACATGGCAGGAACCACGACCGAGGGCGTCAACCTTCTGCCTTGTGGGCGAAGTTTATATGACGCGTGTTCGGCCGTTGTTTCGTCTATCCCATTCCGGTGAGGTGCGCAAGACGGGAATACGCCGTCGATTTGCGGGACTTCTCCCGATTCTCGGACCGGTGTCCCGCCGCTGACCTCGGAATACGCGCCGGTATCGGTCGGCCGAATGTCGTCGGCGTTTTTCACGAGACGCTCAGGGTACCCGCAGTGGCGGGATGAAGCTTGCCCCGTGAAAATGCCGCTGGGAACAATCCGACAGAGTAGCGCGCGCCGGGCCCGCGCGGTGCGTTATCGATCGCTTCCGCTGGGCATCATCCCCCCTGCACCCGGGAGCCCGGCGGCCGTAACGTCGGTCCGCCCACCGAGGAGGGACACTTCGATGGGGGAGAAGGTCGTGGCGGGGCAGTACGACCTGTCCGATCGCCAGCGCTATCGCGAAAAGCTCCAGAAGTGCCTCACGGGACTGGAGCGGCTGCTGGTGGAGAAGCGGTTCGACCGCCCCAAGAACCTCATGGGCGTCGAGATCGAATTGAATCTCGCCGGTACCGACGGCATGCCGAAAATGCTCAACGGCCAGGTGCTGGAGCGCATCGCGAGCCGCGATTTCCAAACAGAACTCGCCAGATTCAATCTGGAAGTCAACATAGCCCCACACCGGCTGGGTGGCCGGGTATTCGACCGGCTCGCCGAGGAACTGCGCACCTCGCTCGCCTACGCCGACCGCAAGGCCCGTGAGGTGGACGCCGGCATCGTCATGATCGGCATCCTGCCGACGCTCGGCCCGGACGACCTGATCTCCGCCAACCTCTCCGAGGTCGACCGGTATGCCCTGCTCAACGACCAGATCGTGGCCGCGCGCGGCGAGGACTTCCGGCTCGACATCGAGGGCGTGGAACATCTCGTCCGGACGGCCAAGTCGATCGTTCCCGAGGCCGCCTGCACCTCCGTACAGCTGCACCTGCAGGTCACCCCGGCACGGTTCGCCGACGTGTGGAACGCGGCGCAGGTGGTGTGCGCCCCGCAGATCGCCGTCGGCGCCAATTCACCGTTCCTGTTCGGGCACGAGCTGTGGCGCGAGTCCCGCCCCCCGCTGTTCCTGCAGTCCACCGACACCCGCCCGCCCGAACTCCAGGCACAGGGCGTACGGCCGCGTACCTGGTTCGGCGAGCGCTGGATCAGCTCCGCGCACGAACTCTTCGCCGAGAACCTCCGCTTCTTCCCGGCCCTGCTGCCGATCTGCGACGACGAGGACCCGCTGGCGGTCGTCGCCGCCGGGGGCACGCCCAGCCTGGCCGAACTCGTGCTGCACAACGGCACGATCTACCGCTGGAACCGGCCGGTGTACGGCATCGCCGACGGCGTACCGCACCTCAGGGTGGAGAACAGAGTGCTGCCGGCCGGACCGACCGTCACCGATGTGATCGCCAACGCGGCCTTCTACTACGGCCTGGTGCGCACCCTCGCCGACGAGAGCCGGCCGGTGTGGACCCGGCTTCCGTTCGCCGCGGCCGAGGCCAACTTCGACGCCGCGTGCCGGTACGGCATCGACGCGCGCTTCGTGTGGCCCCGGCGCGGGCGCTACGGCGGCACGGGCGAGGTCGAAGCCGTCACTCTGGTCCGCGACGAGCTGCTGCCGCTCGCCTCGGCCGGGCTGGACGCGTGGGGCGTGGAACCCGCCGACCGGGACTTCTACCTGGGCGTCATCGAGGAGCGCTGCCGACGCCGGGCGAACGGGGCGTCCTGGCAGGCGGCCACCTTCCACCGGGCCCTGGAACAGGGGCTGACCCGAGAGGGCGCACTGGCCGCCACGACGCGCCGCTATGCCGAGCTGATGCACGCGGGGGATGCGGTACACCTGTGGCCGGTGGGGCTGCCGGAACAGGTCGCTCCGCTGGGTCTGGCCGACGTGGGCTGAGGGGTCGCTCCGCCGGGCCGGGCCGACAGGGGCTTCGTGGTGTGCGAAGTGCTCGGCGTCGTACCGGTACGTCATCCTCATATCTCCTTCTGCGATCCTTGCCGGACGACCGGTGGGCCCGAGGGGTCCGTGCGGCGGTCTGTGCGGCGGTGGGAGGCAGGAGTGCAGGTGGAGGCTGAGTCGGTGGGCGATTCCGGGGTGCGCGAGCGCGACCCGCGGCGGATCCTGCGGGACGAGACGCTGCTCGTCCTCGCGCTGTCGCTGGGCGCGAGCGGGGTCTCCGCGCTGATCAGCTTCATCGGCTCGGTGACCAAACCGGGCGGTCTCAAGGACCAGGCGGCCACCATGAACGCCTCGGCCGCCCCGGGCCGCCCCTGGCTCGACCTCGCCTGGCAGCTCTTCGGCATCGCGACCGCCCTGGTCCCGGTGGCCCTCGTCGCCCATCTGCTCCTGCGCGAGGGCGGCAGTCTGCGCACGCTGGGCTTCGACCGCACCCGCCCCTGGCCCGACCTGGCCCGGGGTGCCGGCATCGCGGCGGTGATCGGCAGCACCGGCATCGCGTTCTACCTCGCCGCCCGCGGCCTCGGCTTCAACCTCACGGTCGTCCCCGAGGCCCTGCCGAGCGTGTGGTGGAAGTACCCCGTGCTGATCCTGTCCGCCGTGCAGAACGCGGTCCTCGAAGAGGTCATCGTCGTCGGTTATCTGCTGCGCAGGCTCGGCCGGCTGGGCTGGACCCCGGGGACCGCGCTGGTGGCCAGCGCGGTCCTGCGCGGCTCGTACCACCTCTACCAGGGCATCGGCGGCTTCATCGGCAACATGGTCATGGGCGTGGTCTTCGTGTACCTGTACCGCCGCTGGGGGCGGGTCGGTCCGCTGGTCGTCGCGCACTCCCTGCTCGACATCGGCGCGTTCGTCGGCTACGCCCTCCTCGCGCACAAGGTGGGCTGGGTGCCGACGCCCGGATGACCCGCTGACCGGCGGACCGGCCGCTCAGGCCCGCAGCTCGCCCTCGATCACCGTCACCGCGCGCCCGGTGAGCAGGGTGCGCTCGCCACGCAGCCCGGTGCGGACCAGTCCGCTGCGGCGGGAGGCCTGAAGCCCCGTGAGGTCGTCGCGGCCGAGCCGGGCGGACCAGTGCGGGGCGAGCGCGGTGTGGGCGGAGCCGGTGACCGGATCCTCGTCGATGCCGAGGTTCGGGAAAAAGCAGCGGGAGACGAAGTCGTAGCCGCGGGCGGGGTCCTCGGCACGGGCGGTGGCGATGACGCCCCGCGAGGAGTACGCGGCCAGGGCCTTGTGGTCCGGGACGAGCCCCAGCACCGTCTTCTCGTCGGCCAGCTCCACCAGCAGGTCGCCGACGTTCTCGCCGGTGTCGAAGGCCGCCACCGGTTCGGCGCCGAGCGCCTCGGCGACCCCGGCCGGGACCTCGACCCGGGTGAGCGGGGAGGTCGGGAAGTCGAGGGTGATCGAGCCGTCCTCGGCGGGCGTGGCGATGAGCACCCCGCTGCGGGTGGCGAACCGCACCGGGCCCTCGTGGACGCCCGTGGAGTGCAGGACGTGGGCCGCGGCGAGCGTGGCGTGCCCGCACATCGCGACCTCGGCGACGGGCGTGAACCAGCGCAGCGCCCAGTCCGCCTCGCCGCCCTCCGGCAGCCGGTGCGCGAAGGCCGTCTCGGCGTGGTTGACCTCCATCGCGACGTTCTGCAGCCAGTCGTCGTCGGGGAAGGCGTCGTTCAGGAGGAGGACTCCGGCCGGGTTGCCGGCGAAGGGGCGGTCGGTGAAGGCGTCCACGATTCGCATGCGCATGACGCCGACGCTAGCGGCCGCTCCGGGCCCCGGCCCAAGGCCAATTCACGAGTCCTGGCACGTTTCCCGGACACGTTTCCGGATGCCTTCTCGGACGCCGGCGGCACGCGGCCGCGCCCACGGGGCGAGCTGGGCCGCGCCGAACGAGATCTCCAGCACCAGGAACGGCCAGAGCACCTCCGGCCCGCCGTGCGCCAGCGCGTACGCCTGCCACAACGCGAACAGCGCGCGGGCGGCGCCGTCGAGGAGGCCGTACAGCGGAAGCGGTCGTACGACACGCAGGACGGACCAGACCACGACGACCGAGCCCATCAGGTTGGCGTACAGGGTCTGCATCGGGGTGAGCGCGGGCATGGTGCCGAGGCCCGCCGCGTCGCCCGCGGCCGACAGCAGACGGTGCAGCAGCGCGTACGTCCACGGAGTCGCGAAGCCGGCGGTGACGATCAGGTCGTACCAGCCGCTCGCACGGACGAGGCGTGCATAGGCGGGGGAGGCGGGGGTCATCGGGGGCTCCTCGGGAGGGGCTTCGCTCGGGCGCCGCCCACGCTAAACAGCGGAGTACGCTCCAAGGTCAAGTCGGCCACGGGGCGGGGAAGTCATGCGGATCGGTGAACTGGCGGCGCGTACCGGGGTGTCCAAGGACACGCTGCGCTTCTACGAGAAGATCGGGCTGCTCGACGGCGACCGGCTGCCCAACGGCTACCGCGACTTCCCGCCGGAGACGGTGACCTGGCTGCACTACGTCCGCACCGCCCAGGCGCTCGGCTTCACCCTGGCCGAGATCGGCCGGCACGGGGCGGAGCTGCGGGACGCGCCGGACAGCGCCGAGGCGCTGTCCGCTCTGTTCGAGGACAAGATCCGCGTCATCGACGCCCGCATGGCCGAACTGGCCGCGCTCCGCGCGGACCTCACCGCCCGCGCCGGCACCGGCTGCCCCCTGCGGGCGGCACACTGACCACACGCTCAGCCGACGGGCGGGCGGCGGTCGCTCCAGGGGTGGGCGAGTTCGAGGGTGCGAGACACCTGGAGCAGGAGGTCTTCCCGCCACGGTGCGGCGACGATCTGGATGCCGACGGGCAGGCCGGTGCCGTCGTCGTGGTGGAGGGGGAGGGAGATCGCCGGCTGGCCTGTCACGTTGAACACGGACGTGAACACCCCCATCGGGTAGCTGTTCAGCAACGCCCTCAAGGGATCGTCCTCGGTGCCTGCCCGCCAGGCACCGACGAGCGGCGGAAGGCAGGCCATCGTCGGCGTGATCAGGAGGTCGAAGCCGGCGAGGAAGCCTTCGACGATGCGTCGCGACAACTGCTGGGTCTTCCGCACCCCTTCCGCGTACGTCCACGAGTCGATCGCTCGTGCCGCCGCACGCAGGGCGAGACTGTGCGGCTCGACACGGTCCGGCTCCGCGAGCGCGATCCCGGCACCGCCGACGTTCCACAGGGTCGTGAACGCCGCCACCAGCTCGTCGGCCGGCGGCAGCGGAAGCGGGGTGTCGACGAGGTGCTGGCCGGCCGATTCGAGCGTCCGCAGAGCGATGTCGACGGCTGCCGTACACGCCGGGTGCACGGCCAACCCGTCGATCGGGGAGTCGGTGAGCGCACCGATCCGCAGCCCGGTCGGCAGGTCCGTCTCCAGCGCGGCGGCGAAGGAGGTGCGCGGCGTCGGCGGTGACCACCACGCGGCCGGGTCGTGACGCGCCAGCACATCGAGGGCCGCCGCGGTGTCCGCCACCGAGCGGGTGAGCACGCCACTGGTGCCGAGGCCCTCCACCTCCACGGTGGCATTGGTGACCAGGCCGCGGGTGGGCTTCAGGCCGACGAGGCCGTTGCACGACGCGGGGATCCGGATCGACCCGCCGCCGTCCTCCGCGTGGGCGAGGGGTGCCATCCCGGCGGCGACGGCAGCGCCTGCTCCGCTCGACGATCCGCCGGGCGTACGGTCCGGGTCCCACGGGTTGCGTGAGATGCCCAGGGCGTCGCTCTCGGTGAAGGGCAGGCTGCCGAACTCGGAGGTGGTGGTCTTGCCGAGCAGGACGAAGCCCGCGTCCACGAACCGTCGCACGACCGGGTCCGATACCCGGGCCGGTTCCGGCGCGGCGCCGGCGGAGCCATGGGTGGTGGGCCATCCGGCCACGTCGACAAGGTCCTTGACCGGCAACGGGACGCCGTGGAACGGCGGGAGGTCCGCGGCCGACGTGGCCCGCGCCACGGCGTCGGCCGCGTCGGCCGCGGCTTTGCGGACCTCGTCGTCGGCCCGGTGGCAGAAGGCGTTCAGCCGGGGGTCGAGCCGGTCCATCCGCTCCAGGAAACAGTCGGCCACCTCGACCGGGCTCACCTCCTTGCGGCGGATCGCCGCGGCGAGTTCGACAGCGGGCGTGAACGGGTCGATCGGCGAGCGCATCACGATGGTCCTTTCCGGAAGCGGGACTTGGGGGACCCGCGGGAGCTTGCGGGAGCCGTCAGTGTCGTCCCGTCCCGGACGTCGCGTCTTGGACGAATGTCGCGTAGCTTGGCGCCATGCGATCCGCCGGGCCGGCCCACGACGCCGCGTCGGTGTGGGACATCGCCACCCCGTCGCGACGCGGCCGGCTGCCGGGGGTCGGCATGGCCGGATTCCGCGCCCGCACGACCGACCTCGTCGACCTGGGCGTGGTCCCGTACCCGGCGGTCACGGTGGCCGTCGACCTGGGCGAAGGACCGCTCGTCGTCGATGACTTCAGCGGCCGGCAACAGAGGGGCAGCGTCGTCGTGGGGCTCGCGTCCGGCGGTGTCCGGGGGCGCGGCCGGGACATCGAGTGCCTGCAGGTGCGGCTGTCGCCGCCGGTCGCGTACGCGGTGCTGGGCGCCGGGGCGGAGCCGGGTGCCACGGTGGTCCCGCTCGACGACCTCTGGGGCCGCGACGCCGCGCGCACCCAGGAGCGACTGCGCGCCGCCAGGTCATGGGACGACCGGTTCGCGATAGCGGAGGCCGCGCTCGTTCGACGGTACGCGGCAGGCCCGGCGGTCGAGCCCGAGGTCGCCTTCGTGTGGGGGCGGATGGTGGCGAACCTGGGAGGGGTTCGAGTCGAGCGGCTGGCAGCGGAGGTCGGCTGGAGCCGTAAGCGTCTGTGGTCCCGGTTCCGCGCCCAGATCGGTCTCCATCCCAAGCGTGCCGCCCAGCTCGTCCGTTTCGACCACGCGGCCCACCGGCTGGCCGCGGGTCACAGTGCCGCACGCGTGGCTGCGGAGATCGGCTATGCCGACCAGTCCCACCTCCACCGGGACGTCGTGGCCTTCACCGGTGTGACACCCACGGCCGTCGCGGCCGCGCCGTGGCTCGCGGTCGACGACGTCGCGTGGGCGGCCCCCGCATATTTGTCCACGTCCTGATCCAGGGCCCGTACGTGGCAGGCGCGGCCGGTGGCGTGGCCCCGGGGAACATTTCTACAAGACGCCCGGCGGGGGAGCTCGTGACACTGCGAGCATGTCCAAAGACCTGAATGACTCCCCGGTGCCGCTCCTTCAGCGGCCGCGGTACGGCGTCGACGCCCCGGCGTTCCTGGCGGTGGTCGGCGCCGCCGGCCTGGCCTGCTGCCTGGCCGCCGGCCGGTGGCGGCCGGGACGCAACGCGATGCTGACGGCGGGCACGGCGCTGCTCGCCCACACCGGCGTCTACCTGCACACCACGCTGCACGGCAAGCTGCGGATCTGGAGGCGGGAGCTGGACCGGGCCGGCTTGAAGGGTGACGAGCAGCTGCTGGACCTGGGCTGCGGCCGAGGCGCGGTACTGATCGAGGCGGCCAGGCGGCTGCCGAGGGGACGCGCGGTGGGCGTGGACCTGTGGTCCGGAAAGGACCAGAGCGGGAACCGGCCCGAGGTCACCCTCGCCAACGCGGCCGCGGCAGGGGTTGCCGACCGCGTGGACGTCCACACGGCCGACATGACCGCGTTGCCGTTCCCGGACGCCTCCTTCGAGGTCGTGACGAGCGCGCTGGCGATCCACAACATCCCGTCGCCCGAAGGGCGCTACCGCGCGGTGGACGAGGCCATGCGGGTGCTGCGGCCGGGCGGGCAGCTGCTCGTCGCCGACTTCCGGCCCATGGCCGGCAAGTACGCCGCCCACCTCGGCCAGGGCACACTGCGCGGACTCGGCCCCGGGTACTGGTACGGCGGCCCGTGGCTCGGCGTCACCCTGCTGCATGCCGTCAAGGAGCACTGAGCACGCCGCACCGGGCTGGGTATCTCGCCAGGACGCCGGCATCGCCGGGAAGGGGATTGTCATGCGATCGGTTCCGATATATCGTTGAGGCATCGCGAACGATACGCGATGCAGACGTGACAGATCATCGATGGAATGGAGTGATCGCAATGCGCAGCCACGGATACGAGCACGGGCATCGGCACGAGGGCCACGGTCACCGGGGTTTCGGGGGCTTTGAGGGCTTCGAGGGTCGTCGGGCCGCCTTCGGGCCCTTCGGGCCGGGTGGGCCGGGTGGGCCGGGGTTCGGCCCCGGCGGCCCCGGTTTCGGGCCCGGCCCCTGGGGGCCCCGGGGACGGGGCGGCCCGAGGGGCCGGGCGCGGCGCGGTGACGTACGGGCCTCGATCCTGGCCCTGCTCAAGGACCGGCCGATGCACGGCTATGAGATGATCCAGGAGATCGCCGAACGCAGCGGCGGCGCGTGGAAGCCCAGCCCCGGCTCGGTCTACCCCACGCTCCAGCTGCTGGAGGACGAGGGCCTGATCGCCAGTGAGAGCGAGGGCGGCAAGAAGCTGTTCGCGCTCACCGAGGACGGGCGTACCGCCGCCGACGAGGGTCCGGACGCCCCCTGGGAGGAGGCCTCGCGCGGGGTCGACTGGGAGGCCCTCAGTGAGATCCGGCAGGCCGGCTTCGGGCTCATGGAGGCCTTCAGCCAGGTCTGGAAGACCGGCAGCAAGGAACAGCGCGAGAAGGCGCTGGGCGTCATCAACGAAGCCCGAAAGAAGCTGTATCTGATCCTCGCCGACGAGCACTGACGAGCACTGACGAGGACCGGCGGCCTCCCCGCCGTGTGGAAGGCGCCCCGCGGACCGTCCGCGGGGCGCCTTCGCGTGTCCGCCGTCAGGCCACCAGTCCGGCCAGCTTGCGCAGTGACTCGTTCAGCGCGGCCGTCGCCGAGTCCTTGAGCTTGCCCGCCATGAGGGAGACGGCGGCGCCCGTGAACTCGCCGTCGATACGGACCGCTGTGACCTCGCCCTCCGGGGTGAGCGTGTACCGCGTGGCGACGCTCACGGCCATGGGTCCCTTGCCGCGGATGGCGAACACCCGGGCCGGCTCCAGCTCCTCGATGGTCCACTCGACCTCCGCCGGAAAGCCCATCAGCTTCATGTTCTCCTGAAAGGTCCCGCCCACCGCCAGGGTCTCCGGGCCGCCCTTGGGGAAACTGGTGTGGGTCGCGTTCCACTCCCCGTACGCCGACCAGTCGGTGAGTTTCGCCCACACCTTCTCGGCCGGTGCCTGGATGCGTGCCTCGGCGCTGACTTCGGCCATGCGACCACCCCTTCATGTCGGGCTACGGTGTCGCGGAACGTAGCCGCAGGGGCGGCAATGTTCAATACTGATGAACCGTCAGAGATGTTCCGGCTGAACCGTCGTACACGTACTGCTTGCCGTCGACCGCCGGCAGCGCTGCAAGCCGGCACTCGCCCACGCTCTTCATATGCATGGTGGACGTGCAGGGAAGCGCGACGGTTGCTCGCGCGGCGCACGGCAGGGCGGGCGCGCGCCCCTCGGGCCGCATCGGCGGGATCTCCGCCATGTCGGCCGAATCTCCTCCGCAAGGATGAGATTCCGATCGGCGACGTCCACTCTGTGTGGGACGCGAAGATGGTTCCCCTCGCGGATGACGCGGGGCGTTGTGGCTGATGGGGTAAGGGTTGTGCAACCCCGTACTGCCCGCGGGACCACCCATGACGGGGTCGTCCCGCATCACATGGACGACGATGCCGTGCTCGGCGCCGAGCTGGCGGCGGTGGTCGCCGGTGCCCGCCGGAGGGCTCTCCGGGACGGGGACCGGCAGATCGACACCGCTCATCTGCTGCACTCGCTCCTGGAGCACGACCCCGAGGTCCGCGCCGCCGTCGGTGCCCCGGCGCGGCTCGCCCGGCTGCTCGGCTATCTCGTGCAGCGCAGCATCGGCTACGGGCTGCGCTGGCAGGGCAGCGTGGAGGACTCCGGCGCCCTCGCCGTCGTGACCGCTCCGACCGTTCCCGGTGTACGGGACGCCCCGGACGCGTCCGGCGCACGGGATGCCCGGGACACCCCCGCCTGGTCGCCCGCCGCGACCGCCGCCGTGGCCGACGCCCATGAGCGCGCCCGGCGGCGCGGCGAGCCCCGTCCGACCGGCACCGACCTGCTCGCCGCCCTCACCGTGGACCCCGGTAGCCGTGCGGTCGAGGTCCTCGAACGCGCCGGCATCCCCGCCCACGCCCTCGGCGCCCGGATCGAGTCTGGCCCCGAGGAGTACGCGGGCGAGAGCGGCGTGAACTGCTGACCCACGTTCTGGCGGCCCGGTCGGCATGCCGCCGTCCACCCCATGAGACAGGTGTCAAAGTGGGTGACGCTCATGTCGTCGCCTGTCATCATGTGCCGGTGCAGATGTCTGAGAGCAGTCAGGGCAGCCGCGGCAAGGGCGCCGGGCTCGGGCTTGCGCTCGCGTCGGCGCTCGCCTTCGGCGGGTCCGGCGTGGCCGCAAAACCGCTGATCGAGGCGGGGCTCGACCCGCTCCACGTGGTGTGGCTGCGGGTGACCGGCGCCGCCCTGGTCATGCTGCCGTTCGCCGTACGCCACCGGTCCCTGCTGCGCCGCCGTCCGGCACTGCTCGCCGGGTTCGGACTGCTCGCCGTGGCCGGTGTCCAGGCCTGCTACTTCGCCGCGCTCTCCCGGATCCCGGTGGGCGTGGCGCTGCTCATCGAGTACCTGGCCCCGGCCCTGGTGCTGGGCTGGGTGCGGTTCGTCCAGCGGCGGCCCGTGAGCCGTGCCGCCGCGCTCGGCGTGATCCTCGCGGCCGGCGGCCTCGCCTGTGTGGTGGAGGTCTGGTCGGGGCTGAGCTTCGATGCGCTCGGCCTGCTGCTCGCGCTCGGCGCCGCCTGCTGCCAGGTCGGCTACTTCGTCCTCGCCGACCACGGCGGGGACGCGGGCGAGGAGGCCCCGGACCCGCTCGGCGTCACCGCCTACGGCCTGCTCGTCGGCACCGCCGTCCTCACCGTGGTGGCCCGCCCCTGGAGCATGCGGTGGTCGGTGCTGACCGGCTCCGCGGACCTGAACGGCACCGCCCTACCGGCCGCCGCCCTGCTGGCCTGGATCGTGCTCGTCGCCACGGTCGTCGCGTACGTCACCGGGGTGCTCTCGGTACGGCGGCTGTCGCCGCAGGTCGCCGGGGTCGTCGCCTGCCTGGAGGCGGTCATCGCGACCGTGCTGGCCTGGGTGCTGCTCGGCGAGCACCTCTCGGCGCCGCAGATCATCGGCGGCGCGGTCGTTCTCGTCGGCGCGTTCATCGCCCAGTCCGCCACCCCCGCCCAGGGTGCCGCGGAGCCGGTGGCCGCCGGTCGCCCTGGGCGGGAGTTGTCCGAACACCGCGCGTCCGCCTAAGGTGCCGGTCATGCCGTCCACGCTCGTTCTTCCGCCCCCGGCCGCCTGAGGCGGGCCTCCGGAACACCCGCCCGGCGCTTTTCGTGGCGTCGGGCCGGACGGTGCTGCCCGCAGATGAAGTCCGCGCGCCCCGCTGAAGCGGGTCGCCCCCGAACTTCCGCACCCCATTGGTGCGTTTCTGCGGAGAATCTCTCTTGTCGACGAACGCGAACGCTGTGTCCGGCCTGCCCGTCGGGCGTGGCCTGCTCTATCTGATCGCCACCGGTGCCGCATGGGGCACCGCCGGTGCCGCCGCCTCCCTGGTCTACCGGACCAGCGACATGGGCGCCCTCGGCCTGTCGTTCTGGCGCTGTGCACTGGGGCTCCTGCTGCTGCTCGCCGGACGCGGGCTGCGCCCGAAGACCCGCCCGGCCCCGGTCGAACCGCTGCCCCGCAGGGTGGCGCGTGTCCTCGCCACGGGTCTCGGCCTCGCGGTGTTCCAGACCGCCTACTTCGCGGCCGTGGAGTCGACCGGGCTCGCCGTGGCCACCGTCGTCACCCTCGGCGCGGGCCCGGTGCTCATCGCGCTCGGCGCCCGGTTCCTGCTCGGGGAGCGGCTCGGCGCCGGCGGTGTGCTGGCGGTCGCCGGGGCCGTCGGCGGGCTGGCCGTGCTGACCTTCGGCGGCTCGGCCGCGACCGTCCGGCCCACCGGTGTGCTATTGGCGCTGCTGTCGGCCGCGGGCTACGCCGTCATGACCCTGCTGACCCGCTGGTGGGGGAGGGGCGGCGGCGCCGACGCCTCCGACACCACGGTCTGGGCCTTCGCGGTGACCGGCCTGTGCCTGCTGCCGTTCGCCCTGCACGAGGGGCTGCTCCCGCACACCGCCCATCCGGCCCGGCTGCTGTGGCTCGTTGTGTACATCGCGGCCGTACCCACCGCGCTCGCGTACGCCCTGTACTTCGCGGGAGCGGCCGTCGTACGGTCCGCCGTCGTCTCCGTGATCATGCTGCTGGAGCCGGTGACCGCGGCCGTACTCGCCGTCGTCCTGCTCGGTGAGCGGCTCACGGCGACCACCGTGGCCGGCACCCTGCTCATGCTGGCGGCGGTCGCGGGCCTGGCCGTGGGCGAGGCCCGCGGGGCCGGCCGGCGGGATCCGGTCCCGGTGTGACCGAGGTGTCCTTCGGCTCCGTGTCCTACAGCACCTTGAGGTAGTCGGGCAGTTCGACGCCGGCCGCGAGGTCGGCGTTGGGCAGCGGTGTGCCGTACCCCTTGCGGAGCGGGACGACCCCGGCCCAGTGCGGCAGGGCGAGGTCCTCGGGCTCGTCGTTCGCGCCGCCGGTGCGGAGCTTGGCCGAGACTTCGTCCAGGTCCAGCCGGATCACCGAAGTGGCGGCCAGCTCCTTCTTGTTCGCGGGCCGGGAGTCGGCGGCGCGGCCCGGTACGACGTGGTCCACCAGCGCGTCCAGGGCGAGGCGCTGCTCCTCGGGGTCGGTGACCTGGTGGGCGATGCCGTGCACCACCACGGAGCGGTAGTTGATCGAGTGGTGGAAGGCGGAGCGTGCCAGCACCAGCCCGTCGACGTGGGTCACCGTCAGGCACACCGGCAGGCCCGGGTCGGCCGCGCCGGTCATCCGCAGCGGACGGGAACCGGTGGACCCGTGGACGTACAGCCGCTCGCCGACCCGGCCGTACAGCGTCGGCAGCACCACCGGGGCTCCGTCCCGGACAAAGCCGAGGTGGCAGACGTACCCCTCGTCGAGTATCGCGTGCACCAGTTCCCTGTCGTACGACGCCCGGTCCGCGGAGCGCGTGGGCACGGTGCGGTCGGTCGGGGTGTAGGCGGCGGCCCGGGCTTCCTCGGTCGTCCCCTGCATGACGGTCCCTCCATGGTGAGCGGTTCGGCGAGCGGCGTTGCCCCAGGTATTGCACTAGTGCATAATGCTCTTTGTGCTAGGAGAGTATCGGATCGAAGGGCGTGGCGCAGCAGAGATTGCCGCCGACGTGGAGCGCGCGGTCGGTGCCGGTGAGCTGGCACCGGGCCAACCTCTGCCGCCCATGCGGGAGTTGGCGGTTCGGCTGGGCGTGAATCCCAATACGGTCGCGGCCGCCTATCGCATCCTGCGGGAGCGGGGGGTGATCGAGACGGCCGGTCGGCGGGGCAGCCGCGTCCGCTCCAAGCCGGCCACCACCGGCCGCGAGGAACTGCGTGTGGAGGTCCCCGAAGGGGGCCGCGACCTGGCCTCCGGCAACCCGGACCCGGCCCTGCTGCCCCGGCTCGCCCCCGCCCTCGCCGCAGCGGCGAGGGAAGGCGACCAGCGGCCCGTCCGTTACGGCGACGACCCCGTCGACGCGGACCTCGTCCGCCTCGCCCGCGCCGAACTCGACGCCGACGGCGTGCCCGAGGGCCCGCTGACCGTGACGTCGGGCTCCCTCGACGCCATCGAACGCGTCCTGTCCGTCCACCTCAGACCGGGCGACGCGGTCGCCGTCGAGGACCCGGGCTGGGGCAGCGTCCTCGACCTGGTTCCCGCGCTGGGCCTGCGCACTCTCCCGGTGGGCGTGGACGACGACGGCCCCCGCCCCGAAGACCTGCGCCAGGCCCTGGAGTCCGGCGTCCGCGCCCTGATCGTCACCGACCGGGCCCAGAACCCGACCGGCGCCTCGGTGACGGCCACACGCGCGCGTGCCCTGCGTGCGGTGCTGCGCGACCACCCCGGGACCCTGCTGATCGAGGACGACCACGGCCACGGCATCGTCGACGTCCCCCTGAACCCCCTCGCGGGCGTCACCCACCACTGGGCCCTCGTCCGCTCCGCCTCCAAGACCTACGGCCCCGACCTGCGCGTGGCCGTCCTCGCCGGCGACCCGCTCACCGTCGACCGGGTACGCGGCCGCCAGCGCCTCGGCCCCGGCTGGGTGAGCCTGCTGCTGCAGCGCGCCGTCGCCCGCCTGTGGCAGGAGCACGCGGTGGACCGGGCGGCGGTGGCGCGGTCGTACGGCTCACGTCGGGACGCACTGCTCGACGCGCTGGCCGACCGGGGTGTCCTCGGCCGCGGCCGCACGGGCATGAACGTCTGGATCCCGGTCCGCGACGAGACGGGCGCGGTGGCCCGCCTCCTCCAGCGGGGCGTGGCGGTCGCCCCGGGAGCCCGCTTCCGTCTGAACAGCCCCCCGGCCATCCGCATCACGGTCTCCGCGCTCACGGAGCAGGACATCGGCCCCTTGGCGGAGGCGGTGGCGGCAGCGGTACGACCGTCTCCGGGCCGCGTGTACGGCTAGGAGGTGTCGTTTGGATCACCCCGGCGTCGCGGGCTCTGGCACGCACTCCCCCAGAGGGGGTGCCCCCAGCGGCGTTGTCGTCGGTCGCCGACTCCCCGACGCTCGAATGGGGCTCGCGCGGGGGCCCCATCGCGTCGCCCGCAGCGGCAGCGGCTGATGTCATGGTCTCCTCCGCCTTGCGGCTGCACACACCAGAGCCCGCTCGGGTCGGCCGGTCCGCACCGTTCGTCACGGCCGGCCTGATCCGAACGACACCCCCTGGCTAGGCCTTCGGCCGCAACTGCGTCAGCGCGGCGCCCGCCAGCACGATCACGGCTCCCACCGGCGTGGACCACCGCAACGACTCCCCGAGGAGCGCCACTCCCGCGGCAGTCGCGATCACCGGAATGAAGTAGGTGACCATCTGTGCGGTCGTAGGGCCGACTTCGGCGACCAGTCCGTACTGGATCAGCACCGCGAGCCCCGTCCCCAGGGCCCCCAGAGCGGCGATCGCGAGCAGCGGCACCAGGGACACATGCGTCGGGAAACCGGCGAACAGCGGTGTCACCACAGCCAGCTGGGCCGTCGCCAGGAGCAGCTGCGCGCCGGTCATGGAGAGGTGTGAGTTGCCCGTCCCCGCCAGCGTCCGCCGCACATAGATCCAGCCGATCGGATAGCTCAGCGAGGCGAGCAGCGCCATCGCCGTACCCGTGGCGTCCAGGCCGTGGAAGCCCTGCCACGCGCCGAGCACGGTCAGCACCCCGAGGAAGCCCAGGCCGAGGCCGGCCACCCGGACCCGGGTCGGCCGGTCCTCGGAGAGGGCGACCAGGGACAGGGCCATGCCCCACAGGGGCGAGGTCGCGTTGCAGATGCCGGCCAGCGTGGACGGGATCGTCAGCTCCGAGTACGCGAAGAGGGAGAAGGGGAGGGCGTTGAGGAAGAAGGCCGCGACCGCCATGTGGCCCCAGAGACGGGCCCCGCGCGGCAGGCGCTCCCGCTTGACCGCCATCGCCGCGCCCAGCACCGCCGTACCGAACACCAGACGCCCGAGCGTGACCTGGAAGGGCGCGTAGCCCTCCGTTCCTACCTTGATCAACAGGAAGCTGAAGCCCCAGATCAGGGACAGCCCACCGAAGCGGAGCCGCCAGTCGAGGCGGGGGCGGGTCCGGGCGGAGACGGGGGCGGGGGACTGGGTTCGGGATGGGGTCACCGTGCTCATGGACTCAACGATGCTGGAGACAACCTCGTAGCACAATCGAGATTTCTCACCCGGTACCTCTTAGAATCACTTACATGTTGAACTTGGAGCGCCTGCGCACCCTGGACGCCCTCGCCCGGCACGGCTCGGTCAGCGCGGCGGCCGAGGCGCTGCACGTCACGACGTCCGCCGTCTCCCAGCAGCTGGGCAAACTGGAGCGGGAGGTCGGCCAGCAGCTCCTGGCCAAGAACGGCAGGGGCGTGCGGCTCACGGACGCCGGCCGGCTGCTGTCGGAGCACGCGGCGCGGATCCTCTCCCAGGTCGAGCTCGCCGAGTCCGATCTGGAGGCGCATCGCGGGCAGGTCGTCGGCGAGCTACGGCTGTCGGCGTTCCCCACCGCCGCCCGCGGGCTCTTCCCGGCCGCGCTCGGCACGCTGCGGGCCCAGCACCCGGGGCTGCGCGTGCGCTCCAGCGAGCTGGAACCGGAGCAGGGCATCGCCGGTGTCGTGCGCGGCGACCTCGATCTCGCGGTGGTCCTGGACTGGTACAACAAGCCGATGCCACTGCCCGACGGCCTGGTCAAGGCTCCCCTGCTGGACGACCCGGCCGATGTCGCCATGCCGGTGGCGCACCGGCTGGCCGGCCGGGACGAGGTGGACCTCGCCGAGTTCGCCGAGGACGAGTGGATCACCTGGGGCGAGGGCGAGTTCTGCCACGAGTGGCTCATGTTCACGCTGCGGTCCAAGGGCGTCGAGCCGATCGTCGGCCACCGCGCCGGCGAGACTCACACCCAACTCGGCCTGGTCGCCTCGGGGTTGGGCGTGTGCATCGCACCGCTGCTGGGCCGCCACCCGGTGCCCGCCGGCGTGGTTCTGGTCCCGCTGGTCCAGCGCGTGCGCCGGCATGTGTACGTCGTCTGGCGCGCGGACGCCGACCGCAGACCCTCGATCCGTGCGGCGGTCGAGGCGCTGCGGGAGGCGGCTCGGTCGGTGGACTGAGCCCGCTACACGCCGCCCAGCTTCCGGAAGTCCCAGGAGACGATCTTCTCCGGGGTCAGCCGGACCCAGGCGTGCCGGCCGTCGTGCGGCATCTCGTCCAGGCCGAAGTTCTTCCGCGCGAACAGCGTCTCGGCCGTGTCGAGTTCGGCGCACAGCTCGCCGATGCGCGGTGCCTCGCCCACGAACTCCACCCGGCCGGACAGCTCGACCCCGCACAGCTGGTCGTACTCCTCGCCCGAGTCGACCACGACGGCCACGCGCGGATCGCGGCACAGCTGGGTCCAGCGCCGGCTGCGCACCACCGAGTACAGCCACAGCGAAGTGCCGTCCCAGGCGAACCACAGCGCGCTGACATGCGGTGCCCCGCCGGCCGAGACGGTCGCGACCCGGCAGGTGCGCTGGGTGGTCAGGAACTCGTCCAGCTCGCCGGGTGTCATCATGATCTTGCGGCCCCGGCGCTGCTCGGTCGCGGTCATGCGGTCCCCTCTTCTCCCATGTCGTGTCGGCGAACTATCGTGTCCCGGCGATCCTCTGACATCGCGTCAGAAAAGGAAACAGGTATGCCGTCGTACGCACAGCTCAGGGAACTCCTCGACCCCGCGAGCACCGTCCTGCTCACCGTGGAGTGCCAGCAGGGGGTCGTCGGCCCGGACAGCGCGCTGCCCGAACTCGCCCGCGAGGCCCGCTCCTCCGGTGCCTTGCGCAATGTCGCCCGGCTGGTCGCCGCCGCGCACGAGGGCGGGGTCCAGGTGATCCACGCGATCGCCGAGCGCCGCCCGGACGGCCGGGGCGCGAGCCGCAACGCCCGCCTCTTCCGGGCCGCCGAGCGGCTTGCCGTACGGCAGTTGGCGGGCAGCACGGCCGTCCGGGTCGCGCCGCCGATCGAGGTGGCCGAGGAGGACCTCGTCGTACGGCGGCTGCACGGACTGTCCCCGGTCCACGGCACCGAGGTCGACGCGCTGCTGCGCAATCTCGGCTGCCGCACGCTGGTCGTCACCGGGGTCTCCGCCAACGTGGCGATACCCAACGCGGTGTTCGACGCGGTCAACCTCGGCTACACGGTCGTGGTCCCGGCCGACGCCGTCGCCGGGGTGCCCGCCGAGTACACCCCCGCGATGATCCGGCACACCCTCGCGCTGGTCGCGACGATCGCGACCACCGACGAGGTGCTCGGCTGCCTCGAACGGCCGCGCGGACGCGGCTGAGGCGGGTCAGGCCAGGGTGATGTTCCCGCCGGAGACGGCGATGTTCTTGGCGGGCAGCGGCTGGGTCGCCGGACCCTGCTTCACACTGCCGTCCGCGGCGGAGAAGTGGCTCTGGTGGCACGGGCAGACGATCACGCCGTTCGCCACGCTGCCCACCGTGCACCCCTGGTGGGTGCACGTGGCCGAGAACGCCTTGTACGTACCCGCCGTCGGCTGGGTCACGACCACGCCCTGGTCCTTGAAGATCTTGCCGCCCCCCTCCGGGATGTCGGCGGTCTTGGCGAGCGCGGTGCCGCCGCTGTTCCCGGACGCCCCGGAGGACGCGGTCGACCCGCCGGAGCCGGCCGCCCCCGTCGTACCGGTGGTGCCGGTCGACCCGGAGGAACCGGCCCCGCTGCTGCCCGTGCCGGACGAGTTGTCGTCGCTCGAACCGCAGGCGGTCAGCGCGGCGGCGAGCCCCGCCGCTCCGGCCGCCGCCACGACCGTACGGCGGGCCGGGCCGGCTGTGGACTGGGGCGATGCGGTGCTCATGTGAATTTCCCTTCCGCGGGGCTTCTCGTGATCCGTCCAGGGGTACGGCGCTCGGGCACCGCCCGTTCAGACGGGCACCCAGATCCTTGCCGCCGGGGCATGAGAGGGCCGTAAGCCAGAGCTGTCGGCGAGCTGTCGGCCCCGCGCCAGTAACCTGGGGCGATGCTCAAGGAAGTCACCGCGACCCGCTACATCACGCCGCTGCGTGAGGGGGGCTCGCTGCCGGGGCTCGTCGAGGCCGACGACTTCGGGACCTATGTCATCAAGTTCACCGGCGCCGGACAGGGCCGCAAGACCCTGGTCGCCGAGGTGGTGTGCGGCGAACTCGCCCGGCGCCTCGGCTTCCGGATGCCCGGGCTGGTCACCGTCCGGCTGGACTCCGTCCTCGGACTCGGCGAGCCCGAGCAGCAGGTGCAGGAGCTGCTCAGGTCCAGCGGCGGCACCAACCTCGGCATGGACTTCCTCTCCGGCGCGCTCGGCTACGACCCGCTCGCCTTCCCGGTGAGCCCCGAGGAGGCGGGCCGCATCGTCTGGTTCGACGCGCTGATCAACAACGTGGACCGGTCCTGGCGCAACCCCAACCTCCTGGTGCACGGCGGCGAGCTGTGGCTCATCGACCACGGCGCCACGATGATCTGGCACCACAACTGGCCCGCCGCCGAAGCCTCCGCCGCCCGCCCCTACGACGCCTCCGACCACGCCCTCGCCCGGTTCGCGCCGGACGTCGCCGCCGCCGCGGCCGGCCTCGCGCCCCGGATCACCGAGGACCTGCTCGCCGAGGTCACTGCCGAGATCCCCGACGCCTGGCTCGCCGACGAGCCCGGCTTCGACACCCCGGACGACCTGCGCCGGGCCTACGCACGGCCGCTGCTCGCGCGGGCGGCCGTCGTCCACGAACGCATCACCGGCATCGGCTCCGGCTTCGAGGGGACCAAGTGAGCGAGACCCACATCCACATGGCCGGACATGTCACCGAGCGGCACATCACCCGGGCGGGCCAGGGCGGTGACCGGGACGTCTTCGAGTACGCGCTGCTGCGGGTCGTACCGCGCATCGAGCGCGGCGAGTGCATCAACGCGGGCGTGCTCGTCTACAGCCGGGCCAAGGCCTACGTCGGCGCCCGCACCCACCTGGACGAGGCCCGGCTGCTCGCCCTGGACCCCGCGGCCGACGTGACCGGGATCCGGGCCGCGCTCGGCGCGATCGAGCGGCACTGCGCGGGCGGCGCGGAGGCCGGGCAGGCGGCCCGGGACGACGCCGGGCGCCGCTTCCGCTGGCTGATCGCGCCCCGCTCCACCGTCGTCCAGCCCGGTCCGGTGCACACCGGCCTGACCACCGACCCGGCGGCCGAGACGGAGCGCTTGCTGGACCTCTTGGTGAGGTAATGGATCACATGCACCCGTGTGCCGTTGACACCGGGTGCCAGGGCTTCTAGCGTCACCTGTGCTGAAGGTACTAAGCGGTCGCTCACCGCATAAGGGGCTCTCTCACCGAAGGCCCCGCAAGGTTCTCTCAAGGGCGAGGAGAAGCAATGTCCACCACTGAACAGCGGGTCGCGGTCGTCACCGGCGCGGCACGCGGCATCGGCGCCGCCACCGCCGTACGGCTGGCCGCCGAAGGCCGCGCCGTCGCCGTGATCGACCTCGACGAGGCCGCCTGCAAGGACACTGTCGAGAAGATCACCGCCGTCGGCGGCAAGGCGATCGCGGTCGGCGCGGACGTCTCCGACGAGGCGCAGGTCGAGGCGGCCGTCGCCCGGATCGTCGAGGAGCTGGGCGCCCCGACGATCCTGGTCAACAACGCGGGCGTGCTCCGTGACAACCTGCTGTTCAAGATGAGCGTCTCCGACTGGGACACCGTCATGAACGTCCACCTTCGCGGCTCCTTCCTGATGACCAAGGCCGTCCAGAAGCACATGGTCGACGCCGGCTTCGGCCGCGTGGTCAACCTCTCCTCCTCCTCGGCGCTCGGCAACCGCGGCCAGGCCAACTACTCCGCCGCCAAGGCCGGCCTGCAGGGCTTCACCAAGACCCTCGCCATCGAGCTCGGCAAGTTCGGCATCACCGCCAACGCCGTCGCCCCCGGCTTCATCGCCACCGAGATGACCAAGGCCACCGCCGACCGCGTCAACATGGACTTCGAGGACTTCAAGAAGGCCGCCGCGGGCGCGATCCCCGTGCAGCGCGTCGGCGAGCCCGAGGACATCGCCAACGCCATCGCCTTCTTCACCGGCGAGGCCGCCGGCTTCGTCTCCGGCCAGGTGCTGTACGTCGCCGGCGGACCGCTCGACTAGGGAATCCTGGGGAAACACCGACATGACTGAACTTCCGGAGCTGTCCGGCAAGGTCGCCCTCGTCACCGGCGCGAGCCGCGGCATCGGCTACGGCGTCGCCGAGGCGCTGGTCGCCCGCGGTGACCGCGTGTGCATCACCGGCCGCAACGAGGATGCCCTGAAGGAGGCCGTCGAGCTGCTCGGCGCCGAGCGGGTCATCGGCGTCGCCGGCAAGGCGCACGACCTCGACCACCAGACCGAGGCCGTCGCGCGCACCATGGAGGCCTTCGGACGCGTCGACTTCCTGGTCAACAACGCGGGCACCAACCCGGTCTTCGGGCCCATCGCGGACCTCGACCTGAACGTCGCCCGCAAGGTCTTCGAGACCAACGTGATCTCCGCGCTCGGCTTCGCCCAGAAGACCTGGCACGCCTGGCAGAAGGAGAACGGCGGCTCGATCGTCAACATCGCCTCGGTCGCGGGCCTCGCACCCTCGCCGTTCATCGGCGCCTACGGCGTCAGCAAGGCCGCGATGATCAACCTGACCCAGCAGCTGGCGCACGAGTTCGCGCCGAAGGTACGGGTCAACGCGATCGCCCCGGCCGTCGTCAAGACCAAGTTCGCGCAGGCCCTGTACGAGAACCGGGAGGAGGAGGCGGCCGCCGCCTACCCGCTCGGCCGGCTCGGCGTGCCCTCCGACATCGGCGGGGCCGCGGCCTTCCTCACCTCCGCGCAGTCCGACTGGATCACCGGTCAGACGCTCGTCGTGGACGGCGGAATCTTCCTCAACGCCGGCGTGGGCTGAGCAACCTCCGGGCGCCGATTTTCGGACGGATCGGCGCCCGGAACGCCGTACGGAATCCGCACAGCGAACTGACAACGTCGTCATCGGTTCGTCATCGATTTTTCGATCAAGAACCCTTGTTCCAGGGGTGGTTCAGAGGATCGAACGCTGCGGTATGGTCTGCCGACCCTTGGTACGGCGGATCGAGGAGCGTGCGCGTGTTCTACCGGAACCGATTCCTGCGTTCAGGCGCGGCGATCGCGTCCCTGTCCCTGGCGGCCTGTGGGTGCGGGCTGCTGTCCGACGGCAGCGGTGACGGCAAGGGGCCGATCGTCGTCGGGACCACCAGCGCGCCGAGCACCCTGGACCCGGCCGGCGCCTGGGACGGCTCCTGGGAGCTGTACCGGAACATCTTCCAGACGCTTCTCGCCTATCCCAACGGCGCCACCACCCCCCAGCCCGATGCCGCCAAGAGCTGCTCCTTCACGGACTCCACCAGCCGCACCTACCGCTGTGAGCTGCGCCCGGGCCTGAAGTTCGCCGACGGCGACGCGCTCACCGCCGGTGCCGTCAAGTACTCCATCGACCGCATCCGCACGATCGACGCCCCCGGCGGCCCCGCCGGGCTGCTCGGCAGCCTGGAGCGGGTGCAGGCGCTCGGCGACCGCGAGGTCGTCTTCCACCTCAACCAGCCCGACGCGACCTTCCCGTTCGTGCTGGCCACCCCCGCCATGTCGATCGTCGACCCGAACGACTACCCTGCCCGCTCCCTGCGCAAGGACACCAAGGTCAACGGCTCCGGGCCGTACCAGCTGCGGTCCTACGACGAGGACAAGCAGGCCGTGCTGACGCGCAACGACAACTACGACGGCTTCGCGGAGCGGCAGAACGACGCGGTGACCATCCGCTACTTCCAGGACTCGGCCGGCATGGTCAAGGCCCTGCGGGACAAGCAGATCGACGTCACCTACCGGGGCCTGGCCGCCGACGACATCCTCGCCCTCCAGCAGCACGGGAACGCGAACCTGCAACTGGTCGACGGCGCCGGCACGGACATCAGCTACCTGGTGTTCAACCCCCAGGACCCCTGGGCCAAGGAGCCCGCCGTCCGCAAGGCCGTCGCCCAGATCGTCGACCGGGGCGCCATCGCGCACAAGGTCTACAAGGACACGGTCGACCCGCTGTACTCGATGGTCCCCAAGGGCCTGACCGGTCACGCCACCGGCTTCTTCGACGACTTCGGCGACCCGAGCGTGCCCAAGGCCCGCAAGATCCTCACCGACGCGGGCATCCACCAGCCCGTCCCGCTCACTTTTTGGTACACCACCGACCGCTACGGCTCCGAGACGGCCCTGATGTTCCAGGAGCTGAAGCGGCAGCTGGAGTCCTCCGGGCTGTTCACCATCACGCTGAAGAGCCGCCCCTGGAAGACCTACGTGGTCGGATACCAGAAGGGCGAGTACCCGGTGTTCGGCCGCGGCTGGTTCCCGGACTTCCCCGACGCCGACAACTTCATCGCCCCCTTCGTCGGCGACCACAACGCCCTCGGCACGCCCTACCCGTCCAAGGAGATCACCGACAAGCTGCTGCCGCACTCGCGTGCCCAGAGCGACCGCGCCCAGACGGTCAAGGACATGGAGGCGGCCCAGCAGATCCTCGTGGACGACGCCCGGCTGATCCCGCTGTGGCAGGGCCGGCAGTACGTCGCGGCCAGCGAGGACATCTCCGGCGGCGAGCAGGCCCTCGACCCGTCGACGATCATGATGATGTGGACGCTGCACCGCAAGACCAGCTGGTGAAGCGGGCTTCGGGTGCCGGTTGTCAGTGGTCGCCTGTAGGTTCTGGGACCAGGAAGTGACCGCACGCCGTAGTTGATAGACATCGTGAGGACGTTGACGTGACCGACATCGCCATGCTGCCCGAGTCCTGGCGCGGGGTTCTGGGCGACGAACTGCAGCAGCCCTACTTCAAGGAGCTGACCGAGTTCGTCGAGGAGGAGCGGGCGAAGGGCCCCGTCTACCCGCCGCGCGAGGAGGTCTTCGCCGCGCTGGAGGCCACGCCGTACGACAAGGTCAAGGTCCTCGTCCTGGGCCAGGACCCGTATCACGGCGAGGGCCAGGGCCACGGCCTGTGCTTCTCGGTCCGTCCGGGCGTGAAGACCCCGCCGTCGCTGCGCAACATCTACAAGGAGATGAATGCGGAGCTGGGCCTGCCGGTCCCGGACAACGGCTATCTGATGCCCTGGGCCCAGCAGGGTGTGCTGCTGCTCAACGCGGTCCTCACCGTCCGGCAGGGTGAGGCGAACTCGCACAAGGGCAAGGGCTGGGAGAAGTTCACGGACGCGGTCATCCGCGCGGTCGCCGACCGCCCCGACCCGGCGGTCTTCGTCCTGTGGGGCAACTATGCGCAGAAGAAGCTCCCGCTGATCGACGAGAAGCGGCATGTGGTGGTCAAGGGCGCGCACCCCTCGCCGCTGTCCGCGAAGAAGTTCTTCGGCTCCCGCCCGTTCACGCAGATCAACGAGGGGATCGCGCGGCAGGGCCACGAGCCGGTCGACTGGACCATCCCGAACCTGAAGGGCTGACGGCCGCGTGGGCGGCCCCGTGTCGTACGGGGCCGCCTGCCCGGGATTGCCGGTGCCGCCGGTTAGCGTCGGGACCGGACACTGGCACCAGTACCCGGAGGACGCGGTGGCGGAGCGGCAGGAGCAGGTGGCACGGGATGACGTGCTGACGCGGATCGGCCAGGTCGTGATGCTGCACCATGCCGGTGACCGGGAGGAGGCCCGCAGCCGCCTTCTCGATCTGTGGGCCGAGGTCCAGGAGGCGGGGGATCCGCTGCACCGGTGCACGCTGGCCCACTACCTGGCCGACACGCAGGATGATCCGGCGGACGAACTCGCCTGGGATCTGCGGGCGTTGTCGGCGGCGGAAGAGCTTGCCGACGGGCCTGGTGGTTTCCTTCCGTCGCTGCATCTCAATCTGGCCGCGGACTATGTGAAGCTCGATCGCGCCGAGGCCGCCCGCAGCCATTTGCGCTCCGCTCTGCGGGCCGCGGGTTCCCTGGCCGACGACGAGTACGGCAAGGGGGTGCGGGCCGCCATCCGGCGACTGGAGTTGCAGCTGGGGGAGTAGCGCTTCGCCTGAGCGGCGCTCGTCAGTGGCCGTACGTCTGCTCGCAGATCTCCGACTCCGGGCTGTCGCTCTTCCAGCCGCCGTACCTTCTGCCCAGGGCGCAGACGTCCGGGGCCTTGGGGACCGGGTTCGGCAGGGCCGGGGCGGCGGTGTGCGGGTGGCGGTGGTGGCGCTCGTGGTGGTGCGGGTGTGCGGGCGTGGCTGCCCGGGGCCGGGTCGGGGCGGCCGGAGGGGCCTCGGTCCGGTGCGTGGAGACCGGCGGCTTCGTGTCCTTCGGGCGGTCGGACGAGCCGACCATCTCCAGGGCCTGCTGCGCCGGTGCCTGGACCGCTCGGGGCTCCGTGCTGCCCTCCGGCCGGGGTGCCGTCGGCAGAGTGGGGGCCGTGTCCGGCGGCGGTGCCGGCGTCGCCGGGCGCTGAACCGTCATACAGCCGGAGAGGGCGGAGACGGCCACGGTGACCAGGAGCGCTGCGGTGGTGGTCGTTCGATGCACCCGGGCAACTCTGCTGGATCGGCGCCCGAGTTGGCACCGGGGAGCCCGGGTCGATGCCCCCGCACGGGTGATCTCGTGCCCCGTTCGGAGGGCTCCGGTGTGCCGGAGGTGACGTTCAGTCGCCGGTGGCGCCGTCGATCCGTTCGCGGATGAGGTCGGCGTGGCCGTTGTGCCGGGCGTACTCCTCGATCATGTGGGTGTAGATCCAGCGCAGGTTGAACGGCCTGTCCGTGAACCTGCTCTTCCCCTGGGACAGATCGTCGAGCGCGAAGCCGGCCGCGTTGCGCCGGGCGATCCCGATCTCCGTCTGCCAGGTCGCGTACGCCTCCTGCCAGGTGTCGGTCCCGGTGACATGGAAGTCGCCGTCGTGGTCCTCTTCGGTGTAGTAGATCGGGCCCGGGTCGTCGCCCGTCAGCACCTTGCGGAACCAGGCCCGTTCCACCTCCGCCATGTGGCGTACCAGCCCCATGAGGGACAGTTCGGAGGGCGGCACGGACGCGGTGCGCAGCTGCTCGTCGGTCAGCCCCTCGCACTTGGCGGCCAGCGTCTGGCGGTGGTAGTCCAGCCAGCCGTCCAGCATGGCGCGTTCACCGGCGTCCTGGTCAGGCTCTCTGCGTTCGGTCGTCATGCCCCGTATCCTCGCCTGGTTTCATGCCTTCCCACCAGGGATTTTCCGGTCCCCGCCCTGGGCTTTCACCGGCCCAGCAGGCCCGTCAGCAGTTCGCGCAGACCCATGCGGATCTCCGCCAGGCCGGGCTCCTCGGCGCCGAACGAGCCCGCCGCGCACGAGAACATCAGCCCGTCCGCCCAGGCGACGAGGGACAGGACGTGCCGGGCCGGGTCGGGGGAGCCCGCGGCGGTGAGCAGGGCGGCCAGCTGCTCCTTGAAGACGGCACCCGTGCGGTCGTAGAAGGCGCGCAGTTCGGGGCGGCGGGTGGCCTCCAGGGCGAGTTCGTAGCGGGCGATCAGCAGCGCCCGGCCCTGGGTCAGCGACCGGTGCACCGCGAGGGCCAGCCCGTCGGCCAGCGCGTCGAGTCCGGCGCCCGGCTGAGGCATCTCCGCCAGGGACAGCACCCGGGCCTCGCGCTCGGCGTGCCGCCGAACCGCGAGTTCCAGCAGCGCCTGCCGGGTGCGGGCGACGTTCGACGTCGAGCCGAGCGGCAGCCCGGCCGCCTCGTCCACCGCCCGGTGCGTCAGCCCGCGCATCCCGCGCTCGGCGAGCAGGGCGAGGGCCGCGTCGGCGACGCGATCGGCGCGGGAGAGGTGCGGGGTGCGTACGGACATGAGGTGACCCTATCCGGCTCACTACGGCCGTAGTACGGTGGACGCTAACTACACTTGTAGTGAACCTTCTGGAGGAGTCATGGCACAGCCGGCACGCGCCCTCGTCATCGGCGGCGGAATCGGAGGCCTGGCCGCGGCGGCCGCCCTGCACGGCAGGGGCTGGGACGTGACCGTGCTGGAGCGGGCCCGCTCGCTGGAACCGGTCGGCGCGGCCATCTCGCTCGCCCCGAACGCCCTGCGCGCCCTGGACGTGCTCGGCATCGGCGACGAGATCCGCGACCTCGCCGCCTGGCAGGGCGACGGTGGCCTGCGCACTCCGGGCGGGCGCTGGCTGTCCCGGGCCGACGCCGAGGCCGCAGCCGCCCGCTTCGGCGGTCCGGTGGTCCTGCTGCCCCGGGCCACCCTGGTCGGCCGGCTCGCCGCCCTGCTCCCGCCGGGCGTCGTACGCACCGCGTCCGCCGCCACCCTCGTCGAACCCGGCGACAGCCGGCGGCCTGCCCGGGTGAGCACCGGGACGCAGGAGCTGGAGGCCGAGCTGGTGGTCGGCGCGGACGGCATCAACTCCCGTGTCCGCACTGCCCTGTTCCCGCGCCACCCCGGCCCGGTGTACGCCGGGTTCACCACCTGGCGGGTCATGATCCCGGTCCCCGGCGCGCAGTTCGCCTCGCATGAGACCTGGGGCCGAGGCCGGATCTGGGGCACGCACCCGCTCAAGGACGGCCGCGTGTACGCGTACGCGGCGGCCGTGACGCCCGCCGGTGGACGGGCGCCCGACGACGAGAAGGCCGAACTCCTGCGTCTGTTCGGCGACTGGCACGATCCCATCCCCGCCGTCCTCGCCGCCACCCGCCCCGAGGACGTGCTCCGGCACGACGTGCACCACATCACCACGCCCCTGCCGGCCTACCACTCGGGCCGGGTCGCCCTGCTCGGCGACGCCGCCCACGCCATGCCGCCGACCCTCGGCCAGGGCGGCAACCAGGCCGTCGAGGACGCCGTCGTCCTCGGGCACCGTGCCGACGACCTGCCCGCCTACACCGCCGCCCGCCTCCCGCGCACCACCGCGATCGCCCGCCAGGCCGTCAAGGTCGCCCGCGTGAACATGGCCGAAAGCCGCGCCGCCGTCGCCGTACGCAACACCGTGATCACGGCCCTGTCGAAGACGGGACCCGCGCTCTTCCTGCGCGGCTTCGACGGCATCGCCGACTGGCGGCCGCCGTATGCTGCCGGAGAGACGGTCAAGCGGTAGGGGAGCGCACGTGAAGGTCGGCTGCATCGGACTCGGGGACATCGCGCAGAAGGCGTACCTGCCGGTGCTGGCCACCCAGCCCGGGATCGATCTCCACCTCCAGACCCGGACGTCCACCACCCTCGACCGGGTGGCGGACAGCCTGCACCTGCCGGCCGGGCGGCGGCACACCACGCTCGACTCCCTGCTCGCCGCAGGCCTCGACGCGGCCTTCGTGCACGCGCCGACCGCTGTCCATCCCGAGATCGTCACCCGGCTGCTGGAGGCGGGCGTACCGACGTACGTCGACAAGCCGCTCGCGTACGAACTCGCCGACTCCGAACGGCTGGTGGGCCTCGCCGAGGACCGCGGGACCTCCCTCTTCGTGGGCTTCAACCGCCGCTACGCCCCCGGGTACGCGCTGTGCCGGGACCATCCGCGCGAGCTGATCCTCATGCAGAAGAACCGGATCGGGCTGCCCGAGGAACCGCGCACGATGATCCTGGACGACTTCATCCATGTCGTCGACACCCTGCGCTTCCTGGTGCCGGGCCCGGTCGACGACGTGACGGTGCGTGCCCGCACCGAGGGCGGACTGGTGCACCACGTGGTGCTCCAGCTCGCCGGGGACGGCTTCACCGCGCTCGGCGTGATGAACCGGCTCAGCGGCTCCACCGAGGAGATCCTGGAGGTCTCCGGGCAGGACACCAAGCGCCAGGTGCTCAACCTCGCCGAGGTGATCGACCACAAGGGCCAGCCGACCGTGCGCCGGCGCGGCGACTGGGTGCCGGTGGCCCGGCAGCGCGGCATCGAGCAGGCGGTCCTCGCCTTCCTCGACGCCGTGCGCGCCGGAAAGGTGCTCAGCGCCCGGGACGCGCTGGCCACCCATGAACTGTGCGAGCGGGTGGTACGAGAGGTGCGGGACCGCTCCGGCGGAGCCTGAGCGTCTTCAGCGCCTCCGCCGCACCGAGCACCGCCAGTACCAGCAGCGCGCCGTCCACCGGCCAGTCGCCGTAGCGGACGTACGGCGTGATGCCGTGCGCCAGCGGTACGCCGTACACCTGGACGGCACTCGCGTCGGTGCCGAGCCACGGTCCGAGCCGCTGCCCGTCCGGCCCGTACACGGCGGAGACACCGGTGAGGGTCGCGTGCACCATCGGGCGGCCGGTCTCGGCGGCCCGCAGCGCGCCCAGCGAGGCATGCTGCTCCGGCGCCCAGCTGCCCTGGAAGGTGGAGGTGGCGGACTGGCTGAGCAGAAGGTCCGCGCCGTCCTCGGCGAGATGCCGGCTCATGTCCGGGAACGCGGTCTCGAAGCAGATCAGCGGGCCGATCCGCAGCCCGTGGCCGACGTTCATCACGACCTGCTCGGTGCCGCGCCTGCGGTCCTCGCCGGCCGCCCTGCCGACCGAGGTGGCCCAGCCCAGCAGCGAGCGGGCCGGTATGTACTCGCCGAAGGGAACCAGCCGCATCTTGTCGTACCGGTCGCCCGTCGGGCCGTTCGGGCCGATCAGCACCGAACTCTTGTAGATGCCGGGCCGGTCGGAACGGCGGGCATCCACGTTGACCAGCACATCGGCGCCGACCGCGCGGGACAGCGCGGTGACCCGCCGGGCCAGATCGGGCCGGTCGCCGAGATCGAAGCCGACGCTGGACTCGCCCCATACGACCAGATCGACGTGCTGCCCCGCGAGCTGCCGGGTCAGCTGCTCCTCGCGGGCGAACCGCCTGTCGCCGCCGTCCATGATCCCCGGCTGTACGACGGCGATCCGCACCCGCCCGTCCACGTGCGGGCGCGGCGCCCATGCCCACGCGGCCGAGGTCGCGGCGGCCGTGGCGACCAGCGAGGCCACGGCCGGCACCCGCGACTCGCGCACCGAGACCAGCACGGCCGCCGCCACGTTCACGACCACGATCAGGAAGCTGAGCAGCCAGCTCCCGCCGACCGAGGCCAGCCGCAGCGCGGGGGAGACCTGCCACTGGCTGGCGCCCAGCATGCCCCACGGCCCGCCGAGGCCCTGCCAGGACCGCACCAGCTCCACCATCAGCCAGGCCGACGGCAGCACCAGCAGCGCGGCGGCACCCCGGCCCGGCGTGGGCCGCCCGCCGAGGAAGCGGCGCACCAGCCAGCCCCACGGCGCCCAGAGCACACCCAGCAGGGCGGCGATCAGGAAGATGAACACGTGCAGGCTCGGCAGCAGCCAGTGATGCACGGCCAGCAGGAAGCCGAAGCCGCCGATCCAGCCGTCGTACGCGGCGCGGCGCCCGCTCGGGGCCGAGCGGGCCAGCAGGATCCAGGGGACCAGGGCGACGTAGGCGAACCACCACAGGGAGGGGGCGGGGAAGGCCAGGACGGGCAGGGCACCGGCGAGGGCGGCGACGGTGGAGCGCCGCCAGGGCGAGGTGAGCCAGTGGTCGATCGTCCTCATGTGGACCCTCCCTACCCTGCCTGCACCTTCAGTGTGCGCTTCGGGAGCGATCTAGGACAGGGGGCCTGGTGCGCCTCCCCCGGCCGACATGTGACGCCACTTCTCCTCGACCGTCACCTGGTGCAGGTGCCAGCCCTCCGGTGTCCTCAGCAGCGCGAAGTCGTACCTGCCGCCGCACACCAGATCCGGTGCCCCGGGAGTGTCGTCGGTCCTGAGGCGCATCGGGTTGAAGTAGTCCGCCCGGACCCGGGCCGTGTCTCCCGTGTCGTGGTCCAGGAGGCCGAAGTGGACCCGGCGGTTGACGATCAGGTGCTGGCGCATGGGGAACAGGGCCAGATTCTCGGCCAGCCAGGCGGCGATCTCGGGGGCGGGGCCCTCGATGCCGCCGGACGAGCGGTAGTCGGCGCGACCGTCCGGGGTGAACAGCCGTCGGTACGCCGCCCAGTCGCCGTCGTCCACCGCCACGGCGTACGCGGTGATCACCTCGTCCACGGCCAGCCGGTCGATCACGGTCGCGAGCTCCGCGCGCTGTGTCATCGGCACAGTGTTGGGCATCGGGGGTGAAGAACCAAGAGGGCGTGCCGGGTTATTCGGTGGTGCGGACCCGGCGTACGGGCGAACCTGTCCCCGTTCACGATCAGTCCGACGACGGATCCCAGGGCACCGAGCCGACGTTCCGTGTCCGCGCCCGCTACACGGATTCCACCGTCACCGTCCATCAGGCCTACCGCCCCGAGATCGGCGGCTCGGCGGCCCGCACCGGACGCTTCCCGCCCTCCTGGAAGCGGGACCGGATGACCGGGGTCATGAAGCCGCGTTCACAGACTCCTTCCGTCTGAGTAGACGCGGGCCGCCTGGTCGAGTACACGATGCCGAGGCCTGCGTTTTCCATGCGCGCGGTAGGTGACGAACGGGCGTCTCGGTTGAGGAGGGTTCCATCGCGCTCAAGGCGCGGCCCGGGGAGCCGTCGGACGTACACCGGGACGCCGCGGGAGGAGGCGAGCGCCGCCGTCCCGAAGCCGACTGCCGCTGGTCGTGGCGCTGATCGAGGGTATGAGCGGCACGGCGCGCCAGGGCTGATGCAGGGGGCCGCCGGCCGATGTGCCGGACGTGGTCGGCAGGCGGACAATGGTGGGATCACCCTGCCGTCTCTTACGACAGGCACATACGGATCCGCGTCTCACGCCCCCGCATCCTGCCCGGACGTCGCGTTCGTACGTGCTGCGCGTGAACAGGGGTGTTCGACCATGGGTGGTAGCAACGGACCGGCTCTTGAGAGCCTGCGAGAAGCGCTGAGGGGACCCGTCCTCGCTCCGGGAGACCCCGGCTATGACGAGGCCCGCAGCATCTACAACGCCATGATCGACCGGCGTCCGGCGGCGATCGCCGGGTGCGTCGACGTGGCGGACGTGCGGACCGTGCTCTCCTTCGCCCAGGACACCGGGCTGGAGCTGGCGGTGCGCGGCGGCGGACACAGCGGTCCGGGGCTGTGCGTGGTCGACGACGCGCTGATGCTCGACCTGACGCCGATGCGCTGGGTGGATGTCGATCCGGAGACGAGGACCGCGCGCGTGGGCGGCGGCAGCCGGCTGGGCGACCTCGACCACGCGACGCACACTTTCGGCCTGGCCACTCCGGCCGGGATCGTGTCGACCACCGGAGTCGGCGGTCTCACCCTCGGTGGCGGGCACGGGTATCTGACCCGCAGGTACGGCCTGACCATCGACAACCTGCTGTCCGCCGACGTGGTCCTCGCCGACGGCACGTTCGTCACCGCGTCGGAGAACGACCACCCGGACCTGTTCTGGGCACTGCGTGGCGGCGGCGGCAACTTCGGCGTGGTCACGTCGTTCACCTTCCGGCTGCACCGCGTGGAAACCGTCGGCGTCGCGGTGACCGTCTGGCCCCTGGACCGTACCCGCGAAGTGCTCCAGTGGTACCGGGAGTTCCTGCCCGCCGCACCTGAGGAGCTCAGCGGTTTCTTCGCCCTGCTGACGGTACCGCCCGAGCCGCCCTTCCCCGAGCCCATCCATGGGCGGAAGGTGTGCGGCGTGGTGTGGTGCTACACAGGGGACCTGGAAGGGGACCGCCTGGAGAGGACGTTCACTGTCGTGAACGCGCCCGGGCCGCCGGTGTTCCACTTCGCCGCCCCCATGCCCTACCTTGCCCTGCAGAGCATGTTCGACGGGCTGATGCCTAAGGGGCTGCAGTGGTACTGGCGCGGCGACCTCTTCGACGCCGTCCCTGACGGCGCCATCGCCGTACACGAGAAGTACGGACACAACCTCCCCACCGGCCTGTCCGTGATGCACCTGTACCCGATCGACGGGGCCACCCGTCGTGTCAACGTCGGTGACACGGCCTGGGCCTACCGGCATGCCACCTGGTCCGGCGTCATCGCGGGCATCGACCCCGAGCCCGCCAACGCCGGCCTGGTCCGCCAGTGGTGCGTGGACTACTGGAGCGATCTGCACCCGTATTCTTTGGGCGGCGCCTACATCAACTTCCTCGGCGAGGAGGAGGGCGCCGACCGGGTCCGGGGTACGTATCGCGGACACTACGACCGGCTTGCAGCGATCAAGCGCACTTACGACCCCGACAACTTCTTCCACGCCAACCAGAACATCCCACCCGCCACCTCGTGAGCGGCCTGACCGCGAGCAGCTGGGCCTGGCGGTGGAGCGCTGGCGAGAACGCCTTCCGGCTGAGCGCATGCTTCGCCTCCACCGCGACAACGCCGAGCAAGTACGCGCCTGGCTACCTGCGGCCGAGGAACCCTCGCCCTGACAGGCCCCCAGGTGACGGGAGACCGTCGAGCGGAGCCGCGCCTGGATGGATGACGCGGGTGAGATCTCGACCGCGACGCCGAAGACCTCCTTGACGGCCCGCTGCGCGTCCTTCGCCACGTCGCGCACACGCGTGGGCGCGGTCGGCCAGGTCCGCTGGTACGGAAGGAGCGCAACAACCGTATGTGCCCCCGACACTTGAGTGCCTGCTGGAGTTTCGTGGGTACCCTGAAGCTGCTGCACACAGGGGGCCTGTTCCCTTACTGAAAAGGTCAAAAGGTCTGTGAGCGCTGCTTGACCTGGGTCATCAAGCCGTGTTCACAACCTTCCCATGCGTGAAGACGATGGCAACGGGCAGGCGGCGCACAGGTCCGGCGAGTCCTCCGAGCTCGGGATGCAGCTGGCATGCAGGGCGCCGCAGAGATACCGACAGCCCGTGCGGGGGTGCGTCGGCGGCGCGAAACTTCTCGCGTGGACGATGACGAGTAGACCGGAGTGGAGCGTCAGGGGCCACGCAGTCTGGTACTTGAGCGAACGGTGTCCCGGCCGGGGCTCGTACTCTTGGGTTTCGCCATCTCGGCTGTCGCCCTGGCAGACGGCATGAAGCGGCAGGGTTTTGGTAGATCACAGCATCAGTCATACTGCGAACACCGCACGGTGCACTCAGCCTTGTTCACTGGACGCGTAGGAGAGTGGGATCTTCATGAGCGCACAGCTGAACTCATCGCACGTTGCAGACCTCGACACAGTGCTCTCGGCTGTACTTGATCTGGGGGCGTGTGGCCTGTCGGAGCTGCGCAACCTCGCCGGCGCCGAGATCGATCGCGCGCTCGCACATGTCATTGCGCAGGCCGACCGCACACCCGCAATCAGCCTTGGAGGGGGTGAAGGCGGCGGCGGCGGGACCGCGGCGCGGTGTGACTGAGCGAGACGGGTGGCCGTGGTGAGGTCCGCAGTTGGTCCGACCGTGCCGACAGCCGCATGAGCGGCGCGCAGCGATGGGCGCCGCACGAGATCGCCGGCGCTGAGATCGATGCCCTTGCGCGTGGCTGCACTGGGGCGGACGTTGCTCTACTTCTGCGGCGGGCCGAGCGTAGCCGTACGCTGCTCATGCTACGAGCTCTGCTGGACGAGGCGGAGCGCTACAAGGGTGTCACTGACCCCCTGCCGCCCCCGAGCGCAGCATGGGAGCTCCTCGATCGCGTTCAGCAGACGTCACCAGCAGACCTGAATGCGGTACTCACCTATCCCTACGTGAGTAACTGGGCAGGGCACGCCCTGCGCCGGCTGCGAGGCCGCGTCAGCGACGCCAGTCCACCGTGGGTACATCTCGGGCATTTGCACAGCGTTGCCGCCGCAGCATCGATCCGTGCCGGGCTGGATGTACGGCTCCGGGTGCCGGTACGAGACGGTTCGGTGGCCCTGCCCTCCCTCGGTCTTGCCCATCTGCCAAGGGTGGCAGCTACTTCGGCGGCCGAGGATACACAGATGCCGGTGGCCGAGGTGTGCACGGCGTCGGGACGCACGGAGATCCGCTGGGGCGAGGCGGTCGTCAGACTGCCAGACAACTTGGCTGACGACGCGCCAGGATGGTCAGGACTCCGTCGGCTTGCCTTTACCTCGGGCCAGCACACGCTCTCCGTGCTGATCGACGACCTCGACCTCTACCGGGGCCTGTACGGCCCCAGCGAACCCGGCCGCATCGAGGCTGCTGAGCTGCGCGCATGGCAACGCGCACTGGAGGAGGCCTGGATGCTCGTCTGCCGCCATCTCCCGCAGCAAGTTGAGGCCATGTCCTCAGTGCTTGACGTCCTCGTACCCGTGCCCGCCCCCGGCAGATTTCAGATCGCGAGCGCTTCGAGCGGGGAGGCCTTCGGCGGGGTAGTCATGTCACGGCCCGAGAGTCCTGCAATGCTCGCCGCCACTCTGGTCCACGAGTCCCAGCACATCCTGCTGGGCGGTCTCCTCCATCTCGTGGCACTTCACGACAACGATCCAGAGCCGCGTTTCTACGCCCCCTGGCGCGACGATCCGCGTCCGGTCGGCGGACTACTGCAGGGCGTTTACGCGTTCTTTGGAGTGACCCGATTTTGGCGCGCTCTGTATCGTGCCCAAGTTGAAGGGCTGCACCGTACCGCCGCATTCGAATTCGCGCGATGGCGCGCCGCGACCTGTCAGGCGCTCGATTCGCTGAACAACGACCGTGCCCTCACCGGAGTAGGAAGACGGGTTCTGAAGCAGATCGAGACCGAACTCAGGCCCTGGCGGGAGGAGTGTGTTCCGGCGGACATCGCAGCAGCCGCCAAGAAGCTGGGAAATGACCACGAGGTCACCTGGCGACTGCATCATCTGCAGCCCGATCTGCGGACAGTGGCCCAGGTGGCGCAGGCCTGGCTCGCCGACACTCGGTCCGGGGCGGGACCCACGCGCGGTCAGGACGGCCTCGGGCCGGACAAACTCGCCTCCGAACCTACCGCCTTTGGGCCGCGCACTCGCGCAGAACTGATCAACTGTCAGGTCAGCGCATCCGATTCGTGTGTCGGATACGCAGAGTTGGAAGCCAAGGCGAGCCCAGCGGACCGGGCCTTCGTCGCTGGTGATTATGCCGATGCCTGGAACGCCTACCGCGCGGAGATCGCCAAGTCTCCGGATTCCCCGACTTCCTGGGTCGGCTTCGCTCTCGCCTGGGCGTCCCTCGCCCCGACTCCCGGAGCTGAGCTGTTGCTCCGGCGTCCGGCCCTTGTGCGCGCAGTGCACCGTCAATTGCATGCTCGGGGCCATCGACCGGAGCCGAACGAAGTTGCCAGCTGGATTGCTACCCAATGGCCGCACGCCATCTCCAGTCACGACTGACCGCGCACAGCTATGGCATAGGAGTAACCGACCTTGGCATTAGTGGTCACCCAACGCACCTCGTCGGACATCTGGCAGTGTGCAGACTGCACCTGGGATTCGACCAGGTCCGGCATCTCCGTACTGAGCAGAGTTGCCTTCACCCTATGTTCAGCAAAGGGGGAGCAGGAAATCCTCAGTCCGTTCTCTCCTTTGATTACCACCCTCAGTTCGTCCGTCACGTGCGGAACTTCCGCGTAACATTTCTCCTCCCGGTCGATGTAAGTAAAGGCCCCACGCAGTGCAACTTCCACGTCGAATGAACAGCGCGTGCGGCCGGAGTCGAGCGAAACCGGTATTCGTACGGCCCCTACTTCGACCACGCGGTCATTCGCGCCGGAACCGTCGACCGGTACTTTCCTGTGGAGCTTCACGAAAGACACGGCCGGGTCGGCATCCACGCCATCGACACACACGCGCCGCACCTGGATGCTTTCCCACTCCGGAGCCCCGGGGACTACTTCGGCAGTCATAGCGAAGGAAATCCATGGCACGAATGCAGAGGTGGGCGATTCGACATCACACGTGATGGACAGGAGAGCGTCTCCGTCGGGACGCACGACAAAGGTGTCATGTCGTCGGCGAAACCGCACGAGCTGGGGCATGTAATCCTCAAGGTTCCGTAGATGCGCCAGTTCTCGCACGTTCTTCCGGATGGAGTCGGCCAGTATCCACAGCGCCACCGCGCCGGAGGCTATGGAGGTCGCGATCAGCACCCAAGTCAGGACGAGGAAGAGTTCCCCCTGCGTTGCTTGGGATCTCAGGCCAACCAGGGTGCCCGCGATGGTGAGCGCTACCGAGAGGACGGCCGAGACAAAGGCGGCGAGTGCCGCACTGACCCCCTCGGACCGATGCGAACCGGCCATCCAGTCCTCCCGCCGAGCCGCGGTTCCCAACCTTTGTCATTCTCTGGGAACCAGCCCTCGTCCTCAAGAGCGCGTAGGAGAAACCCAGTGACGTCAGCGGGCGATCCGCTCACTGAATGCGTATCGGTCTCGGACGACATTTCATCGATCTCACCGGCAGGCCGGGCGGGTTGAGCAGAGCGGGTCAGTCCCTAGTGGCAGTCGTAGTCGACGGAGCCGAGATAAGGACTATGAACACGGCTTGACGCGGATCATCAAGCCTCGTCCACAGACTCCAGGGACATGTTGCGGCACGGCCGCCCCGGGGTGCTGTGTCAGAGAGGTGACCTGCGGGCGAGCGATGGGCCTACCGCCGTCGGGCCACATGCAGCAGCCGCGTATGAAGGAGCCTGCCGGCCAGTGATAGGACTGGGGGACTTTGGTCACAGAGCGATGGCTTGTTGGTGCTGAGGAGGCAGGCATGTTCGATGAGGCCGGTGAGGACGAGCTTCTGCTCGCCGCGATGATGCAACTCGGTGCGAAGGGCGGCTCGATAGGAGCCGCCGCTGGAGGGGCGGCCACCGGAGTTCACGGATTGGGCAGAGCTGGGGCGCGGGGCGGTGCTCGTGGAGCCGCGCGAGGCTTCAAATGGACGAAGAAGGACGTCAGTACCACTGTTGTCGAGTTGTCCGGGGCAGTGACGGCAGTGTCCCAGCTGGTCCACAAGACTCTGGCCGATGCGGGGAATCTGATAGGCGCTGAGACCCGGGACGACGGGGGCATCGCCGTGCGAGCGATGGTCGGCGTAGGGATGGGGGGCCTGAACCCCACGGTCGTGACGGCTGTTGTGGCCGCAGGTCCGGAAGGCGTCGCGGTGGTGGAGCTCCGCGCCGCAGGTCGTGAAGGGCTCATCAAGCGGCACCCTGCCGACAATGCTCTGGCGAAGATCACCGGTCATCTCAAAGCTGCCTCGCAGTAACGGCGGCCGCGTGGACGCAGCCCAGGGGGCGCCGCAACCTGGGCCCGGCTCTCCACGCGGCGTAACGCATCCGGGCCGGCCCGCCGCTGGTTGTCTGCCACTGTGAGCGAACCTCGACGTAGCTCAAAAGCGCGGTTCGCGGACTCCCGGACTCAAGGGGGCCTGGGTTGCCCGTGGCCCGTATCAACACAGTTGGGTGAACCCGCCAGAGTATGGATCATGGATGCGTGACGAAGCGGACGAAGGACGGACCTCCGGTCGAGCAGCCAGTTCCTGAGCCGGAGCTTTCCCCGTACCAGCAGGCGATGAGGCAAAGGCTCCTCGCCGCGCCGGTGGTGGAGGCCCCCGAGCCCTGGCGGCGCATCGCGTACGCCCCGGTCGGTGGACTGCTCGGGATCGGCTTCGCCTCGCACCCCGGCACCGGCCAGGACTTGGTGATGGTCGTCTCGCACGACGGTCACGGGCTCTTCGACGCCGTCACGGGGGAGAAGATCGCGCGGGATCGTGACCCGGACGCCGAGGACGGAAACCGTGACGCGGATCCCGCTCTGTGGTGTCCTGGGTTGGGACCGGTCGCCGGAAACAGGGTGCGCGTCGCCGGGCTTTTCGGAGGAGGACTGCACACCGCCGGCGGAGACGGTTGGAAGCTGGAGGTCGTTGCCCCGGCCTGGCCGAACGAGCGTGTCCTGCTCTCTCGCGACGGCGGTCTGCCGCACTCCGGTCCGCACGGGGAGCGCTGGTGGCACATCTTCCACTCCGACTACTCCGAGCTCCGTGCCGCCGGGTTCTCGCCCTCCGGGCAGACCCTTGCCGTGGCGACGAGCAGCGATCTGTCCCTGTGGACTCGCGGCGCCGGCCACAACCGCAGCAGTGGCGACTGACGATCGGCTGGGACCTGGGAGTTGAGGTCGTCGGTCTGCTGATCCTCGCTGGCCGCCAGGCGCGAGGTGCCAGGTATGGCCCGTCGCGTTGCCCCGCGGTCGGCTACGGGGATGTGGCCCACCTCCACAAAGGGTTTCGTGAGCAAGGCTTGACCTGGATCAAGCCGCCCTTCCTGTGGATGATGTACCGCTGCGGCTGGGGCACCAGGGAGGGCCAGGAGACCGTCCTCGCCGTCGAGACCGACGAGAGGCATCGAGGACGTGACCCCGCCGGCCACGGAGGTCCACGGGCTGGTGCGGGCGGGCGAACCGGAGCGGGCCCGCTGCTGCCGCCGGAGCGGCCGTACCCCCCTGGCCGGCGAAATGCTGGCGCATCTGCTTGCCCAGGGCGTCCACGGGGCGGCGGGTGCCGCTCAGGCCGCCTCGATGACCTCCCCGCGGATCGCCGCGGCCCACTGGACCACCAACAGCTCGTATTCGGCGCGCTCCTGGGCGGACAGGGTGCCGCCCGCGCGCAGCCAGAGCGCCCGGATCTGCTCGTTCACCTCGGCGGCAGACCGCACGGAACCAGGGGTCGGGAGTTCGGGGGACATGCGGACAGCCTAGGGGCAAGCACTGACACTGCGCTACCGGGCGGCTACGCAGAACGTATGGGCTTGGTCACCGTCGGCAGGATCGTCTCCGGTGCCCGAACTGCCGCTGTCAGCTTGCCGGTTCGGCCGCGTGCGGGCTCAGTACGTCGGCCGAGACCAGGGCGACGATGACGACGCCGAGGGCCACGCGGTACCAGACGAACGGCATGAAGCTCCGGTGGGAGATCCACTTCATGAACCATGCGATCACCGCGTATCCCGAGGCGAAGGCGATGGCCGTCGCGAACAGGGTCGGGCCCCAGGACACATGGCCCCCGCCGACCGAGTCCTTCACCTCGAACGCGCCCGAGGCCAGCACCGCCGGGACGGCCAACAGGAAGGAGTAGCGGGCCGCGGCCTCCCGGCGGTAGCCCATGAACAGGCCGCCGCTGATGGTCGCGCCGGAGCGGGAGACGCCGGGGATCAGGGCGCAGGCCTGGCACAGGCCGAAGATCAGGCCGTCCCTGATGCCCAGGTTCTCCAGGGACTTGCGCTGCTTGGGCACCCGGTGCCGGCCGCCGGTCTCGTCCCGGGCGGCCAGCCGGTCGGCGATGCCGATGGCCAGGCCGACGACGATGAGCATCGTCGCGGTGATCCGCAGATCGCGGAACGGGCCCTCGATCTGGTCCTTGAGCGTCACGCCCAGCACGCCGATGGGTAGGGAGCCGACGATCACCAGCCAGCCCGTCCGCGCGTCGTGGTCCCGGCGCGCCGCCTTGCTGAAGAGCGACCGGAACCAGGCGGCGAGGATGCGGCCGATGTCCTTGCGGAAGTAGATCAGCACCGCTGCCTCGGTGCCGATCTGGGTGATCGCCGTGAAGGCCGCGCCGGGGTCCTCCCAGCCGGAGAAGGCCGCGGTCAGCCGCAGATGCGCGCTGGAGGAGACGGGCAGGAATTCGGTCAGCCCCTGGACGAGTCCGAGGATGAGGGATTCGAACCAAGACATGGAGGTAATGCGTCCAGTGCTGTCGGGTAAAGAAGTGATCAAATGACGAGGGCAGCGTAGCGGGCCCACGCGACAGCAGGGACGTGGGGGGTCATGCCACGGCCGGGCCCTTGAGCGTCCAGCCCGGGGCCTGGGGGTGGGCCGTGAGGTCCTCGTGGTGGACCTCCTCGCCACAGGCCTGGCAGGTGACGACCGGGACCAGCGCGTGGCCGCAGCTGTGCTCGACGACCATGGGCAGGTCCGTGCCCTGGCGCAGGTGACGGTCGCCCCATTCCTTCAGCGTCATCAGGACCGGCTCCAGCTCCAGGCCCGCCGCCGTCGCCCGGTACTCGAAGCGCTGCGGCCGCTCGCTGTAGACGCGCTTGGTGAGGATCCCGGCGTCCACGAGCCGCCGCAGCCGGGCGGCCAGGATGTCGCGCGGGGCGCCGATGTTGCGCACGAGCTGGTCGAAGCGGCCGTTGCCCAGGCAGACCTCCCGCAGGACGAGCAGGGAGTACTTCTCGCCGACCAGCGCGAGGGCGTCGGCGATGGAGCACGGGCGGGCGTCTTGCGTGGTCTTCCGGGCGGCCATGAGGACCAGTCTAGAGGAGGGTTTGATTTTCCAACCCTGCGAGCTATGGTGAGTTTGGATTTCCTACTCACTGGTAGCTGCCGTAGCCCGCGGAAAGCGGTCCACGGACAGCCAGGCGGCCAAGGAGGCCCGCGCCATGCGCGACGCAGTGATCGTCGAAGCGGTACGCACCCCCATCGGCAAGGGCAAGCCGAACGGCTCCCTCGCCCACGTCCACCCCGTGCAGCTCCTCGCCCACACCCTGCGCACCCTGGTCGAGCGCTCCGGCGTCGACCCGGCCCTCATCGACGACGTCATCGGCGGCACCGTCGACCAGGTCGGCGAGCAGGCCATGAACACCACCCGGTACGCCGTCCTCGCGGCCGGGTTCCCAGAGTCGGTCCCGGCGACCACCGTGGACCGCCAGTGCGGCTCCTCCCAGCAGGCCGTGCACTTCGCCGCGCAGGGCGTGATCTCCGGCGCCTACGACCTCGTCGTCGCCTGCGGGGTGGAGTCGATGAGCCGGGTGCCGATGTGGTCCAACGTGCCTGAGGGAAAAGACCCGTTCGGGCCCGGCGTCGCCGAGCGCTACCCGGAGGGCCTGGTCCCGCAGGGCATCAGCGCCGAGCTGATCGCCGCCAAGTGGTCCCTCACGCGGTCGCAGATGGACGAGTTCGCCGTCTCCTCGCACCACAAGGCGGCCCAGGCATGGGCGAACGGCCTGTTCGACGCCGAGATAGCCCCGCTCGACGGCGTCAGCCGCGACGAGTGCGTACGGCCCGGCAGCACCCCGGAGATCCTCGCCGGCCTCAAGCCCGCCTACCACGACCCCGGCTTCGCCGAGCGCTTCCCGCAGATCGAGTGGAACATCACCGCGGGCAACGCGAGCCCCGTCAACGACGGTGCCTCCGCCGTCCTGATCACCTCCGGCGAGACCGCGGCCCGCCTCGGCCTGCGCCCGCTGGCCCGCCTGCACAGCTTCGCCGTCACCGGCTCCGACCCGCTGCTGATGCTCACCGGGGTCGTCCCGGCCACCGAGAAGGTGCTGCGCAAGGCCGGGCTGAGCATCGACGACATCGACCTCTTCGAGGTCAACGAGGCCTTCGCCAGCGTCGTACTGGCCTGGCAGCAGGAGACCGGCGCCGACCTGGCCCGGGTCAACGTGCACGGCGGCGCCATCGCCCTCGGCCACCCGCTCGGCGCCAGCGGCACCCGCCTGACCACCACCCTGGTGCACGCGATGCGCGGTCGCGGCGCTCGCTTCGGCCTGCAGACCATGTGCGAGGCGGGCGGACTCGCCAACGCCATGATCCTCGAAGGAGTCTGACCTCTACCGGCCGCGCAGGTGGTGCCGCTTGCGCCAGGCCACCACCGTGCCCAGCAGCGCCGGTACGGCGATACCGGCCATCGCGATCAGGAAGGCGGGGGAGGTGGGCGCCGAGGCGCGGGCACCGGCGACCGCGTAGGCGGCGGTGTTCGGAATCGACCCGATGGCCGTGGCCAGCAGGAACGGCCACCAGCCCATGCGGGAGACGGCCGCGCAGTAGTTCGCCGCCCAGAACGGCACCCCGGGGAACAGCCGGGCCGCCAGCATCGACCGGAAGCCGTGCCGGCTCAGCTGCCCGTCGGCCGCCGTCAGCCAGCGGCCCCGCAGCAGCGGACGCAGCGCGCCCTGCCCGAGGAGCCGGCCGAGCCCGAAGGCCACCCCGGCCCCGAGCACCGTGCCCGCCAGCGCCGTCGCCAGCCCCAGCTGGGAGCCGAACAGCGCGCCCGCCGCCAGGTTCAGCAGCGGCCGCGGCACGAACGCCACGGTGCACAGCCCGTACGCCGCCCCGAACACCAGGGCGGCCGCGGCCCCGCCGAGCTGCGGCGGCCAGCCGTGGGTCAGCAGCCGCTGCGGCTCGAACACCAGCACCGCCGCGCCGGCCCCCGCCAGCAGGGCGAGCAGCAGCGACAGCCGGGCGTACGGGGACAACAGCGCGCGGGTGCAGCGGGCGGCGAGTCCCGGAGAGGCCATGGCGGTGCCAGAGCGGTGGGCATCGAGCATCCGGTGACATTAACCGACACACGCGTGTGATCGCCGTCAGGGGTCTCCCCGCAGTGGGAGACCCCTTCGCTCACGCGGCGAGCGCGTGACCAGGGTGCAGGACCACCTTGGTGTAGCCCTCGATCCGCTTGTCGAACTTCTCGTACGCCTGCGGCGCCTGGTCCAGCGGCAGCTCGTGGGAGACCACGAAGCTCGGCTGGGCCCGCCCGGCGATGATCAGGTCGCGCAGCTGGCGGTTGTACCGCTTGACGTTGCACTGGCCGGTGCCCATCTGCTGGCCCTTCTCGAACATCTTGCCGATGGAGACGAGCAGTTGGCCGTGCCTGGCGTGATCGTCGGGTCCGCCCGGGTCGGACGGCACGTACAGGCCCGGCACGCCGAGCATGCCGGTGGGCCGGACCGTCTCGACGAGCTCGTTGAGGACGATCGCGGGCTCCTCGTGGCTGGCGTCGTGCGCCTGGGCCTGGTAGCCGACGGCGTCGACGCCCTTGTCGGTGCCCTCGCCTCCGGTCTGTTCCTTGATCTGTGCCGCCGGGTCGCCCTTGGTGAAGTCGACGGGGATGGCGCCGATCTCCTCGGCCTTGGCGAGCCGCTCGGGCACCCGGTCCACGGAGAAGACCTTCGAGGCACCGCGCAGCAGCGCCGAGTAGGCGGCCATCAGGCCCACCGGTCCGGCGCCGTAGACGGCCACGCTCTCACCGGGGGACACCTGGGCGAGTTCGCAGCCGTGGTAGCCGGTCGGGAAGATGTCGGCCAGCAGCACGAAGTCGGTCTCGAACTCCTCGCCCGGCGGCAGCTTCAGGCAGTTGAAATCGGCGAACGGCACCCGCAGCAGCTCGGCCTGGCCGCCCTTGTACGGGCCCATCGCCACATAGCCGTAGGCCCCGCCGGCGAATCCGGGGTTGACCGTCAGGCAGAAGCCGGTCTTCCCGGCGAGACAGTTCTTGCAGAATCCGCAGGCGACGTTGAAGGGCATCACGACCCGGTCGCCCTTGGCCAGGGAGGTCACACCGGCGCCGACCTCCTCGATGATGCCGAGGTTCTCGTGTCCGAAGACGATGCCCGCCTCGGCTGCCGTGCGGCCCTCGTACATGTGCAGGTCCGAGCCGCATATGGCGGACGACGTGACCCGTACGAGCACATCGTTGGGGTGCTGGATCCCAGGATCCTCGACGTCCTTCACCTGCACGCTGAAGGGTTCTTCGTAGACGACGGCTTTCATCTGTGTCACCTCCGCGCCGAGCGCTGCCCGTACCTCCAGGCAACGCCCGTACGAAGGGGCACGCAACCGGCGCCCGCCGCGAAAATCGTTCGACGCCGGGCACCGCGTCGGCGATGATCGACGCCATGTTCCGGTACGCCTTCCTCCTCGCAGCATCCGCCGTCGCGGATGCGCCGAAGGCTGCCGTCCCGCTCCTCGTGGCCGCTGTCGACGGCGCCCGAAGCTGACCCTCTCCGGAACGTCCGGCGGACCCCGCAGGGGGAGGGTCGGCCAGTCCCCGGGGTCCGGATTTCTCCCTTCACGGCTGAGAGGCTTCGAGGTACAGCCATGTCCAAAACGGCCTACGTGCGCACCAAGCCGCACCTGAACATCGGCACCATGGGTCATGTCGACCACGGCAAGACCACCCTGACCGCCGCCATCACCAAGGTCCTCGCCGAGCGCGGCACCGGCACGTTCGTCCCGTTCGACCGGATCGACCGGGCCCCGGAGGAGGCCGCCCGCGGGATCACCATCAACATCGCGCACGTCGAGTACGAGACCGACACCCGGCACTACGCCCACGTGGACATGCCGGGCCACGCCGACTACATCAAGAACATGGTCACCGGCGCCGCGCAGCTCGACGGGGCGATCCTCGTCGTCTCCGCGCTCGACGGGATCATGCCGCAGACCGCCGAGCACGTGCTGCTCGCCCGGCAGGTGGGCGTGGACCACATCGTCGTCGCGCTCAACAAGGCGGACGGCACGCAGGACGAGGAGTTGATCGACCTGGTCGAGCTGGAGGTCCGCGACCTGCTCACGGCGCAGGGCTATCCCGGGGACGCCGTGCCGGTCGTACGGGTCTCCGGGCTCCGGGCGCTGGCGGGCGACCCGCGCTGGACGGCGTCGATCGAGGCGCTGCTCGACGCGGTGGACACCTACGTGCCCATGCCCGAGCGGTATCTGGACGCGCCGTTCCTGCTGCCCGTGGAGAACGTGCTCACCATCACCGGCCGGGGCACGGTGGTCACCGGCGCGGTGGAGCGGGGCACGCTCCGCCTGGGGGACCGGGTGTCCGTGCTGGGTGCCGACATCGAGACCGTCGTCACCGGGCTGGAGACCTTCGGCAAGCCGATGGCGGAGGCCCAGGCCGGGGACAACGTGGCGGTCCTGCTGCGGGGCGTGCCCCGGGATGCCGTCCGGCGCGGGCACGTCGTGGCGGCTCCGGGGAGCGTCGTGCCGGCCCGGCGGTTCTCGGCGCGGGTGTATCTGCTGTCGGGACGCGAGGGCGGTCGTACGACGCCGGTCGCGAGCGGGTACCGGCCGCAGTTCTACATCCGTACGGCGGACGTGGTCGGGGACGTCGACCTCGGCGAGGCCGGGGCCGCCCGGCCCGGAGACACCGTGGAGATGTGTGTCGAGCTGGGACGGGAGGTTCCCCTGGAGCCCGGTCTGGGGTTCGCCATCCGTGAGGGCGGGCGGACCGTGGGGGCGGGGACGGTGACCGATGTCCACAATGGATGAGTGAACGAATCGATACCCGTGCTCCGCACCACCGACCACGGCACCGCCAAGCTCATGCCCGATGTCGACCGTGCGCGGGCCTGGCTGCTCACGGTCGACGGGGCGCCGCAGTCGTACGTCGATCTCGATGATCCGGCGCATCTGGAGTTCGAGTACGCGCGGCGGCTCGGGTATGTGCTGGATGCCGTGGCCGAGGCCGGGCGGGCGCTGGACGTGGTGCATCTGGGCGGGGGCGCGCTGACGCTGCCGCGGTATGTGGCGGCCACCCGGCCCGGCTCACGGCAGGACGTCGTCGAGGCCGACGCGGGGTTGCTGGACCTGGTCGCCGAGCATCTGCCGTTGCCGGCCGGCTCGGGTGTCGCGCTGCACGCGGCCGACGCCCGGGCCTGGCTGGAGGGGGCGCCGGACGATCACGCGGACGTGCTGATCGCCGACGTCTTCGGCGGCTCCCGGGTGCCCGCCCATCTCACCACGCTGGCCTACGCCCGTGCGGCCGAGCGGGTGCTGCGGGCGGACGGTGTGTATCTGGCCAACCTGGCCGACCAGGCGCCGTTCGCCTTCCTGCGGTCCCAACTGGCCACGTTCGCCGAGTATTTCGAGGAGCTGGTGCTGATCGCCGAGCCCGGTGTGCTGCGCGGGCGGCGGTTCGGCAACGCGGTGCTGGCCGCCTCGCACCGGCCCCTGGACATCGCCGCCCTGGCCCGGCGCTGCGCGGCGGACGCGTTTCCGGCGCGGGTCGAACACGGGGCGGGGGTGCGGGAGTTCATCGATGGCGCGCGGGCGGTCGAGGAGGCGGACGCCGTGCCGTCGCCCGAGCCCCCGGCCGGGGCGTTCGGCATCGGCTGACGCCGTGGACCGGGGCCGCCGGTCCGGCGAAGTCGGCCTTTCCGGGCACCCGTTGCAGGTTCGCTTCGAGGAGGGCGAGCGTGACGCGGGGTCAGGGGAGTCGGCGCCCTTGCCCCACGTGACGTGGGGCAAGGGCCGAAGCGGTGGTCATGAGTGCGACGGGGTCCCGTGGAGCCGGATCGTGCTCATGATCTCCATGACCGTCTTGTCCGGCACTTCCCCGGTGACTCCCGTGGCGCCGTAGAAGTCCCAGGAGACGTAGTCGTCCTGAGAGTTCTTGAAGCCGAAGGTGACGGCCTTGCCGTCGCTGGCGCACTTCGACTTGCCCTTCTGCGGGCTGTTGTGCGACCGGGCCCAGGCGTAACTGCCGGCGATGCCCGAGTTCGTTGTGAACTGCGTGGCCTTCTTGTCGTAGGTGATGCTCTTCTTGTCCGGCTGGGTGTAGCCGCCGTAGACCCACCAGGCCGGTGTGTTGACCGCGACCTGGTCCGCGCTGCCGGCACCGCTGGCGCCCTTGGAGCCCACGGCCGCCAGCGAGGTGTCCTCCAGGCGGCCGTCGTGGTTGTCGTCCGCCGAGCACCACTTGGGCTGGTCCTCGGCGGTGCCCGACATCACGATGATCGGCTTGGTGCCGTCGCCCTTGTTGTCCGTGAACCCGATCTCCATGTCGGGGGACTGCACCGTCCAGTTCGCGGGCACGTCGTAGGCGATGCCCCACTTGGGGTTCACCACGACCTTCCAGCCGGCGATGGTGGGCTTCTCCGTGTTGACGCCGCGCGGGTCGTCCGTCACGGACGGGGTGGGCGAGGGCTGGGTCGTCGGCGACTGGCTCGCGTGCCCGCCTTTGCCGGCCGTGTCGTCCTTCTTGCCGCCCTTGCCGAGGACGAGGTATCCGGTCACGCCGGCGGCGACCACGACCGCCGCCGCCGCGACGATCGCGATCACCTTCGTACGGCCGCCGCCTCCGCCCTGCGGCGGCTGCGGAACCGGCACGGTGGGCGGCTGCGGCTGCCCCCACTGCGGCTGCTGACCGTACGGGCCGCCCTGCGGGTACTGCTGGTACCCGGGCTGCTGGTACGGGTTCGGCTGCTGGTAACCCGGCTGCTGATACGGGTTCTGCTGCGGGTTCGGCGCGCCCCCTGGCGGCTGCTGATCTGGCCACATGGCCAGTAACCCTAGTGCCGCCACGGACACGATTCGGTCACCGGCCCTCGTCAGGGTGGTAGCGAAGTGCGGCCGGGCGCGGATCCGTGCTGGTCGGTCTCTGCTGCCCGCGAGCGACATGTCGGTCATGAGCGCAGACCGGATGTCGATCGGCGAGATGCTTGCCGCCGCCACCTGAGGGGCTTCTTCCGGCCTGAGGGGCGAGCGTGAGAGAGGGCTGGCCGATTTCCCTACTCATGAGTAACATCGCGCTCATGACAGTTGACAGCGCCTCGATGGGCGAAATGCTGGCCGCCTCGGTTCCGATGGTGCGGACCCTGAACCTTGAGTTCATCGAGGTCTCTCCGGAGCGTGCCGTGCTCCGGCTTCCGGACCAGCCGGACTTTCACAATCACATTGGCGGTCCCCATGCCGGAGCCATGTTCACCTTGGCCGAGTCCGCCAGCGGTGCCATCGTCCTCACTGCCTTCGGGGACCAACTCTCTCGCGCGGTACCGCTCGCGGTGCGGGCCGAGATCGACTACAAGAAGCTGGCCATGGGGGCAGTGACGGCCACGGCGACCCTGGGGCGCCCGGCAGCCGAGGTCGTTGCCGAACTCGACGCGGGCAACCGTCCGGAGTTTCCGGTCAGCATCGCCGTTCAACGCGAGGACGGGGCCGTCACGGGCGAGATGACCGTGGTGTGGACCTTGAGACTGAACGGTTGAGGGGTTGTGCGGCCGCCGGGAGGTGGTGGCAGTCCTCTTGGAGGACGCCCGGGAAGCCGCACCCGTGCACGCGGACGTGAGCACCAACGCCCGTGCGACGGTCCGGTGGACGACACCCGACGGCCGCACACGCACTGGCCGGGCCGAGGTGCCCGCGCATGCCTCTGCGGGGATGCGTGTGCCTGTGTGGACGAGATGCGCAGCAGAGTTGCCCCCGGACCCTGCTGCGCAATCGCGGGACGCGGCCGGTGATGCCACGGGAGGCGCACGGGGACCGGGTGTGACCGGATGCGAGGGGAGTCAGGCCGGACATCCGGCAATCCGCACGCGAAGTGCACCCGAGACTTCGGCACCCCACAGGCTGCGCGGCCGCGAGTGCGCTGCCGGAAATCACGTAGAGATCGTCGCGTTACGAGCCGCACTTAACGTCCCCTCATGGCGGATATATTCGACGCATACGCGTTGGCCGACGCGTGGGACGAGATGTTTGTGCGGCCGGGTGAGGTCAGGACCGCCTATGAGCCGGTACTGGCGGCGCTCCAGCCGATCGCACCGAGTGAACTGCGTTTCAGAGCCGACCAGATGGCCCGGTCGTTCACGGACCGTGGTGTGACCTACGCCTTCGCGGGCGAGGAGCGGCCGTGGCCGCTGGACCTCGTGCCGCGCATCCTCGATGCCCTCGAATGGGATCTCATACAACGCGGCGTCGGCCAGAGAGTCAGGGCCCTGGAGGCCTATCTCGCCGACGCCTATGGTCCCTGCCGTGCCTTCGAGGACGGCGTCGTGCCCTGGCGGCTGCTCCTCAACTCCCCCCATTTCCACCGGGTCGCGCACGGGATCGAGCCTCCCGGTGGCGTGCGCATCCACGTCGCGGGCATCGACCTCGTGCGCGACGAGGCCGGGGACTTCCGGGTGCTGGAGGACAACGTACGGGTGCCCAGCGGGGTGTCGTACGTGATCGAGAACCGGCGCGCGATGACCCGCATCTTCCCCTCCCTCTTCGCCGAGCAGCATGTGCTGCCCGTCGACGGTTACGGGCACCGCCTGCTGGCCGCCCTGCGCGCCGCCGCGCCCGACGGGACCGCCGACCCCAGGGTCGTGGTACTGACCCCCGGGCCCAACAACGCGGCCTACTTCGAACACGCCCTGCTCGCCCGGCTGATGGGCGTGCAGCTGGTGGAGGGACACGACCTGCTGTGCCGGAACAACCGCGTGTGGATGCGGACCACGCGCGGCGAGGTGCCCGTCCACGTCGTGTACCGGCGTCTGGACGACGACTTCCTCGATCCGCTGCACTTCCGGCCCGACTCGGTGATCGGCTGCCCGGGGATCATGAACGCGGCGATGGCCGGCAACGTCACGCTCGCGAACGCCGTCGGAAACGGGATCGCGGACGACAAGCTGCTCTACACCTATGTCCCGGATCTGATCCGGTACTACCTGTCCGAGGAACCGGTCCTGCCCAATGTGGAGTCCTACCGGCCCGACGAACCGGGGCAGTTGGAGGCGGTCCTCGACCAGATCGAGCAGCTCGTCGTCAAGCCCGTGGACGGAGCGGGCGGTCAGGGCATCGTCATCGGGCCGAAGGCCGATGCCGACACCCTCGAACGCACCCGCAAGGCCGTCATCGCCGACCCGCGCGGCTTCATCGCGCAGCGGCCCGTCGCCCTGTCCACCTCCCCCACCCTCGCCGGCGAGGGCATGGCGCCGCGCCACATCGACCTGCGCCCGTTCGCCGTGCACGACGGCAACGATGTCTGGGTGCTGCCCGGCGGACTCACCCGCGTCGCCCTCCAGGAGGGCAACCTGATCGTCAACTCCAGCCAGGGCGGCGGCTCCAAGGACACCTGGGTGCTCGCCGAGGGCCCCGCCGAGCGGCCCGCCTCCGTCGGCTCCGGTGGTCTGCCCGAGGTCGCTCCCCGCCAGCTGGGGCCCGACGGCACCACCACGGTCGTACAGGAAGGGGCGCAGCAGCAGTGAACGACGTGATCCTCTCCCGGATAGCGGAGGCGCTGACCTGGACCGGGCGGTACGTCGAGCGGGCGGACGCCACCGGCCGGATCCTCGACGCCTATTTGCACCGCATGCTGGAGGACCCCTGGCGCGACGAGGACGCGGCCTGCCGGTCGCTGTACGCGATCCTCGGCGTGGACGCGGGGGCGGAACCGGTGGACATGCAGCAGGTGCTGGACCAGCTCGCGTTCGACGCCCGCTCGACCGGTTCCATCGAGGGCGCGCTGGGCGCCGCCCGGCTCAATGCCCGCAGCGCCCGTGAGGCCGTCTCCTCGGAGATGTGGGAGTGCCTCAACTCCACCTGGCACGCCCTTGCCGACCAGCGGCTCGCGGCCCGCCGTACGGGCCCGTACGCCTATCTGGAGCTCGTCCGGCGCCGCGCGGCTCTCTTCTTCGGGCTCGCCGACTCCACGATGAGCCGGGACGACAGCTGGCGGTTCGTCATCCTGGGCCGGAGTCTGGAGCGGGTCGACATGACCGTACGGCTGCTGAGCGTGCGCGTGCTGGACGCGGCGCACGCGCCGGACTGGCCGACGCTGCTGAGCGCGAGCGGCGCCGACGAGGCGTACGCGCGCGTGTACGGCGGTTTCGGCGACACCCCGCGCGTGGCCGAATTCCTGCTTCTGGACCGGGACTTCCCACGCTCGGTGCTGCATGCGCTGACCACGGCCGAGGAGTGCCTGACCGCGCTGGGCCGCCCGCGCCAGGACCCGGCACGCCGCCCGATCGGCCGCCTGCGTACCCGCCTGGAGTACCTGGACTCGCATGCCCTGGAGGAGCAACTACCGGTACTGCTGGGTGACTTGCAGCAGGCTTGCATGACGTCCGCCGACGCGGTGGCGGAGCAGTTCTTCCCGTACCAGGGGGCCGTCGAGTGGGCCCAGGAAGGAGCGTGATGGTGACCAGCAAGGGAATCCGCCGCCTCCGCATCCGGCACGAGACCCGCGTCTCCTACGCGCAGGCCGCCGTCTCCTCGCACAACGAGGTCCGCATGACCCCGCTGACGCTGCCCGGCCAGACCACCCTGGACGGCCGGGTGACCGTCGGCCCGGCGGCCGTGACGTGGTCGTACTGGGACTACTGGGGCACCCAGGTGACCGGCTTCGACCTGATGGACCCGCACTCCGACCTCACCATCACCGCGTCCAGCCTGGTCGAGACGGCCCGGCCCGGTCCGCTTCGCGGGCCGCTCGGCTGGGCGGAGGTGGCCGAACGCACCACGCGCTCCCGTCTGCTGGAGTTCGCGAACCCGACGGTGCGTACGACGGTTCCGGCGGAGCTGATCGCACACGCGCGGGAGGTCACGGCGGGCCTCGACCCGCACGAGACGGCCGTCGCCGTCGCCTCGCTGGTCGCCGACCGGGTGTCGTACCTGCCCGGCACCACCGGCGTGAACACCTCCGCCGCCGAGGCCTGGGAACAGGGCACGGGCGTCTGCCAGGACATCGCCCACGTCACCCTCGCCCTGCTGCGGGGCCTGGGGCTGCCGTCCCGCTACGTGTCCGGCTACCTGCACCCGGAGAAGGAGGCCGAGCTCCACCGCCCGGTCGCCGGGCAGAGCCACGCCTGGATCGAGTACTGGGCGGGCGACTGGTGCGGCTACGACCCGACCAACCGCACCCGCGCCGACGAGTCCCATGTGGTGGTCGGCCGCGGCCGCGACTACGACGACGTGCCCCCGCACAAGGGCGTGTACCGGGGGGTCGCGGGCGGGCCGCCGGAGGTGACCGTGGAATTCACACAGGTCGCCTGAACGCGACGGAGGGCCGGGAACCACTCCCGGCCCTCCGGACGACCGGTCAGTGGTCGCAGCAAGGTCGCTCGGCGCACGGCGGGTGACGGCGCCGCAGACGATCGACGGCGCATCGCGGCACGGCCGGCGGGGTGCTGGGTCAGCTCTCCAGTGCGGCAGGCTCCTTGACGGCCACTCCGCTCCGCCCGCCGGCCATCAGTGCCTCCACCAGCCCGACGATCCGGCTCGCGGCTTCCCGCACCGGAATCCCCGCGCGGTGGATGTTGGAGAGGAGGTTGCGGTCCGCGTCCGTGTGCCCGGGACGCGGCCGGTACGCCAGGTACGCGGAAAGGCTTTCCGCCGTCGCCAGGCCCGGACGTTCACCGATCAGCAGCACGACCACCGCCGGGTCCAGCAGCTCGCCGATCTCGTTGAGCACTCCGACCCGGCACTGCCGCACCACGATCGGACGGCCCACGGACCAGCCGCGCGCCGCGCAGCCCTCGTGCACCAGTGGCAGCAGAGCCGGCACCTGGGCGTGTACGGCGGTGGAGGACAGCCCGTCGCCGATCACGAGCTGCACGTCCGGGCCGGGTCCGTGCTCGGCGCGGATCGTCTGCCGCGCTTGCGGGGTGAGGCGCCGGCCCAGGTCCGGGCGGCGCAGATAGCGGTGCCGGGAGTCGGCCATGGTGGCGACCACCGTCCAGGGGAAACGGTCGGCCAGCGCGGCCATCCCGGGGGCGTCGAGGTCCAGCGGTGTCGAGACCGCGTCCCGCGCGGCCGCATGGTCGCCGCGCAGGGCCAGCAGGGTGGCGGTGGGGTAGGAACTGCCCGCCCGACCGGTGAAGATGCGGGCGGGGGTCGCCGCGCGCAGCCAGGCAGCGGTGCGCTCCGCGGGCGTCGGGCCGGCCATAGGGGCGGAGAGCTTCAGGTGCTCCGTCACGCCACACCTCCGGGGAGGAGTTCGCGCAGGGCTCCGCTGCCGTCCAGCGCGGAGGCGAGCTCGGCCAGGCTGGTCGGCAGGGCGTGCGCTCCGCCGCCCGGGCGGCCGTCGGAGCGGATGCCCATATCGGCCAGCCAGACCTCGAACTCCGGAGCGGTGCGCAGCCCCAGCGTCCGGCGGACACTCACCACGTCGTGGTAGCTGGTGGTCTGGTAGTTGAGCATCACGTCGTCCCCGGCCGGGATGGCCATCACGAAGGTGCACCCGGCGGAGGCGAGCAGCACCAGCAGGTTGTCGTTGGAGTTCTGGTCGGCGTCCGCGTGGTTGGTGTAGCAGACGTCCACGCCGGTCGGTACGCCCATCAGCTTGCCGACGAAATGGTCCTCCAGGCCCGCGCGGGTGATCTGCACCGAGTCGGCCAGGTACTCCGGCCCGATGAAGCCGACCACCGAGTTGACCAGGAACGGGTCGTAGAGCCGGGCCACCGCCTGCGCCCGCGCCTCCAGGGTGAGCTGGTCGACGCCGTGGTGGGCCTCGGCGGAGAGCGCACTGCCCTGGCCGGTCTCGAAGTACATCACCTGATCGCCGGCGAACTCGCCCGCCCGCTCGGCGTGGTGGGCGAGCACAGCCTCCCGGCCGCGGGCGAGCAGTCCGAGGTCGATGCCGAAACTCGCGTTGGCCGCCTCCGTCCCGGCGACCGACTGGAAGAGCAGATCCACGGGTGCGCCGGCCTCCAGTGCGGCCAGCTGGGTGGTGACGTGCGCCAGCACGCAGGACTGGGTGGGTATGCCCAGCCGGGCGATCAGCTCGTGAACGCCGCGCAGCACCTCGCCGATCACCGGCACGGACTCGGTAGCCGGGTTGACGCCGATCATCGCGTCGCCGCAGCCGAACGCCAGGCCGTCCAGCGCGGACAGCATGATGCCGCGCACGCCGTCGGTGGGGTGGTTGGGCTGGATGCGAGAGCCGAAGACGCCCGCACCGCCCATGGTGTTGCGGCAGCGGGTGGTACGGCGCAGCGGGGCGGCTGCCACCACCAGGTCCAGATTGCTCATCAGCTTGGCGCAGGCGGCAGCGATCTCGGGGGTGATCGCCGCGTGCAGCCCGCCCGACCAGCGCTGCCGGAAGCCGGGCTCCAGGACCGACTCGCGCAGTTCACCCACGGTGAGCGAGGCGATCTCGGCGAAGCGCGCCGGGTCGGCGGGCACGGAGACCGCCTCCGTCACGGCGTCCTCCACGACGGGAGTCGCGGCGATCTCGGCCAGCCGTACGTCGGCCAGGGCGAGCTTGGCAGCTACTCGCTCCCGCTCGCTGCGTGCGGCGAGTCCGGCGAGCTGGTCACCGGACTTCGTCTCGTTCGCCTTGGCCAGCAGCTCGGGCAGCGTGGCGAACGTGAACCGCTCGCCACGCAGGGTGCTGCGGTAGACCATGCTGTCAACCTCTCCGAAGTCTCTCTGCGGTACGCATGAGGGGCTTTCAGCGCTCGTGGGACTCGGCCAGAACGGTGCTGCCGATCTGCTCGTAGCGCGCCCGGTCGGTGGACCGGAGCACGAGCGCAATCACCGCGCCCAGCACGCCCACACCGATCACCAGGTAGGGGGTGAGGGTGTATACGGGGCTGTTGGAGGCGGCGCCTGCCGCGAAGGAGATGTTGCTGAACAGCAGGTAGACGACGTAGGCCATGCCCGCTGCGCCCACCGCCGGACAGAGCAGAGTCCGCCACCAGCTACGGGTCTCCGGGTGGCGCTTGCCGCCGTGGAAGTACCAGATCACCGAGACGGAGCAGATCGCCTGGACGATGAGGATCCCCATCGTGCCCATGATCGCCAGCAGGCCGAACTCGTAGTAGTACGGCACGTCCGGCGCGGCCTTGCTGGGGGCCTGGAAGAGGAAGAAGTACAAGGTGATGAGCAGGGTGATCACGGACTGCACGATCGAGGCGACCCACGGGGACTTGTGCTTGTCGTGGGTGGCGCCGAGCGGGGTGACGGCCTTGTGCAGGCCCTCGCGGCCGATCGCGTAGAGGTAGCGGGAGGCCGAGTTGTGGAAGGCCAGCGCGCAGGCGAAGGAGCCGGTGACGGTCAGGACCTGGTAGAGGTCCTTGGCCCAGACACCCACGAACTTCTGGGTGATGCCGAAGAAGAGGTCGAAGGGGTTGCCGGTACCGCCCTGGGCGATGGTGACGGCGTTGTGCGCGCCGTTGCCCGCGATGGTCATCCAGGAGACGAAGGTGTAGAGCGCGCCGAGCGCGATGACCACGAGCAGGGTGGCGCGCGGGATGATCCGGGTCGGGTTGCGGGACTCCTCGCCGTAGACCGCGGTGGTCTCGAAGCCCACCCACGACCAGAAACCGAAGAACAGACCGATCGCCACGCTGCCGCCGGCCACCGCGGTGAAACCGCCTGCCGGGTCGAGGGAGCCGGTCATCAGCCCGTCGGGGCCGCCGCCGTGGAAGAGCACTGAGCCGCCCATCAGCAGCAGGATCAGCACCTCGGCGACCAGGAAGACTCCCAGCACCTTCCCGGAGAGCTCGATGTCGAAGTAGCCGAGTACCGCGATGGCGAGGATGCCGAAGAGCGCGTAGACGATCCAGCTCAGTTTCGGCCCGCCGAAGGTCTCCACGTCCGTCTTGAAGAAGGACGCGAAGATCCCGATCAGCGAACCCTCGAAGACCACGTAGGCAAGGGTCGCGATGAGGCCGCTGGCCAGCCCGGCGACCCGGCCCAGGCCACGGGTGATGAAACCGTAGAAGGCGCCGGTGGCGGTGATGTGCCGGGCCATCGCGGAGTAGCCGATGGTGAAGATCACCAGTACGGCGGTGCAGAAGATGAAGGTGGCCGGGGTCCCCGTGCCGGCTCCGGAGCCTATCGCGATGGGCACGTTGCCCGTCATGGCGGTGATCGGAGCAGCCGTGGCCAGCACGGTGAAGACGACGCCCCACATGCCCAGTGCCCCGGTGCGCAGGCGCTCGGGCTCGGGGGTGGCGCCCGTGCCGGGACCGCCGAGGGGCATGTGGGCGGATTCTGTAGTAGTCACGCGATCTGGCTCCGGATGTTGCGCTGGGCGGTGTAGGTGCCCGATCGTCGCGATCCCTCTTTACGGAATGCGGCGGCCGCCGTTTCAGCTTCGTTAAGCAGGGCGAAAGAGGCGTATCTCACGTATTCGTGGGCGGGCAGGCCATAGTGAGGAGGTCCCGCGACATCTCCGCGAGCTGCGATTGCATCACCAGCCCGCTGCGCAAGGCCGACGACACCGAACTCGACTGGGTCGTCGTCCGTGAGACCAGCGAAGGCGAATACGCCGGCCTCGGCGGCCGCAATCTCTCCGGCCGCGGCCCGGGCGGTGAAGTCGCCGTCCAGTCCGCCCTGTTCACCGAGGTCGGCTGCGAACGCATCATGCGCTTCGCCTTCGACCTCGCCCGCACCCGGGCGCACAAGAAGGTCTCCTCGGTCACCAAGAGCGATGCCCAGCAGTACGGCATGGTCCTGCGGGACGACGACTTCAAGCGCGTCGCCGCCGACCACCCGGACGTCGAGACGGAAAGCGTCCTGGTGGACGCCATGTCGGCGAAGTTCGTCCTCCACCCGGAGGACCTGTCGGTGGTCGTCGCCTCCAACCTGAACGCCGGCATCCTCTCCGACCTCGGCAGCGCCCTGGCCGGCAGTCTGGGCCTGGCTGCCGGCGCCAACCTCAACCCCGAGCGCCGTTTCCCGAGCATGTTCGAACCCGTCCACGGCTCCGCCCCGGACATCGCGGGCCAGGGCCTCGCCAACCCGATCGGCGCCCTCGGCAGCGCCGCCTCGATGCTGGACCACCTCGGCCTGCCCGATCAGGCCGCCCGCCTCCACAAGGCGATCGAGACCACGACGGCCGCCGGTATCCTCACCCGCGACGTCGGCGGCACCGCCGCCACCGACGACGTCACCAAGGCCCTCATCGACGCCCTCAACGCCTGACGTCGACGCAAGGGAGCCGCCCCGTGCGAAGCAGGGCGGCTCACAGCGCCGGATGTCAGGGAATGAGCACGATGCGGGTCGGATCACCGATCTTCTTCTCCAGCCGGGTGACGGCATCGGTTGCCTCGGCCAGAGATGCTGTCGGCGATGCTGATCGGCGCCGGTGCCAGCCCCGCCGGCACCAGTACTCCGCCGCAGCCCAGCACAGTCACCGCCTGTTCCCGCAGCGCCGGAAAGCCCGCGAAGCCGAACGCGGCATCCAGTCCCTGGCCACCGGTTGCCGTGCGGTGGCCAGGCCTGCTCAGGCGGCCCGGCGCCGCTCGCTGTCGTCAGCCGCGCCCTCCTCCAGGCCGACCACGAACTCCCTGAGCCAGCGCCGGAATTCGGGGCCCAGGTCGGGCCGGTCGCAGGCCAGCCGGACCACTGTGCGCAGATAGTCCGCCTTGTCGCCGGTGTCGTAGCGCAGACCGCCGAAGACGACCCCGTGCACCGTGCCGCCCGTCGCGAGGTCCTGGAGGGCGTCGGTCAGCTGGATCTCACCGCCGCGCCCCGGCGGGGTGCGCTCCAGGACGTCGAACACGGCCGGGTCCAGGACATAGCGGCCGATGACCGCGTACCGGCTCGGCGCGGTGCCCGGCGCCGGCTTCTCCACCAGCCCGGTCACCCGTACGACACCGTCCTCGCCGGTCGGCTCCACCGCCGCGCAGCCGTAGAGATGGCTCTGCTCCGGATCGACCTGCATCAGCGCGACCACACTGCCCTCGTGACGCTCTCGCACCTCCAGCATCCGGCTGAGCAGGGTCTCGCGCGGGTCGATGAGGTCGTCGCCGAGCAGCACGGCGAAGGGCTGGTCGCCCACGTGATGGCGGGCGCACAGCACGGCGTGGCCGAGGCCGAGCGGGTCACCCTGGCGGATGTGGTGGATGTCGGCGAGCCGTGCGGGATCGCGTACGGCGTCCAGGCGCACGGTGTCGCCCTTCGCGGCCAGCGCCTGCTCCAGTTCGAAGGCGTGGTCGAAGTGGTCCTCGATGGCGCGCTTGTGACGGCCCGTCACCATCAGGATGTCGTCGAGACCGGCCGCCGCGGCCTCCTCGACGACGTACTGGATGGCCGGCTTGTCGACGACCGGCAGCATCTCCTTCGGGGTGGCCTTGGTCGCGGGCAGGAACCGGGTGCCGAGTCCGGCGGCCGGTACGACGGCCTTGCGGACCGTACGGGGCGAGGCGGGGGTCGCGGTGGGGGCGGAGGCGATCATGCGGCCCATGCTGGGGCACGCGGATGAGAGCGCGCCCGGAGAAGCATGGGAACCGGCTGTGGATGCGATACCGGCGGTAACTCTGGCGTATTTCGCTGAACGTGAAGGCTGGTCAATCCAGCTTCTTGTTTCCTGTGAGGCGTGTGTGCGAAGGTGTGGCTCCCCGCGGGAACTATCACTGCTTTCCGACAGAACGGCATTTCGCGTGCGGTTCTGCCGCTGGAAAGGAAATGGTTCCGTGCAGTCCCCTTACCCCCCACGCCCGCCGTATCCGCCCCTGCCCACCCCGAGCGGGGAGTCCGACCGCGATCTCGTCGCCCGGCTGACCGGCCCCGACAGCGCCCGCCATCACGCCGTCGCCCTGCTGCTCGCCCGGCACTGGCGGGCCGCGCGCGACTACGCCATCGTCTGCCTCGCCTCCGCCGGACCCGCCGCCCCGCTCGTGGCCGCCGCCGCCTTCCATCAGGTCCTCGCCCGCATGGCGGGCGGAGCCGTCGGCGGCGCCCTGCGCCCGCAGCTGCTCGTCGCCGTCCGCGACACCGTCCGCGCCTGGGCGGCGGACGACGGAACCTGCGCGACTCTGCCGGAATTGCGCCGACCCACCGGCGGTCGCGGATTGCGCGTCACAAAGCCCGGAACGCCGGAAAGGCGACAGCTCGCCGAACGCGCATTCCGGGCCCTTCCCAGCGCCTCGCAATGCCTGCTGTGGCACACCGAGGTGGAAGCGGAGCCGATAAACATACCAGCTGGTCTGCTGGGTATCGCCCCGGCCACCGCGACGGCCGCCCTGGAACAGGCACGCGAACAATTCCGCGCGGGTTGCGTACGCGCCCACAGAGAACTCGCGCCGACGAAGGAATGCCGCTTCTACAACCGGCTCCTCGACATCCCGATGCGCCGTGGCGGCGTCCTGTTGCCGGACGTGCGGCACCATCTGACGCTCTGCCCCTACTGCCGGCATGCCGCCGACACCATCGGCCGGTTCGAGGGCGGACTGGACCTGCTGCTCGCCGAGACCGTGCTCGGCTGGGGCGCCCGCCGCTATCTCGACTCGCGCCCCGGGCGCGGCGCCGTCGAGGAGTGGCCGCTCGCGCCGGTGCCGGAGGCGGTACGGGCGGGAGCCGGCGGCCGTCATCGCACCGGCCCCGTGGGCCGCCGCCGTACGGCCGTCCTCGTCGGCGCCGGACTGACCTCGCTCGCGCTGCTCGCCACCGTCCTGGTGGTCAGAAGCTGGTCCGACGACAACGGTGTCCCGACGCCCGGCGCCACATGGGGTGCCCCCGCGGGGCACACGGCCCGTCCGAGCGGCCCGGGCATCTCGACGTCCGCCGTGTCGGCCGCCTCGGCGGATCCGGGCGGCTCGGGCGACGCGCCCGGTCCGGATGGCTCGGGGGGCTTGGGTGGCGGTCCCGTCGAGATCGCCCACGGCAGCCTGCGCGCACTCGCCTCCGGGCGCTGCCTGGGCGTGCGCGGGGGCCGGGCCGAGGCGGGCGCCGGTCTACGGCTCGCGCCGTGCTCGTCCGCCGTCTCGCAGCAGTGGTCGTACCAGGACGACGGACTGCTGCGCAGCGCCGCCGACCCGTCCCTGTGCCTGGCCGCCGACCCCGGGACGGGGAGCGTCGTGCTGGCCGGATGTCTCGTGCACGCCGGAGAGGTGGCCTACGACATCACCGTGCGCGGCGAGATCCTGCTCCGCCGCACCGAGGGGCTCGCACTCGCTCCGGGTGCGGGTGGAGCGTCGGACGGGGTGGGGTTGGTGCGCAGGGACGGGTCGGCGGGGCAGCGGTGGGCGCTGGAGCCGGGCGGGGATGCGTCGGGACGGCCGGACGGGTCGCCGGTGGCGCCGGACGCGGCGGGCTCGCCAGGGGTGCCCGATGGTGCGGGGGCCGGGCGGCCGGGGCGGCCGCAGGGGGAGGACGAGGTCGGCCGACCGGGGGTGCCTGAGGTGCCGGGGCGGACGGGGCTGTCGGGGCCGATGGGGCCGTTGGGGCAGCCGGGGCCGTCCGAGGGCGGGGGTGGGGAGGGGAGCGAGCCCCGGATCGCCCAGGTCCGCAGCGACCCCGGGCAGGGCCGTACCGGGGTCGTGTCGCCCGGCGGTGCGGTGTCCGCGGTGGGCGACGTCCTTCAGCAGGTCACCGACCGGATCGCGCCCGCACCGGCGGCCGCGGGCGTGCTGCTCGGCTGACGCGCCGGGGACCGGCGGGCGGGGCTGACGCCGGGTGGCCGGGCCGCTGAAGCGGCTTCGAGCCACCGGCGTGACGTCATGCGGAATTTACAGACTTCGTGCGAATGTCCGAGCGTGTTGCGCGTGGGTGAGCGCGCGGTGAAGCGGGCGGCGCTTTGCCGGGGTTGAGGTGGTGTGGCGCGTGGGCCGGGGAGCTCACGCGTCCGCGCCCGTGACGGGATTCGCCGCGTTTTCGGCGCTTGCGGGGAATTCGATCGCCTGGCCGAATCGGCGTCACCGGTCGCGCAATGGGCGCGACGTTATTGACCCGTGAGTAACACCTCGCTAGGTTCCGGTGCCCTCGCACCAGAGAGTTCCGCCGCACACCCCCCCACCGTGCTGTCCCCGCCGATCGTGCCGGAGCATCATGACCTCCCCAGTGCGCGCCCAAGACCTGATCCTGTGTCTCACCCCCTTCGGTGAGCCCGACGCCGGACTCGCCGCTGCCGCCAGTGCAGCCGGCGCGCTCGGCGTCCTCGACCTCGGCACCGGCGACCGAAGATGCCGCGAGGAACTGTCCCGGCTGAGACGGGCCGCGCCGGGCCCCTTCGGCATGCGGGTGACCGGGCGCTGCACCCTGACCCCGGCCGACGTCGGTGCCGGCCCCGACACCGTGGTCCTCACCTCGGACGCGCCCTGGCAAGCAGCCCAACTCCCGTCGGCCTGGAGGCTGTTGGCGGAGATCACCGATATCGACCAGGCCCGGACAGCCGTCCGCGCCGGTGCCCGGGGTCTGATTGCCCGGGGTGCCGAGAGCGGCGGCCGGGTCGGCGAGCTGAGCACCTTCGTGCTGCTCCAACAGCTGCTGTCCGACGGCGAGTTGAACGGCGTTCCGGTCTGGGCGTGCGGCGGCATCGGACCGTGTACGGCGGCGGCCGCCGTGGCCGGCGGGGCCGCCGGTGTCGTGCTCGACAGCCAACTGGCCCTGCTGGCCGAGTCGGGACAGCCCGAGACGGTACGGGCGGCTCTGCGGTCCCTGGACGGCTCGGAGACCGTGCTGCTGGGCGGCCACCGGGTGCTGCGCCGCCGCGGCCCCGACGCCCCGCCCGTCTCCACCGACGACCCGGAGACGATCGCGGCCCTCCTGGGCACCGCCGACCCACGCACCCACCTCCTCCCCGTGGGCCAGGACGGCTTCCTCGCCGCCCGGTTCGCCGAACGGTGGGGGGATGTGCGGGGGGTGGTGCGGGAGCTGTCGGCGGTCATCCAGGGGGTGGCCGTCGGCGGTCCGGTGCGGGTCGACGGCGTGGCCGACGCCGGTCCGGCGGGCAGGGGCGGGCCGGCGGGCGCTGGACCTGAGGCGGACCTTGACGCGGAGGAGGCTGGGGCTGCGGTGGCCTTCGGCGAGGCGGCTGCCGGGGCTGAGGCCTCCTGTGCCGTGTCCGGTGCCGGGTCGGCGGCCTCGCAGGCCGTGTCCGATGCCGGCCCGGTGGGTGCCGCCGGCGTCTCGGACGTCGCGTCGGACATCGTGTCGGACACGCGGCACAGCCAGGCCGAGTCCGCTGCCGTCGCCGCTCTGCGGCCCGGCTCCGCCATGAGCCGGGCGCTCGGGACCCGGCTTCCGGTGGCGCAGGGACCCATGACGCGGGTCAGTGATCAGGCCGGGTTCGCCGCCGCTGTCGCCGAGGGTGGGGCGCTGCCGTTCCTGGCGCTGGCCCTCGCCGACGGGGAGCGGACGCGGGCGATGCTGACCGAGGCGCGGGCCGTGCTGGACGGGCGGCCCTGGGGTGTGGGTGTCCTCGGCTTCGCGCCGGAGGAGATCAGGAACGCCCAGTTGGACGCCGTGAGGGAGCTGCGGCCCACGCACGCGGTCATCGCGGGCGGCCGGCCCGCCCAGGCCGAGGCGCTGGAGCGGGCCGGGATCCGGACCTTCCTGCACGTGCCGTCACCAGGGCTGCTGCGGCAGTTCCTCGATGCCGGTGTGCGCAGGTTCGTGTTCGAGGGGTCCGAGTGCGGCGGGCATGTGGGGCCCCGGGCGTCCTTCCCGCTCTGGGAGGCCCAACTCGGGGTACTTGAGAACTACTTGGCCGAGGCCGATGACGAGAGGGCCCGGCAGCTGGAGGTCCTCTTCGCGGGCGGTGTGCACGACGAGCGGTCGGCGGCCATGGTCGCCGCCCTCGCCGCGCCGCTCACCGCCCGCGGTGCCGCCGTCGGCCTCCTCATGGGCACCGCCTACCTGTTCACCGAGGAAGCCGTCGCGCACGGCGCCATCCAGCCCCTCTTCCAGCGGCAGGTCCTCGCCGCCACCGCGACCGCCCTGCTGGAGACCGCCCCGGGCCACGCGACCCGCTGTGTGCCGAGCCCCTTCACCGGCGAATACCGCGACCGGGAGGCCGTACTGCGAGCGCAGGGGCTGACCGACCGCGAGGTCTGGGAGGGGCTGGAACGGCTCAATGTGGGGCGGCTGCGCATCGCGAGCAAGGGCGTGGAGCGGTGCACGGGCGGCGAGTTGGCCGCTGTCGGGGAGGAACGGCAGCTCAGCGACGGGATGTTCATGGCGGGCGAGGTCGCCGTTCTGCGCTCGGCGACCACCACCGTGGCCGAGCTGCACCGTGCGGTGACCGACGGCGCCGCCGACTTCCTGACCCGACGGGCCGCGCGCCCGGCACCGCTGCCCCCGGCCGAACCGGCTCCGCCCGCACCGCTCGACATCGCGATCGTCGGCATGGCCTGCATGTTCCCGCAGGCCGCCGACCTCGCCGCCTTCTGGCGCACCGTCGTCACGGGACGCGACGCCGTCACCGAGGTGCCGCCCGAGCGCTGGGACCCGGCCGTGCACCACGCGTCCGGCAGCACGGCGTCCACATGGGGCGGCTTCCTGCCCCGCATCCCCTTCGACCCGCTGCGCTACGGCATCCCGCCCGCCTCGCTCGGCAGCATCGAACCCGTGCAGCTGCTGTCCCTGGAGGCGGCCTGGCGGGCCCTTGAGGACGCCGGATACGGCGATCGGGGGCGGGCGTTCGACCGCGCGCGGACCTCCGTCGTCTTCGGCGCCGAGGCGGGCAGCGACCTGTCCAACGCCGTCACCCTGCGCGCCGTACTCCCCGCCTACTACGGCAAGGTCCCGGACGGGATCGAGGAGCAGCTGCCCCGGCTGACCGAGGACTCCTTCCCCGGCATGCTGGCCAACGTCATCTCCGGCCGGATCGCCAACCGACTGGACCTCGGCGGCGCCAACTTCACCGTCGACGCGGCCTGTGCCTCCTCCCTCGCCGCCCTCGACGTGGCCTGCAAGGAACTCGTCTCCGGCACCAGCGACATGGTGCTGTGCGGCGGCGCCGACCTGCACAACGGCATCAACGACTACGTCCTGTTCTCCTCCGTCCACGCGCTCTCCCCGACCGGCCGCTCCCGCGCCTTCGACGCCTCCGCCGACGGCATCGCGCTCGGCGAGGGCGTGGCCTGCCTGGTCCTCAAACGGCTCGCGGACGCCGAACGCGCCGGCGACCGGATCTACGGCGTGGTCAAGGGCCTCGGCTCCGCCAGCGACGGCCGCTCCCTGGGCCTGACCGCACCCCGCCCCGAAGGCCAGCGGGCGGCACTGGAGCGCGCCTACCGCAACGCCGGGGTCTCACCGGCGGACGTCGGCCTCGTCGAAGCCCACGGCACCGGCACGGTCGTCGGTGACCGCACCGAACTCACCGTACTCAGCGACGTGTTCACCGAGGCCGGTGCGGAGCACGGCAGTTGTGCGCTCGGCTCGGTCAAGTCGCAGATCGGGCACACCAAGTGCGCCGCCGGACTCGCCGGCCTCATCAAGACCACCCTCGCCCTCTACACCGGGGTCACCCCGCCCACCCTGCACGTGGAGCGCCCCAACCCGGCCTGGGCGCAGGACAGCAGCCCCTTCGTCTTCCACACCCGGGCCCGGCCCTGGAACGCACCGGCCGCCGAACGCTTCGCCGGGGTCAGCGCGTTCGGCTTCGGCGGGACCAACTTCCACGCGGTGCTCGCCGGTCACGGCGAGGCCGTACCACCGGCGCAGACCCTGGACGAGTGGCCGTGCGAGCTGTTCCTCTTCCGGGGCCGGGACACGGCGGCGGCCCACCGCACGGTCGAGGAGCTCCTGCGGGCCGCCGAGGCCGACGGCCGGCCCTGGCGGCTGCGGGACCTCGCCCTCGCCGCGGCCCGCCGCGCCGACACCGCGCACGAACCGGTACGCGCCGCCGTCGTGGCCCGCGACATCGAGGAACTGACCGCACAGCTACGGCGGATACTCGCCGGGGAGCACGACCCGGCCGCCGGAATCCACGCAGCGGACCCGGTGGACGGCCAGGTCGCCTTCCTCTTCCCCGGCCAGGGCAGCCAGCGCACCGGCATGCTCGCCGATCTCCTGGTCACCCTCCCCGCACTGCGCCACTATCTGTACCTGGGCCGCGCCCACGCCGACGTCGTCCATCCGCCGGCCGCCTTCGACGACACCGCCCGCGAACGTCACCGGGCCGACCTCACCGACACCCGGGCCGCCCAGCCCGCCCTCGGCATCGCGGGCCTCGCCGCCCACGCCTTCCTCACCTCCGCGGGCGTCCACCCCGACCAGGCCGCCGGCCACAGCTACGGCGAACTGGTCGCCCTCGCCGCGGCCGGCGCCCTCGACCCCGAGACCTTGCTGGAGCTGAGCGGCGAACGCGCCGCCGCGATCCTGGCGGCGGCCGGCGACGACCCCGGCACGATGGCCGCCGTCGCTGCCCCCGCCGAGGCGGTCACCGACACCCTGCGCACGGCCGGAGCCCCCGCGACCGTAGTCGTCGCCAACCTCAACTCACCCGAGCAGACGGTGATTTCGGGACCAACCGAGGACATCGGCACGGCCGTACGACTGCTGCGCGCGGCCGGGCTCGGCGCCCGGCGCATCCCCGTGGCCTGCGCCTTCCACAGCCCGCTCGTGGCCTCTGCGGGCGAGCGTTTCGCCGAGGTCCTCGCGGACAAGACCGTACGGGCGCCCGAGTTCCCCGTCTGGGCCAACCGCACCGCCGCGCCCTACCCCCGCGATCCCGACGCGGTGCGTGCCGGACTCGCCGCGCAGATCGGCGCCCCGGTCGCCTTCGCCGCCCAGATCGAGGCGATGTACGAGGCGGGTGCGCGGCTCTTCGTCGAGGCGGGCCCCGGTAGCGTGCTCACCCGGCTCGTGCGGCAGATCCTCGGCGACCGCCCGCACCGCACCGTCGTCTGTGAACCGTCGGCGGACAGCGGGCTGCGCGGCTGGCTGGACGCACTCGCCCAACTCGCCGTCGCCGGACGACCGGTGCGCACCGCCTGGCTCCTGCGCGGCCGCGACGCCGTCGACGCGCTGCGCGCCCCGGCACCGAAACGGCCCGGCTGGACGGTCGACGGACACCTCGTCCGCACCGCCGACGGGGCACTTCTGCCCGGTGCCCTCGCACCGGCCCGACGAGTCATGGAGACGACCGTGACCACCGACCAGCCGCACGGCGCCCCCACCGACCGGGACGCGCTGATCTCCGAGTTCCTGCGCACCAGCAGGGAGATGATCGCCGCCCAGCGCGATGTGCTGCTCACCTACTTCGGGGCGGCACCGGGCGCGACACCGCCGGCCCCGGTCACCGCCGTGCCCGCACCGGCTCCTGTGGCCCAGCATGAACTGCCTGCCGCCGAGCCGCAGTTGTCGCCCCCTGCTGCCGAAGAGCCGGTGGCCGACGTGGAGCGGATCGTCCTGGAGATCATCAGCGAACGGACCGGCTATCCCGTCGACATGATCGAGCCCGACCTCGACCTGGAGGCGGACCTGAGCATCGACTCCATCAAGCGTGCCGAGATCGCGGGCGAACTCGCCAAGCGCCTGGGCATCGCGGGCGGCGCCGAGGTCCTGGACGACGCCGAACTGGAGGAACTGGCCAAGGCGCGCACGGCGGCGGCGGTGACCGGATGGCTCACGGCGCGTGTCGGGGCCGGGTCCGGGGCCGGGTCCGGGGGCGAGGGCGAGCAGGTGGAGGCGGCTCATGCCCGCGAACCGGTCGACGAGCGGGCCGAGATGTCGTACGGCCGCGAACCGATCGAGGGGCAGGCGGCGGTGTCGTACGCCCGGGAAGCGGTCGGGGAGCAGGCGGAGGCGGCGCACATCGGTACGCGAGCTCCGGCGGAACCTCTCGTTCCCGGTGTGCCGCCCCGGCGCTGTGAGCTGCGACCCGTGGCCCTTCCGGAGCCCGGCCCGGCCGGTCTCGACCTGTCCGGGCGGCGCTTCGTCCTTCTCGGCGGCGGAGCGGGCGCGGCGGGCGAGGTCGCGGCGCGGCTCGCCGCGCACGGTGCCGATCCCGTGGTCCTCGACCAGGGACACCACCTCACCGAGGCCGACGGCCCGGTCGACGGTGTTGTGTACCTCGGCGCGCTGCCCGGTTCCGGCCTTCCGGTGCTGCCGGACGCCTTCGCGGTGCTGAGGGCGGCGCTGGCGTGCGGCCCGCGGACGCTGCTCGCCGTGCGGGGCACCGACCGCGCGCAGGCGCTGCGGGCGGCCGGGCTGGACGGGCTGTTCCGCAGCGTCGGCCGGGAGTACCCCGGCCTCCTCGCCCGGGTCGTCGCCGTGCCGGACACCGCCCCGGCGGCCGTCGCCGAGGCCCTGCTCGCCGAGCTGCGCGCCCCGGAGCCGGAGGCCCCGGTCGTCCTGCGTACGGCGGCCGGAGCCCGGCAGGGATTCGAGCTGCTGCCCGCACCCCTCGGCCTGCTCGGCACCACCGGCGCCGGGCCCGCCGCCGACGGCGCCGCCGAGGCGGCCGCGCTCGGCCTCGACCGGGACTCCGTCGTCCTGCTGGCCGGCGGCGCCCGGGGCATCACCGCGCGATTCGCCGCCACGCTGGCCCGCGCCTGCCGGTGCCGGGTGGAACTGCTGGGCCGTACCCCCGCGCCCACCGCACCCGAGGACCCCCGTACCACGGCCGCCCGCACCCCCGTCGAACTGCGGGCGGCACTGGCCGCCGGACCCGGTGCGCCGAAGCCCGCCGAGATCAACCGGACCGCCGAACTCCTCCTCGCCCAGCGGGAGATCGCCACGACCCTCGCCGAACTCGGCACGCTCGGCAGCGAGGCCCGCTACCGCTCGGTCGACTTCCGGGAGCGGGACGCCGTCCTGCAGGCGGTCAAGGAGATCCACGCCGAACACGGCCGGCTCGACGGTGTCGTCTTCGCCGCCGGAGTGATCGAGGACCGGCTGATCGCCGACAAGACGCCCGAGTCCTTCCAGCGGGTCTACGGCACGAAGACCGCCGGTGCCGCCGCACTGTTCGCAGCCCTGGACGACCTGCCCGCCGCGCCCGCGTTCACCGTGCTGTTCGGCAGCATCGCCGCCGTCCTCGGCAACCGCGGCCAGGCCGACTACGCCGCCGCCAACGACGCCCTGGAGGCGCTCGGCGCGGACTGGGCCGAGCGCACCGGCCACCGTGCACTGACCGTGCACTGGGGACCATGGGCACCCTCCGGCGCACACACCGGCATGGTCGGGGCGGAGCTCGGCCGCGAGTACGCCCGGCGCGGGGTCGGGCTGATCGACCCGGACGAGGGCACCGCGGCCCTGCTCCGGGAGCTCGCCTGGGGCGACCCGGCGGCCCGTGCCGTCGTCCACACCGCATCGGGCTGGTGACATGACGTCACGTCAGCTACCCGTCGCCATCGTCGGGATGGCGGTGCTGCTGCCCGGCGCCCCCGGCCTCGACGCCTACTGGCGCAATCTGCGCGACGGCGTCGACGCGATCCGCGAGGTCCCCGCCGGCCGCTGGGACGCCGACTACTACCGGCCCGGTACTGCGGCCGGGCCGGCTGCCGCCGACCAGGTGTACTGCCGGCGCGGCGGCTTCGTGGACAGCCTGGCCGAGGTGGAGGTCACGCGGTACGGCATCATGCCCGCCTCGGTGTCCGGCACCGAGCCGGACCAGCTGATCGCTCTCGACGTGGCCGCCGCCGCGCTCGCCGACGCGGGCGGCACGGACCGGCTGCCCGACCGGCACCGGATCGGGGTGGCGCTGGGCCGCGGCGGCTATCTCACGCCCGGCCTGGTCCGGCTGGACCAGCGGGTCCGGACCGCACACCAACTCGTGCGCACGCTGGGCGAGTTGTTACCCGGACTGGAATCGGACCAACTCGACCGGATTCGCGCCGCGTTCACCGAACGGCTCGGCCCCGACCGCCCGGAGTCCGCGATCGGCCTGGTCCCCAACCTGGCCGCGTCCCGCATCGCCAACCGGCTCGACCTGCGCGGCCCCGCCTACACCCTGGACGCGGCCTGCGCCTCCTCGCTCGTCGCCGTCGACCAGGCGGTCAACGAACTCACCACCGGCCGCTGCGACATGATGCTCGCCGGGGGAGTGCACCACTGCCACGACATCACCCTCTGGAGCGTCTTCTCCCAACTGCGCGCCCTGTCCCCGACCGAGCGCATCCGTCCCTTCCACCGTGACGCGGACGGCATCCTCATCGGCGAGGGCACGGGCGTCGTCGTCCTGAAGCGGCTCGCGGACGCCGAGCGCGACGGCGACCGCGTGTACGCGGTGATCCGGGGCGCGGGCGTGGCCGGAGACGGCCGTACGGCGGGACTCGTCACCCCCGACCCGGGCGGGCAGGCCCGCGCCGTACGGCAGGCCTGGCACACCGCCGGCCTCGATCCGGCCGCACCGGACTCCATCGGCCTGCTGGAGGCGCACGGCACCGCGACGCCCGCCGGTGATGCGGCCGAACTCACCACCCTGGCAGAGGTGTTCGGGCCACGGCAGCGGGGTGGTGACGTCCTCCACCCGGTCCTCGGCTCGGTGAAGTCGATGATCGGCCACACCATGCCGGCCGCCGGAGTCGCGGGCCTGGTGAAAGCCGCCCTCGCGCTCCACCACGGCACCCTGCTGCCCACCCTGCACTGCGAGGACCCCCACCCCGCCCTCGCCACCACGCGCTTTCGCACCCTGGACCGGGCCCGCCCCTGGGAGACCGACGTCCGGCAGCCGGTCCGCCGGGCCGCCGTGAACGCCTTCGGGTTCGGCGGGATCAACGCCCACGTGGTGCTGGAGGAGGCCCCCGGCCGTCCGCCGGTCCACGCCCCCTCCGGACCCACTCCCGCCCAGGTGACCGGGCCCGTTTCGGCTGCCGCTCGGATCGCCGAGCGTGCTTCGGCTCCCGTCCACGTGACCGAGCCTGGTTCCATCGCCGCTCATGTCGCCGAGCCCGCTCCTGCTGCCGCCCAGGTGACCGGGCCCGCTCCCGCCCAGGTCACCGAGTCCGAGCCGGTCCTGCTTCTCGCCGCCGACAGCGTGGCCGGTCTCGGTGCCCTCCTCGACGCCGAGGACTCCGCCGTACTCGCCGCAGGGCTCGACCCCGCCCGGTCGCACCCCGGTGCGGGTCCCGTGCGGCTCGGTGTCGTCGCGCCGAACGCCAAGCGGCTGGCCCTGGCCCGTCGTGCGGTCGCCAAGGGCCGGGCCTGGCAGGGGCGCGGCGACGTGTGGTTCCGGCCGGGGCCGCTGCTCGGCCGGGCCGGTGGCGGGCTGGCGTTCGTCTTCCCCGGGCTGGAGGGCGACTTCACCCCCCGCACCGACGACATCGCGGCCCACTTCGGGCTGCCGCCACTGCCCGGCGCGGACGTCGAGGTCGGGGACGTGGGACGGCACGGCTTCGGTGTCGTCGGGGTGGGCCGTCTGCTGGACCGGGCGCTGCGCCGCATGGGTGTCGTACCGGACGCGGTCGCCGGGCACAGCGTCGGCGAGTGGACGGCGATGGCGGTGGCCGGACTCTACTCGGCCGCCCAAGTGGACGCCTTCATGGCCGAGTTCGACCCCGACACGGTCACCGTCCCCGGCCTCGCATTCGCCGCCCTCGGCACTTCCGCCGAGCACGTCCGCACCGCCCTCGCCGAAAACTGGCCGGACTCCGGCATCGTGCTCTCCCACGACAACGCGCCCCGCCAGTCCATGGTCTGCGGCCCCGGCGCGGCGGTCGAGGCGTTCGTACGGTCCCTGCGCGCCCAGGGTGTGATCTGCCAGGTGCTGCCGTTCCGCTCCGGCTTCCACACCCCGATGCTCGGACCGTACCTCGCCCCCATCAAGGAGGCCGCCGACCGCTTCCGGCTCCATCCGCCGACCGTGCCGGTGTGGTCCGGGACCACCGCGGCGCCCTTCCCGCAGGGCGAGGCGGAGGTGCGTGAGCTGTTCGTACGGCATCTGCTGGAGCCCGTCCGCTTCCGCGAGCTGACCGAGGCGATGTACGCCGCCGGGCACCGCGTCTTCGTCCAGACCGGCCCCGGCCACCTCACCTCACTGATCGACGACACCCTCGGCGACCGCGACCACCTGACCGTCGCGGCCAACGCCCCGCAGCGCAGTGGGATGTCCCAACTCCGGTGTGTGGCGACCGCGTTGTGGGCGGCGGGTGGGTCCGTGGCCCCGGCGCTGCCGCACCGGGCCACCCCAGCCGCTGCTGAGCGCCCACCCGTGCGCCTCGACCTCTCCGGCGCCCTCGTCTCCCTGGCCGGCCCGGAACTCGACGCGCTACGGGCCGAACTGCGCCCCGCCGCGCACCCGGCGCCGCCCCGCTCCGGCGCGCTGGATTCCCTGGCCACCCGCTTCCCGGCCGCGGCCGAGCTGAGCGCCCTGCTGCGGGACACCGCGGACACGGCGGCGGAGCTGATCACCGCGGGCCGCCGCCCCACCCCGGCCTCTGCCGCGCCCGCCCTCGACAGATCCGGCACCCCGGCCTCTGCCGCGCCCGCCCTCGACAGATCCGGCACCCCAGCCTCTGCCGCGCCCGCCCTCGGCGGACCCGG
>NZ_JAIQYY010000013.1:78561-304134 GCF_020181035.1 Streptomyces sp. CoH27
ACCACCACACTCCACGTCTCCCCCCGCACCATGCCCCACCTCCTGGACCACTGTTTCTTCCCGCAGCGGCCCAACTGGCCAGATGTGGAGGACCGTTGGCCGGTGGTGCCGGCCACCACGATCGTGCGGCACATGATGGACGCGGCGGAGGCCGCGGCCCCCGGTCTGCGGGCCGTCACGGTGCGCGGGGCCCGCTTCGACCGCTGGCTCACCGCCACACCGCCCGTCGACGTCCCGGTCACCGTCACCCCGGACCCGCTCCCCGGCCGTCCCGACCGCGTCACCGTCGCCTTCGGGCCCACGGCCCGGGCCGTCGTCGAACTCGCCCCGCACCACCCCGCACCGCCCCCGCCCGGCCCGCTCCCGGACGCGCCCGAACGCCGCCCCGAGCACACCGCCGCCCAGATCTACCGGGAGCGCTGGATGTTCCACGGCCCCGGCTTCCAGGGCCTCACCGACCTCACCGCGATCGGCGAGCGGCACATCCGCGGACGTATCACCGCACCCGCCGCCCCCGGTGCCCTGCTCGACAACGTCGGTCAGCTCCTCGGCTACTGGATCATGGCGACCCGCACCGAGCGAACCGTCGTCTTCCCCGTGCAGATAGGGCAGTTGAGCTTCCATGGGCCGCACCCGGCCCCCGGCACCGAGGTCGCGTGCCTCCTGCGGATCACGGCCCTCACGGACACCCTCCTGGAGGCGGACGCGGAGCTGACCGTCGGCGGCCGGGTGTGGGCCCGGATCACCGGCTGGCAGGACCGCCGCTTCGACAACGACCCGACGACCCGCCCCGTCGAGCGCTTCCCCGAACGCCACACCCTCTCCGCCGCCCGGCCCGGCGGCTGGGTACTGGTGCACGAGCGGTGGCCGGACCTCGCCTCACGCGAGCTGATCATGCGCAACTCGCTGGGCGGTGCCGAACGCGCCGCATACGCCGAACGCCCGCCGCGCGGCCGCCGGCAGTGGCTGCTCGGCCGGATCGCGGTCAAGGACGCCGTACGGCAATGGCTCTGGCAGCACGGCGAAGGCCCCGTCTTTCCCGCCGAACTCCGGGTTCACAATGATGAGTTGGGCCGTCCGTACGTCACCGGTACGCACGGGCGCACCCTGCCCCCGCTGGACGTCTCACTCGCCCACCGGGGCGAGGCAGGCGTGGCGATCGTACGGCCGCACCGGCCCCAGCCGGGCCCCGGCATCGACATCGAAGAGGTCGCCGAGCGGGACCCGGCGACCCTCGCCACCGCGCTCGGCACGGCCGAACTGCGGCTGCTGCGGGGCCTGCCGGAGGACGGCCCCGATCCGCAGGCGTGGTGGTTCACCCGTTTCTGGGCCGCCAAGGAGGCGGTCGCCAAGGCCGAGGGCGTCGGATTCGGCGGCCGGCCACGGGACTTCGAGGTGCTGGAGGCCGCCCCGGACGGCAGCAGGCTGCTGGTCTCCGGCCGTCTGGAGCGCGCCTACACCGTGCACTGCGCGCCGGTGAGCAATCCACCCGCTCTGCCCGGGCGGGAGTACGTGGTGGCCTGGACGACCGGGCCCGGAGCCGACGGCGCACGGCGCGACGACACACCGCCCGACGCCACCCCTGAACCCGAAGACGAAGCAGCCGAGGAGCACCCCCGATGAACCCCACCCAGCCGGTTCCGACGAACTCCCTCCCGCCGGCCCCCACGCAGCCCACCGTGCCCACCGCGGACACCGTGCCCACCGCGGACCGTGTGCTCGCCGACGTCACCGGCATGCTCCGCACCGTCCTCGCGGAGTACGGCGACGACGACGTGGTGATCGGCATGTCCACCACCTTCAACCGCGATCTGGAGCTGGAGAGCATCGACCTCGTCACCCTGGCCGGGCTGCTGGAGGAGCGGTACGGGCGGCGGGCCAACCTCGCCGAATTCCTGGCCGGCATGGAGTTCGACGAGATCATCGGGCTGACCGTGGGCCGGCTGGTGGAGTACGTGGTGTGGAGCCTGAAGACCACGCAGGCGGGCTGAGTCGTGGCGATGGTCGACGCCGGCGGGATCCGGCTGCACGTCCAGCGCACGGGGCCCACCGGCGACCGGTCCCCGCGCGCCACGGTCGTCCTGGTGCACGGGCTGCTCACCGACAGCCTGGCCAGCTACTACTTCACCGTCGCCCCCGCCTTCGCCGCGTCCGGACTCGACGTCGTCATGTACGACCTGCGCGGACACGGCCGCAGCGAGCGCCCGTCGCGGGGCTACACCCTCGACCACAACATCGACGACCTGGAGGCACTCCTCGACCGGCTGGGCGTCACCGGGCCCGTCCACCTGGTCGGCAACTCCTACGGCGGCACCATCGCCTTCGGCTGGGCGGCCCGGCACCCGGAACGCGTCACCAGCCTCACCCTGATCGAGTCCGAGCCCCCGACCCCGGCCTGGGCGGCGAAACTCGGCCGCATCCTCGACCGGGTCGTCACCCAGCTCGCCCACAACGAATCCGACGCCCTCGCCTGGATCACCGCGAACCGGGGCCACAACACCGCCCGGCTGGCCAAGGGCGCGGCCCGGCTCGCCCGCGAGACCACCCTCGGCCGGGACATCCCCGCCAGCCGCGTGCTCACCGAGGCCGAGATCAGGGCCGTACACTGCCCGGTCCTCGGGGTGTACGGCGGCGATTCGGACCTGGTCGACCTGGTGCCGCTGAAGCGGACGCTGCTGACCGGGTTCCGGGCGGTCGTGCTCCCCGGGCACGAGCACTCGGTGCTGGTGGAGGCGCCCACGGCCGTCGGCGGGCACATCCTGGACCTGATCCACGCGGGGGCGGGGGTCCGGTGAGCGCCTTCCTCTTCGTCGTACCGCCGCTGACCGGGCACATCAACCCGGCCGTCGGCGTCGCCGCCCGGCTGACCGCGCGCGGCCACCGGGTCGCCTGGGTGTGTGCCGACCCCGCGCTGGTACGGCGGCTCGCGGGCCCGGACGCCGAGGTGCACGGGTGCGCGGGCCCGGTGCCGGGCGCCGACGGCGCCGTACGGCCGCCGGAGCTGCGGGGCGCGGAGGCGCTGAAGTTCCTCTGGGAGCGTTATCTGCTCCCGCTCGCCGATGCGATGGCTCCGGGTGTGCGGGGGGCCGTCGAGGCGGTCCGCCCGGACGTGGTCGTGGCCGACCAACAGGCCTTCGCCGGCGCCCTGGTGGCCGAGCGGGCCGGGCTGCCGTGGGCCACCTCCGCGACCACCTCGGCCGAGTTCAGCGGCGCGTACGACGGTCTGCCGAAGGTCGCCGCGTGGCTGGACCGGAGCCTGGCCGGGCTCAGGACGCGGATCGGCGACCCGGCCGGCACCGCCGACCCGCGTTTCTCCCCGCACCTGCTGCTGATCTTCAGCACCCCCGAACTCATCGGTCCCCAGGCGCCGTTGGCCCCGCACATCCACTACGTCGGCCCGTCGCTCGCCGGCCGCCCGGCCGGGCCCGGCTTCCCCTGGGAGCGGCTCGACCCGGGCCGGGCGAAGGTCCTGGTGACCCTCGGCACGGCCAACGCGGACGTGGGCGTCCGGTTTCTCACCGAGTGCCTCACCGCACTGCGCGAACGCGCCGACCGGGTGCAGGCGGTGATCGCCGACCCGGGGGGCGTCCTCCCGGTGCCGCCCGGCGACAAGGACGTCCTGGTGCTGCCGTCCGTGCCCCAACTCCCCTTGCTGGAGCGGATGGACGCCGTCGTCTGCCACGCGGGCCACAACACCGTGTGCGAGGCCCTGTGGCACGGCGTCCCGCTCGTCGCCGCCCCGATCCGCGACGATCAGCCGGTGGTGGCCGGGCAGGTCGTGGACGCGGGTGCCGGCGTCCGGGTCCGCTTCGGCCGGGTCACCGCGGACCGGCTGGGCGCGGCCCTCGACACCGTCCTCGCCGACCGCTCCCTGCGGGCCGCCGCGGCCCGGATCCGCACCGCGTTCCGCGCGGCGGGCGGCGCCCGGGCCGCCGCGGCCCACCTCGAACACCTCGCGGACTTCACAGACTTCGCCGACTCCGAAGCGGAGAGCCGATGACCGAGCAAGAAGACAAGGGCGACACGGGCCGTGAGGCCGGCAAGGGTGACAAGGCGGCGCGCGTCGCCGCCCTGCGCTCCGCCTACCAGGACGACCTGGCCGCCGGCACGGACCGCTTCTTCGCCGCCCGCCGCACCGACTGCCCCTGGTGCGGCGCGAACCGGCTCACCCCGCGGCTGCGCACCACCGACCTGCTCCAGCACAAGCCGGGCCACTTCACCCTCGACCGCTGCGCCGACTGCGGCCACACCTTCCAGAACCCCCAACTGACGGAGGACGGGCTGGAGTTCTACTACCGGGACTTCTACGACGGCCTCGGCGAGCAGCGCATGAGCGGCACCTTCGGCGGCCGTACCGCCATGTACCAGGGCCGCGCCGAGGCGATGCTGCCGCACGACCCCACCCCGAAGACCTGGCTGGACGTCGGCACCGGCCACGGCCACTTCTGCGCGGCCGCCCGCAGCGTCCTTCCCGGCACCTCCTTCGACGGGCTCGACTTCACCGACGGCGTCGAACTCGCCGCCCGCGAGGGCCGCGTGGACCACGCCTACCGCGGCGCCTTCCCCGCCCTCGCCCCCGAACTCGCCGCCCGCTACGACGTGGTGAGCATGTTCCACTACCTGGAGCACAGCACCGACCCGGACCGCGAACTGCGCGCCGCCCACGAGGCCGTACGCCCCGGCGGCCACCTCCTCATCGAGGTGCCGGACCCGGAGAGCCGCTACGCCCGGCTGCTCGGCCGCTGGTGGCTGCCCTGGCTCCAGCCGCAGCACCTGCATTTCATGCCGGTGGCCAACCTCCGGCGGCGGCTGACCGAGCTGGGCTTCACGGTGGTCGCGGAGCAGCACGCCGAGCCGCACGACCCGGTCGACCTGCTGGCCGCCGTCTGGCTGGCCCTGGACCACACCGCCCCGCGCGAGGACGCTCCCTGGCTGCCCGAACCACCCGGCCCCCTGAGCCGCGGCCTGCGTGCCACGCTCCTCCTCGCCGGCGTCCCCGCCCTCATCACCGCCACACTCCTGGACCGCTTCGCGCTACGTCCCCTGTCCCACCGCCTGGGCCTGTCCAACGCATACCGTCTGGTGGCCCGCCGCGACTGACCGCCACTCACAGGATCTTGGCCCGGATCAGCGCGGACAGCACCACGGCGCCCGGCGCCAGTGGCACCCAGTCCGTCAGCATCCGGTATCCGATGACGGTCGCGGTGGCCACCGAGGGGGCCGCACCGAAGGTGATCAGCGTCCACACCAGCGCCGCGTCGACCGCGAGTCCGCCCGGCGCCGGCACCGCGCCGACGGCCGTGCCCGCCGCGAGGTAGGCGAGCATCACCTGCTCCCACGGCAGCTCCAGTCCGAGCGAGGCACCGACACAGGCCAGGGTGGCCGCCTGGAGCAGCGGCATCGCGACCGCCCCGCCCCACAGCGCGGCCACCCGGCAGGGCCGCGTGTGCACCTCCCGGGCGTCGGCGAGGGCACAGCGCAGCATCCCGGTCACCGGCCGCCTGAGCGGCCGTACGACCGTCAGCAGCACCCCGGCGACCGCGAGGGCCCCGCCCACGACGGCGGCGACCGGCACCAGCAGCCGCCCGTCCGGTACCAGCCCGCCGAGGTCCCGCCAGGCCGGAGACACGGCCAGGAACACGACCAGCACCACCGTCTTCGCGGAGGACTTCGCCAGCGAGTACAACCCGACCGACGCCGTCGCACGGGCCGGCGGCACCCCGCGCGCCCGCAGAAACCGCACCGTGACGGCATGGGCGCCGAGCCCGCCGGGAAGCGCGTGATTGGCCGCACCGGCGGCGAACTGCGAGGCCAGCAACTGCCCCGCGGGCAGCCGGTCGGGCAGCGCGCCCTGCCGGACGCAGGCGGCCGCCACCCAGTTCAGGCAGGTGAAACCGCCCCCGGCCAGCAGCCACCAGGGATCGGCCGCGACGAGCCGCCGGACCCCCTCGTACACCAGGGGCCGGTTGGCCATCGCCCAGCCGCCGGCCAGCAGCAGCGGAGCGAGGCACAGGGCCAGCCGCACGGGCCGGCCAGCCAGGAAAGACGAGGGCCGGGGCGTAGGGGTTGCCTCGGCGAGCGAGGAGAGGGCCCCCTCCCGCACGGGCGGGGACGCAGGGAGCGAGAGCGGGGACGGAGACGGTGCGGACACGGGCGTCGTCCTTCCGCGGCGGGTCCCGGGGCCGGGACCTGGGGGAGGCGGGTCGGGCGATACCGGGGAGCCTGCCCCGCCCGCGTGACACCACGGTGTCCGAAAACCCAAGGGCCGAGGGCGGGTCGGTGCCACCGGGGAGCCGGCGGGGAAGCGTGCGCTTAACCGCCGTTCACCGCCGACCAGGTAGCCTTCCCTTGGGGCGCCCTTTACATGCGGCGCCCGGGAGGCAAGGACAGCGACAGGGGAGGAACCCGCGGTGCACGTCCAGGAATGGCTCGACTCGGTGCCCGCGGCCGCCGTCTACGCCGTGGTGGCCCTGGTGATCGGTGTGGAGAGCCTGGGCATTCCGCTGCCGGGTGAGATCGTCCTGGTCTCGGCGGCGCTGATGTCCTCGCAGCACTCCGGCATCAACCCGATCGTCCTCGGCGCCTGCGCGACCGCGGGTGCGGTGATCGGCGACTCCATCGGTTACGCCATCGGCCGCAAGGGCGGCCGCCCGCTGCTGGCCTGGTTGGGCGGGAAATTCCCGAAGCACTTCAGCGAGGGCCATGTGGCCACCGCCGAGCGGTCCTTCGAGAAGTGGGGCATGTGGGCCGTCTTCGTCGGCCGCTTCATCGCTCTCCTGCGCATCTTCGCCGGCCCACTCGCCGGCGTCCTGCACATGCCGTACTGGAAGTTCCTGATCGCCAACGTCCTCGGCGGCATCTGCTGGGCGGGCGGCACGACGGCCGTCATCTACTACGTGGGCGTCGTCGCCGAGGGCTGGCTGAAGAAGTTCTCCTACGTGGGCCTGGTGGCGGCGGTCCTCGTCGGCCTGGCCTCGATGCTGCTGGTCAAGCGCAAGGCGAAGAAGGCTCAGGAGCAGGGCGAGCGGGAAGCGGAACCTGTCGGCGCCGCTGAGTGAAAGCGCCCTGAAGGGGCCGCGGGGCCGTATCGATGTGCGGCTCCGCCGCGCTGGCGGTCCCCCGGGTTCGAGCGAAGTCGAGAACACGGGGGAGCGGCAAAGCACGGATAACCGGTACTCGCCAGGCGGCCTATTCGTGCACCTCGCGATGCGCCTTCGCCAACTCCGCATACATGGTGCCGTTGAGGGTGACCCCCTGCCGCTCTTCCTCGGTCAGCTCGCGCCGCACCTTCGCCGGCACCCCCGCCACCAGCGAGCCGGGCGGCACCACCATCCCCTGCGGCACCAGCGCCTGAGCGGCAACAAGTGACCCGGCGCCGATGACGGCCCCATTCAGCACGGTCGCCCCCATCCCGATGAGGCAGTCGTCCTCCACCGTCGCCCCGTGCACCACCGCGTTGTGCCCGATGGAAACCCGCTCACCCACGCTCACGGGAAACCCGGGATCCGCATGCAGCGTGCAATTGTCCTGCACATTGCTGCTCGCACCGATCTCGATACGCTCGACATCGCCCCGCACCACCGCGCCGTACCAGACACTCGCCCCGGAGCGGAGCGAAACGTCCCCGATCACGGAAGCCGTAGGCGCCACGAACGCCCCGGGATCGACCTGGGGCTCCCTGCCGCCGATGCCCACGATCAGCGCCTGCTGCGTCATCACCGTTCTCCTCGTGTCGTCGTCCTCCGCACCGTACGACACGGGCTGGGGCAAAGATCACAGCAGGCAGGTCTCTCGCCGAAAGCGTCCGCTTAGTAACGTGACCCCCGTGCCCCAGCGGAAGAACACGTTCTCATCCTGGCGTCACCGTGCGGCGCAGCGCGCGGTGCACGCGGTCTGGGCCTGGGCGCAGCGCACGGGTTCGGTCAGCGCGGACCACCCCGGCCGCTTCCGGTTCGGCTCGATCGGCGAAGCCACCAGGCTGGCCTTCCCGCTCGGCACCGTCTTCGGCGAGCCCTGGATCCACCTCGGCTCCCACTGCATCATCGCCGAGCAGGTCACGCTGACCGCCGGTCTGATGCCGGACCTCGACCTCGGCCCGGACCCGATCCTGCGCATCGGCGACGGGGTCGTCCTCGGCCGGGGCAGCCATGTCATCGCGGACACGACGGTCACCATCGGCCGCGACTGCTACTTCGGCCCGTACGTCTACGTCACCTCCACCAACCACTCCTACGACGACCCGCACGAGCCCATCGGCAGGCAGTGGCCGCGGATGGAGCCGGTGGAGATCGGCCCGGGCTGCTGGATCGGCACCGGCGCGGTGATCCTGCCCGGCGCGCGGATCGGCCGGAACGTGGTCGTCGCGGCCGGTGCCGTGGTGCGCGGCACGGTGCCCGATCACGCCGTGGTGGCCGGTGCACCGGCCCGGGTGGTACGGCGCTGGACGGCCGAGGACGGCTGGCAGCCCCCGCTGCGGACCCCGGCGCCGGTGCCGATACCGGACGGCATGACCCCGGAGCAGCTGCGGGCGCTGGCGGAGCTGGACGAGGAGGCGGTGGCGCAGCTGGCCCGGCTGGAGCCCGAGGGCTGAGCCACGGTGCCGGTGCACGCTCGCCGGAGGTCAGCCGGCCGGGACGTCGCCGCAGACGCCGCCCTCGCCGGGGAGCATCACGCCGACGCGGTCATCGCCGGCCGGTGGCGGCCGAGAACCTGGTGCCCGATCGGCCTGCCCGCGGCTGTCCGGCCGGGGCGGCTTCGGCGGCGCGGGTCGCGGCGGAGGTGTCAGCCGGTCGCCAGCAGCAGCGTGCCGAGCAGGGCGAGCCCCGCGCCCGCCGCCTGGATCGCGCGCAGCCGCTCGCTGAGGAAGCCGCGCGCGGCCAGCGCGGTCACCACCGGGTACAGCGAGGCGAGGACGGCGGCCACGGTGACCGGCCCGTGCTGGGCGGCGATGGCGTAGGTGCCGTTGGCCGCCACGTCGGCCAGTCCGACGAAGGCCAGCGCGGGCAGCGAGGCCCAGGGGAAACCGCCCTCCGGTACGGCACGGCCGCCCCGCCGGACGGAGACCGCGAGCGCGGCCCCGCCGACCGCGACATTGGTCAGCCGCTGTACGAACAGGGCGAGGAACAGGCCGGTCACCGTGGTCGACGCCTCCGTGATCAGGGCGAAGACCGTGCCGAAGCCGAGCGCGGCGATCAGGGTGAGCAGGATCGTCTGCCGCTGGACGGGCGCGCCGCGCAGCTGTGGGCCGCCCGCGAGGACGACACCGGTGACGGCGACCGCGATGCCCGCGACCTGGAGCAGCCCCGGGCGCTCGCCGAGGACCAGACCGACGCCGACCGGGACGGCCACGCTGAGGGTGGCGAGCGGTGAGACGACTCCCATGGGGCCGAGCGCCAGCGCCTTGTAGAAGGAGAGCAGGGCGACCGGGCCGACCAGACCCGCGGCGAACGCGAACCACAGCCGGGGTCCGGCCTCGCTCCAGCCGCCCGTCGCGACGACGATCGCGCCGAGCACGGCCGCCGCGATGGCCTGCGAGACGACCACGACCGTCAGCGCGGGGCTGCGCCGGGTCAGCAGTCCGCCGCCGAAGTCGGCCAGCCCCCACAGGAGACTGGTGGTGAGGGCGAAGAATGCTGTCACGGCTGGCCTCGCAGTACAGTTTGCTGAACGATCGTGTGCACCCCACCGTAGTTCAGTGCATTGAACTCTGTCATCCTTTATAGTGAACTCTCTCGATGGACGTGATGTGTCGGACCTCGACCTGCTGACCCAGTCCCTGGCCCGCAACGTCAAACACTGGCGCACGGTGCGCGGCTTCACTCTGGACGTGCTCGCGGCCCGGGCCGGAGTCAGCCGCGGCATGCTCATCCAGATCGAGCAGGCCCGGACGAACCCCAGCATCGGCACCGTCGTCAAGATCGGCGACGCGCTCGGCATCAGCATCACCACCCTGCTCGACTACGAGCAGGGCCCCAAGGTCCGCATCGTCGCCCCCGAGCAGGCCGTACGGCTGTGGCACACCGACGCCGGCAGCTACAACCGCCTGCTGGCGGGCACGGAGGCCCCCGGCCCGGTGGAGATGTGGGACTGGCGGCTGATGCCGGGTGAGTCCAGCCCCTCCGAGCCGCACCCGGTGGGCACGGTGGAGCTCGTCCACGTCACCGCCGGCGAACTGACCCTCACCGTCGACGGCGTGGCCCATCGGGTGCCGACCGGCGCGAGCGCCACGTTCGAGGCCAGCACCCAGCACACGTACGGCAACGAGGGTGACGTACCGATGGAGATGATCATGGCCGTCTCGGTGCCACCCGTGCGCTGAACCGCGCGAGGGCGGGCTGTTAGCGTGCGGCCATGCGCGCACCCATCGGAGACTTCGACACCGCCACCCCGGTTCCGGACTGCCTGGACGAACTGACCGCGCCGGTCGCCGACGCCGTACGCACCTGGCGGGGCACGGTCCCCGCCGACCGCGTCCTCTACGTCGACACCGACCCGCGCTGGGCGGACACCGCCGTCTTCGTCGAGCACTACGGCCGCGAGCTGCTGGAGCAGTCGGCGAACTGTGTGGTGGTTGCGGGCAAGCGGGGCGGCGAGACCACGCTGGCCGCGTGTCTGGTGCTCTCCACCACCCGGGTCGACGTCAACGGCGTCGTCCGCCGTCATCTCGGCGCCCGCAAGGCCTCGTTCGCCTCGATGGACACGGCGACCGGTGAGACCGGCATGGAGTACGGCGGGATCACCCCGGTCGGACTGCCCGCCGGCTGGCCGCTGCTGGTGGACGCGGCCGTCGCCGACCTGCCCTACGTCCTCGTCGGCAGCGGCCGCCGGCGCGGCAAGCTGCTGGTCCCCGGCAAGGCCCTCGCCGAACTGCCCGGCGCCGTGGTGCTGGAGGGCCTCGGCATCAGCGTCTGACCTCAGGCCGTCACGTGATGGGCCAGCGCCAGGTGCGGGTCCGTCTCGCCCGGCGCCGGTGCCGGATCGGCGTGCACCAGGGCGGCCGTCAGCCTCGGTACCGCGTGCAGCAGCGCGTGTTCGGCCTCGACGGTGATGCCGTGGGCCTGTCGTACCGTCGCGTCGCCGTCCACCACCACCGCGAGTTCGGCCCGCAGCCGGTGTCCGATCCAGCGCAGCCGCAGCTCGCCCACCTCGCGCACGCCCGGCACCGCCCGCACCGCCCGCTCGGCCCGGTCCACCAGGGCCGGGTCCACGGCGTCCATCACCCGCCGGAACACCTCGCGCGCCGCGTCCCGCAGCACCAGCACGATCGCCGCCGTGATCGCCAACCCCACGACCGGGTCGGCCAGTTGCCAGCCGAGCGCGGACCCCCCGGCCCCCACCAGCACGGCCAGCGAGGTGAAGCCGTCGGTGCGGGCGTGCAGGCCGTCGGCGACCAGCGCCGCCGAACCGATCTCGCGCCCCACCCGGATCCGGTACCGGGCCACCCACTCGTTGCCGGCGAAGCCGACCAGCGCGGCCACCGCGACCACCGGCACCTGCGCGACCGGGCGCGGATCGAGCAGCCGGTCCACGGCCGCCCACGCGGCGAAGGCCGCCGAGGCGGCGATCGTCAGCACGATCACCAGCCCCGCGAGGTCCTCGGCCCGGCCGTAGCCGTAGGTGAACCGGCGGTTCGCCGCCCGCCGCCCCAGCACGAAGGCGATGCCGAGGGGGACGGCGGTCAGGGCGTCGGCGGCGTTGTGCACGGTGTCCCCGAGCAGCGCCACCGACCCGGAGACGGCCACCACGACCGCCTGCGCCAGCGCGGTCGCTCCGAGGACCCCCAGCGACACCCACAGCGCCCGCATCCCGCGCGCCGATGACTCCAGGGCGGAGTCCAGCTTGTCGGCGGTCTCGTGGGAGTGCGGGGTGAGCAGATGCGCGAGGCGGTGCCGGAGGGCGGCGGCGCGCGAGCGGGTGCGGGTGGGGTGGTGGTCGTGCTGGTGGTCGCGGGCATGCCCGTGCCCGTGGTCATGTCCGTGCCCGTCCCCATGTCCGCGCCCGTCCCCATGTCCGTGCCCGTGCGCGTGCTCATGCCCGTGCTCATGTGCGTCCTGGTGAGGGTGCCGGTCGCTCACGTGGGGTCCCCTTCCGGTGTGCGGGAGTGGACGGGTGGCGCCCACGGGACCATTATGTGCGTATGAGCGCACGCATGCACCTATCACCTGCGCACCATGCGCACCCGCGCACCCCGGGCGAGGAACAGTTCACGCTGGCCGCCGAGCTGCTGTCCCTGCTCGGCGACCGCACCCGCCTCACCCTGCTGCACGCACTGACGGCGGGGGAGGCCGATGTCACCACGCTCACGGAGACCTGCGGTGCGGCCCGCCCCGCCGTCAGCCAGCATCTGGCCCGGCTGCGGCTCGCGGGCCTGGTGCGGACCCGCAAGGAGGGCCGCCGGGTGGTCTACTCCCTCGCGCACGGGCACCTGCGCCGGCTGGTGGACGAGGCGCTGAAGACCGCCGACCACCACCTCGACGAGCGCGCTCAGTAGGCGGCGGCCGTACCGAGGTACTGCTCGGCGAAGGCCGCCGCGGCCGCGGGCGAGGAGAACAGCCGGCGCAGCCGGGCCAGCGTGGTACCGGCGCGGAACGGATCACCCGACGCGACGCCGTGGTAGATGTCCGACAGCCACTGGGAGAACTCCTGGTAGTCCCACACCCGGCGCAGACATGTGTCGGAGTAAGCGTCCAGGCCGGTGCCGTCGCCCGTCGTGACGTACGAGGCGAGCGCGTCGCCGAGCAGGAAGGCGTCGTGCAGGGCCAGGTTCATGCCCTTCGCGGCGATCGGTGCGACCAGGTGGCCGGCGTCACCGGCCAGGAACAGCCGCCCGTGGGCCAGGGGCTCGACGACGTAGTGGTGCATGTCCAGCACGCGCTTCTCGATCAGCCGGCCCTCGGTGAGCGGGGGCGCGCCGGCCGCGCCGAGCCGTTCGCGCAGCTCGGTCCAGACCCGCTCGTGCGGCCAGTTCGCCGGATCGTCACCCGGCGGGCACTGGAGGTAGAACCGGGTCACCTCCGGGCTGCGCGGCATCTGCCCGGCGAAGCCACGCGGATGGACGCCGAACAGTACGCAGTCCGTGGACGGCGGGACCTCGGCGAGCAGCGCCAGCCAGCCGATGCCGTCGTCCTGCCGGGCCGTTCGCCGCCGCTGCTCGGGTATCGCGTCCCGGGACACCCCGCGCGCGCCGTCGCAGCCCGCGATGAAGTCGCAGCGCAGCAGCCGCCGTTCACCTGTGTCCGGGCACCGGTACGACACCGCCGGCCGGTCCGTGTCCAGGTCGTGCAGGGCGACGTCCCGTACCCCGAAGCGGATGTCGCCGCCGCGCACGTCGACGTACTCCCGCACGAGGTCGGTCACCAGCAACGGCTGGGGGTAGACGTAATGGTGACGGCCCGTCAGTTCGGCGTAGGGGAAGCGGTAGCGCTCGCCGGCGAAGCGGAACTCGCAGGCGCTGTGCAGCTCGGCCCGCTGCGGCAGGTGCCCGGCCAGGCCCCGGCGGTCGAGTTCACGCACGGCCCATTCCTCGATGACGCCGGCCCGGGGCCGTGTCTCGATGAACTGCCTGCTCTCGGTCTCCAGGACGACGCAGTCGACCGAGGCGGCCCGCAGGATGTTGCCGACGGTGAGGCCGGCGGGTCCGGCGCCCAGGACGACGACCGTACGGCGCTCGTCCGTACGGCCTTCCCCGGGCGCGGAGTCGGAGTGGGGGGAGGGGGAGGGGGAGATCACCCCCGCATTATGACGGTGTCCCGTCAGCCAAGGCTCTGCTGACGGGACACCGGGAGGGGTGTGGCTCAGTGCGCGGGGGCGTCGGTGACCACGACCTCCTCGATGCTGCGCTCGATCGCCTCGGGCTGGGAGGCGGTCGCCTTGGCCCAGTAGTAGATGACGAGCGAGAACACCGTGACGACCAGCATGTCCCACCACAGCGGCAGGTCACCGTTGCCGCCGAAGGTGCTCAGGTAGGAGATCACGCCGATGCCCAGCAGGTAGGGGACCAGCCACTGCGCGGCCTTGAAGTCCAGCCGGGGAGCGTTGGGCAGGTTCTTGCTGATCGCGTAGGCGGCGTAGGAGCCGAGCAGCACGTAGCCGATCAGGATCGCGAAGCCCAGGCGCCACAGGGTGTCCCAGCCGGACCAGAAGATGATCAGGTTGGCGACCACGAAGGACAGCGGCGAGATGATGTTGCCGGCGGGCAGCTTGTACGGACGGTCGTGGTTCGGCAGCCGGTCCTTGAAGACGCCGTACGCCAGCGGAGCGCCCGCGTACATCAGCACGCTCGCCGAGGTGATGAAGCCGACCAGGGTCTGCCAGCTCGGGAACGGCAGGAAGCAGATCACACCGGTCACGAACGACATCGCCAGGCCGAACCACGGCACACCACGCGAGTCGGTCTTGGCGAAGATCTTCGGCGCGTAGCCGTTCTTGGCCAGGCCGTAGGAGATGCGGGACGTGGCGGTGGTGTAGATCAGGCCGGTGCCACCGGGGGAGATGATCGCGTCGGCGTACAGGACCCAGGCCAGCCAGCCCAGGCCGACCAGCGAGGCGAGACCCGCCCAGGGGCCGCTGATGCCGGCGTAGGCCAGGTTCGCCCAGCCCTTGGCGAAGGAGGCGTGCGGCAGGGCGGCGATGAATACGACCTGGAGCAGCAGGTAGATCGTGGCGCCGATGGCGACCGAGCCGAGCGTCGCGCGCGGCAGGTCACGCTTCGGGTTGCGGCTCTCGCCGGCCAGCTGGATCGCCTGCTCGAAGCCGAGCAGGGCGAAGATGATGCCGCTGGAGCTGATCGCGGTGAGGACACCCTTGGCACCGAACGGCGCGAAGCCCTCGGAGGTGAAGTTGGACGGGTGGAAGTTGCCGATGGCGATGACGAAGATCGCGACGAGCGGGACGGCGATCTTCCACCAGGTGGCGGCGCTGTTGGTGTGCGCCAGGACCCGGACGCCGAGGAAGTTGACCGCGACGAAGACCGCCATGAGGAGCACCGCGACGACGATGCCGCTGGTCGTGAGGGTGCCGTTGGCGTTCTGGAAGCCGTCGGCCCAGTGCCAGTGCTTGGCGTAGCCGATCATGGCCTCGACCTCGATCGGGGCCACGGTCGCGGCCTGGAGCCAGGAGAACCAGCCGAAGGACATGCCGGCCAGGCCGCCGAAGGCGTAGTGCGGGTAGCGCGCGGTGCCGCCCGCCACCGGGAACATGCCGCCCAGTTCGGCATGCACGAGGGCGAGCAGCACGATGGCCACGGCGCCGATCACCCACGAGATGATCGCCGCGGGTCCGGCCGCGACGACGGCCTTCTCAGCACCGAAGAGCCAGCCGGAGCCGATGATGGAACCCACCGATGCCCACATCAGACCGATGAGTCCGACGTCTCGGCGCAGACCACCACCGGTGTCGCTTGTGGCTACCGGTGGAGCCTGGTCGACATTCGCCATGTCAAGTGGCCTCTCAGATCGTAAACGCAGTATTGACGAGCAAGTGGGGCCATAGGCTAGGGGTGGGTTCCAGGCCGTTAAAAGACCGTTAACCAAATTTTGACCCTGGATCTTAGTTGTCTTGGGCCCACGCTCGGTCACGGCCTTGTCACAGCTCAGTTGCCCAGTGTGAATGTCAATATTCAGAGGCTAATTGTGAGTAGAAGGAGAGATTCGCTAGCGCAGGCGGGGAATTTCGATCGCCGGGCAGCGGTCCATGACCATGTCCAGACCGGCCTCCCGAGTCCGCCGGCCGGCGGCCGGGTCGACCACACCCAACTGGAACCACACCGCCCGCGCGCCCTTCGCCACGGCCTCGTCGGCCACCGCGCCGGCCAGCTCGCTGTTCACGAAGACATCGACCACGTCGACGTCGAAGGGGATGTCCGCGAGGGAGGCGTACCCCTGCTCGCCGTGCACCGTCTCGGCCTTCGGATGCACCGGCACGATCCGCTTGCCGAACCGCTGGAGCACCTGCGCCACGCCGTAGGCGGCCCGGTTCCGGTTGTTCGACAGGCCGACCACGGCCCAGGTGTCGCCCAGCTCGGTCAGGATCCTGCGGACGGTCGCGTCATCGCCGTACGCATCGGCGCCGTCTTCATCGCCGTTCATGTCGTCGTGGTGCATGGCCGTCATGGCCGCCTCCTCGGGGCGCGGGAACTCTCCGCCGGGCCAACAGCGCCGCGGGGTTCCGGATTCCCCTCCCGTTCCCGTCCCGCCGCCTCGTCATCATGTCCGGAATCGACACAAGATGCCTGCAAGATGCCTGCGCACGGCCGTCCGCCCGCCTACGCTCGCCCCGTGCTGCGCATCCTCGACGACCGAACCGGTGAGCCCGTCCCCGCCGCGCCCGCCCGCCGTGGCCTGACCCGTATCGAGGCCTACGCCTCCGGCCTGGACCCGACGGCCCTGCGGGTGCTCCTGACCGCGGACCTCCTCTCCCGCGCCCTGGAACTCTCCGGCACCCCGGTCTGGACGATCCTCACCGCCCCCCGCCGGCACGCCGAGCTCCGCACAGCCGCCACCACCCTCGCCATCCGCCCCTTCGAACACGACCGGGACCTGGCCTCGGGCCTGGGCGAGGCCCAGGCGATCCATGTGACGGCGGAGCCGGCGACCGCGTTCGGGGGCGGGCCGGTGCTGCGGGTGGCGCCGGTGGAGTGGGCGGGGGGACCGGGGGAGTGGGCGAGGGAGCCGACGGCTGAGGGGGCCGCTACGCCGGGCGCATCGGGCCGGCCTGCCCCCGGCGAGGTCTCCGGGCGGGGTTCCGGCCAGGGCGGCGAGGACGCGCATGGCCGGGTGTCCGGGTCCACCGCCCGTCCCACCCCGCACCCCGCGCTCCCGCCCCTTCTCCTCGCCGATCCGGAGGCCCTTCGGCTCGCCTTGCTGGCTGTCCCGCGGGGTGAAGCCGTGCGGCTGGACCCGGGTCGGCTGGACGATGCGGCCGGGTGGCTCGGGCGGTGGCGGGGGGCGGTGGCCGGGTGGGCGCGGCGGCCGTCCAGGCCTGTGCCCGAGGGGGTGCGGGGGCGATTGCGGTCCTCGTGGGAGGACGATCTCGATCTGCCCGGCGTTCTCGATGTGCTGCGGGACGTGGAGAACGATCCGGAGCTGCCGGACGGTGCCCGGTTCGAGACGTTCGTCTACGCCGACCGGCTGCTCGCCCTCGACCTCGCCCGTGACCTCGGGAAGCTCGCATGATCACGCGGGCGGGTGCGGCGGGCCCGTTGCGTCGGCTGGTGGTGCTGCGGCATGCCAAGTCCGCCTGGCCCGAGGGCGTCGAGGACCACCGCAGGCCGCTCGCGCAGCGTGGCCTGCGGGACGCCCCGGCCGCCGGACGTGCCCTCGCCGAGGCCGACTGCCTGCCCGACCTCGCCCTGTGCTCCACGGCCGTACGCGCCCGTCGTACCTGGGAGCTGGCCTCCGCCGAATGGGGCACCCCGCCGCCGGTGCGCTACGACCGGCGGCTGTACGCGGCCGACGTGGCCGACCTGCTGGACGTGGTCCGGGAAGTGCCGTCCGAGGTGGAGACCCTGCTGCTCGTCGGGCACAACCCCGGGCTGGAGGAGCTCGTCCTGGAGCTCGCCGGGGACGGTCTCGACGACACGCTGGAGCGGGTGCGGACGAAGTTCCCGACGTCCGCGATCGCCGTCCTCACCTGGCGCGGCACCGGCTGGTCCGCCCTGACACCCGGCGCGGCCCTGCTGACCTGGTTCACGGTGCCGCGCGGGCCGAAGGGATAGCGCCCCGAAGGGGGCGCGGGCTGGTCGTGGCACTTCACGTCCCGGCGCCACCGGCGGAGCGCATAGGCTGGCGGGATGCAGGACGAGTACCGCACAGTCGCCCGCGCGGGCGTGCACGAGACCGAGATCAACCGTTCCCGCTTCCTGTGCGCCCTCGCCCCGGCCGCCACCGAGCAGGAGGCGCAGGACTTCATCGCCTCCGTCCGCAAGGAGCACGCCGACGCGACCCACAACTGCTGGGCGTACGTCATCGGCGCCGACGCCTCCGTGCAGAAGGCCAGCGACGACGGTGAACCGGGCGGCACCGCCGGCGTCCCCATGCTCCAGATGCTGCTGCGCCGTGAGATGCGCTACGTCGTCGCGGTCGTCACCCGCTACTACGGCGGCGTCAAGCTCGGTGCCGGCGGACTCATCCGCGCCTACGGCGGTGCCGTGGGCGAGGCGCTCGACACGCTCGGCACGCTCACCCGGCGCCGCTTCCGGCTGGCCACTGTGACCGTCGACCACCAGCGCGCGGGCAAGGTCCAGAACGATCTGCGGGCCACCGGACGGGAGGTGCGGGACATTCGTTACGGCGCAGCCGCGGTCACCATCGAGATCGGGCTGCCCGACGCCGACGTGGACGCCTTCCGCGCCTGGCTCGCCGATGTGACCGCGGGCACGGCGGCGTTCGAACCGGGCGGCGAAGCCTACGGAGATGCCTGACGGTTCGGTGCCAATCGGGTATATGGCAATGAAGGTGTCAGCCGTGGCGGCCGGTACGGGAGTAACCGCCCGTGATGTCAGTCCTGGCCGTTAATCTCGGGGATCATGAGACTGCTGCACACGTCCGACTGGCATCTCGGCCGGGCCTTCCACCGGGTGAACATGCTCGGGGCCCAGGCCGAGTTCATCGGTCACCTCGTCACCACCGTGCGCGAGCACGCCGTGGACGCGATGGTCGTGTCCGGTGACGTGTACGACCGCGCGGTGCCCCCGCTCGCCGCGGTCGAGCTGTTCGACGACGCGCTGCACCGCCTCGCGGACCTCGGCGTGCCCACGGTGATGATCTCCGGTAACCACGACTCGGCCCGCCGCCTCGGCGTCGGCGCCGGACTCATCCGGCGCGCAGGCATCCACCTGCGCACCGACCCGGCCGCCGCCGGCACCCCGGTCGTGCTGAGCGACGCCCACGGGGACGTCGCCTTCTACGGCCTGCCGTATCTCGAACCCGCCCTGGTGAAGGACGAGTTCGCGGTGGACAAGGCCGGGCACGAGGCCGTGCTCGGCGCCGCCATGGACCGCGTCCGCGCCGACCTCGCCACACGCGCGCGAGGCACCCGCTCCGTCGTCCTCGCCCACGCCTTCGTCACCGGCGGCCGGGCCAGCGACAGCGAGCGTGACATCACCGTCGGCGGGGTGGCCGCGGTACCGGCCGGCGTCTTCGACGGCGTCGACTACGTCGCCCTGGGCCATCTGCACGGCTGCCAGACCATCACCGAACGCGTGCGCTACTCCGGCTCCCCGCTCGCCTACTCCTTCTCCGAGGCCGACCACCGCAAGACCATGTGGCTGATCGACCTGGCCGCCGACGGCTCCGTCACCGCCGAGCGCCTCGACTGCCCGGTGCCGCGCCCGCTGGCCCGCGTCAAGGGCATGCTGGAGGACCTGCTCGCCGACCCCGCCCTGGCGCGGCACACGGACGCGTGGGTCGAGGCCACCCTCACCGACCCGGTCCGCCCCGCCGACCCCATGGCCCGGCTCACCGAGCGCTTCCCGCACACCCTCAGCCTCGTCTTCGCCCCCGAGCGGGCACCGGACGACCCCGGGGTGTCGTACGCCCGCCGGCTCGCCGGCCGCAGCGACCAGCAGGTCGCCCAGGACTTCGTCGCCCATGTGCGCGGCGCCGGGCCGGACGACCGGGAGCTGGACGTGCTGCGCGAGGCGTTCGACGCCGTGCGCGCCGACGACGCCGTACGGGAGGTGGCCCGGTGAGGCTGCACCGGCTCGACATCACCGCCTTCGGACCCTTCGGCGGCTCCCAGGGCGTCGACTTCGACGCCCTCTCGGCCGCCGGCCTCTTCCTGCTGCACGGCCCCACCGGCGCCGGCAAGACCTCCGTCCTGGACGCCGTCTGCTATGCCCTGTACGGCGCCGTCCCCGGTGCCCGGCAGAGTGGCAGCGGCAAGGGCATGAACCTGCGCAGCGATCACGCGGAGCCCGGCACCCGCGCCGAGATCCGCCTCGACCTCACCGTCGCCGGACGCCGGCTGGAGGTCACCCGGCAGCCCGCGTGGGAGCGGCCCAAGCTGCGCGGCAAGGGCACCACGGTCGACAAGGCCCAGACCTGGCTGCGCGAGTACGACAGCACGACCGGCACCTGGAAGGACCTCAGCCGCTCCCACGAAGAGGTCGGCAGGGAGTTCGAGCAGCTCCTCGGCATGAGCCGCGAGCAGTTCTGCCAGGTCGTGCTGCTGCCCCAGGGAGACTTCGCCCGCTTCCTGCGCGCCGACGCCGAGGCCCGCGGCCGGCTCCTCGGCCGGCTCTTCGACACCCAGCGCTTCGCCGACGTCGAAAAGCGCCTCGCCGACCGCCGCCGCGCCACCGAGGCACGCGTGCGTGAAGGCGACGCGGCGCTGCTCGCCGACGCCCACCGCATGCAGCAGGAGGCCGGCGACGCCATGGAGCTGCCCGAGCTGGCGCCCGGCGACCCGGGCCTGGCCGAGGCGGTCCTCGGTGCCGCCGCCGTCGCCCGCGCCACCGCCCGCGAGCGCCTCACCATCGCCCACCTCCGCCTCGGCGCCGCCGAGTCCGCCCACACCGAAGCCCGCCGCGCCCTGGACGCCGTACGCGAACTCGCCCGGCTGCAGAACAGGTTCGCCGAGGCCCGGCAGCGCGCCGAGCGGCTCCAGCAGCACTCCGGGGCCCATCGCGAGGCCCAGGAGCGCATGGAGCGGTCCCGCAAGGCGGAGGCGGTCGCGCCCGCGCTGGAGCTGCGCGAGGCCGCGGAGGAGGAGCACCGTCGGGCCGCCGCGGCCGAGGCACGCGCGCGGGGGACGCTCCCCGACTCCTACGCCGACGCGGGCGCGAGCGGCCTGGCCGCCGCCGCCCGCCGGGCCGCCGAGGAACTGGGCGGTCTGGACGCCGCCCGCCGCGCCGAGCAGCGGCTCGACCGGCTCGCCGACGAACGCGCGGGACTCGACCGGCAGGAGCGTGCCGACGAGGAGGTGCTGCGCGAGGCCGAAGCCTGGCTCGACGGCTGGGACAGCGCCCGCGCCGCGCTCCAGGCCCGCGTCGACTCCGCCCAGGAAGCGGCCACCCGCGCCGAACAGCTCGCCGTGCGGCGGGAGCCGATGGGCAAGCGGCTCACCGCGGCCCGCACCCGGGACGCGCTGGCCGCCGACCTGGAGGACGCGCAGCGCCGGGCCCGCGCCTGCGAACAGCAGGCACTCGCCGCCCGCGCCCACTGGCTCGACCTCAAGGAACAGCGCCTGACCGGCATCGCCGCCGAACTGGCCGCCCACCTCACCGACGGCGAGCCCTGCACCGTCTGCGGAGCCACCGAACACCCCGCCCCGGCCCGCAGGACAGCCGGACACGTCGACCGCGAGACCGAGGAACGGGCACACCGGGCCTCCCAGGAGGCCGACCGGCGGCACGCCGAGGAGGAGCGGCGGCTCGGCGTCGTCCGCGAGGCCCTGGCCGCCGCCACCGCCGAGGCCGGTGACACACCCACCGCCCAACTGGAAGCGCAGGCGGGGGAGTTGGATCAGGAGTACGCCCGCGCCCGCCGCGAGGCCTCCGCCCTGCACGCCGCCCACGAGGAGCTGCGCCGCGCCGAGCACGAGCGCGAGCAGCGCCTGGCCGACCGCCAGCAGGCCGCCGTACGAGCCGCATCCCGGCTCACCCGGCGCGACACCCTGGAGCGCGAACAGGCCCAGCTCGAAGCGGAGTTGACACAGGCGCGCGGCACCGCCGGCAGCGTGGCCGCGCGCGCCGCACAGCTGGAGCGGCGCGTCGCGCTGCTCACCGATGCCGCCGACGCCGCCCGCACCGCCGAGGACACCGCCCAGCGCCTGAAGGACGCCGACGCCCGCCTCGCCGACGCCGCCTACCGGGCCGGCTTCGACACCCCGCAGGCCGCGGCCGCCGCCCTCCTGGACCCCGCCGCCCATCGCGAGCTGCAACACCGCCTGGACGCCTGGCAGTCGGAGGAAGCGGCCGTACGCGCCGTCCTGGCCGAGGCGGACACCGCGGCCGCCGCCCAGCAGCCGCCCGCCGACCTCGCGACGGCGGAGCGCACCGCGGCCGAGGCGGAGCGGCGCCTGCGCGAGGCCGCCTCCGCGCGCGACGCGGCCGCCCGCTGCCGCACCGAGCTGGACCGCCTCTCCGCGCGCGCCACCGAAGCCGTACGACGGCTCGCCCCGCTGCGCGAGGAGTACGACCGGGTCGCCCGCCTCGCCGCCCTCACCGCGGGCACCTCCGCCGAGAACGAACGCAAGATGCGCCTGGAGTCGTACGTCCTGGCGGCCCGCCTGGAGCAGGTCGCCGCCGCCGCGACCGCCCGGCTGCAGCGCATGTCGTCCGGCCGCTACACCCTCGTCCACTCCGACGACCGCTCCGGACGCGGCCGCAGCGGGCTCGGCCTGCACGTGGTCGACGCCTGGACCGGCCGCGAACGCGACACCGCGACCCTCTCCGGCGGCGAGACCTTCTTCGCCTCCCTCGCCCTCGCCCTCGGCCTCGCGGACGTCGTCACCGACGAGGCGGGCGGCGTCCGCCTCGACACCCTCTTCATCGACGAGGGCTTCGGCAGCCTCGACGACCAGACCCTGGACGAGGTCCTCGACGTCCTCGACTCCCTGCGCGAACGCGACCGCAGCGTCGGCATCGTCAGCCATGTCCCCGACCTGCGCCGCCGCATCCACGCCCAGCTGGAGGTCGTGAAGGGCAGGACGGGGTCGGTGCTGCGGCAGCGGGGGGTCTGACGGCGGTCAGCGGCCCAGTGCCCGCCGGGGCAGGGGCGAGGAGTACACGACGCTGGTGGTCACCGAGCCCAGCGCGCCGATCCTGCCGGAGATCTCCTCCAGATGGGCCATGGACCGCGCGGCGACCTTGATGACGAAGCAGTCGTCGCCCGTCACATGGTGCGCCTCCAGGATCTCGGGCGTGGCGGCCACCAGATCGTGGAACGGCTTGTAGTTGCCGTTCGGATAGCGCAGCCGCACGAACGCCAGGATCGGCAGCCCGAGCCGCTCCGGGTCGACCACGGCCGCGTACCCCTGGATCACACCCGCCTCCTCCAGCCGCCGCACTCGTTCGGTGACGGCGCTCGGCGACATCGAGACGGCCCGCGCCAGCTCGGCGTAGCTGGCCCGGCCCTCCCGCTGGAGGACCTCAAGGATGCGCCAGTCGGTGGCGTCCGGGGAATACACGGTCATCCCGGATGGATAGCAGGGGAATCCCCGGCCAGGCAAGGGGAACACCGTGGATCACCGCTTCAGGGAGGGCGCCCCGCGCCGTAGATTTTCAGTCATGATCAACACGACCTCCGTGAACCCCGTACTGCGCGTCGCGCCCGCCGCCCCTGCCGAGGCCGCCGCCTACTTCCGGGCGAGCCTCGCCTTCCACGCCGACGTCTCCGACGTGGCCGCCGCGCTCGCGGCCGGCGGCGACCCCGGCTTCGTCGTCGTGGACTGCCGCTCGACCGAGTCCTGGGACCAGGGCCACATACCCGGCGCGATCCACCTGCCCACCGCGCTCATCCCCGAGCAGGCCGGGCAGCTCCTCGACCCGTCCGTGCCCGTGGTGACGTACTGCTGGGGACCCGGCTGCAACGGCGCCACCCGCGCCGCCCTCGCCCTCGCCGAACTCGGCTACCAGGTCAAGGAGATGCTCGGCGGCTTCGAGTACTGGGCGCGGGAGGGCTTCGCCTACGAGACCTGGCAGGGACCGGCGCGCCGCGACGCCGACCCGCTGACCGCACCGGTCGAAGGCGATTGCGGCTGCTGACGGCGGCCCGTGTAGGTTCTTGGCCCATGGCTCGATACGCGGAACCAGGCGCGCTGGAGTGGGTGGAATCGGGCGGCGGCCCCCTGATAGCCGTACCCGAGACGGTGCTGCCGTTCTGGGCGGGTGCCGACAGCGAGGACCTCGCCACGGACTACGACCGGGCGTGCGAGGTCGACGGCTACGTCGGCCTGCTCCCCGTCGGCGACAGCGCGGCGCTGGTGTTCGGTGACGAACCCGCCTCCACCTCCTTCCTGCCGGAACACGCCGCCTTCGTACGGTGGTCCGCCGCGAACTCCGAGGCGGAGCTGCTCGCCGGAGTTCCGGCCGCACTCGACGCGGCGGTGTGGGGGAGCGAGGTCCACTGGCGGGTGCCCGGCCCGGTGCTCCTGTTCGACTCGGCCTGGCCCGGCCAGGCCGCCGGCCGCATCGAGCACCTCCGGGTGCCGCTGGAGGCGGGCACGTACGTGGTGCGCGCCGCCTATGCGCAGCCGGGGCCGGAGACCTGGGTCGGCCTGGTGCAGCTCAGCCGGCTCGGTCACTGACCGGACCGCCGGCACGGTCAACGCAGCCCGTCGAAGGCGATGTTCAGATGCCGGGGCCCGCGCAGCACGGCGTTCTGCCGGTACGGTGGCGGGTCCTCGACGAGGCGGGGATTCTCCAGCCGCCGGGCCAGTTCGGACAGGGCGATCTGGGCTTCCAGCCGGGCCAGCGGAGCGCCGAAGCAGCTGTGGATGCCGCTGCCGAACCCGAGGTGCTGGATGTCCTCGCGGTCCGGGTCGAAGCGCTCGGGGTCCTTGAAGCGCTCGGGGTCACGGTTGCCCGCGGCCAGCATCAGCCAGATGTGCGAGCCCTTGGGGATGGTGACCCCGCGCAGCTCGATGTCCGCGATACAGGTGCGCTGCGGCACGATCTGCACGGGCGGCTCGTAGCGCAGCAGCTCCTCCACGATCCGCACCGACAGGCCCGGGTCGTTGCGCAGCCGCGCCAGGACCTCCGGATGGCGCAACAGCGTGAGCATGCCGTTGGTGATGAGGTTGACGGTCGTCTCGTGGCCCGCGATGAGGAGCAGCACCGATGTGCTGAGCACTTCCATCGTCGTCATCGCGCCGTCCGGACCGCGACTGTTCACCAGGTCGGAGAGCATGTCGTCGCGAGGTTCCCTGGCGCGCTGCTCCACCAGTCCGTTCAGATACATGCCGAGCTGCAACCGTGCCTCCTGCGCGGTCCGCTCGGATTCGGCGCTCGTGCGGGTGTCAGGGTCCAGGCCGGCGACGATCGGGTCCACCCAGGCACGGAAGCGGGGCTCGTCCTCGCGCGGCACGCCGAGCAGCCTGCAGATGACGGTCACCGGGAAGGGGTACGCGAACTCGTCGACCAGGTCGATCTGCCGTGCGTCCCCGAAGCCGTCGATCAGCCCGGTGACGATCTCGCCCAGCTCGCCCCGCATGTTCTCGATCCGGCGCGGCCGGTGCGGTGGCCCGAAGGACCTGTTGGCGATCCTCCGCAGCCGGTCGTGCTCCGGCGGGTCGAGCCGGATGAAGCTGGGCGGCAGCCCCGTCGCCTCCGGCCCGGACAGCTCGTCGTCCCCGGCGGCGGTCACGTTGGCGGCGTCGGAGCTGATCCGCGGATCGTGGAGCAGCGCCTCGATGTCGTAGTACGAGCTGATGACGTAGGGGCCGTCCTCCTCGTGGAGGACCGGCGTCCTGCGGAGTTCCTCGTACAGCGGATACGGGTCGGCGCGGTTGGCGAAGTCGGTGATCTGACGGAACAGCGAGGCTTGCGGCATGACACGTCCTTGGAGCATCGGCGCCGGTCGGCGGTCAGTGGCGGGCAGGGTGGAAGACCAGCTGCTGGTCGGCCGGTGAGTAGCCGCTGAGGGTCACGGTCGGGCCGTGGGTCGGCAGGGACGGGTCGGGGAAGTCGGCCGCCACCGGCTGCCGGTGCTCGGGCCGCCGGTCGACCGTCGGGTACTCCACCGGGAACGGCGCGCCCCGCTCGATCTGCCGTGCGTAGAACTCCAGCCAGCGGGTGTTGTCGAAGCTCACGGCGGCGATGACGCGGCCCTGGTAGCCGTACACGCCGACGAACCGGCGCTCGGCCGGCGAACCCTGCGTGATCATGAGCTGGTCACCCATGGGCGGGACGCCGACCGACTTGATGTTCACGCCGAACATCGACGACCAGAACGCCGGCATCCACAGGTGCGGGCGCCGGTCGGCGCCCCGGCAGATCATGTTGTGCGCGGCCGTCTCCGCCTGCGCGACGGCGTTGCCCCAGTGTTCCAGCGACAGGAACTGGTAGCCGAACAGCGCGTGCGGGGAACGCGCCACGTCACCGGCGACGAACACGTCGTCCGTGACGATGCCCCGGAAGTCGAAGGCCCGGCAGCCCGCGTCGCACGCGATCCCCCGCGGCCCGGCGCCGAGCCCCGACCCGGTCAGCCACTCGGTGTTGCGCTGCGAGCCCAGCGAGACCACGACCACGTCCGCCTCGACGACGCTCTCGTCGGACAGATGGACCGCCCGTACCCGGCCGATCGAGTCACCCTCCAGCGAGGTCACCGTGACATGGGTGCGCAGGTCCACGCCGTTCTCGGTCTGCAGGTCGGCGGCGACCGCGCCGATCACTCCGCCGAGCGCGCCCACCAGCGGCGCCCCGGCGCGCTCCGCCACGGTGACCGGGATGCCCATCTCCCGGCAGGCCGAGGCGATCTCCGAACCGGCGAATCCGGCGCCGATGACGAACACTCGGCGCGGTCCCGCCTTCAGCCGCTGGTACAGATCGGCCGCGTCGTCCCGCGTCCGCAGCACGCAGACCCCGGTCAGCCGGGCCTCGTCCTCCTTCGGCCAGGGCCGGGCGCGCACTCCGGTCGCGATCAGCAGCCGGTCGTACTGCACCTCGTCCCCGTCGGCCAGCTTGACCCGCTTGGCCGTCAGGTCGAGACCGGTCGCCGGGACGCCGAGCCGCCACTTGGCGTCGATGTCCCGGCGGTGCGGCAGCTCGGTGCGGTGCGGGGACGCCATGCCCAGCAGGACGGACTTCGACAGCGGCGGCCGGTCGTACGGCTCGTAGGGCTCGTCACCGATCAGGGTCAGCTCGCCCGCGAAGCCCTCGGCGCGCAGCGTCTCCGCGGCGCGCAGGCCCGCGAGGGAGGCGCCGACGATCACGATCCGCCCTTCGCGCCTGAGCCAGTCCATGTAGTCAGCGGCCATCGGACGTCTCCCGGCCGGATCCGGTCCCCTGTTCACCCGCCAGGTCGTCGAGCCCGTCGGCCAGGATCGCCTGCACCGGGCAGGCGGCCACGGCGCGGGCGAGCCGCTCCCGCTGCTCCTCGGGTGCGCTCGGGTTGTAGACCAGCGACTCCTCGCCGTGCAGGGCGAAGATGTCGGGGGCGAGGAACGCGCACTGGGCGTACCCCTGACATTTGTTGAGATCCACGACGAGCCTCATCGACGCTCCGCCCTTCCCGCGGCCAGGTCCGGTGGGCGCCCCGCGATGGGTGCGGCCGTCCCGGACGGTGGTCATGTCCCGCTCGCCAGCATGAGAGCCGTACGGGGAACCCGCCCGTCTTCAGACCCCATCCGGGGGGCGGGCGCGACCGCTCACGGCCAGGATGTACCCGCTGAGCACCAGTGACCACGCGGGAAACACCAGTTCCGCCCAGGGCACGTTCGAGGCGGCGACGAGCAGGGTGAGGGCGGTGAGGAAGCCGAGCACGGTGAGCGGGCGGGGCAGCACACCGAGGCGCCGGCCCATCACCGACAGGGAGCACACGAAGACGGCCGCCATCCGCATGGCGTACTCGGTCAGCAGAACGTACGCGAGGTGGCGGCCGAAGTCCCAGGACACGGGGCCCGGCGCGGTGCCGCTGGGGTGCGTGACGGCGAGTACGGCACCGGCCGCGGCGGCGGCGCCGAACAGCGTGGCGGTGAAGACGAGCCCGCTGCCGAGGAAGACGGTGGCGAGGAACTTGTCCTCGACCGCGCCGACGTGCGCCCGTACGGCGCCGATGAACCAGAGGAAGAAGATCCCGGCGAACGGCACCAGCGCGAGGGCCGTGCGCACCGCGTTGCGCCGGGTGGAGTCCGTGAACCCCTGTGCGGTCATGGCGTCGGCCCCCTGCGGAATGCCCAGCCGTACGAGGACGATGGCCGCCGCCAGCAACAACGCGAAGACGACTCCCGCCAGCCCCGCGGCCCGAGGCGTCCGCAACGCCCCCCGCTCCACCGACCACTCCGCCATGCGGCCCCACCTCCTCCGCCACCAGGTAGCGACCCGCACGTCGGCGACGCCACCGGGGGTGGGCTGGACGGCGGAGCGGCGGGGGCGGGAGGCCGGGGCGAGGCCGGGCGCGCGGCCTCCCGCCCCACCGCGATTCGCTCGCGTGGTCGTACCGCGCTGGTCACCGGGGCCGGCCGGCGGGCCGGGACCGGGCGTGCTGCGGCCCGGTGGCCGGCCGCGTGGACCGACGCCGCGCTGCTGGACGCGCACGCGGCCGTCGGCGCCCGGTCGGTGCTGTTGCTCGTCCAGGCCTGTGCCCGCTCGCGCGCCGTACCGCCGGCGGGCGCTCCCGGCGGTACGGCGCGTGCTCATGACCGCCGGCAGGACATCGCCGACGGGATGCCGGGGGAGCTCGCCCACGCCCTGCGGAAGGGCGCGCTCGCCACGATCACCCGGTCCCTGGTGTCCCTGGCCGGGACGCTCGGCGACCGGGGGATCACTGCCGACGCCGTCCGTCCCGGCCCGCGGGCACCGGTCACGCCACCGGCGAGGCGCATGCGCCCGGCGCCGCCCGGTTCCCCGCCGGGCGCCGTGGCCTCCCCGACGGCCCCGCCCGCCTCATCGTCCGGCCGGCCACCGACGAGGCGCGCTGGATCACCGGGGAGGTCATCGACTCCGAGGGGGGGCCGGCGTCGACGCGGGGCGTCAGAGCTGGGACAGCTCGTCCACCAGGTCGTCCAGGCCCAGCGAGCCCTGCGACAGCGCGGCCATGTGCCAGGCCTTGAGATCGAAGGCGTCGCCGTGCCGCTCGCTCGCCTTCTGCCGGCCCAGCAGCCACGCCCGCTCACCGAGCTTGTAGCCGATCGCCTGGCCCGGGATCGTCAGATACCGGGTCACCTCGCTCTCCACGAAGTCCGCCGGCCGGCTGCTGTGCGAACCGAAGAACTCCTGCGCCAGCTCCGGTGTCCAGCGCTCACCGGGGTGGAAGGGCGAATCCGCCGGGATCTCCAGCTCCAGGTGCATGCCGATGTCCACGATCACCCGGACCGCCCGCATCATCTGCGCGTCCAGATAGCCGAGCCGCTCCTCGGGGCCCTTCAGATAGCCCAGCTCGTCCATCAGCCGCTCCGCGTACAGCGCCCAGCCCTCCGCGTTGGCGCTGACGATGCCCACCGTTGCCTGGTAGCGCGAGAGGTTCTCGGCCACGTGCGCCCACTGCGCGAGCTGGAGGTGATGTCCGGGCACGCCCTCGTGGTACCAGGTGGACACCAGGTCGTAGACCGGGAAGCGGGTCTGGCCCATCGTCGGCAGCCAGGTGCGGCCGGGGCGTGAGAAGTCCTCCGAGGGGGCCGTGTAGTACGGCGCCGCGGCGCCACCGGGCGGCGCGATGCGCGACTCCACCCTCCGCACCCGCTCGGCGAGTTCGAAGTGCGTGCCGTCCAGGTCCGCGATGGCCTGGTCCATCAGCCCCTGGAGCCAGTCGCGGACCTCGTCCACGCCCTCGATGTGCCGGCCGTGCGCGTCCAGGTGCGCGAGCGCCACCCACGGCGTCTCGGCGCCGGGCAGGATCTTCGCCGCCTCCTGCTTCATCTCGCCGAGCAGCCGGTGGAACTCCGCCCAGCCGTACGCGTACGCCTCGTCCAGGTCCAGGTCGGTGCCGTTGAAGAAGCGCGACCAGCGGGCGTACCGCTCACGGCCCACCGTGTCCGGCGTGCCCTCGATCGCCGGCGCGTACACGTCCCGCAGCCAGTCGCGCAGCTCCACCAGAGCGGCGGTCGCGGCGCGGGCGGCCTCGTCCAGCTCGGCGCGCAGCGCGTCCGGGCCGGCGGCGGCGAAGTCTTCGTACCAGCCGCGGCCCGAGCCGTCGGTGTCGATCCACTCGGTGAGCTGCTCGATGAAGGTGGCGGTCGGCCGCGGCGCCGCGAACAGCTTGCGGTCCAGGCCCAGTTGGAGTGAGGCACGGTAGCCCGCGAGCGCGCCGGGCACCGCGCGCAGCCGCTCGGTGATCGCCGCCCAGTCCTCCTCGGTCTCGGACGGGGTGACCGTGAAGACGTCCCGCACCGAGTGGCCGGGGGTGCTCATGTTGCCGATCGCGCGCAGATGCTCGTCGGCCTCGTGGACCGCGAGTTCGGCGGTCAGCCGCTCGCGCAGCAGCCGTCCGCAGCGGCGTTCCACGTCACTGTCCGCGCCGGGCTGCCGCTCCGCCTCGTCGAGCCGGGCGAGCGTGGTCCGCGCCAGTTCCGCGAGCGCCTCCTGGCCCGCGGGCGAGTAGTCGGGCAGCCGGCTCGAACTCTCCTTCACACCGAGATAGGTACCGGTGACCGGGTCGAGGGCGATGAGGTCGTCCACATACGCGTCGGCCACCTGGCGGGGCAGCAGCGGGCTCTTGGTCTCAGACATGCTGCCCATCCTCGTACGAGGACGATCTCCGCGTCACCCACGTTCGAGGGGATTCAGCTCTGGGCGTGGCCGGGCGGCAGCAGTGGCCCGCACTCCCACTGCTGGAAGATCAACCGGGTCTCCACCCGGGCCACTTCCCGCCGTGCCGTGAACTCGTCCAGCACCAGCCGCTGGAGATCGGTCATGTCCGCGACGGCCACATGGACCAGATAGTCGTCCGGCCCGGTCAGATGGAACACCGTGCGCGCCTCCGGCAGCGCCCGGATCCGCTCCACGAACGGCCCGACCAGCTCCCGCCGGTGCGGCCGTACCTGCACGGACAGCAACGCCTGGAGCCCGCGGCCCAGCCTGGCCGGATCGAGCTGCAGCCGGTGGCCGAGGATCACGCCCGAGCGGCGCAGCCGGGTCACCCGGTCCAGACAGGTCGACGGCGCGACTCCCACCTGCTCGGCGAGGTCGCGGTAGGTGGTCCGGGCGTCGTTCTGCAGCAGCCGCAGCAGATGGAGGTCCACCGGATCCAGTACGACAGATTCGGCCATTGGCCGAACGTAACACGGCATAGCATCCCGGGGAACCGTTCACTGTTCACCCTTCCGCGCATGGACACAGCGAGCATCGGTGCCTACGACGGCGTACGCACCGCACCAAGAGCGTCGGCCGCATCGCGAGCCCTGGCCACCGAGGCCGTGCACGCCGGCCGCGACGGCCTCGCCCGCCAGGGCCTGCATGCCCCGCCGATCGACCTGTCCACCACCTACCCCTCCTACGACAGCCGCGCCGAGGCCGCCCGCATCGACGCCTTCGCGACCGACGGCGCCGACCCGGTCGGACCGCCCGTCTACGGCCGTCTCGGCAATCCGACCGTCGCCCGCTTCGAGACGGCCCTGGCCCGCCTGGAGGGCACCGAGTCCGCGGTCGCCTTCGCCAGCGGCATGGCCGCGCTCAGCGCCGTTCTCCTCGCCCGGTCGGCCATGGGCCTGCGGCACGTCGTCGCCGTACGGCCGCTGTACGGCTGCAGCGACCATCTGCTGACCGCCGGGCTTCTCGGTACGGAGGTCACCTGGACCGACCCGGCCGGGATCAGCGACGCGCTGCGCCCGGACACCGGTCTGGTGCTGGTCGAGTCCCCGGCGAACCCGACCCTCGCCGAACTCGACCTGCGGGCCGTGGCCCACGCCTGTGGCTCGGTGCCGCTGCTCGCCGACAACACCTTCGCCACGCCCGTCCTGCAACGCCCGGCCGAGCAGGGTGCCCGGCTGGTGCTGCACAGCGCCACCAAGTACCTCGGCGGCCATGGGGACGTGCTGGCCGGAGTGGTCGCCTGCGACGAGGAGTTCGCGGGCCGGCTCCGGCAGATACGATTCGCCACCGGCGGCGTCCTGCATCCGCTGGCGGGCTATCTCCTGCTCCGGGGACTGTCCACGCTCCCCGTGCGGGTGCGGGCGGCCTCCGCGAACGCCGCCGAACTGGTCCGCCGGCTCTCCGCCGACCCGCGCGTGGCACGCGTCCACTACCCGCGGCTCGGCGGCGCGATGATCGCCTTCGAGGTGTACGGCGACCCGCACGACGTCATCTCCCGGGTCCGGCTCGTCACCCCGGCGGTGAGCCTCGGCAGCGTCGACACCCTCATCCAGCACCCCGCGTCCATCAGCCACCGCATCGTCGACGCCGACGACCGGCGCGGCGCGGGCGTGAGCGACCGGCTGCTACGGCTGTCGGTGGGCCTGGAGGACGTGGACGACCTGTGGACGGACCTGGACCAGGCGCTGGGCGCTCCGCCGGGGCGGCCGGCGGTGGGGAACGCCGAGCTGGGCACCGCCGGACAGCGCGTTCGTGGCTGAGCGCCGTCGCGGCGGATTCGGCTGAGCGGACCGCCGGTCAGTCGCGGCGGGCCCGCTCACCCCGCTGTGCGGAAGAGACCGCCGGGGCCGTGTCCAGGCGGGCCGTGATGACGAGCGTGCCCTCCTCGATCTGGTAGTCGAGGGGCAGCCCGAGGCCGCGCATCGCGGCGACCATGCCGGTGTTGGACGCCTGCGTGACGGCGTAGACGCTCGCGCAGCCGGCCTCCACGGCCATCGCCACGAGCCGGCCGAGCAGTTCGGCGCCGATGCCGCGCTGCTGCCAGTCGTCCTCGACCAGCAGCGCGACCTCGGTCTCGTCACCGTCCCACAGCAGATGCCCGAGGCCGACGATGCGGCCGGAGGCGCTCTGCGCGGCCAGCGTCCGTCCGAAGCGCGGGCTGAGCAGGTGGTTCAGATAGCGGTCCGCGTCGCCGACCGGGCCGTGGTAGCGCATGCCGAGGGTGCGCGGCGAGCACCGCTCGTGCATCGCCTTCGCCGCCGCCAGGTCACCGGTGTCCACCCGGCGGACGGTGATGTCGTCGCCCTCGGGGAGCGTCAGCACGTCCTCACCGCGCGGGATGCGCGGGCCGAGCCGGTTGTCCAGCTCCACCAGTGCCCGGGCCCGTGCGAACTCGGTCGGCGTGAACGGCAGATACGGCCGCTCCACGGTGAGCACGCCGCCCTCCGGAGCGCGCAGGCGCATCACGGTGTCCTCCAGCACCCCCTCGACCGGCACCGGCGCCGGCCCGCGGCCTCCGCCCGCCGGTGTCCCGGGCAGCGAGCGAATCGTGCAGCGGCCCAGCAACTGGCGCAGTGCCAACGGAAGTTCGGCCGCGTCCAGCGCGGTACGGGTGGCCAGGCCCAGCACCCGGGTGGGGGCGTCGACCAGGTCATGGGCGTCGGCCCGCTCGATCCAGGTGGAACTGCCCCCGGCCAGCGAGACGGCCCGGGTGATCTCGGCCGCCTCCAGCGTGCCCGGCGCCCGCAGCAGGAACTCGTCCACGGTGCCCTCGGCCAGCGGGTGGGTCTGCAGGCTGAGAATGTCGACCTGGCGTACGGCGAGCGCCGTGCACAGCGCCGCCAGCGAGCCCGGCTCGTCCTTGACGGTGGTCCGCATCCGCCACAGCGCCGTGGCGCCGGCCAGGTCGTCCGCGGCGGTGCCGGGCTGTTCGGCGGGCCCGGCCGACCGCGTCTCGGCGGCCGGCCGGGCACCGGTATCGTCGGCCGGCGGCGCGTGGCCGTGGCGCCGTGCCCACCAGGTGTGGAAGCCCGCCGTCGCGGCCAGCACGACTGCCGAGATCACCAGCAGGCCGGGGCCGCCGGGCCCGTGCCCGATCAGGTTCGCCACCCCGTCGGCGACCGCGACGGCCGTGAAGAGGGCGGCGAGTTCGACGACGTCGCGCCGCCAGTGGTGCACGGGGCGTCCGTGCTTCGCCCGGGTCACATCGGACATCTCTGGAGTCATGGACCCACTGTGAAGGAAGGGTGTTGCGTGATCACGAACGCTTTGTGACCGATGGGTAAAGCATGCTCCGCCCCGATTGTTCCGTTTTCTACGGTCCACACCGCCCTCGGGGTCACGGCGGCAGACCTTGCCGCGCTCCGGGGGATGACGCCGTAGCGCGGCACGGTGTGAAGTGAAGCGTACCCGCCGCTGCCTACTGGCCGACGCGGCCCGGCTGGAGGGTCTGCGTGAACAGCACGGTGCCGTCGTACTCGCGCAGCCGGACCGTCAGCTCGCCGCTGTCGCCGTCGATGTCGACCTCGCCGAAGAACTGGTAGCCCTGGGCAGGTGAGACGTTGGCCGTCGTCGGCGCCTTGACGAACACCCGGTCCGGGCCGAACGTGCCGTCCAGTGCGTTGGCCGGGAAGGCGCCGGCGTTGAGCGGGCCGGAGACGAACTCCCAGAACGGCTCGAAGTCCTTGAACGCGGCCCGCGACGGGTCGTAGTGCTGGGCGGAGGTGTGGTGTACATCGGCCGTCAGCCACACCGTGCCGGTGATCTTCCGGTGCTTGATGAACCGCAGCAGCTCGGCGATCTGCAGCTCCCGGCCCAGCGGCTGGCCGGGGTCGCCCTGCGAGACCGCCTCGAAGTTCGGCTTGCCCTCGACCGGGTCGGGCACGACCAGACCGAGGGGCATGTCGTTGGCGATCACCTTCCACACCGCGCGGGACTTGGCCAGCTCCCGCTTGAGCCACTCCAGCTGCTCGCGGCCGAGGATGCCGACCGGGTCCGTGGTCTGGTTGTCGGGGGAGTTGGCGTTGCGGTAGGTGCGCATGTCGAGCACGAACACGTCCAGCAGCGGACCGTGGTTGACGACGCGGTAGATCCGGCCGTCAGGGCGGCCGCTGATCGTGGAGATCGGGAAGTACTCGGAGAAGGCCTGCCGGGAGCGCAGTGCCAGGTCGTCGAGCTTCGTGCCCGCCGGGTAGGGGGTGCCGGTGCCGATCACCTCGCCCGGGTACCAGTTGTTGCGGACCTCGTGGTCGTCCCACTGGATGATGTTGGGTACCTGGGCGTTGAACCGGCGCAGCGCCTTGTCCAGCAGGTTGTAGCGGAAGTTGCCCCGGTAGTCGGCGAGGGTGGTCGCGACGTGCGACTTCTCCTCGGTGGTGACGTTCCGGTAGACGCCGCCGTCGGGCAGGGCGGCGGTGGCCGAGATCGGGCCGTCGGCATAGATGTTGTCGCCGCTGCACAGGAAGAAGTCCGGGTCGACCTTGGCCATCGCGTCGAAGATCCGGTAGCCGCCGATGGACTCGTTGATGCCCCAGCCCTGTCCGGCGAGGTCGCCCGACCACACGAACTTCACCCCGTGGCGCCGCTTGGCGGGCGCCGTGCGGAAGGTGCCGGTGACCGGCTCGCCGGTACGGCTCGGGTCGTCCGGGTCGGCGAGCAGCACGCGGTAGTGGATCTGCTCGCCGGCGGGCAGCCCGTGCAGCCGCGTGGTGCCGGTGAAGTCCGTGCCGGCGCCGAGCAGCGGTCCGTGCCATCTGCGCGGGTTGCGGAACGACTCGGTGGCCGCGGTCTCCACGATCATGCGGGCCGGCCGGTCCGAGCGCACCCACACCAGACCGGAGCCGGTGGTCACGTCGCCGGCCTGCACGCCCCAGTTCGCCTGGGGGCGTCCGGAGCGGGCGAACGCCGGGGCCGCACCGAGGCCCATGGGCAGGGTCAGGGCCGCCGATGTGGCGAGGGAGCCGCGCAGCACGCTGCGGCGGCCGGGGAACGGACGGTGGGACATGGCTGTGCCTCCAGGGGCGGGATCCGGCCAGTGTGCACAGCCACACCTACTGGGGCGTCGCGGCGCGCACGCGAACCCGAAGTGAACAACCGGCCGCGGGCCGGAGGTTCACCCGGGGTTTCCGTGCGCGCCGATTCCCTGGCCCTGATCAGCGGCTGCCGTCCAGGATGACCCGGGCCACCAGTGCCGGATCGTCGTTCATCGGGCAGTGGCCGCAGCCGGGCAGTCGCACCAGGCGGGCGTGCGGGATCATCTGCTTGGCGCGCACGCCCTGCCGGCGCACGAGGATCCGGTCCCGGGTGCCCCAGCCCACCGTGACGGGCAGGCCCGACAGCTCGTCGGTGAACCGGACCGCCCGGCCCGCCCGCAGCGTCGCGTCGAACCCGGTGGCGCCCACGAGCGCGAGCGTCTCTGCCACCACGGCCTCGGGCGCGCGGCGCGCGGGCCGGGCGTAGATCGTGCTCGTCAGCGCCGTACGCCCGGCCGCCGTACGCGACAGCCGCTCCACCAGCGGAACCGGCATCCGCTGGGCGACGGCCCGCATCGTGAGCAGCACCGTGAAGGCGTACCGGCGCTCGGCCTCGGTCCAGAACCCGGCGGGGGACAGGGCCGTGACGGACCGTACGAGCTTCTCCCGGCCCAGCTCCAGGGCGAGCAGGCCGCCCAGCGAATTGCCCGCGACGTGCGGGCGGTCCAGCTCCAGCACCTCGAACAGGGCGCCGAGCACGGCGTTGGTGGCGGGCAGGGTGTAGCCGAGGCCGTCCGGCAGGCCCGGCGAGGCGCCGAAACCCGGCAGGTCCACGGCGATCACCTCCCGCTCGGTGGCGAGGATGTCCACGACCGGGTCCCAGGCCTGCCGGTGGTGGCCGATTCCGTGCAGCAGGACCAGCGGTTCGCCGCGCCCCACGCGCGTGTAGGACACGGTCACGTCCTTCGGGCCGCGCGGACCGGGGACCGGGAAGGAGACGGTGGTGGACATGGGGGGTGCTCCTCGTCTGGGTGCTGACGGACGGTCGGGTTGCTGTCGACGGTCTGGGCGGATACCGGCGGACGCCGTAGACAGCTTGTCAGCAATTACTACCGGCCGGTAGCCCCCGGTGACCCCGAGCGATCAACCCGCCCGGCACACCTCGATGTTGAAGTCCGCACTGCCGGAGTTCCGGAACAACGTCAGCCACAGCGGCAGATACATCTCCACCGCCCGCGCCGACCGGATTCCGCCCAGGTCCAGCACCCGCGCCGCCGGCCAGCCGAACTCCCCGAGCAGCGCCGTCACCTGCGCCTTGGCCCCGGCGTCGTCACCGCTCACGAAGACGTTGTGCGCGCCCGGCACCCGCCCGGGATCCACCATCACCTGACAGTTGACCGTATTCAGCGACTTCACCACGCGCGCGTGCGGGAACGCCCGCTGGATCTGCTCGCCCACGCTGTCCGACTCCACCGGGTCCAGGCGAGGCTGCCCGTCCTCGAAGGCCAGCGGATTGGACACGTCCACCAGGACCTTGCCGTCGAGGTGCTCCGCGCCGGCCGCCCGCAGGGCGTCGAGCGCCACCCGGCCGCTCACCGCGTTGACGATCAGCTCGCCCGCCGCGGCCGCCTCCGCGAACGTACCCGCATGGGCCCGGCCCGCCGCAGCGGTGGCCCACTCCTGCGCGACCGGATTGTCCTTGGTGCGCGATCCGAGGGTCACCTCGTGCCCCAGCTCCACCAGCCGGCCCGCCAGCGTACGGCCCACCTCGCCCGTGCCCAGCACCCCGTACCGCATCGGCCACCTCCCGCACACCGGCCGCCGACCCCCGGCGGTCCGCGGTCATTGTGATCCGCACGGGCGCCGGACGGGCCGATTACGGCCGGACGCGCCGCGCGCGTGTCGGCGGGCCGACCGGACACTCGCGGCCGCGCGGGAGGGGGTGCCGCGAGAGGGAGGGGCGGAACCGGCCCCGTGCGGTGCGTGCCCGATGATGGTCCCGTGAGCGCCGACACCGCGACCGACGTCTTCGAAGAACACCGGCCCCTGCTCATGGGGGTCGCCTACCGCATGCTCGGCCGGATCGCCGACGCCGAGGACGTGGTCCAGGACGCCTGGCTGCGCTGGTCCGGCGCCGACCGCGCGGCGGTCCGCGAACCGGCCGCCTACCTCGTGCGCATCGCCACCCGCCTGTCCATCGACCGCCTCCACCAGGTGCGGGCGCGCGGCGAGGCGTACGTCGGTCCATGGCTGCCGGAGCCCTACGTCACCGAGTTCGGCGACACGTCCCCGGACGCCGCCGACCGCGCCCTGCTCGCCGACAGCGTGTCCTTCGCCGTCCTGGTCGTCCTGGAGTCGCTGTCCCCGCTGGAGCGCGCCGTCTTCGTGCTCAGAGAGGCGTTCGGCTACCCGTACGCCGAGATCGCCACGCTGCTCGACCGCGGCGAGCCGGCCGTACGACAGCTCGCCGGGCGGGCGCGCCGGCACGTCGAGGAACGCCGGCCACGCTACGAGGTCGACCCCGCCCAGCGGCGCGAGATGACCGAGCGTTTCCTGGTCGCGGCCTCGGAGGGTGACCTGGACGGGCTCATGGCGCTGCTCGCCCCCGACGTGCGCCTGGTCGGCGACAGCGGCGGCAAGGCCAAGACGCCGAGGCGGATCGTGTACACCGCCGACAAGGTCGGCCGCTTCCTGGCCGCCACCGTACCGACGGCCCCGGCGGAGATGTCGTACCTCTTCGTGGAGGCCAACGGCGGCCCGGCCGTCCTGGTCATGCACGGCGACCAGCCCGACAACCTCTTCCAGCTGGAGATCGCCGACGGCCGCGTCACGACCGTGTACATCGTCCGCAACCCGGACAAGCTCCGGCACCTCGCCGCGCGCTGACACACGGCACCGTCCCCGTCCGAGCCCGTGGATTGGTCTTGACCAAGGGTGACGGCCGCCCTATGGTCGCAGAGAAGTGCAACAACCTTTAATAAACAAGGGCGCTAAAAGCCGCCGGACCACGGCTCTTGCGGAGGACAGGGTGGGGACCACGCAGCTGGAATCGGTGCCGGAACCGAAGTACTGGCATCTCAAGACCGTGCTCAGCGAGGCACTGGACTCCGAGTTCTCGGTCGGCGAGATCCTGCCCAACGAGCGTGACCTCGCCGCCCGCTTCGGCGTGGCTCGCGCCACGCTCCGCCAGGCACTCGAACAACTGGAGCTGGAGGGCCGGTTGCAGCGCCGCCGCGGGGTCGGTACGACCGTGGCGCCGCCACGCGTCGGCGTGGCCGTCGGGACCGAGCAGCACGCCTGGCCGGGCGCCGCCGGAGACGCCTGGCAGACCGTCGACATCGAACGGTCGACCCCGCCCGCGGCTGTCGCCACGGCCCTGGAGACCGGCGCGGACGAGCCCGTCCACACGGTGCGCCGGACCCGGATGTCCCACGGCCAGCGGGTCGCCACCGAACTGCTCTACATCCCGGCGGCCTCGGTACCCGACCTCACCGCGATCGACACCCCGTCCGGCCCGGCACGCGCGCGTGCAGTGCTGCGCGAACTCCAGCACCTGGCCCTGGAGGGGCAGGACCGCTCCGTCGAACTGGGCTCCGCCCGTGCGGACGACGCCAAGGAACTCGATCGCCTCCCCGGCTCACCCGTCCTGGTCGTCACCACCCGATTCGTCGCCGAGGGCCGCACCGCCGCCCTGTCCGTCGCGACCTACCGCGCCGACACCTGCCGGCTGACCTTCGGGGACGCGGCGGGCGTGGAGATACACCACGACCCGGAGCGCAGGGCCTCCTGACCACCCGCGAGCCCCAGTTCCGGCTGGGGCGCGGGGATTCCCTCGTCCCGGGCATCTCGGAGGCGCCCGGCGCGGCCAACTCCCCACGGGGCGCGGGGCTGTATCTGACATGCGGCTCCGCCGCGTGGGCGCGAACGGCCACGACGGCGCCGCGCCGGCACGACGACCCGCACCACCACGGCGAAGCTCAACGCCGCGTCACCGAGCCGTCCACAGCAAACAGCTGCTCCTCCACATGCGCCAGAGCCAGCCGCAGCGCCCCCGTCGCCACAGCAGCCTCGCCCAGCAAGGACAACGCCACCTGAGGCGGCCGCAGGCAGTAGCGGGCCAGTTCGCGGCGCAGCGGCTCCAGGACGCCGTCCAGACCGGCCGCCCAGCCGCCGATCACGACCAGCTCGGGATCGAGCGCCAGCACCAGCGCGGCCACGTCGTGCACAAGCCGCTGGATGAACCGCTCGACAGCCGCCCGCGCCCGCTGGTCGCCCTTGCGGGCCAGCGCGAACACCTCGGCGACCGCCTGCTCGTCCAGCGGGTGCAACGGCTCGTCGGTGGTGGACAGCAACGTCTCCGGGGTCGCCTCCCGGCCCAGCAGATGCAGCGCGCCGATCTCCCCGGCCGCCCCGCCGTACCCCCGGTGCAGCCGCCCGCCGATCAGCGAACCCGCGCCCGGACTCAGCCCCGCCAGCACGAACACCACGTCGTCGGAGCCGGTCGCGACGCCCTTCCAGTGCTCGGCGACGGCCGCCGCGTTGGCGTCGTTCTCCACCAGCACCGGGCACTTGAAGGACCGGCTCAGCCGCTCGCCCAATTTCAGCCCGGTCCACTCGGGCAGCGCCGTGCCCAGCCGTACCGTGCCGTCCGTCTCCACGATGCCCGGCGTGCCCACGCCGACCGCCCGCAGCGAGCCACGCGCGACGCCGGCCCGGCGCAGCAGTTCGGCGACCGCGCCGCGCAGCCGGTCCAGCCGCTCGTCCGCCGGAGCCGTCTCGTCGACCCCCTTGGCCTGCGCGCCCAGCACCCGCCCGTCCAGGTCGGACAGCAGCGCGGCGACCCGGTGCGGCCCGATCTCCAGGCCCAGCAGATGCCCCGCCTCGGCCCGGAACCGGAACCGGCGCGCGGGCCGCCCCTGACGGCGCGCGGTGCCCTCGTCGGCGGCCGTCTCCACGACCAGCCCGCTCTCGATGAGCCCTTCGACGACGCCCTCGACGGTCGGCCGGGACAGTCCGGTGACCCGGGTGATCTCGGTGAGCGTCGCGCAGTCCGTGGCGCGCAGCGCGTGCAGCACCACCGCGGAATTGATCCTTCGCAGCAGCGAGGGATCGCCGCCGGTCAGCTGCGCCACCGTCCGTCCTTCCAGCTCGCGGGGGTGTTGGGCGGATCGTACTCGGCCGGACGCACCCCGGCGAGTGCCGGGGGTGCGCGCACCAGGGCCGCCGGCACGGCTCAGTCCGGCTCTACGAACCCCGTCTCGTAGGCCGCGATCACCGCCTGGGTCCGGTCGCGCGCGCCGAGCTTCGCCAGGACGCCGCTCACATGCGACTTCACCGTCTCCGTGCCCACGACCAGCCGGGCGGCGATCTCCGCGTTCGACAGGCCGCGCGCCATCAGCCGCAGCACCTCCGCCTCCCGTTCCGTCAGCCGGGCCCGCTCCAGCGCGGCCCGCGCCGGGCGCTCGCCGTCGCCGTACCGGGCGGCGAGGCGCCGTACGGACGCCGGGAAGAGCAGGGACTCGCCCTCCGCCACCAGCCGTACCGCGTGCACGATCTCGGCCGGCCGGGCCCGCTTCAGCAGGAACCCGTCGGCGCCCGCGCGCAGCGCCTCGTACACGTACTCGTCGTTCTCGAAGGTGGTCACCACGAGGATCTTCGGCGGATCGGCCACCGTGCGCAGCACCGCGCGCGTGGCCTCGATCCCGTCCAGCAGCGGCATCCGTACGTCCATGGCGACCACGTCCGGCCGCAGTTGCCGCACCAGCGGGATCACCGCGGCCCCGTCGGCCGCCTCGCCCACCACCTCGATGTCGGGCTGCGCCTCCAGTACGGCCCGCAGGCCCGCGCGGACGAGCGGTTCGTCGTCGACGAGGAGTACGGTGACCGGCATCCGGCCAGCGTAGATCACCTCAGCGGCAGCTCTGCCCGCACCTGCCAGTCGCCCTCGTCCGGGCCGGTACGGGCGCTGCCCCCGAGGAGGGCGGCCCGCTCGCGTATGCCGCGCAGGCCGCTGCCCCGGCCAGGGCCGGGTGTCGGGGCCGGCAGCGGATTGCGGACCTCCAGGGCCAGCAGGCCGTCGCTCACCGCGACCCGGACCCGCACGGGCACGGCTCCCGCGTGCCGCAGCACATTGGTGAGCGACTCCTGCAGGATGCGGTACCCCTCCCGGGACACCGGCCCCGGCAGGGCCGCGAGCGGACCGGTCACCTCGGCGTCGACCTTCGCCCCGGAGGCGCGCGCCGACTCCAGCAGCCGGCCGGCGTCGGCCAGGGTCGGCCGGGTGCTCACCGGCCGCTCGCTCTCCCGCAGCACGCCCAGCACCCGCTCCAGGTCCTCCAGCGCCGCCCGGCCGGTCTCCTCGATGGCGTCCAGCGCGCGCTCGGTGAACCCCGGATCGCCCGCCGCCCGTGCCGCTCCGGCCTGCACCACCGCCACCGTCAGGGCGTGCCCGATCGAGTCGTGCAACTCCCGGGCGATACGCGTGCGTTCCAGCAGCTGCTCGGTGCGCTCCTCCAGCGCTGTCAGCCGCTCTGCCGCCGACGGCCCCAGCAGGCGGCGCGCGCAGGCCGTGATCAGCTCGCCGAGCCCGACGACCGCGCCGTACAGGGCAAGCAGAGGAAGCGGCGTGAGCAGGGCCCAGGCGGGGTGCGGCGGCAGGGCGTCCAGCAGCGGCAACTCGGACGACGCATGACCCCAGGCGCAGCGGGCCAGTTCGAAGGCGGTGGCCGGCAGCCACACCGTGGCGAACATCGCCACCGCGCCCAGGAGCATCCGCAGTTCCAGCCACAGCACTGTGCGCAGCCGGTCCCGCCAGGTCGCCGACGGTGCCTCGGAGATGCCCGGCTCCGCCTCGCCCGGCGTGAGCAGCAGCCGCGCCTGCACGCCCTCGCCGTGCCGCACCGCGGGCAGCAGGCCGACCGGGACGAGGACCAACGCGGGCACCCAGGGAGTCGACATGTCGATGAAGAGCCAGACGCTGACGATCAGCATCGGCACCCACAGATGCAGCAGGCGCGTGTACGTCGTCCCCCGCAGCAGCGGGCGCAGGAAGCGGACCATGTGGACCATGCGGACATCGTCGCAGCCGGCACTGACAACGGGCCTCCCCCGCACGGGGGAGAGGTTCTCCACTGGCGGGGGAGGCCCCGGCGTCCCCGCATGGCAAGGCTGATGCCATGACCAGCATCGACGTACGCGACCTCACCAAGGAGTACGGCGGACGGCGGGCCGTGGACCGGCTCGGCTTCAGCGTGCGCCCCGGCCGCGTGACCGGCTTCCTCGGCCCCAACGGCGCCGGCAAGTCCACCACCATGCGCCTCGTCCTCGGCCTCGACCGGCCCACCTCGGGCACCGCCACGATCGGCGGCCGGGCCTATGGCGGACTGCGGGAACCCCTGCGCACGGTGGGCGCGTTGCTCGACGCACGCGCCGCGCACGGCTCCCGCACCGCCCGCGACCATCTGCGCGCCCTGGCCACGAGCAACCGCATCCCGGACCGCCGCGTCGACGCCGTGCTGGAGCAGACCGGGCTGGCCACGGTGGCGGGGCGCCGGGTACGGACGTACTCCCTCGGCATGCGCCAGCGGCTCGGCATCGCCGCCGCCCTGCTCGGGGATCCCGAGGTGATCCTGCTCGACGAGCTCGCCAACGGCCTGGACCCCGAGGGCATCGTGTGGATCCGGACGCTGCTGCGCCGACTCGCGGCCGAGGGCCGTACGATCCTGGTCTCCAGCCATCTGATGGGCGAGACCGCCGCCTTCGCCGACCACCTCGTGATCCTCGGCCGGGGCCGGCTGCTGGCCGACACACCGGTGCAGGACTTCATCCACGCGCGCGTACGGCCCCACGTCCGCATCCGCACCACCGACCCCGCCGCGCTGGACGACCTGCTCGCCCGCCACGGCCTCGACGCCGCCCGGGACGCGGACGGGACCCGGACCGTGCGGCACGCGCGCGTGGACGACCTCGGCCGGCTCCTGGCCGAGGCCGGCGTCCCCGTCCTGGAACTCGCCGCACAGGAGGCCACTCTGGAGGAGGCCTACCTCGATCTGACCGCGGCCGAGGCCGAGTTCACCGCACTGTCCCAGGAGGCCTGACCATGTCGTTCGCACCCGTGCTGCACGCCGAATGGATCAAGATCCGTACCCTGCCCTCGCTCCTCGGCGCTCTGGCCGCGATCCTCCTCGTCACCACCGTGTTCTCGGCCGTCGGAGCGGCAGGTGACGCCGACCCGGACCCGCTGTACTCGGTGTTCTTCGGCGTGAACCTCGGCCAGATCGCCGCGATCGCCTTCGGTACGACGGCCGTCGCGGCGGAGTTCCGGGGCGGCGCGCTGCGGCTGACGCTGTCGGCGGTGCCCGGTCGGCGGCGGTGGTTCGCCGCCAAGGTCACGGCGATCGCCCTGCCCGTGCTGGCCGCAGGCTTCCTGACCGGGCTGGTCACCGTGCTCGTCGGCAAAGCGGTCCTCGGCACCTCCGGGCCCTCGTGGACCGAGGGGCTGCGCGGCGCCGCCGGTTGCTGCCTCCAGCTGACGCTGATGGCGCTGTTCGCGGCCGGACTCGCGGCCCTGCTGCGCAGCGGTGTGGCCACGTTGTCCGTTCTGATCCCGTTCGTGCTGATCGTGTCCTTCGTCGTCGGCGACCTGTCCGCCGGCGTCGCCGACTTCCTGCCCGACCGTGCCGGTCAAGTGGCCCTGCACAGCGCCTGGGACGGTGCCCTCGGCCCGTGGAGCGGGCTCGCGGTGACCGCGCTGTGGGCGACGGCCGCGCTGCTCGCGGGCGCCTGGCGCCTCGACCGAGGGGACGCCTGACGGCCCGCCAATTGTCAGTGCCGCCCGTTTTACTGGAGCACATGGACATCGCGGAGTGCCTGACCGTCATCGAGTCGCTGTGCGCGGGGGAGTCCCTGCCGCAGGACGGCCGCGCGGAGCCGGTTCCGGCAGGCGCCGGTCACCGGACCGTGGAGTTAGCGACGAGCCATGGGACAGCGCCGGGCGACGCGGGGGAGCGGCAGCGGGCCGCGGAGGACCTCCAGGCGTACCGGGAGGCCATAGCGGAGCGGCTGCACGAGCGCTGGGGCCGGCAGGCTCCCTGGGGTCAGCTGACGGTGCGGCTGCGCGCGGGCCGGGGCGAGGAGATACCGGAGCCCTGGGCCGGTCTCAGCCTGCTCACCGACGAACTGGACGTGTGGCAGGCGCCGGGGACCGGCCGCTGGGTCGCCCTCGGCGTCGCCGACCGGGACGACGCGGACGAGATACGCCTCCTGGCCACGGTCACGGAGACACCTCCGCCGTGACCGTCGGCCGCGCGGTGCCGGCAGCGGGTCCGGCTCCTTCGCCCGGCCACCGTCGAGCAGACCCCGACGGTGACGCTGGGCCTGCGGCTGTGGCGCTTGGCCTGCGCGGCCGTGATGCTGGGCCTGGGGCCTGGGGCCTGGGGCCTGGGGCCTGGGGCCTGGGGCCTGGGGCCTGGAACCATGGCGCTGGGTGCGTGGCCGTGACCGTCAGGCGCGTGCGGCGGCCCGCAGCCGGGCGAACTCCTCCGCCATGGTCTGCGCCGTCCAGTGCGCGTTCAGCCCGCTCGGATTGGGCAGCACCCACACCCGGGTCTCCCCGAACGTCCGCTCCTGCGGTCCCACTTGAGCCGTGCGCTCACCGAAGGCCGCCCGGTACGCGGTCACCCCGACCACGGCCAGCCACCTCGGCGCCAGCCGCGCCACCTTCGCGGTGAGCAGCCGCCCGCCCTCGACGTACTCCTCGGCGGTCAGCTCGTCGGCCCGCGCGGTCGCCCGCGCCACCACGTTCGTGATGCCCAGCCCGTACGACAGCAGCTCGCCCTGCTCCGCCGGCTTCAGCAGCCTCGGCGTGAAGCCGGACAGGTGCAGCACCGGCCAGAAGCGGTTGCCCGGGCGGGCGAAATGGTGACCGGTCGCCGCCGTGAGCAAGCCTGGGTTGATTCCACAGAAGAGGATGTCGAGGCCGTCCGCGACGACGTCCGGTACGAGACGGTCGCGGGCGGCCTCCAGCTCCTCCCGGCTGAAGCGGGTCAGAGGATCGCCCCGGGGGTGTATCCGGCCGCCGCCGGGCGCTGCTTCACGATCTCCTCGATCCGGCCGACGACGACACCGACCTGGTCGGCGGCGGCGCCGGTGAAGGACAGCTTGTCGGCCATCAGCGCCGAGAGCTGCTCACGGTCGAGCGGAAGACGGCCGTCGGCGGCGAGCTTGTCGAGCAGGTCGTTGCGCTCGGCGCCCTGCTCGCGCATCGCGAGCGCGGTGGCGACGGCGTTCTCCTTGATCGCCTCGTGCGCGACCTCGCGACCGACCCCGGCGCGCACGGCGCCCATGAGCACCTTGGTGGTGGCGAGGAACGGCAGGTAGCGGTCCAGCTCACGGGCGATGACCGCCGGGAAGGCGCCGAACTCGTCCAGGACCGTCAGGAAGGTCTCCAGCAGGCCGTCGAGGGCGAAGAACGCGTCCGGCAGTGCGACCCGGCGCACCACCGAGCAGGACACGTCGCCCTCGTTCCACTGGTCGCCCGCCAGCTCGCCGGTCATCGAGGCGTAGCCGCGCAGGATGACCATCAGGCCGTTGACGCGCTCGCAGGAGCGGGTGTTCATCTTGTGCGGCATGGCCGAGGAGCCGACCTGGCCCGGCTTGAAGCCTTCGGTGACCAGCTCGTGCCCGGCCATCAGCCGGATCGTCTTGGCCAGCGAGGACGGCGCCGCCGCCAGCTGCACCAGGGCGGTGACGACCTCGTAGTCCAGCGAGCGCGGGTAGACCTGGCCGACCGAGGTGAACGCCTGCGCGAAGCCCAGGTGCCCGGCGATCCGGTTCTCCAGCTCGGCGAGCTTCGCCGCGTCGCCCCCGAGCAGGTCCAGCATGTCCTGCGCGGTGCCGACCGGGCCCTTGATGCCGCGCAGCGGGTAGCGGCCGAGCAGCTCCTCGACGCGGCCGTAGGCGACGAGCAGCTCGTCGGCGGCGGTGGCGAAACGCTTGCCGAGGGTGGTGGCCTGCGCGGCCACGTTGTGCGAGCGGCCGGCCATGACCAGCTCGGCGTACTCGCCGGCCAGCTTGCCGAGGCGCGCGAGGACCGCCACCGTACGGTCGCGCATCAGCTCCAGCGAGAGCCGGATCTGCAGCTGCTCCACGTTCTCGGTGAGGTCACGGGAGGTCATGCCCTTGTGCACGTGCTCGTGCCCGGCGAGGTCGTTGAACTCCTCGATCCGCGCCTTCACATCGTGCCGGGTGACCTTCTCGCGCTCGGCGATCGAGGCCAGGTCGACGGTGTCGAGGACGCGCTCGTAGTCGGCGATCGCCTCGTCCGGCACCTCGATGCCGAGGTCCTTCTGGGCCCGCAGCACGGCGAGCCAGAGCTGCCGCTCCAGTTTCACCTTCTGCTCGGGGGACCAGAGCGTGGCGAGCTCGGCGGAGGCGTAGCGTCCGGCGAGGACGTTCGGGATGCGGGGCTTGGCGGGCGCGGCAGAAGTCACGTGTATGGATTCTACTGGTGGTTTGTGCAGGCCAGCGCCAGGCCCCGGTTCGGCTGAAGCTACGAGAGGCCCGTCACGTCGTGGGCGGAGGCTACGTCTGGCCCTCGTACGGCAGCAGCTCCGGGCGCTTGGCCGGGCGGCCGTCGCCGGGTGGCGCGACAGCGAACCGGCGAACTTCGTCGACCAGGACGAGCAGGTCGCCCTGCTCACCTGATGCGTCAGTGGCACCGACCTGCCCGCCGACGTCCGGGCAGCCGGGGCACTCGTCCTGCTCCACGGCGCCAAGATCACCCGCATCTCCACCCTTGATGGGCTATTTGAATCTTGAATCCCCCCACCTGCGGTCGGCAAGACCGCCAAGACGATCGAGGCTGTGCCGTTTCCCCAGGCACTCGTTCCGCGGCCCTTGGCGTTGCTACGAGACGCCGATGCACCTACGGCCACGGCGGCCCTGTCTCACGGCACCGGCCGGCTGCCCACGCCGACTTCCGTATGCAGTCTTCCCGAAACGCTTGACCCGACAGGATTTGAACATGTTCAAATAGCATGCCGGGAGTCGAGAAGGAACTGCCCTCATCCGCGCGGCAGATCTCACGAGGAGGCACGGTGGGTTCGGGTGCGGTGGTCATCGCATACGCCTTCCTGATCTACACAATCCTGATGGCGCTGTTCTGCGTCTTCATCGGGTCCAGGACCTCCTGGAGGATGGGCTGGCTCATATCAGTTCCGGTGATCTTCGCGCCCTGGGGTTTGGTGCTGATCGGGTTCGCCGTCTACTGACCGGTCCCGGCGGCCGGGACCGGGGCGGCGGCCGACGGTGGGGGAGTAGGTGTGCCATCTCATCGCACGCCGCGCTCGGCGGCCGACCGCCCCTCGGCCGGACCGCCGGAAGCGACTACCGCTCACGGCAGGAGCGGAAGCAGGCCATCGCACGCTCGCCGGGCCGGAAGATCTCCTCATGCCAGGGCCGGTGCCCGGTGCACCAGGCATGCCACATCGCTCGGATCAAGGTGCTCATCGAGAGCGACGACTGTCGTCACGGACCCCACTCTTCAGCCTGACGACCCCGTTCGTCACACTGACGCCGTGCTTCGCATAGCCACCGCCACCTCGTCCCGGCAGGTCCGCCGCCTCACCACGATGGCGTTTTTCGGTCCGCCGGTGATCGTCGGGCTGTCGTTGCTGGCCGCCAATCCGGACTGGAGCGGGCTCGGACTGGCGCTCGGGACCTTCGCGCTGATCGCGACTCTCTCGCTGATGATCACCGCAGCGCCGAACGGGTGGTTGATCGTCGGCGGGGTGATCGTGGGGATCGCCGCGCTGTCCGGGCCGGGGCCGGTGCTGCAGGCGGAGGTGATGGCGCACCAAGGGCAGCGGGTGGAGGTGCGGGTCACCTCGGTGAAGACGTACCAGGGCAAGCACGGGCCGGAGTACATCTGCCATCTGGGGCGGGTGGACGGCAAGCCGCTCAAGCACGCCGAGCTGGGCAACGACTCCTGCGGCGGGCCGACGGAAGTCGGGCAGACCGAGGACGTGCTCGTCGACCCGCACGGCTGGACGGCGCCGCAGCCGGCCGACACGGACTACAGCGGGATCGACATCGCCGCGTGGGCCCTGCCGGTGGTACTGGTGCTCTTCGAGCTGCTGGTCTGGCTGTCCCGGCGGGTCGGGCTGCGCCGGTTCGAGGGCCACTGATGGCGCCCGGGTCCCGGAAGAACGTGGCCTGGCCGCCGCACGTGGTGCGCCGGCTCGCCCGCACAGCCGCGCTCGTCCCCCTGCTGATGGTGGGCATCGGCGTGCTCGGCACCAGCCCGGACTGGTTTCCGGCGGCGCTGATCCTCGGCCTGCTGACCGTGGCCCTCGCGATCGCGGTGCTGATGGCGACCGCAACGAAGGGGTGGGTGTTCTTCGCCGGGCTGATCATCGGACTGGTCGTCGAGCTCGGCTCTGGGCTGGTCTTCCAGATGCAGAGCCAGGGGCAGCGTACCGAGGTGCGGATCACCTCGGTGTACACCACCGAGGGCAAGACCGGCCCGATCTACCACTGCAGGCTGAAGCGGACCGACGGCAGGCCGATGGACCACGCCGACATCGTCGGCATGGGCTGCAACGGCACGGAGGACGCGGGCACCACCGAGGACCTGCTGGTCGACCCGAGCGGCTGGCTGGCCCCGCAGCCCGCCGATGCCGACTTCAGCTCCCTCCCCGTCGGCGTCGTGGGAGTCGGCGTCGCGATCGGGTTGTGGGAGCTGACTGTCTGGCAGACTCGCCGGACCGGCCTGCGCGAGGCCGCGGCGAACCCGACGGCGCCCGGCCGGTCGAGCGGTGCCAAGCCGAGCGCCGACAACCGGAGCAAGAAGAAGCGCAAGCGGCGCTAGTGCTGGAGTTTGCCCTGGAGGGCGAGAGGCAGGTGCCCTCGACGGCCGACTTGATGTAGCCGGCGTTGCGCCCTGATACCACGTCGCTTTGTCAGGCCGACGCCGGAGGAGGACTTCGACGCGAGGGTGCTGTACCCGAGCCACCAGTACTGAGCGCGGAATGGGCCTGCCTACCCCTCATCGGCCTCCTGGTCGGCGGCTTTGTTGGCGCGGTCGATCTCGGCCATGTGCTCCTCCGCCCAGGTCCGCAGCCCCGCAAGCGCGGCTTCCAGGGACAGTCCGAGTCCGGTGAGTCGGTAGAAGACGCGCGGCGGCACGGTCGGTTCGACCCGGCGCGACACCAGCCCGTCGCGGGTCAGGCTTCGCAGCGTCACGGACAGCATCTTCTGTGAGACGCCGGGCATCCGGCGTCTCAGCTCCGCGAAGCGCACCTCGTCCGGTGCGGCATCGGCGAGCGTCTTGACGGCCATGGACGTCCACTTCGTACCGATGCGGTCCAGCAACTGCCGCGTCGGGCAATGGGGATCGAACAGATCGCCGCGTACCCCGCGACCGGCGGCCCGGGCTCCTCGGGTGGTCACCTGTGGCTCACCACCTTCCCTGGAAGTGCCGTCTAGGAAGCTGTCGGACAGTTACCTATCGTGCTGTGGTCACCAATGGTAACCAGCCCGGGAGCGGTCATACCCGTCACCACCGCACACCACCTGCGTCGCATCGCGACGAACGGCGTCCAACTCAATGTCGCCATCGCCGGGGACGGACCTGCGGTTCTCCTGCTGCACGGCTTCCCGCACACCTGGCAACTCTGGAGCGGCATCATGGGCCGACTGGCCGGGCAGTACCGGGTCATCGCCCCGGACCTTCGAGGCTTCGGTGCCAGTGCACGTGCCGTCGAGGGTTACGACGCAGGCACCCTCGCCGCCGACGCCGAAGGGCTGCTCGACGCACTCGGCGAGCCCTCGGCAGCGGTGGTCGGCATCGACGCGGGCACCGCCCCCGCCGTCCTGCTCGCGCTGCGCCGACCCGGCCTCGTCCGGCGCCTGGTCGTGATGGAGGCACTGCTCGGCCGCCTGCCCGGAGCGGAGCACGTCGTCGCGGGCGGTGCCCCGTGGTGGTTCGGTTTCCACGCCGTCCCCGGCCTCGCCGAGACCGTTCTGGCCGGCAACGAGGCCCCGTACATCGACTGGTTCCTCGACTCGGGGACGCTCGGGCGAGGAGTACCCGACGACATCCGTGCGGCCTTCGTCCACGCGTACACCGGGGGTGAGGCCCTGCGCTGCGCGTTCTCCTATTACCGGGCCCTGCCCACCAGCGCGCAGCAGATCCAGGACGCCGTCGCGACGGCTCGGCTGACCATGCCCACCATGGCCATCGGCTCTCACCCCATCGGCACCGGGCTCGAACGCCAACTCCGTCCCATCGCCGATGACCTGGTCGGACACCATCTCCAGGACTGCGGCCACATCATCCCCCTCGACCGCCCCGATGCGTTGTTCGCGCTCCTTGCTCCCTTCCTCTCCGCCGATCTGCCGAAGTGACGGAAGCGGGCCGAAGGATCACGGTCGGCGGTTCGGGCGTTCGTCCCAGCGGTGAGTTGTCCAGGACCGCCGGATCAGGCTGCGCACGGTGATGATGGTGTCGGCGGGGTCGAAGAATGCATCAATGACAGTGACGTGACGCCCGTGGCACCGGGCGAGACGGTTCGGTGCATGGCAGCCGGGCCGGCTCCGGGTCAGGGCCCCACCCGTTGCCAGTCCGTCACAGGGCCGGGGTCTGTGTGGTCCACAGGGGTGACCCAGAAGGGTCTGCCCAGCTCAGGGCTGAAGTGGGCGCCTGTCCGGCCGTCCCCCGAGGAGCGGCCGGTCAGGCGGCGGCCGATCCAGGGCAGCAGATGCTGCCGGGCGAACCGGGCGTCCGCGACCCGGCGCGTGACCCAGCCGGGCGGGGGTGTGGCCGCCATCGGCACCCGCCACTCGGTGTCCTCCGGCTCGTACCCGAGGGTCTGCCACACCGCCTCGGCGACCCTGCGGTGCCCCTCCGCCGTCAGATGCAGCCGGTCCACGTCCCACAGCCGGGGATCGCCCAGCGCGGGCGCGCCGTACAGGTCGACGACGACCGCGCCGTGCTTCGCGGCCAGCTCCTCCACACAGGCGAACAGCTCCTCCATGCGCGGCCGGAACCGATCCAGCACCGGGCCCTGGCGGCCGGGGCTGCGCATCAGCACGAGCTGCCGGCAGGACGGTGCGAGGCGTTCCACGGCCTCGGTCAGCAGGCCCTTCACCCGGCCCATGTCGCACTTGGGCCGCAGGGTGTCGTTGAGGCCGCCGACCAGCGTGACCACGTCGGCTTCCATGGCCGCCGCCCGGTCCACCTGCTCGTCGACGATCTGCCCGATCAGCTTGCCGCGCACGGCCAGGTTGGCGTACCGGAAGCTGGGTGTCCGGGCGGCCATCCGCGCGGCGAGCACATCGGCCCAGCCCCGGTAGGAACCGTCGGGCAGCAGGTCCGACATGCCCTCGGTGAAGGAGTCGCCGACCGCGACCAGGCTGCTGTATGGCGGAGATACGGGATTCGTCTGCATGGCGTCAGCGATGCTATCCCGCCGCCATACCCGCCGGTCGGTCACCCCGGCAACCAGCCCGGTCCCGAGCCGACCGAGCCGACCGAGCCGACCGAGCCGACCGAGCCGACCGGGCCGACCGGGCCGACCGAGCCGACGGGACCGAGCGGATCGAGCGGGGGCGAATCGGACTGGCCAGGCACCGGCGGTCCGGCTGAACGCGCTCACCCCGTCCGGCCGTATCCGCCGGCCGCCCGCCGGTTCGGCGCCGAACGCGCTCGCCCGGTGCGGCCGTATCCGCCGGGCCCGGGCGGATAAGGCCCTCGGCGCCCGATGTTGCGGGAGGTTCAGGCCGGCTGGCCGAAGAGTTCTCGCAGTACGTCCTCCATGGTCACCAGGCCGGCCAGGCGGCCGTCGTCGCCGAGGACTGCTGCCAGGTGGGTGCGGCTGCCGCGCATCGCTGTGAGGACGTCGTCCAAGGGGGTGCTTTCGCGGACACGGGCGATGGAGCGCATGTCCCGGAGGCGGAACGGGATGTCCCGGGGAGAGGCATCCAGGGCGTCCTTGACGTGCAGGTAGCCCACGATCCGCCGGCCCACGTCGACCACCGGGAACCGGGAGAAGCCCGACTCGGCTGTCAGCCGCTCCAGCTCCTCCGGGGTGACCCCCACGCGCGCGTAGACGACCTTCGCCAGCGGCACCACGACGTCCCGTACCGGCCGGCTGCCCAGCTCCAGGGCGTCGTGCAGCCGCTCCTGGGCCCGGTCGTCGAGCAGACCGGCCTCGCCGGCGTCCTTGACGATCTCGGCCAGCTCGGCGTCCGTGAAGGTCGCCGCGACCTCGCCCTTCGCCTCCACCCGCAGCAGCTTCAGCAGGCCGTTGGCGAACGCGTTGATCGTGAAGATCACCGGCCGCAGCGCCCGGGACAGCGCGACCAGCGGCGGGCCGAGCAGCAGCGCGCTGCGCACCGGCTCCGCCAGGGAGATGTTCTTCGGGACCATCTCGCCCAGCAGCATGTGCAGATACGTCGCCAGGGTCAGCGCGATCACGAAGGACACCGCGTGGCCCGCGCTCACGGACACCCCGACCGCGTGGAACACCGGCCCCAGCAGATGCGCGAACGCCGGCTCGGCGACCACACCGAGGACCAGCGTGCACAGCGTGATGCCCAGCTGGGCGGCGGCCAGCAGCGCGGAGACGTGCTCCAGACCCCACAGCACGCTCTTCGCCCGCCGGTCGCCCTCCTGGGCCAGCGGCTCGATCTGCGAGCGGCGCACGGAGATCAGCGCGAACTCGGCGCCGACGAAGAAGGCGTTGACGACGAGCGTCGCCAGCCCGATCAGCAGCTGTACGGCGGTCATCGCGCCTCCCTCGGGCTCTCGTGGCTGCGTTCGTCGTCCAGCGGCGCGCGCAGCAGCACCCGGGCCGCCCGGCGGCCGGAGGCGTCCACCACGTCCAGCCGCCAGCCGGCGACCTCGACCGAGTCACCGGTCCGTGGTATCCGGCCCAGCCGGGTGGCGACCAGGCCGGCCAGGGTCTCGTACGGCCCCTCGGGCGCGCGCAGTCCCACACGTGCGAGCTGGTCGGTGCGGGCGGCGCCGTCGGCCGAGTACAGGGCCCGGCCGTGCTCGTCCGCGCCGGCCGCAGCGAGGTCGGGCGTCTCGTGCGGGTCGTGCTCGTCCCGCACCTCGCCGACGACCTCCTCCACGATGTCCTCCAGCGTGGCCACGCCCGCCGTGCCGCCGTACTCGTCGATGACGACCGCCATCGTGCGCCGGCCGCCGAGCCGGTCCAGCAGCCGGTCCACGGTCAGGGACTCGGGCACGAGCAGCGGCTCGCGCATCACCTGGAAGACCCTGCGGTGGCGCCGCTGGTCGGCGGGGACGGCCAGCACATCCTTGATGTGGGCGGTGCCGACGACCGAGTCCAGGGTGCCCCGGTAGACCGGGAACCGGGACAGGCCGGTGGCCCGGGTCGCGTTCGCCACGTCCTCGCAGGTCGCCTGCGCCTCCAGGGCGATGACCTGCACACGCGGGGTCATCACGTTCTCGGCTGTCAGGTCGGCCAGGTTCAGCGTGCGCACGAACAGCTCGGCGGTGTCCGGCTCCAGCGCGCCCTCCTTGGCGGAGTGCCGGGCGAGCGCCGCCAGTTCCTGCGGGCCGCGCGCGGAGGCCAGCTCCTCGGCCGGCTCTATGCCCAGCCGTCGTACGACATGGTTGGCCGTGTTGTTCAGGTGCGTGATGAAGGGCCGGAAGGCCGCGCTGAACCAGCGCTGCGCGTTGCCCACCCGCCTGGCCACGGCCAGGGGTGAGGAGATCGCCCAGTTCTTCGGCACCAGCTCGCCCACGACCATCAGGAACACCGTCGACAGCGCCGTACCGAGCACGAGCGCGACCGAACTCGCCGTACCGCCCGACAGGCCCATCGCGCGGAACGGTCCGGCGAGCAGCTTGGCGATGGACGGCTCGGCGAGCATGCCGACGACCAGGTTCGTCACCGTGATGCCGAGCTGGGCGCCGGACAGCTGGAAGGTCAGGTTCCGTACGGCCTTCAGGGCACCGGCCGCGCCCCGCTCGCCGCGCTCGGCGGCCCGCTCCAGCTCGCCACGCTCCACCGTGGTCAGCGAGAACTCCGCCGCCACGAAGGCACCGCAGGCGAGTGACAGCAGGATCGCCACGAGTAGGAGCAGCACTTCGGTCATCGGGTCACCCTCGTCCCAGCATCGGACAGGGCAGGACGGAACGCGCGGTGTCGCGGACTGGGAGGCTCGCCCATGGGCGGACGCTCACAACCTTTCATCGAGGATCGAGTGCTGACTGCTCCCTCAATGGTAAAGGATGAGCAAAGCATGCTGTTCGGCTCAGTCGGCGAGCGGCTTCACCCAGCGCCGCCACTGCTCCTGCGTTTCGTATCCGGCCGCACTCCACGCATGGTGCGCGGTCTCGTTGCGGACCAGCACCATGGCGTCCGCGCGCCGCCCGCCGAGCTGTACGAAGCGCTCCTCGGCGACGGCCAGCAGCGCCGAGCCAATGCCCTGCCGGCGCCGCTCGGGATGCACCGCGAGCCGGTACAGATGGCAGCGCCAGCCGTCGAAGCCGGCGATCACCGTGCCCACCAGTTCGCCGTTCAGCTCGGCGAGGATGAGCGCCTCGGGGTCACGGGCGACCAGACGCTCCACCCCGTCCCGGTCGTCGCTGATGCTGGTGCCCTCGGCGGCCGTCTTCCAGAAGGCGAGCACGGTGTCGAGGTCGTGCGGGAGGGCGGGGCGTATGCGCAGTTCGGTCATGGGAAGCATCGGATCACGCACACCACGCCCGCACGCCGATTTCCACTATGCGGACTCCGCGCGCAGCCGCTCCATCACCGGCGCGAACGCCTCCATGTACGGCTCCAGGACGGTCAGGTACGAGAACCCGAACCGCTCGCGCTGCGCCCGCAGCCGTGCCACGAGGTCGTCCAGCGGGCCGGCCAGCACGATGGGCAGGGACAGTGCCTGCTCCAGGGACAGCTGCGGCTGCCGTTCCAGCAGGGGCTTCAACACGGGCTCGGGGTCGTCGGTGACCGCCACCAGCTGAAGGAGCAGGTTCAGCTCCGCCTGCTCGGCCCGGCCCGCCGCCAGGTCCCGGTGGCGGGCCACCCGCTCGTCCAGTTCCTCGGCGGTGAGGGGCTCCAGCTTCCCGGGCGTGGCGGCCGGCCGGGCTCCGGTGAAGGCCGCGATGTCCGCGTGCTCGGCGGTCAGCCGCAGCATCCGGTCGCCGTTGGCGCCGATCAGCAGCGGCACCCGGGACTGGGCGGGCCGGGGCTGGAACTCGGCCGAGCCCAGCAGCCGGGCCACCTCGCCGGCCGTGTGCGCGAGATGGTCCACCCGCTCGCGCGCCGAGCCGTACGGCAGCCCGGCCTCCTCGTGCTCGGCCGGCACGTACCCGGTGCCGAGCCCGAGTTCCAGGCGCCCGCCGGTGAGCGCGTCAGTGGTCGCCGCCTCGCGGGCCAGCAGCGCCGGATTCCAGAAGCCCGCGTTGAGCACGAACGTGCCGAGCCGGGGCCGCTGCGTCGCCTCGGCCGCCGCGACCAGCGCCGGGAACGGCGCGACCATGCCGAGGTGATCCGGGACGAGGAGCACGTCGTACCCGAGCTCCTCGGCCCGACGGCACCTCGCCCGCCACTCGGCGGCGGACGCGGGCGTGAACAGGGTGACCCCGAAGCGGAACGGACGCAACATGAACTCTCCCCGACAGCAGACGACTTGAGCCTCCTCCCGCGATTCCATCACGCCGACGGCCCGCCTGGGCGGAGACGGTCGTCAGCCGTGAGCGATCACCGTCCGTGGGCGGGCGTGACCATCGCCCGGGGGCCACTCGGGGGGCAGGTAGGTGCCGCCCGTGGGGCCGTCACTCGTGGGCGATCGCCGCCAGCACGTTCATCCGGGACGCCCGCAGCGCCGGCAGCAGCGCTGCCACCACGCCGACCACCGCCGAACCGAGTACGACCGCGACGATCGTGGTCCAGGGGACGGCCAGTTCCTTCAGGCCGCGCAGGGCCAGCACCCGCTGCATGCACACGCCCCACACCAGGCCCAGCCCCAGGCCGAGGACCGCACCGAACACCGCGATCACCACCGACTCCAGCCGGATCATCCGCCGCAACTGCCGTCGCCCCAGCCCGATCGCGCGCAGCAGCCCGATCTCCCGGGTGCGCTCCACCACCGACAGGGCGAGGGTGTTGACCACACCGAGCACGGCGATGACGATCGCCAGCGCCAGCAGGGCGTACACCAGGTACAGCAGGACGGCGATCTGATCGTGGATCAGTTGCTTGTAGTCGGTCTGGTTGCGCACCTGCACCTGGGGGAAGGGCTTCAGCGCCCGCTCCAGCCGGGGGCGCAGGTCCTGCGGTTTCGTGCCGGCCGTCGCGTCGACGTAGAGCACGGAGTCCTGGCCGCTGGGCACGTACCTCTCGAACGTGCCGAGGCCGAAGTACAGGCCGCCCTGGGAGCCGAAGCCCTCCGCCGTGTCCTGGTCGGTCAGCGCCGCGACGGTCAGTTCGGTGTGCCGGCCACCGGGGAACTCCACCGGGAGCACGCTGCCCATCCGCACCCCGTGGTCCTTGGCGAAACCGGCGTCCATGGCGAGGTGACCGTCCGCCAGCGCGGCCGCCGAGCCTCCTCGCGCGTACGTGATGTGCACGACGTCGTCGAGCCCCGGCCCGTACCCGACGGCGGACGTCTCGACCCGGTCCCCGTCCGGCAGCCGTACCGCGACCGGGGTGAGCCGCTGGCGCACCACGAGCCCGACGCCGTGCATGCCGGAGGCGGTGTCCCGCACCTCCTTCGTGAACGGCGTGAAGTTGGCGTTCTGGATGATGAAGTCGGCGCCGAGCGTCCGGTCGATCTGCCGGTCGAACGACGCCGACATCGAGGCGCTCGCCACCGACATCCCGCCGACCAGGGCCAGGCCCACCATGAGCGCGGCCGCCGTGGCGCCGGTACGGCGGGGATTGCGCAGGGCGTTGCGCTGACTCATCCGGCCGACCGGGCCGAACAGCGCGGGGAAGGCCGCACCCAGCACCCGGATCACCGGCCGCACCAGCAGCGGCCCGGCGATCACGGTCGCGACCAGCGTCAGCACCACGCCGACGCCCAGCAGCGAGGCCGCCTGCGCCGTCCTCGTGGCCGCCGCGCACCCGCCCAGCGCCGCCGCCCCGGCCGCCCCCAGCACCGCGCCGACGACCGCCCGCACCGTGAGCGGCTTGCCGACACCGGCGACCTCGGCGTCCACCAGGGCCGCCATCGGCGACACCGCCGCCGCCCGCCGCGCGGGCAGATACGCGGCCACGAAGGTGACGCCCAGACCGACGACGTACGCGGCGACGGGCGTCTCCCAGCCGAGGACCATCTCCGTGGCCTTCAGGTTCATCCCGAACGCGCCCATCAGCCGGATCAGCCCCAGCGCCAGCCCGATCCCGGCACCGAGGCCGAGCGTCGAACCGACCAGCCCGAGCAGCAGCGCCTCGGTCAGCACCGAGCGCCGCACCTGCCGCCGGTCCGCACCGAGCGCCCGCAACAGGCCCAGCTCACGGGTGCGTTGGGCGATCAGCATGGAGAAGGTGTTGACGATGAGGAACACACCGACGAGCAACGCGACCCCGGCGAAACCGAGCATCACGTACTTGATCACGTCCAGGAACGGGCCGAGCGCGGCCGCCGCCGACTTGGCCTGCTCGCCCGCCGTCCTCAGGTCGTAGGTGCCGGTGCCGATGGCCCGGCCGACACGCCGCTTGAGTTCGGCGTCCGGCACCCCCTTCGCCGCGTCCGCCGAGACACTCGTCGCCAGGGCCTGGGAGCCGAGCAGCTCCCGGCCCGCCACCGCCGGGTCCAGGAAGACGAGGGCCGCGCCCGGGTTGGTCGTGGTGAACGTGGCGATTCCGACGACTCGCACGCGGAACGTACCCGGCTGCGCCTGCACCGTCAGCGTGTCGCCGATCCGTACGTGCTTCTTGCCGGCGGTGTCCGCGTCCAGCAGCGCCTCGCCCGCGCCCCTCGGCGCGTGGCCGGAGGTCAGCTCCACAGCGCTGTGCCGGGTGACGTACCAGGCGGTGGCGATGGTGGGGGCGCCGGTGGTCGGTCCGACGGACTTGTCGTGGCCGTCGACCACGACGACGTTCTGCACCTTGACGTCCGCACGGGCCGCCGTGACCCCGGGCACCCGCGCCACCCGGTCCCGCAGCGCGGCGGGGAGGGTCTGCACGGTGCCGCCGGGCACCGGGGACTTCAGGCCCTGCTTCGGCTGTACGGTCACATCCGCGGCCGTGGAGGCGAAGAGCCGGTCGAAGGTACGGGTGACGGTGTCGGAGAAGATCAGGCTGCCCGCGACGAACGCCACGGACAGGATCACCGCCAGCGCGGACAGGGCGAGCCGCCCCTTGTGCGCGAGGAAACTCCTCAGGGTCGCCTTGAGCACCGGGTCAGTCCTCCTGGGCGGCGGCACGGCCGTCGTCGAGTCCGTCCCGGACGACGTCGAAACCGGGGGGCTGGGGGTTCCCCTCAGGAAAAACGCGCATGCGGTCGAGTACGGCCTCCGCCGTTGGCTCTTCCATCTCGTCCACGATCCGCCCGTCCGCGAGGAAGAGCACCAGGTCGGAGTGGGCGGCGGCGCCGGGGTCGTGGGTGACCATGACGACCGACTGCCCGAGCTCGTCCACCGCACCGCGCAGGAAGCCCAGCACCTCCAGGCCGGCCCGCGAGTCCAGGTTGCCGGTCGGCTCGTCGGCGAAGATCAGCTCCGGCCGGGAGACCAGCGCCCGCGCGCACGCGACCCGCTGCTGCTGACCGCCGGAGAGCTGCGCGGGCCGGTGCTTCAGCCGGTCCCGCAGGCCGAGCCTGTCGATCACCTGGTCCAGCCACTCCTCGTCGGGTGCCCGGCCCGCGATGGCCATCGGCAGCGTGATGTTCTCGGCGGCCGTGAGCGTCGGGATGAGGTTGAACGACTGGAACATGAACCCGATCCGGTCCCGCCGCAGCCGGGTCAGCTCCCGTTCCTTCAGCCCGGTGATCTCGGTGTCGCCCAGCCACACCCGGCCGGCCGACACGGTGTCGAGGCCCGCCAGACAGTGCATGAGCGTGGACTTCCCGGACCCCGAGGGGCCCATCACGGCGGTGAACCGGCCGCGCGCGATGTCCACGTCCACCGAGTCCAGGGCGAGCACGGCCGTCTCGCCGGAGCCGTAGGCCTTGGTCAGCCCCCGGGCGCGGGCCGCGATCCCGCCGTCCGGCAAGCGGCCCGACGCGTGCTGCGCAGCAGGTGTGGACAAGACCGCCTCCCGTTCGCCGGAACCGCCGTCCCGGGCGAGCGTAGGGGACAGGCCGACCGGGCGCACTGATTCCGCGCGCCCTTGCCCTTGCTAGCATCTCGGCGCTAGCGTCGAAGCATGGCGAAGACCCAGCTGAACGTGCGCGTGGACGAAGGCACCGCCCGCGCGGCCCGCGAACGCGCCCTGGCCCGTGGCATCAGCGTCAACCGCTATATCGAAGAGCTGGTCAGACAGGACACCGGGGAGGCCGGCCGGACGTTCGTGGAGGCCGCCGCCGACTTCATGAAGCAGTACGAGACCGTGTTCGCCGAGGAGTTCACCGACCCCCGAGGCACCGGTACCGGCACCGGGGACGGCCGCTGATCCCTTGAACGAGCTCAGCATCGACCTCGCCTGGCTGCTCATGCTCGCCGAACAGCGCACCCCCGGGGACCCGCAGGTCACCGACTGGGGCGCGCTGATCGCCGCCGTCGCCCGGCACCGGGCCGAGATATTCGGCGTGCCCGTCTACGACGACCCGCACGCCCGCGCCGCGTCCCTGCTCCAGCTGCTGATCCACGTACCGGCGCTGGAACGCTCCAACGCGCTGTTCGCCTCCGCGGTCGCCTACGCCTACCTGGTCGCGAGCGGTGCCAAGGTCGTCACCACGGCGGAACAGGTGCGCGACCTCGCCCGGCTGGTGAAGGACGGCGGCGCCGACGTGGACGACATCGCGCGGGAGCTGCGGCGCTGGAGCATCTGACGAGGGCCGTACGACAGGGGGCCGGTCAGCGGGCCTCCGGCTCCCCCGGCCGCCAGGCGACGCCCAGCACCCCGTACGAGGTCGGCAGCTTCGGGCCCTTCTCCGGCAGCGACAGCCGCCGGTACGGCCCGAGTCCGAACCCGGCCTCGCGCAGCGCGGCGACCGGCTCGCGGGCCACATGACAGCCGCCGAACAGGGCGGGCCACACGGTGCGGTCCAGGGCCTGCTGGGTCAGCGTCATCGCCCGGCCGCCGCCCCGCCCGTGCTCGAAGAACCGCACCTCACCGCCGGGCCGCAGCACCCGCCGTACCTCGGCCAGCGTCCGCGCCACGTCACGCACGCTGCACAGCACCAGTGACAGCACGGCCGCGTCGAAGGCCTCGCTCTTGACGGGCAGCGCCTCCGCCGCGCCCGGTACGACGTCGACCGGCACCTCGGCGCGCAGCGCGGCCTGCCGGGCCAACTGCCTGAGCAGCGGCTCCGGTTCGAGCGCGACGACCTCGGCGACGGCGGCGGGGTAGTGCGCGAAGTTCAGCCCGTTCCCCGCGCCGATCTCGATCACCCGCCCGGACAGCCCGGCGAGCAGTCGCGTCCGCACCCCGGCCAGACCGAGCCGGGTCTCGGCGTCCACGCTGCAGCGGGCGTAGAAGCGGGCGAACAGCGGGTGGTGGACGGGACTCGGGGCCACCTTGGCAGACCCGGCCGACGTCAGTCGCATGGCACCTCCCGGAGGACGTTCTCAGGGGGATTGTCCCCCGGGAAGCACGAGGGCACCCCTACGGCGCTACGCGCACCCGGAACGCCTCCGCGTCCCACACCCCGTCCAGCCGAGGCGCGAGCCAACCCGGCGCGGCAACCCGGAAGTCGTCGGGCGGCACTGCTCCCGCCCCGGCGGGAATCGCCCCCAGCAGCGGAGCCCCCGCCACCTCCGGCAGGTCGGCCACGTTGCAGCGGGCGGCGAGGTCGGGGGAGCCGGGCCAGCTGCCGATGACCACGCCCGCCAACTCCAGCTCCCGGCGCCGCAGTTCGCGGGCCGTCAGCTCCGTGGTGTTCAGAGTGCCGAGCCCGGCCGAGGCCACGACCAGCACGGGTGCGTCCAGCAGCCGGGCCACGTCCGCCAGCGTGCCGCCGGCCGCGTCGAACCGGACGAGCAGCCCGCCCGCGCCCTCGACCAGCACCAGATCGTGCTCGGTGGCCAGCTTGGCCGCCCGGTCGGCCACCTCCCGCGGATGCACCGGAGCCATCCCGGCCCGCCGGGCCGCCGTACCCGGCGCCAACGGCTCGGGAAAGCGGGCCATTTCGGTCGCCGTGAGCGGACCCGCGAGCCGCGCGACCTCGTCGGCGTCCCCGCGCTCGTCCGGCCGTACGCCCGTCTGCGCGGCCTTCAGCACGGCCACCGAGCGCCCCGCCGCGAGCGCCGCGGCGGCGACGGCGGCGGTGGTGACCGTCTTGCCGACCTCCGTGCCCGTCCCCGTGATCACCAGTACCGGCATCTCAACCCTCCCGCGCCGCGGCGCACACCGCGCGCGCGATCCGTGCCACGTCCTCGTCCGAGGCGACGTACGGCGGCATCGTGTAGACCAGGTCGCGGAAGGGCCGCAGCCACACGCCCTCCCGCACCGCGGCGTCCGTCGCGGCCTTCATGTCCACCTCGTGGTCGAGCTGGACGACCCCGATGGCGCCCAGAACACGGACGTCCTTCACCCCCGGCAGGTCCGAGGCCGGCGCCAGTCCATCCCGCAGACCCGCCTCGATCCGCTTGACCTCCGACAGCCAGTCCTGCCCCAGCAGCAGTCCGACCGAGGCGCAGGCGACGGCCGCCGCGAGCGGGTTGCCCATGAACGTCGGGCCGTGCGCGAGCACCGGCACCTCGCCCCGCGAGATGCCGTCGGCGACCCGCGCGGTGCACAGCGTCGCCGCCATCGTCAGATAGCCGCCGGTCAGCGCCTTGCCCACGCACATCACATCCGGGGTGACGGCCGCGTGGTCCGCCGCGAACAGCGCACCCGTACGGCCGAACCCGGTGGCGATCTCGTCGAACACCAGCAGCACGTCGTGCGCGTCGCACGCCTCGCGCAGCACCCGCAGATAGGCGGGGGAGTGGAAGCGCATCCCGCCCGCGCCCTGCACCACCGGCTCCACGATCACCGCGGCCAGTTCGTCCGCGTGGCGTGCGATCAGCTCACGCAGCCGGTCCGCGTACGACTCCTCGTACTCCACCGGGGGCGCGTCGGCGAACACCTGGCGCGGCAGCACGCCGGACCACAGCTCGTGCATCCCGCCCTCGGGGTCGCACACGGACATCGGCTGCCAGGTGTCGCCGTGGTAGCCGCCGCGCCAGGTCAGCAGGCGCCGCTTGCCCGGGCGGCCGAGCGAACGCCAGTACTGGAGGCACATCTTCACGGCGACCTCGACCGACACCGAGCCGGAGTCGGCCAGGAAGACATGCTCCAGGCCCTCGGGCGACATGTCGACAAGGAGCTTTGCGAGCCGTACGGCGGGCTCGTGCGTGAGCCCGCCGAACATCACATGGCTCATCCGGCCGAGCTGCCGCCGGGCCGCCTCGTTGAGGACCGGGTGGTTGTAGCCGTGGATCGCCGACCACCAGGACGACATGCCGTCCACCAGCTCGCCCGAGCCGTCCGCGAGCCGGAGCCGGACCCCGCTCGCCGACTCCACGACGAGCGGTTCGACACGCCCGGGCATCGGTCCGTACGGATGCCACACGTGCCGCCGGTCCAGCTCCAGCAGGTCGGGCACGCTCGGGCCGGGCAGGTCAGGCATTGGGTGCGAGGTCCGTTCCGGCACCCCGGCGGCGGACGGCGACGAGGTCGGTGCGCGCCTCGTGTGCGGCGGGCGCCGCGGCCGTGGCCGCCGTACCGCACCCGTCCGCACCCTCGTGCGAGCCGCAGACGGACCCGCATCCGGCACCCTCGTGCGAGCCGCATCCGGCGCTCTCGTGCGCTCCGCAGCCGCCGGTGGCCGCCGTCGCGCGGTGCTCGGGCAGGGTCACCTCGCCGGCGCCCTCCACCTCGAACCCGGCGTCCGCGATCATCTCCAGGTCGGCCTTGCCGGCCTGGCCCTCGGTGGTCAGGTAGTCGCCGAGGAAGATGGAGTTGGCCAGGTGCAGGGCGAGGGGCTGCATCGTGCGCAGATGAACCTCGCGGCCGCCCGCGATGCGCACCTCGACGTCCGGGCACACGAAACGGACCATCGCCAGGATCCTGAGGCAGCGCTGCGGGGTGAGGTTCCACTCCTTGGCCAGCGGGGTGCCCTCGACCGGGATCAAGAAGTTGACCGGGACCGAGTCGGGGTCCAGCTCGCGCAGCGAGAAGACCACGTCGACCAGGTCCTCGTCGCTCTCGCCCATGCCCGCGATCAGGCCGGAGCAGGCGGACAGGCCGGCGGCGTGCGCCTTGTTCACCGTGTCCACCCGGTCCGCGTAGGTGTGGGTGGTGGTGATGTCCGCGTACGTCCCCTCGGACGTGTTGAGGTTGTGGTTGTAGGCGTCCGCGCCCGCCTCGCGCAGCCGCTCGGCCTGGCCGTCGGAGAGCAGCCCGAGGCAGGCGCACACCTCGACGCCCTCGTTCTGATCCTTGATCGCCTTGATGGTGCCGGCGACCCGCTCCACGTCACGGTCGGTCGGACCGCGCCCGGACGCCACCAGACAGACCCGCTTGGCACCGCCGGCCAGCCCGGCCGCCGCGGCCCTGGAGGCCTCGTCGGGCTTGAGCCAGGTGTACTTCAGGATGCCGGTGTCGGAGCCGAGCCGCTGGGAGCAGTAGGAGCAGTCCTCCGGACACAGACCCGACTTCAGGTTCACCAGATAGTTGAGCTTCACCCGGCGCCCGAACCAGTGCCGGCGCACCTTTCCGGCCGCGGCCACCACATCGAGTACGTCGTCGTCGGAGGTGGCCAGTACGGCGAGCGCTTCCTCGCGGGTCGGCAGCTCGCGCCGAAGCCCCTTGTCCACCAGCGTGTTCAGCAGGTCCATGAGGTCCGATCCTGTCCTACGGGACCGCCCCGGGCCAAGGAGAGTTTGCACAACACAGACGGTTCACCGTGTGGGTATTGCCACACCCTGGGCGGCTGGTCGTCCCGCTAGGGTCTGTCCGCTACCTACAAAAGCCCCGGAGGACCCATGGCGTTCGGCTGGATCGACGACCAGGCCGAGGCGCGCCGCCGCGCCGGACTTGTACGGACCCTGCGCCCGCGCCCCGCCGACTCAGCCCTGCTGGATCTGGCGAGCAACGACTACCTGGGCCTCGCCCACCACCCCGAGGTCGTCGAGGGCGCGGCCGGGGCGGCGCGGACCTGGGGCGGCGGGTCCACCGGCTCCCGGCTGGTCACCGGCACCACCGAATTGCACACCGAGCTGGAGCGCGAGCTGGCCGCCTTCTGCGGCGTGGAGGCGGCCCTGGTCTTCTCCTCCGGCTACGCGGCGAACCTGGCCGCGGTCACCACGCTCGGCCCGCACGGCTCGCTGATCGTCTCCGACGCGGGCAACCACGCCTCCCTCATCGACGGCTGCCGGCTCGCCCGCGGTGAGCGGCAGGTGGTGGGGCACGCGGACCCGGAGGCGGTGCGCAAGGCGCTGACCACGCACGCGGGCGAGGCGATCGTCGTCTCCGACACGGTGTTCTCCGTGGACGGCGACGCGGCTCCGCTGGCCGCGCTGGCCGAGGCGTGCCGGGAGCACGGGGCCGGGCTGGTCGTGGACGACGCGCACGGGCTCGGGGTACTGGGCGAGGGCGGCCGGGGAGCGCCGTACGCGGCCGGGCTCGCGGGCGCCGCGGACGTGGTGGTCACGGCCACCCTGTCCAAGTCGCTGGGCAGTCAGGGCGGGGTGGTGCTGGGACCGGCGCGGGTGATCGACCATCTGGTCAACGCGGCCCGGACCTTCATCTTCGACACGGGCCTGGCCCCGGCGGCGGCCGGTGCGGCCCTGGCGGCGCTGCGGCTGCTCGTGCGGGAGCCGGAGCGCGCGGCGCGGGCCCGTGAGGTGGCCGCGGAACTGCACGCACGGCTGACCGCCGCGGGTCTGGAGGCGGTGCGTCCGGACGCCGCGGTGGTCTCCGTGCGAGCTCCGTCCCCGGAGCAGGCCGTGCGCTGGGCGGCCGACTGCCGTACGGCAGGGCTGGCCGTGGGCTGCTTCCGTCCTCCTTCCGTGCCCGACGGCATCTCGCGGCTGAGGCTGACCGCCCGCGCGGACCTGTCCGGGGCCGAGATCGAACGCGCTGTACGGGTGATCGGCGAAACGCGACCATGAGTCGGCGTGACACGGCCGTGCTTCACCGGTTGCTGGTCAGATGGCGGTGAGGAACTCCGCCCAGCTGTCGGCCGAGAAGAGCAGTGCGGGTCCGGCCGGGCTCTTGGAGTCCCGTACGGCGAGCAGTCCGGCCGAGGGACCGGAGCACGGCCGCGCCGTCTCCACACAGTTGTTGGCTCCCGTGCTGTAGCTGCTGCGCAGCCAGCTCACGTCGTGCAGGTCGGTACTGGCAGGGACGTTCCGAGGCAGTGTTGACATGGGGGGTGTGCCTCCTTACGCGCCGTCACCTATCCCGGCGATGTAGTCCAACGATTCCTCGGGGGAAAGGGCGTGGAACTGAAGGGTTGTGAAGGCCTCGGAGTAGGCCATGAGGTCTTCTTTCCGCTCCAGGTAGAGGCTACTCGTCAACTGGTCGAGAACAACCACGTCCAGATCAGAAGTGCTCGGAAATGAGAAAATAACAAAAGGCCCGGTGAGGCCCACATGGGCGCCGGCCCCGAACGGCAGTACCTGAAGCCGGACTTGGGGTAGCCGGGCGGCCTCCAGCAGCCGCTCCAGCTGCCGGGCCATCACCTCGGGGCCGCCGACCTCGCGCCGCAGCACCGCCTCGTCCAGTACCGCGCACAGCGTCAGCGGCGGGTCCGAGCGCAGCACGTCCTGCCGGGCCAGCCGCACCTCCACCAGCGTGTCCAGGCGCTCCTCGTCCAGATCGGGCACGGCCGCCCGGGTCACCGCGCGGGCGTACTCGGGCGTCTGGAGCAGTCCCGGCACCACCGTGGTCTCCAGGGTGCGCATCGCGCTCGCCTGCGACTCCAGGCTGATGAAATCCCGGTACGTGGGCGGCAGCACCCCGCGGTAGGCGTGCCACCAGCGGTGCCGCTCGCCCGCCCTCTCGGAGCCCGCCAGCATCAGCAGCAACTCGCGCAGATGCCCGTCCCGCACCCCGTAGGCGTCCAGCAGCGAGCGCACATCGGCCGGTTTCACCCCGCTGGCACCGGTCTCGATCCGGCTCACCTTCGACTGGTGCCAGCCGACCAGCCGGGCCGCCTCACCGCTCGTGAGCCCAGCACCGGTGCGCAGCATGCGCAGTTCGGCGCCCAGTTTGCGGCGCCGCACCGCCGGACCGTTCTGCATGGGCTCCTCCTTACTCCTTCCGGGCCGCCCGAATACGGTCTCGCGTCGTAGAGTTCACCGCTTTGGGCGACAGATATATGCATATCCTGGTGGATCGCTCCCCGTGGCCGGTCCGGTGATGGCAGGCTGACGAGGAAGCACCAGTCCGGGACCGTACTCGAACCATCCGCTCCTTGTCGGACTGCGGTCCCGGGGGAAAGGGACGACGTCGCCATGGCAGACCATCTGGAAGCATCCGTCACTCTGCCGAGCGATCCCGCCTCGGTCTCCGCCGCCCGTTCGTACGTCGTGGGGACCCTCGCGGAATGGGGTCTGCCGTCGGACACCGAAGCGGCCGACACCGTGCGGCTCATCGTCTCCGAACTCGCCACCAACGCCGTACAGCACACCTTCGGCCAGTCACCCACCTTCACGGTCGACATCGCGCTGGACCGTGACGAACATCTGCGCATCGGCGTCACGGACAGTCATCCGCGCTTCCCGAAGAGACTGCCCGCCGCAGTCCAGCAGGACAATGGCCGCGGCATGGTCATCATCCGCTGGCTCACCGCCGAATACGGCGGCAAACTCCGTATCCGCCCGACCCGTGAGGGCGGCAAGACGGTCTCCATCGAACTGCCGTGGATGGTTCCCGCGGGGCAGCACCCCTGAGGGGCGGAGCGGCCCCTCTGCTGGAGCCGCCCGCTCCTGACGGTGGATCAGCTGACCCGGCCGTACCAGACGCTCTTGGTCCAGATCTTCTGGAGCCGCACCACGTCCCCGGTCTTCGGCGCGTGCCAGATCTTTCCCTGTCCGGCGTAGATGCCGACGTGGTAGACGTTCGAGCCGTAGTGGAAGAACACCAGGTCACCGACCCTGCGGTTGCCGGCCGAGATGTGGTGCGTCTTGTTGTACTGCCCGGCTGCGGTACGCGGCAGGGTCTTGCCCGCCTTCTTGAACGAGTAGAGCGTCAGCCCCGAGCAGTCGAAGCGGCGCGGTCCGGTGGCCCCCCACGCGTACGGGGCACCTTTCTTGGAGGCCGCGATCTGGAGTGCTTTCGCCGCGAGGCTCGCGGCCGAGGCGTCGGTGGCGAGACCCGGGACCACGATCGAGCCGCCGACGGCGGCCAGGGTGAGTGCCGAGGCCGTACCGGCCCGGGCCATGAGCGACGGGACACGATTGAGCGCAGTCATGCGCAACCCTTCGTCAGCCGCCTGTGAAGGATGACCTGTCGGATTCGGGCTGGCGAAGGTGCCCGGCCGCGTTGCCGCGGCTTCACCCCAAGGGCTGCTCGGAACCTCCGTCCGTCTGCCAGTGACGCACAGACGAACATCCGCTCCGGCGACCCGTCTTGCTTGGGTCCTCCACTCCTGCCGATCCACTCCTGTCGACCGGTCATCCGGTGCGGCGGCAGGATTCGGCGTCCGCCCGGATCGCCCCGCCGCGGTGGCGGGGGCTTGTCGTCAGTCAGGGATCTTGACTCACCGCTGTCCGAAAATCCCAATGGATCCGGGGATTTGTGGCGTTACTCACCACTCGCCCGTTCGGGTGGACAGTGCTGTGTTCGAGTCACCGTCAGTTCCCGTACGTAGCCCCCGACCTGGGACGAAGTGCCTGCGCGTGATCGTCGGCCCGGCGCCCTGCGCAAGTCGGAAGACCCCGGAAACGATCTGGATATACACCGGTCGGCGGTACGTCGTTCGGGCCGTTTGTGTCCCGCGCGAACGGTCACGTGTCGACACCGCTGCCCCATCGGCCCGTTCGGGCGTCCGGATCAGCGGACGCCTTCCGGCGGTAGCGCGACGCGCGCAGTACGGCGTTCACCGTCCAGCACCCGCAACGCCCGTGCCAGCGTGTCCCCGTGCAGCTCCGCCTCGCCCCGCTGGTGCATCAACGCGAGGGCGTCCCGCAGCTCTGCGGCCTTGCGCACCAGGGCCTGGGCCGCGCGCAGACCCCGGTAGGTGTCGCCGTCGAGGGCCGGGTTGATCCTGCCGAGCAGGTCGACCGCCTCCAGGTAACGGTCGATCAGATCGCCCTCGGCGCGTGTCAGCGCGGGCAGCGGCGGCAGCTCCGGAAGCATCGTCGGCTCACCCCGCGTCCGGTGCGCCGGGCGTGCTCCGCCGACTGGGCACGATGCCGTCCACCAGACCGTAGGCCAGTGCCGCCGGGGCGTCCAGCACCACGTCCCGTTCCAGGTCGGCGTGCACCTGCTCCGCCGTGCGCCCGGTGTGCCGGACGAGCATCTCCTCCGCCAGCGCCCGCATCCGGCCCAACTCCTCGGCCTGGATGAAGAGGTCGCTGGGCTGACCCTGCACCGGCGCGGCCAGCTGGGGCTGCGCGATCACCATGCGCGCGCCGGGCAGCGCGAACCGCTTGCCCGGGGTGCCGGCCGCGAGCAGCAGCGCCGCGTAGGAGGCGGCCTGGCCCAGGCAGTAGGTGGCCACGTCGCAGCTGACGTAGCGCAGCGTGTCGTAGAGCGCCGTCATCGCATGGAAGGTGCCGCCGGGGGAGTTGATGTACAGCGTGATGTCCCGCTCGGGGGCCGCGTGTTCGAGGTGCATGAGCTGCGCCATCACGTCGTTGGCCGCCGTGTCGTCGAGCGGGGTGCCGAGGAAGACGATCCGGTCCTCGAAGAGCTTGCCGTAGGGATCGAGGGTGCGCGCGCCGCTGCTGGTGCGCTCGGTGAATTCCGGCAGGACATAGCGGGCGTGGGCGGCGAATTGCCGGGACATGGACATACCCCTCTCGTGGCGCGGCCGGCGATGCGGCGCTGCTTCTGTAAAAAATGTACAGGACGTACGTGACGTTAGAATGGGGGTATGGCCTACGAGATTCCGGTGACACAAGCCAGGGCTGAGCTCGCCGACCTGATCAACCGGGTGGTGTACGGCGGTGAGCGCGTCGTCGTGACGCGGCATGGAAAGCCGCTGGTCGCGCTGGTCTCGGCCGCCGATCTGGAGCGCCTGGACGCGCTGGACGAGGCTGCCGGTGCGGCCGAGGAGCAGATCATCAGCTCTGTCTCGGGCGTTCGCGAGGCCGGTTCCGCTCCGCGCGAACAGCGGCGGTTCGGGATCGCCGCCGAGCATCGCGGGCCCGGGGTGTCCTGACCCGTGCGGGTGAACCGGTAAGACCCGTCCCGTCGTGCAGTCATCGGTGGATCAAGGTCTGGTTAACGTCGTTGAAACTCCGACGAACTAGCCTGCCGATCCACGCCACCAGGGGTTTTTCTGCCCGGATTCTTCTTGATCTTGAGAAATGTCCGTGTGTGAGACCTGACGCCGTCGTGGTGGCTGCGGCAACCGGACCCCGCACGGTCCGGAGCGAGGACTGTGAGGTGGGACGTGCAACTGACCCCGCATGAGCAAGAGAGGCTGCTCATCCACGTGGCGGCCGACGTCGCCGAGAAGCGCCGGGCCCGCGGGCTGCGGCTCAACCACCCGGAGGCGGTCGCCCTCATCACGTCGCACATCCTCGAAGGGGCGCGTGACGGCCGTACGGTCGCCGAGCTGATGTCCTCCGGACGCAAGCTGCTCACCCGGGACGACGTGATGGAAGGCGTCCCCGAGATGATCCACGACGTCCAGGTGGAGGCCACCTTCCCGGACGGCACCAAGCTCGTCACCGTCCACGAACCGATCATCTGACGGGGGCCGCCGTGATTCCCGGAGAGATCCTGTTCGCCGAGGGCCCGATCGTCTACAACGAGGGCCGTGAGGTCACCCGGCTGACCGTCCTCAACGCCGCCGACCGGCCCGTCCAGGTCGGCTCTCACTACCACTTCGCCGAGGCCAACCCCGGCCTGGACTTCGACCGCGCCGCCGCGCACGGCAAGCGGCTCAACATCGCCGCGGGTACGGCCGTGCGCTTCGAGCCCGGGATCCCCGTCGACGTCGAACTCGTCCCGCTCGGCGGCGCCCGTGTGGTGCCCGGACTGCGCGGTCAGACCGGAGGTGCCCTCGATGCCTGAGATCTCGCGTGCCGCGTACGCCGACCTGTTCGGCCCGACCACCGGCGACCGCATCCGGCTCGCCGACACCGATCTGGTCGTCGAGATCGAGGAGGACCGCTCCGGCGGGCCCGGACTCGCCGGTGAGGAGGCGGTGTTCGGCGGTGGCAAGGTCATCCGTGAGTCCATGGGCCAGTCGCGTGCTACGCGCGCAGACGGCACCCCGGACACGGTCATCACGGGGGCGGTGATCATCGACCACTGGGGGATCGTCAAGGCCGACGTCGGCATCCGCGACGGCCGGATCACCGGCATCGGCAAGGCGGGCAACCCCGACACCATGGACGGCGTCCACCCCGACCTGGTGATCGGCCCGGAGACCGAGATCATCGCCGGCAACGGGCGCATCCTGACGGCGGGCGCGGTCGACGCCCACGTCCACTTCATCTGCCCGCAGATCGCCGACGAGGCACTGTCCGCGGGTGTCACGACGCTGGTCGGCGGCGGTACGGGCCCGGCCGAGGGCTCCAAGGCCACCACGGTGACCCCCGGTCCCTGGCACCTCGCCCGGATGCTGGAGGCGATGGAGCAGTACCCGCTCAACATCGGCTTCCTCGGCAAGGGAAACACCGTCTCCCACGAGGCGATGCTCTCCCAGATCCGCGGCGGCGCACTCGGCCTCAAGCTGCACGAGGACTGGGGCTCGACCCCGGCGGTCATCGTCGCCTCGCTGACGGTGGCGGACCAGACGGGCATCCAGGTCGCCATCCACACGGACACGCTGAACGAGGCCGGATTCGTCGGCGACACACTAGCCGCGATCAACGGCCGCGGGATTCACGCCTACCACACCGAGGGCGCCGGCGGCGGGCACGCACCGGACATCATGAGCGTGGTCTCGCAGCCCAACGTGCTGCCCAGCTCGACCAACCCGACCCGGCCGTTCACCGTCAACACCGCCGAGGAACATCTCGACATGCTGATGGTCTGCCACCACCTCAACCCCGCCGTCCCGGAGGACCTGGCGTTCGCCGAGTCCCGGATCCGGCCGTCCACCATCGGCGCGGAGGACATCCTCCACGACCTCGGCGCGATCTCGATCATCTCCTCCGACTCCCAGGCGATGGGCCGGGTGGGCGAGGTGATCCTGCGCACCTGGCAGACGGCCCATGTGATGAAGCGCAGGCGCGGGGCACTTCCGGGTGACGGGCGCGCGGACAACCACCGGGTACGGCGCTATGTCGCCAAGTACACGATCAACCCGGCGCTCGCCCAGGGCCTCGCCGCCGAGATCGGCTCCGTCGAGACCGGCAAGCTCGCCGACCTCGTGCTGTGGGAACCGGCGTTCTTCGGGGTCAAGCCGCTCCTCGTCATCAAGGGCGGGCAGATCGCGTACGCGCAGATGGGCGACGCCAACGCCTCCATCCCCACCCCGCAGCCGATCCTGCCCCGCCCGATGTACGGCGCGATCGGCCGCGCCCCCGCCGCCAACTCGGTCAATTTCGTGGCCCAGTTGGCGATCGAGGACGGCCTCCCGGAGCGGCTGCGGCTCGGCAAGCGCTTCGTGCCGATCGCGTCCACGCGCCAGGTCACCAAGGCCGACATGCGCGAGAACGACGCCCGGCCGGACGTCCGGATCGACCCCGACAGCTTCGCCGTGCACATCGACGGCGAACTGGTGGAGGCGACACCGGCCGCGGAACTTCCCATGGCCCAGCGCTACTTCCTCTTCTGATGAGCAGGGCCGCACTGCTCGTCCTGGCCGACGGCCGCTTCCCCGCCGGAGGGCACGCGCACTCCGGCGGGGCGGAGGCCGCCGTCAAGGCGGGCCGGATCACCTCCGCCGCGAGCCTGGAGGACTTCTGCCGGGGCCGGCTGCACACCGCCGGGCTGGTCGCGGGCGCGCTGGCGGCCGCCGCCGTACTCGGCACGGACCCCGGTGAGCTGGACGCGGCGGCGGACGCCCGCACCCCGTCCCCCGCCCTGCGCACTGCCGCCCGCCGGCTCGGCCGGCAACTGCTGCGGGCCGCCCGGGCGAGCTGGCCGTCCCCCGAACTCGACGCGCTGGCACGGCAGTTCCCCAAGGGCGCCCATCAGCCGGTCGTGCTCGGACTCGCCGCACGGGCCGCCGGACTCGCCCCGCGGGACGCGGCCCACTGCGCGCTCTACGAGAGCGTCAGCGGACCGGCCACGGCCACGGTACGACTGCTCAGCCTGGACCCGTTCGACGCGACGGGCGTCCTGGCGAGGCTGGCCCCCGAGCTGGACCGGGTCGCCGACCGGGCGGTGGAGGCGGCGAGGCGGGTGGCCGAGGAGGGAACCGACGCGCTGCCCGCCGCATCGGCGCCCCTGCTGGAGGTGGGGGCGGAATGGCACGCCGACTGGCCCGTCCGCCTCTTCGCGTCCTGACTTTCCCACCCGTACCAGGCACACGGAACAACGGAGCCGTACATGCACCTCGATCACATCCACTCCGGCCCCGCCGCCGTCAGCGCGGACGCGCACCGGCCCGACGGCTCGCGCCGCGCCCTGCGCATCGGGCTCGGCGGGCCCGTCGGGTCCGGGAAGACCGCGACCGTCGCCGCGCTGTGCCGTGCGCTGCGCGACGAGCTGTCCCTCGCCGTCGTCACCAACGACATCTACACCCGCGAGGACGCCGAGTTCCTGCTCCGTGAGGCCGTGCTGCCGCCCGAGCGGATCACCGCCGTGGAGACCGGCGCCTGCCCGCACACCGCGATCCGCGACGACATCTCCGCCAACCTCGAAGCCGTGGAGGACCTGGAGGACGCGGTCGGACCGCTGGACCTGATCCTCGTCGAGTCCGGCGGCGACAATCTCACCGCGACCTTCTCCAAGGGGCTCGTGGACGCGCAGATCTTCGTGATCGACGTGGCCGGCGGCGACGACATCCCGCGCAAGGGCGGCCCCGGCGTCACCACCGCCGACCTGCTCGTGGTCAACAAGACCGACCTCGCCCCGTACGTCGGCTCCGACCTGACCCGGATGGCCGCCGACGCCAAGGCGCAGCGGGCCGAACTCCCGGTGGTCTTCCAGTCGTTGCGCGAGGAGCGCGGGGCCGCCGACGTCGCCGCCTGGGTGCGGGAGCGGCTCGCCGCGTGGACGGCGTGACCGCCACCGGCGTCAGGGCGCACGCGCGGATCGTCGCCCGGCCCGACGGTCGCGGCGGCACCGTGCTGCCCGTGCTGGACGGCGAGGGGCCGCTGGCCCTGCGCCGCACCCGGTCCGCCGGCGGCGAGGCCAGGGTGCTGGTCGTCGGTGCGATGAGCGGCCCGCTCGGCGGCGACCGCCTCGCGCTCACGGCGAGCGTCGCGGAGGGCGCCCGGCTGCACGTCGGATCGGCCGCCGCCACCATCGCCCTGCCGGGCCAGACCAAGGCCGAGGCCCGCTACGACGTCCGGCTCGACGTCGCCGACGGCGCCGAACTGCGCTGGCTGCCCGAGCAGTTGATCTCGGCCGGCGGCAGCGACCTGTGCGTCACCACCCACGCCGAACTCACCGCCGGCGCACGTCTGGTGCTGCGCGAGGAACAGGTGCTGGGCCGGTCCGGCGAGGAGCCCGGCCGGCTCACCAGCCGCCTGACGGTACGGATCGCGGGCCGGACGGTGCTGGACCAGGAGCTGGCCTGCGGACCTGGGGCACCGGGCGGCTGGGACGGCCCGGCCGTGCTGGCGGGGCAGCGCGCGGTGGGGCAACTGGTTGTCGTACGGCCGGAGTTCGCGCAGGAACCGGTCCGGGCGCAGGCCTTGGGGGAGTGTGCCGCGCTGATGCCGCTGGCGGGCCCGGCAGCACTGCTCGGCGCGGTGGCCCCGGACGCCCTGCGCCTGCGACGCATCCTGGACGAGGCACTGGCCAGGTTCGACTGACAGTTCGCGGCCCGAACATGATCGTCCGGTTATCGGATTGGTAAAGATGACCGGCGCCCCCCTGTTCTCAGGCTGCTCACAGCCGAGAGGATCCCTCGAACTGACCACTCGCAGTGATCCTGATGTAGGGGGAGGGCCCACTTGAGGGACAACAGACCGAAGAGCCGCCTGCTGGCGCTCGGTTCGGCCGGAGCACTCGTCACCGCCACCCTGATCGCCGGCGCCGTGTCCGCGCCCGCGGCCAGCGCCGCCGGCCGGCCCAGCCAGGACCGGGAGGCCAAGGGCGCCGCGATCGCCGCCGCCCGCGCGGCCGAGGCGGGCATCGACTGGCAGGACTGCCCGGCCGGCTGGGGGCTGGAGAAGCCCATCCAGTGCGGCTGGGTCAGTGTGCCCGTCGACTACGCCCACCCGTACGGCAAGCAGATCAAGCTCGCCGTCGACCGCATCGGCAACACGGGGACCAAGGCCGAGCGCCAGGGCGCGCTCGTCTACAACCCGGGCGGCCCCGGCGGCTCGGGTATGCGGTTCCCGCGCCGCGTCACCACCAAGAACCCCTTGTGGGCGAACGTGGCCAAGGCCTACGACTTCGTCGGCTTCGACCCGCGCGGCGTCGGCCACTCCGCGCCCATCTCCTGCGAGGATCCGCAGGAGTTCGTCAAAGCGCCGAAGATGGACCCGGTGCCGGACTCCGAGGCGGACAAGACGGCCCAGCGCAAGCTGGCCCGCCAGTACGCGGACGGCTGCCTGGAGCGCACCGGCCGTACGATGCTCCAGCAGATGACCACGCCCAACACCGCCCGCGACCTGGACGTCATCCGAGCGGCCCTGGGTGAGAAGAAGCTCAACTATCTCGGTGTCTCCTACGGCACCTACCTCGGCGCCGTCTACGGCACCCTCTTCCCGGGCCACCTGCGCCGCATGATCGTGGACAGCGTGGTCGACCCGGCCCGCGAGAACATCTGGTACCAGGCCAACCTGAACCAGGACATCGCCTTCGAGGGCCGCTGGAAGGACTGGGAGGACTGGGTCGCCGCGAACGACGCGGCCTTCCACCTCGGCACCACCCGCGCCGCCGTCCAGGCCGAGTGGCTCCAGCTGCGCGCCACCGCCAAGAAGAGCCCCATCGGCGGGGTCGTCGGCCCGGCCGAGCTGATCTCCTACTTCCAGAACGCGCCGTACTACGACTCCTCGTGGGTGCCGGTCGCAACGGTGTTCAGCAAGTACGTCGCCGGTGACACCAAGGCGCTGGTCGACGCGGCCGCCCCCGACCTGTCGAACACCGCGGGCAACATCTCCGCGGAGAACGGCAACGCCGTCTACACGGCCGTCGAGTGCACCGACGCCAAGTGGCCCACCAGCTGGAAGAAGTGGGACCGGGACAACACCCGGCTCAACGCGCAGTACCCGTTCATGACCTGGGCCAACGCGTGGATGAACCTGCCGTGCGCCACCTGGCCGGTCAAGCAGCAGACGCCGGTCCACGTCACGACCCACCAGGGCCTGCCGCCGGTGCTGATCGTGCAGTCCACCCGGGACGCCGCCACCCCGTACCCGGGCGCCGTCGACCTGCACAAGCGCTTCGCGGGCTCCCGCCTGATCACCGAGAAGGACGCGGGCTCCCATGGTGTGACCGGCCTGGTCAACCCCTGCATCAACCAGCGTGTCGACGCCTACCTGATCGACGGCAAGCTGGACGGCGCGGACGTGACCTGCGGCCCGCACGCCACGCCCAAGCCGTGACCGGTTCCGTACGGTGACCAGGGGCGGCCGGGATCTTCCGGCCGCCCCTCACTCGTGCAACGGCCGTCAACTGAGCGGCGCCCGCGGGAACCTGCGTTCCTTCTCACCCTTCTGCGCGGTCTGCCGGTCCTTGACGACGGCCGCGTACTCGTCGACGTACTCCTGCTCGGAGAGCGTCAGGATCGCGTACATGATCTCGTCGGTGACGGCCCGCAGGATCGCCTTCTGCTGTTCCATGCCGGCGTAGCGGGAGAAGTCGAGGGGCTTGCCGAAGCGGATGGTGACGGGGTGGACGTTCGGGATGACCTTGCCGGGCGGCTGGGCCTCGAACGTGCCGATCATCGCGCAGGGCACGACCGGCACGCCGGCCGTCAGCGCCATCACGGCGACACCGACCTTGCCCTTGTACAGCCGCCCGTCGTGCGACCGCGTCCCCTCCGGGTAGATGCCGAGCAACTCGTCCTTGCCCAGTACCTTGAGCCCCTCGCGGATCGCCGCCTGGCCCGCCTCCTTGCCCGAGCGGTCCACCGGGATCTGGCCGGCGCTGCGGAAGAAGAACGCGGTCAGCCGGCCCTTGAGCCCCGGGCCGGTGAAGTACTCCGCCTTCGCCAGGAACGTGATCCGGCGCTTGAGGATCGCCGGCATCAGGAAGTGGTCGGAGAAGGACAGATGGTTCCCCGCGACGATGGCCGGGCCCGACGCCGGCACGTGCTCCAGGCCTTCGATGCGCGGCCGGAAGACCAGCCTCAGCAGGGGGCCCAGCAGCACGTACTTGAGCAGGTAATAGAACACGGCTCGCCCCTCACTCCGCCAGGCGCAGTCATATGTGAGTCATACGTAACCGCCCCGCACCCCCCTCATGCCCGTCCGCGCGTCCGTCACAACCGCACGATGACCAGTGCCGTGTCGTCGGTGGCGCCCCCGGGCGGCAGCAACTCCAGCAGAACGGCGTCCGCGAGACTCTCGGGGTCCTCCTCGCGGTGGCGTGCGAGGGAGTCGGCGAGGCGGGCCAGACCGGCGTCGATGTCCTCGCCGCGCCGTTCGACCAGGCCGTCGGTGTAGAGGACGAGGGTGGCGCCCTCGGCGAAGTCCGTCACGGCCTGGGGGCGGGGCATCGGGTCGGGGCGGGCGTCGAGCGGCGGGTCGGTGGCCTGGTCGAGGAACTCTGTGCGGCCGTCGGGGTGGACGAGGACGGGCGGCGGATGTCCGGCGCTGCTGTAGCTGATCGTGTGGTCGTCGAAGTCGATGAACGTCGTGACGGCGGTGGCCGATTCGGCGCCGTCGACGACGCTCGCGTACCGCCCCAGGATGTTCAGGGCCTCGCCCGGCCCCATGGCCACCCGGGAGGCGGCGCTCAGCGCGCTGCGCAGCTGGCCCATGACCCCGGCGGCCGCCAGGCCGTGGCCGACCACGTCGCCCACGGACACCCCGATGCGGTTGCCGCCGACCAGGTCGACGAGGTCGTACCAGTCCCCGCACACGTTCAGCGCGCCGACCGCGGGCCGGTACCGCACGGCGACACGATGGTGGCCGACCTGCCGGCAGGCGGGCAGCATGGCCTCCTGCAGGGCGAGGGCCACCTCGCGCTCGCGGGCGTGGGCCTGGCGCAGCCGCTCGTTGAGCTCCTGCAGTTCGCGGGCGCGCGTGAACAGCTCGGCCTCCAGGACCCGGGTCCGGCCTCCGGTGGGACCGCCGCGGGCCCGGATCAGCTCGGTGACCTCCTCCACCCGGTGCACCAGCAGCGTCACCTTGCCCTCCGGGCCGAAGACCGGGGCGTTGACCGGGCTCCAGTAGCGCTCCTCCCACTCCCCGGGCCGGTCGGGGTTCTCGACGTCGTAGCGCTGCAGGGCCATGGTGTCCCGCTCGCCGGTGGCCGCGACCCGCGTCAGCGAAGCGGCCAGATTGCGCATGCCCGACGCGCCGGGGTCGTTCGGATTGTCAGGGAAGACGTCGAAGAGACGGCGCCCCACCACCTGATCGCGGGTGCGCCTGGCCGCCTTCAGGAACTCCGCGTTGGCGTCCGCGAAGACCAGACCGGGCGTCAGCAGCGCCACCATGCCCGGCAGCGCCTGGAACACCGCCGCGTAGTCGATGGCCGTGTCGTCCATGGCTGCCACCCATCCGCCGGAATCACGCCGGTTCCCGCCGTCTTCCTCTGCCAGCCGTTGTTCTCTGTCATACGGCGTCCCCGCGTGCCGCGCACGTCAGACGGGCGGCTCCGTCAGGGACTGCTCCGCCCAGATGACCTTTCCACCGGGTACGAAGCGGGTCCCCCAGCGCTGGGAGAACTGGGAGACCAGCAGCAGTCCGCGGCCGCCCTCGTCCGTGGCGCGCGGATGGCGCAGATGGGGCGCGGTGGCACTGCCGTCGGTGACCTCGCAGATCAGGGTCCGGTTCCTGATCAGCCGGAGCCGGATGGGGCCCTCGGCGTGCCGGATGGCGTTGGTGACCAGCTCGCTCACGACCAGTTCGGTCGTGAACGCCAGTTCCTCCAGGCCCCACTCGTCCAGTTGCCGGGCGGCGTCCTTGCGGGCCTCGGAGACCGCGGCCGGGTCGGGGGGCAGCTCCCAGTCGGCGACCCGGTCCGTGCCGAGCAGCCTGGTGCGGGCCAGCAGGAGGGCCACGTCGTCGTGCGGCCGGGCCGGGACCAGGGTGTCGATCACGGTCCGGCAGGCCTGATCGAGCGAGGAGCCGTACCGCTCCAGGGCGCGGCGCAGCCGGCCGCGGTCCGCGTCGGCCGTTCCGTTGTCGTACGCGTGGGCCAGCAGGCCGTCGGTGTGCAGGGCCAGCGTGCTGCCCTCGGCCAGGGACAGCTCGACCGCCTCGAAGGGGGCACCGCCCACCCCGAGCGGCGGCCCCTGCGGAAGATCGACGAAGCTGACGGCACCGTCGGGCAGGACGACGGCGGGCGCCGGATGGCCCGCGGCGGCCATCGCGCACTGCCCGGCGACCGGGTCGTAGACGACGTACAGACATCCCGAGCCCACCGACTCCGCACCGCCGGCCACCGTGTCCGCAAGCGGCAGGCCTTCCTCGTCGGCCGTGCGCGCCACCAGGTCGTCGAGATGGGCGAGGACCTCCTCGGGCGGCAGATCGAGCGCCGCGAGGGTGCGTACGGCGGTGCGCAGCCGCCCCATGGCCGCGGCGGCGTCGATCCCGTGCCCCGGCACCTCGCCCACGACGAGGGCGACGCGCGCACCGGACAGCGGGATCAGGTCGTACCAGTCGCCGCCGAGGCCGGTCAGCTCGTCGGCCGGCCGGTAGCAGGCGGCCACCTCCACCGCCGCCTGCTCGGGCAGCCGCTGCGGCAGCAGGCTGCGCTGCAGGACCAGGGCCGCGTCCCGCTCGCGGGTGTAGCGGCGGGCGTTGTCCACGCACACCGCCGCCCGGGACACCAGGTCCTCGGCGAGACTCAGGTCGTCCTCGTCGAACGGGTCCTGCCGGTGGCCCCGGAAGAAGGTGGTGACCCCCATCGTGACGCCCCGCGCGCTGACGGGCACGATCAGCACGCTGTGCAGGCCCAGGTCCAGGAAGGTCGCCGCCCGGCCGTCCGGGATGTCCGTGGCCCACTCCCTGGCCAGCGGATCGAGCCGTTCCTCGCGCCAGGAGCGGCCCGTGGTCAGACAGCGGATCGGGGGCGAGCCGGCGAAATAGGTGGCCACCTCGCCGATCCCGACGACGGACTCCGGGACCCCCGGGCTCACCGACTGTTGCCCGGCGCGCCGCAGCGGCACCCGGTCCGTGTCGCCCGGCTGCTCGGGCTCCGCGCCCCGCAGCACGGACTCCAGCAGGTCCACGCTGACGAAGTCGGCGAAGTCCTGCACGGCCACGTCGGCCAGTTCCTGCGCGGTGCGCACGATGTCCAGGCTGCGGCCGATCTGCTCGCCGGCCCGGTCGAGCAGGGCGAGGCGCTGCCGGGCCCGGTGCCGGTCGGTGATGTCGACGACGGTGTAGTACACGCCCATCGGGTGGCCCTGGTCGTCGTCCAGGCGGGTGAACGACATCATGTGCGCCGTCTCCCGGTGCGGCGCGGACCGCACCTGGCCCACATGCTCGTACCCGACCACCGGCCGGCCGGTCTCCAGCACGCGCCGCATCTGAGTCTCGATGCCGCCGAAGTCGATGCCCGGCTGAATCTCCCCCAGCCGCCGCCCCAGCCGCTCCCGCGGGGAGCCGCCGCCGTACCGCTCCAGGGCCGCGTTCGACCACACGCACCGCAGATCCGTGTCCACGATGGCGATGCCGACGGGGGAGTCGGTGACCATCTGCTCCAGCACCGCACGGCTCATGTCCCAGCCGCGTGCCCCGGAGACGTCGGAGAGCAGAACCAGCCAGTGCGGCGCGCCGCCGGGTTCCATCGCGGGAGTGACCCGCACCATCACCCGGACCGGCTGCCCGTCCTTGCGCCGCGCGGTCAGCAGCCCCGCCCAGCCGCCGTCCCTGCGGCACCGCGCGGCCAGTTCGGGCACCCGCGTGGCGTCCTCGGCGGACAGCAGACCGGTCACCTCGGTGCCCACCACCTCGGCCGCCGGGTACGCCAGCAGCCGCTGGGCATCGCGGGTCCAGCTCGTCACCACGCCCTGCGCGTCGAGCAGCAGGGGCGCGGCATCGGCCACGTCGAACCGCTGCCGGGCAGCGTCCCGCTTCTCGTGAGTGCCCACCGTCGGCCTCTCTGTCGCTGAGAGTGGTCTACCCCCTCCTGGCTCAATCTTCACCCTCGGGGCGCCGGGCGGGACGGGCAGTGGGCCACGTGGGACGGCGGGCGGAGGGCGGGACCGGAGCATGACAGGCGCCCGCCCCCGCCCCCGCCCCTCAGGTCACGAACCCAGCACCTTCGCCAGCGCCGCCAGCGCCGAGCGCAACTCCTCCGCGGTGACGGTCAGCGGGGGCGCCAGCCGGATGGTGGAGCCGTGGGTGTCCTTGACCAGGATCCCCTCCCGCATCAGCCGCTCGCTGATCTCACGGCCGGTGCCGATCGCCGGGTCGATGTCGACGCCCGCCCACAGCCCGCGCGCCCGGAAGCCGACCACGCCGGCGCCGACCAGCTCGGCGAGTCCGTCGCGCAGGACCACGCCCAGCTCGGCGGCCCGCCGCTGGAACTCGCCGGTCTCCAGCAGGCCGATCACGGCCGTGCCGACCGCCGCCGCGAGCGGGTTGCCGCCGAAGGTGGAGCCGTGCTCGCCCGGGTGCAGCACGCCCAGCACCTCGCGCCGGGCCACCACCGCCGACACCGGCACGATGCCGCCACCGAGTGCCTTGCCGAGCGTCAGCACGTCCGGCACGACGTCCTCGTGCTCGACGGCGAGGGTGCGGCCGGTGCGGCCGAGGCCCGACTGGATCTCATCGGCGATGAACAGGCAGCCCTTGCGCCGGGTCAGCTCGCGCACCCCGGCGAGATAGCCGGCGGAGGGGATGACGACGCCGGCCTCGCCCTGGATGGGCTCGATCAGCACCGCAGCCGTCGTGTCGTCGACCGCTTCCTCCAGCGCGGCCAGGTCGTCGTACGGCACGATCCGGAAGCCGGGCGTGAACGGGCCGAAGCCGCCGCGGGCCGTCTCGTCGGTGGAGAAGCTGACGATGGTCGTCGTACGGCCGTGGAAGTTCTCCGCCGCGACGACGATCGTCGCCTGTCCGTCCGGGACTCCCTTGACGTCGTACGCCCACTTGCGGGCCACCTTCACGGCGCTCTCCACGGCCTCCGCGCCCGTGTTCATCGGCAGCACCATGTCCAGCCCGGTCAGCCCCGCGAGCCGCTCGGCGAACTCGGCGAGCCGGTCGTTGTGGAAGGCGCGGGAGGTCAGCGTGAGCTGGTCCAGCTGGCGGTGCGCGGCCTCGATCAGCGCCGGGTGACGGTGGCCGAAGTTCAGCGCCGAGTAGCCGGCGAGCATGTCGAGGTAACGCCGGCCCTCGACGTCCTCGACCCAGGCGCCCTCGGCCCGGGCGACGACCACGGGCAGCGGGTGGTAGTTGTGCGCGAGGACCGGTTCCTCGGCGCGGATCAGGTCGGCGGACGTACGCGTCGGCGCGGATACACGGGTGGGCGCGGTCATCAGCGGATCTCCTGGGTGCAGCACTTGATGCCACCGCCGGCCTTGTGGAACTCCGAAAGGTCGACGGGGACGGGGACGTAACCGTGGTCGGCGAGACTGTCGGCGAGCGCCTCGGCCTGCGGGGCGATGAAGACATTGCGGCCGTCGGACACGGAGTTCAGGCCGAACGCCATCGCGTCGTCGCGGCCGGCGAGCACCGCGTCCGGATACAGGCGGCGCAGCACCTCGCGGCTGCCCGCCGAGAACGCCTCGGGGTAGTAGCAGATGTTGTCGTCGTCGAGGACGAACAGCGCGGTGTCCAGGTGGTAGAAGTACGGGTTCACCAGGGTCAGGCCGATCACCGGGTGGCCGAGGAACTCCTGCGCCTCCCGGTGCGCCTCGCGGGTGGTGCGGAACCCGGTGCCGGCGAGCACGTACCGGCCCGTCCACACCAGGTCCCCCTCGCCCTCGGTCACCGCCTCCGGGCGGTACACGTCGTAGCCCGCCGTCTTGAACCAGGTGTCGTAGTGCACCGACTCGGGGCGGCGCTCGGGTGCGTGGAACAGCGAGCCGAAGACCCGGCCGCCGACGACGAAGGCCGCGTTGGCGGCGAAGACCATGTCGGGCAGGCCGGGCACCGGCTCGATCGACTCGACGGTGTGACCGTGGGTGCGATAGGCGCGCATCAGCGCCTGCCATTGCTCCTGGGCGAGATCCACGTCGACCGGTCGGTCGGGATGCATCCAGGGATTGATCGCGTAGCTGACGGCGAAATGTCTGGGTTCACAGACGAGAAAACGCCGGGAACGCGGCACACGGCTTTCGGGCACAGAGGGTTTCCTCCGGTTCCTGTGTGTCACTGACGGGTGACACAACGGTAGGAACGGAGATCCACGGACGACAAGTGCGAAAAGCTGCGTGCATGCGCAGCATCGATGCGTCGTCGCTCGACATCACGCAGAAGTGCTGCGCATACTTCCGCGCCCGCGCCTCATTCCGGGGCCGGTTGGGTGGCGCCCGCTTCCGGGCTCTCCGGCAGGAGGTGGGACAGCACCATCACGCTGATCGTCTTCCGGATGAACGGCTCGGTGCGGATGCGCTCCAGCACCTCCTCGAAGTGCTCCACGTCCCGGGCCCGGACATGCAGCAGCGCGTCCGCGCCGCCCGTGACCGTCATGGCCGCCGTGATCTCCGGATGGTTCCGTACGACCTCCGCGAGCCGCCGGGGCGGGGCCGCGCCCTCGCAGTACACCTCGACGTACGCCTCCGTGCGCCAGCCCAGCGCCGACGGCTTGACCGTGGCCGTGAACCCGGTGATCACCCCGGTCTCGCGCAGCCGGTCCACGCGTCGTTTGACGGCGGTGGACGACAGCCCTACGTCCGCGCCGATCTCGGCGAAGCTGGTCCGGGCGTTCGCCATCAGCGCGGTGATGATCTTGCGGTCGAGATCGTCGAAGGAGGCGGTCCTGCTGTTCATGCGGGCACTGTAATCAGCCACGCCCGCCGCGAGACGGCCTAGGACGGCGTGATGACCATGGCGAGGGTCAGCAGACCCAGCACCACCCAGCCGAACCACAGCCAGCCGTTGCTGCCGAGCGCGACCGTGTAGGCGGTCACGGCGACGAGCCCGCCGACCGTGAGCGCCCCCATCGCCTTGGTGGAGCCGTTGGTGGAGCCGTTCGTACCGTTCGTGGAACCGGGCATCGCGACACCCTCCTCATGGTCCGTCCACGACCATGGTGCCCCGGATCCCGCCCGGAGGGGATGGCTCCGCCTAGCCCTTGCGCGCGTTCAGCGAGGCCAGGTAGGCGTTGTACGCCTCCAGCTCCTTGTCGCCGTCCCGGTCCGCGGCCCGGTCCGTGCGCCTGGCCTGCCGCTGCTCGGAGCGATACCACTGGAACAGCAGCGCGATCAGCACCAGCACGGACGGGACCTCGCTGAACGCCCAGGCGATGCCGCCCGCGGCGTTCTGGTCGGACAGCGCGTCGATGCCGAGCGAGGCGGGCGGGTGCTCGAAGGTGCTCACCATCGGCGCCGACGCCATCATCAGCGCGATGCCGAAGAACGCGTGGAACGGCATGCCCGCGAACAGCTCCAGCATGCGCATCACGTACCCGGGCCGGTGCGGGCCCGGGTCGACGCCCATGATCGGCCAGAAGAACACCATGCCCACGGCGAAGAAGTGCACCATCATCGCGATGTGCCCGGCCTTCGACCCCATCAGGAAGTCGAACAGCGGGGTGAAGTACAGCACGTACAGGCTCGCGATGAACATCGGGATCGTGAACGCCGGGTGCGTGATGATCCGCATGTAGCGGCTGTGCAGCAGCGCCAGCAGCAGCTCGCGCGGCCCCTTGCGGCCTTTGCCGGCGACGGGCAGCGCGCGCAGCGCCAGCGTGACCGGGGCGCCGAGCAGGATCAGTATGGGCGACAGCATGCTGATGATCATGTGCTGCACCATGTGCACGCTGAACATGACCATGCCGTAGTCGTTCAGCTTGGTGCACATCACCACCGCGACGGTCAGCACACCGACGGCGTACGACACCGTACGGCCGGCCGGCCACGCGTCCCCGCGCCGCCGCAGCCGTACGACACCCCACCCGTACAGCCCGAGCCCGAGCAGGCACGCGATGAGGAAGAACGGGTCGGCGGACCACTCCAGCCCCCGCCCCAGCGTGAACGGCGGCAGATCCATCATCATGCCGTGCCCGCTGTGATCCATCCGGCGGCTCCTGATTCGTGGGGGTTGTGCGAGTTGTCCGCCCCCAGAGTAGAACCGCCCCCGGTCACGGCCGTGACCGGGGGCAGGTTGTTCGCAGGCGAACTACAGCACGCACTCCGCCTCGTCGTACCGCTCCACCGGAACGGTCTTCAGCGTCTCCACGGCCTCCGCCAGCGACACCATCACGATGTCGGTCCCGCGTAGCGCCGTCATCCGGCCGAACTCGCCCCGGTGCACGGCCTCCACCGCGTGCCAGCCGAAGCGCGTGGCGAGCACCCGGTCGTACGCGGTCGGCGTGCCGCCCCGCTGGACGTGCCCGAGGATGACTGGCCGCGCCTCCTTGCCGAGCCGCTGCTCCAGCTCGATCGACAGCTGCCGGGCGATGCCGGCGAAGCGCTCGTGGCCGTAGATGTCCTTGCCGCCCTCGTCGAACTCCATCGTGCCGGTCTTCGGCTTGGCGCCCTCGGCCGCGACCACGATGGCGAACCGCTTGCCCGCCGCGAACCGCTCGCCGACCTTCTTCGTCAACTCCTCGATGTCGAAGGGCCGTTCCGGTACGACGACGGCGTGGGCGCCGGCCGCCATGCCGGAGTGCAGCGCGATCCAGCCGGTGTGCCGGCCCATGACCTCCACGATCAGCACCCGCTGGTGCGACTCGGCGGTGGTCTTCAGCCGGTCCAGGGCCTCCGTCGCCACGGTCACGGCCGTGTCGAAGCCGAAGGTGACATCGGTGACGGCGATGTCGTTGTCGATGGTCTTGGGCACGCCCACGATCGGCAGCCCGTTGTCCGACAGCAGCCGGGCCGCCTTCAGCGTGCCCTCCCCGCCGATCGGGATGATCGCGTCCAGGCCGAGCTCCTGGACATGGCCCTTGGCCCGCTCCACCCCGTCGCGCAAGTGCTCCGGGCGGACCCGGGAGGAGCCGAGGATGGTGCCGCCGCGCGCCAGGATGCCGCCCACGGCATCGAGGTCGAGCTTCAGATAGTCGCACTCCAGGAGGCCTTTCCAGCCGTCCCGGAAACCGATGACCTCGTCGCCGTGGTCGGCGACGGCACGGTGCACGACGGACCGGATGACGGCGTTCAGGCCGGGGCAGTCGCCGCCGGACGTGAGGACACCAATGCGCATAGCCCGAAATACCTTCTCAACGTGGGCCGGGTGACCGGACCACGTTGTCCGGCGGATTCCCGGCCACCCTACCGGCGTGAGGGGGTCGCTCCGTAGCAGGCGTCCGCCTGCTGGACGCGCCCGCGCATATGAGCGGACGGTCCGTCAGGCGGGCTCGGAACCATCGTGCCGACAGACGCTGGAAAGGCCCTGCAGTGTCCCTGGAAGGAGCCTTACGCAGGCTGCTGCGCGGCCGCGATGCGCTCGCCCCGCAGAGCCTCGTACCAGCGGTCGTCGATCGGCGGCAGCGCATTGACGTCGAGCGCCAGCTTGAGCAGCAGGTCGGCGATCAGCGGGTTGCGGGCGAGGACCGGGCCGTGCATGTACGTACCGAAGACGGTCCCGTTGTACGCGCCCTCCGTGCCGTCCCCGGTGCCGTTGCCCTTGCCGATCTGCACCCGGGCGAACGGGCGGGCGTTCGGGCCGACGTGGGTGACGCCCTGGTGGTTCTCGAAGCCGGTCAGCTGGGGCAGGCCGAGCTGCGGGTCGATGTCGGCGAGCACGTCACCGACGCACCGCTCGCCCTCGCCGCGCACCGACACCACGTCGAGCAGACCGAGGCCCGGCTCGCGCTGGCCGAGGTCGTTGATGAACTCGTGGCCGAGGATCTGGTAGCCGGCGCACACCGAGAAGACGATCGCGCCGTTCTGCACGGCCTGGTACAGATGCCCGTCCCGGCGCAGCCGCTCGGCCGCGAGCCGCTGCGGACGGTCCTCGCCGCCGCCGATCAGGTAGATGTCGCCGGAGGTCGGGATCGGCTGGTCGCTGCGCACGTCCAGGCGGGCCACGTCCAGGCCGCGCTGCCGGGCCCGGCGCTCCACGACGAGCGCGTTGCCCTGGTCGCCGTAGGTGCTCAGCAGGTCCGGGTAGACCCACACCAGCCGCAGTTGGTTGTCGCTCATGAGGTGATCGCCCTTCGAGGATCAGAAGATCAGTTGCCGACGCGGCGGCGCAGGTCCTGGAAAGCGGTGTAGTTCGCGATGACCTCGATCCGGCCGGGCGGGCACATCTGCACGGCCTGGTCGAGGGTGTCGCAGACCTGGAAGTGCTGGTTCGCGACCTCCAGACGGACGGCGAGGTCCAGCTTGCGGTCGCCGATCACGAAGATCGGGTGGCCGGTGAGCCGGGTGTAGTCGACGTCCCACAGCCAGGAGGTGTCGGTGCCGTCGGCCCCGCGGGCGTTCACGGAGAGGATCACCGGCGCGGGCGGCTGGTCGATCAGGGAGAACGTCTCCAGCCAGCCGGCCGGGTTCTTGGCCAGCAGCAGCCGCAGATCACGGTTCAGGAACTGCACGACGTCGTAGCGGCCGGCCACGGCCTGCACCTGGTACATCCGCTCCAGGGCGACCTGCGGCGGCACCCCGAAGACGGCGGCCACGGCGGCGGAGCTGGCCGCGTTCGCCTTGTTGGCGCGCCCCGGGAGCTGCAGATGGATCGGCCACGCGGAGCCGTGCGGGTCGAGGACGTGGTCCCCGGACAGCGCCCAGGTCGGCTGGGGCCGGCGGAAGCCGCACTCGCCGCAGTACCAGTCGTCGCCGGGGCGCTGCATCACGCCACCGCAGGACGGGCAGGACCAGGCGTCGTCCTTCCACATCTGCCCGGCGGCGACCCAGACCACGTTCGGGGAGGAGGAGGCGGCCCACACCACCAGCGGGTCGTCGCAGTTGGCGACGACGACGGCCTTGGAGCCGGCGAGGCCCTCGCGCCAGTTCTCGGCGAGCATCCGGGTCTCGGCGGCGCGGTCGAGCTGGTCGCGGGAGAGGTTGAGCAGGGCGATGCACTTCGGGTCGGTGTCCCGGGCCACACCGGCCAGGTACTTCTCGTCGACCTCGATGACCGCGAACTTCGCGTCCGAGCCGCCCGCCAGCGCGGAGGTGATGCCGGCCGGCATGTTGGCGCCGAGCGCGTTGGACACGACCGGGCCGGCGGCACGCAGCGCCTCGGCGATCAGCCGGGTCGTCGTGGTCTTGCCGTTGGTGGCGGAGACCAGGACGACGTCCAGGTTCTGGGCGAGCCGGGCGAGCAGGTCGGGGTCGAGTCTCAGCGCGACCCGGCCACCGATCACCGACCCGCTGCCGCGTCCCGCGGCGCGCGATGCCGCAGCGACCGCCTTGCCCGCGGTCACGGCCAGCTTGGCCCGCGGCGTGAGCGGGTCCGAGTTGCCTGCCATCAGTTCTCGATCCTCCTTGCGTACGCGCCGCGCCTGGGGCCATCCGGCAGCGTGGTGTGGACCTCAGCCTATCGAGATCCCTTCGCACACCCGAATCGCGCCCACACCTGGGCGAGGGCGTGGGTCGAACGAACCGTACCCTTGCGGCCATGCGACACGGTTCCATTCCGGGCGCCCGCGGGCGAGTCCGGCCCCTCACCCTGCTCGGCGAAGCGGCGCTGCGCGAGCAATGCCGGGAAGTCACCGAATTCGGCGCCGAGCTGGCGGACCTCGTGGAGGATCTGTTCGCCACGATGTACGCGGCGCAGGGGGTCGGTCTGGCGGCGAATCAGGTGGGGGTGCCGCTGCGGGTGTTCGTGTACGACTGCCCCGACGACGATGACGTACGTCACTTGGGCCACATCGTGAACCCCCGCCTGGTGGAGACGGACGGTGTGGTGATCCGCGGCCCCGAGGGCTGCCTGTCCCTGCCGGGGCTGGAGGCGGGGACGCAGCGGTACGACCACGCGGTGGTCGAGGGTGTCACGGCGACGGGGGAGCCGGTCACCGTGCACGGCACGGGGTTCTTCGCGCGCTGCCTTCAGCACGAGTGCGACCACCTGGAGGGCCGGGTGTACGCGGACCACGTCACGGGGTGGCGCAAGCGGAGACTGTCGAGGCAGATCTCCCGGGCTTCCTGGAGCAGGCAGGCCTGACCGCCTAGAACCCGGGACCGCCGATCCTGTCCCCGGCCGCCGCCAGACGGCCCCACAGCAGGTCCGCCAAAGACCGCACCAACTCGGCCCGGGCGCAGGGCCGTTCCCCCAGCCACCAGTCCCCGGCCGCGTGCATCATCCCGACGATCCCATGCCCCCACACCCGCGCGAGCTGCTGGCTGTCCGGACCGAGGTCCACCCGCTCCTCGATGACCTGGGCCAGCTCCTCGCCCATCCGCCGCAGCAGCGGAGCGGAGTGCTTGCCGACGTCGAAGCCCTGGTCGCCGCCCGTGCTGCCCTCCGCCGGGTGCATCAGGAACCGGTACACCTGAGGACGCGCCTCGATCGCGGCGAGGTAGGTGTCCAGCGTGGACTCGACCCGCTCGCGCCGGTCCGCGGGAGCGTCCAGCGCCGCCCGCAGGGAAGCGAGCAGCGCGTCCGTGTGCCGCTTGGCGAGGGCCGCGTACAGCCCGCCCTTGTCGCCGAAGTGGCGGTACAGGATCGGCTTGGTGATCCCGGCCTCGGCCGCGATCGCGTTCATCGACGCCTGCGGGCCGTCCCGGAGCACCACCCGGTCCGCGGCCTCCAGCAGCTCGCGCCGTCGGCGGTCGGCGGACTGCTGCTGCCCGGTCCGCTGTGTGGTGTCCATGTCTTCTCCCCACCCGTGCTGATTCGGTGACGCCTGCGCAAACTAACACTGACTGTGCCCCTGACATCGAACGGGATGCCGAGGCGTCATCGCCGGTTGACTTTTCCTACCCGTGGGTAACAGACTCGGGTTACCGCTAGTAACATCGCTGGTGAGACGTACTGCCGCCGCTGGAGGGGACATGGCCGAGTTCACCATGGAGCTGAACGACGAACAGAAGGAAGTCCGGGACTGGCTCCATGGCTTCGCCGCCGACGTGATCCGCCCCGCGGCCGCCGAGTGGGACGAGCGCGAGGAGACTCCCTGGCCGGTCATCCAGGAGGCCGCGAAGGTAGGCATCTACTCCCTCGACTTCTACGCGCAGCAGTACTTCGACCCCACCGGGCTCGGTATCCCGATGGCGATGGAGGAACTGTTCTGGGGCGACGCGGGCATCGCCCTCTCCATTGTGGGCACGGGGCTCGCCGCCGTGGGCGTGCTCGCCAACGGAACCGAGGAGCAGATCGGCACCTGGATCCCGCAGATGTACGGCGACCAGAACGATGTCAAGGTCGCCGCGTTCTGCTCCTCCGAGCCCGACGCCGGCTCCGACGTCGCCTCCATGCGCACGCGTGCCGTGTACGACGAGGCGAAGGACGAGTGGGTGATCAACGGCACGAAGACCTGGGCGACCAACGGTGGCATTGCCAACGTCCACGTCGTCGTCGCCGTCGTCGACCCGGAGCTGGGCTCCAAGGGCCACGCCTCCTTCATCGTCCCGCCGAGCACCCCCGGTCTCGCGCAGGGCCAGAAGTTCAAGAAGCACGGCATCCGCGCCTCGCACACCGCCGAGGTGATCCTCGACAACGTCCGGGTCCCCGGCTCCTGCCTGCTCGGCGGCAAGGAGAAGCTGGACGAGCGCCTCGCCCGCGCCCGCGAGAGGGCGAAGGCCGGCGGCGGTGAGCGTGTGAAGAACGCGGCGATGGCGACGTTCGAGGCGTCCCGCCCGGCCGTCGGAGCGATGGCGGTCGGCACCGCGCGCGCCGCGTACGAGGTCGCCCTGGACTACGCGAAGACCCGCGAGCAGTTCGGCCGGCCGATCATCGACAACCAGGGCGTCGCCTTCCAGCTCGCCGACATGCGGACCCAGATCGACGCGGCCCGGCTGCTGGTCTGGCGCGCCTCCTGGATGGCGGTCAACGGCAAGCCGTTCACCGCCGCCGAGGGCTCCATGTCGAAGCTGTTCGCCAGCGAGACGGCCAAGAAGGTCACCGCCCAGGCCATCCAGATCCTCGGCGGCAACGGTTACACCCGTGAATACCCCGTCGAGCGCATGCACCGGGACGCGGCCATCTACACCATCTTCGAGGGCACGAGTGAGATCCAGCGCCTGGTCATCGCCCGCACCCTCTCGGGCATGCCCCTGCGCTAACGGTGCTTGAGCGGCGTCAGCTGCTCGATGTCGTACGTGGCCCGCAGCGCCTCGATCGCCTCCTGGTCCGGCGGGCCCCCGTTCCCCAGGATCTCCAGCAGCTCCTCGAAGTAGCGTTCGTGATCCGGCGGCGGACTCGCCTGGAAGAACATCTTCGCCGGCGTGTCCGTCGGGTTCGCGAACGCATGGGGGCAACCGGGTGGTACGACGATCACCGTACCCTGGGTCGCCCGGACCACTCTGTTGCCCGAACTCGACTGCCACTTCTGCCAGTTGTCGGGCGTGCGGACGAGCGGCTCGAAGGCGAGGACGTCGAGCTCGCCCTCCAGGACGTAGAACAGCTCCTCGCTGCGCGTGTGCACATGCGCACCCACGTCGAAACCCGGCGGGACCTCCACCTCGAAGGTGGAGGCCATCCGCGAGTGCATGCCGGTGACCTTGAACGTCACCCGCTGGGCCGGTGTCTCGACGACACGGCCGTGGCCCGGCGGTACGAGGAGTCCCTCGGTCCAGGTCATCGGCTGCTCACCAGGTCACCGGTACGGCCTCGGGCCCCCGGATCAGCGCACCCTTCTTGAAGGGCACCTGCTCCGGCGGTACGGCCAGTCTGAGGCCCGGAATCCGGTCCAGCAGGGCGTCCACCATGAGTTCCTCCTCCAGCCGGGCCAGCATGTTGCCGGGGCAGAAGTGCGGGCCGAAACCGAAGGAGACATGGGGGTTGGGACTGCGCGAGAAGTCGATCGTCTCCGGGTCGGGGAAGACGTCCGGGTCGCGGTTGGCGGCCAGGTAGGAGTTGTACACCGCGTCGCCCGCGCGGATCCGCACGCCCCGGATCTCCACGTCCACCAGGGCGATGCGGGACAGGCCGACCGCGTTGCGGTGCGGGATCCAGCGCAGTAGCTCGTCGATCGCCTTCGGGCGGATCTCCGGCTCCGCGCGCAGCCGGTCCACCAGGTCGGGGCGGGTCAGCAGCAGATAGAACATCTGGCCGCTGTTGTTGGTGACCGCCTCGCCGCCGATCTGGAGCAGCCCGGCCAGCCCCACGGCCTCCTCCAGGGTGATCTCGCCCCGGCCGACGGCGGCGCCGAGCAGTGAGGTGACGTCCTCGCCCGTGCTGTTCTCGCGCAGCCCGATGAGGTCGGAGAAGTAGGCGGCCATCTCTCGCTTGGCCTTCTCGCTGACCTCCTTGCCGTTCGAGGAGGACAGGATGAGCTGCGTCCAGGTGTGCATGACGTGCCGGTCGGCGGCCGGGACGCCCATCATCTCGCAGATCACCGCGATCGGGAACGGGCTGAGGATCGTGGCCGTGAGATCGGCCGGCGGCCCGTCCTGGAGGAGTTCGTCGATCAGCTCGTCCAGCATGGCCCGGGCCTTCTCCCGGACCCGCTCCACGCCCTTGGTGGTGAACGCGGGCGCCACCGAGCGGCGCAGCCGGGTGTGGTCGGGCGGGTCGAGGAAGCCGACCGCTCCCGGGTCCGGGATGAAGTGCGGGGCCAGCCGGGTGACCGGCTTGTCCATGACGGCCTCGCGGCTGAAGCGGGCGTCGTTGGTCACCATGCGTACGTCGTCGTACCGGGTCACCAGCCACGCCCAGCCCTCGCCGTTGGGCAGCTGGATGCGGGTGACCGGTCCCTCGCTCATCAGCTCTCTCAGCACCGGGTCGAAGTCCGTCCCGGTCAGATCGAGCGCCGGCCAGTGCCGGATCGGGGGCAGGGTCTCGGTGAGCGTCTCTTCCGTCATGCCGTACTCATGCCGTTTCTCGGTCGGAGCCGCGCCAGCGGCCCAGCGCCATTTCCGCGGTGATGCCGGGTCCGAACCCGGCGAGCAGCCCGCGTGCCCGGTGCTCGGCGCCGCCCTCGTCGAACATCCGGCGCAGCGCGTCCAGCACGACGCCGGAGGCGATGTTGCCGTACTCGGTGAGGGTGGCCCGGCTGAACCGGAACGCGTGCGGGTCGACCCGGAGGAACTTGCTCAGGTCGTCGAGGATGCGCGGCCCGCCCGCGTGGACGATGTAGAAGTCCAGGTCGGACGCGTCCCAGCCGTGCAGGCCCGCGAGGTCCTGCAGCGCCGGGGCGAGCGGCTCCATGGTGGCCGGCACCCGCTTGTCGAGCAGGAAGTGGAAGCCGGTCGCACGGACGTCGTACATGATCCACTCTTCGGTCTTCGGGATCAGGTACGAGCCGTTGCGCTCCAGCTCGATGCCGGTGCCGCCCGTGCCGCGGACCACGGCTGCGGCTATGCCGTCACCGAACAGGCCGTTGGAGAGCAGCGAGCCGACGCCCAGGTCGGTGGGCTGGTAGCACAGCGAGCAGAACTCGCAGGCCACGATGAGCGCGTTGCCGTCGGGGTAGGCCGAGCAGAAGTCGTGGGCGCGGTTGATCGCCGCGCCGCCGGCCGCGCAGCCCAGCTGGGCTATGGGCAGCTGTCGCGTGGTGGGGTCGAAGTCCATTTCGTTGATCAGCCACGCCGTGAGCGAGGGCATCATGAAGCCCGTGCACGAGACGTAGATGATCACGTCGATGTCGGTGGTGAGGAGTTCCGCGTCGTCGAGCGCCCGCTGGATCACCGCGGGGACCCGGGCCTTCGCCTCGGCCTCGTAGAGCTTGTTGCGCTCCTCGAAGCCGGGGTGCTTGAGGGTCTCCTCGATGGGCTGCACGATGTGCCGGGTCTTGACGCCCGTGTTCGCGATCAGCCGTAGCGCGAGCGGCAGTTGTGGATGATCCGCGTGGCGGGAGCGCGCCAGCTCCAGCGTCTCCTCCATCGTGATCACGTGTTCCGGAACCGACACCGCCGGTCTGCACAAAGTCGCCATGAACCGTGCCTGCTTTCGCCGTCCGGAAGGCCTTCGCCCGCCGGTCAGAAGGTGGTTCACCTCAGGAGGTGGTCCACCCACGATCACCCGTCAGGGCGGCGATCTCTCGCCGGACTACTCCAGACCGGGGACACCATGTCGGGGTCGGAGAAGAAGCCGCACGTCGCGCGGGGGAGAACAGCGCGACGGACAGGGTGATCCCGGCCGGCCGCCGGGCCCCCGACGGACACGGTTGCGACCTGACGGCCGACGGACGGCGTCGGTGCGGGCAGCGACCGGCGGAGCAGGCTCTGGGCAGCCCCGAGCGTGGGCGCGACGAGTCACGGCGCACCTGCACCCGAAACGGGGTCGAAACCCCTACGGCGTCCCACTGCTGTGCGCGATGCACGCCACGTCGATACGATCCGCGAGCTTGGCCAGCTCGATGGTGAGCGCGGCGACCGTGTCCTCGTCCAGCCCCTGCTCCCCGGCCTCCACGAGCCGCAGCCACCGCCCGCCCACGGTCCGCAGCAACCTGCTCACGTCGGCGGCGGCCACCTGCAAGGTCCCGCGGTCGTCGACGATCAGAGGCAGAGTCACTTCGCGGTTCACGAATGGGATGGTAGCCCCGCAGCGCTCACAGCCCCTGCCAAACCGTGGTGATGTTGCAGAACTCCCGGATTCCGTGCCCGGACAGCTCACGGCCGTACCCCGAGCGCTTGACACCTCCGAACGGGAACGCCGGGTGGGAGGCGGTCATCCCGTTGACGAACACCGAACCGGCCTCCAGATCACGGGCGCACCGCGCCACCTCGTGCTCGTCCCGCGTCCACACGTTGGAACTCAGCCCGAACGGCGAGTCGTTGGCGATGAGCAGCGCCTCGTCCAGGTCACCGGCCCGGTACAGCGTGGCCACCGGGCCGAACGCCTCCTCCCGGTGGATGCGCATGTCCCGGTGGATGCCGGCGAGCACGGTCGGCGGGTAGTACCAGCCCGGTCCGTCCGGCCGTTGCCCCCCGCACAACACCTCGGCCCCGCCGCGCCGGGCGTCGTCGACCAGTTCCTCCAGATCGGCGCGCCCCTGCTCGGAGGAGAGCGGCCCGACCTCGGTGTCCTCCTCCAGCGGGTCACCGACCTTGAGCGCCTTCATGCCCGCGACGAACCTCTCGGCGAAGGCGTCGTACACGTCCGTGTGCACGATGAACCGCTTCGCGGCGATACACGACTGCCCGTTGTTCTGCACGCGCGCGGTGACCGCGACCTCGGCGGCCCGGTCCACGTCGGCGGAGGGCAGCACGATGTAGGGGTCGCTGCCGCCGAGCTCCAGCACCGTCTTCTTGACCATCTCGCCGGCGGTGGAGGCGACCGCCCGGCCCGCGGGCTCACTGCCCGTCAGGGTGGCCGCCTTCACCCGCTCGTCGCGCAGGATGTCGTCCACCGCGCCCGCCCCGATCAGCAGCGTCTGGAAGCAGCCCTCCGTGAAGCCCGCCCGGTGGAACAGATCCTCCAGGTACAGGGCCGTCTGGGGGACGTTGGAGGCGTGTTTGAGCAGGCCCACGTTGCCCGCCATCAGCGCGGGCGCCGCGAACCGTACGACCTGCCAGAGCGGGAAGTTCCACGGCATGACCGCGAGCACCGGTCCGAGCGGCCGGTAGCGCACCCGGACCCGGGACGCCCCGGAGTCCCGGGCGTCCGAGGCGGCGGGCTCCTCGTCGGCCAGCAGCGCCTCGGCGTGCGCGGCGTACCAGCGCATCGCCTTCGCGCACTTCGCGGCCTCCGCGCGCGCCTGCTTGACCGGCTTGCCCATCTCCAGGGTCATGGTCCGGGCGATCTCCGGCTGGTCCTCGTCCAGCAGATCGGCGGCCTTGTCCATCAGGCGGGCCCGCTCGGCGAACGTGGTCGTCCGGTACGTGCGGAACGTGGCCTCGGCGAGCTGGAGCCGGCGCTGAAGCTCCTCCTCGCCCATGGGCTCGTACGTCTTGAGCGTCTCGCCGTTCGCCGGGTTCACCGTCGCGATGGGCATGGCTGACCTCCCTGGGAGCGGGCTTGTCTCGACCTTCGCGCGCGGGCGTGCTGTCCGCAACGCGTGAGCCCCTCCTCAGCCCGAGTGCTCCGCCAGCCGGTCGAGAAACGCCGCCTGCGCGGTGATGATCAGCTCCCGGGCCCGGCCGAGGCCCAGCCAGGCCACCCGGTCCAGCTCGGGGAACTCCTGCAACCGGCCGGACCTCGGCGGCCACTCCATGGTGAAGCTGCCGGGGTCGAAACCCGACAGGTCCAGGTCCGCCGCCACCGCCCACGCCGTGACGATCTTTCCGCCCCGCTGCACGACCTCGCCCAGCGGTACGGCCTCCCCGTCGGGCGGCGCCAGCCCCAGCTCCTCCCGGAACTCGCGCCGGGCCGCCTCCCAGGCGGGCTCCTCGGGTGCGTACTCGCCCTTGGGGACCGTCCACGCCCCCGCGTCCTTCTTCGCCCACAGCGGGCCACCCATATGGCCCAGCAGCACCTGAAGTCCCTCATCGGTGTGCCGGAACATCAGCAGTCCTGCGCTGCGCTTCGCCGCACGCGCCGTCACGGTGTGACCTCCGGGTGGGCCGCCAGCAGAGCCTCCACCGTATCGGCCTCCTCGGGCCGTTTGTCCTCGCGGTAGCGGACCACGCGGGCGAAGCGCAGGGTGACGCCGGCCGGGTAGCGGGAGGAGCGCTGCAGGCCGTCGTAGGCGATCTCCACGACGAGTTCGGGGCGGACCCGGACCACCCAGCCGTCGTCCTCGACGGCCAGCTCCCGCAGCCGCTTCGTCTGCCAGGCGAGCATCACGTCGGTCATGCCCTTGAAGGTCTTGCCCAGCATGGCGAAGCCGCCGTCGGCGGTGCGGGCACCCAGGTGGAGATTGGAGAGCTTGCCGGTGCGGCGGCCGTGGCCCCACTCGGCGGCCAGCACCACCAGGTCGAGGGTGTGCACGGGCTTGACCTTCAGCCACGCGGCGCCGCGCCGGCCCGCGCTGTAGGGAGCGGCCAGCGCCTTCACCACCACGCCCTCGTGCCCGCGGGCCAGCGTCTCGGCGAGGAAGCGTTCCGCCTCCGCGATGTCCTCAGGTCCCCGCGCCACGGTACGACGCACCCGCATCGGCTCGGGCACCAGCCGCGCCAGCTCCGCGTGCCGTTCGGCGAACGGCAGGTCCAGCAGATCGCGGCCGGCGACGGCCAGGACGTCGAAGAAGACGGGGGAGACCGGGACCTGACCGGCCGCCTTCGCCACGTCCGTGCGCGACCCGACCCGGCCCGCGGTCTCCTGGAAGGAGCGCGGGCGGCCGTCCGCGCCGAAGGAGATCACCTCGCCGTCCAGGACGAACCGATCAGCCGCCAACTCCCGTGCAACGGCGGTCACTTCGGGCAGCCGGTCGGTGATGTCGTCCAGGGTGCGGGTGTGCACCCGGACCGCGTCGCCGTCCCGGTGGACCTGCACCCGGATGCCGTCCAGCTTCTCCTCCACCGCGCACGCGCCCAGCTTCCGCACCGCCTCGGCGACCGAGGACGCGCTCTGCGCCAGCATCGGCAGCACCGGCCGGCCGACGGTGAGCCCGAACCGCTCCAGCGCCCCCGGCCCCTCGGCGAGCAGTGCCCGGGCGACCGTCTGCAGCGAACCGGCGAGCATCACCGCCCGCCGCACGCCGGCCGGGTCCGCGCCGGTCGCCCGGGCGAGGCCCTCCACCGCGACCGCGTCCAGCGCGCCCTGCCGGACCTCGCCGGTGAGCAGCCCGCGCAGAAAGCGCTGCTCCTCCTCGGTGGCCGCGCCCATCAGCGCGCCGACGATCCGGGTCCGCTCCGCCTGCGCGCCCGGCCCGGAGACCGAGCCCAGCTCGGTGAGCAGGGCGTCGACCTCCTGGACGGTGAGGGCGGGCCCGGCGGCCGGCGGCACCGCGCGGCTCAGCACCCTCCAGCCGACACCGATCCGCCCCTGCGGCAGCCGTCCGGCCAGATACGGGATGACGATCGGCACGTCGTCCGCCGCCGCGTCCCGGAACAGCTCCGCGAGCAACTCCGTCTTACGGGACCGGGCCGCCGTCGCGGCGACGTCCCGGGACACCTGAGCGAGCCGGGCAAGCAGCATGGAGCCATCGTGCCTCAGCGCTCCGCCGGGTGCGCGGTCCTTGCCTGCGGCTGCGGCTGCGGCTGCGGCTGCGGCTGCGCGCCGCCGGGCGGGCCGCGGTGTCGTCGTTCGTCCGCGGCGCCGTCGGGGCCGGTCGCGCCCACGCGGCGGTAGCCGCATATCAGACACGGCCCGCGCCGTTACCGTCGGACCGCCGCGTCGAGGTCCGCCATCAGCAGCTCCCCGTTGATCGCCGCCCCCGCCCGGTACCCGCGGCTGGCCGCGTTGATCACCTGTTCGGCGAAGCCGCTCGCGTTGCCCGCCGTCCAGAGGCCGGGCACGGTCGTCAGGCCGCGTTCGTCGATCACCGGGTAGCTGCCGAACGGGGTCTCGCGCAGCTCGGCGCCCAGCCGCACGAGGAGGTCGTTCCGGGGGACGGCGCGCGGGGCGGTGTAGAGCACCTCACGGTCGTGGACCGTGCCGTCCGCCAGTCGGACCCCGGCGAGCCGGTCACCGGTGACGACGAGTTCCGCCACCTCGCCGGGCACGACCGCGACCCCGGCGGCGGCCAGCCGGCGCAGATCGCCGTCCGTCAGCTCCGACTCGCTCACCTGGTGCAGGAAGAACCGCACGTCCTTCGTCCACTGGGTCACCATCAGTGCCTGGTGCACGCTCAGCGGCGAGGTCGCGAGCACGCCGGTCGGCAGGTCGCGGGCCTCCCAGCCGTGGCAGTACGGGCAGTGCACCACGTCCCGGCCGAATCGGTCGGCCAGCCCCGGGACCTCGGGCAGTTCGTCCGTCAGGCCGGTGGCGATCACCAGCTGACGGGCCCGTACCGTCCGGCCGCCGGCAAGCCGCGCCGTAAAGCCTTTCCCGTCCCGGTCCGCGTCCACCACCCGGTCCCGGACCAGCTCCACGCCGTACCGGGCGATCTCCGCACGGCCGGCCGCCAGGAACTCCGCCGGGGACATGCCGTCGCGGGACAGATAGCCCTGCATGTGGGCGCTCGGCGCGTTGCGCGGCTCGCCGGCGTCGACGACCAGGGTGCGACGCCGGGCCCGGCCGAGGACCAGTGCGGCGGACAGCCCGGCGGCTCCGCCTCCGACGACGACCACTTCGTACGCGTACCTGTTGTTCTCCGTCATGCCGCGACCGTGGCTCGATCGCCGCGGTATTGACAAACGTATTTGCCGTTTCTGCAATAGAGGCATGAGCACTGACGACGTACTGGCGGAGGTGGGTGCCCGGCTGCGCCGCATCCGCAAGGAGCGGGAGGTGACCCTGGCCGTGCTGTCGGAGGCGACCGGGATCTCCGTGAGCACGCTGTCCCGGCTGGAGTCCGGCCTGCGCAAGCCCAGCCTGGAGCTGCTGCTGCCGATCGCCCAGGCGCATCAGGTGCCGCTGGACGAACTGGTCGGCGCGCCGCCGGCGGGGGACCCGAGGGTGCGGGCCAAGCCGATCGTGCGGGGCGGGCGCACCCACTGGCCGCTGACCCGCCAGCCCGGCGGCCTGCAGGCCTTCAAGGTGCTCGAACCGCAGCGCCATCAGGAGCCCGACCCGCGCACCCACGAGGGCTACGAGTGGCTGTACGTGCTCTCGGGCCGGCTCCGGCTGGTCCTCGGCGAGCACGACGTGGTGCTGGCGGCGGGGGAGGCTGCCGAGTTCGACACGCGCGTGCCGCACTGGTTCGGGTCGACGGGGGAGGGGCCGGTGGAGTTCCTCAGCCTGTTCGGGCCCCAGGGGGAGCGGATGCACGTACGGGCCCGGCCGACGTCCCGGAAGTGACGCAGTTCCCTCATGGGCGACTGTTCCCTGATCGGCAAGCGACCGCTTAGTATGCCGTCGGACCCGGTCAGACGAAGCAGTCCCGTGGAGGCCCCGCATGCAGGCATGGCAAGTGCACGAGAACGGCGAGCCGAGCGAGGTGATGCGCCTCGCGGAGGTGGACCCGCCCACGCCCGGCGAGGGCCAGGTGCTGCTGCGGGTACGCGCCGCCAACATCAACTTCCCGGACGCCCTGCTGTGCCGGGGCCAGTACCAGGTGCGCCCCCCGCTGCCGTTCACGCCCGGCGTGGAGATCTGCGGCGAGACCGAGGACGGCCGCCGGGTGATCGCCAACCCCGCGCTGCCGTACGGCGGTTTCGCCGAGTACGCCCTCGCCGACGCCCGCGCCCTGCTGCCCGCACCCGAGTCGCTGGACGACGCCGAGGCCGCCGCGCTGCACATCGGCTACCAGACGGGCTGGTTCGGCCTGCACCGCCGGGCACACATCGAGGCCGGCGAGACCCTGCTGGTGCACGCCGCCGCCGGCGGTGTCGGCAGCGCCGCCGTCCAGCTCGGCAAGGCGGCCGGAGCCACCGTGATCGGTGTCGTCGGCGGCGCGGACAAGGCCGCCGTCGCCCGTGAGCTGGGCTGTGACGTGGTCGTCGACCGCCGCAGCGAGGACGTGATCGCGGCCGTGAAGGAGGCCACCGGCGGCCGGGGCGCCGACGTCATCTACGACCCCGTCGGCGGCGAGGCCTACGCACAGTCCGCCAAGCTGGTCGCCTTCGAGGGCCGGATCGTCGTCGTCGGCTTCGCCAGCGGCACCATCCCGAGCCCCGGCCTCAACCACGCCCTGGTGAAGAACTACTCGATCCTCGGCCTGCACTGGGGCCTGTACGCCACCAAGAACCCGAAGCTCATCCTGCACTGCCACGAGGAACTGACCGCACTGGCCGCCCGGGGCGCGATCAAGCCCCTGGTGAGCGAGCGGGTACCGCTGAGCGAGGCCGCCCGGGCCGTGCAGAAGGTGGCGGACGGCCGGTCCACCGGCCGGATCGCCGTGGTGATGGAGGGAGCAGCATGACCGACGCCGACGAACTGGTCCGCCGCACACGCGAGTTGCTCGACCAGAACCCGCCCGCGAGCACCGACCGGCTGGAATTCCTGCGGGCCCGCTTCGACGCCGGCCTCGCCTGGGTGCACTACCCGCAGGGCCTCGGCGGACTGGGCGCCCCCCGCCACCTCCAGGTCGTCGTGGACGCCGAGCTGGAGGCCGCCGGCGCCCCCGACAACGACGCGCGCCGCAACGGCATCGGGCTCGGCATGGCTGCCCCGACCATCCTCAAGTACGGCACCGAGGAGCAGAAGCAGCGCTATCTGCGGCCGCTGTGGACGGGGGAGGAGGTCTGGTGCCAGCTGTTCAGTGAGCCCGGCGCCGGCTCCGACCTCGCCGCGCTCGGCACCCGGGCCGTCCGGGAAGGCGACAACTGGGTCGTCAACGGGCAGAAGGTGTGGACGTCCGGCGCGCACAACGCCCGCTGGGCCATCCTCATCGCCCGCACCGACCCGGCCGTGCCCAAGCACGCGGGCATCACGTACTTCCTGTGCGACATGACCGACCCGGGCGTCGACGTCCGGCCGCTGCGCCAGATCACCGGCGAGGCCGAGTTCAACGAGGTCTTCCTCACCGACGTCCGCATCCCCGATTCCCGTCGCCTCGGCGAGATCGGCGACGGCTGGCGGGTCGCCCAGACCACCCTCAACAACGAGCGCGTGGCCATCGGCGGCATGCGGCTGCCCCGCGAGGGCGGCATGATCGGCCCGGTCGCGAAGACCTGGCGCGAGCGTCCCGAGCTGCGCACCCACGACCTGCACCAGCGCCTGCTGAAGCTGTGGGTCGAGGCCGAGGTCTCGCGCCTCACCGCCGAGCGCCTGCGCCAGCAGCTCGTGGCCGGACAGCCCGGCCCCGAGGGCGCCGGCATGAAGCTCGCCTTCGCCCGCCTCAACCAGGAGATCAGCGGCTTGGAGGTCGAACTGCGGGGCGAGGAAGGCCTGTTGTACGACGACTGGACCATGCGCCGCCCCGAACTGGTCGACTTCACCGGCCGGGACGCCGGCTACCGCTATCTGCGCGCCAAGGGCAACAGCATCGAGGGCGGGACCAGCGAGGTCCTGCTGAACATCGTCGCCGAGCGCGTCCTCGGCCTGCCCGCCGAGCCGCGCACCGACAAGGACGTCGCCTGGAAGGACCTCGCCCGATGACCGATCTTCTCTACTCCGAGGAGGAAGAGGCGCTGCGGGCCGCCGTACGGGACCTGCTCACGGACCACTGCGCCCCGGCCGACGTCCTCGGCCGCGTCGTGTCGGACACCCCGCACGACCTCGCCCTGTGGAAGCTGCTCGCCGACGGCATGGGCCTGGCCGGCCTCCTGGTGCCCGAGGCACAGGGCGGCCAGGGCGCCTCGCATCGGGAAGTGGCCGTCGTCCTGGAGGAGTTGGGCCGCGCGGTCGCCCCCGTGCCCTACCTCACCAGTGCCGTCGTGGCCACCGAGGCCCTGCTGGCCTGCGGCGAGGCGGAACTGCTGAGCCGCCTGGCCTCGGGGCGCACCATCGGCGCCCTCGCCGTCGGACTGCACACGGCACCGGGCGCCGCCTTCACGGCCGTACGGCTCGAAAACGGCGTACTGCACGGCGAGTTGACCGGCATCGCCGACGCGGCCGTGGCCGACCTGCTGCTCGTCCCGGCCGACGACGGCGGCCTGTACGCCGTCACCGCCGACGCGGTGACCGTCACCCCGCAGGTCTCCTTCGACCTGACCCGCCCGCTGGCGACCGTACGGCTGGAGGGCGCCCCCGGCCGCCGTATCGGCGACGCCCAACCGGCCGTACGACGGGCCCTGCGCGCCGCCGCCGGACTGCTCGCCTCCGAACAACTGGGCGTCGCCGACTGGGCGTTGACCGAGACGGTCCGCTACCTGAAGGAGCGCAAGCAGTTCAACCGGCCGGTCGGCGGCTTCCAGGCGCTCAAGCACCGGCTCGCCCAGCTGTGGCTGGAGACGGTCAACCTCCGGGCGGCCGCGCGCGCCGCCGCCGACGCGCTCGCCTCCGGCGAGGACACGGAGATCTCCGTCGCCGTCGCCCAGGCGTACGCGGCTCCCGTCGCCGTCCACGCCACGGAAGAGGCCGTGCAGCTGCACGCCGGTATCGGCATGACCTGGGAGCACCCGGCCCACCTGTATCTGAAGCGGGCCAAGGCGGACTCGATCGCCTACGGCACGGCGGGCGCGCACCGGGAGGCGCTGGCCGGGCTGGTCGACCTCCAGACACCCTGACGTCACCCGAGCGAAGCCCGCCCCGCCTGGGGCGGGCTTCTTCACGTGCCTGCTCCGCGGAGGTGAACAACGCGCCAACTCCCCGCGAGACAGCATCCGTTGAGTGGCGAGTGCACGCATACTCTCCCCGGTCCCATCCGGCACCTCAAGGGAGGCAGAGCATGGCCCTCACCACCCGACGCAGAGCCCTCGGCACCCTCGGCGCCCTCGGCGCCGCCCTCGCCGGCGCGGTCGCGCTGCCCGCGGCACAGGCCTGGGCGGGCGGTTCCCAGCGGGGTCCGCACCCGCTGTGGAACGCCCACGCCCACAACGACTACGAGCACCCGCATCCCCTGTTCGACGCGCTCGGCCACCGCTTCAACAGCGTCGAGGGCGACATCTTCCTCGTCGGCGACCAGCTCCTCATCGGTCACGACACCTCCGAGCTGGACCCGTCCCGCACCCTCGAATCCCTCTACCTCGACCCGCTGGCCGCGCTCGTGAAGGCCAACCACGGCTCGGTGTACCGGGGTTGGCACCGGCCGCTGCAGCTCCTCATCGACATCAAGACCGAGGGCTCCTCGACCTACCTCGAACTCGACCGCCATCTGCGCCGCTACCCGCACCTGTTCACCCGGTACGACCGCGGCCGTGTCCACCGCGGACCCGTCACCGCCGTCGTCTCCGGCGACCGTGCCGCCCGCATCCCCATGGCGGCGCAGGAAGAGCGACGGGCCTTCTACGACGGCCGGCTCACCGACCTCGGCGGCACCGCCCCCGCCTCCTTCATCTCGCTGATCAGCGACAACTGGACCCAGAACTTCACCTGGACGGGGGCAGGCGCGTTCCCCGACACCGAGCGGCAGAAGCTGCGCGGCATCACCGCCGCCGCGCACGCGCACGGGCAGCGGGTGCGGTTCTGGGCCACCCCGGATGCCGCGGGCCGGGCCCGCGACGCCCTGTGGACGGAACTGCTCTCCGCCGGCGTCGACTACCTCAACACCGACGACCTGGCCGGCGCGGAGACCTTCCTGGACGCCCACCCCTCCGCGTAACACCACACGATCGGGGGACACGTCAGCTGCCCGGACGAACCCTCCGCTACGCCACACTTGCGGCCGAACGCCGTCAAAGGGCGCGGCGGAGGAGGTTCCCGATGGCCGTTTCCATCTCTGTGGTGCTGTTGCTCACGATCCTGGCCGTGATCTTCTTGCGCAACGGCGGGCTGAAGATCTCCCACGCGCTGGTCTGCATGGTGCTCGGCTTCTTCCTGGCCGGCTCCAGCATGGCGCCCACCATCAGCAGCACGCTCACCGCGACCGCCGACCTGGTCAGCAGCCTGCGGCCCTGAGCCGTACACCCTCACCGATCGGAGAAGACGCCGATGCCGTTCGCGACGGGACGCTCGGCACCGCCGCTCGGATGGTTGCGGACCGTCACGGCGCGCGCGCCCGCGTTCCGGGTGACCAGCTCCGTCGAGCCGCCGCCGTCGAGGTTGAACGCGTCGGACGCGCCCAGCGAGCGCATGGTGGCCGCCTCCTCCGCGACCGTCATCCCGGTGCGATAGGCGGCGGCGCCGTCCAGCGCGAGGATCAGCATCTGCCGTCCGCCGTCCTTGAAGCCCACGACCGTGCGCACCGCCGAGGTGCCGTCGTCCAGGCCGGACAGCGCCGTGCCGTCGCGCAGCACCGGGAAGCCGCCGACCGCGAACGCGTACGGCACCCCGGACGACGCCGCCACCAGGGTGTGCGTGACCGTCACCGCGTCCCCGACACCGAGCTTGCGCAAGCGCCGCGCGCCCTCCTCGCGGCCCAGCAGGACCGTGGTGCCCGCCGGGATCGAGCCGCTGCCCGGGGTGTCCGCGGCCGAGACGACCCGGCCGTCCCGGACCTGCACCTCGTAGGTGTCGGTGCTGCACGGCGCCGAGCGCCGGGTGTCCGTGCCGCAGACGGCGCGCTCGCGGGACGCGCTGCCCCAGCGGGAGGTGAAGGCGCCGACGGAGTTCTCCGGCAGCGCGTACTGGTTCAGGCCCTTCAGGGTGAGCCGGCCCTCCGGTGTGGTGACGGTGCCGGCGAGGGAGAGCCGGTCCAGCCGGGCCCGCCCGTCCGTGCCGACGCCGAAGACGTCCTGGGTGTTCGTCCCCTGGGGCAGCGTGGGCCCGAACCGCTGGCCGTCCGGCACCGCCGCCTTGAGCACGTGCCCGTCCGCGATCGCCGGTCCGACACTCGCGCCGGTGGCCTCCACACCCGGATGCTGCGTCTCGGTGATGTTGAAGAAGTCACCGTTGACCCCCGCGACCGCTCCGGCCGAGTCCGCCATCCGGGAGACGGTGGCCCGGGCCGCCACCGCGCCCGGGTACAGCAGATCGACGCGGACATGCGGATCGCCCAGGTCGACCGTGAGGAGATGGGCGTGCGCCGGGCCCGCGGCCGCGGCGACGTCGAACTGCCGGTACGTGACCCCGGGCGCGATCCGCCGGCCCGCCGGTACGGCACCGGCCGGCGCCGCCCCCGCCAGGGCCGCACCGGCCAGCACACCGAACGCAGTGACCACCGTGAGAACCGCTCTCGCCGCTGCCGTACGCCTGCTGCGTCCTGTCACCGTGTCCCCTGATGTCTCGTCAACTGTCCCTGGACAAGGGCCTAGGGGCAGTTGAGCAGACGGGGACGCACGGCGGGCCGACTAGGCGTCGACTACGCGAGAACGAGTGAGAAAACGCACCCCCTCGGGTGCCTCCAGCGAGAAGCCGCTGCCGCGCCCTGGTACGACGTCGACGATCAGCCGGGTGTGGCTCCACGCCTGGTACTGGCTGCGGGACATCCAGAAGGTGACCGGTTCCGCCACGCCGTCCACCGTCAGCTCCGCCAGCAGCACGTCCGAACCGCCGGTGCGGAACTCACCGTCCGGGTAGCACATGGGCGCGCTGCCGTCACAGCAGCCGCCGGACTGGTGGAACATCAGCGGACCGTGCTCGGCACGCAACTTCCGCACCAGCTCCGCGGCCCGCGGGGTGAGTTCGACGCGGGGGACTACCTCTTCCATGGTCACCGTCCTGGAGAGCCGGGGGCGCGGGGCGCCGGACCCGGTCCAGTCTCACGGCTCGTCACCGAGGCGTCCAGAAGGCGGTGTTGTGTCCCTCGAACGGGTGGCTGCGCGGCTGGGGCCTGGACCCCAGCGCCTTCGGCAGCGCCCCGGTCGGCACCGCGGCCCTCGCCCCGGTTCTGGACGGCGTACCCGCCTTCATCGATCTGTTCGACGCGCACTCGGCGCCGGCCGGCGAGCGCGCGCTGGAACGCGCCGGCATCGACGGCCCGCGCCGCTTCGCGCAGGGCTCCGAGATCGTCTGCGATGCCGCCGGCCGGCCCACCGGACCGCTGCTGGAGGACGTGGCCTGCGCACTCGTCGAGGCCGTCGCCTCCCGGCCCACCGAGGCCGAGGTGCGCGCCCGCTCCGCCGAGGTGCTGCGTGCCATGGCCGCGTCCGGCCTCACCGGCCGGCACGCGATGGACGCCGACGGGGACAGCCTCGCCGGTCACGCCGCGCCGGAGGCCCAGGACGCCCTGCCCCTGCGGCCGCGCATCGCGCCCTGGTGCCGGCCGGAGACGGACGACGCCGCCGTGGCCGAGCTGATCCGGCTCCAGGGGACCGGCGGCACGCTGTGGCGGGTGGCGGGCGTGAAGCTGTTCATGGACGGCACCATCGACAACGGCACCGCCTGGCTGGAGACCCCCGACTGCCACGGCGCGTCCGCTCACGCCTACTGGCCCGACCCGCAGCGCTGCACCCAGGTGATCACGGCCCTGCACCGCGCCGGTGTGCCGACGGCCGCGCACGCCATCGGGAACGCGGCCGTGCGCCACGTGCCCGACCCGGTGGAGCCGCGGGGGAGGAGGACCGCGCGGGCCGGGTCGCCGTCGGATACCGGGCCGACCTGACCGTGCCGGCGGAGGATCCGCCGAGGGTGGGGGACACGGATCCGGCGGCGGTGCCGGTCGTACTCACGGTGGTCGGGGGCCGGGTCATTCATCAGGGGACGGGGCGGTACAGCCCCCCCGGCACTCTCAGCGGCGTTCCCGACGTCGGCGCCACGCCTCGATCAGCAACGGCAGCATCGACACCACGACAACCGTGGCCACCAGCGGCAGCAGATAGTCGTCGACGTTCGGAACCGACGACCCCAGGCTGTACCCGGCGAGGACGAGGGCCTGTGACCACAGCACACCACCCACGGTCTGCCACAGGGTGAAGGTGCGGACAGGCACCTCCAGCGCACCGGCCACGGGATGCAGCACCGTCCGCAGCAGTGGCACGAACCGGCCGATGACCAGTGCCTTCCCGTAGCCGTACCGCGCGAGCAACTCCTCGGCGCGGGCGGCCGCCGCCTTCACCCGGCGACTTGAGGTGCGCGCCAGCAGCGCCCGGCCGCCCTGCCGCCCGATCAGATACCCGACCTGTCCGCCCGCCACCGCCCCGACGGCCGCGCACACCAGCACCTGCCACAGCGCGAGCCGGGGCGGCTGGTGCGCGCCGCCGGCGCACAGCACTCCGGCCGGGAACAGCAGGGTGTCGCCGGGCAGGAAGAAGCCGACCACCAGCAGACCGGACTCCGCGAAGATCACCACCAGGACGCCGAGCGCGCCGAAGGCGGCCAGCACCGAGGCGCTGTTCAACGGATTGACGGCGATCACCTGGGCGCGCCTCCTGGCCTTCTCGCAGCCTCGTCGCGGGCCGCTTGCTCACCAGGATCGCCCGCCCGGCACAAAACCGCCCGCGTCCCTTCGGACGCGAGCGGTGTCTGCCCTCCTCTCCGGCCGGTCAGTGCGCGTGACCGCCCGCTCTCCCTGTGGCCGGACCCGGGTGTCTCGCCGGCGGCCGTCGCACCGTCCGCGTGGACCGCGAACGCGGCCGTGCCGTGAAGGAGACCTCCGGACCGGGCTCGGTGCCGCCGTCGCCGGGCTCGCCTCGACGCGGCGGACGCCTTCCCATGCGCCGCCGAACTACGGCCACTCTCCTGCGCGTTGCTGCGGCGCGGGCCGGGAGCCGCCGTCGTGCCGGGTCAGGACGGGGACACCTTCGTCATCGACTCCGACGACCCCCTCCTGACCCGCACCTTCGTCCATGCCCGTCGGGCGCTCAGCCGACGTGCAGGGTGAGCGCCGCCGTGTGCAGCCGGTCGGCCGTCCGGAACTGCAGGAACAGCCGCCAGTTCCCCGACTGGGCGAACTCGGCGTGGAAGGTCAGCGCCGGCCCGCCGTGGTCGCCGTCGACCTTGCTCTCCGGGTGCAGATGCGCGAAGGCCAGGTCGCCCTGGTGGAACGCGGTCAGGTGGGCGTAGGTGTCCAGATAGGGCTGGAGGTCGGTGACCGGCTTGCCGTCCTTGGTGACAGTGGCGGTGAGCTGATGGGCCATGCCGGCCATCGGGGCGCCCTTGACGGTGATCGTGTAGCCGTCGACCGTCGTGGTGCCGGACGGCTTGGCCAACGGCGTGGTCATCGCCATGCCGGGCACCTTCACGGTCCGGCTGAGGACGAAGTCCTTGCCCTTGCCCGAGCCGCTGTCCGGGACGAAGGAGGCGTACAGCCGCCAGGTGCCCGGCTGCAGCGCGGCCAGCGGCGCGGTCCAGGTGCCGTCCGGGGCCATGGCCGGGTGCACGTGCTGGAAGCCGGAGAGGTCGGAGCGGATGGCGTAGAAGTGCATGCGCTTCGTCTGGTCGACGGCGAACGCGGTGACCGGCTTGCCGTCCGGACCGGTGACGGTGAAGCGGTAGCCGGTCGCCTTGCCAGCGGTGAGGGTCGCGGCGGAGGAGGCCATCCGATAGCCGTCCTTCGCGTCGGCCAGCCCGTTGCCGGTCGCGGCGCTGTTCATGCCGGGCATGTTCGACATGTCGCCGGACGACGCCGACGCCGAGGAGGAGGGGGTGCCGCTGTGGTTCATGCCGGTCATGGAGCCGTTGTCGGAACCGGAACCGGAACCGGAGTCGGAACCGGAGCCGCAGGCGGTCAAGGTGAGGGCGAGGGCCGCGGTGGCGGCGGCCGCCGCGAGAGCGTGACGAGTCGTCCGGTGAGCCTTGGACATGGGTGTGTCTTTCCAGGTGGGCGCCGTACTGCGGCGCGGGTGAACGTGGGTCCTGGCCGGGCCGCGGCGCTTGCCGCACCGGGGCCCGGGGGACACGTCACGTCCGCGCGACGCACACCTGGAGCAGGAGGTCCCGTCCGCCGGCCGGCGGCCCCCGCCGCCGGGCCTCGCCGTACGCCCGCCGGGCCCACGGGAGCAGGGCGGCGGCGGGCAGTGCGCAGGCGAGCGCGCTGAGTGGGGGCAGTGGGAACGTGGAGCGAGGGGTGGTGGCGAGGCACAGCGCGCCCCGCATGGACTCGGCGAGGTGTGTGCCGGCCTTGGCGGCCACGGCGCCGGGGGTGTGCGCGGCGGGCGTCGACGGCATGACAGCCGCGCTCGCGGCCATCGCGTCCGGCGCCGATCGCGTCACAGCCGTGTGTGTCACGGCCGTATGCGTTACTGCTGTGCGCGTCCCTGCCGTGCGCGTCACGTCCGCATGCGTCATGGCCGCATGTATGGGTGCCGTGTCCGGCATGGCCCCGTGGCACCCGCCGTCGGCCGCGGCCGGGCCGCCGTGCATCAGGAACAGCCCGAGCAGCACCGCGACCAGCACGCAGGGACGCACCAGCCGCCGGCGGGCGCCGGCTGCACCGGGGGCGGACTGCGGGGCAAGCACGGCATCACCCTACCGGGCCCACTTCGCCGACACGCGGTACTGCTGCTCCGGTGTCCGCGGCCGTGGCCCGCACTGAGCGGTCCTGCCGGGCCCGGACCCAGGCCGCGACCGGCTCGGGCCGCGGTGCCGTCACCCGGCCGCTCTGCGCCGGCGCGGCCACGGCCGAGGCGCACGCCACTCCCGTCGCCGTGAGCGCCGCCCAGGCCGGCCAGTGGGTGCCGTGGCGCAGCGCAAAGTCCCACAGGGCGCCGACGACCAGGTTGCCGAGGGTGATGCCCAGGCGGAGACGGTGTTGGAGAGGCCGTAGTGCGTGGCGACGAGGCGGTTGCCGGAGAGGGCGACCACGGTCTCCATCCCGAAGGGGTGGACCACCGCGGAACCCGCCGCGAGGAGGACGACCGCCGCCACCAGCGAGCCGAGCAGCGCCGGGGACGACACCGGCGGCGCGAACACGAGCGGAAGGAACGCCGGCCCCATCGCGAGCAGCCCCCGCACCAGCACAGCTGCCCGGCCACGGCGACGGCGGCCGAGACGACGAACAGGCCGCTCGTGACCGCCGTACCGCCGGACCCGAGGGTGTCGGCGGCGGCGAGCGGCAGCGCGCGGCAGACCTGGAAGGTCAGCACGTAGAAGCCGGTCGTCGCCGTGGCGAACAGCAGGAACGGCTGTTCGCGACGACAGTGCGCCACTGTTCCGCCACGCCGCCGTTCCCGAGGCCGGCCGGGTGGCCGTGGCGAGCGGGCAGGGCCCGCCACCGGAGCAGGGTGAGCGCGGCGAAGACGGCCGCGGCCGTCGTGCACTCGAGACGGAAGTCGGCCGTTGGCAGGGCGAGTCCGACGAGCGGACCGAGCAGCATGCCTGCCTGGCGGTGGACGTCGAAGACGGCGAACGCGTCGACAGGCCGTTCACCACCCTCGGCGGCCAGGCCGGTGCGGATGGCGGGGTTGAACAGGCGCCCGCGAAACCGGTCGCGGCAGAGGCGATGATCAGGGCGGGCAGGGAGTCTACCCAGCCGAGCAGCCCGAAGCCGACCGTGCGCAGCAGGCAGCCCGCCCAGGCCGACGGGCACGTGAAGTGACGAGCCGTCGCGGAGGTCCGCAGCGTCACCGAGGCCGAGTGCATCGACCGGCCTGTCCAGCCCGCGGCAGTGGCTGAAGCGCAAGCCCGGTCGAGGGCCTTCGCCGTGGCCACCGCCGACGGCATCCGCAGTCTCCCGCCGGAGTTGCTGCGCAGGGGCCGGTGCGGCGAGCTGTTGTTCGCCGGCCTGCCGGACGGCGTGGACCGCAAGGAGATCATCGAGCTCTCCTCCCACCGCTGTCCGAAGACGGACCCCGAGCCGGAGCAGGTGGACCGGCTCCTGCTCGACGCCTTCGCCGACACGGTGGCCCTGTGCCGCGTCGACCCCGAGCAGGCGCCCCACCGTCGCGGTGGATCGTCTTCATGGACGAGTGACCACCACGACCTGGCACCGCCCGCTGTGCGCCCTCCGCTCGCGGCCAACTGGGGTTCGAACACAGGGGCGAGAGCCGCTATGATCTCCGCGGCAAGGCTGTAGCGCAGAGGTCGTCGCGCCCAAGCATCGAGCTGGAGGACGTCGGTTCGAATCCGACCAGCCTTGCCGCCCTTGTCGTGGAGGAAAGTCGATTGGCGTCGGTTCGTCCTGGGCGGGCGGAGGGCGATGCCGCCCTCGGCGAGCCGGGCACCGGCGATGGACCGGTGGAGTGGTGATGACGCAGCCGACACCCGTACGCTGCCCCGCGATCGAGCACCCGGACATCCCGCTCAGCGATCCCACCGCGCTGGAGCCGCTGCTCGACCGGCTGCGGTCCGCCCAGCCGGTCGAGGCCGACGAGACCTTCCCGCTCGGCACCGTGCGCGCGGACGGGCGTATCGACCTGTGCAAGCAGGGTCTCGGAGCGGCCGGCGCCGCACGGCTGATGCCCGTGGCCGCCGCCTCCGCGCACGCCGCCCATGTCCTGCTCGGCACCAACGCCATCGGCGACGACGGCGCCCGCACGGTCGGCGACGCGCTCGTCGACGGCCATGGCCTGCACACGCTCTACCTCGGCTGCAACCGCATCGGCCCCGAAGGCGTCACCGCACTCGCCGACATGCTGACCACCGACGGCACCGTCCGCGCCCTGTGGCTCAAGCGCAACCCGGTGGGCGACGACGGCGCCCGCGCGCTCGCCGCGCTGCTCCGCCGCACCACCACGCTGCGCACCCTCGACCTGGTCAACACCGGTCTGACCACCGACGGACTGCGGGCCCTGTGCGACGCCCTCACCAGTCGGCCCAGCCCCGTGGAACGCCTCTTCCTCGGCGGCAACGGCCTGACCGCCGCCGCTGCCCCGCTGCTGGCCGCGCTGATCCGCGAGGCGGGCGTGCGCGAGCTGTACCTTCCCGCCAACCACCTCGGCGACGAAGGCGCCGCGATCCTCGCCGCCGCCGCCGACCCCGCCCGGCCGGTGCGTCTCGGCCTGGGCGGCAACGGCATCGGCCCCGCCGGAGTCCGGGCCCTCGCCGGCTCCCTCGACGGGATCGAGGCACTCGACCTGGGCCGGCCGCTGTCGGAACGCAGCCTCGGTGCCCCCGGCAACACCACCGGCGACGAAGGCGCCCACGCGCTGGCCGCCGCCCTGCCGGGCAGCCCGCTGCGTCGGCTGGAGCTGCGCCACACCGGCCTGACCGGCCGGGGCGCGAAGACACTGCTGACGGCGGTGACCGACAACTCGCCCCTGGAGTACGTCGGTCTGGGGCCCGGCCTGCCCCGCAAGGTGAAGCGGTCCTTCAGCCGGCGGCTGAGGCCCCTCGGCAGGACGCATCCCGACCTGCGCGCGATAGGGAGTGTCTACCGTTGAGCGCTCGTGGTGAACTCCGCTGCTTCCCCCGGGACGAGGCGGCGAGCATGCGCCGGATCCGCCGGTACGCGGTGCCCCGCTGGATGATCGAGCGTGCGACCGCGTGCCGTCTGGCCGGTGACTGGCAGGGGGCCTGCGCGGCGGCGAACGTCGACGTCACCTTCGACCTGGCCGAGGTCGCCGAGCACTGCGACGACGACGTCGCCGCCGCCCTGGTGGACGACCTCCGCCATTTCGCCCCGGACCTGGTGCGCTGGCACTTGCCGCGCGTGCTCGGCGGGCGGACCACGCTCGCCACGGGCACGACGGTCGTCCTCGCGCGCTACCGCCCGAAGACGGCGGGCGAGGGCCGCCTGGCCACGCCGTATCTGCACGTCACCACTCCCGCGATGGTCGACGGCCCGCAGCGGATCGCCCTGCGGTTCAGCACGGTCGAGAGCGAGCAGACCGCGGGCGTCTTCGGGCAGTTCACGCAGGACTGGCGGTCCGCGCGGCACCTGTGGGACGCACGGCACGCGGCCGAGCTGCGCGAACGGTGCGGTGGTGGCGCGGACCGGCCGCCGTACTTCCATGCCGACGCCACCCCGCGCGGCACGGACGAGCTGCCGACGGCCGACCCCGGCGACAGCGACCCGGCGGCGCGGGCCGAGTGGGCCACGCTGCTGCACCAAAGGGGCGAGACACAGGCCGCCTTCGCCGCCGCCGGCATCGAACTGGACCTGACACCCCCGCAGCAACAGGGCTGGTACCACGCGGACCCGGAGCAGCTCGTGAGCGGGCTCGCGCTCGACCACACCCGCCTGGAGCCGGAAGTCCGCCGGCAGGTGGCCGAGGGCGTCGGCGACCGCTTCCTCATCGGCGCGCACTGGCGGACGTTCATCCTGCTGGAGCCGAGGGACGCAGGCGGGCTGCTGGCGCGAGCCGTGGACCGAGGCGAGGTCAAGGGCGAGCCCTTCCTCGCCGAGGCCTTGTGGCGCAGGCTTCCCGACCTCGACCTGATGCGTGCCGGAGGCGTCGCGGCGCAGGATCTGCATCCGCTCGTCCGCGAGGCGCTGTTCCCCGCCCTCCAGGTCCCGCAGGGCCCGGTCGGCCCACCCGGACCGGCGGTTCCGCCGCCCGTGCGGGTCCGGTGCCGCGGGGAGTGGCACGAGGTGGCCTTCCGGCCCGGCGATCTGCTGCGCATGCCGCACAGCGACGAGGAACAGCAGCGCGAACGCGCCATGCGCGCCTTCGGCGGTGCCGTCGCGGGTTGCTTCGCCGTGGAACAGACGTGGACCTCCGGCGAAGGCCGCCTGCCCAAGGCGCTGCGGGCCGGGCGCCAGGAACTGTTCCTGCGCGCCCAGCACGGTGACACCCCCGGCGTGCTGGAGCTGCTGGACGCCGGTGTCGATCCCCGGGTACGGGACGCCTCCGGGCGCACCCTGCTGCACGTACTGAACCTCCTCGACCACGAGACGCTGCTGCCCCGGCTGCTGGCGGAGGGACTCGACCTGGAGGCCCGCGACCGGCGGGAGCGCACCCCGCTGTTCGTGGCGGTCAACGACCTGGGTTCGAAGGCGCTGGTGGAGGCGCTCGTCGCCGCCGGCGCACGGCTCGACGTGACCGACCAGGACGAACTGTCCCTGGCCCAGCTCGTGCGCCGATACAAGCGGCCCGACCTGGCCTTCCTCCGGGAACGCGTCGAGGCGGAGCATCCGGGCGTCGGCGCCGAGTGGTGGGACGAGTACCTGGACGAGCAGGAGCAGTACGCCGAGGACGACGCCGACGACGAGGAAGAGCTGTCCCTTTGAGCACCGACCGCACCGCAGCCCCCACCGCGCCGGCCGGCCCGCTGGCGGCCGCGGACGACCTCAACCGCAGGCTGCGGACGCACCGGACCGAATCCGCCGTGAACCCGCAGCTGGAGGCGCTCGCCCTCGCCGTGACCGCCAATCAGCCCGTGCTGCTGTGGGGCGAGCCCGGCATCGGCAAGTCGGCCGCCCTGGAGCAGCTCGCCGCCGGGCTCGGTCTGCCGCTGGAGACGGTCATCGCCAGCGTGCACGAGCCGTCCGACTTCGCCGGCCTGCCCGTCGTCGGTGACGACCCGGCCGTGACCGGGGTGCCGATGGCCCCGCCCGACTGGGCGGTCCGCCTCGCCCGGGCCGGGCAGGGCCTGCTCTTCTTCGACGAGCTGTCCTCCGCACCGCCGGCCGTGCAGGCGGCGCTGCTGCGGGTGGTGCTCGAACGGCGGGTCGGCAGCCTGGTCCTGCCGGAGGCGGTGCGGATCGTCGCCGCCGCCAACCCGCCGTCCAGCGCGGCGGACGGCTGGCATCTCAGCCCGCCGCTCGCCAACCGCTTCGTGCACCTCGCGTGGACCCACGACCCCCGGACGGTCGCCCGCGGCATGGCCGGCACCTGGCCCGAGGTGACCGTGCCCGTCGTCGCCGCCAAGGTGCCCGGTGCGGTCGCACGGGCCCGCGGCGCGATCTCCGGCTTCCTCACGGCCCGGCCCGGCCTGGTCCACCACATCCCCGGCGACGCCGAGAGCCGGGGCCGGTCCTGGCCGTCCCCCCGGACCTGGGAGATGGCACTCCGGCTGCTCGCCACCGGGTTCGCCGCCGGCGCCGGCCGCGAGGCGCTGGCCGCCGCGCTCACCGGCGCCGTCGGGGACGGCGCGGGCATCGAGCTGCTGTCCTACCTCGAACACCTCGATCTGCCCGACCCCGACCGGGTCCTCGCCGACCCGGACGCCTTCGCCCTGCCCGACCGCGGCGACCGGCAGCTGGCGTTCCTCATCGCCGTGGTCGCCGCCATCCAGAGCGACCTCACCCGGCCCCGGTGGGAGGCCGGCTGGGCGGTGCTGGCGAAGGCCGTGGACGCGGGCGTACCGGACGTGGCCGCCCGGGCCGCCACCGACCTCGCGGCGATGCGGCACCTCGACTGGCCCGTACCGCCCGGCATCGACGGGTTCCTCGACCTGCTGCAGATGTCCGGGGCGCTGCCCGGCGGCAGCAGGTGAGAGGGGCGCGGATGACGGACGACCCCCGCCGCGCCCTGGACATGACCAAACTGCTCGCCGCCCGTTACCGGGCGGCGAACGACCGGCCGTACCTGGCGTCGGCGTTGTACGCCCTGACCGTCGTACCGAGCACAGAGGTGCAGACGATGGGGGTCGACCGGCACTGGCGCTGTTATGTGTCCCCCGCCTTCGTCGACGCGACGCCGGTGCCCGAGCTCGCGGGCGTCTGGGTGCACGAGGTGGCGCACCTGCTGCGCGACCATCACGGCCGAGCGGACCGGCTCCCGGCCGCCGCCCAGCGCGACCGGCACCGCGTCAACGTCGCACAGGACTGCGAGATCAACGACGACCTGCTCGCCGACGGCCTGCGCCTGCCCGAAGGCCGCATGGAGCCGCGCCTCTTCGGCCTCCCCGAGGGCCAGTTGTTCGAGGTCTACCTCGACCGGCTGCCACCGCAGGTGCGGGCGCCGGACTGCGGATCGGGCGCCCACGGCCGGCCCGCGCCCTGGGAACTCCCCGACTCCGCCGGCCCCGCCCGGCTCGGCGAGGTCGAGGCGCAGGCCCTGCGGCGGCAGACCGCCGAGGCGATGCGCGCCCATCAGCGCACCCGCGGCACCCTGCCCGCGGGCTGGCAGCGCTGGGCCGAGGAGACGCTGGAGCCCACCGTGGACTGGCGGCGCGCGCTGTCCGGCGCGGTCCGCGAAGCCGCCGCGTGGGCCGGCGGAGCCGTCGACTACACCTACCGCCGTCCCTCGCGCCGGACCTCGGCGCTGCGCGGTGTCGTCCTGCCGAGCCTGCGCCGGCCGCTGCCGCGGGTGGCGGTCGTCATCGACACCTCCGGTTCGATGGGCGACGCCGAACTGGCCGCCGCCCTCGCGGAGGTGACGGGCGTGCTGCGCGAGGTGGGGGTACGGGGCAATCGCGTGACCGTGCTCGCCTGCGACGCCGATGTGCACGCCGTGTCCTGGGTGGCGGCCACCGAGCAGATCACCCTGGGTGGCGGTGGCGGCACGGACATGCGTGTCGGCATCGAGGCGGCGCTCGCCACACCTGACCGCCCGAGCATCGTCGTCGTCCTCACCGACGGCCACACCCCCTGGCCCGACGAGCCCCCGCCCTGCCGCATCATCGCGGCCCTGATCGGCTCCACCGCCCCACAGCCGCCCGGCTGGGTGGAGACGGTACGCATTCCCACCTGACGCCACCGAGGCAGGGCCCCCACCGGGTCGCGGTCACTGCCCCGGACGGCCTCCTGACCCACCGGGTGCGGCCGGCCGGACGCTGGCGGCCGGGAACTCCTCACCCCTCCGCGTGGCGAGGCTTCGCCGGAGCGCCCGGTCGACGCCCCGCTGTACCGGCGATGGGTGATTCCGAGGAGCGCAGGTGTTCCCTCAGCCACTGCTCGGTGTTGTTGACGTGCAGGAGGGCGGCGGCCTGGCTCAGGAAGGCGTCGCGGGTGGAGAGGGCCGAGAAGATCGCCTCGTGTTCGGCGAGGGTGCGGCCCGCGGCCTGATCGTCGACCAGGCCGCGCCAGATCCGGGCGCGCAGCGTACGGCCCGAGACGCCTTCCAGGAGCGTGAGCAGCGAGTCGTTGCCCGTGGCGGAGACCACGGCCCGGTGGAAGGCCGCGTCGTGGGCGTTGAGCTGCTCGACGTCGTCGCGGGCCTCGCGCATGGCGTCCAGATGGTGCTTGACCTCCGCCAGCTGGTCGTCGGAGATCCGGGTGGCGGCCAGCGCGGCGGCCGCCGGCTCCAGGAGCCGACGGACCTCCATCAGGTCCAGCAGCGCGGCCGAGTCGCTCTGGAGGAGTTCCACGGCGCCGCCCAGGCCCTCGAACAGCAGGCTGGGCTCCAGGCTGGTCACGTACGTGCCGTCACCTCGCCGGACATCCAGCACACGGGCGACGGCCAGTGCCTTGACGGCCTCGCGCGCGAGATTGCGGGACAGGCCCAGCTGGGCGGCGAGGTCCGCCTCCGGCGGCAGCTTCGACCCCGGAGGCAGCGCACCGCTGCGGATCAGCTCACGGATGTGCTCGATGGCCTTGTCGGTCAACGACACCGCGCGCTCCTCCCGCGACCGGCCCGCGCCGGCACGTCCGCCCTGATCAGGCCCCGAGCGCGAAGATCGGCCCAGAGTCCGTCGGGAACGGGCCGATGGCGAAGCTCCGCGTTCCGCTCGACCTGTTCGAGGTTCCGCATGCCCAGGGTGACGTTGATGATACTGGGATGCGTCCGGGGGAAGGCGATGGCAGCAGCGGGCAGGCTCGTCCCGTGCGCCACGCAGACCTCGGCGATCTCCCGGGCGCGCGCGACCCGCTCCGGAGGAGCCTCCCGGTAGTCGTACTTCATTCCCTCGGTGGGCCGGTCGTGGGAGTCGTGGGAGAGCAGCCCGGAGTTGAACATGCCGACGGCGACCACACTCTTGCCCAGTTCCCGCGCGGCGGGCAGGTCGTCCAGTGCCGACTGGTCCAGCAGCGTGTAGCGCCCGGCCGGCATCACCACGTCGGCGGCGGTCTCGCGCAGGAAACGGGCGAGCATCGCCGACTGGTTCATGCCCGCGCCGATCGCGCCGATCACTCCCTGCGCACGCAGCTCCGCCAGGGCGGGCATGGCCTCCTCGGCGGCCTGCCGCCAGTGGTCGCGGCTGAAGTCCCACTGTCTGCGCAGGTCGTCCCGTACGGCGAAACCCTCGCTGTCGACACCGCGCGGCTGCTCGTCGGGCACGAGGAGCCGGCCCGCCTTGGCGGACACCACGTACTCGGCGCGCGGCAGGTGCCGCAGTGCCGCGCCCCGGCGGCGCTCGGAGAGGCCGAGACCGTAGTGCGGCGCGGTGTCGAAGTACCGGATGCCGGCCGTCCAGGCCGCCTCGACCGCGGCAGCCGCGTCCTTCGCCGGGGTGACCTCGTAGAGGTTGCCGATGACGCAGGCTCCGAAGCCGAGTTCGGTCAGCTCGACCGTGGTGTTCCCGGTCTTCCGGCGCCCGATGGGCCACCTGAAGCGCTTCGGAGAGTCGGTCTACGCGACCCGGCCCTGGACAGCGGCGGCAACGTGGCCTCCGGGTCCGACCTCAAGCAGTGGACCTGGGACGGCAGCCCGAACCTGCAGTGGCGGGCCGAAGAGGTCGGTCACCGGTCAGGCAGGCGCCGTGGAACGGCGGTACGAACCAGCAGTGGACGATCACCCACCGAGGCGACGGCCGCCACACGATCGCCAACCGCACCACCGGCCTCGTCCTCGACGGCGGCGGCAACGTCGCCTCGGGCTCCGTCACCAAGCAGTGGACGTACGGAAGCAGCACGAACCTGCTGTGGACCTTCACCGCTGAGTGACGGGAGGGCTCGCGAGGGCTTTCGCGGGCGGCGCGATCAGTGCCGGGCGAACTGGAGACCGGTCGGTTGCACGACGTTCGGCCGCAGCGCGATCCCGCTGACGGTCAGTTGCTGACCGTAGAGGTCCGTGATTCTGATCGCGTCGCCGCACCCGCTGCCGTCGGCGGAGATGAAGGAGTTGTAGCCGGTACGGGGGGGGGGCAGCTGCCGCCAGCCCCCTGCGGTGCGCACCTCCAGCCCGGCGAGCGGATTGCGGTGTCCGATCGCCGGGATGCCGCACCAGTAGGGGCTGGAACCGGTCTTGTACCGGATGGAAATGGTGCCGGACGCACTGGGGCTCAGCAGGCTCCAGGTGATCGGGATCCGGCCGGCCTTGAGGTCGGCGAGTTTCGCGAAGGCCTGCCGGCTGAGGTCGAGTTGCCCGGGTGCGCAGGGCAGCGGGCACTCGTTGGTGATCCGCACCTGACGGAGGCGCCGTTCGCCGCGCGGACGAGCGGAGTGCGACGGCCGCGGCGGCAAAGCCGTCGGCCGCGGAGACCCCGCGTCCCCCACGCACTGCGCAGTGGCCACAGGAAGCGAAAAGGTTGCCTACGAGTCCCTGCGAAGCCCGTGCCGGACGCGAACGGAGGTGTCCGGCAGGGCTCAGCGGTTGAACGTCAGGGGCGGTGCCGCGTTGCGGGCCAGCGCGTGGGCCTGGTCGGGCCACCAGGCGCCGGCGGGCGGGTCGACGATGCCGTACTCGGGGTCGATCGTGCCGCCGGTGTTGCGCGTGCAGCTGCCGTCGGATTCACCAGGGGTCTTGATCCACAGATAGGCATCGACGAGCGGGACGCCGGTGTGGGCGGTGGGGCGTGGTCCGAGACCGCGGCCTGGCGCGTTGCACCAGATCTCCGGGTCACCGCTGTACTTGCCCGGCGGCGGGGTCCAGGCGCCCCGGCCGTTGCGGCTGGTGTCGATCACGAAGTGACGCAGCTCGTCGGCCGGCGGGTTGCCCACGTTCTGGTCGAACCAGGCGTCGGTCCACCGCCAGGTGGCGGGGTCCGTGGGGGAGACGGCGTCGCCGGGGGCGCCGTCGTTGGGGGCGGCGGACGAGTAGTACTGGCTGGCGCACCAGTCGGTGTGGCCGCGCGCCTGCTCGGGACCCTTGGTGGCGAACCAGAGGCACTTGGCGATCCAGGTGCCGTATCTGGCGTTGTGGTCGGTGGGGTGGTTGTTGGAGACGTTCAGGGCGAAGCCGTCGCCGTACTGGACCCCGGCGTCCTGCAGTCGCTGGGCGATGTCGCCGACAGACCGCCACTGTACGTTGCCGGCGTCCAGGTAGACCGCGGTGCGCGGCCGGGCCTTCAGGGTCTTGACGGCGTACGCGAGGTCGGCGATGCGGGCGGCGGTGAGTTCGCCGCTCGGGTCCGTGGTGGGCCCGCAGTCCTTGGGAAGGTTGGCCAGGCCGTCGGGCTCGACGACGATCACCGCCTTGTCGTCGCCTATGCCGGCGGCGAAGGCGTCGATCCACTGGCGGTAGGCGGCGGAGGATGCGGCTCCGCCGCTGGAGTACTGGGAGCAGTCCCGGCCGGGTATGTCGTAGGCGACCAGGACGGGGGTCCGGCCGACGGCCCGGGCCCGGCGGACGAGTGTGTGCACCTTGACGCGCACCTCGTCGGGCGTGCCGTCGGTGAACCATTCGGCCTGCGGCCAGCTCGCGAGCCTGGCCATGTTCGTGGCGTCCTCGATGTCGCCGTTTCTGAAGTCGACGAGGGCCTGCTTCGCCGCCTTGCTGTGCGGGTCCACATAGAACTTCGTGGCCGGGGTGACCACGTCCTGTGTGGGTGTGGGTGTGGGTGTGGGTGTGGGCGTGGGCGTGGCCTGAGCCTGCGTCGCGGTGAGGGCGGCGCAGACAGTGAGCGTCGCGATGACGGCGGCCGCGCGGCGCCTCGGGTTGCGTGGTTTCATGACTGCTCCTGAGCGGTGGATGGATGAGGGGGGCGTCTGCCCCAGGACGGTCCGATCAGTAGCCGTAGATCATCTTGTAGGCGACCTCGGGGAGGAACTGTCCGGCCGAGGAGCCGGTTCCGACGCCGCAGTTGCCGTCGGACTCGCCCGGGGTCTTGATCCACAGCAGCATCTCGGCACCTCCGCCCGTCTGGGTCGGGGTGCCGATACGGCGGCCTGAGGGGTTGCACCACTGGCCGTTGGAGCCGTTGCCGTTGCGGCTGGTGTCCACGACGAACGGCTTGGTGTAGCCGTAGCGGGCGCTGAGTTCGCTGTTGACGGCGTTGCCGTAGGCGATGTTCTCGGCCGTGGTGTAGTAGTTCGAGATGTTGAGCGAGAAGCCGTGGGCCTGTCGCAGGCCGGCTTCGTGGAGGCGCTGGGCCATGGTCGCCGGGCTCGCCCAGCCCGGGTTGCCGGCGTCCAGATAGACCCAGGTGTTGGGTGCCTGGCGGTTGAACTGCGTGAGGGCACCGGTGATCATGCCTTCGCGTTCGTCGATCTGAGCCCGGGTCATGCAGCCGTAGTCCGCGAGGGAGTCCGGTTCGAGGAGGACGACGGCCGGGCGGTTGGCGATACCGCCGGCGAACTGGGCGATCCAGCTCGCGTAGGCGGACGGCGAGGCGGCTCCGCCGGCGGAGTGTCCGCCGCAGTAGTCGCGGTTGTAGATGTTGTACGCGACGAGGACGGGCAGCTTGTGCTGGTGGTCCGCCGCGCCTGTGTAGGCGCCCGTGGCGGTGCCGATGGTGCCGCTCCAGGAGCCGAACCAGTGGGCCATCGGGGTGTTGGCGATGGAGGCGTTGATCGCGGGCGCCCGGCCGTCGCCGGGGTTGGCGGCGACCCACCGTTTCACGCTGGAGTCGGGGTCCACGTAGAACCCGCTTGTCATGGTGGTCGGGTCGGCAGCGTGGGCGGACGGTGCGACGGCGAGCGCCAGCGGCAGGGCGAAGGACGCTGCCACGAGGGCGCGCAGTCTGCGGCGCATGACTGTACCTCGACTTCCTGACGGAGATGCCCCGCACGCTCTCGTCCCGGGACGGACGTGCGACGCCGAATATGTGGGAGCGCTCCCATTTGGAAGCGGTACCAGATGCTGGAGGGAACCTTGGGGTGTGGCCGGTATCGTGTGATGAGCTGTTCGAGCTGTCAAGGGAGTTGTGCAATGCTCCCTTCGCATGGCGGAAAAGAGGCTCTACAGTCTTGAAAACTGGAAGCGCTACCAGCCGCTTGCCGTCCGGCTGAGAGGGAGAGGCTCACGGTTCATGGCAGCAGATACGCCACGCCGGCAGTCGACGCTCGACGAGGTGGCCGAACTCGCCGGCGTCTCCCGCTCGGTGGCCTCCCGCGTCCTCAACAACGCCCCGCACGTCAGCCGCGTCAAACGCGAGGCGGTCGAACGGGCCGTCCAGCAGCTCGGTTACGTACGCAATCCGACCGCCCGCGCTCTGGCCAGCCGCCAGACGGGAGCGGCCGCCCTGGTTGTCGCGGGAGAGGAGCCGTCGATCTTCGCGGACCCTTTCTTCGCCCAGGTGATCGTGGGGGCGTCGGCCGCTCTGGAGGAGGCCGACCTGCATCTGATGCTGTGCCTGGCGGCCTCCGACCGGGGCCGCAAGCGAGTGGAGGAACTCCTTCGGTCCAAGGGCGCCGACGGCGTCATGCTGATGGCACTGCGCGAGAACGATCCGCTGGCCCGTATGGCCGAGGAGGCGGAGATGCCCGTCGTGTTCGGCGGACGCCCGGCCGCTTCGGCTGCTCCCCGGTGGTACGTGGACGTCGACAACGCCGGCGGAGCGCGCGAGGCCACCGAGCATCTGATCTCGCGTGGCCGGACTCATGTGGCGGCGATCTGCGGGCGTCTGGACACCGAGGTCGGGCGCGCCCGGTACCGCGGCTACCGGGACGCCGTGCTGGCCGTCGGCCTCGAACCGTACCCGCCGCAGGAGGGGGACTTCACCGAGCCCAGTGGAGCCGCCGCCATGGCCGCATTGCTGGCGAACCACCCTGAGGTGGACGGCGTGTTCGCCGCCAACGACAACATGGGGGCGGGAGCGCTGCGCACGTTGCGTACGGCCGGCCGACTGGTCCCCGACGACGTCGCGGTGGTCGGTTTCGACGACCTGACTGTCGCCCAGGTCGCCGATCCGCCGCTCACCACCGTTCATCAGCCCATAAAGGCCTTCGGACGAGAGATGGCGCGCATGCTCGTCGCGCTCATCAACGGACAGGAGCCCACCCCGCTGATCCTGCCCACCCGCTTGGTCACCCGCTCCAGCTCCTGACGGCCGTGATCCCGACGCCCGGCGTGGTTGCCTTGCCTCTGGACGAAGAACGCCAAGAACACGGCCGACACGGAGCCGATCAGCAGTCGCCCACGCCCGTCCAGAACGCAAAGGCCGCCGGCCGGGGAGCGGGCGAGGGGCACCAGGAGACCTTGTATCCATCGGACTCGGCGTACGTGACGAGGGAGCCCTGTCAGGCGGACAGCATCGAGACGACGGTTCCGCCCTGGGGCAGGCGGCGCTGCGCAAGGCGCCACACAGTGATCAGCGCATCGCGCGATCGACTCGCGACGGCCGGCCGGTGGGTGCGGCGGCTGTACTGGAGCGCAGCGAGATCGGCGGGGTCAACAGGATGTGCCGAGGCGGGGTGTTCGGCGCGGCGATGCGTTCCATCAGCAGGGAAACGGCCTTCTCCCCCATGTCCAGGGCCGGTACGTCCGCCGCCGTGAGCGGCGGACGGAAGTCTTCGGCCCAGATCCTGGCCGCGACTCCGGTGACGGAGAAGTCGTACGGCACTTCGAGGCCGCTGTCCGCCAGCGCGCGCTCGATGCCGGGCAGCGCGGCCTCGTTGATGGTGGTGACAGCGGTGAGGTCCGGATGGCTGCGCAGGAGCGCTTCGACGCATTCCTGGCCGGAGCGGGCATCGTCCCCGCACGGCACTTCGATGCCGTCAAGACCGCGTTCCGCCACGGCCGCTTCGAAACCCTCACGGGCCCTGTGTGCGGGACCGTAACCGGCCGAGATGAGTTCCCTGGAACGCGTGACCAGGGCCACCCGGCGGTGCCCCAGATCGGCGAGGTGCCGCACACAGTGCTGGACCAAGCCGGCATAGTCGACGTCGATCCAGGACATCTGGTGATCGCCGGCTGTGTGCCCGATGCCGACGAAGGGCAGCCCCGCGGCCTGGAGGCGACCCACACGAGGGTCCTCCAAGCGGATCTCCATCAGAATGACACCGTCCACCCGGCTCCCGGAGACCAACCGCTCGAAGGAACCGTCGTGAACCCCGCCGGACGGGGACAGCAGCACGTCCAGATCGACCCGGGCGGCGGCGTCGACCACGCTGGCGACGAAGTCCAGCTGCATGTGGGTGAGCCTGTTGCCGGCCGGCGGGATGACGAGACCGATCGTCCGGGTCCGGCCCTCCTTGAGTGCCCTCGCGGTCGCGTTGGGGCGATATCCCAATTCGTTGATCACGTCTTGGATGCGTCTGCGGGTGCCGGCCGAGACCGGTCGTTTGCCGCTGAGCGCGTAGGACACCGTGCTGCGTGACACACCGGCGCGCCGAGCGATCTCCCCGATGTTCATGCAGCTCCCCAAGCACTTACCCGCGATCGTCAGGGTACCCCGCGCGCATCGGTTTGCCATGGGGTCGGGAAGGGCGTGAGACGTCAGGCCCTGGAAGGCGGCTGCCGCCGGAGTACACGGTGAGTTCGTGGGAGGCGCTCTGGGACCAGATCTGGTTCGCCGCGCCCGTGCAGTCACGGATCTGCGTACGCGTACCTGCCCTCGTGGATGCGCTCGGCCGTCGGTGCGGCTGTTGGTCTCGACGCCGATCACGATGAAGCCGAAGGACGACAGCGAGGCGATGTCCGGCTTCACGGGAGTACGCGGCACACAGGCCGGCAGCGCCCCCTTCAGGCCCGCCTTCGTGTTCGTACCCGTGTGCTGCTGTCCGCCACCCCCGCAGGCGGACAGCGACGGAGCCAGTGCGGCCGCTCCCGTGCGGCCGCTCCCGCGACCGAGGCGGCTGCGCCGACGAAGCTTCTGCGATTCACCTCGTTCGCCATGGTGGCGGCCCCTTCCCCTGAGAGAGCGTTGAAGCGCTTCACTTGGCAGGCGAAGTTGACGGAGATGTCTCGTGCGAAACGTGAGTGCGAGCACCGGAGAAGGTTTCTTTTCGCAGGTCCATTGACAGCCTGTCATGACGGTGGCAGCGTCGATGCGCTTCGACATTCCGACCTTCGACCCGACATCCACCTGCGCCTGTTGAGGGGTCTGACTCGTGGGATCTCTGGGATCTCCCTCCCTTTCCGCCACCGCCCGGCTGCCGTTCCGGGATCCCGCGCTTCCGCTCGGAGAGCGCGTCGACGACCTGCTGGACCGGCTCACCCTGGACGAGCGGCTCGCCATGCTGCACCAGTACGTGCCGCCCGTCCCCCGCCTGGACATCGCCTCGTTCCGCACCGGGACAGAGGCGTTGCACGGCGTGGCCTGGCTGGGGGTGGCGACCGTCTTTCCCCAGGCCGTGGGGCTGGGAGCCACATGGGACGAGGATCTGGTACGCGCCGTCGGGGAGGCGGTGTCGGTCGAAGTGCGGGCCTTCCACCGGCACCGGCCGACTATGACCGGGTCCGGCACCAACAGCCTGCAGACCTGGTCACCCGTCGTGAACCTGCTGCGCGACCCGCGATGGGGTCGCAACGAAGAGGGCTACTCCGAGGACCCGTTGCACACCGCGCGCCTCGGTACCGCGTACTGCCGGGGCCTGGCCGGAGATCATCCCGACTTCCTGCGCGCCGCCCCGGTGCTCAAGCACTTCCTCGCCTACAACAACGAGAACGACCGCTGCGTCAGCTCCTCCGGCCTGCGCCCCCGCGTGCTGCACGAGTACGACCTGGCCGCCTTCCGCCCGGTCATCGCCTCCGGCGCGGCCACCGGCGCGATGGCCGCCTACAACCTGGTCAACGGTCGCCCCTGCCACGTCAGTCCGCTCATCGAGGACGAACTGCGGCGCTGGGCACGGCAGGCGGGCCAAGAGCTGTTCGTGGTCAGCGATGAGGAAGCGCCCTGCAACCTGGTGGAATTGGAGCACTACTTCGAGGACCACGCCGCGTCCCACGCCGCCGCGCTGAAGGCCGGCATCGACAGCTTCACCGACCACCGCGAGGACAGCGCGACCGTGATCGGCCGGCTCCGCGAAGCGCTGGAACGCGGACTGATCGAGGAGGAGGACGTGCGTCGGGCGGTGCGCCGCCAGCTGCAACTCCGTTTCCGGCTCGGTGAGTTCGACCCCGATCTGGACCCGTACGCCGGCATCGGCCCGGAGATGATCGACTGCCCCGAGCACCGCGCCCTGGCCCTGCGCGCCGCGACCGAGTCGGTGGTTCTGCTCAAGAACGACGGCCTGCTGCCCTTGGACGCGGAGCAAGCACCCCGGATCGCCGTCGTCGGGCCGCACGCCGACGCCCTGTACGAGGACTGGTACAGCGGCACCCCGCCGTACCGCGTGAGCATCGCGACAGGTCTGCGCGCCGCGCTCGGAGACGGCGGCGGCGAGGTGGTCTGTGTGCCGGGCGCCGACCGGATCAGGTTGCTCTCCCGTACCTCCGGCCGGCCACTCGGCGGGACTTCGTTCGACGTCCAGGAGTGGGGCGACGGCGTCCTCACTCTGTGCGACGCCGGCACCGGCCGCTACCTCGGCCTGAAGGACGACGCCTCGCTCGTCGCCGACCGGACGCTGCTCAAGTCCTGGTTCGTCGATGAAACCTTCCGTCTGGAGCCCGACCCGGACGGCGAGGCCGACACCTACCTGCTCCGCAACGTGCGCAGCGGTCGCTACGCCGCACTCGATCCCGCCGACGGCCAGGTGCGCGTCACCGCCGAGAGCCCCGAGACGGCCGAGCGCTGGCAGCGTGAACTGCTGCGCGACGGCACGGCCGAGGCGCGGGCCGCCGCCGAGGAGGCCGATGTGGCGATCGTCGTCCTCGGCAACCACCCGATGATCAACGGCCGGGAGACCGAGGACCGTACCGGAATCGGCCTGCCCGAGACCCAGGAGGCGCTGCTGCGCGCGGTCGCCGCGGTCCGCCCGCAGACCGCGCTGGTCGTCATGAGCAGTTACCCCTACGCCGTCGACTGGGCCGACGCCCGCCTGCCGGCCGTGCTGTGGACCTCCCACGGCGGACAGGAGACGGGCCGGGCCCTGGCCGCCGTCCTGCTCGGCGCGGCCGACCCCGCCGGACGGCTGCCGCAGACCTGGTACCGGGGCGAGGACACACTGCCGCACCCGCTCGACTACGACATCATCAAGGCCGGCTGGACGTACCAGTACCACCGGGCCGCGCCCCTCTACCCCTTCGGACACGGCCTGTCCTACACCGACTTCACCTACCGCGACCTGCGGCTGTCCACGCCGGACATGGCCCAGGACGGCGCAGTGGACGTCTCTGTGACCCTGGCCGACGCGGGCACCCGGTCCGGGAGCGAGGTGGTCCAGCTCTACGTCCGGGCGGTCGGCGCCCGCTACGAGGCCCCCCGGCTTCGGCTCGCCGACTTCCGCAAGGTGCGGCTCGCACCGGGGCACAGCCAGGAGGTGACCTTTCGGCTGCCGGCCGAACGGCTGGCGCACTGGGACGTCACCACGGGCGCCTTCACCGTCGATCCCGGCCGCTACGAGGTGCTCGCCGCCCGCTCGGCCGAGGACATCGTCCTCAGCGCGCCGGTCACCGTGACCGGTGCCCCACCCGCACCGCGCGCATGGGTGGGCCGACGTACCCTCGCCGCCGATTTCGACGACTACGCGGACATCACCCTGGTCGACGCCACCCGCGCCAGGGGCGATGCCGTCGCCCCGGCGGATCCAGCTCACCCGGCGACCCTGCTGTTCCGCGGCGCGGACCTCACCGGTGCCTTTCGCTTCGAGGCCGAGGTCGCCCGCGAGACCGCCGGACCGGGTGAGGCGCGGCTGGAGGTGAGGGCGGGAGACCGTCTCCTCGCGGAGACTGCCGTACCGGTCACCGGCGACCGCCACACCTGGGCGACCGTCACGGCCGTTCTGGCGACGCCGGCCGATGGCCACCACGATCTGCGGCTCACCCTGCGGGGCGACTTCCGGCTGGCTTCCTTCCGGTTCACCCCGCCCGATGAGGCACCTGCCCGGCGCGGCGAGGAGGGCGCCGAGTGAGCGCCCCGCCTTTCCCGACGCTGCCCGCCGGGTTCCGTTTCGGCGCCGCCACGTCCGCCTATCAGATCGAGGGCGCCCACGACGAGGACGGCCGCGGGGCCTCCATCTGGGACATCTTCAGCCACACACCCGGTCGGACGCGCGCGGGTGCCACCGGCGACACCGCTGCCGACCACTACCACCGCCACCGCGAGGACGTGGCTCTGCTGCGCGGTCTCGGCGTCGACACCTACCGCTTCTCGATCGCCTGGCCCCGTCTGCTGCCCCAGGGCACCGGCCCGGTCAACGCCAGGGGCGTGGACTTCTACGACCGCCTCATCGACGACCTGCTGGCCGCCGGCATCGCTCCCGCCGTCACCCTCTACCACTGGGACCTCCCGCAGGCTCTGGAGGACCGAGGAGGCTGGCGCGTGCGGGAGACCGCCGAGGCGTTCGCGGAGTACGCGGCCCTCGCCGCCGAGCGCTACGGCGATCGGGTGGACCACTGGATCACGCTCAACGAGCCCTACTGCTCGGCCTTCGTGGGCTACGCCGAGGGGCGGCACGCGCCCGGGGCCGAGGAGGGCCGTGGCGCGCTGGCGGCCGCCCATCACCTGTTGGCCGGTCACGGCCTCGCGGTGCGGGTGCTGCGTGCCGCAGGCGCCCGGGAAGTCGGGATCACCCTCAATCTGGACCGCATCCACGCCGCCTCCGACCGGCCCGCGGACTGCGCCGCCCGCCTGCGCGCCGAGACCCTGCACAACGACATCTGGACGGAACCGCTCTTCGCCGGACGCTACCCCGCGCACGAGGCCGAGACCTGGGCCGGGCTCGCCGACGGCCCCTGGCGGCTGCCGGGCGACCTGGACCTGATCGGTGCCCCGCTGGACTTCCTCGGCATCAACTTCTACCGGCCGCTCACCGTGGCCGCCGTACCGCATCGCGTGGCCGACCCCGAACAGCGCACCGCCGTGGACATCGGCGTGGCCGAGCTGGACCCGTACGGGACCCGGCACACCACCATGGGCTGGCCGGTCGTCCCGTCCGCCCTCACCGAGCTGCTCTGCGACGTCCATGTCCGCTACCCGCAGTCGCCGCCGATCTGGATCACGGAGAACGGCTCGGCGGAGGCCGACACCATCGCACCCGACGGCCGGGTCCACGACGGCGACCGTATCGGCTACCTCGCCGACCACCTCACCGCCGTGGCCGAAGCCGTCGCCGCCGGTGTGGACGTACGCGGCTACCACGCCTGGTCGCTGCTGGACAACTTCGAGTGGGCGCGCGGCTACGACCAGCGCTTCGGCCTGGTCCACGTCGACTACGCCACCCTGACCCGCACCCCCAAGGACAGCTACCACTGGTACCGGGGTCTGATCACCGCGCACCGTGCGCGCACGGAGGAACCTGCCCGATGAAGTTCACGGACGGCTACTGGCTCATGCGCCCCGGCTGCACGGCCCGCTATGCCACCGAGGTCGCCGACGTCCGCGCCGACGATCACCGGATGACCCTGTACGCGCCCGTGAAACACGTGAGTCGGCGCGGTGACACCCTCAACAGCCCGCTGCTGACCGTGGAGTGCTGGTCTCCGGCCGAAGGGGTCATCGGTGTGCGGACGACCCACCATGCCGGATCGGTGCGCCGGGGACCGGAGTTCGCGTTGCCCGGCGCCGGCGCGGACGCCGGCAAGGTGCGCCGGGACGGGGCGGTGCTGGAGCTCGTCTCCGGCGAACTGGCGCTGCGCGTGGACACGGAACAGCCGTGGCGGCTGGAGTTCGCCGCCGGCGGTCAGGTGCTGACCTCCGCCGGTGAGCGCGGCACGGGGTTCGTCACCGACGCCGAAGGCCGCCATCACATGCTCGCCCAGCTGTCGCTGGGGGTGGGAGAACTGGTCTACGGCCTGGGGGAGCGCTTCACCCCGTTCGTCAAGAACGGGCAGGCGGTGGACATCTGGCAGGCAGACGGCGGCACCAGCAGTGAACAGGCTTACAAGAACGTCCCGTTCCACCTGACCAACCGTGGGTACGGCGTCTTCGTCAACCACCCCGGGAAGGTCAGCTACGAGGTCGGCTCGGAGGCCGTCGGCCAGGTCCAGTTCAGTGTCGAGGACCAGTCACTGGAGTACTTCGTCGTCCACGGCCCGACCCCGAAACAGATCCTGGAGCGCTACACCACGCTCACCGGCCGCCCGGCCCTGCCGCCGGCCTGGGCGCTGGGCCTGTGGCTGACCACGTCCTTCACCACCGACTACGACGAGGCCACGGTGGGCCGTTTCATCGACGGCATGGCCGAGCGCGGGATCCCGCTGAGCGTGTTCCACTTCGACTGCTTCTGGATGCGTGCCTACCAGTGGTGCGACTTCGAGTGGGACCCCGAGACCTTCCCCGACCCGGCGGGCATGCTGGCCCGGCTGAGGCAGCGAGGACTGCGCGTCTGCGCCTGGATCAACCCGTACATCGCCCAGAAGTCGCCGCTGTTCGAGGAAGGCATGCGCGAGGGCCACCTCGTACGCCGTCGGGACGGCAGCGTGTGGCAGTGGGACCTGTGGCAACCGGGCATGGCCTTGGTCGACTTCACCAACCCGGCGGCCCGTGACTGGTACACCGGCAAGCTGCGCAGACTCCTCGCGCAGGGTGTGGACTGCTTCAAGACCGACTTCGGCGAACGCGTTCCCACCGACGTCGTCTGGCACGACGGCTCCGACCCGGAGCGGATGCACAACTACTACACCCACCTCTACAACCAGGCCGTCTTCGACCTCCTGCGCGAGGAGCGCGGCGAGGGCGAGGCGATGCTGTTCGCCCGCTCGGCCACCGCCGGGGGCCAGCAGTACCCCGTGCACTGGGGCGGGGACTGCGGCTCCCACTTCAGCGCCATGGCCGAGTCACTGCGCGGCGGGCTCTCCCTCGGCCTGTCCGGGTTCGGCTTCTGGAGCCACGACATCGGCGGTTTCGAGGGCACTCCCACCCCGACGGTCTTCAAGCGCTGGGTGCAGTTCGGCCTGCTCTCCTCGCACAGCCGACTGCACGGCAGCAGGTCCTACCGCGTCCCGTGGGACTACGGCGAGGAGGCCGTCGAGGTCACCCGCGCGTTCGCCCTCCTCAAACACCGCCTCGCCCCGTACCTCCAGCGCGCCGCCCAGCAAGCCCACACCACCGGCGTCCCGGTGATGCGGGCCATGGTCCTGGAGTTCCCCGACGACCCGGGCGCGGCGGCACTCGACCGGCAGTACATGCTCGGCGACGACCTGCTCGTCGCCCCCGTCTTCACCGACGACGGCACGGTCGAGTACTACGTGCCCGAGGGCGCGTGGACCAACATCCTGACCGGTGTCCGGGTCACCGGCCCCCGCTGGGTGCGCGAGCAGCACGGCTTCCACACCCTGCCGCTGCTGGCCCGCCCCGACTCAGTCATCCCCTTCGCCGCCGACGACCAGCGCCCGGTCTCGGCCTGGGCGGACGGCGTCGAGCTGAGGCTGCACGCCTTCGCGGACGGTGCTCGCCGCACGGTCGTGATCCCGTCTGCGAACGGCCCCGGCGAGGCGGCCCGCTTCGACGTCCGCCGCGAGGGCGACCGCCTCCGCGTCACGACCGACAGCCCGTACCCCTGGCGGCTGCGGACGGGCGGCCCCGACGGCACCCTGCACACGAACATCGCGGGGCCCGCGACGACCGAGTTCCGGTACGAGGAGTGATCCTTCCGCGCATGTCACACGGCCGCGAGACGATCGCACGAGCGGGGAAGGCCCCTGATCGCCTTCGTAGCAGGTGCCGGCGGAGCGGCGGCTGAGGGAGGGGTCGTTCGCGTTGCAGTGCTGGTTGACGTTGTCCCGGCTGTCGGTCCCGGTGCTGCCGCAGTCGAAGCAACAGCCCATGACGGCGCGGAGTCCCCAGTGCTCAGGTCCCGTCACGCGGCGGGTGCGTCGTGGTGGAGGATCCTGGCCAGCCAACTGCGCCGCCGAAGCCGTGGCAATTCGCCGGCCAGCAGCAGGCGAACAGTCTCCTCGGGGCTCAGGACCGTTCGGCTGCCATGGCGGTGCCAGTAATGGGCGAGTCTGCGTTCCAACTCCCGCCGGTCGTGGGCCTCGGTTCGCAAGGCGACCACCGGGCCGTTGGCCTCCTCGGAAGTGAGCAGGTCCACGACCCGGCCGTCGGTGGTGTACGCCGCATAGGCGCTGCTCGCGACGCCCGCTGGTTCAAGCCGTTCCTCTGCCACCTGCAACGAGTCGAACACCATGAGTTCCTCATCCCGGTCGAAGACCAGGATGACGTCGGCTGGATGAACCACAGTTCTCGCCCTCCCGATTGATGCGTGGGAAACCGCCAGGACGCCTACGACCAGGCAGTCGGGGCGTTGGCGAAGTCGGTCAGACGATCTTTCCGCGCCATCGTGGAACGACGCGCTCCCAGTCCTCCTCCCACCGGCGTGGACGCCGACGATCCAGCAGCGCATGGCCAGTAGCGCATGAACAGTCTCCACACGTGGCGGTGAGACGACCACGCGTGTCCAGGCACACAGTGACCCGGCCACCGGCCTTCGCGGTGGTCTCGACCTCAGCCCGGCCACCTGTGGACGGCGCAGCCCTTTCCCATCCAGCGCACCGTCGCCCACGCCGGCGGGTCCTTCTGCGTCCCGCTCCCTCGCCGGGGTCTTGACGCTGTCGAGGAACCCCGTCGCGACGGCATCCCCCACCACGCCGCACACCCGCACGACGAGCATGAGCCGAGCCTCGTCCACATCCGTGCGCCGCCTGAGCGGATTGTGCCTCCACTGCCACCGGCGCACTGTTCCGCTTCTTCCGGGGTTTCCCCGTCCTGGGCGAACAATCGCTCTCACGCTCAGGCTGCTCGCCACCCGTGAGAACGGTACGTCGCCCCGGACCGGGATCTGGTGACGGAGCTCACACTGCACCGGCCAGATAGAGCCGACTAATGACCCCAATGGAGGGAAAGTCGATAAAAGAAGCATAAATCCCTCTCGCGGAGAGGAGGACGGCAGCAATGTCGTATCCACAGCAACCCACTGGCATGACGGGACACCCCGAGATTGCAGAGATGCGGGAGCGACTGGAACGCACAGCCTCCACGGGCAGGGCGATCGCCCTTGAGGGGCTGATCCTCCTGGCCGGTGTGTACGCCGCGATTTCGCCCTGGGTCGTCCACTTCTCGGCACAGCCCGATATCACTGTCAGCAACCTGATCGTCGGCATCGCCGTCGGCGTGATCGGGCTCGGCCTGACCCTCGTTCCGGAGCGGATGTTCCGCGTGGCGTGGACCATCGTGCCCCTCGGTGTCTGGCTTCTGATCTCCCCCTGGGTAGTCACCGCCACGCACGGCGCCCGGGCGGGCATCATCTGGAACAACTGCTGGCTCGGCGCTGTCACCATCCTGCTGGGCCTGGCCGCGATGGGCCTCACCATTGGGATCACCCGCGGAACCCATCGCTGAATCCATGATCGTCGCTACACGGCAAACGCCGGCCAGGGTCAGGTGATCACCTGGCGACGGCACGAGCACCCCAGCCGTTGCCCGTCCGCCGGCGGTTCACGATCGACCGGGCCTGGGCGGCCGGCGGGATCTGCACGCCGAGCTGCAAGCCCCCGTCCGAAAGTGAGGTCGGCAGGCGGTGGCCAGTGGCAGGGCGGCGTACAACGCGTCGGCGGACGTGTCACCGGTGAAGATGCGCCCGGTGCAGTTCCCGCCGTGCGCGGCCGGAGCCAGACCGACGATCACCAGCGGCGCCTCCGCCGGGCCGAAACCGGGCACGGGACGCGCCCAGCACTCCCGGCCCCCCCAAAAGCCCTGCGTCTGACCCGCGCGGGCCTCCTCCCACCACGTCACCAGGCGCGGACACGCCCGGCAGGTGACCACCGCCGCGTCCAGTTGGCTCGGTGAACCCATTCGGGGGCCGTCCGCGCGGGAAACACGGGTGACTCGGACGGGGGATGTCTGCTGGGCACGCCGCGTTCCTCATCGCTACGCCGGACCGCACCGGGCGGCGGCTGCGGTGGCAGACCGGACACAGTCCTGACGGGTTCGCATGAGCTGTCCCCGATAAAATGGGGGAGTCGGGAACATCCGCTTCGCAGCAGAGGACGAAGCCGTCCGCCCGTCGGCGGGCCGAAGCGGCCGACCGATCTGGAAGGGCACCGCCATGGCCAAACAGATCACCTACCGCAGAGTCTACGAGGAGACCGCGCCGAAGGACGGCAAGCGCGTGCTGGTCGACCGGGTCTGGCCCCGAGGCATGCGCAAGGAGGACGCACATCTGGACGAGTGGCTGCGCAGCATCGCCCCGTCCAGCGAACTGCGCAAGTGGTACGGCCATGAGCCCAGCCGCTTCACCGAGTTCCGCCGCCGCTACCTCGCAGAACTGCGCGATGCCGGGCACCGCGAGGCGGCTGAACATCTGCGTGACCTGGCGGCACACGACAAGCTCATGCTGCTGACCGCCACCAAGGATGTGGACCACAGCCAGGCCGCTGTCCTCGCCGAGTGGCTGACCAAGAGCCGGTGACCATCACGCGGGACACCAGCGGTGACGGTCACCTCATCCCGCGCCAACTGGTCCGTGGCAGAACGCGAACCGGGTACGGGTGACCGTCTCCGCCGCACCGTGATGATCCGCGGCACGTTCGCCGACATCCGGCTGCGCAACCTGCCCGCCCCGGCACCGAGGACGGCCTCACCTGCCACCTGTCCGACGAGCAGCAGACCAGCTTCCTTGACGCCGCCCTGCGCTACGCCGATGAGGGCGTACCGCTGCTCGTCATCGCAGGGAACGAATACGGCTCGGGCCTCCAGCGACCGGGCCGCCCAGGGCACCGCCCTGCTGCGCGTGCGCGCTGCTCGCCGAGTCGTACGAGCACATCCACGGCTCCAACCGCATAGGCCTGTGCGTCCTGCCCCTGCGGTTCGCCCCCCGGGCAGAACCGCGAATCCCTCGGCCTGGCCAGGCGGGCGGCCCGCTCGGCCAGGTCGCCCAGTCCATGTCGATGTCCTGGCCGCGGCACTCGACCAGCCCATCGGTGAACAGCAGCAGGGTGCCGGCGGGCGGGAAGGAGTGTTCGTGGCTGAACCGGGAGACGGGCGCGTCGATGCCCAAGGGGATCCCGTCACGGGTGGGTGCCAGGTAGCGCGTGCCGCCGTCGGCGCCGACCAGCAGCGGCGGCAGACGCCCCGGCGTCCCTCTCCACGGCCGCGCTCGATGCGGCCGAGCACCAGGGTGGCCGTGGGCGGATCGGCGAACGTCAGCGTGTGGTCCAGCCTTGACATGATCAGGTCGGGCGGTCCGTCCCGGTCGAGGGCGATGGCTCGCACCATGTTGCTGATCAGTCCCATCAGCGGGGCGGCCTCGACGTCGCGGCCGGTCACGTCACCCACGACGACGCAGGTGGCGCCGTCGGGCAGAGCCATGGCGTCGTACCCCTCGCCGCCCAGCCTGAGCAGTTCGGAGGCGAGTTCGTACCGGGCCGTGGCCGTCGCCGGCGCAACGCCCCTTCCCTGGGCTTCATGTCCTCCGGCTACAGTTCCAGGACCGGCCACCCGCTGCCCGCCGCACAGCGCGTGGACGACATCCTCGCCTCCTGCGCGCGGAGCGGTGGCCGGCCGAGGCATGGGCGAAGGCGCTGAAGTTCGACGAGGTGTCCGTGGGGGACGACTGATGACGGCTGTCCCGGGGCGCCGAGTGAGCCGAGGGTCGTCAAGCCGGTCACTCGCCTCAGGCAACCCTGTTGTTCCTCCTCCTGACCGCCGCGCCGTACGCGTCATGGCTGACCGGTGCAAGCCCGAAGCCCTCCTGGTCGGGCAGGTACCGGGTGATCCTGAGCCCGGGCCTGTCTGGATCAGGCCCACCGCAACGACCGTCAGAGCTTCGTAGAAGGCTCCTTCTTGTCGGCGTCGGCGGCTTGGATGCCGTGTGCGAGGTCTCCAGGTCTGTCAGCGATCTCCTGTGTCTGGTCGCGGTGAGCGGCGGGTGCATCGTCTGCTGTGACCGACCCGGCCGGTCCGAGGGCAGCGGAGGCGCGCCCTTGCGTGCACGTCCTCCGCTGCCCTGCCTCTGGCGATTGACTCGGCGCTCCCAGTTGCCCGCTGTCTGGTCGGTGACTGGTCCGGAAGGGCGGGGAATTCCCAGCCCAGCGCCGACTTCGAGCGCCCTAGAAGAATCCAAGCTTCTTGGGCGAATAGCTACAAAGAACGTTCTTGGTCTGCTGGTAGTGCTCCAGCATCATCTTGTGCGTCTCGCGCCCGATTCCGGACTGCTTGTATCCGCCGAACGCCGCGTGTGCCGGGTAGGCGTGGTAGCAGTTGGTCCACACGCGGCCGGCCTGGATCGCGCGGCCCGCCCGGTAGGCGGTGGTGGTGTCCCGGGTCCACACGCCCGCTCCGAGCCCGTACAGCGTGTCGTTCGCGATCTTGATGGCGTCGTCGAAGTCGTCGAAGGAGGCCACCGAGACGACCGGGCCGAAGATCTCCTCCTGGAAGATCCGCATGCGGTTGTCGCCCTCGAAGATGGTCGGCTGGACGTAGTAGCCGCCCTTCAGTTCACCGTCGTACTCGATGCGCTCACCGCCCGTGAGGACCTTCGCGCCCTCCTGCCGGCCGATGTCCAGGTAGGAGAGGATCTTCTCCAGCTGGTCGTTGGAGGCCTGGGCGCCGATCATCGTGTCGGTGTCGAGCGGGTGCCCCGGCTTGATCTGCCGCGTGCGGGCCACCGCCGCTTCCAGAAAGTCCGCGTAGTGGCCGCGCTGGATCAGCGCCCGGGACGGACAGGTGCAGACCTCGCCCTGGTTGAGCGCGAACATGGTGAAGCCCTCAAGCGCCTTGTCCCGGAAGTCGTCGTCGTGCGCCCACACGTCGTCGAAGAAGATGTTCGGGGACTTGCCGCCGAGTTCGAGGGTGACCGGCTTGATGTTCTCCGAGGCGTACTGCATGATCAGCCGCCCGGTCGTGGTCTCCCCGGTGAACGCCACCTTCGCCACCCGCGGACTGGACGCCAGCGGCTTGCCGGCCTCGACACCGAAGCCATTGACGATGTTCAGTACCCCCGGCGGCAGCAGGTCCGCGATCAGGCCGACCCAGTAGTGGATGGACGCCGGGGTCTGCTCGGCCGGCTTGAGGACGACCGCATTACCCGCGGCGAGCGCCGGCGCCAGCTTCCAGGCCGCCATCAGGATGGGGAAGTTCCACGGGATGATCTGCGCGACGACCCCGAGGGGCTCGTGGAAGTGGTACGCCACCGTGTCGTCGTCGATCTCGCTGAGCGAGCCCTCCTGCGCCCGGATCGCCCCCGCGAAGTACCGGAAGTGGTCGATCGCCAGCGGGATGTCGGCCGCCAGCGTTTCCCGGACCGGCTTGCCGTTCTCCCAGCTCTCCGCCACGGCCAGCGGCTCCAGATGGGCTGCCATACGGTCGGCGATCTTCAGCAGGATGTTGCTGCGCTCCGCCGCCGGCGTACGGCCCCACGCGGGCGCGGCCTCGTGTGCCGCGTCCAGTGCCCGCTCGACGTCCTCCGCGGTACCGCGCGCGATCTCGGTGAACGGCTGCCCGTTGACCGGAGACGGATTCTCGAAGTACTGCCCGCGCACCGGCGGCACGTACTCCCCGCCGATGAAGTGGTCGTAGCGCGCCTGGTAGGAGACGATCGCGCCTTCGGTGCCCGGCGCCGCGTAACGAGTCATGCTGGTCTGCCTCCCGGTGCAGCGCTGCCCGCCGTTGGGCAGCTGTCGGGCGCGAGGCTAGGCAAGCCGACGTTGCAAGTACGTTGCGTCGCAGGCCGGCGGGGACAGCCGGGTGCTGGGTGCCGTCAGTTCGGTCTCCAGCGCCGCCAGCCGGGCCCGCACCGGGGCCGTGGGCCGCACCGCGGCGAGCGCCCGCCACACCACCACGTCGTCCTCACCCCAGGGCGCGTGCACCCAGTCTGCCAACAGGTCCGGGTCGCGGTGCGCGATCAGCGCCGTGCGCAGCCCGTCGGCGAGCCGCTCCCGCAGCAGTACGATCGCCGGCGCCTGCGAACCGGGCAGCAGCGGACCGGTGTACGCCTCCGCCGCCACCGTCAGCGCCCCCGCCTCCAGCCGCCGCTCCACGACGATGACGTCCGACTCGACCGCGGCCGTGAGCCGGTACGGCCGTGAGGCGAGCAGCCCCGGCCCCAACAGCCTGCGCAACCGGGCCAGTTCGGCCCGCAGGGTCACCGGGGTCACCGACTCGTCCGCGTACAGCGCACACAGCAGCTCGTCACCGCTCAGCCCCTCGGGATGCTGCGCGAGCAGAACGACGATTTCGCTGTGCCGGCGGCTGAGCCGGGTCCGGCGGCCGTCCAGGACGAGTTCGGCCTCGTCCCGGCCCAGCGCGCTGAGCATCGGCGTGTCCGTGCTGCTCCGCGGCGGCGCGAGCAGCGCGAGCTGGGCCTCGGCGGCCCGCGCCACCGCCTGGACGAACCCGAGACTGTGCGGATGCGCCAGCCCGTCACCACCGGTGATGTCGACGGCGCCCAGCACACGGCCGGTGCGCGGATCGTGCACCGGAGCGGCCGCGCAGGTCCACGGCTGCACCCGCCGTATGAAATGCTCCGCGGCGAACACCTGCACCGGCCGGTCCACGGCGACCGCGGTACCCGGCGCGTTGGTGCCGACCGCGGTCTCCGACCAGCGCGCCCCCGGCACGAAGTTCATCCCGTCCGCCCGGCGTCTCGTCGCCCGGTGGCCCTCGACCCAGAGCAGCCTGCCGTGCGCGTCGCACACCGCCAGCAGATGCTCGCCGTCGGCGGCGAAGGTGCCCATCAGTTCACGGAACAGCGGCATCACCCGGGCCAGCGGGTGCTCCGCGCGGTAGGCGCCGAGATCGCCGTCGGCCAGCTCCACCTTGGCGGCGCCGTCCGGTCCGACACCGGCCCGGGCGCTGCGCCGCCACGACTCCGCCACCACCGACCGCACCGGGCGGGGCACCGTACCCACGGTGGTGAACGTCTCGTGCGCCCGGCGCAGCGCACGGACCCGCTCGGCGGGGTCGGTCCCCGGCTCCAAGGCCAACCACGGATCGGTCAACTCGGCCTCCCCGGACGGTGAAAGGGCGGTGGTACGGCTGGGACCATCGTCACTCGCAGTGTTCTTGCGGACAACCTGTCCGGCGTTGGTTCGGCTTGGTTTCGGCGCTCTCCGCTAGGCGAAGTTGACCAGTCGGATGTAACGCACCCAGTCCCAGTACGGCCCCGGGTCGGTGTGGTCGGTGCCCGGCACCTGGTAGTGGCCGATGATGTGCTCCCGGTCCTTGGGGATGCCGTACGTGTCGCAGACTGCCGCGGTCAGTCTGGCCGACTGCTCGTAGAGGGCGCTGGTGAAATAGGACGGCTGGTCCACCCACCCTTCGTGCTCGATGCCGATGCTGCGGGTGTTGTAGTCCCAGTTGCCGGCGTGCCAGGCGATGTCGGCCTCGTGCACACACTGGGCGACGTGCCCGTCCGCCGAGCGGACCAGATAGTGCGTGGACACCTTCTTCGCCGGGTTGGCGAAGATCGCCAGCGTGTTGGCGTACGTCTCCTGAGTGACGTGGATGATCACACGGTCGATCGCATAGCTGCCGGGCCGGTCGGACGACGTGTAGTTGGAACTGCTCGCAGGCTGCCACTCGGCGGGCGGGTAGTCGACGGGCTCGGTCTGTGCGCCGGCCCGCGGATCCGGGAGCAGCGTGTAGGGGATGGCGGCGAGCGCCGCGCCCCTCAGGAGCCGGCGTCGGCTGAGGAGCGACGCGGCCGGGCGGGCCGGGGGTGTTGGCCGTGCTGGTTTGTCCGGCTCTGCCGGGCCGGCCGGATCCTTGTCCATCGTCGGATGCCTTTCAGGAGTCGTGAAGAGCGGGGAGAGGCCGGTCGGGGGCGGCGCCGGTGTCAGCCGCGCAGTGCTCGCGCGGTCTCCCGCAGCCGCGCGTGCACGCCGCGGTATGTCTCGCGCGTGGGCAGCCATTCCTTACGGAGCTTGGCCACACACGTGTAGTTCGTGTCGCACACGTTGGCCAACGGTGATTCCACCGCTTGGGTTGCGAATTGGTACGCGTCCGGCTCACTGAATCCGTAGTCACGGACCAGCCAGCGCACCAGGTCGAGCTGCGATATCCGGAACGCGTCCTCCAGCGGGCGGGCCGAGCCGGTCGAGATGAGGTGCGTGTCGGACTCCAGCCGGGGCCACGGGGTGGCGACGTCCTTGAGGAGGTCCACGATCGCCACGGTGTTCATGGCGCACTCCACGGCCACCCCGCAGGTTTCGCCCTCGCCCTGCCGGGCGTGACCGTCACCGAGGCTGAGCAGCGCGCCCTCGACGTTGACCCCCAGGTAGCAGGTGACGCCCGCCCGCATCTCGGGCGTGTCCATGTTCCCGCCGTGCGCGTCCGGTACCAGGGCCGAGCGCACCTCCAGGTTGGCGGGGGCCACGCCTACCGTGCCGTGCATCGGGTCCATGGGCAGCTCCACCTCGATGTCACTGTCACGTGCCTGGAACAGTGCGGTGCGCCGAGCGCGGTCCAGCTGCCAGATCCACACCCGCTCCGCCAGCGGGGGCTGGAGTGTGGCCGTCGTGTGGGTGGAGGTGAGCGCACCGAACAGCGGCACCGTCGTCGACGCCGCCCAGTCGCGGGCCGGTTCGATCGACACGAAGTGCACGGCCACGGTGTCGCCGGGCTCGGCGCCCTCGATGTGGAAGGGGCCGGTCTGCGGATTGAGGAACGGGAACTCACAGACCTCGGAGACGAGATCCTTCTCGGAGCGGACCCGTCCGGCGAAGCAGTCCTCCGTGAACAGGTCGAGCACCGTGCCCGGCGCGATCCGGGCGACGGGCGCCGCTCCGCCGAACGTCCAGGCGTACTGGTCCGGTTCCGGGCGCACGGTGAGGATCCGGGGTTCGGTCATCGTGGCGGTGGTCCCTTCTGGCAGGATGCGGTCGTGAGAACGGGGAGCCGAGGAGGCTTCTGCCGGTGAAGAGAAGCGGCCCGTTGCGGGTCAGCCGGGCACAGTCCCCTCCTGCCGGTGGCCACCCGGGTCGTACTGGTCGAGGTGGACCCGCGCGGTCTGCGCTATTCGCTCGGGGTGACGCCATATCAGCAGGAGCAGCACCGCCACGCCTGCCGCCATCCAGACGCCGACGACGGGACCGGCGTAGGACACCGGAGCCGTCAGCGCGGTCACGAAGTCGAACACCGGGAGGCCGGCGGCCGTCAGCAGGGCCGGGACGAACGCGGCGATGCCCAGCAACGGGAAGAGCAGATGCCGTACCGGCTTGATGGCGGCCCGGCCGGCCCGCAGGAAATGGCCCGCGCAGGCGAGGTTCACGACGATGTAGACGCCGACCAAGACCGTGACGATCACGGTGGCGAGGAGGAGGAACGCAGTCATGGAGTCATAGGCGAAGCCGAGCCCCAGCACGGCTCCGACCGCCACGACCGTCTGCGCCGCGACACCGGCCACGGGGGAGCGGTGCCGGGGATGGAGGGTGGCGAGGAGGCCCGGCAGGACGCGGATGCGGGCCAGGGCGAAGGCCGTGCGGGTCGAGACGTTGGCGCACGCGTTGGCGTTGGCGATCGTGGAGTTGATCACCGCCAGGAACACCAGCACCCAGAAGAGGCCGAACGAGGCCCGGGCGACGCCCTCCCACGACGCCGCACCCGACGCGCCGAATTTCGCGAAGCGGTCCGGGCCGTAGTAGACGGTCATCGCATAGGTCGTGATCACATAGAACAGGCCGATCCCCAGAGCCGCTCCGAGCACCGCGCGGTGCATGGTCCGGCGGGGGTCGCGGGTCTCCTCGGCGAGCGGCGCCGCCGCCTCGAACCCGGCGAACGCCAGGACCGTGTAGACGGAACCGGCGAACACGCCGCCGAACCCGGCGTAACCGTCAGCGGTGTGTGAAGTGCCGAACACCGACAGAGTGTTGGCGCTGCCCGCCTTGCCGATGAGCAGGCCCGCGAACACCAGGAGGACGACGATTTCGAAGATGCCGAGGGCGGTCCCGAAGCGGGCCGAAGCCCGCACGCCGAGGTAACCGGTGACGGCGATCACGACCGCACCCGCCAGGGCCCAGGGCCACCACAGGCCGGCCGGATACGAGGACCACTCCCCGTGCAGTGTGCCGGCCGCCGTGAAGCCCAGTTGCAACAGCAGCAGGGGCGGGACGAGCATTTCCACGAAGACGTAGCCCCAGCCGACGAGGAAGCCGACGGCCGGGTGCAGCCCCCGTGCCGCGTATGTGGCCACAGAGCCCGCAGCCGGTAACTCCCGGGCCAGCTCGGCCACGCACGACGCGGTGAACAGGCAGGCCACCAGCGCGATCAGTACCGCCAGCGGCAGGCTGCCGCCCGCGAACGCGGCGCCGGACGGGATCGACGCGGCCACCGCGGCGGCCGGCGCCATCGCCGTGACGCTCTGGAACAGCACCTCGCGCAACCCGATCGCGTCGCGTCGCAATTCCCCGCTCGTCTCCCCGTGCATACCCGTCCCCCGATACGTGTCGGCCCACTGCCACCCGACGTGTGTGAAAGACCGTCATCTCGCCGGCGCGCGCCACCGTCCATGACGGCCCGCCGGCAGCGCCTCGCGTGAATTCACGGTACGGCGCGGGCGGGTCGGGCAGAAGGGTGCGCGGGGGATCCGTGGACAGCTCGCCGCCTGTGGAAAACTCGGCCACTCGATCGGGTGATTTCAGGGCATCGACGGGGGGAGTACGGGCCGTCGGAAGCCCACGAGCAGCCTCAGGACCGCTCCGCCACGACCGCCGGATCGTCCAGCACGGACCGGACGACCGAGTGCGCCGCACCCAGCAGCGGGCCCTCCGGACCGAGCCGGGACACGGACACCGGGCAGGCCGGGCCCGCCGTACGGCCCGTCAGCTCCGTCTCCAGGGACGGCAGCAGCCAGGGGGAGAGGCCGGCCAGGGCGCCGCCCAGGACCACCGTCTCGGGGTCGAGCAGATTCACCGCCCCGGTCAGCGCGATGCCGAGCGCGGCGCCGGCGTCGCGCAGGGCCGCCCGCACGCTCTCGTCGCCCTCCTCTGCGCGCCCCGCGAGCAGGCCCACCCTGTCCTCGCGCGGCTCCAGTCCCGCCGCACGCAGCACCGCCTCCTCGCCCGCATACTGCTCCAGACAGCCGCGGCCGCCGCACGGGCACCGCGGCCCGTCCGGCCGTACGGGCACATGACCCAGCTCGCCCGCGAAGCCCCGGGTCCCGCGGAGCAGTCCGCCGTCCACGACGACCGCGGCGCCGATGCCGATCTCGGCCGACACATGCAGGAAGTCGCGCGGAGTTTCCTCACCGAGCCACAGCTCCGCAAGGGCGCCGTAGTTGGCCTCGTTGTCCACGGCCAGCGGCCACTCGCCGGGCAGCAGGGCGCCGATGTCGGTGTCGTGCCAGTCGAGGTTCGGGGCGCGGACGACCGTACGGCCGTCCCGGGCCACGAGTCCGGGGACGGCGACGGCGAGCCCGGCGGGCCACAGTTCCTCTCGCTCCGCCTCGACGACGACCTGGCGCACCAGTGCCGTCAGCTCCGCCGTCACCGCCTCAGGCGCCCGGCCCCGGTTCGCCCCGCGCCGCACGGCCCGGGTGCGGACCGTGCCGCGCAGGTCGACCGCGCACACCGCGAGGTGGTCGACGCCGATCTCGGCGCCGATCCCCGCCGGACCGCGGCCGCTCACCGCGAGCGCCGACCCGGGCCGGCCCACCCGGCCCGGCCGCTCCGGGCCCAGCTCCTCCAGCAGACCCCACCGGATCAGCTCGTCCACCAATGTCGACACGGCCGCCCGAGTCAGCCCGATGCGTGAGGCGACCGCCGCCCGGGACAGCGAACCCTCGGCGCTGACCGCGTGCATCACGCGGGCCAGATTGCGCCGGCGCATGCCCTGCTGGGTGTCCGGCAGGGCGCGGCCGGTGCCCGGCGGGCGTGCCTTGTGCAGCGGTGCGGTCATGCCTGCGTCAATCCTCGGTGTCCGCCGCCCGACGTCACGCCTGCGGCCCGGTGTCCGTCCCCCGCGCCAGCAGCGGGGCCGCGTCGGAGAGTACCCCGCTGATCCTCTCCAGCGTGGCCTCGTCCCGCTCCACCGCCTCCAGCACCGGGCCCGCGGCTGTGTTCCAGCGACGCGCCACCGCGGCCGGATCCTCGCCGGTGAGCAGCCCCGCGGCCTGCGCTGCGGCCCCGAGGGCGACCAGTTCCCGGGCCTCGGGCACCTGGACCGGCCGTCCCGACAGCCGCCGTACCGTCTGCTGCCAGGCCGTTCCCCGGGCCCCGCCGCCGATCAGCAGCAGCGGGGTGCTGCGGTCCGCGTCCTCGTCCAGGACCAGGTCGAGAGCCCCGAGCAGCGCGTGCACGGCACCGTCGTACGCGGCCTGGAGCAGCTGGCCCCCGGTCGTGTCGTGGCGCAGGCCGTGCAGCAGCCCGGAGGCGTGCGGCAGGTTCGGGGTGCGCTCGCCGTCCAGGTACGGCAGCAGGGTGACCGAGCCGCCCGGCTCCACCGCCTCGCGCTCCAGCCCCAGCAGCGCCGCGACGCGGTCCACGGCGAGCGTGCAGTTCAGGGTGCAGGCCAGCGGCAGCCAGTCCCCGTGCGCATCGGCGAAGCCCGCCACCGTGCCCGTCGGATCGGCCGGGCGGTGCGTGGAGACGGCGTACACCGTGCCGGACGTGCCGAGGCTGAGCACCGGGGTGCCCGGGCGCAGACCGAGACCGAGCGCCGCCGCCGCGTTGTCGCCGGTGCCAGGGGCGACCAGTGTGCCCTTGGAGAACGGCAGGTCATGGCTGTCACGCACGGTGCCGGCCACCTCGCCCGGCCGCACCAGGCGGGGCAGCAGCGCCGGGTCGAGACCGATGTGCGCGAGGGTCTCCTCGTCGTAGCCTTCCGTTCCGGACGCCCACCAGCCGGTGCCTGAAGCGTCGCTGCGGTCGGTGGTGCCCTGCCCGGTCAGGCGCTCGGTGAGGTAGTCGTGGGGGAGCCGTACCGCCCGGGTCGCGCGGACCGCCTCCGGCTCGTGCTCGGCCAGCCACGCCCACTTCGTGACGGTGAACGACGCGCCGGGCACGCTGCCGGTGCGCTTCGCCCAGGCCTTCGGCCCGCCCAGTTCGTCGACCAGCCGGCGGGCCTGCGGCGCCGAGCGGACGTCGTTCCACAGCAGCGCCGGACGCACCGGCTCGCCCCGCTCGTCCAGGGTGACCAGGCCGTGCTGCTGGCCGCCGACCGACACCGCCGCCGCTTCGTGCGCGGCGTCACCGCACTGGCTGAGCGCCTCGCACAACGCGTCCCACCATTGACGCGGATCACTCTCCCGGCCCGCGCCCGAGGACACGGTGTGCGGCGCCTGGCCACTCGCCACCACCTGCCCGGTCGACGCGTCGACGACCAGCGCCTTCGTGGACTGGGTGGATGTGTCCACGCCGACGACGAGCGGACCCTCGGCTGCTGACATCGGGCTCTCCTCTTCCGCGGATGTGCGGTATCTGCATCTTGTCTCTTCCCAGCGGTGCGCGGGCATACTAATTTGTAAACGGCCATGACGAAATAGTCGCAACGCAGCAAGGAGCCGCGGCATGAGCTACCAGCCCACCCCCGAGGACAGGTTCACCTTCGGCCTGTGGACCGTCGGCTGGCAGGGAAGGGACCCGTTCGGCGACGCCACCCGACGCGCCCTCGACCCGGTCGAGACGGTCCAGCGCCTGGCCGAGCTGGGCGCCCACGGGGTGACCTTCCACGACGACGACCTGATCCCCTTCGGCGCCTCGGACACCGAGCGCGAGTCGCACATCAAGCGGTTCCGGCAGGCCCTGGACGCCACCGGCATGACCGTCCCGATGGCCACCACCAACCTCTTCACACACCCCGTCTTCAAGGACGGCGCGTTCACCGCCAACGACCGCGACGTACGCCGCTACGCGCTGCGCAAGACCATCCGCAACATCGACCTCGCGGTCGAGCTGGGCGCCAAGATCTACGTCGCCTGGGGCGGACGCGAGGGCGCCGAGTCCGGCGCCGCCAAGGACGTACGCGCGGCCTTGGACCGCATGAAGGAGGCCTTCGACCTCCTCGGCGAGTACGTCACCGCCCAGGGCTACGACCTCCGGTTCGCCATCGAGCCCAAGCCGAACGAGCCGCGCGGCGACATCCTGCTGCCCACCGTCGGACACGCCCTGGCCTTCATCGAGCGGCTGGAGCGCCCCGAGCTGTACGGCGTCAACCCTGAGGTCGGGCACGAGCAGATGGCCGGCCTGAACTTCCCGCACGGCATCGCGCAGGCCCTGTGGGCGGGCAAACTGTTCCACATCGACCTCAACGGCCAGTCCGGCATCAAGTACGACCAGGACCTGCGGTTCGGCGCGGGTGACCTGCGGGCGGCGTTCTGGCTGGTCGACCTGCTGGAGAGCGCCGGCTACGCGGGTCCCCGGCACTTCGACTTCAAGCCGCCGCGGACCGAGGACCTCGACGGCGTGTGGGCGTCGGCGGCGGGCTGCATGCGCAACTACCTGATCCTGAAGGAGCGTTCGGCCGCCTTCCGGGCCGACCCGGAGGTCCAGGAGGCGTTGCGTGCCTCCCGGCTGGACCAGCTGGCGCAGCCGACCGCCGCCGACGGCCTGCAGGCCCTGCTCGCCGACCGCACGGCCTTCGAGGACTTCGACGTGGAGGCGGCCGCCGCACGCGGCATGGCCTTCGAACGGCTCGACCAGCTGGCGATGGACCACCTGCTCGGGGCGCGTGGCTGAACGGCCCCACGCGCGCGTGCCGTTACCGGGGCGTGAGAAGGGGCCGGGGGCGAACGGCGGTGACGTGAGCCGCTCGCTCCCGGCCCTCATCGAGTTCCGCGGAGCCGCCGGAAAACCGGTCACAGCCCCTCGGGCCCGTGCCGGGTCAAGCGCCTTCGCCCGCGCGGAGACCTGCACGCGCGAAGGCAGTCCGGCGACGACAGTCAGAATTCGTTGTCCACCGCCGACTTCGTGCCAGACGGCGCCACGGCCGGAGCGGCCTCCGGGTCCGTGCCGGTACGAGCCACGGTGAGAGCGGCGGCCGGGTCGTCGTCCGGCCCGCTCACCGGGATCCAGTGGCCGGCCTCGGCGCGATACGGCCACCAGCGGCCGTCGGCGTCCAGGCGCAACTGAACGCCTTCGCCGGCCACGGTCCACCGGTTGCCGCTCCGGTCGAACGACGGCTCCTCGCCCTCCTCCCAGGCCGCGTCCAGCACCACGCGTGCGCGTGCGAGCGCCGCGCCTTCCACCGGCCGCTCCTCGTCGAGCACGGCCAAGGCCACCGCACCTCCGGCGCGCCAGGCCCGGACCGCGGCCGTCAACCCTTCGCGGCTGCGCCCTGACCCTTCGGCGAGCCGCTCGGTGACGGCACCGACGGGCGCTTCGCAGGCAAGGCGTACGGCGTCCTGTGCGGCGGTTGCAGCGGTTGCGGTGGTGGTGGAGCCGCCCTGCGGGTCGCCGCGAAGGATCTCGGCGAGCAGCCGGTATGCCTCCACGGCAGTGCGGCCCGCCAGGTGCCCCAGAGCCACAGGATCGATCGCGGGTGGCGCTGCCGCACCGGTGTCGAAGGATGGCGGCGTGCCGGGCGTCCGGGGCAGCCCGGGCAGCTCGGGCAGCGGTGGCAGGATGTCCCCGGCCGCCCACGCCCGCGCCGCGTCCACACCCTCGGGTCCGGGCGGGGTGACTTCGGCGTGGGGTGCGGTACTGCGCACCTGCAGCTCCGTCAGAAGCACATCCCTTTCCCGCCCGCGCAGCAGCAGGAGCAGCAACGGATCGTCGTCCAGCAGACGCGCGACCTGGTGGCACAGCGCTGCCGTGTGTCCGCAGTGGTCCCACGTTCCGCAGTCGCAGGCGGGCTCCAGCTCCCCGAGGCCCGGCAGCAGCTCGATCCCGCTCACCGCGGCGTCCTCGATCAGGTGCCGGGGAAGCTCCCGGTCGAACAGCGCGGCCATGTGCCCGGCCTCCTCCACGGCCAGGTCCAGGAACCGCGCCCACTCCTCCTCGGACAGCACCGGCACCAGGACGTCGGCCCGGTGGGCGGCACCTCCGGGCTCCCGTACGACTGCCGTGACCCGGCCCGGACGTACGGTCGTCGCGCCGACGCCGCCCGCGCGCGCGAGCCGGCGTCCCGCCTTGACCGCCGCGCCGTCCAGGGCTGCGTCCTCCAGGGCCCGCAGCCAGGCGCGCCCCCACCAGCTCCGCGCGAATCCGCCCCCACGCACCGGGGGTTGCGCGGCGAACGTGCGACCGGCCACGCGCGTGTGCTCGTCGTCGTAAGGGCTCATCGCGCCTCCCCGCGCAGTTCCACCAGTGCCGCCAGCTCCGCGTCCGTCAGCTCCGTCAGCGCCGTTTCACCGGTGGTGAGCACCGCGTCCGCCAACTCCCTCTTGCGGGCGAGCATGTCCGCGATCCGGTCCTCCAGAGTGCCCTCGGCGATCAGCCGGTGGACCTGCACCGGACGGGTCTGCCCGATGCGGTAAGCACGGTCGGTCGCCTGCGCCTCGACCGCGGGGTTCCACCAGCGGTCGTAGTGCACGACATGCTCGGCCCGGGTGAGGTTCAGGCCTGTCCCGGCGGCCTTCAAGGAGAGCAGGAACACCGGCACTTCACCGTCCTGGAAACGCCGTACCAGCGTCTCGCGCGCGGGGACCGGGGTCCCGCCGTGGAGCAGCAGCGACGGCACGCCGCGGGCGGCCAGATGGCGTTCGAGCAGGCGGGCCATGCGCACGTACTGCGTGAAGACGAGCACGCCCGAACCCTCCGTGAGGATCGTGCCCAGTAGTTCGTCCAGCAGCTCCAGCTTTCCCGAACGGCCGGCGAGCCGTGGATCGTCCTCCTTGAGGAACTGCGCCGGGTGATTGCAGATCTGCTTCAGGCCGGTCAGCAGTCGCACGATCAGGCCCCGGCGGGCCATGGGGTCGGCAGCCGCGATCCGGTCCAGCGTCTCGCGGACCAACGCCTCGTACAGGCCTGCCTGTTCGGGCGAGAGAGGGACCGGGCGGTCGCTCTCGGTCTTCGGCGGGAGCTCGGGGGCGATGCCGGGGTCCGACTTGCGCCGTCGCAGCAGGAACGGTCGCACGAGCTTCGACAGCCGCTGCGCGGCGGCCGGGTCGAGGCCCCCCTCGACCGGCTGCGCGTACCGGGCTCGGAAGGCGCCGAGGCGGCCGAGCAGGCCGGGGGTCGTCCAGTCGAGGATCGCCCACAGCTCCGTGAGATTGTTCTCCACCGGAGTGCCGGTGAGGGCCACGCGCGCGCGTGTGCCGAGGGAACGCAACGCTCGCGCGGTCGCCGAGTAGGGGTTCTTCACATGCTGCGCCTCGTCGGCCACGACCAGGCCCCAGGGCACCCCGGCGAGCCGTTCGGCGTCCAGACGCATCGTGCCGTACGTCGTCAGCACGAACTCCCCGGCCGCGACGGAGCCGAGATCGCGCGCGGGCCCGTGAAACCTGCGCACCGGCAGGCCCGGGGCGAACCGCTCGATCTCGCGCTGCCAGTTGCCGAGCAGGGAGGCCGGGCAGACGACGAGCGTGGGACCGGCGGCCGAGGCATCCGTCTGCCGGTGCAGATGCAGGGCGATCAGCGTGACCGTCTTGCCGAGACCCATGTCGTCGGCCAGACAGCAGCCCAGACCGAGGGACGTCATGCGCGCCAGCCAGTCGAGACCGTGCAGCTGGTAGTCCCGCAGTGTGGCGGCGAGGCGCGGGGGCGGTCCGACGACGCGCACCGGTTCGCTGTCCGTGAGCCGTTCCCGCAGCTGCTCCAGCCAGCCCGTCGAGCGCACGCCGACCTGCTGTGCGTCGGCTTCCGCCGAGCCCGTCAGAGCGGCGGCCAGCGCCTCGACGGCCGTGACGGGACGGTCCTGCCGCATCCGGGCGCGGTCTGCCTGCCGTGGGTCGACCAGGATCCACCCGTCGTGCAGCCGCACCAGGGGCCGCTCGGCCTCCGCCAGCCGGTCCAGCTCCGCCCGGGACAGCTCCCGCCCGCCCAGCGAAAAGCCCCACGAGAACGCGACCGTCGTGTCCGCCGACAGGAGCGCCGAGGGAGCCGGGGCTTTTCCGGGACCGGCCGTGCCGTCGTCCCGCGGTCCGATCGTCGCGTGCACGGTGAGGTCGCGGGACAGCTCCCTCGGCCAGTGCACGTCGACCCCCGCCGCGGTCAGCGCCCGGGTGCCCTCGCCCAGCAGTTCGACGATCTCGTCGTCGGCGAGGTCCACAGCGTCCGGTACGGCGGAGGAGAGCAGCGGCGTCAACGGCGGCCAGGCGCGGACAGCGCGGCGCAGCGCCAGCAGCGCGTCCGCACGCGCGCGTGCACCGTACGTCTCGTGCGTGTGCCCGGCACCGGTCCACAGGCTTACGGCGTCCAGGACGTCCGTCGCCCCGCTCGGACCGTGCACTTGCAGTACCGCGCGAAACCGGACTCCGCCGTCGTCCCGCGCGGTGGCGTCCTCGTCGAGACCGGAGATCTCCATGCGCAGCGACAGCCTTACGCCCGCGTCGTGGCCGGCGGCGATGTCGTCCGCCCAGGCCCGCAGCTCGGGCAGGCGCAGCGGCTCGGTCGCCGCGTACGCGGGGCCGCCGGTCACCAAGGGGGCCGCGGGCGAGCGCGGGAGTACGTCGGCGAGCGCGTCGAGGAAGGCGCGCAGCAGCCGCTCCGGGTCGGGCAGCCGGGTCGGCTCCGCGGCCGTGAGCGGTACCGCGTGAGCCTCCGGTGGCATGGCGGCGGCGAGTTCGCGGACCAACTCCGCGTCCCGGGCGGACAGTGGGCCCACCCGCCAGGCGTCGTGATCGCCCGGGGAGAGACCCGGCAGAATCAGGCCCCGCGCGAGGAAATGCAGGGCCAGTTCCCAGGCGGCGCGCCAGAAATGGGCCGAGCGGTGCCCCTGCGACAGCGCACGCGTGCGCGTGAGCATCGACAGGGCACTGGGTATGGGCAGCAGAAGCGCGGTCGTACGGACCTGTTCGACACTGCCGTCCGCCGCGGGCAGCGCGATGTCCAGCTCCGCCGCGCAGCCGTCGGCGACGGCGGGCAGGGCTTCACCGTCCCAGCGCCAGAAGGCGAACCGGCCCGCGCGAGCCGGGTCGGACGGCAGGAACACGGCGCAGCAGCAGGCCAGTTCGGCCAGTTCGGAGGGCGGTTCCGTGGGAAGAGTCTGCACAGGGATGGCGCACTCCTCAAATTTGACTACCTGTCTCGGAGTCGCCGAGGGTACAGGAAACGCCCAGCGCAACCCCTCATGCCGATGCCGTGATCCGCGCCACTTCACAATCTGTTCGACCGGTGGCCGTCGTCAGCGGACGACATCGCATCGCGCGGCCGACAACGGGCTCGTGGCGGAGCGGTACTGCGAGCAGAGCCCAGGCGCGACCATTAGGGGGCGGGCCTCGGGGATGTCTCAGGGTCGGGGCCCGGAACCGCGGGGAGCCCGGGGCCGTTTTCTGAGCAGAGAGCGGCAGTGGCCGCGAAGGAGGCGACGCTCATGTCCAAGAACGCGAAGATCGCTGCTGGAGGTGTGGCGGTCGGGCTGATCCTGCTGATATGGCTGCCCTGGTGGGTGGCGTTCCTGATCGTGGTCGGAGTCCCGGTGGCCGCGTATCTGGCCCTGGACCCCTCACAGCGGCGCAGGCTCCGCAGGGTGACGCGCAAGGAACTCGGCCGCTGAGGCGTTCGGCGGCGGACGGTCCACCACACCGGCTCGCACGGATGCCGGCGGCAGGAGCGGGTTGCACGACCCCCCGGCACGGCCCTGACGGCCCCGTGGCCGCGCTGTCCCGCAGCGCGGCCACGGGGCGGGTGAGCGCGCGACCGGTGGCAGCCGAGGGCTGCCCGGTTTCAGCTCGGCCGGACAGCCATCTTGTCGAGGGCTTCCAGCAGCCCTGGCAGCTCGGGGCCCCGGCCCACCGGCAGCACCTCGCCCGGCTCGTCGTCCAGCAGGACGAACGCGATGTCGTCGGTTCGGGCCACGAGCGACCAGCCGGGGCCGTCGGCGCGCAGCGTCCGGGCGTCACCCGGGGCGAACGACGAGCGCACCCGGCCGAGCGGCGGCGGCGAGTCGACGTAGGCGCGCGCCTCCGCGAGCACCCGCCGGACCCCTCGGTGGCCACTGTGCGGCACGTTTCCGCCCTCCACCAAGGGCTCGCCGGTCTCCTCGGTCTCCCTGCTCTGCCGGGAGGCTTCCGCGGCCTTTGCCGACGGGCCTGATGTGGTGAACTCCTCGTCGTTGATCTGCTCCCGCCATGCCGCCCATTGCAGAGCGATCTCGTCGGCGCCCAGACGGCGCTGGGCCGGCCCCCAGATGCCGGTGTCCGGAGGGCTCAGCGGGGGGCCGTCGGCCACGTCGGGAGCGGGATCGTGCGGTGCAGGGACGCCGGGTGCCGCGACGGCGACCGCCAGGGGCCAGCCGGGCAGGGCGGCCACGACCGCGCGCTCGTCCGGCGACAGCTCGTACTCCATGCCGCAGTCCCAGGACGCGATCGCCACGGCGACCAGCGAGACGTCGTCGATGACGACCGTCCAGCGGGCACCGGCGTGGTCCTGGCCCAGCACCAGGCCGTACCCGTCGGCACGGGGCGCGAGTCCCAGTGCGGCACATGCCTCCGGATAGTCGTCGCCCAGAACGCTCGGAAACTGCGCCGGCGTCAGCAGTACCGCCGTCAGCACGTACAGCGCATCGTCTGCGGCGGCGACGGCCTCATCATCCGTCCCGGCCATCCCAGCCTCCCAGTGGTTCGTCCAACGGCGCGCACCCTAGTGCGAGCGGAAGCCCGTTGTCACGATCCTCACACCAAGCGGAGCTGCAGGTTTCCGCCTGGACGGGGGCGAAACGTCCATGATGGACGCACGGTGTCCGGTGGCGTGTGGACGGCCTGAGGAGAGCACGGATCCCAGTACCACTGCCTCGAACACTTTGTGCGCACGCCCCTCCCGCTGCCCTGATCGAGCCCAGAGCCGCCGTCGCCGACGATTCACGTACCGTCACTCACCGTAGAGTTGACTCTCCTTCGGGAGAAAGGAGGACGGCAGGGTGAAGCGGTTCGAACGGCTCGGCAGGATCCGCCGACTGGACCCGGTGGCGGACGCGGTGGAGATCTACCAGCTGAGTACGGCCTTCGAGTTCCCCTGGGACTACACGCGTGCGCTCGAACTGGCCCTGTACCGCACCTATGCCGTGCCGAGCATCGGCCGGCTGCTCGCCGAGACGGCGGAGCTGACCGAGCGCACGCAGAAGCGGTACGACGACACGGTGCTGCTCCTCGACACCATCGTGGAGCACGGCTTCGCCGCCGAGGAGGGCCGCACGGCGATCCGCCGCATCAACCAGATGCACCGCAGCTACGACATCAGCGACGACGACATGCGCTATGTGCTGAGCACCTTCGTCGTGGTGCCCAGACGATGGATCGACGCCTACGGATGGCGGCGGTTGTCCCGGCACGAGATCGTCGCCGCGACCGAGTACTACCGCACCCTGGGCCGGCACATGGGCATCCCCGGCATCCCCGGGACCTATGAGGAGTTCGAGGCACTCCTCGACGCCTACGAGCGGGACCACTTCGGCTGGGACGAACAGTGCCGGCAGGTCTCCGACGCCACCCTCGACCTGATGGCGTCCTGGTATCCGCGCCCGCTGGCACCGGTGCTGCGTACGGCGACCCTCGCCCTGCTCGACGAGCCGCTGCTGCACGCCTTCCGCTACACGCCGCCCGGCGCGGCCACCACCGCACTCGTGCGCCGCGCCGTACGCACGCGTGGCCGGCTCGTCCGGCTGCTGCCGCCGCGCCACGCCCCGCACTTCGCCCGCCAGAACCGGGAGATCAAGGGCTACCCGAACGGCTACCGAGTCGACGGCCTGGGTACCCGCCCGGTCCCCGGACTGAGTGGCTGCCCGGTACGGCACAGGGACCCCTCGGCGGCCGAAGCGGCTGAAGCGGCCGAGTGAGGCGAGGGCATCGCGCAGCCGGCGCCGGCAGGAAGGCCGGCCGGCGCCGTGGCACGGCTGCCCGGCGGACCGGCCCCACCGGCGGTTCTCAGCCTGCGCGGCACGGCGCGAGGGGTGTCCGCATCGGCGTGCCGCTCAGTTCTCGCGCGTCGCGAGCGCGAGAAAGCGCGCGTCCTCGTCGACGTACGACGTCATGCGCCATCCCGAACGGGCCAGGAGCGGACCGAGTCTGGCCTCGGCGCGCAGGTCGTCGGGGGTGACCTGGCGGCCCTGCCGGGCCGCGAGGGCGGCCCGCCCGATGGGGTGGAAAAGCGCGAGCGTGCCGCCCGGCCGCACCACGCGCGCCAGTTCCCGCAGGTTGTCCACCGGGTTCGGCAGGTGGGCGATCAGACCGGCCGCGAAGACGGCGTCCAGCGTCTGCGGCCGCAGCGGCAGTGCGGCGACGTCGGCGAGCAGTAGCCACCCGTCCCGCTCCCGGCCCGCCCGCACGGCGGCCTGGAGCATCTCCGGCGTCAAGTCGGCACCCAGCACCACCCCGGAGGGGCCCACGGCGGCCCTGAGCGGCGGCAGGGCACGTCCGGTGCCGCAGCCCGCGTCCAGCACGCGGTCACCCGGCCGCAGCCCGAGGTCGTCCACGGCGGCCGCGTAGGCGGGGCCGTCGTCGGGGAACCGGCTGTCCCAGTCGGCGGCCCGGGCGCCGAAGAATTCCTGCACATGTGTGTGGTCGTCGCTCATGTTCCGCATGATTCCTCACCGTCACGAGGGATATGTAGGCGCACATGTTCGGGCCGGACCCGATCGTTCCGTCGCATCCACCTGTCATATTCCACCAGCTTTCGAAATGCGCCCCCTATGTGCGCCCGTGCCCCCTAGCGTCCCTTGGCCATGGGACACCTGGACCACGCCGCCTTCGGCTGGCTGACCCCCGTGCTGTCATACGTGATGGCCTGTACCGGCGCCGCACTCGGACTGCGCTGCACCGTCCGCGCGCTCGCCACCACCGGCCGCTCGCGCCGCAACTGGCTCGTCACCGCGGCCTCCGCGATCGGGACGGGCATCTGGACCATGCACTTCGTGGCCATGCTCGGCTTCCGCGTCAGCGGCACCGACATCCGCTACGACGTGCCGCTGACCATCCTCAGCCTCCTCGTCGCCATGGTCGTCGTCTGCGCCGGCGTCTTCGTCGTCGGCTACAGCCGCGCCCGCAACCGAGCGCTCCTGATCGGCGGACTCACCACCGGGCTGGGCGTCGCCAGCATGCACTACCTCGGCATGGCGGCGGTCCGGCTGCACGGAGACGTCCGGTACGACCCCGTCCTCGTCGGACTGTCGGTGTTGATCGCCGTAGTAGCGGCGACAGCGGCCCTGTGGGCCGGCCTCAACATCAAGTCGCCCCTCGCGGTCACCGTCGCCTCCCTCGTCATGGGAGCGGCCGTCAGCAGCATGCACTACACCGGGATGTTCGCGGTGAGCGTGCATGTGAACCCCTCCGGCGAGGCCCTGCCCGGGGCCACGGCGATGCAGTTCATCTTCCCCCTCGCCGTCGGCCTCGGGTCCTATCTCTTCATCACCTCGGCCTTCGTCGCCCTCTCACCCACCGCCGACGAGCGTGAGGCGTCCGCCTCCGCCCAGCGGCCCGTCGAAACCGTCGCCCGTTAGCGGGAACCCGGCCCGAGCGCCCCGACCCCACGTCCCGAGCGAGGAGGCCATGCGCCCACCCCGTACCTCCCCGAAAGCCGGTGCCCCGGAACGCCCTCCGCGGGGCCGCCGTGCGCACGCCGGACCGCCGGCCGCCGAGGGCACCGACCGCCTCCTCAGCGCGTCGCCGACCACGGCACGCGCGCGCGTGAATCGCCGGCACCTGCGCCCTCGTACCGTGCGCGCCAAGGTGGTCAGCCTGCTGATGGTGCCTGTGGTCTCCCTGCTCGCGCTGTGGGCGTACGCCACCGTGAGCACCGCCCAGGACGTCGCGAGGCTGCGCCAGTCCGAGCGGGTCGACGCCGAACTGCGCGCCCCGGTGGCCGCGGCCGCCGCCGCCCTGCAGGCCGAGCGCACCGCGGCCGTGCGCCACGCCACCGCACCGGGCGCGGACGACGGCAGCGACCTCCAGGGCCTCGCCGCCCGCACCGACCGGGCCGTCGCCGCACTGCGGCTCGGCAGCGACAGCACCGTCGCCGACAGCGAGGAACTGCCCGCCGCGGTCTCCGGCCGCCTCGACGCCTTCGTCACCGGCGCCGAGCGGCTGCGCACGCTGCGTACGGCCGTACTCGACAACAAGGCCGGCTGGGACACGGTGTATACGCAGTACACGAAGACCATTTCAGCGGCCTTCGCCGTGGACGGTGCCCTCACCGGCATCCAGCAGGCGGACGTCGGCTCCGACGCGCGCGTACTGCTCGAATTCTCCCGGGCCGCCGAGGCACTGGCCCAGGAGGACGCATTGCTCAGCGGCGCGCGGACAACGGAGGGTCTCCGAGGCGAGCGACTGCGGTTGTTCAGCGCCGCTGCCGCCGCGCGCCGCAGCCTCACCGAGACGGCCGTCGCCGATCTGCCCACCGCCCAGCGCGCTGCCTGGCGGGACCTGGCCGACAGCGGCTCCTACGCCTCACTCGGCAGCGCAGAGGACAAGATCGTCACCGCCGTGCCGGGCGCCAGGCAGGCCGGCGCGGCTCCGCAGGCCGTCTGGAACGCCGCCCACGCACGCGTACAGGACGGAATGCGGGACATCGCGACGGACACGGGCCGGGCCGTCGCCGGCCGCGCCGATCCGGTCACGCGCGGTCTGCTCAGCCCCGCCGGTGCCGCCGTGCTTCTCGGCCTGGCCGCCGTCGTCGCCTCGCTGGTCATCTCCGTCCGCATCGGACGAGGGCTCGTGGTCGAGCTCGTCAGCCTGCGCAACGACGCCCTGGAGATCGCCCGTCGCAAGCTGCCGGAAGCGATGCGCAGACTGCGCGCGGGCGAGGAACTCGACATTCAGGCGGAGGCCCCCGCGGGACCACCGGCCGAGGACGAGACGGGCCAGGTCTCGGAGGCCTTGACCACCGTCCACCGGGCGGCCCTGCACGCCGCCGTGGAACGCGCCGAGCTCGCCAGCGGCATCTCCGGAGTCTTCGTCAACCTCGCCCGCCGCAGTCAGGTGCTGGTCCACCGTCAGCTCAGCCTTCTCGACAGCATGGAACGCCGCTCCGACGATCCCGACGAGCTCAGCGACCTGTTCCGTCTGGACCACCTGACCACCCGGATGCGGCGCCACGCCGAGAGCCTGATCATTCTCTCCGGGGCGGCACCCGGCCGGGCCTGGCGCATGCCCGTCTCGCTCACGAATGTCGTACGCGCCGCCGTATCCGAAGTCGAGGACTACGCGCGCGTGGAGGTGCGCCGGCTCCCCGAGGCCCACGTCATCGGTGCCGCCGTCGCCGACCTCACCCACCTCCTCGCCGAACTCGTCGAGAACGCAGCCCAGTTCTCTCCGCCCCACACGCGCGTGCGCGTCACCGGCGAGCCCGTCGGCAACGGCTATGCCCTGGAGATCGAGGACCGGGGTCTAGGCATGAGTGCCGAGACCCTCGCGGAGGCCAACCGGCGCATCGAACAGTCCGAGGCCCTCGACCTGTTCGACAGCGACCGGCTCGGGCTCTTCGTGGTCAGCCGGCTCGCCTCCCGGCACGACGTCAGGGTGCACCTGCGGACTTCCCCGTACGGCGGCACCACCGCCGTCGTCCTGCTTCCCACGGCTCTGCTCCACCGGGGCTCGGCCGACACCGCGTCCCAGCAGAACGAACAGGCCCACGACGAGCAGGAAGGCGCGTACGCGCACGTGCCCGGCACGACTCGGCGCCAGGAGACCGCCCTCGCACGGCCGGACCGTCCCGCCCTCGCGGCCACCGCTCCCGGCCCGCACGACACGCCGGAGGGGCCGGAACGGAACGACGTGGTCAGCGAGTCGGTACGACACGGCATGAGCCACGAGACCCCGCCCCCCGGAGTCACCGCCTTGAGGCCGCACCGCCCGCCACACGACTCCGAGCCCTCCGACGACCTCCCACGCCGTGTGCGCCAGGCGAGCCTCGCCCCTCAGCTCCGGCAGCAACGGCCCGAAGAGCCGGCCCCGGCACGCACGCGTGGCGAGGACCGGCGCACCCCCGAACTGGTGCGGGACCGCATGACGGCCTACCGCGACGGCTGGGCGCGCGGCGGCGGCAGGCAGTCCGGCCGCGGTGCCGCCCCGGAACCCGAAACGGCCAGTGACAGCAGCGAAGGAGACCCGGCATGATCCAGGACCCCAACACGAGGGCCGGGCAGCGATCCGGCGAACTGGACTGGCTGCTCGACGACCTGGTGACGCGAGTGAGCGAGGTACGGCATGCCGTCGTGCTCTCCAACGACGGGCTGGCCGTCGGCGCCTCCACGGCCCTCGCGCGGGAGGACGCCGAGCATCTCGCCGCCGTAGCCTCCGGTTTCAACAGCCTGGCCAAGGGTGCGGGACGGCACTTCGGAGCAGGCGGTGTGCGGCAGACCCTGGTCGAGATGGACGACGCGTTCCTCTTCGTGGCCGCCGCGGGTGACGGTTCCTGCCTCGCCGTGCTCACCGCCGTCACCGCCGACATCGGCCTCGTCGCCTACGAGATGGCGCGCCTGGTCAAGCGGGTCGGCGAGCACCTCTACACGCCACCTCGTGTCAGCGCACAGCCGCCCGCGGCCGGATGAGCCGGAAGGCCGGTACCGATGACCGAGAACCCGATGGACGGCCCGCCGGAGCCGGGCAGCCAGTGGTACGACGGCGAGGCCGGGCCCCTCGTCCGCCCGTACGCCATGACCGGCGGTCGCACCCAGCCGGGGCCCACCGCGGTGCGCTTCGACCTGATCGCCCTTGTCACCCTCGTCCCCGAGTCCCCGGCGCTCGACGACGACACCCCGCTCGGCCCCGAACACCGGACTCTGATCGAGCTGTGCCGCACGGAGACACAGTCCGTCGCCGAACTCGCCGCGGACGCGGATCTTCCTGTCGGCGTGATCAGGGTGCTCCTCGGGGACCTCCTGGAACTCGGCTGTGTCTCCGTCAGCCGCCCCGTACCCCCGGCGCACCTGCCCGACGAGCGGATTCTGCGCGAGGTCATCGATGGATTGCGAGCGCTGTAGATGACCATGCCGAGCAAGACGAACGCTCTCCCGCATCCCCATCCGTGCGCACTGTGCCACCGACCGTACAGAAATCGGTCAGATCAGGTTCATTTCGTTCCAACCAGCCGCGTAGATGCCTCATTTGTCATGATGTCGACTTCACACCCGAAGTGTGCGGACGCCGGCTGCAACCGGTCCACCCGAGAGAAGTGATCATGGTCTCCGAGCACTCCGACGCCACCGGCGACACCACCGCGCTGGCGCTGAAGATACTGGTCGCCGGCGGATTCGGCGTCGGCAAGACGACCCTGGTCGGGGCCGTCAGCGAGATCCGGCCGCTACGTACCGAGGAACTGCTCAGCCAGGCAGGGCAGTTGGTCGACGACACCGACGGTGTGGACCAGAAGGTCACCACCACCGTCGCCATGGACTTCGGGCGCATCACGATCCGCTCCGGCCTGTCCCTCTACCTCTTCGGCACCCCCGGACAGGACCGGTTCTGGTTTCTCTGGGACGAGTTGTCGCAGGGCGCCCTCGGTGCCGTCGTCCTCGCGGACACCCGGCGCCTGGAGGACTGCTTCCCCGCCGTCGACTACTTCGAGCACCGGCGCATCCCGTTCGTGGTGGCTGTCAACTGCTTCGCGGGCGCCCGCGCCTACGGCGCCCACGACGTCTGCCGCGCTCTTGACCTCGACCGCGGCACCCCCGTGGTGCTGTGCGACGCGCGCGACCGGGACTCCGGCAAGGAAGTCCTGATCCGGCTCGTCGAGTACGCGGGGCGGATGCACATCGCCCGGCTCCTCGACTCGGTCGGCTGAGCCGGCGGGAAAGTGGACTGGTTGCCGGTATGTGTGCCGTCCGGGACGAACGCCCGACATCACCCGTCGGTCATCTTCTGCGCCATGCGTCCGTCCGGCTTGCCCGGGCGCCGCTCGTGGTGAAGGCTGGCGGGGAGTTCCTCCAGCCAGGGGGAGACATCGCACGGGGAGACGGAGATGGCGCAGAACCAGGGACTCGGGTGGCTCCTGGACGATCTGACCGAGCGGGTGGACCATGTGCGACACGCGCTCGTCCTGTCGAACGACGGGCTGGTCACGGGCGCGAGTACGGGCCTACGCCGTGAGGACGCCGAACATCTGGCCGCCGTGGCGTCCGGGCTGCACAGCCTGGCCAAGGGTTCGGGACGCCACTTCGGCGCGGGCAGGGTGCGCCAGACCATGATCGAGTACGACGACGCCGTGCTGTTCGTGACTGCGGCGGGCACCGGTAGCTGTCTGTGCGTGCTCACCGGGGTGGAGGCCGACATCGGCCAGATCGCCTACGAGATGACCCTGCTCGTCAACCGCGTCGGCGAACACCTCGGCGTTGATGCCAGGCAGCCCGAGAGGGCGCCCAACACAGATCTCTGACCTGCGAGTTCGCCCGCCTTCGTAGAGTTATCCACAGGCTCGCCACGAGATGCGTGAATCCGGCTACGGTGTGTGCACGGCTTGCGCACAGGGCGTGAGCCTCCACTCCACGGGGGAGTTACAGCCATGTCGGGAAGCATCGTCAGTCCGCCCCGGCCCGTCACCCCGAGCCGCGCCGCTCGGGAACTGGGCCTCAAACGAAGCGAGTTCGACCTCGCTGTGCACCTCGGGCACGTCCGCACCGTGCCCGACGAGGGCGGGGGAGGAGCCCGCCGCGTGGAGCGCGCGGAGATCGACCGCCTTCGTGCGCAGGACGATTTCCCGGAAGTCCTGCGTGAGCGTGTGCGGGTGGTGGGGACCGCCGAGGGCGCGGCACTCATGGAGATCCCGGCCGGCCGCTTCACCCGCCTCGCCCGTCTCGGGCTGATCGTGCCCGTGAACTGGTATTTGAACCGCTACCGCGCTGTGGTCTGGCTCTATCTGGCGGAAGACCTGCGGAACTTCACCAGGGGCCCCGAGAACGCGCACCTGCTCAAGGGACGCACGCCGGACCCCCTGCGCGGCCAACTGGAGGCGGGAGTGGACCTGCGCGCCCGCAACTGGCGCGGACGTCATCTCGGTTCACTGCTGCGGCGGTCCGAGGAGTCATGGGCACGTGCCGGAGCCGTGGCGTCCTTCCTCGCGCCTGTCGAGATCGCCGACGTCGTCAAGGACCCGTACGAACGTGCCTACCTGAACCGGTTCCGGCCCACGCCGCCCGGTCAGGGCACCCCGGGATCGCCCGCGGCGCACCTCGCCGAGCGGATCGCGCTCGCGCAGGACGCCGACGAGATCGACTGGCTGCGCGGCGAACTGGGCCGGTCCGTCGAGGAGGCACGCGCCGAGTCCCCCGCCCCGCGCCCGGCCACCCGCCGCCCCGTGCCGACGGTACGTGCGGTCGCACGGCCCATCCCGCCTATCGCGCGAACGGTCACACGGCACACCGAACCGGCGGCGCGGACGGCGGCGGAGGAATCGCCTGTCGTACGGGTGCCTGAGCCGAACGGGGAGCCGGGGCTGGAGACGCCCGAGGTCGAGACCGAGCCGATGCCTGGGACGCCTGAGGCGCAGGGCGAGCCGATGATCGTGGCACCCGTGCAGAGCGGTGAGCAGTCGGCTTCGGCGCCCGAGCTGGACGACGGTCCGGTGTTCGGGGCGCCCTGGCCGGACGGTGGGGCGGCGGGCCGAGAAGCCGAGTGGCACCGTGGGGCGGTCGGACGGCCGCCCGGCTCACCGACGCGCCGGAACCGCCGGCCCGAGCAGGACCGGAGCCCGGCCGGTCGAGGTCTGCGCGGCTGGCTGTGGCGCAGAAGCCCACGGCCCGCGCCCATGTGATCCCGCTCGGCCGCAGCCGCGCCGATCCGCCCGCTACAGGGCCCTGAACAGACCCTCCTGGACGACCGAGACGAGCATGCGCCCCTGCTGGTCGTAGATGCGCCCTCGCGCCAGACCGCGCCCGCCGGTGGCGATCGGCGATTCCTGGTCGTACAGGAACCACTCGTCCGCGCGGAACGGCCGGTGGAACCACATGGCGTGGTCCAGCGAGGCCAGGTCGAAGTTTCGCGGGCCCCACAGGGGTTCGACCGGGATGCGGACCGCGTCCAGCAGGGTCATGTCGCTGGCGTACGTCAGCGCGCACGTGTGGACCAGCGGGTCGTCCCCCAGCGGTCCGACCGCGCGCATCCACACGGCGCTGCGTGGCTCAGCGCCCTTGATTTCCTCGGCGTTCCAGCGCAGCCGGTCGACATAGCGGATGTCGAAGGGCTGGCGGCGCGCCATCCGCTCCAACTGCTCGGGCAGAGCGCCCAGGTGCTCGCGGATCTCCTCGGAGACCGTGGGCAGCGATTCCGGGTCCGGCACATCGCGGGCCGGCGGCAGCTGGTGCTCGAACGATCCTTCCTCAGGCTTGTGAAAGGAGGCGGTCAGATTGAAGATCGTGCGGCCCTGCTGCACGGCCGTGACCCGGCGCGTCGTGAACGATCTGCCGTCGCGGACCCGCTCCACCTGGTACACGATCGGCACGCCCGGACGGCCCGGGCGCAGGAAGTACGCGTGCAGCGAGTGCACGGGGCGGTCGCCGTCCGTGGTGCGGCCGGCGGCGACCAGCGCCTGGCCCGCCACCTGGCCGCCGAAGACGCGTTGCAGGGACTCCTGCGGGCTGCGGCCACGGAAGATGTTGACCTCGATCTGCTCCAGGTCGAGCAGGTCGACCAGTCTCTCGGCCGGATTCGTCATCGGCGGGTCTCTCCTTGGGTCACACCTGGTCGGAAGGGGCTCACAGCTGGCCGACTTCCGTGACGCGGACGACGGCACGGCCCTCGGTGTCCGAGGCCGCGAGGTCGACCTCGGCGCTGATGCCCCAGTCGTGATCGCCGTTCGGGTCGTCGAAGATCTGGCGGACGCGCCAGAGGCCGTTCTCCGGCTCCTCCTTGATCACCAGCAGCTTGGGGCCGCGGGCGTCGGGGCCGGTGCCGAGGTCCTCGTACTCGTCCCAGTACTTGTCCATCGCCTCGCCCCAGGCCTCGGCGTCCCAGCCGGCCCCGGCGTCCAGCTCGCCCAGTTCGTCGACCTGGTCGAGCGCGGCCAGCTCCACGCGGCGGAACATGGCGTTGCGGACCAGCACCCGGAAGGCACGCGCGTTGGTGGTGACGGGCTTGACCTCGTCGGCCTTCTCCTGGGCCTCCTCGGCGGTCATCTCCTCCGGGTTGGCCAGCTGCTCCCACTCGTCCAGCAGGCTGGAGTCCACCTGGCGCACCATCTCGCCGAGCCACTCGATCAGATCCTGCAGGTCCTCGGACTTCAGGTCGTCGGGGATGGTGTGGTCGAGGGTCTTGTAGGCGCTGGCCAGGTAGCGCAGGACGATGCCCTCGGTGCGGGCCAGCTCGTAGAAGGACACCAACTCCGTGAAGGACAGCGCCCGTTCGTACATGTCGCGGATGACGGACTTCGGGGACAGCGGGTGGTCGCCGACCCACGGGTGGCTCTTGCGGTAGGTGTTGTACGCGTGGAAGAGCAGCTCTTCCAGCGGCTTCGGGTACGTGATGTCCTGGAGACGCTCCATGCGCTCCTCGTACTCGACGCCGTCCGCCTTCATCGCGGCCACGGCCTCGCCGCGCGCCTTGTTCTGCTGGGCGACGAGGATCTGGCGCGGGTCGTCCAGCGTGGACTCCACCACGGACACCATGTCGAGCGCGTAGGACGGCGACTCGGGGTCGAGGAGTTCGAACGCGGCGAGTGCGAACGTGGACAGCGGCTGGTTGAGCGCGAAGTCCTGCTGGAGATCGACCGTGAGCCGGACGATGCGGCCTTCTGCGTCCGGCTGGTGGAGCTTTTCCACGATCCCGCCGTCGAGCAGCGATCGGTAGATCGCGATGGCCCGGCGGATGTGCCTGAGCTGCTGCCTGCGCGGCTCATGGTTGTCCTCCAGAAGATGGCGCATCGCCTCGAAGGCGTTGCCCGGACGGGCGATCACCGACAGCAGCATCGTGTGTGTCACCCGGAAGCGCGAGGTCAGCGGCTCCGGCTCGGAGGCGATCAGCTTCTCGAAGGTGTTCTCCGTCCAGCCGACGAAGCCCTCCGGTGCCTTCTTACGCACCACCTTGCGGCGCTTCTTCGGGTCGTCGCCCGCCTTCGCCAGAGCCTTCTCGTTCTCGATGACGTGCTCGGGCGCCTGCGCCACCACGAGTCCGGCCGTGTCGAAGCCGGCCCGGCCGGCCCGGCCCGCGATCTGGTGGAACTCACGGGCGCGCAGGGTGCGCACGCGGCTGCCGTCGTACTTGGTCAGCGCGGTGAACAGCACGGTGCGGATCGGCACGTTGACGCCCACGCCGAGCGTGTCTGTGCCGCAGATGACCTTCAGCAGACCGGCCTGCGCGAGCTTTTCCACCAGGCGGCGGTACTTGGGCAGCATGCCGGCGTGGTGCACGCCGATGCCGTGCCGGACGTAACGGGAGAGGTTGCGGCCGAACGTGGTGGTGAAGCGGAAGTTGCCGATCAGCTCGGCGATCTGGTCCTTCTCCTCACGCGAGCACATGTTGATGCTCATCAGCGCCTGTGCCCGCTCCACGGCCTGGGCCTGGGTGAAGTGGACGATGTACACCGGGGCCTGCCTGGTCTCCAGCAGATCGGTGAGCGTCTCGGTGAGCGGGGTGAGCTTGTACTCGTAGGAGAGCGGAACCGGGCGGGTGGCCGAGCGGACCACCGAGGTGGGGCGGCCCGTGCGGCGCGTGAGGTCCTTCTCGAAGAAGGACACGTCACCCAAAGTGGCCGACATCAGGATGAACTGCGCCTGGGGGAGCTCCAGAAGCGGGATCTGCCAGGCCCAGCCGCGGTCGCCCTCCGCGTAGAAATGGAACTCGTCCATGACGACCTGGCCGACGTCCGCGTTCTTGCCGTCGCGCAGCGCGATCGACGCCAGTACCTCGGCGGTGCAGCAGATCACGGGGGCGTCCGCGTTCACGGAGGCGTCGCCGGTGAGCATGCCGACGTTCTCGGTGCCGAAGAGCTTGCACAGTTCGAAGAACTTCTCCGACACCAGTGCCTTGATCGGGGCGGTGTAGAAAGTGACCTCGTCCCGGGCCAGGGCGGCGAAGTGCGCGCCCGCGGCGATCATGCTCTTGCCGGATCCGGTGGGCGTCGAGACGATCACGTTCGCCCCGGAGACCACCTCGATCAGCGCCTCCTCCTGGTGGGGGTAGAGGGTGAGACCGCGCTCCTGCGCCCACGACTCGAAGGCTTCGTACAGGGCGTCGGGGTCGGCGGTCGGCGGCAGCTGATCGATGAGGGTCACGCCCCCATCTTGCCTGGCCTTGTGCCCGAGAGGGGAATCGGCTGCGGGGACGAAGATCATGGCAGCTACGCTGTGTCGCCGACGGGGCGTCAGTGCACCGGGGCAACTGGACAGCGGCGCATGAGGAATGGGGCGGGAAGCAGCCATGATGGGACCAGCACACTCACTGTCGGGGGCCGCGGCCTGGCTCGGTGTCGGAGCGGCCGCCGCCGCGGCCGGGCACCCGATGCCCTGGCCCGTTCTCCTCGTCGGCGCGCTGATCTGTGCCGGTGCCGCACTCGCCCCGGACCTCGACCACAAGGCCGCGACCATCTCGCGTTCCTTCGGGCCCATCTCCCATGGGGTCTGCGAGATCGTGGACAAGCTGTCCTACGCCGTCTACAAGGCGACGCGCATGAAGGGCGACCCGCGCCGCAACGGCGGCCACCGCACGCTGACGCACACCTGGGTCTGGGCGGTCCTGCTGGGTGCCGGTTGCTCTGCGGCGGCGATCACGGGGGGCCGCTGGGCGGTGCTGGCGATCCTCTTCGTGCACATGGTGCTGGCGATCGAGGGTCTGCTGTGGCGGGCCGCCCGGGGTTCCAGCAGCGATGTCCTGGTCTGGCTGCTGGCCGCGACCAGCGCATGGATCCTCGCGGGAATACTGGACAAGCCGGGCAACGGCTCCGACTGGCTGTTCACCGCGTCGGACCAGCGGTACCTGTGGCTGGGGCTTCCGATCGTCCTGGGCGCGCTGGTCCATGACATCGGGGACGCGCTGACCGTGTCCGGCTGCCCGATCCTGTGGCCCATCCCGGTGGGCCGCAAGCGCTGGTACCCGGTGGGGCCGCCGAAGGCGATGCGGTTCCGGGCCGGCAGCTGGGTGGAGCTGAAGGTGCTGATGCCCGCGTTCATGCTGCTCGGCGGCGTCGGCTGTGCGGCAGCGCTCAATGTGATCTGACCTGCCGGCCTCGGCCGCGGGACGCTCCCTGTGGTCCGCCTCGCCGCTCCGGCCCCCGGGGGCTGAGTGATCGCTCCCGGTCAGCCGGCCTCGCCGGGCTCGGCCCCGCCGCCGTACCGGCGCTCGAAGCGGGCGACGCGGCCCTCGGTGTCGACCGTCCGGGCCTTGCCCGTGTAGAAGGGATGGCTCTCCGAGGAGATCTCCACGTCGATCACCGGGTAGCTCTCGCCGTCGTCCCACTCAATGGTCTGTTCGCTCTGCGCGGTCGACCGGGTGAGGAAGGCGTATCCGGCGGCGCGGTCACGGAAGACCACGGGGTGGTAGTCGGGGTGCTTGTCCTGCTGCATGGCGGCTCCTCGTGCGGGGCGGTCGGACCGGCGGCGGGCGGTTCAGCCGGACAAGGAGTCCTCGTCGACGATGTGCATCGCGGCTTCCTCGGCGGAGGCGGCGGCGCCGTCGATGCCGACATCGGTGGCGACCAGGGCGGCCTCGTCGTCCTCGTGCGCCCCCTCGTCCGGGGCGACCAGGCGGCCGGAGCGGAGGTTGCCGACCTCGTTGTCCAGGAGTTCCCCGTCGATGTCGCGGTCACCGATGTCGTCGCCGTCGGGTACGACGAGGTCGGGCTGTTCTTCGGCCAGCCGCTGGTCCAGGGTCTCGCCCGCCTGGCGCTCGGCCGCCGTGACACCGGTGTGTTCCACCGCCCACGGTCGTTCAGGAGGGGACCAGCCGCGGTCGAGCGGGTCGTCGACGCCGTCGGACTCCAGTGTGTCCTCGACGTCGAGGAGTCCCGAGTCCTCCCGGATCTCCGAGGAATCGGGCTGGTAGACGTCGTCCCCCCAGCTGTCGGCGCTGTCCACGAGTACCTCCGGGTGATGAGGACGGCCGCATACCACCGCGCCGGGCGATGGGCCGCCGGCATGCGCGGCACGGGTGTCACACACCGCGAACCGGACGGTCCGCCGGCGCTCCCCGAACCGGTGCCGCTCTCCAGCCTTCCACTCCGGCTCGGGAAGACGCAACGGCACGACCTCTGGCAAGGACCTGCGCATGGGTACGGGAACCCGGCGGGGCGCACCGTGATGCGGCTCGTCGGGCCCTGGTCGCGGCACGCTTCGGCCAGGGAAGTCCCCAGGGCAGGCCGGCGTGACGGGACCCGGCCGATCCACCCTGCGACTGCGGAAGCCTCCGCGCAGGACCGGTCGGACGAGGCAGGGGCGCCTCGTGTTCCGGCGGCCGGAGGCACCCCGGTACGGCGGATCCCAGCCAGTCGCGGCATCGCGATCCCGCTGCGCCGTGTTGCCACCGGCTCAGCCGCCGTGACCATCCTGGCCGTGGTGACCATCCTGGCCTTGGTGGCCTTGGTGGCCTTGGTGGCCTTGGTGGCCTTGGTGGCCTTGGTGGCCTTGGTGGCCTTGGTGGCCGTGGTGGCCGTGGTGGCCGGCGGCGGCAGGTCCTCCACCGCCGTACCGGCCACCGTCAGGCCCGGCGGACCCTCACCCGTGCCAGGACCGCCACAGCGCCGCGTAAGCCCCGTCAGCCGTGACCAGCTCGTCATGGCTGCCCAGCTCGCTGATGCGGCCGTTCTCCACGACGGCGATCACGTCGGCGTCATGGGCGGTGTGCAGGCGGTGGGCGATGGCGACCACGGTGCGGCCGTCCAGGACGCGGGCCAGGGAGCGTTCCAGATGGCGTGCCGCGCGCGGGTCGAGGAGCGAGGTCGCCTCGTCCAGGACCAGCGTGTGCGGATCGGCCAGCACCAGCCGGGCCAGCGCGATCTGCTGGGCCTGGGCGGGGGTGAGCGCCAGGCTGCCGGAGCCGACCTCGGTGTCCAGGCCGTCGTCCAGGGCCCGCGCCCAGCCGTCCGCGTCGACCGCGCCCAGGGCCGCCCACAGCTCGGCGTCTGTGGCACCGGTCCGGGCCAGCAGGAGGTTGTCGCGCAGCGAGCCGACGAAGACGTGGTGCTCCTGGTTGACGAGGGCGACGTGCGAGCGGACGCGTTCGGCCGGCATCCGGGACAGTTCCGCGCCGCCCAGCGTGATCCTGCCCTCCCGGGGCGCGTAGATACCGGCGAGCAGCCTGCCCAGCGTGGATTTGCCCGCTCCCGAGGGACCGACCAGGGCCATCCGGGTGCCCGGCGCGACCTCCAGGGACACCTTGCGCAGGACGTCGACACCGTCGAGGTAGCCGAAGTGCACCCGCTCGGCGGACACGTCCCGCCCGTCGGGGGCCAGCGAGGCGTCCCCGGCGTCCGGTTCGATGTCACGCACCCCGACCAGGCGGGCCAGCGACACCTGGGCGACCTGCACCTCGTCGTACCAGCGCAGGATCAGGTTCACCGGGTCGACGAGCATCTGCGCGATCAGGGCTCCGGTGGTCAGCCGGCCCACCCCGATCCAGCCGTGCAGCACGAACACGCCGCCGACCATCAGGACCGAGCCGAGCACGATGACGTGGACGGCGTTGATGACCGGGAACAGCACGGACCGCAGCCACAGGGTGTAGCGCTCCCAGGCCGTCCACTCCTTGATCCGCCGCTCCGACAGGGTGACACGGCGGGCGCCCAGGCGGTGCGCTTCGATGGTGTGGCCCGCGTCCACGGTCTCGGCGAGCGCGGCGGCGACGGAGGCGTACCCGGCGGCCTCGGAGCGGTAGCCGGAGGGTGCCCGCTTGAAGTACCAGCGGCACCCGGCCACCAGCACCGGCACGGCGAGCAGCACGGCGGCCGCCAGCGGCGGGGCCGTCACCACGAGCCCGCCGAGCAGCAGCAGCGCCCACACGACACCGATCGCCAGCTGCGGTACGGCCTCGCGCATCGCGTTGGCCAGGCGGTCGATGTCGGTGGTGATGCGGGAGAGCAGGTCACCGGTGCCCGCCCGCTCCAGCACGCCCGGCGGCAGGCCGACGGACCGGACGAGGAAGTCCTCGCGCAGGTCGGCCAGCATCCGCTCGCCGAGCACCGCGCCCCGCAGCCGGACCTGCCGTACGAACACGGCCTGCACGGCCAGCGCAAGCACGAACAGCCCGACGGTCAGGCCCAGTTGAAGATCACGGGACCGGTCGGAGACCCGCTCGACCAGGCCGCCGAGCAGGTAGGGACCCACCATGGAGGCGATCACGGCCACCGTGTTCACCGCGATGAGCAGCAGGAACGCCCGCCGGTGCCGGCGGAACAGCTCGGTGACGTAGGCCCGCACGGTCGCGGCCGCGCCGACGGGCAGGGTGGTGGCGGTCGTCGGGGCCGCCGGGTCGTACGCCGGTGGCGCAACGCCGATCATGCGCTCTCCTCGATCTCTTCCAGCTCCTGGAGGGCGTCCAGCAGGACCCCTTCGTCGGCCGCGGCCAGTTCCTCGTCCGTCTCACGCGTCACCACGGCCCGGTACCGTGACTCGCCGTCGACCAGTTCGCGGTGCGCGCCGACCGCCACGACCTCGCCCTGGTGGACCAGGACGACCAGGTCCGCGCGGTCCAGCAGCAGCGGCGAGGAGGTGAACACCACTGTCGTCCGGCCCGAACGCAGCCGGTGCAGCCCGTCCGCGATGCGGGCCTCGGTGTGCGAGTCGACCGCGGAGGTCGGCTCGTCCAGTACCAGCACCTCGGGATCGGTGACCAGCGACCGGGCCAGTGCCAGCCGCTGGCGCTGGCCGCCGGACAGGGAGCGGCCGCGCTCGGTGATACGGGCGTCCATCGGGTCGGTGGCGTCCAGCGATCCCTGGACGAGCGCGTCCAGGACGTCGTCGCACTGTGCCGCGGCCAGCGCGTCCGTGGCCGCCACGGCTCCGGAGGCGGGCACGTCGAGCAGCTCGCGCAGCGTGCCGGACAGCAGCACCGGGTCCTTGTCCTGGACGAGGACGGCACTGCGGGCGCTGTCCAGCGGGAGTTCGTCCAAGGCCACGCCGCCGAGCAGCACCGACCGGCCCGGCTCGGTGGGGTGGCCGCCCAGCCGTTCCGCGAGCCTGCCCGCCGCGTCCGGGTCGCCGCAGACCACGGCGGTGAGCCGGCCGGTGGGAGCCAGCAGACCGGTCTCGGGGTCGTACAGGTCCCCGGTCGGCACCTCGGCCTCGCGGGTACCGTCGGTGGCTGTGGCACGCTCCAGCGACAGCACCCGGGCCGCCCGTTTGGCCGACGGGCGGGAGAAGGAGTACGCCATGGCGATCTCCTCGAAGTGCCGCAGCGGGTAGTTGAGGATCATGACAGCGCTGTAGACGGTGACGAGTTCGCCGACCGTGATCCGGCCCTGACGGGCCAGATGGATGCCGTGCCAGACGACGGCGATGAGCAGCAGTCCGGGCAGCAGCACCTGGACGGCGGAGATCAGGGACCACATCCGGGCGCTGTGCACCGCGGCGTGCCGCACCTCCTGCGAGGCCCGGCGGTAGCGGTCGAGGAACAGTTCCTCGCCGCCGATGCCGCGCAGCACGCGCAGCCCGGCGACCGTGTCCGAGGCCAGCTCGGTGGCCCGGCCCGCCTTCTCCCGCTGGAGGTCGGCGCGGCGCGTGGCCCGGGGCAGCAGCGGCAGCACCGCGAACGCCACGACGGGCAGCCCGATCGCGACGATCACGCCGAGAGCGGGCTGGTAGACGAGGAGGCCGACACCGACCACCACGACCGTGAGCGCGGCCGCGGTGAACCGGGAGACGGCCTCGACGAACCAGCCCACCTTCTCGACGTCACCGGTGGACACGGCCACGACTTCGCCGGCCGCGACCCGCCGGGTCAGGGCGGAGCCCAGTTGCGCCGCCTTGCGGGCCAGTAGTTGCTGGACGCGGGCGGCCGCCGTGATCCAGTTGGTGACGGCGGCCCGGTGCAGGAAGGTGTCGCCGACGGCGATGCCTGTGCCGCAGAGCAGCATCAGACCACCCGTCAGGGCGAGCCGGGTGCCGGACCGGTCGACGACCGCCTGCACGGCGAGGCCGACACAGAAGGGCAGGGCCGAGACGGAGACGAAGTGCAACAGGCCCCAGGCGAGTGACTTCAGCTGCCCGCCCAGCTGGTTCCGCCAGAGCCACCACAGGAATCGGGGGCCCGAACGTACGTCCGGGACGCCCGGATCGGAATACGGAAGGTCTTGAATCTGCATGACGTCCCAGTGGCTCGTGTCAGGGAGGGGGAGACGATGAGGAGAGGCAGCAAGCCGTGAAAGGTTCGCGTTGGAGAGTGGTGAATTTCAAACGGTTTTCCTGAGGGACCGGCCGCATCCACCGGCTTCCGGCCATCGGTTTCACGAGGACTTGACCGATGCCGGCGCTCGCACCAGGACTCCGGCCGGCGTCGGCGGCCGGGTGACCCCGCTCCGCGCAGGTCACCCCGGCGATGCTGTCAGCCAACCCGGTGAAATGCCCAGATAAGTCACATTGTCGTTCGGTGCGTGATGCCACCATGGACGTGTGGCGATCTACAGTGTGCGGCATTGTGCAGTCGCGGTCACGGCGTTCGGAACTCTCCTGACGACCCTGTCCGGGTGCGGCAGCGATGGATCCGGCCCTGTCGACGCCGAGGGCGCGCAGGGCCCCCGTCACCCGGTGGTGTCGGCCATCCCTGCAACCGACCCGACCCGTATCCCGGGCGTCGGCGACCGTCTGCATCGGTGGATCCCTCGTAACTCCAGTCAGGTCGTCGCCGTGTACGGCAAGGGCGAGGACTCACCCGACTCCACGGTCGTGCTGTACATGAAGGAGGGACCGGAGTGGCGGCCGGTGGCGCGTTGGGCCGGCCACAATGGCCGGAACGGCTGGACCACGGACCATCACTCGGGTGACGAGCGCAGTCCTGTCGGCGTGTTCGGACTCTCCGATGCGGGTGGTGTGCTCGACGACCCGGGCAGCATGCTGCCGTACGACCAGGACGAGTACGCCTACGCGCCGACGATCGACACCGAGGCGTACGAGCATGTCTTCGACTACGTCATCGCCATTGACTACAACCGCCTGCCGGGCACGCCTCCGCACGACCCTACGCGCCCCGACGGCGACGACAAGGGCGGCGGCGTCTGGCTGCATCCCGACCACGGTGACGGCACGGCCGCCTGTGTCAGCGTTCCCAGGGGAGCGATGAAGTTCCTGCTGCGCACGCTCGACCCGGCCCGGCATCCGGTGATGGTGATGGGGGACAAGGAGGCACTGCGCGCCTGAGGCGACGAGGCGTCATTGCGGGGCGGGCCCGACTCCCCGTAGAACACGGGCCATGAGAAGACGGATAGTCATGTCCATGCTCGCGGGGGCGACCCTCCTGGCGAGCGCGCTCTTCGGCACGGGGGCCGCTGCCGCCCAAGCGGCCGACGTCCCCGGCGAGTTCGGCACGGACTGGCACGACCCGGTGACCGCGGCACCGCCCGTCGACCGGCCGCACACCAAGTCCTGCCAGGTCACCTTGGCCGACGCCCAGTTCCGCGACTTCACACCCTATCGGGGGACGTACACCCCGCCCAAGGGCTGCGGCGATCGCTGGAGCAAGGTCGTCCTGCGCCTCGACGGCAAGGTGAAGGGCCGCCAGTACGACCGTCTCGGCTATCTGCACATCGGCGGTGTCGAGATTCTGCGCACCTCCACCCCGGAGCCCTCGCCCGACGGCATCGCGTGGCACGTCGAGAAGGACGTCACCCGCTACAGCGACACCTTCCGCAGCGCGCGGGACGTCGAGATGCTGATCGGCAACGTCGTGGACGACACGTACACCGGCGTCATCGACGTGCACGTCACGCTGACCTTCTATGCAGGCCGCCCCGCCGAGCGCACCCCCGACCGCGTCCTCACGCTTGCCGACACGCCCGACGGCACGACTCTCACCACCCCGCGCAACAGCGAGCGGATCGTCGCCGAGGTGTACGCGACCGGATCCGGGGGCGGCTGCGAGGAGTTCTGGTACCTGACCGTGGCCGACCCGGCGTCGTACTCCTGCAAGGCCGACCACGGCCCCTACCGCGAGGTGCAGATCAAGGTTGACAGCCGGCTCGCCGGGATCGCCGCGCCGTTCCCGAACGTCTGGACGGGCGGCTGGTCCAACCCCTTCCTCTGGTACGTCGTCCCGGCCCCGCACGCCTTCGACGTCCGGCCGATCGAGTACGACCTCACGCCCTTCGCCGGCCTCCTCGACGACGGCCGCCCGCACCGCGTCGAGGTCTCCGTCGTCGGGGTGCCCGCGGGGCAGCCGGGCTGGAGCGCGCCGGTCAATGTGCTGGTCTGGCAGGACGCCCACCGCGCCCAGGTCACCGGAGCGCTCACCGCGGACGACGCGACGAACCTCGCCAACTCCTCCAGCTACACGCCGGGTTCGGAGAACCGGGTGAACACCGAGGCCGGACACCGGCTCACCGTCTCCGGATACCTCGACACCTCGCACGGCCGCGTGACCACCACGGTCACCCGCTCGCTCGCCAACACCTCCGTGCACCGCTGGACGGACGGTGAGAACACGGACGGGCTGGACGCGACCTGGACCGACGACCAGACGGTGACCGTCGGCGGACACGGCCCCGCGCGGACGACGCGGACGCAGCGGACGTACACCATGGACGGCGCGACGACCATCGGTACGGACAACCGGCTGCGTACGGTGCTGACCCTGGGCGACCGCGCGTCGATGACGGAGCGGCGGGACGGCCGGCGCACCGCGTGGTCCCGGCTCGACGACACCTACAGTGGCGACGCGGCGTACACGATCAACGTCCCGCGTGACCAGCGGCATGCGGTCGGGATCTCCCGTGAGCGCTACCGACTGGACGGCTCCGACGGCTGCTACGGCCGGTCGTTGGCCACGGCTCAGGGGGTGCTGACGGAGGATCGCGAGGGCTGTTGAGCGTGGCGCTGGGGGATGCGCCACCGGCGGCGTGATTTACACGGCTGTGACACGGGCGTCTCAGAAGGGATCAACGGCACCTCCAGAGTGATCGGCACGGAAGCCGCTTTCCGTATCGCAGAAGTCCCGCTCGGCTTCCGCACGTCGACATCCCCTAGGAGTGCCCGTGCCGCAGTCCGTACCGTCCCTGCCGCGACGCGTCGCACGCATACTGCGTACCTCCCTCTTCGCGCAGGTCGCCTGCGCGCTCGTGCTCGGCATCGTCGTCGGGAGGCTGTGGCCCGGCGTGGCCACGGATCTCAAGCCGCTCGGTGACGGTTTCACCCGTCTCATCAAGACGATCATCTCCCCGCTGGTGTTCTGCGTTGTCGTCGTGGGCATCGCCAAGGCCGGTGACCTCAAGGCGTTCGGCCGGATCGGGCTCAAGGCCCTGATCTGGTTCGAGGTCGCGAGTACGGCGGCGCTGATCATCGGGCTGATCGCCGCCAACGTCGTCCAGCCCGGCTCGGGAATGCACGTCGACCCGTCCGCGCTGAGCGCCAAGGCGGTCGACGCGAAGACGGGCGGCGGATCTCTGCCCTCGACGACCGAGTTCATCGTGAATGCGCTGCCCACCAGTTTCATCGGCGCCTTCGCCGAGAACTCCCTGCTCCAAGTGCTCATCCTGGCCTGCCTGGTGGGCGCCGCGCTGCTGCACCTCGGGCACACCAAGGTGCCGCAGGTGTTGCCCGCCGTCGAGCAGGCCCAGGAGATCATCTTCGCGATCGTCGGCTTCGTCATGCGACTGGCGCCGATCGCGGTGTTCGGCGCGATGGCCGTCCTGATCGGCCAGTACGGGCTCGGCGTGATCGAGACGTACGCCAAGCTGATCATCCTGTGCTACGCGGCTGCGGCGCTGTTCATCGTGCTGCTCGCCGTCGCCCTGCGCGTGGTCACCGGGCTCAGCCTGTGGAAGTTCCTGCGCTACATCCGTGAGGAGATGCTGCTCGCGCTCGGCACCGCCTCCACCGAGTCCGTCATGCCACGGGTGATGCAGAAGCTCCGCAAGGCCGGCGCTCGCGACGACGCCGTGGGTCTGGTGCTGCCCACCGGCTACTCCTTCAACCTCGACGGCGCCTCGCTCTACCTCTCCATCGGCACCCTCTTCATCGCGCAGGCGGTGGGTGTCGACCTCAGCCCCGGCCAGCAGCTCACCGTCGTCCTCGTGCTCATGCTGACCAGCAAGGGGATGGCGGGCGTGCCCGGTTCCGCCTTCCTCGCGCTGTCCGCGACCGCGACCTCGCTGGGCGTCATCCCCGCCGGAGCGGTCGCCCTGCTGCTCGGCGTCGACCGGATCATGGACTCCATGAGGGTCACCACCAACCTGCTCGGCAACTGCGTCGCCGTCTTCGCGGTCTCCCGCTGGGAAGGTGCGCTGGACACCGTGCGGGCGAAGAAGGTGCTGGACGGGGAGATCGCCTTCGTGCCGGAGGAGGGGCAGGAGGCCGGGGCCGCGACGACGGTACGGCCGGCTGTGCAGGAAGCCGCTTCCGAGGCCGGCTGACACCGCCTCCATCGGGTGCGCGCGGCCCCCTCTGCCTCCTCGGCGGAGCGGGGCCGCGCCGCGGTCAGCAGGTCTTCGCCGTGTCCCCGTCGATCAGCGTGTCCAGCAGGACCCCCAGCACCTTGCGCTCCTTCTCGGTCAGCGGAGCGAGCATCTCCTCGGCCGCCGACCGGCGGGCGCCGCGCAGCTCGCGCAGGGTCGCGCGCCCCTCGTCGGTCAGCTCGATCCGGGTCACGCGGCGGTTCGCCGGATCCGCCGCCCGCCGCACCTTCCCGCTCGCCTCCAGGCCGTCGACCAGCGTCGTCACCGCGCGCGGCACCACCTCCAGGCGCTCGGCCAGGTCGGCCATGCGCGGGGGAGAGGGATAGTGCGCGAGGGTGCGCAGCAGCCGGGACTGGGCCGGGGTGATGCCCAGGTCGCGCTGTTCCAGATGGCGCTTCTGGATGCGGTGCACCCGGCGGGTGAGCCGCAGCAACTGCTCGGCGAGCAGGCCGTCGGAATCTGGGGTGCTCATGCGGGAACAATATCAGGATGCCGTTCATTGTGAATATAGGTAACAATGAGCTACGATCCGTCAGTCATCGTCGGCCGACCCCTGACCGGCGCCCGTTCACCTCCGTAGGAGCCCATGCATCCCGACCGTGAAACGTCCTGGACCCCGCCTGCCGACGCCAAGGAACAGCCCCGGCAGGTGCGCCGCATCCTGAAGCTCTTCCGCCCCTACCGTGGGCGGCTCGCGATCGTCGGCCTGCTCGTCGGCGCCTCTTCGCTGGTCTCGGTGGCCACGCCGTTCCTGCTGAAGGAGACCCTCGACGTCGCGATCCCCCAGGGCCGCACGGGCCTGCTGAGCCTGCTCGCGCTCGGCATGATCCTCAGCGCGGTCCTCTCCAGCGTCTTCGGCGTCCTGCAGACGCTGATCTCGACCACCGTCGGCCAGCGCGTCATGCACGACCTGCGCACCGCCGTCTACGGCCGGCTGCAGCGCATGTCGCTCGCCTTCTTCACCCGCACCCGCACCGGCGAGGTGCAGTCCCGCATAGCCAACGACATCGGCGGCATGCAGGCCACCGTCACCTCCACGGCCACCTCCCTGGTCTCCAACGCCACCAGCGTGGTCGCCACGATCGTCGCGATGATCGCCCTCGACTGGCGGCTCACGATCGTCTCGCTGCTCCTGCTGCCGGTGTTCGTGTGGATCAGCCGCCGCGTGGGCAACGAACGCAAGAAGATCACCACGCAGCGGCAGAAGCAGATGGCCGCGATGGCCGCCACGGTCACCGAGTCGCTCTCGGTCAGCGGCATCCTGCTCGGCCGCACCATGGGCCGCTCGGACTCGCTGACCGCCTCCTTCGCCGAGGAGTCGGAGCGCCTGGTCGACCTTGAGGTGCGGTCGAACATGGCGGGGCGCTGGCGCATGGCCGTGATCACGATCGTCATGGCCGCGATGCCCGCCGTCATCTACTGGACCGCGGGTCTCGCCCTGCAGTTCGGCGGCCCGAAGGTCTCCCTCGGCACCATCGTCGCCTTCGTCTCGCTCCAGCAGGGCCTGTTCCGTCCGGCCGTGAGCCTGCTCGCGACCGGCGTCCAGATCCAGACCTCCCTCGCGCTCTTCCAGCGCATCTTCGAGTACCTCGACCTGCCGATCGACATCACCGAGCGCGAGCGGCCCGTTCGGCTCGACCAGATCAAGGGTGAAGTCCGGCTGGAGGGCGTCGAGTTCCGCTACGACCAGGACGACAAGGCCCGCCCCGTCCTCGACGGCATCGACATCACCGTGCCGGCGGGCGGCAGCCTCGCCGTCGTGGGCCCGACCGGCGCCGGCAAGTCCACGCTCGGCTATCTGGTGCCCCGGCTCTACGACGTCACCGGCGGCCGGGTCACGCTGGACGGCATCGATGTCCGTGACCTCGACTTCGACACCCTCGCCCGCGCGGTCGGCGTCGTCTCGCAGGAGACGTACCTCTTCCACGCCACCGTCGCCGACAACCTCCGTTTCGCCAAGCCGGATGCCACCGACGAGGAGCTGCACGCGGCGGCCGAAGCGGCGCAGATACACGACCACATAGCCGCGCTGCCCGAGGGCTACGACACGGTTGTCGGCGAACGCGGTCACCGCTTCTCCGGCGGTGAGAAGCAACGGCTCGCGATTGCCCGCACCATCCTGCGCGATCCGCCGGTTCTCATCCTCGACGAGGCGACCAGTGCGCTCGACACCCGTACGGAGGCCGCGGTCCAGGAGGCCATCGACGCCCTGTCGGCCGACCGGACGACGATCACCATCGCGCACCGTCTGTCCACGATCCGCGGTGCCGACCAGATCGTGGTGCTGGACTCCGGCCGGGTCGCCGAACGCGGCTCGCACGACGAGCTGCTGGAGCAGGACGGGCGGTACGCGGCCCTGGTACGCCGGGACGCGCAACTGGAGCCGACAAACTGAACATATGCCACATTTATGGGGTTATGCGTATTAACGTTCCCGCATGCAGACGAACATTCCGCCACGGAGCACGATCCGACTGACACGCCGGGGCAGACTCGTCCTCGGCGTGGCCGCCGCCGTCGTGGCCGGTATCGCCGTGGCGGTGCCGCTGCTGATGCAAGCCGACGGCTCTGCGGAGTCCCGGACCGCCGCGCTGGTCATCCCCGAGGGCTGGCGCGCGAGACAGGTGTACGACGCCATCGACAAGGCCCTCGAACTGCCTCGGGGCAGCACCCGCAACTCCCTGGGAAAAGCGGGTCTGAAGCTGCCGAGCGACGCCCGGGGCAACCCGGAGGGCTACCTCTTCCCGGCGACGTACCCCCTGGGGAAGGGAGCGACCCCCGAGTCCCTGCTGCGCTCCATGGCCGACACGGCCGACAACAGGTTCAAGGCGGCGCCGATCGCCGCCGGGGCACAGCGCAATGCGATGAACATCTACCAGGCCGTCACCATCGCCAGCATCATCCAGGCCGAGGCCGCGACGAAGGCGGACATGGGCAAGGTCGCCCGGGTCGTCTTCAACCGGCTGGAGCGCGGGATGCCGTTGCAGATGGATTCCACCATCAACTACGCGCTGAACCGCGACACAGTCCGCACCAGCCAGGACGACACCCGCATCGGGAGCCCGTACAACTCCTACCGGCGCATGGGGCTGCCGCCGACACCGATCGACAACCCCGGCGAGGAGGCGATGCGTGCCGCGCTGAACCCGACGCCGGGCGACTGGCTGTACTTCGTCACGGTCAAGCCGGGCGACACCCGCTTCTCCGCCGACTACACGACGCACATGCGTAACGTGGCGGAGTTCAACGCCCTCCACCCGGGCACCGGTCAGGGGCAGACGTCCGGTCGGAGCCCGGCCCGGTCCTCGGTCCCGGCGCAGCCCTCGGTCCGCTGAGCCGGCGGGACTCACGGGCCCGGGTGGCGGCTTTCGCCCGCACGCGGACCCGGCGACGCGGTGACCGGTTCAGGCGGCGACCGGCTGCTCCTCGGCCAGCAGCCGCCTGATGTCCCGGACGGCGGCGCGTCCGGCACGGTTGGCGCCGATGGTGCTCGCGGAGGGGCCGTAGCCGACGAGATGGACGCGTGCATCGGCGACGGTCCGGGTGCCCTCGACGCGGATCCCGCCGCCCGGCTCGCGCAGCCGCAGCGGGGTGAGATGGTCCAGCGCGGGCCGGAACCCGGTGGCCCACAGGATCACGTCGGCGTCGACGTGGCGCCCGTCGTTCCATGCCACGCCGTCCGGGGTGATCCGGTCGAACATCGGCTCCCGGTCCAGGACCCCGTCCGCGAGGCCCTGCCGGACGGCATCGTTGAGGGGCAGCCCGGTGACCGAGACCACACTGCGCGGCGGCAGCCCCTGGCGCACCCGCTCCTCGACCAGCGCGACCGCCGTACGGCCCGCCTCCTGGTCGAACGGCCCCTCACGGAACACCGGAGGCCGCCGGGTGACCCAAGTGGTCGCGGCCGCGTACGGGGCCAGTTCCAGCAGATGCTGGGTGCCCGAGGCGCCGCCGCCCACGACCACGACCCGCTGCCCGGCGAACTCCTCGGGACCGCTGTACTGCGCGGTGTGCAACTGCCGCCCGCGGAAGGTCTCCTGGCCGGGGTAGCGCGGCCAGAACGGCCGGTCCCAGGTGCCGGTCGCGTTGATCAGCGCCCGCGTGGACCAGTTGCCGGCGGAGGTCTCCACGGTCAGCCGGCCGCCGTCCCCCTCCCGGACGGCACGTACGTCGACGGGCCGCCGCACCCGCAGGTCGAAGGCGCGCTCGTACCGGTCGAAGTACTCACCGATGACCTCCGCCGACGGCCGCGCCGGATCGGCGCCCGTCAGCTCCATGCCGGGCAGCGCGTGCATCCCGTGCACCTTGCCGTACGTCAGCGAGGCCCACCGGAACTGCCAGGCACCGCCCGGCGCGGGGGAGTGGTCGAGCACCACGAAGTCGCGGTCCGGCTCGAAGCCGGTGCGTCGCAGATGGTAGGCGCTGGACAGCCCGGCCTGACCAGCGCCGATGACGACTACCTCGACCTCGCGCGATTCGTTCACGCTTCTACTAACCGGGGGGAGGGGCCGGATCTTCCCGCAGGCCGGGCCCTGACCGGAGCCGGTCCCCAGTCGGAACGGGCCGTCGGCCGGGGTCACCCCTTGGCCGGGTCACTCCTCGGGCGGGGTCACCCCTTGGCCGGGGTCAGCCTTTGACCGGTGTGGTCGACGGTGGGAGGGCGTCGTTGAAGCGGGTGTCCACGAAGGCGCCGAAGTCGACCTTGTTCGGGATCAGCTTCAGCTCGGTGAAGGCGTCGGCGATCTGCTGCTCGGACGCGACGAGCGGCTTGTCGACGGCGACCGCGAAGCGCGTGGAATTGGTCCGCTTCACCGAGTCCAGCGCCACGTCGTACGGCAGCCCGGTGTCCTTGGCCCACACCGTGGCCCACTCCTGCTGATGGTCGTGGACCCAGGCGGTCGCCCGCCGCAGCCGGGCCAGATAGTCCTTGATGGCGGCGGCCTTCTTCGGGTCCTTCAGCGCGGCGGGCGCGGCCACCTGGAAGGTGAGCCCGTTGGTGATGCCCTCGCCGGTGGTCAGCACGCGGCCCTGCTTGGCTCGCAGGATCTGGGAGGTGTACGGGTCCCAGACCGCCCAGGCGTCGACCTTGCCGGAGGTGAACGCGGCCAGCGCGTCGGCCGGCTGGAGGTACTTCACCTTGACGTCGGCCAGACTGAGTCCGACCGCCCTGAGCGAGGCGATCAGCTGGTAGTGCGCGGAGGAACCCTGTGCGACGGCGACGGACTTGCCCTTGAGTTGCTTGGGCCCGGTCAGCGAGGAGCCGTTGGGTACGAGGATGGCATCGCCCTTGGACATGCCGTGCCAGGCGGCCACGACCGAGATCTTCGAACCGGCGCCGGCCGCGAAGACGGGCGGGGTGTTGCCGACACCGCCGATGTCGACGGCCTGTGCGTTGACCGCCTCCAGCAGCGGCGGGCCGGAGGTGAAGGTGGACCACTTGATCTTGTAGTCCAGATTCTTGAGCTCGCCAGCGGCACGCAGGATGGCCTCTGAACCGCCCTTCTGGTCCCCGACGTCGAGGGTGACGGATCCCTGTCCGTCGGTGTCGCTTCCGGTGCTCGCGGACGAGTTCCCGCCGCAGGCGGTGAGCAGGAGCGCGAAGGGGAGGAGAACTGCGGCGGGGAGGAGGCGTCGTCGCATGACGGTTCCGTTCATGTGCGGGAGATTCGAGCGGTACAGGGACTTCGGGACGGGCTTCGGGGGACGGGCTTCGAGGGAGGAGCTTCGAGGGAGGAGCTTTTAGGGCGGAATGCCGAGGCAGGGGTGTCGGGGGGGGAGTTGGCGGAAGGAGGGTCAGGCGGCTTCCGCGGCGGTGTGGACTCCGAGCCGTTCCAGCAGCCCGGCGCGGAGTGCGGCGAAGCGGGGGTCGGTGATCTCACGCGGCCGGTCGAGGTCGATGCGCTGCTCATGGGCGATCCGGCCACCGTCCATCACCAGGACGCGGTCGGCGAGCAGTACCGCCTCCTCGACGTCGTGCGTGACCAGCAGTACGGCGCAGCCGCGCCGCTGCCACAACTCCCCCACGAGGCGCTGGGCCTTGATCCGGGTGAGCGCGTCGAGGGCGCCGAACGGCTCGTCGAGCAGCAGCAGATCGGGTTCGCGCACCAAGGCCCGGGCGAGGGAGGCACGCTGGGCCTCGCCGCCGGAGAGGGTCCTCGGCCAGGCGTCGACGCGGTGGTCGAGGCCGACCTCGTTCAACGCCCGCTCGGCGACGGAGCGTTCGGGCCTGCCGGGCAGACCGAGCAGAACGTTGCGCCACACCTTCTTCCAGGGCATGAGTCGGGGCGCCTGGAAGGCCACGGCCCGGCGGCGCGGGACCAGCGCGGTGCCCTCGATGTCCCGGTCGAGGCCGGCGAGGATGCGCAGCAGCGTCGACTTGCCGCAGCCACTGCGGCCGAGCAGGGCGACGAACTCGCCCGGCGCGATGTCGAGGTCCAGAGCGTCGATGACCGTACGGCCGTCGAAGGAGCGGGTCAGCCCCTCGACGTGCACAGCCGTGGGCACGGTGGACTCGGGGGACCTGGTGGAACTCGTGGGGCTCACCGGCCGGTGAACGTCGGTCGCCATTGCAACAGCAGCCTTTCGAGGGAGCGGACGATGAAGTCGGCGAGCAGGCCGAGGAAGGCGTAGACGATCAGGCAGACCACGATCACGTCGGTCCGCAGGAAGTCCCGCGCCTGCACCATCAGGAAGCCGATGCCGGCGTCGGCGTTGACCTGCTCGGCGAAGACGAGCGCCAGCCAGGCGATGCCGAGCGAGTAGCGCAGCCCGGTCAGCGCGCCGGGCAGCGCGCCCGGCAGGACGACGTGCCGTACCAGCCCCCACCGGGACAGGCCCAAGGACTCGCCCGCCTCGATGAGTTGGGCGTCGACGCCACGGATGCCGGCGTACACGTTGAGATAGAGCGGGAAGGTCACGCCGAGGGTGATGATGGCGATCTTCGGGGCCTCACCGATGCCGAACCAGATGATGAACAGTGGGATGAGACCGACGAACGGCACCGTCCGCAGCATCTGCACCGGCGCGTCCACCAGGTCCTCACCGATCCGGAACAGCCCGGAGACCAGGGCGAGTCCGGTGCCGGTCAGGGTCCCGAAGAGCAGTCCGAGAGCGACGCGCTGGAGCGAGGTCCCCATGGCCGACGGCAGCGAGCCGTCGCTGATCAGATCCCAGCTGACCTGCGCGATCCGGCCCGGAGAGGCCAGTACGTCGGCCGTCAACACGCCGGTGGCACTCAGGAGTTGCCACAGGGCAAGCAGCAGGATTGGGCCCGCGGTACGGCGCAGCCAGCGCGGAATGTGCAGGGAACGGGAGGAGGCGGGGACGACGGGCTGGAGGTCGGGGACGGTGAGGGTGGAGCGCCCCCTTGCGGGATCCTCGTACTTGGATATGCCAGAAATATCGGGTTCTGGAGAGTTGGGCGGGGCGTGGCTGATGCTCATGGATGCTCCGCGGAGAGGGGGTCAGCGGGGTGGCGGTGAAGCGAGGGGCGGCTGAGGTGGGTGGGGTGAAGCGGGTGTGGGGTGAAAGGAGAGCGGAGGGGCGGCGAACGGCGCACCGCCGCGTCACGCCTGTCTCAAGGGCCGGTCACGGCTGTCCGGGAACGGCTGGTCACAGGCGTACGGGAGCGACGGCGGGACGCGCCGGAAGAGTGAGGGCGGGAAAAGGGCGTCAGCAGCCGCGGCGACACGCGGCGGAGGCCACCCACAGCAGGTCGATGTGACCGCGCGTGGTGAGCAAGGCTGAACGCAACATGCGGCAGAACGTAGCCAGCTGGGTGGTCCACGGTCAATGGTGTCTCGCGTTGTGGACCTCGGATATCGGCAGGCGGTCGTGCCGCCGAAGGGAAGCCTGGCGTATGGGTCAGGATGGGGGCATGCCAGATGCCTTCACCACCCGTACGCTGCACGTCTCCACCGGTTCCCGGGAGCGCGTCGTCGATCTCACCGCCGACTGCGACGACTTCCTGCGCGAGGCGGCGGCCGGCCGCGACGGGCTGCTCAACATCTTCGTCCCGCACGCCACCGCTGGGATCGCCATCATCGAGACGGGTTCCGGCAGCGACGACGACCTCCTCGCCGCCCTGCACACCCTGCTCCCCGCCGACGACCGCTGGCAGCACCGCCACGGCAGCCCCGGCCACGGCCGCGACCACGTCCTGCCGGCCGTCGTCGCGCCGCATGCGACCCTGCCCGTCATCGGCGGACGCATGGAACTGGGCACCTGGCAGTCCGTCTGCCTGGTGGACACCAACATCTCCAATGCCAACCGTCAGGTTCGACTGAGCTTCCTGGGCTGAGCAAGATCATCCTGGGTGTGGCCGCCAAATCTCCGTAGCTTGCGTGCTCGAAACGGAGAAGTCTTGCGCCGTACGGACCTGAACATGATCGAACGCCCCTCCGCCGGATGCGGGAAGTGCCTGCTCGGCGTGCGACGGCTGTCGCGGATGAAGCTCGCCACATCGTCTCCGGAGCGGCAGCGCGAGGACGTGCTGACCGTCGCCGCGTCTGTCGGGGGCCACATCATCGGCTGGGCCGACGACTGGGAGGTGTCGGGCGCCACCGACCCGATGACCCGGCCGAAACTGGGCCCCTGGCTTTGTGACGAGAAGGGCCCGTACGACGGGTTGGTGGCTGGAGCTGTGGACCGGCTCGGCCGCAACGTCGTGGACGCCCTGAACACCGGCTACAAGATGCGCGACGAGGGGAAGCTGCTCGTCACCTACGGCCATGACGGTCCGTGGGATCTGGATGACCAGGCCGACGAGAACCGCCCGAACACTCCTGGTCCAATGAGCTTCTTCAGCGTTGCCGCTCCAGGGTGAGGATGGCTTTGGCGATTGACGTCATGCGGTTGGGGCTGCATCGGGACCTGCGGAAGATCCGCCAGGACTTCAGGCGGGCGACGCCGCGTTCGACGGGTGCCCGTGTCACGGCCAAGGCACGGTTGCGGGTCTTGTCGGTGGGGGTGAGTTTCTGCAGGGGCCTGCGTTTGATGCCAGTGGTCAGCCAGGGACCGGCGCCCTGGTAGGCGAGATCGGCCACGATGGGAACGCCCTGGCGCTCGCAGATTCGGATGATCCGGTGGGTGCGGGCGGCGGTCAGGTCGTGGGTGCGGCCCGGCATGGCGGGCGAGAGCCACAGCAGTCGGCCGCCGGGATCGGTGACCACCTGCACGTTCACACCGTGGCGCCGGTGTTTGTGGGAGTAGTCGGCCCGGCCGTCGCCGACCCGGTCGCACTCGGCGAGCGTCCCGTCGAGCAGGACGAAGTCGGGATCATGCTCGCGCAGCGTCTTCAGCAGACCCGGGGCACGTGCGGCGAGCAGGTCGACGACCGCGCTGGTGTAGGCGTGGGCGGTGGACTCGCTGATCCCGAACCCGGCGGCGATCTTCGCCAGCGTGGTGTGTTCTCGCAGGTACGCCAGTGCCACCATCGCGCGCTGGGACGGACGGAGCTTGCAGCGCCGGTCGCCCTCACGGGTGACGATCAGCATGGTGACCCACTCCACGAGTGCATGCGGCAGGTCAAGTGCGGCAGAATGGATGACCAACAAGGCCCCCGAGCAACGTGATTGAGACGTCAGACATCTCGATCAACAGCCCGGGGGCCTCGCTCGTTGCGCGTCACGGCCCATCACCCGTTCGGTGGCCAACTCGAAGAAGCTCAATGATCCAGTACGCCGCACCGCGGCCGGGATACCCGAGACGGTGCAGTTCGCCACCAAACCCCGCCTGGCCGATCAGATGATCGAGGCCGCGCTGGACGCCGGGATCACCGCCTCCTGGGTGACCGGCGACGAAACTTATGGCCAGGACCCTCAGCTCCACGCCGCCCCTCAAGGCGCGCGGCATCGGCTGTGTCCTGGCCGTCGCCTGCTCGACACGGGTGAGAATCAACCACGGCCGCACTCCCGCCCGCGCCGACGCCCTCGCTGCAGGACCGAGCGGGCCGAGGATGGACGCCCGGGCAGCCTTACCGAGGGCGTCAACACGCGAACCAAGCGGATCACGAGAAGATGCACGGCAGGGCCGGGTTCCCCCTGCTCCGCCATTGCATTCTCCTCCGCTGATCACCACACAGCGCTGCCACCGATTACGGGACAGAGCCTTTGGCTGGACAGACCCCGGAATCGAAATACCTGAGGTTGAAGATCCTGCGGCTCCCTCTTGGGGAGCCGCAGGATGCGTAGAAGTTACCGCCTCATCTGCGGCCCGCTGTAGTGCTACGGCACGCTGATGACGGACCAATACTGGTCCGGGTAGGGGCCGTAGGGATATATGTTGATGGGTGCGACGTCGGTTCGGGCTCCAGGGACGGACATGGACCAGCCCTGCATGGTGGCAAGTTCTCCGCTGTTGTAGTCGTAGTGCCAGAGCTGCGTGTTCGTATTCCCGTTTGCCGCGTTCACGCCGCAGTACTGGAGCGTGATCTCAGCGGTGCTCCCGGGCACGTAGGTCGCGCACAGGGTGTTGTTCTGCTGAGGCTGAAAGTAGAACCAGCCGGAGTGGCTGCTCGAAGGTTCCTCATACCAATACTGGTCCGGGAAGAGACTGTCGTATTCGCACGTGTACTGGTTGATCGGCGCTCCAGCATAGATCTTGTCACCAGGCACGGACATGCAGAAGTTGGAGTTGTTGTTCTCGACTATGACGCGCCCGCCGGTGGACGCAGAAGCGGCGGCCGTGCTCATCCAGGGCGCAATGAACGTGAGGAGAACGACCACAAGGGCGTACCGCTTGCGGCTTCTCATCCATGCAACGAGTGTTGTTGACATACGAATCCCTTAAGAGAGAGGGCGCGGCGCGAGAACGCGTCATGGACGCTCGCCAGGTACAGCTTCACGGTCTTCACGCTACGAGGGAAACCTCAGAGCACCAGTTGAGGAAACGTCGCAGATCCTGATCAGGGTCACAACGACCCGCCTGAACGCACTGGCGGGGACGGGCGAGGATGCGTCCAGGGTCTGCCATGGCCGAGTTCGTGCACTCAATATTGCAACCGGTCAGATCACGACCATGCTGAGGTACTCCCGAATCACAACCGGCGGCGGTGGTGATCATTTCCGTTTCACTGAGAGATCACCGCCGTCGCCAGCTGAACGGTCAGGATACGAAGAACTCCTGGTTCAGGTCGCCCCACGCGGGCCATAGCTGAAGCCCGCGGTTGGCGCCCGACGAGTCATAGTCCAGCACCAGGCCGGTGGCAACGTTGACGATCTGGGTCTTCCCGTCGGACAGCCCCTTCAGATACCACTGCGAAGAGCTGTTATTGCAGACGTTGTTCCCATTGGTGACCACCACCGGCGAGGCTTGCTGATTCCAGTTCGGGATAAGGCAGCCGCCGTTGGGGACCCACATGAACCGGTACCTCCACCGGCCCGAACCGTCTTGTTGCGCGTCCGTGAATGTCCAGTGGTTGGAGTAGCCGTCGCACCCATACGCGTGAACGCTCACCCCCAAGTTCCAGTACGAGTCCGGCCGGAGGCACGGACCGCCGCCCCAGGGGGTCCGGAGGTTGAACGTTGCGCCCGCATGCGCCGGCAGGGCCTGCACTGACAGCAGCGCCAGGGCTGCCGCCGGAAGCAGCAGCAGGCGTCGAAGGATTTTGCTCATGGTTGTGCGTCCTCCCGTGAAATCGCGGGGCCACGGGCCCCGTTCACCCCTCCTCGAAGACCTCTACGGGGTCGGCCGAGTCGAGGTTCGATGAACCCGCAATCGTCTGTATCGGCCTTGCGCGGTGTGGCAGGTCCAGGCTGGCCGGGGCGCTGGAGCGCAGTCACGTTTCCCGTACGAATCCGTACAGCCCGCTTGTAGACTCTCTTTGTCAGGAGCACGGCTTCACGGGGGAGTGAGCGTCGTGGGTGGGCAACGGGGGACCATGCCGGATCCGGGCAGAGCGGCTGATCTTGCGGAGTTCGTCTGTTTGCTGGGTGAGTTGCGGGCCTGGGCGGGGATGCCGTCGTACCGGGTGCTTGCCAAAAGGGTCGGGCCGCTGATGCGGCCGGCACGGGTTGTCTCACTGTCCACGGTGGTGGACGCTTTCAAGACCGGACGCAGTCGCCTGGACCTGGACCTGGTCGTGGGAATCGTCCGGGCGCTGGGGGCAGATGAACCCGCGGTCGGTCTCTGGCGCACGGCATGCATCAAGGTCCACGAGCTGGCCAGGACCGGCGGCCCAGCCGGGGTCTTCAGTCAGCTGCCCACGGATCTGGCGACGTTCACCGGGCGCCGTGAGGAACTCGCTCGCCTGATCGCGGCCGCGACGCAGCATCACGACCGCAGCGGTGCGAACACGGTCGTGATCTCCGCGGTCGAGGGCATGGCCGGGGTCGGCAAGACCCAGCTCGCGATCCATGCCGCCCACAAACTCGTACGCGCCGGGCACTTCACCGACGTGCAGCTGTATGTGAACCTGCGCGGATTCGACCCCGAACTCCCGCCCGCGGACCCCTCCGCGGTGTTGGGGGCGTTCCTGCGGCAGCTGGGAGTAGCCGCGCAGCAGATCCCCGAGAGTCGGGACGAGCGGGCGGCGATGTACCGCGACCGAATGCGGGATCGTCGTGCCTTGGTACTGCTGGACAACGCCGCCACCGAGGACCAGGTCCGCGGCCTCATCCCAGCCGGACCCACATGCCTGGTCCTGATCACCAGCCGCCGCAGTCTCGCTGGACTCGACGGTGCCACCCCGCACCTGATCGACACTTTCACCGAAACCGAAGCACTCGACCTGCTCGTCCGGATCGCCGGACACGACCGTGTGGCCGCCGAACCCGAAGCTGCCGCACGCGTCATCGAGTACTGTGACCGCCTCCCACTCGCCTTGGCGCTGACCGCCGCCCGGCTCCGCTCCCGGCCCGCCTGGTGCCTGGCCGAACTCGCCGACCGGATGCAGGCCGGGCGTCTGGAGGCGATCAGCGCCGGCGGCCGCGCCATACGCCCTGTGTTCGACGCGTCCTACCAGGCACTCCCGGACAGGGCACAGCAGGTGTTCCGCCTCATCGGCCTTCACCCCGGCCCGGACTTCAGCGCAGCGGCCGCCGCCGCACTGGCGGGCATCACCGCCAGCGAGGCCGCCGAGGTACTGGAACTGCTCCTGGACGAACACCTGCTCCAGCAAAAGCGCAGCGGGCGCTTCGAACTCCACGACCTGCTGCGCGCCTACGCCCATGAGCAGACCAACATCATTGACCCCGACCAGGAGCGCCGCGCCGCAGTGCACCGGATGCTGGATCACTATGTGCACACCGCGCACGACGCCGCCTCGCTGGTCGAACGGGGCCGGGACCCGCTGAACCTGCCCCCGCCGCAACCGGGGGTCTGCTTGGAACACTTCGCCGATCACGAGCGGGCACTAGCCTGGTTCACCACCGAACATGCGGTGCTTCTCAACGCCGCAGGCCACGCCGCCGCCACCGGTTTCCACGCCCACACCTGGCAGCTGGCCCACGCCCTCGCCACCTACCTCGATCGGCGCGGGAACTGGCACGATCTTGCCGCCGTCGGCAACACCGCAATAGTGGCCGCCGACCGGCTGGCCGACCCCCTCGGGAAGGCCATCGCCTGCAATATCGTCGCCCGCGCCCACCGCCGCCATGGCAAGTTTGAGGACGCCCAGCATCACCTACGCCACGCCCTCGACCTGTTCCGCCGGATCGGTAACCTGGATGGGCAGGCCGATACGTACATCGAACTCGCCAGAGTGGAGGCATGGCAGAGCCCTCCCGCCGTTGCCGAAGCACTTGCGCTCGCCCGTCAAGCCCACGCCTTGTACCAGTCCCGCGGCCACCGGCTGGGGCAGGCCCAGACTCTGACCGCCATCGGCTGGTCGCACGCGCGCCTTGGCGACCCTGCACAGGCCCTGGCCTGCTGCCGACAGGCTCTGCCCGTCCTTGAAGAATTCGACGACCGTGAACGGCAAGCCCATGCCTGGGACAGCATCGCCTACGCCCACAGCTCCCTGGGTCAGCACTCCCAAGCCGTCGCCTGCTACAGACGCGCCCTTGATCTGTGCCACGACCTCGGCGACCGCCCGCTGGAAGCAGACATCCTCAATCGCTTCGGCGACGCCCACCACGCCGCGCACCACCCCGATGCAGCCCACGAGGCTTGGCAACACGCCCTGGACATCCTCACCGAACTCGATCACCCGTACGCCATCCAGATCCGCGGCAAGATGGGTCTGTACGGTGACCGGCGGGCAATCCCGCACAGGGGGCGCGTCAGAGGCCGGTACGAGCTTGACGTTTAATCCTCCAGTGCGGTGTCGTGATCTATCCAGCGGGTTCGCTGGCGGTGCGTCGTCGGGAGTGGCTGCGTCGGGCTATTGCCTGGTGGCGTCTGCGCCAGTTGGACGTTGGACGCCATAGCGGAGGGACCGCCCGACAACCGGCCAACTCCAAGGGAAGGGCGAGCAGTCCAGGGTTGGTGACGCCGAGGAGCTTGGCGACAGAGGTGATCGAGTGCTCGGGGTTGGGGAGCATGTGGCGGGCGGCGCCGATCAGGTCGGCGGTGGCCTTGGTGGGCGCCCGCCGACCCGGCCGCGGGGACGGGCGGCGGCCAGGCCCTCGTTGGTGCGGATGACGATGAGCTCGCGGATGAACTCAGCCAGCGCGCCGAAGACGTGCAACACCAGGCGTCCGCCTGGGGTGGTGGTGTCGAGGCGCTCATGGAGCGAGGTGAAGCCGATCTCGCGCTGGCACAGTTCACTGACCATGGTGATCAGATCCTGCAAGGAGCGGCCGTAGCGGTCGGGGGAGGGGACGATGAGGGTGTCGCTGGCGGTGAGGAAGTCGTGGCATGCCGTCAGTTCCGGCCGCAGTGCGGCCTTCCTCTTGTCGGCGAAGATGTGCCGGCAGCCCGCGGCGGTGAGGGCGTCGATCTGCCGGGTTTTTGAAGGCCTTGGGTGTCGATGTCCGGAGTCGGCTGCACGGATATCCAAACTCCTGTGCACAGGCTCACGACGCGGTGCGCTGTACCTCGACCTGGAGGTACGGCGAGGACCGGCCGGCCAGCAGCGGTTCCGGCAGGCCGCGGGCCACATGGTCGACGAACGCGGCCAGGTAGGCGTTGGTGATGGTCAGCGCGTCGTCGCTGTCGATCGACCCGAGCCCGACCACAGACCGGATCGGCGCGGCCAGGTAGTAGGCGCCGTAGTCGCTGAAGTTGAAGTGCTCGGCCCCGTTGAGCCGGTAACTCCAGACGGGCCCGGTGCTGGCTGCCAGCAAGGCGCGGGCGGCGTCGCGTTCGGATTGCTCGTCGCCATTGCTCGGCCGGCAGGTTCCGGTGATGCAGGAGCTCTGGCTGGCCAGCAGCATCATCGGTTTGCCGAGTCCGGAGTGGACGACCGTGCCGAACTGGGTTCCGTCCAGGTCGGCTGCTCCGGCGCAGTGCGGGTCGTCGTGGCAGGCTTGCAGCGCGGCGGCTCCGCCGAAGGAGTGGCCCAGGTACATGGTGGTGGCCGCGTCGACGTGCCCGGCGAACCGGCCGGTGGCGTCCAGCGCGGCGACCCGGGTTGCGGCGAAGCGGTCGTCGGCCGCCCATACGCTGACCAGCCGGTCGTTGGCCGGGCGCATGGCGGCCGCGTCGGAGTCCTGCGGGTCACCGGCGGGTGTCGCGCTCACCGGCCGTCCGTTCAGCACGGTCAGGTTCGCGCTGTAGGTGGGGGTGATCCCGGCGACCAGGTATCCGTGGCTGGCCAGGTTCTCCGCGAGCGTGGTGTACTGCGGCGCGGCCAGACCCAACCCGGGTTCGAGCACCACCACGGGGAACCGGCCGGTGGCGACAGGGGCGTCGGCGACGGCGTGCACCCGGATGTCGTCGAAGCTGGTCTCGCCCAGCCCGGGCAGGCCGCCCATGTGCAGTCCCGACCATGGGCCCGGGGCGTAGGGCGCGGGTGGCGTGCCGGGGGCGGGTGCGGCCGGGTACCACAGCCACGCGGACAGCTCCCGCGGCATGCCCGGGTGCGGGGCGAGTGGATCGGTGCGGGCGTGGTCGGTCCAGTCGGCCGTGGTCCGGCCGACTGGATAACGGCCGGTCGGGGCGGGCAGGGTCACCTGCTGCCGCTGCCGGACCGCCACATAGCCGATGTAGCCGCCGAGCGTCACCACCAGCACGATCGCCAGGACGAGCAGGGTCTTCAGGGTTCGGCGTAGCCACCGACGGTCAGTGCGCATCGACGCTGCCTTGGGTACGTGCGATGGCGGCCCGCAGGCCGCGTGCGGAGGAGGTCGCCGCGACCACCAGCGTGACCGCCATGACCGTGCCGTAGCCGGTCAGTGCCGTAAACCCGGGCCGGTCGGCGAAGGTGACCAGGCCCCAGCCGACGCTGGCGGTAACGGCCACCGCCATGAGTGTCGTGGCGACCGCGCCGGCCACGGTGGCGACGCGTAGCCCCGCACCGCTCGGCGTGACGTGCCGCAGCGCGGCGGCCGGTCCGGCGGCGCAGGCGGCACCGGCGAACAGGCCGAGCCCGACCAGGACCAGAAACCCGGTGGGGCCGACACCCACCCCGTGGGTGATCATCCGGAGAACCGCCGCAGCGCCCAGGAAGGCCGATACGGCGACCGGTGGGATGAGCAACAGCCGGCGGGCGCGGCGGCGTCCGGGATGGCGTTGCGGGGCGCGGAGGACGGCGACCACCGGGGGCAGCCAGCCGACCGCGATGGCCAGCGCCGACGTGGCCGAGGCCAGCGCGTAGACGTTGTACCACCCTGCGGCCGGGTCGGTGTGCCCGGTGACGTACCAGGCCCCGTCCCGAGTGGTCTTGGCGAACAGGACGGCGCCGGCCGCCAGCGCCGTCCACGCGCACAGGGTCACCGCGACGGTGGTGCGCATCCGTCCGGTCCGGTCGTGCAGGTGGGTGCTGGGACGGGCCCAGACGCGCACCGCCGCGGCCGCGACGTCGACCACCTGCCGAACCCCGACGCCCCCGTCCTCCAGCAGGGCCGCGAACTCCGCGGCGTAGCGGCGGCGCCATACGGGCGGATACAACCCGACCAGCACGCGCACCCGCCAGTCGGGCCTGCCCTCGGCGGAGTTCGCGATTTTCACGGCATGGCCCCTGCGGCCCGGAGCCGGCGTAGCCCCAGATCGGCCACCCGCTGCATCTGTTCCGCCTGCTCGGCCAGCGTGCGCTGGCCGAGACCGGTGATCCGGTAGGGGCGGCGACGCCCTTGCGCGGGCAGCGCCTCGATCAGCCCGTCAGCTTCCAAACGGGCCAGCACCCCGTACAGGGTGCCGGGGCCGAGGACAACACCGACCGAGTTCGCGATGTCCTGGGTGATCGCGTAACCGTGCCTGGGTTCGTCGGCCAGACTCGCCAACACGAGTACGGCCGGATCGGTCTCGGACGCCATGATTTCCCTCTCCGTCGACCTTCACGGGAGGATATAACGCGTCACGATGTATCGCCAAGCATGGTAAGCGAGGTCGCGTCGGCTACGAGGGCGGTCAGGAAGCACTCCTCGACGCTCCAGCGGGCGCCGGTGACGCGGACCAGTTCGGACAGGGGCACTTCGGACAGGGGCACTTCGGTGGGTGACCGGCCAGGCGGGGCTTGGTGGCGAACTGCACCGTCTTGGGTATCCCGGCCGCGGTGCGGCGTTCTGGATCATTGGACCAGGAGTGTTCGGGGAGATGGAGACGTCGGTCGATCAGGGCCCGTCCTTGGCCGGTGGCCAGGGCGAGGAACACGCCGACCTGGGCGTTTTCGATGCGTCCCGCGGTGCCGGTGTACTGCCTCTGCACTCCCGTCGAGGACCGGCCCTTCTTCAGGAAGCCGGTCTCGTCGACAACGAGAACGGCGCCGTCGGCGCCGAGGTGTTCGGCGGCGTAGGCACGCAGGTCGTCGCGGACAGCATCGGCATCCCAGCGGGCGTAGCGCAGCAGACGTTGCATCGGCCCGGGCCGCGTACGGCCCGCCTGTTCGGCCGGCTGCCGGCAGTTCTTCCGTTCGACGCTCGACAGCAGCCCGAGCAGGTAAGCGCGGGTCGCGGCCCGGGGCTCAACTCGCCTGAACCGGCCCGCGATCCGGGCCATGATCTGGTCGAACATCGCCCGCCGGCGGGCAGGGTCTACGCTGTGGCCTGCGGCCACCGCACGATCTTCAGGAGTCCACACAACCCCCGATGATCACGCGGTGGCCGTACCCGTTCCCAGCCCGGTCCGCGACAAGATCGCGAAGTGAGACTGGAGTATGAGAGGCGTAGCCCTGGTTGGCCTCGGGTGATGTGTGAGGGGCGGCACCCCAGGTGCGAGCGCCGTGTCGGTGCTCGTGAGCCTGCTCGGCGTAGCGGATCAGACCCACGAGCTGCGCCCGCGAAGAGGTGACGCCACGTGAGCACATGTGAAGCTTGGGCTCATTGCGTAGCAGGCGCATAGCCAGTACGGAACCGTCGGCATGTATGGAGACGGGACCGTTCCAACGCGGAGCCCAGGTCTCGTGTGGGCCGGTCGTCGGCGTGCTGGGCCTGGCCGCGGCGGCCTTTGCCGTCGTGCGCGGCCGTTCCGCCGGGTCCCGGGCGGAGTAGCGCACCTGCCCTGCCGGCGGCAGCCGTCGGCAGGGCACCGTTCCGTCGCCGCGACCCCCGGCACAGTTGTCCCTCACGTGACGGGGACCACAACGTTGCTCCGGAACTCGCTCCCCGGAGGCCCCGACTCCTGATGCAGTACGGCGCGATCCGGCCGACGCCCTACGACGTGATCTGGAGACGCGGTTGATGGACGAGTCCCGGCAAATCTCCTCCGGCGCGGGTGCGGTGTTGCGGAAGCTGGTGCCTCCGCCTGCCCTGTGCGGATTCCTTGTCCTGCTGGCGCTGATGTTCGCGGTGTCGTACGCCGTCGGTGTCGACGCAGGGCCCGTCGCGCCCGGTATGCACGGCACCGGCACGAGCCGGGGTGTCGGCGATTCCGGAGGGGGCGGTGGCACGGACGAGATGGGGGACATGCCCGGGGGTGGCCACTGATGGGCGGGGAACCGGTGGCTGTCGACCTGGTGACGACCGACCTGACCGTCGGCGGCATGACCTGCGCGGCCTGCGTGGGGCGCGTCGAGAAGAAGCTCGGCAAGCTGGACGGGGTGACGGCGACCGTCAATCTGGCCACCGGGCGGGCGCGTGTGAGCCACCCGCCGCGGATCAGCCCCGAGGAACTCGTCGTCGCCGTCGAGAAGGCCGGCTACACGGCTGCCCTGCCCGAACCGCCCAAGCAGCCCGAGACGCGCGAGGGCAAGGGTGCGGGCGAGTCCGAGGAAGCTCGCCGGGAGCGGGATCGGCTGCTGATCACCGCGGTGCTCGCGGTGCCCGTGCTCGTGCTGTCGATGGTGCCCGCGCTGCAGTTCCGTCACTGGCAGTGGCTGTGCTTCGCGCTGGCCGCGCCGGTCGCGGTGTGGGGCGCGTTGCCCTTCCATGTGCATGCGGCGCGTGGGCTTCGGCATGCGGCGGCGACCATGGACACGCTGGTGTCGTTGGGTGTGGTGGCGTCCTTCTCCTGGTCTGCGTACGCGCTCTTCTTCGGTGGTGCCGGGGAGCCCGGCATGCGGATGCCGTTCGCTCTGGTGCCCTCGGCTTCGGACGGCGCGGCGCACCTCTATCTCGAAGCGGCCGTCGGTGTGCCGCTGTTCGTGCTGGCGGGGCGGTTCCTGGAGGCCCGGGCCCGGCGCGGGACCGGGGTCGCGCTCAGGTCACTGGCCCGACTTGCCGCCAAAGAGGTGACGATCCGCGAACGCAACGACGAACGGCTCGTTCCCATAGAGTGGTTGAGGCCGGGGCAGGTCTTCGTCGTACGGCCGGGGGAGCGCGTGGCCACCGACGGGCAGGTGGTGGAGGGCAGTTCCGCCGTGGATCTGTCCCTGGCCACCGGGGAGAGCGAGCCCGTCGAGGTCGGGCCGGGTTCAGCGGTGGTCGGCGGCGCCGTCAACGCCGGCGGGCTGCTCCTGGTGAAGGCCACAGCCGTCGGTGCCGACACCCAGCTCGCCCGGATCACCCGGCTGGTGACCGAGGCCCAGGCCGGCAAGGCACGGGCGCAGCGGCTGGCCGACACGGTGGCCGGGGTTTTTGTCCCCGTCGTGCTGACGTTGGCCGTCACCTGTCTCGGCTTCTGGCTCGGTGCCGGGGCCGGTCCGCAGGCCGCCGTCACCGCGTGCGTGGCCGTGCTCGTCGTGGCCTGCCCGTGCGCGCTCGGCCTGGCCACGCCGACCGCGCTGATGGCCGCGACCGGCCGCGGTGCTCAACTGGGCGTCCTGGTCAGCGGGCCCCAGGCGCTGGAGGGGCTCCAGCACCTCGACACGATCGTGTTGGACAAGACCGGCACGCTCACCTCGGGTCATATGACCGTGGCCCGGGTCACCTCCGTACCGGGCGGGCTCGGCAGGGAGGCGGTGCTGCGGCTGGCGGGGGCCGTCGAGCAGGGCTCGGAGCATCCCCTGGGCCGGGCGATCGTTTCCTACGCCCGGCGGGAACTCCCCGAGGGGCCGCTGCCGGACGTGAGTGAGGTCGCCGCCCTGCCGGGGCGGGGCGTGCGCGGCCGGGTCGAGGGCCGGCGGGTTGAAGCCCTCGCCCCGGACGGCGCGGTGCCCACCGCCCTGTCAGACGCGCTGTCCGTGGCTGAGGCCGCCGCTCACACGCCTGTCCTGGTCCGGGTGGACGGTGTGGCCGAGGCCCTGATCGAGGTCGGGGACGTGGTGCGGCCCGGAAGTTACCGGGCTGTGGACCGGCTGCGGCGCCTCGGCGTGCGGCCGGTGCTCGCCACCGGTGACCGTGAGGCACCGGCTCAGGCCGTGGCGGCAACTCTGGGCATCGACGAGGTACACGCCCGCTGCACCCCCGAGTCCAAGGCCGACCTCGTACGGGACCTGCAGGAGCAGGGCTACCGCGTCGCGGTCATCGGCGACGGAGTGAACGACGCCGCGGCCCTGGCCGGCGCCGACCTGGGCATCGCCATGGGCAGCGGCACGGACATGGCCATCGAGGCCGCCGACGTGACGCTGGTCCGCGGGGACATCGAGGCGTTGGCGGACGCGGTCCGGCTCGCCCGGCGCACGCTGGGCACGATCCGGGCCAACCTCGTCTGGGCCTTCGGCTACAACGTCGTGACCGTGCCGCTCGCCATGGTCGGCCTGCTCAATCCGATGCTCGCCGCTGCGGCGATGTCGGTGAGTTCGCTGCTGGTCGTGGGCAACAGCCTGCGGCTACGCGCCTGGCGGCCCTCGCCCGCTTCCGCCCGGAGGCGTACCCGATGACCGAGCAGAATCCCTGGCGGCCTACTCGTCGCCGGCTGACCGACACCTTCCTCGCCGCGCTCGCGCCCGTGGCCGCGTGCAGCCTCGCCCTGGGCGGGCTGACGACCTGGGCCGGGGCCGGGAAGGCGGGCAGCCCGGCCCGGATCACCGTCTCGAACGGGCGGGTCCTCCTGCCCTACGGGGACAGCACGGACACCGCGGCACTCTTCGACATCGCCAACGTCGGTGGTGCGGACGACCGGCTGGTGAATGTGACGTCCACGGCCACGCACGGCCGGATCGCCCTCAGCGGGCACCGCATGCTGGGCGGCCGGGCCGCGTACAAGGTCGACGTGACGTCGGCCGGCGTTCCCGGGGGCGGCGTGCTGTCCATGTCGCCGCGCGGTGTGGACGTGACGCTGCGGGCCGGGGCCGGCTGGCGGGCGGGTGACCTCGTGCCGTTCACGCTGCACTTCGAGCGCAGCGCGCCGGTCGAGACGATCGCGGTCGTGATCCGCCCGAGCGACAGCGGACCGTGATCGCCCGCCCTGACGGCGGTAGTCCTCCCGGTGGAGTCCTCTCCTGGACGTCGGGGCAGAGTGTCGTCGAGTCCCAGCCGGTAGGCATGGGCTGGATCACACCCTGCGGACTGAGTACGGTCCCCCGTGGATGTCCGTACCCACGCATGACGACCGAAGCCCGGATGCGAGGATGAGGCGCCATGACAGCAGGGTGGTGTGCTCGCGCGATACGGGCCGCGGTGTTCGCGGCCATGTGCGTGCTGCTCGCTGCCCTGGGCCACGTCCTGATGTCCGGCACCGACGTGCCCGCGTGGGCGCTGGCCGCCGGCGGGGCCGCGACCGGTGCCGTGGGCTGGTGTCTGGCGGGGCGTGAGCGCGGCCTGCCGTTGATCGTGACGGTCGTGGTCGCCGCCCAGACGGTGCTCCACGAGGCGTTCTCCTATGCCCAGTCGGCGTCTGGCTCGGCCGGCGGCTCCGCCTCCATGCACATGAGCGGCATGAGCGGCATGAGCTCTATGGACAGCTCCCTCGATATGGGCGCCATGCATATGGACCACACGGGCATGAGCCCCATGGATCACATGGGGCACTCCATGGACGGCGGTTCGTCGTCGTTCGGCATGCTCGCTGCCCACCTGCTCGCCGCGGTGCTGTGCGGCCTGTGGCTGGCGTACGGCGAGAAGGCCGCCTTCCGGATCCTGCGGGCGTCGGCCGGATGGCTGGCGGCGCCACTGCGGCTGCTGCTTGCCCTGCCCGCTCCCCCCGATCGCCCGCGCGTCCGTCTGCGGCGCCGCCACTCGGACCGGGCGCCGCGTCTCCTTCTCCTCGTCCACGCGATCACCTCTCGGGGTCCGCCCGTGGGAACGGCTGTCGTCTGAAGACAGCTGGTTTCCCGAGGCTGCCCGGCTCCCCGTGTGCGCCTCGGGCCACGGCCGTACGACCGCTCAGGGGCTGTACGCCGGCACAGGCGCTGTAGCGCTACAGCGACGCCGTAGGGCCGTCTCTCCCACTTTCACCGGACCGCGCGCTGTGGCGCGCCCTGGTCCGACTCACGGTTGACCCGAAAAGGACACCAGGTGATCACCTCTGCCCTGCCCACCTCGCGCGCCAAGAGCTACAAACCGGCGGCGCCCGACGAATCGATCACCGCGTGGGCGCTGGCCGCCCGAGGCGGTGACGCAGACGCGGTCGAGCAGTTCGTGGGCGCCCTGCACCGGGACGTCCAGCGCTACGTCGCCCATCTGTGCGGCGATCCCCAGGCCGTGGACGATCTGGCGCAGGACACGTTCCTGCGCGCGCTCGGCAGCCTGCACCGCTTCGAGGGGCGTTCCTCGGCCCGGGCCTGGCTGCTGTCCATCGCCCGCCGAGCGGTGATCGACAGTTACCGGTACGCCGCCGCCCGCCCGCGCCTCGCGGACGTACCGGACTGGCAGCTGGTTGCCGAACTGGCCCAGCCGTGCGACCTGCCCGGTTTCGACGACGGCATCGCGTTGCTGGATCTGCTGGCCTCACTGCCCGATGACCGTCGGGAGGCGTTCACCCTCACGCAGCTGCTCGGTCTGCCCTATGCGGAGGCCGCCGAGGTGAGCGACTGCCCGATCGGCACGGTCCGCTCCCGCGTGGCCCGTGCGCGCGCGACGCTGATGGACCTGCTGGACGAGGCGGACCAGCCCGACGCGCTGGCGGCCTGACGCTCCGGGAGGGTGCCGGTGCCGGCTGGAAGAACGGCACCGGCGCCCTCGCGGCTGGAGTACCGGGAGCGGTTCACCTGGGCCGGATGGCCAACTGCCCGGGAACTCAGGGCACCTTCGCTCCGACTACTGGAGCGGGTGGCGAAGGCTCGCCCGTGTACCGAGTGGATCCGGGAGTTGTTCGATGCGTTCTCGTGTGTGGGGCGGTACCACGGCCGTCGTACTCGGCGGCCTGCTGGTGGCGGGCTGCGGCGGCGGGGGGAAGGACACGGCGGACGGGAGCGCGGGGCAGGCCGGGAAGGCGGTTTCCGGCGGCTACCCGGTGTCCGTCACCGACTGCACGGGCGCCAGGACCACCTTCTCGGGCGCCCCGAAGAGAATCGTCACCAGCAACGCCTCCAGCCTGGAACTGCTGCTCCGCCTCGGCGCCGGCAACCAGGTGATCGGCACCGGCTTCCCGCCCGGCAAGGGCACGCTGCCCGGCGCCCTCGACGTACAGGCGCAGAAGATCAAAGTGCTCGGCCAGACCGTGATCCCCAAGGAGAGGCTGCTCGGCTCCGGCGCCGACCTGTACATCGACACCTTCGCCGCCATGGGGAGCATGGGCGGCGGAGGGATGGGGGACGCGCCGACGCCGGAGGAATTCAAGGCTGCCGGAATCAGGCACATCTACCTGAAGTCCACCGCCTGCGCCGCCCAGAGCAAGACCCCGGTGACCGACCTGTCCGCTGTCGAGGCCGACATCATCTCCCTCGGCGCGGTCACCGGCACCGGTGCGCAGGCGCAGAAACTCGTCGCCGGGATGAAGGAGAAGGTGGGCGCCGTCCAGAAGGCGGTCGGCGGTACGGCGGAGAGCAACCGGCCGACGTACTTCCTCTTCGACTACGACGCCGGTACGAAGCAGCCCTCCGTCATCTGCAACCGTCAGGTCGCCAACGCCGTGATCACCCTGGCCGGAGCCCGCAACGTCTTCGCCGACTGCGACGGCGACTACAAGCAGGTCGGCTGGGAGGACGTCATCGCCAAGAACCCCGACTGGATCCAGCTCGGCGTCCGCAACCGCGGCAGCGAGACGGCGAACAAGAAGGCGTTCGACGAGGCCGAGCAGTGGCTGAAGTCGAACCCCGCCACCAAGGGCCTCAAGGCGGTCGAGGAGGGCCACTTCCTGCGCATCGGCTCCGAACAGACCACCATCGCGGGAGTCGAGAACGCCGACACGGTCGAGGCCATCGCCAAGACCCTCCACCCGGGCAAGGTCGCCTGATCGTGGCCTTCACCCTGGTGCGCCGGAAAGCCGCGGCCGCGGAGGAGCGCGGCAGCCTGCCCGCCGCTCCACTGGCGGCGGTTCTGGCCGTGGCACTGCTGGCCGCGCTGACGGCAGCCGTGGCCTGGGGCTCGACATCGATCCCGCCCGGCGAGGTGTGGAGCGTGGTGTGGCGGCGGCTGTCCGGCGAGGCGCCGCGCCCCGGCACGGACGACCTCATCGTCTGGCAACTCCGAGTCCCTCGCGCCCTGCTCGCCGCTCTCGTCGGCGCCGGTCTCGGTCTCGTCGGTACGGCCGTCCAGGCGCTGGTGCGCAACCCGCTGGCCGACCCGTACCTGCTGGGCATCTCCAACGGCGCCTCCCTCGGCGCGGTCGGTGCGATCGTCCTCGGCCTGGGCGCGGGCGGGGCACTGGGCCTGGGGTTGTCCGGGGCGGCTTTTGCCGGCGCGCTGGCGACGTTCGCGCTGGTGTGGGCAGTGGCCCGGCGCGGTGGCGGGTTCGCGCCGCTGCGCCTGGTGCTGGCCGGAGTCGCGATCGGCCAGTTCCTCTCCGGGTTCACCAGCTACCTGGTGTTGCAGGCCGGGGACGAGCAGCAGACCCACAGCGTCCTGTTCTGGCTCATGGGCAGCCTCAGCGGCGCGACGTGGGAACTGCTCGCGGTGCCCGCCGTCGCCATACCTGCCGCGCTGCTGTGGCTCCAGGCACGCGCCCGGGGCCTGAACGCCCTGCTGATGGGCGACGAGACGGCGGCCGGACTCGGCATCGACGTCACCCGGCTGCGCCGCGAGCTGTTCACCGTCACCAGCGTGCTGACCGGCGTCCTGGTGGCGGTCTCCGGCGCGATCGCGTTCGTCGCGTTGATGGTGCCGCATGTCTGCCGCCTGGTCGTGGGGGGTGACCACCGACGCCTCCTGCCGATCTCCGCGTTGTTCGGCGCTCTGCTGCTGGTCGCGGTCGACATCGTGTGCCGTACGGCGATGGACACGCAGGAGCTGCCGGTCGGCGTCGTCACCTCTCTGCTCGGGGCTCCGGCCCTGCTGTATCTGCTGGACCGGCGCCTGGGGAGCGGCAGTTGAGGATCGACATCGAGGACCTGCACGTCGCCTACGCAGGCCGCACGGTGGTTGCGGGCGCCCATCTCGTCGCCGCCGAGGGCGAGACCACCGGCCTCGTCGGCCCGAACGGCAGCGGCAAGTCCACGCTGCTGCGCACCGTCTACCGGCACCTGAAGCCCACCGCCGGGCGAGTTCTGCTCGCGGGCACCGACCTGCGGGAGCTGACCCCGCTCCAGTCGGCGCGGCACGTGGCGGCCCTGCCGCAGGAGCGCGGGAGCGACTTCGAGCTGACCGTGCGCGAGGTCGTCGCCATGGGCCGTACGCCCTACAAGCGGGCCTTCGCCGGGGAGGACGCCGCGGACCGGGACATCGTCGTGCAGGCGCTCACCGACGTCGGCATGGCGGAACAGGCCGGACGCCGTTTCACGGCCCTGTCCGGCGGTGAGCGCCAACGTGTCCTGCTGGCAAGGGCGTTCGCGCAGAATCCGGATATCCTGGTGCTGGACGAACCGACCAACCACCTCGACATCCGCCACCAGGTCGGCCTTCTCGCCCTCCTGCGTGCACAGCGCCGTACGACCTTGGTGTCACTGCATGACCTGAACGCCGGCGCCTCCGTCTGTGACCGTCTCCACGTCCTGCACGAGGGAGCGGTCGTCGCCTCCGGCCCGCCGCGGGAAGTCCTCACGCCCGCGCTGATGGCGGAGGTGTTCGGGGTACGAGCGGCGGTTGTCGACCATCCCCTGACCGGTGACCCGCTCATCGCCTTCGACCACCGCACGCCGGCGGACGAGGCACCGACAGCCGTGCCGCCGGAGACGCCCACCCGGAGATGAACGGGCTGGTGAACGGGCTCGGGCAGGACGACGGTCGCGTCCTTCGCGGCCACCGTGGCCGTTCTCGTAGCCGGTTACGGCTGGCTGGGATCCTTCGTCGATGGAGCGTTCGGCGCGGTTGTCGGCTGTGCCGCCGGGCTGGTCCTCTGCGGGCTGCTGTACCTGCTGGTGGAGTCGGCCGTGTCGGGCAAGCCGACACGCGGCGGCCGCCGCGACTGACCGGCGCGAGCCGTTTCAGCCTGCTCGCCATGATTTTTGGACGCGCCCGGGAACTCGTGTGCGATCCCTGCCGACTTGTGGGATGAGGCTGCCGTCCGGCAGCCCACCCACGACCGTGAGGGGCGGCAACGGTGACAGGCCACAGTCCCGGTTCGGAACAGCCCGGCCACATACCCGTCGGCGGCGAGGACCGCTGGCTGCTCGTTGCCGTGGCCGGCCTGCTGTCGTTCGTGGCGATGCTCGACATGAACATCGTCAACGTGGCCCTGGCGGACATCGCCGACGGTCTGCACGTCTCCGCCGCTACCGCCCAATGGGCGGTCCTGGGTTATCAACTGCCCGTGGTGGCCCTGCTGTTGCCTGTCGGCCGGTGGCTGGACGGGGTCGGGATGCGCTCCGCGCTGCCGGTCGCGACCGCGGGCTTCGGTTTGTGCAGCGCGCTGGCGGCTGTCGCACCCTGGGCGTCCTGGCTGATCGGCGCCCGCCTCGCGCAGGGCGCGTTCGGGGCCGTGCTCTTCGTGCTGATGCCGGTTCTCGCCCTGCGTTCGGTACGGCCGGAACTGCGCGGGCGGGCCATGAGTGTGCCCGCGACGCTGGGCCCGTTGGGCGCGGTGACCGGTCCGGCGGTGGGCGGACTGCTGCTGGACCACCTGGGTTGGCGGGCCGTCTTCCTGGTCAAGATCCCTTTCTGCCTGCTCGCCCTGGTCGTGGCGTGGCGGGCGATGCCGAGGGACGGCGGCCTGCGCCCGCCCGACCGACGGGCGGCGGCGGATGCGCTGCTGGTGGGTTCCGGGGTGGCCGCCCTGCTGCTGGCGCTGACCCTGGCGTCGGGAAGCCCTGGGTGGCTGGCGCTCGCGCTTGTCGCCGTACCGCCGTTGTGGTGGTGGCTGCGGGGACCGGGCGGCCGCCCGGTCGTCGGCGCACTACGGGCGGCGCGGCTTTTCCGAGCGCATACAGCGGTGCTGGCGCTGGCGGCCGGTTTCGCGGCGATGCACTACGTCGTCGCCCTGCACCTCCAGCGCGACGACGGCGTCAGCGCCACCATGACCGGTCTGACCGTGCTGGCTTTCCCGCTCGGCATGGGGCTGGCCGGCCCGGTCGGTGGTCGCCTCGCCGACCTCCCCCACGCTCGGCTTCGCTCGCGCGGGGGGACCCCCACCGGGGCTCGGCCAGTGGCGGTCATCGGCGCCGCCCTCACCTCCGCCGGTCTGCTCCTCCTCGTTCCGCTGGGGAGCGACTGGTCGCCGGTGGACGTGGCCTGGCGGCTGGCGCTGGCCGGCCTCGGCATGGGCCTGAACGGCGGCCCCACCCAGGCCCTCGTCATGGGCGCCGCCCCGGCGGACCGCACGGCGACCGTGGGCTCCTCCGTACAGCTGGCCCGCAGTCTCGGCTTCACCCTCGGCCCGGCCCTGGCCACTGCCGCCTGGGGCCTGGCCGGAGGCGACGACGGCGTGACCGCCGGGCTGACCCTGGCGGCAGCCGCCGCCTGTATCGCCGTACCCCTGCTCGCACTGCACGGACGCAGGCCGGCAGGTGTGCAAGAGATGTCCACCGACGCGGCTCCCGCCGCCCACCACCCCTGACCCCGGAGTCCTCCCCATGTGCGGAATCACCGGCTGGGCGTCCTTCCACCAGGACGCCCGCACCCAGGCCCCGGTCATCGAGGCCATGACCGCCGCCCTCACCCCCCGCGGCCCCGACGCCGGAGGCGTCTGGCTCGGCGAGCGGGCCGCGATCGGCCACCGCCGACTGGCCGTCATCGACCTCGAAGGCGGCGCGCAGCCGATGACCGACCGGCCCGAGAAGCCGGACCTCGTGCTCACCTACAGCGGCGAGGTCTACAACCACCACCACCTGCGGACCGAGCTGCGTGGCCGGGGCCATGCCTTCCGCACCCGCAGCGACACCGAGGTGGTGCTGCGCGCCTACGAGGAGTGGGGCGAAAGCATCGCCGACCACCTGGAGGGCATGTTCGCGTTCGCGCTCTGGGACGAGCGCGCTCAGCGGCTGGTGCTGGTCCGTGACCGGCTCGGGGTGAAGCCTCTGTTCTGGGCGGCCGTCGACGGTGGCCTGGCCTTCGCCTCCGAGCCCAAGGCCCTGTTCGCCCACCCCGAGATACGGCCCCGCGTGGACGCCGACGGGCTGCGGGAGGCGTACAGCCTGCTGTTCGACACCGGCCCGACCGTGTGGTCCGGAGTCAGGGAGGTCGAGCCGGGCGGCGTGCTCGTCCTGGACCGGGGCGGCGTCCGTGAACGCCGCTACTGGCAGTTGGAGGCCACCGACCACACCGACGACCAGGACGCGGCCATCGAGCAGATCCGCGCCCTGGTCGGTGCCGCGGCACGCAGCCAGCTCGAAGCGGACGTCCCGCTGTGCAGTCTGCTCTCCGGCGGTATCGACTCCACTGTCCTGACCGCCCTGCTCGCCGACGAACTCCGCCTGCGCGAAGGCCCGGACGCCCGGGTCCGCTCCTACGCCGTCGACTACAGCGACCAAGCGGAACAGTTCACCGGCGACGTCCTGCGCACCGGCCACGACACGCCCTACGCCACCGAGGCCGGCACGTTCATCGGCACCGACCACAGCACCGTCATCCTCGACCCACGCGCCCTGCTCGACCCCGAGCACCGCAAGGCCGTCGTCGTGGCCCGCGACTCACCCATCGGTGTCGGCGACATGGACACGTCGCTGTACCTGCTGTTCGGGAAGATCAGCGAGCACTCCACCGTCGCCCTCTCGGGCGAGGCGGCCGACGAGGTCTTCGGCGGCTACCCCTGGTTCCACAACCCGAAGGCGCTGGCCGCAGAAACCTTCCCCTGGCTGCTGGTGACCGGGGACGAGGCTGCCATGCCTCTCAACCCCGAACTGGATCTGCGCATCGCCGAGTTCCGCGACGACACCTACCGCACCGCGCTGGCCGCCGTACCGCACCTCGACGGTGAAACCCCCGCCGAACAGCGGCAGCGCGAGATGCAGCACCTGTCCCTGACCCGCTGGCTGCGCCAGCTCCTGCACCGCAAGGACCACCTGAGCATGGCCCAGGGGCTGGAGGTGCGGGTGCCGTACTGCGACCACAGGCTCGTCGATTACGCCTTCAACGCGCCTTGGGCACTGAAGAGCTTCGACGGCCGCGAGAAGAGCCTGCTGCGCGCCATCGGCACGGGACTTGCCCCGGAGTCGGTCCTGCATCGCCCCAAGAGCCACTACCCGGCCACCCACCACCCCGACTACAACCGCGGCCTGCAGCAGATGGCCCGAGACGCGCTCGCCACCGAACAGGTCCGGACTCTCGCCGACGAGACCCGCATCAAGCCCTGCCTCGACACTCCGCCCGACCGGCTGCAGTGGGGCCACCGCCTGCGCCTCGAACGCGTCGTCGACCTCTTCCTCTGGCTGGACCACTACCGGCCCGAAGTCGCCCTCTGAGGAGACTCCCCATGACCCTCCAGGAACAGCAGCCAGTCGTAGATCCGGGCACCTTGCCCGCCCCGGTGCCGCTGATGGGCTGCCCGTACAAGAGCAACCCCTACCCCCTCTACGAGCAGATGCGCCAGGCCGGTCCCGTCCACCGGATCCTCTTCCCCAGCGGCGTCCGAGCCTGGCTCGTCACCGGCTACGACGCCGCCCACGCCGCGCTGAACGACGAGCGCCTCGGCAAGAACCACGACCGCGGCAACGACCGCTGGCGCGCCCGCGCCTCGATCATGCCCGAGCCGCAGCACTCCCAGCTCCAGGTGCACCTCCTCCACCAGGATCCGCCCAAGCACACCCGGATGCGCCGCTTCGTGACGGACGCCTTCACCCCGCGCCGCATCGAGCAGTTCCGCCCCCGCTTCCAGGAACTGGCCGATGCCCTTGTCGACGCACTGCCGGAGCACGGCCCGGCAGACCTCGTCACCGGGTTCGCCGCCCACTTCCCCTTCCAGGTCCTCGCCGAAGTCATCGGCCTCCCGCAGGAACTCGCGGCCCGCTTCGACCGCGACTGGGGCAAGGTCGTCCAGCCCGTCGGCCCCACCGACCCCGGACGCCCGCTCTACGAGGCCCGCCTGCACGGCCTGCAGAGCTACATCGCCGAGGTCGTCACCCACAAGCGAGAACACGGGGACGACGACCTGCTGAGCCGCCTCGTCGTGGCCCGCGACCGCCGCGAACTGTCGCAGGAAGAGCTGGACTCGATGATCTTCCAGCTCCTCGTCGCGGGCCAGGAACCGGTCACCAACCAGATCACCACCGCCCTGATCGCCCTGTTCCGCAACCCGGACCAGCTCGCCCGCCTACGCGACGACCCGGACCTGCTGCCCCGCGCCGTCGAGGAACTCCTCCGCTACGACAGCGCCTTCGAGCTCACCACCTGGCGCTTCTTCGACAAGGACAGCGACCTGCACGGCACCGAGGTCCCGGCCGGCGACTCCGTGATCGTCTCCCTCTGCGCGGCCAACCGGGACTCGCGCCGCTTCCCCGACCCGAACACGCTCGACTTCGACCGCTCGCCCAACCCCCACCTCGCCTTCGGTCACGGTATCCACTTCTGCCCCGGAGCCGCCCTCGCCCGCGCCGAACTCCAGATCGCCCTGGGCACCCTGCTCACTCGACTGCCCGGCCTCCATCTGGCCATCGGAGACGAGGACATCGAGTGGATCCCGGCCGTCCTCGGCCGAGGCACCAACCACCTCCCCGTCGGCTACGACCACCGCCTCTGACACCGAAGCAGCGCTGACCGGGTCAGGCCACATCAGCCGACCCGGCTCCGGCTGACCCACGCCGACCGACCCCAGGCGCCTGGCTTCTCGGCCCGCCACGGCGCCATGTCGACGTGCCCGCGCACGCCCTCGTACTCCAGGAGGAACGACATGCCCCTGACGACCGCGACGGACACCCTCGCCACCCGCATCGGCATCGCGATCCTGAACCTCCTCCTGCCTCATCACCGCACCAGCGACCGGACCCCCGCGACAGCCGAGGCGTTCCCGCATCAACTGCGGCGCATCTCCGCCTTCGTACGCGACGGCTCGCCTGTCGTCTTCACCCTGCCCGGCTTCCCCTGCAAATCCCCCAACCCGGCCAAGGTCCTCGGGCACCTCCCCGACCAGGGCGAACGCCTCTCTCTGACCTTCCTGAACACCCTGTGCACCGAGGTCGAGCGGATCTACCCGCCCGGCGCCCGCGTGATCATCTGCTCGGACGGCCACGTCTTCGGCGACCTCATCGGTGTCTCCGACGACCACATCGACGCCTACGCCGACGACCTACGCATACAGATAGGCCGGATGGGCCTGCACAGACTGTCCGTCTTCGATCTCCGCGACGTGCTCGGCGACCTCCCGCACGACACGAAACGCACCCACATCCACGAGCGCTACGCCCCCACCCTGGAGGCTCTACGCGCCGAGACCCGCGCCGACGACCAGACCCTCGCCCTCTACCGAGGCATCACCCGCTTCCTCGTCGAGGACACCGCCGACTGGACCGGCACCCGCTCCGCCCTCCAACGCGCGTGCCGCCAACGCGCCTACGGCGTTGTCCAACGCAGCCGCGCCTGGGGCGCCCTGATCGCTGAACAACACCCCCGTGCCGTACGCCTCTCCATCCACCCGCAACCCATCAGCGCCCCGAAATTCGGCCTCCGCCTTCTCGACGCGCCGGATGCCTGGACCACTCCCTGGCACTCCGCCGCCCTGCGCCGCGCCGACGGCAGCTGGACCCTCATCCCCAGGGCAAGGGCTGCCCAGCAGGGACGACTGGTACACCAGGACGGCAGGGCCAGTCACTTCGACCAGAACGGGACGGCGTGTCTGTCTCGGGTTCGGTGAGGGTGCACCGGCAAGACAGATTTCTGCCTCTAGTATGTAGTTGCACATTGGTCGCAATTATCTCGGAGGACGTTGGACATGCCGGTGTACACGCTCCCGGAGCTTCCGTACGACTACTCGGCGCTCGCCCCGGTGATCAGCCCCGAGATCATCGAGCTTCACCACGACAAACACCACGCGGCATACGTGAAGGGCGCCAACGACGCGCTGGAGCAGCTCGCCGAGGCCCGCGACAAGGAGTCATGGGGCTCCGTCAACGGTCTGGAGAAGAACCTGGCCTTCCACCTGTCGGGCCACATCCTGCACTCGATCTACTGGCACAACATGACCGGCGACGGCGGCGGTGAGCCGCTGGAGAAGGACGGCGTGGGCGAGCTGGCGCACGCCATCGCCGAGTCCTTCGGCTCGTTCGCCAACTTCAAGGCCCAGCTGTCCAAGGCGTCCGCCACCACCCAGGGCTCCGGCTGGGGTGTCCTGGCGTACGAGCCGCTCAGCGGCCGGCTGATCGTGGAGCAGGTCTACGACCACCAGGGCAACGTCGGTCAGGGCTCCACCCCGATCCTGGTCTTCGACGCCTGGGAGCACGCCTTCTACCTGCAGTACCGCAACCAGAAGGTGGACTTCATCGAGGCCATGTGGCAGGTCGTCAACTGGCAGGACGTCGCCAAGCGCTACGCCGCAGCCAAGGAGCGCGGCGACAGTCTCCTGCTCGCGCCGTGACCCGGTGGTGCACCTGAAGCGTCCTGCCTCGTGATCGTCTTCTCACCCTTCACAGGCAGGCGGCACAACGGAAGGCTCCTGCGAGGACGTGCTCGCGGGAGCCTTCCTGCTGCCGGCGCAGCCCTCGTGTGCAGCCGTACGAGGTCGGCGGGTGCCAGGCGCAGGCGTCGCGGCCATGTCCACTTCACCGTGCCGCAGGGCGGACCTCTGCGCGGCGCGGAGCGCCTCCCGTGCGAGCTCCAGACGGGTCAGCTCGCGTACGCAGGCGAGCAGAGGCGAGCAGGCAGGTGGAGTCGGTGCGCTGCCGGCCCCGGGTGCCGGCTGCCGCCCGCACGGCCGACAAGGCGTGGTTGCCGGCAGGTTCGCCTTGCGGTCTTTGTGGCCTGCTTGGGGTCTTCGCCGCGGCGTGATCAGCAGCCCGTGCGGTGGAGGACCCGGTAGGAGATCAGCCGAGTAGTCGACCAGGATCAGCGGCACAAGAAACCCCCTGAGAGAAGGAAGAGACAGACGGTCGTGACCGGCGGCTGACAGAGCTCAGGCGGGCAATGTGACGCCCAGGCCGTCCTGTCGGGCGATCGCGGCGATGCGCGCGGCCAGCGCCACGTCGAGAATGCCCATGCCGAACGGGTTGCTCAGGATGATCTGGTCCTCGTCGGTGCGGCCCGGCCGGCGCCCGGCGAGAACGTCGGCCGGCGTGCCGTCGACTCGGCGGGCGGTGTCCTGCGGTGTGCCGAACCCTTCGCCGTCCGGGCTGAGCAAGGTGCCCGCACGGTACATCCGCCCGAGCAGGCGCCGGTCGTCGTTCCGTACCAGCGGCCAGTCGTCGACGACGACCAGGCCGGCGTGCCGGACGACATCCGGCTCAACGCCGTCCAGCGACACGTGCGCGATCAGGGCACCGGGGGAAAGCCAGTCGAACGGCAGGTACGAGTCGGTCGTCGTGGTGGCGGTGACCACCACGTCCGCCTCGGCGACGGCCTGCTTCGCGGAGTCGGCGGGGCGGCAGCGGATCCCGGCCCCGTCGAGCGTGCCGAGCATGGCCCGGAGGCGTGCGGGCACCTCGTCGTAGAGCACGAACCAGGCCTCCGGCAGACCGGGGGCGATGAGCCGGGCGTGGCTCTCGCCGAGCGTTCCGCAGCCGATGATCGTCACCTTCTGCGGCTCCTTGCGGCCCAGCGCCTGGATGGAGAGCATGGTGTAGGCGCTGGTGCGCAGCGCGCTGAGATACCCCGCCTCCATGAGCGCGGTCGGACGTGCGGTCTCCTGGTCGAACAGCATGGTGAGGCCCTGCGCCCGGGGCAGCCCGCGGTCCGGGTTGGACAGACTGCTGTTGATGACCTTCAGCCCGATCGCGGCACGGTCCCCCCAGACGGCCCCGGGCAGCGCGAGGCTTCGGGCGAACGCACCCGGCTCCGTGGTCCAGGGCAGATATGCCTCTTCGGGCAGGGTGGTGGCCTCGGTCGCGTGCAACATCAGCGCGGCGCGGACCTCCTCGACGGGGTCCAGGGTGCCCGCCGCCCGGATCACCTCCGCCCTGGTGAGATACCGCAGAGGTGTGCAACCGTCCGGCGCGGGCGGTTGCACAGATGCCCGTGCTCCACAGCTGCTTGACCCTGCGGGAGACGCGTCCTCAGGTTCACGCCGGATGGCCTGATTCCCTTGGAGGACCGTCATGTTCGACGACGAGAATGCGCCCTACCTGGTGGTGGTCAACGATGAGGAGCAGTACTCGATCTGGCCCGACGGGCGGGAGGTTCCGAACGGCTGGTACACGGTCGGGGAGGCTCGTTCGCGCGAGGAGTGCCTCAGCTACATCGAAGAGGTGTGGACGGACATGCGGACCAGGAGCGTGCGTCTGCTGATCGAGGCGGCAGAAGCGGAAGGCGCCTCCGCCTGACGGCAGTCGGCTGACGTCCCGTCAGTCGAGGCCGGATCATGGTCTCGACCCGTCAGGCGGTTCACGGGATCATGCTCGGATGAGTGTGCTGCCCATCGAAGTGGCCTGCGACGAGTCCGGATCCGAGGGCGAGAAGCTGGTCGGCGGAAACACCGACGTGTTCTGTCACGCCAGCGTCCGGCTGACCGCCGCGGAGGCCGCGGACTGCGTGCGTGAACTGCGCGCCCTCATCCGCTCTCCGGCGGTGGAGTACAAGTCGGGCCACCTGCTGCGCGAGAAGAACCGCCACGCGCTGGAGTGGTTCCTCGGCCCGGCCGGACCCGTCGGCGGCCGGGCCAACGCCTACCTGGTCGACAAGAGATGGCTGCTGCTGCTCGCTTTGGCCCGCCGGCTCCTGGATACGCCTCCGTTCGCCGACGATGCGGACGTGGCCGGCCTCGGAGCGCAGGGCGTTGCGTCCGCGCTGTACCGGGCGAGCCGGGCAACCGTGCGGCCAGGGCTGTGGACGCGGTTCCTCACCGTGCTCAACGACCTCATGCGGTTCGGAGCGGCCGGTGACGCCGTCTCGACCTCCGACCTCGTCGAACTGGCCGAGGAGCTACGGCGGATCGAGCCGCTTGCCGCGGTCGACGGTCTGCTCGGGGTGTTCGACCGGCATCGAGCGGGCCTCGACGCCTTCCTGCGGACCCGCCGCCGACCGGACCCCCTGCTGCCGCTGGCCCTTGATCCGCTGTCGCCGGCGATCCTGCGCGCCATCGAGCACTGGAGCGCCGACGGTGCGCCGGTCTCCATCGTCCACGACCGCCATGTGACCCTGACCGAGGCCCGGATGGCGCGGATCGCGGAGTTTCACACCGTGTCCGGCCTGGGCGGACGGCTCAGCGCGATACGGCTCGTCACCTCCGGTGCCGACCCGCGCGTGCAGGTGGCCGACTACCTGGCCGGGGTGGCCCGCAAACTCGCCTCGGACGAGCTCCTCGGTACGGCGGACCCCGCCCTGACCGGACTGGTACGACAGCATGTCGACCCGCGCTCGATCTGGGGCGACGCCGAGAGCCGCGCCCGAGTCTGCCGCCCCGTGTGACAACCCCCGCACCCCGGTGCACGCGTTGACCACCCGAAGCGGCGATCCATACAGTCGACGCACTTCCCCGCCCATGACCTTCGCAGGACTGGAGATCGCCTGTGCGCTGGGACGACCTGTACGTCAACTCGTGTGCCATGGCGCTGGGAGCCAGGGAACCGGTGGAATCCGCGGTGGCGGACGGTCGCTACGATCCGGCCTTCCACGAGGCGCACGACTACGTGTCGATCTCCGTGGCCAGGAACCGCGACGCTGCGGCCCTCGCAGTGGACGCGGCCCGGACGGCGATCGCACGGTCCGGTGCGGCCCCGGACGGCATCGGCGCGTTCATCCACACCTACACGACCGCGCAGGGCCCTGACGGCCTGCAGCCCGCCCTGTACGTCCAGGGGAGGCTGGCCGACGGCAGGGCGCGGGCGACCGCGCCGAGCTGAAACAAGGCGTCGACGGCCACGCAAGCCAAGACCTTAAAGTCCCGGTAGTAGACCGTGACGGCGGTCGACCATCTCGGCGCGGCGGCCGCCCGGAAGTCGGCCCGCCGCGTCAGGGCGCCGTGCCTCGGCTCGGTCTGGAGCACGGTGGATGTGAACCCCTGGGCTTCCATAGCCACGGCCGCCTGCTCGTGGCTCATACCGAAACGCAGGGTCCCACGCTCACGAACGGGGTGCAGTCCCACCGTGCCCGGTCGGCCTCGTCGACAACCGGCCACACCGGGCACCAGCCCCCTTCGTTCCAAGCCCCCTTGTTGTTCCGAAAGACCAGCACCCTGCAGCTCGCAATGCCGTGTGCTGCACAACCCCAGCTTCACTCGAAGCGAACCGCACCCAACTTGGTTGCATAGTGAACGGAGGGGGTGGATCCGTCCGCCAGCTGAGGTTTGGACGCCTCCTTCCCGTCAAGGGCGCCTACGGCGTCATGTATCCGCTCTGACCGCCGGTACGGCGTGGCATTGCCGCTCTACCGCTCGGCGGTGTCGTACTCACCGTCAATCTCGTAGATCCGCTCTTGAAGCCGTTCACCGACCCAGTCCAGTCCGACGCCCAGGTCGAACCAGTACCGATCTTTGCGGACTTCGGGCTGTGAGAGGTTCACCGCCGCCCAGGAGAACACCCCCAGGAGGATGGAACGCCCGTGCTGCGTTGTGCGCACGGACAACGCAAACGGCGCGGCGAGTGCCGCGCGGGTGACCAACATGACCTGTTCGACTTCAGAATGTCGACGCCCACCCGTGAGAAACCGGGGCGTTTCAAGGATCTTGACCCACTCGACCACGGCGTCCGCCACCTGGGCGCGCAAGGACTCTTCGATGCCCTGCCGGACGGCGGTCGCGGGATCATCGCCGAGCCAGCCAAGCCAGTGATCAGGATCAGTGAGCTTGCCGAAGTCGTCCTGCGGCACCCCGTGACGGGGATTCTCCTGGCACTCACCTGTCAGTTTCCCACTGCTGTCCACCAACCACGCGCCGCGGATCGCCTCGGCAGGTACGTAGCCGTTCGGGTCGTCAATATGCGTCGGGTCGATCTCGGCGACGCTGCCACCCGGATTCTCAGCAGCCGCAGCCAGCAGCGCCGGCTCGTTCGGTATGCTCCTGCGTCGGCTTCGCCAGCCAAAACGCCCCACGTTCCCACCCCCACCGTTGCCTGCCCAGTTGACCGCGATTGTGCCGCACCGGTCAGGACCGCATGAGGGGGGTGTGCGTGACGTCGACAGGTGGGTGGGGAATCTCAGCGAGCAGGTCTGCCCCACCCCCGAGCAAAGGGTGCGGTTTTTTCAAAGAACGTCATCATCATCCCCAGCACTCGCACGTGATCGACGGCTGCAAGGCCTGCGAGGCCCGCGCGAAGGGCCGGAGTGTCACGGTGGGCGGCGAGGCCATCGCCCCTCGCACCGGCCGCCCCGACCTGGTCTACATCACCAGCGACCGCGACTACGCGCGGTTCTACGCCTCCCGCTACTGGTACGGCGATCTCTACACTGTCGATCCGGTCGGAAGGCTGGAACCCTCCACCGAGGACCCGTTCCCCGCTCGGTGCGTTCCCTTAGCCCGCGTCGTCGCCGTGTTCCTCACCCCGGCCAGAGCCACTCCCTGCTGTGCCGCTGGTTCCACGCCGACATGGCGCGCGCCCGATGAGGCGGGCCTGAAGAAAGACGCCGTTGGGTGCAGTTCCTCTCGAAGGAAGTTCCCGATCAGACGGTGAGCCGGCCGTGGTGCTGGTCAGGCCACGGATAGAGGCGTTGGTGCTTACTTTCGAGGCGAAGCGCCCGGTACGAATCGGCGTCGCATTGTCGACGAGCGCGCGGAGTTCGAAGATGGCTTCCACACCATCCAGGCCCCATCTCCTCGATCGCGTGGAGTTGTCGTATCCATACCGAGGTTCGATGGTGCGGGGTCTGTGCCGAGTCACGCCGATCGCCCCTCTGACTGTCAGCCCCTCTGCCATGATGGCCAAGGCTATGGGCGGGATTGACGGGAGGCCTGAGTGGACGAGCGGTTAGTGGTCGAGGTCGTCGGCGATCGGTCTGCCGACGAGCTTCGTTCGCTGCGTGACTGGCTGGTCGCCGAGGAGGAACTGCGCGGCCGGGTGCGGCTGGAGTTGCCCCCGCCGGAGCCGGGTGCACTGGGCTCCGTCGTGGCAGCACTGACCGTCGTGCTCGGCCCCGGGGGCGTGGCGACGGCTGCCGCGAGCGTACTGATTTCCTGGCTGCGTCGGCGTACTGGCAACGTCTCAGTCAAGTTGGTGCAGCCAGACGGGACATCGACCGAATTCAGCGCCACCAATGTCAGAGGCCTGGACGCGATGGAGGTACAGCGGATCACCGCTGAACTGTCCCGTTCCCTCGACCCCGTCCGCGATCGGGAAAATCGGTGACGCAGGCTGACCTGCCCGGTGCGTCCTTGACGACAGGGCTTGGCGCGCCCGGGACTCGTGCGCTGCTCATCGGCACAGGACGTCACCTGCCTGGTTCTCAACTACCGGATGTTCCCGCGGTGTCAGGGACCATCGAGGAACTTGCTCGAACCCTGGTCGACAACTGTGGGCTGCGGCCAGAGAGCCTTCTCCCGCCGCTGCTCGATCCGAGAGATCCGATCGAGTTCGGTAACGCCGTCGTCGCGGCCGCCAAACAGGCCGAGGACGTCTTGCTGCTCTACTACGTTGGCCACGGATTGGTGAGCCCGGGCAACGAGCTGTACTTGGCTACGGCAGCGACGGACGACCTGGCCGAGGGGCTGGCGTTCAAGGCGCTGCCGTATCAGGCAGTGCGCGATGCCTTCAGCAACTGCCGGGCGCGCTCCATCATCGTGGTGCTGGACTGTTGCTTCGCCGGGCGTGCACACGGCTCCTTCGGTACTGCCGCTACTGATGCGTTCGCGCTGGCCTCGCTCAGCGGCAGCTACGTGCTGGCTTCTGCCTCGCGGGACGAGCAGGCGCTGGCGATGCCGGAAGAGCCGTACACGGCGTTCACCGGTGAGCTGCTGCGCTTCCTGCGCGAGGGTGATCCGGGCGGCCCACCAGGACTCACCCTTGAGGGCGCCTACCGGCATCTGCGCCGTGTCCTGCCGCTTCGGCACCTTCCCGCACCAGAGCGACACCTCAGTGGCCGGGCCGGTGACCTGGTGCTGGCTGCCAACCCAGTTGCCGCACCTCTGCACACGCCGCCAGCAGCCCATGCACCGCCGGAGCCACTCGCCGAACAGGTCTGTCCGTATCCGGGCCTCGATCCGTTCACCGCCGACGACGTCAGGTTCTTCTTCGGCCGAGCCGAGGTCACCGCCGAGTTGCTCGCGAGGCTGACCGATTGGTCGCAGGACGATGGTCCGGTCGCGCTGGTGGGGCTTTCTGGCGCCGGGAAGTCCTCGCTGCTGCGCGCGGGTCTGCTGCCCGCCGTCAAGCGCGGCGAACTCCCTCTGCCTGGGGCCGGCACCTGGCCACAGTTCATCCTTACCCCCGGCGAACATCCGCTCGACAGCTTGGCGGGCCAACTGGCCGACCCGACCGGATACTCGAAAGCCGAGTTGACCGCCGAACTGCGTGCAGACCCGACCTGCTCGGCTGACCTGATTCGTCGCGCGTTGCACCGGCAGAACGGCGGTCAGGAGGTGCCGGGCGGCCGGCTACTGCTCGTGGTGGACCAGTTCGAGGAAGTGTTCACCGTCTGCCAGGACGAGGGCGAGCGGAGGAGCTTCATCATTGCGATCTGCTCAGCCGCAGCCGGCGGCGGAACTGCCGTCAGCGCACCGGCCCTGGTCGTGCTCGGAATCCGAGCGGATTTCTACGCCTCCTGTCTTGCGTACCCGGAGTTGGTCAGTGTGCTCAAGCACCGCCAGTTCCCCATCCAGCCCATGACGCCGGAACAGCTTCGCCAGGCGATCGAGAAACCCGCTGAAGTGGCCGGGCTGGAGCTGGAAGCCGGTCTGACCGACACACTGCTGCGCGACCTGCGTGCCGACCGCGAGTTCGCCGGCGGCACCCTCCCGCTGCTGGCCTACGCGCTCTGGCTGACCTGGGGCCGCCGCGAGGGCCGCACCCTGACCCTCGCTGGGTACGGCGCAACTGGCGGGATCTGGGAAGCGATCACCCAGCAGGCCGATCTCACCTACGACAGCCTGACCCCGGATGCCCGGCGAGCCGCCGAGCTGATGCTGCTCCGCATGGTCCGGATCAGTGAGAGCACCGAGGACACACGTAGACGGCTCAATCTCACCGACCTGCTGGCCCAACGCCCGCCGGACGAGGCCACCGCCATCGCTGCCGCCCGGGACGCGCTCGCCGGCGCGCGCCTGATCACCCTTGACGGCGACAGCGCCCAGATCGCCCACGAGGCGCTGCTCCGCGCCTGGGACCGACTGCGCGGCTGGATCGACACCAGCCGTGCCGACCTGCTGGTCCAGCAGAGGCTCCTGGACGCAGCCGAGTCCTGGGCGAGAGCCGGACGTGACCCGAGTGGTCTCTATCGCGGAAGCCAACTGGAACTGGTGCGCGATCAGTTCGCTGGCACCGGTGGTCGTGACAGCCGACTCGGCGAGCTGGCAGTCGAGTTCTTCACCGCCAGCGAACTAGCCGACCGGCGACGCCGCCGCTTGCGGACGGGAACTGCCGTCACGCTGATCCTTTTACTGGTGGCTTCACTGATAGCGACCGGCTTCGCCGTGAAGGGCCGCAGAGACGCACAGCGACAACAACGTTCCGCGGTCGCAGAGGCATTGGTACGCGACGCGGACTCCGCCCGAGGCAACGATCCGCAGCTGGCTCTACAGCTCGGAATCGCAGCCGACCGACTGGATCACAGTCCCGCGACAACCGCGAACCTCCTCAGCAGCCTGTTCACGCCCTATGCCAGCACCTTGTCGAAACAACACACCGCCGCGGTTGTCGGGGCAGCGTTCGCGCCCAGCGGACGGACACTGGCCACCGCAAGCCAGGACGGCACCGTCATCTTGTGGGACACCAGCGCCCCCCAACACGCCCAAATGCTCGGGCAGCCACTGCCGGGCCCCAGCTACGGGGTGTTCACAGTGGCATTCAGCCCCGATGGGCGTATCCTTGCGGCCGGTGGTACCGACCGAGCTGGGAACACCGTACAGATGTGGGACGTCAGTTCCCCCGGAAAACCGCGCCGGCTCGGCGAGCCGTTGACTGGCCCGGCCGACGTCCACACGATGCGCTTCGCACCGGACGGACGCACTCTGGCGGCAGGTGCCGCGGACGGCAAAGTCTGGCTATGGGACATCAGCGACCCCGGACACGCTCACTCCCTCGGACAGCTCCTGACAGCCCCGTACGCAGACGTCTCGTCCATGGCGTTCAGGCCCGATGGGCACGTGCTCGTAACCGGCAACACCAACGGCACCACGGTCCTGTGGGACGTAGCCGATCGCGCTCACCCCCGGCGATTGAAGAGCCCGATCAGCCACTCAGGAGGGGTGACCGCCCTCAGCTTCACCCCCGACGGTCGCACGCTCGTCACCGGCGGCGGGGACGGAAATGCCGACCTCTGGAACGCCAGTGATCCGAGCCACCCCAGATGGGTGAGCCAATTCTCTCCCGGGGGTGCCCCGGTGAAGGCACTGAAAGTGTTCCCCCACCAGATCGACGTTGCACTGGCCGACCACTACACGACCGTGTGGGACACGTCGGATCCAACCGCTCCCCGCATGACCGGCAGTACGATCACCGGTGCATCCAACTGGACCAGCGCAGTGGCGTTCTCCCCGAAGGCCGACCTGCTCGCCACCGGCAGCGCAGATAATTCGGTGATCTTGTGGGAGGGCAAGGCCGACAATGGGAGCATTCCTCTCACCGCCCGCCTTACAGGCAACGCCGGGGGCGTGCAAGCCATGGCGCTCCGCTCAGACGGCCGTGCGGTGGCCACCGGCGGAGTGGACGGCAAGGTGGCACTGTGGGACGTGACCGATCCGAAGCATCCCGTAGAGACCTCGCCCAAGACCGCGGGGCATGCAAACAGGGTGCTCGGGATGGCGTTCAGTCCCGACGGACGCATCCTGGCCAGTGGCAGCCTGGACCGCACCGTGATCCTCTGGGACACCAGCGACCTGCACCAGCTCCGGAAGATCACACAGTTCACCGCCAACAACGGCGGCGTCGACGGGCTGGCCTTCAGCCCCGTGGGGCATACCCTCGCCACCGGCGGAGGGGATCCCGCGATCACGCTCTGGGACACATCAGACCCGTCCCGTCCCCAGCAGATCGGCCAGCCGCTCATGGGCCACCGCGCAGGTGTGGACGCGGTCGCATTCAGTTCCGACGGGCGAACCCTGGCCACCGGGAGCTGGGATGGTACGGCTCGACTATGGAACATCGACAACTTGGCCCAGCCGCACCAACTGGGCGACCCACTCGCCGGCCACACCAACTGGGTCTCCTCCGTGGCCTTCAGTCCCGACGGTCACACACTGGCAACCGGCAGCCTGGACTCCAGCATCATCCTCTGGGACATCACCAACCCGGCCAAGGCACAGCACCTCGGCCCGCCACTCGTCAAACACAACAGCTGGGTCCTCGGACTGGCCTTCGGCCCTGACGGCCACACCCTGGTCTCCGGCAGCGCCGACCAGACAGCGATCCTCTGGGACGTCACAGACCCAGTCCACCCCTACGACCTCGGCGCGGTCGCCAGCCACCACACCGACGCGGTCACGTCCGTGGCAATCAGCGCCGACAACAAAACACTGCTGACCGCCTCCGCAGACGGCACCGTCAACCTGAACAGCCTCACGGAACTCAACGATGCGCGCACGCACGCCCTCAGCCTCGCCTGCACCCGGGCCGCTCAGGGGTTGAGCGCCGAGCAATGGGCCCGCTACGTTCCCAGCCTGAAGTACCAGCGCACCTGCTGACGGTTCCCAGTCCCTCGTCGCGCCACTGGGGTTGCCGCCGACATGACCGCCCCGCAGGCATTGGCTCCCTCTGCCGGACTTGCCCCATCGCATGCCGAAACGATCAGTAAGGGCGCGCGAGCCCGTCGAGCCAGTGCCCAACCAGGCCCCGTACGGTCTCGGCGCACTCCACCTGAGGGTTGTGCCCGGCGGCATCAAGAACCGTTGCCGCCATCCGGGGGTAGTGGTCGAGCAGGGCCAGCTGGTCGCGCCAGCCCACCAGGGCGTCCTGCCGGGTGGTGACCAGCAGATGGCGCCCGTGGTGCGCGGGGGCCTGGTGCTCCGGCCAGTGCGGCAGCAGGAAGTCGGTCTCCAGCTCGGCGGCGGCCGCCTCGTCGTGGGCCCGCCGGCCGGGCAGCACGTATCGCTCGAAGAGCTCCCACCTGGGCTTGTCCAGGCGGGCCATGACGTGGCCGAAGAGCTCGCGGTCGGCGGCCGGGAGGCGGTCGAGCAGTTCCTCGTCGCGTTCCAGTACCGTTTCCCCGGGCAAGGTCCGGTCGCCGCCCCAGCGCACCACCGGCACCAGCAGCGCCGAGCCGAGCACCTGCTTCCCGTAGCGTGCCGTCACCGCCCGGGCCAGTTGGCCGCCGAAGGACTGCCCGACCACCGCGAACGGCCGGTCGCCAAGCTCGGCGTCGATCCATTCGAAGACGGCTTCGGCCAGGGCGGTCGCCGAGGTCGGGCCCGGCAGCCGGGGGCTGGCGCCGTGGCCGGGGAGGTCGAGGTAGAGGCGCCGCCAGCCGGGGCGGTCGGTGAAGGCGGGTTCGAGCGGGAGCAGGACGTGGTGGTCGACGGTGTAGCCGTGGATCAGAACGAGCGGAGTGCCGTCGCCGAATGCGGTGTGCCGGATGGCGGAGTTGGTCATGGCCACAGCCTCCGACCTTGACACTCGTGTCAGGGTCAAGCGGGCAGTTTCGAGCCGTCCCCGGCCGGGAGGTCAGGCGAGCGCTCTGACCACCGAGAGGTACTCGATGATGGCGTCCCGGTTGCGGGTCAGGCACTCGATCCGGCGGGTCATCCGCTCCGTCTCGGTCTCCAGGGTGTCGAGCATCTCCGGGGTGGCGTCGGCGAAGTGGATCGTCCGCGGGGTGTCCAGACAGGGCAGGATCTGCTTGATGATCCGGGTCGGCAGCCCCGCGTCCAGCAGCCCCCGGATCTGCAGCACCCGGTCCACCAGGTAGTCGTCGTAGTCCCGGTAGCCGTTCGCCTCGCGGCGGGGGGTGATCAGGCCCTGCTTCTCGTAGTAGCGCAGCAGGCGCGGAGTGCTCTCCGTCAGCCGAGCCAGTTCGCCGATTCGCATGTGACCGCCCTCACGTCCTGGCCGGGCCGCCCCGGGCTGGACCTTGACATCCGTGTCAACGATAGACGATCGGCCCATGTCGACGAACGAACTCCGTTCCCCCACCTGTCCGATGGCGCCGCCCCCGAGCTCGCCCCGACTGCCCTGGCCGGCGCTGCTGGCCCTGAACACCGCCGGGTTCGTCACCTTGATGACGGAGGCCCTGCCGGCAGGTGTCCTGCCTGCAATGAGCACGGACCTCGGCGTCACATCCCGCTGACCGCCGCCACGGCCGGCTGGCCGCGCAAGCGGCTGCTGCTCCTGGCTGTGAGCGGCTTCGCGGCGGCCAACGCGGTGACCGCCGTCTCCGGCAACTACCCGCTCACCATGGCCGCGCGCTTCGCGGCGGGCCTGGTCGCCGGGCTGCTCTGGGCTCTCCTGGCCGGGTACGCCCGCAGCATCGTGGTGCCGGAGCAGCGTGGACGGGCGATGGCGGTGGCGATGAGCGGCTCGACCGTCGCCCTCTCGGTGGGGGTGCCGGCCGGCACCCTGCTCGCCGGTGCTGCCGGGTGGCGGGTCGCCTTCGGGCTGATGAGCATGATCGCGCTGGCCCTGGTCGGCTGGATCGCCGTCAGCGTCCCGGCCGTTCCCGGCCGCGACGAGCACGACCGGCCGCCACTGCGGAGGGTGCTGCGGAGTCCCGGCGTGGCAGCCGTCCTGGGCGTCACCGCGGCCTTCGTCCTCGCCCACAACCTGCTTTACACCTACGTCGCCGCGCTGCTCGAACCCCTGGACCTCGAAGGGCGGACCGACACCGTGCTGCTGATCCTCGGCCTGTCCTCGCTGGTCAGCATCCTCGCCACCGGGGCGCTGATCGACCGGCACCTGCGCACCCTGACCCTCGCCGCCTGCGGGCTCCTCGCATTTGCCAGCACCGTCCTCGCCACCGCCCTGCTCACCTCGGTGCCCTGGCCCGTCTACGGCGCCGCCACGGTCTGGGGCTTCGGCTTCGGCGGCGCCGCCACCCTGCTGCAGACCGCCGTCGCCGACGCCGCGGGCACCGCCGCCGATCTTGCCCAGTCCCTCCTGGTCACCTGCTGGAACCTCGGCATCGCCGCCGCCGCATTTGCCGGCGGCCTCCTCCTCGACCACACCAGCCCGGACTCGCTGCCCTGGTCGGCCCTGGCGCTGCTGGCCCTCGCCCTGACCGTCACGGCCACTGCCCGCCACCACGGCTTCCCGACCCGCCGATGACCTCGTTCGCATGACGACCGCAAGGGCGGGCAGGTTGCCGACGCCACGAGTGCAACGGCATCATCTGCCGCCGGCGATACCGGACGGCATTCTGAAACGATCAGTAAGCCTTGATTGGTGCGGCCGACCTGGCGGCCTGCTCGATCTTCGCGCAGTAGGCTGCACGGGCTTCCTCGTCGATCTGCTTCTCGTGTTCGGGGCGCACCCCGGTCCGGCCGTCGAGGCCCTCCCGCAGGATATCGGCGTGCCCGGCATGCCGGTTGGACTCGCCGAGGACATGGACCATGACGGCGAACAGGTTCGTGTTGGGATAAGGCTCCGGCCACCACGGCACGTGGCCGGGGGCGTCGAGGGGAAGCTCGTTGATCGTCGCGTCCGAGTGTTCCCACGTGCGCCGGTAGAACCCGATGATCTGATCGCGGGTCTCGTCCTCGGTCGCCCACAGATCGCTGCCGTTGTAGTCCTGCCATCGGGGCAGCGGTTCCGGGGAAGGGCGGTCGAAGACCTCGCCGAAGTACCTGGCCTCGATGGTGGCCACGTGTTTGACCAGGCCGAGGAGGTTGGTCCCGGTCGCTGTCAAAGGCCGGCGAGCGTCGTATTCGGACAAGCCGTCGAGTTTCCAGAGCAGCGACTTGCGGTCCCGCCGCAGTCTCCCGTGCAGGTTGTCTTTCGCGAATTCATCGATCATGCGGCATGAGCCTGCCATGGGCTGCTCGTGGTCTCAAGATCCCGTACGTCGTCCGCAACGACTGGCAGAGCCGAGGCCTGGCCATGGCCGCCGCCCTGACCTGCTACGAGAAGCTGGCGAAACCTGCCACGTGAGACAACCTCTGAGTCTTAGGGGTATGGAGTGATGCAGCGACCCAACTCGATGTTGTCCCGCCAGACGCATGTGACGATTGGCGCCGATTCGACGGTTTCAGAGATGACTCTGTCGTCGTTGTTGATCATATCGACCACGAATCTGGGAGCGTGGTCCGGCCCGATGGTTTGCTTGTTTTGGGCGTGGATGCAGTCGAATCGGTCACCCATTCCGGCGATGGCCGTATCGAACGAAACTGTGCCGTAATTAGCCAGGCACGAATACATCCCCTGTCGGATAGGGCGTTCGACGATCCACTCGGCGCAAGTGCCCCCCCAGTACCGGATGATGTGGCGCTCCATCTGACTTAACGTCAAATGACGTCGTAGGTCCGCCGGATTTGGAGATATACATTCTTGCGCCGAGCTGGGATGTGACACAGATCAGGGCGGTGATCTGGTCGCCCGGTGAGACAGGAAAGTTATCGATCTTGTACTCGGGGTCCGTGAACCATTGCCACCAGAGATAGTGATCCTGTCTATGCTGTTGCTCGTGCGCACTGCACTGCATTCGGTGCCGGTCTGCAAGACATCGGAGGAACCGCTTGGGGGAGTGCCCCAACCGTCGATGCCTACCCAGTGGGATGAATAGTAGTCGCCGAGGGGGGCGGGTGGTTGCGCATCGGGGACCGTCCATCGACCGTGCACGTAGTTCATCACGCCTGATGTGCGGAACACCACAGTTCCGGACCAGCCGTGCGATGTGAGGGCAGTGATTTGAAGCGGCCCGTGCTGTATGTCGGGCACCTCAGTGAAAGACGGTTCAATGTAGTGGATCGGATCTCGGAACGCCAATTCCCAGAGATGCTGAAGCGATTCCTCGGTCGGTCGGGGAGGCAATCCGTACCGGATCAACAGTTCGTCGTCCGCCTTGATCGGATCGAATTCCTGAGGTGGTGGCGGGAAGGTTCGCACCCTCAAGCCGCTGGAAAGATGATGGATCGGCATATCGCGCTCCTAGCCTCGATCTTGCATGAGTCCCCGTCAGCTTGCTGACGGGGACGTTGTGTCTGTGGGGTGGGTGTCTCTTCGGGNCCTAGCCTCGATCTTGCATGAGTCCCCGTCAGCTTGCTGACGGGGACGTTGTGTCTGTGGGGTGGGTGTCTCTTCGGGGGTGGGGCAGGCTGAGGGCCCGGCTCTCGCGTCGGGTGGGCGCCGGGTTCCACGTCGCCGGTGCGGTGGTGCGGGCTTGTCGGGACGGTCGGAGTCGCTGGTCAGCCGGGGTTCGGGAGGGTGTGGAGCCTGTCGATCGCGTGAGTGATGACGTCGGTCCAGGGCCATCGGGCGGTGAAGCGGAGCCAGTGGCGGCGTCCGGTGTTCACGAGCTGGGCGGCGGCGGAGAACAGGCGCAGGCGGAGCTTTTTGGGTTCCCAGCGGCGGGTGTCGCCGGTCAGGGCGAGCATCGGCATCCAGGCGAGGAGGTCGAGTGCGAGGGAGACGATCTCCAGCCAGATCTGGTTCTGGGCGGTGTCGTGCAGGGGCAGGTTGCGCAGGCCGGTGTCGCGGGCGTTTCGGATGCGGTCCTCGCAGCGGGCCCGTCTGCGGTGGCGCAGTTCGAGGTCGGCGAGCTGGCCGCCCTTGGTGTTGGTCGCGAAGCAGGTCAGCCGCAGCCCGTCGAGGTCGGTGAAGCGCAACTGGGCGCCGGGGTGCGGGCGTTCCTTCCTGGCGATCAGCCGCATGCCCTTGGGCCAGGTGCTCAGGTCGGGGATGTCGGTGATCTCCGCGACCCAGGCGCCGGGCCGCTCGGTGCCACCGGCGTCGTAGGCCGGCGTCCACGCCTTCTTCGGGATCTTCAGCACGGCCTGGTGGAGGGCGTCGGTGATGGTCATTCCGACGGAATACGACAGCCACCGGCCCCGGCGGGAGAGCCAGTCGAGGAAGGCGTGGGTGCCGCCGCCGGAGTCGGTCCGGATCAGTGTCTGCCGTCCCCGCCGCAGGTGTTCGGGCAGTTGGGTCAGGGCGAGTCGGGCGGTTTCGATGTGGTCGGCGGCGGTGTTGCTGCCTGCGTTGCCGGGACGCAGCAGGGCGGCCACCGGTTCCCCGGACCCTGCCTGGCCGTGGTCGACGAACGCGACGAGGGGATGGTGCCCATAGGTTTTCTTCCAGGTCGCGGTGGCGTCCTGCTTCTCGGAGTGAGCGAGCACCAGTACGCCGTCGATGTCCACGATCACCTGGCCGTCGGCGGCCGGACTGCTCGCACCCGCCAAGTCCCAGACACGCCCGCGTACTTCGGAGCGTGCGCCCCGGATCGCCGCGAGGGCCTTGGGGCCGGACGCGGCGAGAGTGTCGAGGAGACGGGAGACGGTCGGATCGGAGGCCACCAGGCCGAACACGCCCGGCTCGGCCCGCAGCATGCCCACGTCCGCGAGGCAGTCTCCGCCAAGTGCGACGGCCAGGGCCACATCCAGCAGGATCTTGCCCGGGTCGTGCACCGCCCGCGGCTTGCGCCACCGCGACAGAGCCGCCGATATCGCGGTCTCCAGGCCGGACTTGCGGACCGTCTCGACCAGCAGCACCGACCCGGCCTGCGAGACCACCCCGCGGCCGCCGCCCTCGACACGGACACGCGGATACAACCCGCTACGCTTCTTCACCTGGAGAGTGCTTCTTTCCTTGCAGCTGACAGGACCATCGACAAGTCCCATCGTTGCAGGTCAGCGGTACTCTCCGCTTATTTGATCAAGACCCGGACAACCCCACTCGCGAAAGCGCGAGGCTAG
>NZ_JAIQYY010000014.1:0-128962 GCF_020181035.1 Streptomyces sp. CoH27
TTTCCTCCGGGCTTCCCTTCGGTGTTTCCGACTCTATCAGATCTTTTCTCGATCCGATTTCCTCGGTGCTTTCCAGGTCCTCCGCGTTTTCTCGCGGTTTCCCTTTCCAGCGGTTCCGACTTTATCAGAAGTTCTTGGCCAGTCTGACCGGCCGCTCATTTCTGAGTAATCGGGAGGTGCTTCTTCGGGGGCGTCGTTTCCGACGTTCCCTGTGGAAGCTCGTAGATTCTAACCTTCGCCGCCGAACTTGTCCAGCTCCAGGCAACTGTTTGAATCTACCTCCCCACGTCACCCGTGTCAACGGGTCTGCGGAGCGAAGAGAAGATTAGCAGCTCAGAGGGGTCGAACGCACATCAGGCGGCGGTGGGGACGGTGGCGCTGCGGTCCGTCGCTTCGAGATCGCCTGTCTCGCCGGCGCGTACCGCGCGGCCGCCGAGGACATAGACGTACGCCAGAAATGCCAGCTCGGCCAGCACGCCGATGCCGATGCGGGCCCAGGTGGGCAGGCCCGAGGGGGTGACGAAGCCTTCGATGGCGCCGGAGACGAAGAGGACCAGGGCCAGGCCGATCGCCATGCCGACCGCTGCCCTGCCCTCCTCGGCGAGGGCGGTGCGCCGGGTGCGGGGGCCGGGGTCTATGAGAGTCCAGCCCAGGCGCAGGCCGGTACCCGCGGCGACGAAGACGGCGGTCAGTTCCAGCAAGCCGTGCGGGAGGACCAGTCCGAGGAATGTGTCGAGTCGGCCGGCGGACGACATCAGGCCGAACCCGACGCCCAGGTTGAGCATGTTCTCGAAGAGGATCCAGAGGACGGGCAGGCCCAGGAAGACTCCCAGGACCAGGCACATCGCGGCTGCCTGGGCGTTGTTCGTCCACACCTGGGCGGCGAAGGCGGCCGCGGGGTGACTGGAGTAGTACGTCTCGTACTCGCCGCCGGGGCGGGTCAGCTCGCGCAGTTGGCTGGGGGCGGCGATGGACGACTGCACGTCCGGGTGAGTGCCGATCCACCAGCCCAGGAGGATCGCGATGACGGTGGAGACCAGCGCCGTGGGGACCCACCAGTGGCGTGCGCGGTAGACCGCGGCCGGGAAGCCCTGGCCGAGGAAGCGTGTGACGTCACGCCATGAGGCGCGGCGGGTGCCGATGACGGCACTGCGCGCGCGTGCCGCCAGTTGGCTGAGCCGTCCCGTCAGCTGCGGGTCCGGGGCACTGGACTGGATGAGGGAGAGGTGAGTGGCGGTGCGCTGGTAGAGCGAGACGAGTTCGTCGGTCTCGGTCCCGTTGAGGCGGCGCCGACGGCGGAGCAGGGCGTCGAGACGGTCCCATTCGGCACGGTGGGCGGCGACGAAGACGTCCAGGTCCATCGGGTGTGCCTGCTCCTCGGCTGGTCGTCGACAGCTCGTCCGCTCGTCGTGGATGCTCGTGTTTGCTGTCAGCTTGTCGTACTGCGGCGCGATGCGTTCACAGCTTGGCAGACTTGCGGTTCCGGGGGCAGATCAGGGAAGGGCGGCGGGCGTGAGCGAGCTGGTGACAGGCGAGGCGGTGGCGCTCGAACTGCGGCCGGCGAAGCTGCCGAGCAGGGCGCTGGCCGTGTTGTTCGACCTGGTGGTGGCCGTGACCACGTACACCGTCGTCACCGTGGCGCTGGTGATGTCGACGGCTTCTCTGGACGAGGCCGCGCAGGTGGCGCTGTCGATCGCGACGTTTCTGCTGGTGCTGGTCGGCGGGCCGATCGCGGTGGAGACGCTCAGTCACGGGCGTTCGCTGGGGAAGCTGGCCTTCGGGCTTCGGGTGGTGCGGGACGACGGCGGGCCGATCCGGTTCCGGCATGCGCTGGTGCGGGGTGCGATCGGCGTGGTCGAGATCCTGCTGACGTTCGGCGTGGTCGCCTGCATCGCCTCGCTGGTGTCCGCGCGGGGCCGGCGGCTCGGCGACGTGTTCGCGGGCACGCTCGTCGTGCGTGAGCGGATACCCACCGGCCAGGCCGGGTTCGTGCCGCCTCCGCCGCCGTGGCTCGCCGGGCGTTTCGCCGCGCTGGACCTGTCGGCCGTGCCGGACGGGCTGTGGCTCGCCGTACGGCAGTACCTGACGCGGATGCAGCAGCTCGATCCGCAGGTTTCCGTAGGTATGGCGCAGCGGCTCGCGGCCGACCTCGCGGCGCGGACCGGCGCTTCGGTGCCACAGGACCTGCCGGCCGCCGCCTTCCTGGCGGCCGTGGTGCACGAACGGCAGTCCCGTGAGGCCCGGCAGGCGTTCGGCGTCGCCGGCTTCGCCCCGGCGGAGGCCGGGCCTCGTGCACCGTCCGCGCCGACCGGGTATCAGCCGCCCCCGCCCATTCCCTCTGCTGCAGAGGGATGGTCGCAGGCTTCCCCTCAACCTAGTCAGGCGGCTCGGGTGGCCCAGACGACTCCGCAGTCGCAGGCTCCCGTCATGCCGTCGGCTGCTCCGGGGCGGGACGAGGCGCCGGCCGACCGTCCGTCCACGGGGTTCGCGCCGCCCGCGTAGCACTGGTCCGTCCGTCTCTCCCGGTTTCCCGGTGGTCGGGTTCTCCGGCTTCAGACGAACGTCGACGGCGGTGAGTCGAGGTCCTCCAGCTCGATCCCCGGTGCGGAGAGGACGACGTCGCCGGCGATGTGGACGCTGTGCCGTTCGCCCGTGTCCAGGGCTGTGACCTGGTATTCGTCCACGGTCAGGGGGCCGTTGTCAGTGGCGTGTGCTTCGCTGTTCACCAAGGCCCAGGACTGGTCCACGGTGCGGGGGGCGAGGACCGGATCCGTGAAGGCGACCAGCCGTACGCGGGTCGCGGCGGACGAGGGGGTGAGGCGCAGGAGACGGGCGGTGGCGATGAGGAACGCGGGGGACGTGCCGGTGAAGGCGTGGGCGCGCACATTGCCTTCGGTGGCATGGGTTCCGGTGGGGTCGGTGCGGACCCAGGTGACGCCGTCGAGGGCTGCGCCGCGCACCTGCCAGCCTCCCGCGTGTAGTTCGAGGCGGATGGGGCGGCCGAGGTCGTCGAGGGCGAGGTCGACCGAGCCCCGGTGGTCGCCGGCGGGGTCGGTCAGCCGGGAGACGTAGCGCCAGCCGGACGGGCCGGGGGCGCATTGGAAGTGTTCTTCTGCGAAGGGGGTGTGATCGTGCGGATCGTGGAGCGAATAGCGGCCGCGGGGCATGGGGGTCCTGGGGCTTGACGGGGTGACGGTCCGAGTGGTCGGCGGAACGCGGCCGGGCGGGCCGAATGGTCGAATGCGGCCGGAAAGACGGGCAGGCCCCCGGCACGGGGGTGCGGGGGCCTGCCTCGGGGGACCTGCTGTCGGGGAGCGCGGCAGTGCACTGGCGCGCTCCCCGGCGGACGGGACTACTACGGAGCCGTCGGCTCAGTAGCGGTAGTGGTCCGACTTGAACGGGCCGTCGACCTCGACGCCGATGTACGCGGCCTGCTCCGGGCGCAGCTTGGTGAGCTTCACGCCCAGCGCGTCCAGGTGGAGGCGGGCGACCTTCTCGTCCAGGTGCTTGGGCAGCGTGTACACGCCCACCGGGTACTCGTCCGGCTTGGTGAACAGCTCGATCTGGGCCAGCGTCTGGTCCGCGAAGGAGTTGGACATCACGAACGACGGGTGACCGGTGGCGTTGCCCAGGTTCAGCAGGCGGCCCTCGGACAGCACGATGATCTTCTTGCCGTCCGGGAAGGTCCAGGTGTGGACCTGCGGCTTGACCTCGTCCTTGACGATGCCCGGGACCTTCGCGAGGCCGGCCATGTCGATCTCGTTGTCGAAGTGGCCGATGTTCCCGACGATCGCCTGGTGCTTCATCTTGGCCATGTCGGAGGCCATGATGATGTCCTTGTTGCCGGTCGTCGTGACGAAGATGTCGGCCTTGTCGATGACCTCGTCAAGCGTGGTGACCTGGTAGCCGTCCATCGCCGCCTGCAGGGCGCAGATCGGGTCGATCTCGGTGACGATCACGCGGGCGCCCTGGCCGCGCAGGGACTCCGCGCAGCCCTTGCCGACGTCGCCGTAGCCGCACACGACCGCGGTCTTGCCGCCGATCAGGACGTCCGTGGCCCGGTTGATGCCGTCGATCAGCGAGTGGCGGCAGCCGTACTTGTTGTCGAACTTCGACTTCGTCACCGCGTCGTTCACGTTGATCGCGGGGAAGAGGAGGGAGCCCTCACGCTGCATCTCGTACAGGCGGTGGACACCCGTCGTGGTCTCCTCCGTCACGCCACGGATCTCGGAGGCCAGCTGGGTCCACTTCTGGGCGTTCTCGCCCAGGGTGCGGTGCAGCAGCTGGAGGATGACGCGGTGCTCGTCGGACTCGGCGGTCTCCAGGGCGGGGACCTTGCCGGCCTTCTCGTACTCGACGCCCTTGTGGACGAGGAGGGTGGCGTCGCCGCCGTCGTCGAGGATCATGTTCGGGCCGCCGGTGGGGCTGTTCGGCCAGGTCAGCGCCTGCTCGGTGCACCACCAGTACTCCTCCAGGGTCTCGCCCTTCCAGGCGAAGACCGGAACGCCCTGCGGGTCGTCGGGCGTGCCGTTCGGGCCGACGGCGATGGCGGCGGCCGCGTGGTCCTGGGTGGAGAAGATGTTGCAGGAGGCCCAGCGGACCTCGGCGCCCAGGGCGACCAGGGTCTCGATGAGCACGGCGGTCTGGACGGTCATGTGCAGGGAGCCGGTGACACGGGCGCCCGCGAGGGGCTGGGCGTCGGCGTACTCCTTGCGGATCGCCATCAGACCGGGCATCTCGTGCTCGGCGAGGGTGATCTCCTTGCGGCCGAACTCGGCCAGCGAGAGGTCGGCGACCTTGAAGTCCTGTCGGTTCTCGACAGTCGTCATTGAGAGCTGCTCCTCGGTATCGGGTCGAGGGTGGGTACGGCTGGTCTGCGCGGCGGCGGACACAGGAGTGCCCGAGAAAAGGACACAGGCATGCCCACGTACGCGCAGCGCAGTCCGTCGGAGGCCCTCTCTCCCTCGGCCGGTCCGCGCGGGACCGCCCGACCGCCATCAGCAGCGACGTCTGGCTTCGTCCCAAGCTACACCGGAGGACCCGGTCGCCCCCAGTCCGCCTCCGCACGGTTCTAGCCAGTCGGGAGCCGATTTCGAGGTGGCCGGGTGGGGGCGGAGGGGCTTTCGGCAGGGGTGTGAACGCCGTGGAGCGGGAGCTTGCGGACCGGTGTGAGCAGGGAGTTTCGCAGCTTCGGGTCGTCTGGCTGCGGGCGGTGTACGGGGGTTCCGCCAGGGCGGCAGCGGCATGCGGCCGACGTACGACCAGGGGACCGGATCTTCTGGGAGTGCGTCGGCGGTGGCCGACGCACTGGATGGGGAGGTGACGAAGGCGCGGCCGGAGCTTCAGTGGCCGACGGCGTGGGGGTTCGGGCCGCCCGGGGTCGCCTCCGGGTCCGGGCCCTTGGCGGCCTCGGCCTCGCTGTAGATGTCCGGTTCGAGGTAGATGACGCGGGCGATGGGGACGGCGGCGCGGACACGGGCCTCGGCGGCGTTGATGGCGTTCGCGACCTCGGTGGCCGTGTCGTCGTGCTGGACGGCGATCTTGGCGGCGATCAGCAGTTCCTCGGGGCCCAGGTGCAGCGTGCGCATGTGGATGACGCCGGTGACGGTGTCGCCGTCGACGATCGCCGTCTCGATCTTCTTGACCTCCTCGGTACCCGCGGCCTCGCCCAGCAGCAGGGACTTGGTCTCGGCGGCCAGGACCAGGGCGATGCAGACGAGCAGGACACCGATGCAGACCGTGCCGACGCCGTCCCAGACGCCGTCGCCGGTGGCCACCGCGAGGCCGACGCCGAGCAGGGCGAGGACCAGGCCGATGAGCGCGCCGAAGTCCTCCAGCAGGACGACGGGCAGTTCGGGCGCCTTGGCGTGGCGGATGAACTGTCCCCAGGACAGCTTGCCGCGCAGCTCGTCGGACTCCTTGATGGCCGTGCGGAACGAGAAGCCCTCGGCGATGACCGCGAAGACGAGGACGCCCACCGGCCAGTACCAGTTCTCCACCGCGTGCGGGTGGCTGATCTTCTCGTAGCCCTCGTAGATGGCGAACATGCCGCCGATGGAGAACAGGACGATCGAGACCAGGAAGGCGTAGATGAAGCGCTCGCGGCCGTAGCCGAAGGGGTGCTGCGGGGTCGCCTCGCGCTGGGCCTTCTTGCCGCCGATCAGCAGCAGGAACTGGTTGCCGGAGTCGGCGAGCGAGTGGACGCCCTCGGCGAGCATCGAGGAGGAGCCGCTGAAGGCGAACGCCACGAACTTCGATGCCGCGATCGCGAGATTGGCGCCGAGTGCCGCCACGATCGCCTTCGTACCGCCTGACGCGCTCATGTGTCCGCGTGCCCCTTCGCCTTCGTACGTGTACGCCGTCCAGGCCTGTGCCCGGCTTTGCCCGGCCTTTGCCGATGGGCCATTCTTGCAGCCCGGCCGGGCCTCGCCACGTCAGTTATCCACAACCCCGGTCATACGATCACAGTGGCGCGGAAGACGGTTCCCTCGCCGGAGACCTCCGCCTGCTCGCCCGCCGGGACGAAGACCGACTGGCCGGGGCTCAGCTCGTGTTCGCCCGCGCGGACGGCACCGGCCGTGCACAGCAGGATCTGCGGGGTGTCGAGGGTGAGGTCGTGGGCGGCGGTGCCCTTGGGGAGGACGTACCGGGACAGGCGGAACTCGTCGATCGGCGCTTCGTAGACCTCCTCGCCGTCCGGGGACGCCTCGGGGCGCAGCACGCCCGGGTCGCCGGCCTCGAAGCGGACGACGCGCAGCAGTTCGGGCACGTCGACGTGCTTGGGGGTCAGGCCGCAGCGCAGGACGTTGTCGGAGGTGGCCATGATCTCGACGCCGAGGCCGTTCAGGTAGGCGTGCGGGATGCCGGCGCCGAGGAAGAGGGCCTCGCCGGGCTGCAGACGGACGTGGTTGAGCAGCATGGCCGCGATGACGCCGGGGTCGCCCGGGTAGTGGTGGGCGAGGTCGGCGTAGGGGGCGTAGTCGCCGCCGAGGCGGGCGCAGGCGGCGGTGGTCTCGGTGACCGTGCGCGCCATCTCCTCCGGGTCGGCGCTGAGGATCGCGGTGAGGACCTCGCGCAGGGCCGCCTCCTCGGGGTGGGCGTGCAGCAGGTCGACGTACGGCTTGAGGGAGTCGACGTCGAGTCCGGCGAGCAGATCGGCGGCCTGGACCGGGTCGCGGAAGCCGCACAGGCCGTCGAACTCGGTGAGCGCGCAGATCATTTCGGGCTTGTGGTTGGCATCCTTGTAGTTGCGGTGCGGGGCGTCGACCGGGATGCCACGGCGCTCCTCGTCGGTGTACCCGTCCTTGGCCTGCTCCAGGTTCGGGTGGACCTGGAGGGAGAGAGGTGCACCGGCGGCGAGGATCTTGAGCAGGAACGGCAGATGCGGGCCGAACTTCGCCACGGCCGCCTTGCCCAGCTCGGCCTCCGGGTTCGCGTCGATGACCTCGGCGAGGCTGCCGCGCGCGGTGCGCGAGGGGGCGCCCGGGTGCGCGCCCATCCACATCTCCGCCTGCGGCTCACCGGTCGGCTCGGCGCCGAGGAGGTGCGGGATGGCGGTGGGGGAACCCCAGGCGTAGGGGCGGATGGTGTTGTCGAGGCGGTCCATGTGTCCGTGTCTTCTCTGTCTGTCGTACGTACGCTGCTGGGCCGCCGTCGGCGGCCCAGGGGGGCACGGTCGGTCCGGCCCGTAGCCAGATCAGGCCCTGGAAGCGAGCGCCAGGTAAACGGCGGCGAAATCCGTGACGGCGATCAGTTCCGCGAGGGTCTCCAGTTCGCCGCCCTCCTCCGGTTCGAGTTCGCTGATCGGTGTGTCGTGGCTGAGGGCCAGGTCGCGGGCGGCGGGGGCGGCGGTGAGGCCTTGGCTCGGGCGGTCGCGGAGCAGCACTACGCGCGCGTGCAGCGCGGGCGCCTCCTCCACTCGGTCGCGGAAGAAGTCGTCGGGGTCGGCGCTGGCGGCCAGCGGGCCTGCCAGCAGGGCGCTGTGCGCGGCGAGCGCCTCGGGGAGTTCGGCGACGAGCGCGGGGCGGCCGGCGAGCTCGGCGAGGGCGGCGGCGAAGCGGTGCCCGGCAGGGCCGGCCGAGGTGCCTTCCGTCCACACCACGGGGAGCGCGTCGGCGAGTTCGGCGGCGAGGGTCTTTGCGGGATTGCTGTAGGTCACGATGGCGGGACCGCAGCGCTCGGCGATGTGGTCCAGCCGGTCGGCGACCTTCTCCAGCGCCTCCGGCGGGGCGCTGAGCAGGCCGACGCGGTCCAGCAGGGCGAGCAGAGGAGTGAGCAGCGCCCAGAAGACGCCCGGGGAGGACGCGGCGAGCGGTTCGCTCTGGTCGTACGGTGCCGTCGCCATCGGTACGAACAGGCCGTGCGCGCCGGTGACCGCCTCGGCGAGCGGGGTGCGGGCCGGGGCCACGGCGACGACGGAGACGCCGCGGCGGTAGGCCTGGTCGGTGAGGAGGGACAGGCTCGGTTCGGTGCCATCCGGGGTGACGATCAGGAGCAGGTCCACGGAACCGGCCCAGCCCGGCAGTTCCCAGCGCAGGGCGCCCGCGGCCGGGGCGACGCCGGTGGGGGCCAGGCGGACGACGGGGCTGCCGACACCGGCCAGCGCCCCGATGAGGGCGGCGGTGTGGGTGGCGGCGGCGCCGGGGCCGGCGATCAGGACGGCGCGGGGGCGGCCGTCGGGTTTGAGGTCGGCGATGCCGGCCTCGGCGGCGTGCCGGGCGGCGGTGCGGACGCGGGCGCCGGCCTCGGCGGCGCCGCGCAGCAGGCCTCGGCGATCGGCCTCGGAGAGGCCCTCCGGGGTGTCGAGCAGCGATTCGTCCAGCATGGGCGGCAGCCTCCGATCGCCGGGGTCCTGTGCGGAACCTTCGAGGGGGTGGCGCCGGTTCGTGCTGCGGTGGGCGCCTGTCTGCGAGGGCCTGCGAAGGCGGTGCGGGCCTCCGCGGGTCCACGAGGGTCTACGAGGTGGAGCGCCTCGTCACTCGGGGCGGCGGGCCTCGTCCACGAGGAGAACCGGGATGCCATCGCGGACGGGGTAGGCGAGGCCGCAGTCCTGGCTCGTGCAGATCAGCTCGGTGTCCTGCTCCTTGAGGGGGGCGTGGCAGGCCGGGCAGGCGAGGATCTCCAGGAGGCCGGCTTCGAGCGGCATGTGGTGTCCCTTCGAGGGCGAGGTTTCTTTGGCCGCTGGTCAGCGTACCGCTGCCGAGCGGATTGAGCCGGGCCGCAGGCACCGCCGGCTCGATGACGCGGCCGTCACCCGACAGGGCCCGAGGGCGAGCGCCGGACCCGGGAGCTCAGGAGCTGAGCCCCTGTCCCCGGATCCGGCTGCTCGGAAGTCCGGCCGTCAGGCCCTGATGATCGCCAGGGCCTCGTCCCTGATCTTGGTCATCGTCGCCTCGTCCTTCGCCTCGGCGTTCAGGCGGAGGAGGGGCTCCGTGTTGGAGGGGCGGACGTTGAACCACCAGTCGGCCGCCGCGACCGTGAGGCCGTCGAGGTCGTCCAGGGTGACGTCGGCGCGGTTCTCGTACGCGGCGCGGATCGCGGCGAGGCGGTCGGCCTGGTCGGCGACCGTCGAATTGATCTCGCCGGAGCCGACGTAGCGGTCGTACTGGGCGACGAGGGAGGACAGCGGGCCGTCCTGGCCGCCGAGAGCCGCAAGGACGTGCAGGGCGGCCAGCATGCCCGTGTCGGCGTTCCAGAAGTCCTTGAAGTAGTAGTGGGCGGAGTGCTCGCCGCCGAAGATCGCGCCCGACGTCGCCATCTCGGCCTTGATGAAGGAGTGGCCGACCCGGGTGCGGACCGGGGTGCCGCCGTTCTCCTTCACGACCTCCGGGACCGTACGGGACGTGATCAGGTTGTGGATGATCGTGCCCGTGCCGCCGTTGCGGGCCAGCTCGCGCGCGGCGACCAGCGCGGTGATCGCGGACGGGGAGACCGGGTCGCCGTGCTCGTCCACGACGAAGCAGCGGTCGGCGTCGCCGTCGAAGGCGATGCCCAGGTCGGCGCCCTCCTCGGGAACCCGCTTCTGCAAGTCCACGAGGTTGGCCGGGTCGAGCGGGTTGGCCTCGTGGTTCGGGAAGGTGCCGTCCAGCTCGAAGTACATCGGGACGAGGGTCAGGGGCAGGCCCTCGAAGACGGAGGGGACCGTGTGGCCGCCCATGCCGTTGCCCGCGTCGACCACGACCTTCAGGGGGCGGATGGAGGTCAGGTCGACGAGCGAGCGGAGGTGTTCCGCGTAGTCGTTCAACGTCTCGCGCGAGGACAGCGTTCCCGGCTCGGCGACCGGCTCCGGGGCGCCCGACTCCAGCCAGCCCTCGACCAGTTCGCGGATCTGCGCGAGGCCGGTGTCCTGGCCGACCGGGGCGGCGCCCGCGCGGCACAGCTTGATGCCGTTGTACTGGGCCGGGTTGTGGGAGGCCGTGAACATGGCGCCGGGCAGGTTCAGCGCGCCCGAGGCGTAGTACAGCTGGTCCGTGGAGCACAGGCCGATCTCGGTGACGTCCACACCGCGGTCCGCCGCGCCGCGCGCGAAGGCGCGGGACAGGCCCGGCGACGAGGGCCGCATGTCGTGGCCGACGACGATCGCCGAGGCTCCCGTCACCTCCGCGAAGGCGGCACCGAAGAGTCCGGCCAGTGACTCGTCCCACTGGTCCGGGACCACTCCGCGCACGTCGTACGCCTTCACGATCTGCGACAGATCAGCAGCCACGGCCAACCCTCCTGAAAGTTCAAAGTCCTATGGGTGCCCACAAACTACCCGTTGGGGGTAAGGGGGAGGTGTACGGACACCGGATGGACACCCAGCCACGACCGTAGCGGGAGGTGAGCCGGCTCAGTTGTCCGGGGAGCGCAGAACCCGGAGATGACCGCGGCGGGCCACCTCCATGGGGTCCGCCGTGCGGGCCCCGCCGCCTGCCCCGGCCGCGCGCTCCTGGGGGCGGGCCGCCTCGCGTACGGCGTTGGCAAGCGCTTCCAGGTCGTCCCCGCTGGGCCGCGCGGGAGCGGAGCCGTCGAGGAGGCGTACGACCTCCCAGCCGCGGGGTGCGGTGAGGCGCTCGGAGTGCTCGGCGCACAGGTCGTAGCAGTGGGGTTCGGCGTAGGTGGCGAGCGGGCCGAGGACCGCGGTCGAGTCGGCGTAGACGTACGTCAGCGTCGCCACGGCGGGTCGGCCGCAGGCGGTGCGCGAACAGCGACGTACAGGGCTCACGACGTTGGACGGTACCGCACTCTTGAGCGGGCCGCGACGACTCTCCACCAGGTCACTCCACCGTGTCGTGCTGTGAAACGCCCCACATACCCTTTCAGGGAGCCCCTGTTGACCTGCGTGGACGGGTTCTCGGTGAGCGCCGGGCGGGGCGGGATCCGGTCATGACTCGGTACAAACACCGTCAATTGCCTTGAGTTCGGCGGTCTTGGAGAGTTACGGAAACGCGCCAGACGTTGGCTGGAACGGTCAGCCTGCGACATGGGCCGGCGGCGGCAGGGAGCGGTTTCCCGTGGGGCGGGTGGTGGCCGTCGTCCCGGGGTCGTTGTCGTGTGGAGCCGGGCGGGGGGCGGGGGCGAGGACTACGCTTCACCAGTGATGGACAACCGTGTACCGCCCCGTGCCACCGGCCCCGGGCCTCGACGCCGTGATCGCCACGGGCGGGGCATGCGGGGGCCGATCGCACCGCCGCAGGTGCCGCTCGCGGCCAGCCGTGCCGACGCGTTCGCGGACCTGGTGCAGGACTCCGTGGAGCGTCTCGAACGGCGGTGGCCGCAGCTGGCCGACATCGATTTCCTCGTGCTGGAGGTGCCCCGGCTGGACGCGCGTGCCGAGCAGGTGTGGAGCGACGAGGCCGTGCCGCTGGGCGGAGTCGTGCCCGCGCGGGACGGGCAACGGGCGCGCGTAGTCGTGTACCGGCGGCCGGTGGAGATCCGCACCAAGGGGCGCGACGAGCGGGCCGCGCTGGTGCACGAGGTGGTCGTGGAGCAGGTGGCCGAGCTGCTGGGGCTGACTCCGGAGACCGTCGATCCCCGGTACGGGGAGGACTGACGGGGAACGCCGGCGGAGGGTCGGCGGGGCGGGCGGAAAGCGCCGTCGTCCCCGCTGCCCCGCCACCCCGCTCGCCTACTTCTGCAGCACTGCCAGGTCCTCCGTCGTCTCCGGCACCGCCACCATCCCCCGGTCGTTCGCCAGGGTCTGGATGGTGAAGCCCGGGACTCCGGCCTCGGTGGCGGCCAGGGTGCGGGAGGCGTAGACCGGGCCGCCCGAGGTGGTTTCCACGGTGAGGGCGTAGGCGCCCTGGAGGCCGGACGGGACGGGGGCGTCGACGTTCTGGGTCGTGCCGGACTTGATCGTGTACGTCTTCGTCGCCGCCGTGCCGCCGTCGCTGCCCGCCGAGGCGGTGACCTTGACCGTGGCCGTGGCGGTCGGCGCGGTCAGGGCCAGGGTGGTGCCCGTGGCGCTGTTGTAGGCCACCGTCGCGCGCGTGCCGACCGGGGCCGTGGCCGGGATGAAGGCCGTCTCCTGCTTGTCGCCCTTGCCGCGGACGACCTGGAGCGCCGCCACGACCGGGACCGACCGGTCGGTGGGGGTCAGCACCAGGGAACCCGCCTCGCCACGGGTCACGGCGCCGAGGTCGACCGCTGTCGTCATGCCGGACTTCACGTGCAGGGTCTCGTTGCCGGCCGGGGTGATCAGGCCGTCGGGCGAGGCCAGGCGGACCTTGAGGTCGGCGTCGTCGCCGCCGGGGGTGAAGGCGATCAGCCGGACGTCGGTGGCGTCCTTCGGGATGCCGGGCAGGACCAGGCTGGGGGCCGGGTCGGCGGCGGCGGCCAGCCAGTCGCCGCCCGTCTTGTCGTCCAGGGCCTGTACGGCCGCGCCGACCCGGCCGCTGCGGACGCTGACGTGCACGGTCAGGTCGGGCTGCTGTGTGTCGGTGAGGGTGGAGAGCAGGATCGGCTTGCTCGCGTGCGGCGGGACCGTGAGGTTCTCGCCGAGCGGGGACTTGATCGCGCCGTCCTTGCCGTACAGCTCGATGTCGACGACGGCGGCGGAGTCGTCGGGGTTGGTCAGATGGACGTAGTCGGTGCGGCTCGCGGCGGTGCCGGCGCCCGGGAACCAGAATTCGGTGTCCGCGGGGCCGCAGGTGACGCCCTGGAGGCCGCGGCCGGTGCCGGCGGCCACCTCGGTGGTCTCCTGGACGGTCCAGCCGGGCGCGAACTGCCCGTCGGCGGTGCCGATGAGCGCGGGCGCGTCGGCACCGGAGCTGTCGCCGGTGGCGGGGGTGCCGGGCGCCTTGGGGGTGAGCACCGGCTGACCGGACGTCCCCGATGCCTTCTGCCCGCCCTTGGAGTCTTTCGCCCCCTTCGATCCCTTCGCGCCCTTGGCGCCCTTGCCCGTCTGGGAGCCGCCCGTCTGGGAGTTGGCCGTGCCGTCCGCCGACTGCTCGGATGCCGCCTGGAGTTGGGCCTTGCCGCTGCTCGCGGCGCCCTGGGTGACGGGTGTGAACGAGGTGTACGACGTGTCGGCGATGTCCGAGATGCTCGGCGCCGGGCACAGCAGGCTCGTCCGCTGCACCGGGAGGTCGGCGGCCGCCTTGGGGGCGGAGGCCCCGGCCGCGGACGGGCCGTCGAACGCGGCGAACGCGGTGACGGCAGCCAGCGCGGCGGTGCCGGCGATCAGGGACAGAGTCGTGCGGTTCACTGCTGGCTCCCGTCGGGGCGCTCACTGCCGGTGCCGTGGTCGTAGCCCTGGTGGGCGGGGTCGTACGCCGGGTCGTAGCCCTGCTGCTGGTACGCCGTCGGGTCGTACGGCATCTGGTCCGCCGTACCGCTGTAGGCGTACGGGTCGTACTGGCCGTTCTGGTACGGGTCCTGCGCGTAGCCCTGCTGGTCGTAGGCGGGCGTCTGGTACGGGGCGCCGGACTGGAACTGGTCGGCCGCGTAGCCGCCGGCGTATCCGGTGTTCGTGTAGGAGGACTGGTCCCAGTCGCCGTAGGCCTGCTGGTGGGGTACGGCCGCCGCCGGGGGCTCCTCGGGCAGGGGTGGGGCGGCCATGGGCTCCTCCCCCGTCCGCCCCTCGCTCTGCTCCTCGGCCTGGGCGCGCAGGCGGCGGGCGCGGCGGCCCTCACCCGTCGTGGCCTGAGCGGGGAGGGGCTCCGCCTCGGGCAGGTCGTCGTCGACGTCGCGGCGGCGGCCGGGCAGGGCGAGGACGACCAGGACGACGGCGAGTACGCCCTGGGCCCACAGCCAGGCGGTGTGGGTGATCGGGTCGTCGTAGGTGACGTCGAGCCGGCCGCCACTCGCGGGCAGCTGGAAGCCCTGGGCCCAGCCGTCGACCGTGGTGCGGGTGAGCGGCTTGCCGTCCAGGGTGGCCGTCCAGCCGTCGGAGGCGGTGTCGGCGAGGCGCAGGACGCGGCCGTCCGCGCCGGACGGGACGGTCGTGTGGATCTCCACCGGTCCCGCACTGACCGGCTGGGCCGTGCCCGAGCCGCCGGCGGGGACGATGGTGGCGCGGGAGACCTCCTGGTCGACGCGCCACAGGGCGCTGCCGCCCTGCTGGCTGAGCCGGCTCAGGCCGGGCGTGGCGTCGAGGACGCGCGTGAAGTCGCGGGGCGCGCCCTTGTGGACGAGGACGTAGCGCACGGCGAAGCCGCCGAGTTCGTTCGCCTGGTCGGCGCCGGAGCCGGCGAGGAGGTTGGCGACGACCTTGTCCAGCCGGGTGTTCGCGCCGTCGGCGGCGCTGAGTTCGGCGTCGCCCATGCGGGCGCCCGAGCCGCGGACCAGGGTGTAGCGCACGCGCGCGGTGGAGTCGCTGTCGAGGATCAGGGTGCGCGCCCGGTCGCCGGTGGTGGAGTCCTCGGCGACGAACGCGGGCACCTGGGTGGGGTCGCGGCGCTCCAGGGGACCGTCGGCGCCGCCGAGCATCCAGCCGGCGGCGACGAGCAGCGGGCCCGCGGCCGAGGCGAAGGCGATCAGGGCGGCGACGGGCTGGCGCCAGCCGAAGCTCTGCTCGGCCACGCGTGCGCGTGCGCCGTCGGCGCCGAGGGTGGCGGCGGCCAGCAGGGCGATGCCGTAGACGAGGGTGGCCGGCCCGGCCCAGGTGGACTTGTTGGACAGGACGGCGAAGACGAGGGCGACGAGGGCGACGGCCCAGGCGGTGCGGATGCCCAGTTGGCGCTCGGAGCGCAGGAGGGCGGCGAGCGCGGCGAGGACGATGCCGAGGAGCATCAGGCCGTGCACGGTGCCCGCGCCGCCGGGGCTGGCGCCGAGCAGGTCGAGCGCGGAGGCGGTCGAGGGGCCGTAGTCCAGGCCGGCTTCCGTGAAGAAGCCGGTCGGGAGCAGGGTCAGCGACCAGGGGGCGAGGAGCAGCAGCGGGGTGCCGACCTGGGCGAGGAAGCGCAGGCCGTGAGCGACGAGGTCGGCGCGGCGCAGCGCGAGCACGCCGAGGCCGAGGAGCAGCGCGATGGGCCAGACGATCGGCGTGAAGGCGGTGGTGATGGTCAGCAGCAGCGCGTACGCCCAGGTGGCGCGCCAACTGCCGCGCGCGCCGGAGCGGTTCGCGAGGCCGCTCGCGGCGATGCCCGCGCGCGCGATGAGCGGCAGCAGCACGGCGAGGACGGCGGTGCCGATGCGGCCGCCGGCCAGGGCGCCGGTGGTGGCGGGCAGGAAGGCGTAGGCGATGGCGGCCCACGCGCGCAGCAGCCGGGAGGTGACGAGCGGGCGGGACGCGAAGTAGGCGGTGAACCCGGCGAGCGGCACCGAGGCGACCAGCAGGACGGTGACCGCGAGTCCGGTCGAGCCGAACAGGAGTGTGGCGAAGGTCGCGACGATCGCGAGGTAGGGCGGGGCGGACGGGGTGCCGCCCGCGCCCACCGGGTGCCACGCGTCGGTGAAGCGGGACCAGAGCTCGCCGGCGCCGTCCGGGGCGGGCAGCAGGGCGCCGCCCGCGAGCGCGCCGCCGCCGAGCAGGGCGCGGCAGGCGACGAGGGAGATCAGCAGCAGGGCCAGGAAGAGCACCGGGCCGGGGTTGCGGGCGATGCGCTTGAGCCGGGCGAACTGCTCGACCTGCAGGAAGTCGGCGTCGTCGCCGCCGGGGCCGGACTCCATGGCGCCGCCGTGCCGGCCGGCCGAGGAGGTGTCGCTGTCCCTGCGGCCGGTGAAGTTGCCCGCGACCTGCTCGACGGTGGCCCGGACGGTGGCGCCGGGCGGCGGCAGGAGCTGGCGCAGCTCGCCCTTGTCGATCCGCGAGGGGCCGCGGCGGCGCCGGGCGGCGATGATCCGCTCGGGGCGCAGCAGGGTGCCGAGCAGGCCGCGGATCTCGTCGACGGCCTGGCCCGGGACCTTGCCGACGAGGTAGGCGACGGTCCTGAGGACGGTGCCGAGGACGAGCCGGAGCAGGACCCAGGGCAGCGCGGCGCCGCGGATGTTGACGAGCAGGGTGTAGACGGCGCCGGCCTTGTCGACCTTGTGCGGGGAGGCGGCGGTGCGGCCGGCGCAGTCGACGGTGCGGCGCTCGCGGGAGGCGGCCTCGGCGTGCCGTACGACCGCGTCGGGGGCGACGAGGACGCGGTGGCCGGCGCTGTGGGCGCGCCAGCACAGGTCGACGTCGTCGCGCATCAGGGGCAGTCTGCGGTCGAAGCCGCCGAGCTGTTCGAAGACGTCGCGCCGGATGAGCATGCCGGCGCTGGACACGGACAGCACGGTGCGGACGTGGTCGTGCTGGCCCTGGTCCTGTTCGCGGCGGTCCAGGCCGGTCCAGCGGCGGCCGGAGTTGGCGATGGAGACACCGACCTCCAGCAGCTGCCGGCGGTCGTACCAGCCGCGCAGCTTGGGGCCGACGACCGCGACGTCGTCGCGGCCCAGTTCCAGTTCGTTCTCGACGACCCGCAGCAGCTGGGCGAGGGCGTCGGGTTCGGGGGCGCAGTCGTCGTGCAGCAGCCAGAGCCACTGGACGGGCTCGCCGTGCGGCAGTTCGGGCAGGTCGTAGGCGTCGTCGCGCCAGGTGCGCGTGACCGGGTCCCAGCCACTGGGGCGCTTGAGGTACGGCAGCTCTTCCGGGGTGAGGACCGGGGCGGTGCGGCTCGCCTCCTCGACGGCCTGGCCGAAGCCGGTGCGGCGGGCCAGGTGCAGGACGTGTCCGTCGCCGAGGGCTTCGGTGAGCAGCCGGGCGGAGTCGTCCGCACTGCCGGTGTCGGCCGCGACCGCGTGCTGGACGGGGCGCTCCTGGCCGAGCAGCCCGGCGAGGGCGTCGGGCAGCCAGCGGGCACCGTCGTGGGAGACGAGGACCGCGGTCACCACGTGGCGCGGGAACTCAGGTGTGGCAGCAGGGTCTTGGGCTGCCGTGTGGCTGTGCACGGACATCGAGGTACGGGCCCCGGTTCGATGGACTGCGGTGGACACCCGTGCCGTGCGGGGACAGCGGGGCGTCTCGGACGAGCGCCCACACTATCGGCAGTCCGATTGGGGCGGCGCGCAGCGCCTCGATGAGGGGCGGTGGTCGGGAGACGGGTGGGCGATGACGGCCCGCCGCCTGTGGATAACCCACCGGCGACGGGCCGTTCGTGACGATTCGGTGTGTATGTGCGGTCGGACGACACCCTTCTTCTGACGGCAGCCTTTCAGACGGCTGCCTTCTTCAGGCGGCGGCGCTCCCGCTCGGACAGGCCGCCCCAGATGCCGAAGCGCTCGTCGTTGGCGAGGGCGTACTCAAGGCACTCGGAGCGCACCTCGCAGGCGAGGCAGACCTTCTTCGCCTCTCTGGTGGAGCCGCCCTTCTCGGGGAAGAAGGACTCGGGGTCGGTCTGGGCGCACAGCGCGCGCTCCTGCCAGCCGAGTTCCTCGTCCGCGTCGTCGACCAGCAGTTGCTGCACCAGCTCGGTCATGTGCGCCCCTCGTCTGTCTTTCGCGTCCCCGTGTGTCAGCCGTTACCGATTTCGGCTGAACGACACGAGTGAAATTACAAGTGTGCTGCTCCGGGCGAGTCAAGCCGAGATCTGCTATTGGGCCCGTTATTCACTCTGCGGAACCAAGGCCGAGCGGAAAGTGTTCAAATCGCCATAAACCTTGACACGCAGGCGAGGGCCCGGGGGTCGGCCGAGCCCGTACAGACCTCTGTCAGATCTCTGTACGGAGAAAGACGGCTCCGCGTTCGATCGAGTTGCACGAGGCTTGAATGCCCGGTTGTGCCGCATGTGTCCGATGATCTCGGTGAGCAAACCTTTCACCTGACAGAAGAACCGGATGGGGTGAAACGTGTCCCACATACCGGGCTCCGAGTTGACAGCCCAGGTGTGAACCGCTGTCCTAGTGGGCATGCTCGCGAACTTGGCATTCACCTCGACCCGCACCGCCGGGTCCCTCGGTGCTGCCCGGTCCCGCTGTAGCTGTTGTCGCTGTTGCAGCTGTTGAGCCACACCTCGCTCCGGCTGTGAGCCGTGTCCCCCGTGACGCGGTTCGTGTTCTCCGTTCCCTCTGGCCTTCTTTCACTGAGGAACCACCGCACCCCATGAACAGCGACAACGACCTCCAGATCGCCGGCGACATCCTCGAAGTCCCGCACCTGCTCCAGCCGCCGCGCGAGCACCCTGTCACGGTGGCCGAGTTCGTGGGCCTCGCGCGCGCGATCGCCGCCGACCGCTCCCAGTGGGCCCATCTCGTCCGCTACGACGCCACGACCCGCTGGTACCACCGGCTGCGCACCGGTCCCGGTTACGAGGTGTGGCTGCTGAGCTGGGTGCCCGGTCAGGGCAGCGGGCTGCACGACCACGGCCGCTCCTCCGGTGTCCTCACCGTCCTGGAGGGCACCCTGACCGAGCGCACGGAACGCGGCACGCGCGCGTTGGCGGCGGGCGCACAGAGGGTGTTCGCGCCGGGGTACGTCCACGAGGTCGTCAACGACGCACTGGAGCCGGCGGTCAGCCTGCACGTGTACCACCCGGGCCTGACCCAGATGCCGATGCACACCTCCCCGCACTGCGAAGCTCGTCCGGTGACTGCCTGACGCGTTGTCGTACCCGCCTGCGACACTTGGCCCCATGCGCATTGTGGTTCTGGCAGGCGGCATCGGCGGTGCCCGTTTCCTGCGCGGTCTGAAGCGGGCCGTGCCGGACGCGGAGATCACGGTGATCGGCAACACCGGCGACGACATCCACCTCTTCGGGCTGAAGGTCTGCCCGGACCTCGACACGGTGATGTACACGCTGGGCGACGGCATCAACGAGGAGCAGGGCTGGGGGCGGGCCGACGAGACCTTCCGTCTCAAGGAGGAGCTGGCGGCCTACGGCGTCGGACCCGAGTGGTTCGGCCTAGGCGACCGGGACTTCGCCACGCACATCGTGCGGACGCAGATGCTCGGCGCGGGCTATCCGCTCAGCGCGGTCACCGAGGCGCTGTGCGACCGCTGGCAGCCGGGCGTGAAGCTGATCCCGATGACCGACGACCGCGTGGAGACCCACGTGGCCGTGGACGTGGACGGCGAGCGCAAGGCGGTCCATTTCCAGGAGTACTGGGTACGGCTGCGCGCCGAGGTCCCGGCTGAGGCGATCGTGCCCGTCGGCGCCGAGCAGGCCAAGCCGGCGCCCGGCGTGCTGGAGGCCATCGCGGCGGCGGACGTCATCCTCTTCCCGCCGTCCAACCCGGTCGTGTCCATCGGCACCATCCTCGCCGTGCCCGGCATCCGGGAGGCGATCGCGGAGGCGGGCGTGCCGGTGGTGGGCCTGTCCCCCATCGTCGGGGACGCGCCCGTGCGCGGGATGGCGGACAAGGTGCTCGCCGCGGTCGGTGTGGAGTCCACGGCCGCCGCGGTCGCCGAGCACTACGGCTCCGGCCTGCTGGACGGCTGGCTGGTCGACACCGTGGACGCGGGCGCGGTCGAGCGGGTCGAGGCGGACGGCATCCGCTGCCGGGCCGTACCGCTGATGATGACCGACGTCGAAGCGGCCGCGCAGATGGCGCGGGAGGCGCTGGCGCTGGCCGAGGAGGTGCGGGGAGCGTGAGCGAGGACCGCCCGGAACCCACGGCGCATCCGCAGTACACGGTCCGGGCCCTGTCCGGCATCCCCGAGGTGCAGCCGGGCGACGACCTCGCCAAGCTGATCGCCGCCACCGAGCCGGGCCTGGCCGACGGGGACGTGGTGATCGTCACCTCCAAGATCGTCTCCAAGGCCGAGGGCCGGATCATGGAGGCCGCCGACCGGGAGGCGGCCATCGACGCCGAGACGGTCCGGGTGGTGGCCCGGCGCGGCACGCTGCGCATCGTGGAGAACCGGCAGGGCCTGGTCATGGCCGCTGCCGGGGTCGACGCCTCCAACACCCCCGCGGGCACGGTGCTGTTGCTGCCCGAGGACCCGGACGCGTCCGCGCGCGCCATCCGCGACGGCCTGCGCGCCACTCTCGGTGTCGACGTGGGCGTGCTCGTCACCGACACCTTCGGGCGACCCTGGCGCTCGGGGCTCACGGACGTGGCGATCGGCGCCGCCGGCGTGCGCGTGCTGGACGATCTGCGCGGGGGCACGGACGCGTACGGCAATCCGCTCAGCGCGACGATCGTGGCCACGGCGGACGAACTGGCCGCCGCGGGAGACCTGGTCAAGGGCAAGGCGACGGGCCTGCCGGTGGCCGTGGTGCGCGGACTGCCCCATGTCGTCGGCGGGGAGCAGGAGGAGGGCGCGCGGGCGCTGGTGCGCGACCCGCACAGCGACATGTTCCGGCTCGGCACCTCCGAGGCGGTCCGCGAGGCGGTGACCCAGCGGCGTACGGTCCGGGCCTTCACCGACCAGCCGGTGGACCCCGGGGCGGTACGGCGCGCGGTGGCGGCGGCGGCGACCGCACCGGCGCCGCACCACACCACGCCGTGGCGGTTCGTGCTGCTGGAGTCGGCGGAGTCCCGCACCCGGCTGCTGGACGCGATGCAGGACGCCTGGATCGCCGATCTGCGACGGGACGGCAAGAGCGAGGAGTCCATCGCGAAGCGGGTGCGCCGCGGCGACGTGCTGCGGGGCGCGCCGTATCTGGTCGTGCCGTGCCTGGTCATGGACGGCTCGCACCACTACGGGGACGCGCGGCGGGACAGCGCCGAGCGGGAGATGTTCGTCGTCGCGACGGGCGCGGGCGTGCAGAACCTCCTTGTCGCGCTGGCCGGGGAGCGGCTGGGGTCGGCGTGGGTGTCGTCCACGATGTTCTGCCGGGACGTGGTGCGCGAGGTGCTGGACCTGCCGGCGGAGTGGGAGCCGATGGGTGCGGTAGCCGTCGGGCATCCGGCGGAGGAACCGCGTCCTCGGCCGGAGCGGGACGCGGCGGCGTTCATCGAGGTGCGGTGAGTTCGCCGTATGCGTTCCGCCGCGAACGCCTAGTCTCGTAGGGACGCATCCCTCGGCTCCCTGTCCCTCTTCTCTCTCTGGACCTCACTCGTGGCAGGACGTTTCCCTCAGCGGCCCACCCGCACGACCGTGCGCGGCGGGCATGTCGGCGTGCCGACGGGGGCAGCCGCCGGGATACCCCGGCAGGCGGCGGCGCCCGCGCGGGTACGGCGGTGGGTGCCGGACGGGCCGCTCGATCTCGGGCTGGTGCTCGGACCGCTGCGGCGCGGGCCGGCCGACCCCACGTTCCGGGCCACACCGGACGGCTCCGTGTGGCGGGCCTGCCGCACGCCCGCCGGGCCGGGGACGCTGCGGGTGCGCGCGTACGGCGGTGAGGTGTGCGGTGCGGCCTGGGGGCCGGGGGCCGAGTGGCTGCTGGACCAGTTGCCCGAGTTGCTGGGCGCGGCCGACGATCCGGAGGCGTTCGTGCCCCGGCACCGGGTGGTGGCGCTGGCGCGGCACCGGCGGCCGGGGCTGCGGCTGACGCGGACCGGGCTGGTGCTGGAGTCGTTGATCCCGTCGGTGCTGGAGCAGAAGGTCACGACCGACGAGGCGTACCGGGCGTGGCGGTTGCTCGTGCGGAGGTTCGGGGAGCCGGCGCCGGGGCCCGCCGGGGCGTTCGAGCGGCCGATGTGGGTCATGCCGGCGGCGCGGACGTGGGCCCTGATTCCCTCCTGGGAGTGGCACCGGGCGGGGGTCGACGACAAGCGGGCTTCCACGATTCTGCGGGCCGTACGGGTCGCTGCGCGGCTGGAGCAGGCGGTGGGGATGCCGGCGGTCGAGGCGCGGGCGCGGTTGGAGGTCGTGCCGGGGGTGGGGCCGTGGACGTCGGCGGAGGTGGTGCAGCGCAGTCATGGGGCGGCGGACGAGGTGACCGTCGGGGATCTGCATCTGCCGGGGATCGTGGGGTGGGCGCTGGCGGGGGACCGGCATGCCGACGACACGGAGATGCTGCGCTTGCTTGAGCCGTATGCCGGGCAGCGGCATCGTGCGGCTCGGTTGATCCTGCTGAGCGGTCAGGTACCGGCTCGGCGTGCCCCGAAGATGCCCCGGGTGGACATCGGGTTGCTCTGAGAAGTTCCCGCGCCCGAAGGGGCGCGGGAACTGCGCGAACAGCACCCGCCGGACCGCAGACGACAACGCGCCCGCGGAACCCGACGGAAATCGGGGGCTGGGGGCACAACCCCCCAGGGCGCGGGGAACTGCGCGAGCAGCCCCCGCGCGGCCGCAGACGACAACGCACGCGGCGGACCCCGACGGAAATCGGGGGCTGGGGGCGCAGCCCTCAAGGGCGGCCCCCAGGTTCCCCTGAGCTACTGGTCGGACGAGAAGCGGAGCGCCTTCGCCGGGATGTGGGCGTCGCACCACACCCGCACGCCCTCGCGGAGCTCGTTGTCAGGGCCGACGACCGCGCCGTCGCCGACGACCGTGCCGGTGAGGACGGAGCGTTCGCCCACGCGGGCCTTGCTGCCGATCAGGGAGTCGGTGACGACCGCGCCCGCTTCGATGACGGCGCCCGGGAGGATCGTGGAGCCGGACACGCGAGCGCCCTCGGCCACGAACGCGCCCTCGCCCACCACCGTGCCGTCCGTCAGCTTGGCGTCGGGGGCCACCGTGGCCGTGGGGAGGACGAGGCTGTCGCCGCAGCGGCCGGGGACGGCGGGGGACGGGGCACGGCCCAGGACCAGGTCCGCCGAGCCGCGGACGAAGGCCCCGGGGGTGCCCAGGTCCAGCCAGTACGTGGAGTCGACCATGCCCTGGAGGTGGGCACCGGCGGCGAGGAGGTCCGGGAACGTCTCGCGTTCCACCGAGACCGGGCGGCCCAGCGGGATCGTGTCGATGACCGAGCGGCGGAAGACGTACGCCCCCGCGTTGATCTGGTCGGTGACGATCTCCTCGGGCGTCTGCGGCTTCTCCAGGAAGGCCAGGACACGGCCCGTCTCGTCCGTCGGGACCAGACCGAAGGCGCGCGGGTCCGCCACCTTCGTCAGGTGCAGGGACACGTCCGCGCCCGTGGACTGGTGGGTGTCGACCAGGGCCTTGATGTCGAGGCCGGTCAGAATGTCGCCGTTGAAGATCAGGACCGGCTCGTCCGGACCGGAGTGCAGCCGCGAGGCGACGTTGCGGATCGCGCCGCCGGTGCCGAGGGGCTCCTCCTCCGTCACGTACTCGATGCTCAGGCCGAGGGAGGAGCCGTCGCCGAAGTACGGCTCGAAGACCTCGGCCAGATAGCTGGTGGCGAGGACGATGTGGTCCACGCCCGCCGCCTTGGCCCGCGCCAGCTGGTGCGTGAGGAACGGCACGCCGGCGGCCGGAACCATGGGCTTGGGTGTGTGCACCGTCAGCGGACGCAGCCGGGTGCCTTTGCCACCGACCAGGAGGATCGCTTCTGTCACCTGTCGTCTCTGCTTTCTTCCTGCCGGGACCGGTCGAACTACTCGTACCACTCGTTTCGGTTTCGGCCGGTCAGTGTATGCAGACCGTAGCGACGGCGCCCTTGACGACCGCGCGGTTTTCCACGAGATCGGTAAAAGGACGGTGTGAGACCGGCGCGCCCGGCCGACAGGGGTGAACTTTATCCTCCGCGGCGGAAGGGGCCGAACCGAGCTGCGTATAAAGGGACTTGCCCGGGCACTCAGTGGCAAATCCGCCCCGATGGCCGGAGATCACATTCAGTCGTACGCTCTTGTCTTCGGGGAGAGGTTGCCACCGCCCGACGTGAGATATGTCCTTCCCCGCGGACCGGCTTCGCCACACCACCCGCCCGGCCCTCGTAGAGGGTTCCGCACGTGTTGACGAGGGCGTTGCAGCCGATGTCCCGCCGGCCCATGCTCGTGACGCGGTAGCGGTGGGTACCGCGAATGGCGGAGGGGGCCCGGGAGCAGCTGTACTTGTTGTCCGAGACCGGTTCCAGGCGCGGAACGCAGGGCAGCACGTACCCTTTTCCGGGTGAACGCCACCGATCGCACCCCTGCCGACCTGCTGGCTTCCGCGCTCGCCGCGGACCCCGGCCGCCCGCTGGTGACCTTCTACGACGACGCCACGGGCGAACGCGTCGAACTGTCCGTGGCCACCTTCGCCAACTGGGTGGCCAAGACGGCGAACCTCCTTCAGGGCGACCTCGCCGTCGAGCCCGGCGACCGGGTCGCGCTGCTGCTGCCGGCGCACTGGCAGACGGCGGTGTGGCTGCTGGCGTGTTCGTCGGTGGGGGCCGTCGCCGATGTGGGCGGGGAGCCCTCCGTGGCCGACGTCGTGGTCAGCGGGCCGGACGCGCTGGACGCGGCGCGGGCGTGCCGGGGAGAGCGGGTCGCTCTCGCGCTACGGCCGCTGGGCGGGCGGTTTCCGCAGACGCCGGACGGGTTCGTCGACTACGCCGTGGAAGTGCCGGCGCAGGGGGACCGGTTCGCGCCGTTCGCTCCGGTGGACCCGGAGGAGCCCGCGCTCATCGTCGCCGGGGCGGAGTTCAGCGGGGCCGAGGTCACGCAGAAGGCTGTCGCCGACGCGGCGGGGCTGGAGCTGACGGGGCCCGGGTCGCGGATGCTGTCGGGGCTGCCGTACGACACATGGGAGGGGCTCAGCGCGGGGCTTTTCTCGCCGCTCGCCTCCGGCGGGTCCGTGGTGCTGTGCCGGAATCTGGACCGTCTGGACGAGGAGGCTCTCGCCAAGCGGATCGAGAGCGAGCGGGTGACGTCGGTACGGCGGTGATCGCCGTCGTAACCCACTTGGAGTAGCTGAGGGCGCCACCCGCCCCTCCTCCCGCCATCGTCGTAGGAGCAGCACGTTCCGCTCGTACGCCGATGAGGGGGTGCCCCGCCCGTGACCGACACCGTAGACAGGGCCCCCGGTCCCGGTCTCGGGGCCTCGGCCACCGGGGACGGGCTGGTGCGGCGGCGTCGGCGGCGGTGGGCGCAGGGAGTGGCGCTCGGGCTGGCCGGGGCCGTCGCGGTGGCCGGCGGGACCGGCTGGGCGCTGTACGCCAAGCTCGATGCCAACATCACCCCGGACGACCCGGCCGCCCGGGAACTCGCCCGGTACGAGGCCGAGCGGCCCAGCGCGCTGGTGCGGGGCGCGCAGAACATTCTGCTGATCGGGTCCGACACCCGGGCCGGTGACGGGAACGCGGAGTACGGGCGGGATCTGGGCAGTGCGCGGTCGGACACGACGATCTTGCTGCATCTGGCCGCGAACCGGCGCAGCGCCACCGCCGTGTCGTTGCCCAGGGATCTGATGGTGGACATCCCCGCGTGTCTGCGGGCGGACGGGAGCCGGAGCGAGCCGGTGTTCGCGATGTTCAACAGCGCCTTCTCGGTGGGCGGTTCGGCATGTTCGATCCGAACCGTCGAGAAGCTGACCGGCATCCGCGTCGACCATCACGTGGTCGTGGACTTCCGCGGGTTCAAGAAGATGGTGGACGCCGTCGACGGGGTGCAGGTCTGTCTGAACGAACCCATCGACGACAAGGCCGCCCGGCTGAAGCTGCCCGCGGGAAAGGTCATGCTGAACGGGGAAAAGGCGCTCGGGTATGTGCGGGCCCGCAAGTCGCTCGGCGACGGCAGCGACACCGAGCGGATGGAGCGCCAGCAGCGATTCCTCGGCGCGCTCGTCAACAAGATGCAGAGCGGTGACGTCCTGCTGAACCCGGGGAAGCTGTACCCGGTGCTGGACGCGGCGACCTCCTCGCTGACCGCCGATCCGGAACTGGCGAGTTTGCGCGGCTTGTACCAGTTGGTGCGCGGGCTGCGCACGATCCCCATCGAACGGGTGCAGTTCCTGACGGTGCCGAGGGAGTCGTACGTCTACGACACCAATCGTGACCAACTCGTGGAGCCGGAGGCCGAGAAGCTGTTCGCGCGGTTGCGGGCCGATCAGCCCGTGGTGGTGACAAATGGGACGGGGGGTGCGCCTTCCCCCGCGCCGACCTTCCGCGGCAGTACCGCCGCCGAGCACGACTGCGCGTGAGGCGCACCTCGGCGCGCCGGACTTCCGTTCAGAAAATGAGGGGGATTGCCCAGTTGTAGGGGGGCGGAATTTGTCACCGGCGTCGCTCGACGCTGAACTGGGCGGATAGTGTGAGCGACCCGGTGCACCTCGCCGCGAGGTCCCTGTGGGGGTCGTGCACCGATTCACCGAGACCCGAGCGCCTTTGAGGGGGAAGGCGCCGCGTGCCCCCGACGGAGGATTCGGACAACCGTGGACGCGCAAGGCCGTGGGCGGGCGGACAACATCGACCCCGCCGACCAGTGGGTACTCAATCCGAACACCGGCGAATACGAACTGCGACTGAGCACTTCCGCACCGCAGTCGTCGGTCCCGGGCCCCCGCAGACCCGCCTCCCGGGGCGGCACCGGTGCGCCGCGCCGGCGGGACGACTCCAAACCCGGCGAGACCCGGGAGATGAGCGCGGTGCGCGCCGGGAACGTACCGCCGCCGCGCTCGGCCCGGCGCCGCGGCGGCGAGCCGGAGGCCCCGCAGGGGCGGCGGGCGGCGCGGCGGCCGGCGAAGAAGAAGTCGAAGGCGAAGAAAATACTGGCGTGGACGGCAGGCGGCACGGCGTTCGTGCTGGTCGCCGTCGGCACCGCCGGCTATCTGTACCTCAAGCACCTTGAGGGCAACATCAGCTCGACCGACGTCGGTGACGCGGGTTCCAAGGGCTTCAGCAAGGACGAGGCCTTCAACTTGCTGGTCATCGGCACCGACAAGCGCACCGGCAAGGGCAACGAGGGCTACGGCGACAAGGGCAGCGTCGGGCACGCGGACACCGACATCCTGCTGCACGTGTCGAAGGACCGGACGAACGCCACCGCGATGAGCATCCCGCGCGACCTCATCGTCAACGTCCCGGACTGTCCGACGAAGCAGCCGGACGGCAGCACCAAGGTGATCCCCGGCACGGAGAACGTGCGCTTCAACACCAGCCTCGGCCAGGACGGCCGCGACCCGGGCTGCACCATGCGCACCGTGGAGGAGGTCACCGGCATCCATGTGGACCACTTCATGATGGCCGACTTCAACGCGGTGAAGACCCTGTCGAGCGCGGTCGGCGGCGTCGAGGTGTGCGTCACGCACCCGGTGAACGACAAGGAGTCCCATCTGAAGCTGCCCGCGGGCAAGTCGCGGGTGTCGGGCGAGCAGGCCCTGGCCTTCGTGCGCACCCGGCACAGCTTCGGCAACCACGGCGACCTGGACCGCATCAAGGTCCAGCAGCAGTTCCTGGGCTCGCTGATGCGTGAGATGTCCTCCAGTGACACCCTCACCAACCCCTCGAAGCTGCTGGACCTCGCGGAGGCGGCGACCAAGGCGCTCACCGTCGACACCGGCATCGACAGCATCAGCACCCTCAAGGACATGGCGCTGGAGATCAAGAAGGTCCCGACGAAGAACATCTCCTTCGTGACCGTGCCCGTGCTCGACAACCCGGCCGACGGCGCCGTCCACAAGACGGTCATCGTCAACCAGACCGCCGCCCCTCAGGTCTTCGACGCCATCAAGAGCGACGTCTCCTTCACCGAGGTGAAGAAGCAGCAGAAGCAGGCGAAGGACGCCCAGGCCGCGCAGCTCAACGGCGCCAGGTCCGCGCCGTCCGACGTACGGGTGCGGATCCTCAACGGCGGTGCCCAGCCGGGCAGCGCGCAGGAGACCCTGTCCTGGCTGCAGACCTCCAAGGGCGTGCTGAAGTCGGAGAACGCGGGCAACGCACCGGCGGAACTGAAGAACACCACGCTGGAGTACGCCCCCGACCAGGCCGCCCAGGCGCGGGAACTGGCCGCGCTGATGGGGCTGCCCGGCTCGGCGCTCAAGCCCGGCAAGAGCGTGATCAACTCCCAGGGCCTGCCGGCGATGACACTGACCCTGGGCAAGGACTTCAAGGGCGCGGGCGTCTCGCTCACCGCTCCGGCGAAGGCACCGAAGGTCGACGGGGCGTCCACGGCCAGCGAGGCCAAGTGCGCCTCATAGGTAACCCTTCGGGCCCGTCGTGCGTCTAACCCGACGCGGGACGGGCCCGTTTCATGGCGCGAGGGTGGGGAGGGCAGGAAGCTTTGGCGCAGAGCGATGTGTGGGAAGACGCGCGGGGAGACATGCGGGGCGAGGCTCCCGCGGGGGACGACACGATGTCGCTCACGCCGCGGTCCTCGGAAGCGGCGGAGGGCTCCGGCCGGCATGGCGGCGGACGAGGCGGAGGCGGCGTGCAGACCGACCGGCCGCGGCGCAGACGGCGCGCTCTGCGCTGGTCGGCGACCGTGCTCGCGGTGGTCATACTCGGTACGGCGGGCGCCGGTTATCTGTACTACGAGCACCTCAACGGCAACATCCAGAAGGGCGCGCGCAGCAGCGGCGACGGCAAGGCACAGAAGACCGCGCCGAACGCCGCCGGGCAGACGCCGCTGAACATCCTGCTGATCGGCTCGGACAGCCGTAACTCGGCCGAGAACCTGAGGCTCGGCGGCAGCAGGTCCAGCGTCGGCGGCCCCCCGAACGCGGACGTGCAGATGCTCATCCACCTCTCGGCGGACCGCAAGAGCGCCGCCATGGTGAGCATCCCCCGGGACACCCGTGTCGACATCCCCCCGTGCAAGGACCCCGACACCGGCAAGTCGTACCCGGCGACGAACGACATCATCAACACCACCCTGGGCCGGGGCGGGGCCGGCTGCACGCTGTCCACCTGGGAGAACCTCACCGGGGTCTACATCGACCACTGGATGACGATCGACTTCTCGGGTGTGGTGCGGATGGCGGACGCCATCGGCGGGGTCGACGTCTGTGTGAAGCAGAACGTGTGGGACCACCCGACCCCGGCCCAGCCCGGCGGCTCCTGGCTGAAGATGACGGCCGGCACGCACAAGGTCAAGGGCGAGCAGGCACTGCAGTGGCTGCGCACCCGGCACGCCTGGGGCAGCGACCCCCTGCGGGCCCGCGCCCAGCACATGTACCTGAACTCGATGATGCGCACGCTGCGGCAGCAGAACATCTTCACCGACACCGGGCGCCTGATGAACCTGGCCGAGGCGGCCACCAAGTCCCTGAAGGTGTCCGAGGAGATCGGCACCGTCAAGAAGCTGTACGACCTGGGCATGGAGATGAAGTCGGTGCCGTCCGACCGCATCACGTCGGTGACGATGCCCAACCTCCCGGACCCGCAGGACCCCAGGAACCACGTGGTGCCGAACGCCACGGACGCCGACAAGCTGTGGCAGATGCTCCGCGACGACGTGCCGCTCGACAAGAACGGCGGCACGAGCGACTCCGGTACGAAGCAGGTCTCGGCCAAGCCCGCCCCGGCCAAGACGCCCTCGACGGAGCCGGGCCGGCTCGGGGTGCTGGTGCAGAACGGCACGCAGACCTCGACCGAGGCCGCCGTGCAGCACCGGGCGTCGGCGATCAGCGACGTCCTCGTACAGGCGGGCTACGCCAGGGCGGCGGCCGACACCTCGGGCGCGCAGTCGGCAAACAAGACGGTCGTGCAGTACCCGAGCGCGGACCTGCAGGGCGACGCCGAGGCCGTCGCCAAGGCCCTCGGGATCCCGACGAGTTCGGTGAAGCAGTCGACCGACGTGTCCGGAGTCACGGTCGTCGTCGGCGCGGACTGGCGCACCGGCACGTCGTATCCCAAGGAGTCGAAGCCGAAGGCCGGGGACATCCCGGACGGCACCGACGCCGTCAACGGCGCGGACACGTCGAAGTGCATGGACGTGTACGGGCCCTACCGGTGGTGAAGCCCTGCGGGCAGTAGCCGAAAAGGCCCCTCCCAGCGGTCTGGGAGGGGCCTTTTCGGATGGGTTCAGTGCGAGCTGAGCACCGCGGGCCGCCGGGAGGCGATGACCTTCTTCGCCAGCGCCTTCGGGCTGGTCAGAAAGCCCCAGCCCCACGACATGTGCATGGTGGCGAGAGCCACCGGGATCTGCAGCCGGGCCGTCACCGACAGGCCCTTGCCCGCCGGGACGGAGCCGGCGGCGATCGCCGCGAGGTAGCCGACGGGGATCACGAAGCCCACGGGGCTCACCAGGGCGCCGACGACGATCCCGGCCGCTATCGCGCACACCGCGACCGGCGGGGCGAGGTAACGCAGATTGATGGAGCCGGAGTGGTAGCGGGCGACGACGTGCCGCCAGCGGCCGTAGTCCTTGTACTGCTTGGCCAGCGCCTTCACACTCGGCCGGGGCCGGTACGACACCTTCAGCTCGGGCGAGAACCAGATCAGCCCGCCCGCCTCGCGGATGCGGAAGTTCAGCTCCCAGTCCTGGGCACGGATGAACTCCTCGTTGTAGCCGCCCTGCTGCTCCAGCGCCTCGCGCCGGAAGACACCGAGATAGACGGTCTCGGCGGGTCCGGCTTCCCCTCCCGTGTGGAAGGCGGCGTTGCCGACCCCGATCTTCGAGGTCATGGCGGCCGCGACCGCCTGCTCCCAGGCGTTCTCGCCCTCGGCGTGCATGATGCCGCCGACGTTCTGCGCGCCGGTCTCCTCCAGGAGGCGGACGGCGGTGGCGATGTAGTTCGGCGAGAGCATGCCGTGGCCGTCGACCCGGACCACGATCGGGTGCCGGGAGGCCTTGATCGCCGCGTTCAGCGCGGCGGGCGTGCGGCCGCTGGGGTTCGGGACGGTGTGGACGCGCTTGCTTTCATTGGACGCAGTTTCTTTCACCAGCTCGGCGGCGATCTCGTCCGTGCGGTCCGTGGACGGACCGAGGGCGATCACGACCTCCATCTCGCCGGCGTACTCCTGCGCGAGGATCGCTTGGACGGCTCCGCGCAGATGCCGCTCCTCGTTGAGGACGGGCATGATCACGGAAACAGCGGGGAGTCGCACGTCGGGCTTGGCGTTCATAGGGGCCTCACGTTACCGCGAACGGGGGACACCGGTGCGCGTCACCGGGGTGTGGGACCGGGCTGGAGATCGTATCGGCCTACCGTGCTCACGGATCCCACGTACGGCCTCGTCCGGAGGTGTCCCCCTTGGCCAGCCCGCCCCGGTCCCCCGCGCGTCCGCAGCGCCGACCACAGCCGCCCCGCCGTGTGCCGCGCCCGCCCGAGCGGCCCGTGCGCTCCGTTCGCGGACCGCGTCGGCCGCGCTGGGCCATGCGGGCGGTGTCCACCCTGTCCGTGGTGGTGCTCGCCTCGGCCGGGATCGGGCACGCGGTGATCAGCAGCCTGGACGCGGGCATCGCCCGGGTCGACGCGTTCAAGGACATGAAGAACCGGCCCCGGGCGGGTCACGGCATGAACGTGCTGCTGGTCGGCACCGACGGCCGCGACCGGATCACCGAGCAGGAGCGGCGCGCGTTCCGGCTGGGCGGGGCGGCCTGTCACTGCACGGACACGATGATGATCGTGCACATCTCGGAGAACCGGGATCGGGCCACCGTGGTGAGCCTGCCGCGCGACTCCTACGCCGAGGTACCCGCGCGGACCGACCCGGCCACCGGGCAGCAGCACCCGGCACACGCCATCAGGCTGAACGCCGCGTACGCCGAGGGCGGCCCCCAGCTGACCATCCGCACGGTCGAGAACATGACCCATGTGAAGATCGACCACTATCTGGAGGTCGACTTCAGGAGCTTCATGAAGACCGTGGACGTCCTCGGCGGAGTGAAGATCTGCACGCCGAACCCGCTGAAGGACGCGTACAGCGGCCTCGACCTCACACCCGGCACGCACAGCCTCACGGGCGGGCAGGCGCTGCAGTACGTACGCGCCCGGCACGTCGACGGCACGAGCGACCTGGGGCGGATGAAGCGGCAGCAGAGGTTCCTGGCCGCGCTGATCGAGAAGACCGCCTCCTCCGGGGTGCTGCTGAACCCGATGCGGTTCCGGGACGTGACCCGGGCGGTGCTCGGTTCGGTCCGCGCCGACGAGGGTTTCGGCACCGACGAGCTGCTCGACCTCGGCCGGGCCATGCGGGACTTCTCGCCCTCCTCGTCCGAGTTCACCACGGTGCCCATCGGGCAGCTGAACTACGACGTCAAGGGCCTCGGCTCGACCCTGAAGTGGGACCCGGCGAAGGCGGACCAGCTGTTCGCGTCCCTGCGTGACGACAAACCGCTCACCAAGGACCAGCCCTCGCCCCAGCATCACACCGGCCCGGCGTCGGCCCCGCCGGCGCCGGCGACCCCGGTGGAGGTGGATCCGGGGCAGGTCCGCGTCCAGGTGGAGAACGGCGCGGGGACCTCCGGGCTGGCCAGGCGGGTGGACGCCGCGCTGGCGGGGGCGGGGTTCGCGACGACGCACCGGCCGACGACGGCCGCATCTCATGTGCCGCACACCGTGATCTCCTACGACCCCCGGTTCGACAAGTCAGCGCGGGCGCTGGCCGCCGCGCTGCCCGGGTCCGAGCTGCGGGCCGTTCCCGGCCAGGGGCAGCTGCTGAGGGTGACGGCCGGGGCGGACTTCAAGGACGTGCACAGGGTTCGGTTCGAGGATCCGGGCCAGCCCCAGCCGGCGCCGGTGCGCGGCAACGAGGTGGTGTGTTAGCACCCTGGAGGCGCCGGCCGCCCGGTGACTGGGGTGCCGGTCGGCTGGAGTGCCCGTCGGCTGGAGTGCTAGTCCTCGAACCCTTCGGCCGCCCTCTGCTCCCGCAGCTCCCTGATCGCCCGCCGCCGCGCCAGCCGGTGAGTACGGCGGATCTGCGCCTCCTGGTACCGCCGCCGGTCCCGGTCGGTCTCCGGGAGCACCGGCGGGACGCGGCGTGGCTTGCCGTCGGCGTCGACGGCCGCGAAGACCAGGTAGGCCGAGCCGACCTGGGTGGGCGGGGCGGACTCGTTCCAGCGTTCGGCGAGGACGCGGACACCGACCTCCATGGAGGTGCGGCCGGTCCAGTTCACCTGGGCCTTCACATGGACCAGGTCGCCGACGCGGACCGGCTCCAGGAAGGCCATCTCGTCCATGGACGCGGTGACGGCGGGACCGCCGGAGTGGCGGCCGGCCACCGCGCCCGCCGCGTCGTCGACCAGCTTCATGATCACCCCGCCGTGCACCGTGCCCAGGAGGTTGGTGTCGTTGTGGGTCATGATGTGGCTGAGGGTGGTGCGCGAGGCGGACGTCGGCTTACCCGGAATGTCCACTTCCATGTCCGGTTCCGCGCCCGTGGCCTGGTCTGTCATGCCCTCCACCTTATGCCGATGTGACTTTCGCGGAATTTGTGTCAGCTTCGCAACAGCGCCGCCCTGATTTTCCGACATCCCTTGTAAGCCACATGGCGGCGCCCTGCACACTGGGGCGCATGAATGACTGGCCCGAGGGATGGTCCGACGACAACCGCGGACCCCGCTACGGACGCGGGAGTGCCGGCGCGCAGCCGGACGGCGCCCAGGTGATGCGTCAGGTGCGGCGTGGCCCGGCGGTACCGCCCGGGCAGCGCTCGGCGTACGGCGACCCCGGCCCGGCGGCGCCGCCGTACGGGGCCGGTGTCCCGCAGCAGCCGTCGTACGTGGACGGGCAGGGACACGACGAGGGGGCCGGCTACGACAGCGGCTACAACACCGGGCAGGTCTACGGCGGCGGCCGGCGCGGCGGCGGCTTCGTACCCAACGACAACGACCCGGACCCGGAGCTCGACCGGTACCGGCCGCGTCCGAACTGGCGGCGGCGGATCAAGTGGACCGCGATCACGCTGGCGAGCGTGATCGTCATCACCTCGGTCGCGACCTACTTCTGGGCCGACTCCAAGCTGCGCCGCGAGGTCGATCTGTCCCAGGTGATCGACCGCCCGGCGTCGGGCTCGGGCACGAACTACCTGATCGTCGGCTCGGACAGCCGCGAGGGCATGTCCAAGGCGGACGAGCAGAAGCTGCACACCGGCTCCGCCGAGGGCAAGCGCACGGACTCGATGATGATCCTGCACGTCGGCGACAACGGGGACACGCTGGTCTCGCTGCCCCGCGACTCGAACGTGACCGTGCCGTCGTACAAGGGCTCGACGTCCGGGAAGGTCTATCCCGCCAGGGGCCGGCAGGAGAAGCTCAACGCGACCTATGCCGAGGACGGACCGACGCTGCTGGTGCGCACGATCGAGGCCAACACCGGTCTGCACATCGACCACTACGTGGAGATCGGCTTCCAGGGCTTCGCGAACATCGTGGACGCGGTCGGCGGTGTCGAGATCAACATCGACAAGGGCTTCTCGGACAAGTGGTCCGGCGCGAACTTCAAGGCGGGCAAGCAGACGCTGAACGGCGCGCAGGCCCTCGCCTTCGTCCGCACCCGGCACGCCTTCGCCGCGTCCGACCTGCAGCGCACCAAGAACCAGCAGAAGTTCCTGTCGGCACTGGCCCACCAGGTGGCCACCCCGTCGACGGTCCTGAACCCCTTCACGTTCTACCCGGTGATGGGCGCGGGTCTGGACTCCCTGATCGTCGACAAGGACATGTCCCTGTGGGACCTGGCCTCGATGTTCTGGGCGATGAAGGGCGTCCAGGGCGGCGGCGGCACGTCGCTGAACATGCCGATCTCCGGCTCCGTCGGCGGCAACCTCGTCTGGGACAAGGCGAAGGTCAAGACCCTGGTGGACGAGCTGAACAACGACCAGAAGGTCACCGTCTCCGGCAACTGAGCCGGTCGTCGTACGAGGGCCGAGGGCACCCGTTTCCGTGCGGGTGCCCTCGACGCATTTCAGGCGGGTCCGGGGCTCACATGCCGGCGCCCGCCATGGCGCGGCACATCTCCGACGCGCGGCGACACGCGTCCGCGCACCGCTTCATCTGCGGGTCGTCCGGCATCCGCATACACGCCTCGACGCACATGTCGCACGCCGTGGCGCACATCGCGCACATCTCGCCCGACATGGGCGAGCGGCGCATCATCATGTCGGCGCACATCCGAGTGGTCTCGGAGCAGTCCATGAGCGCCCGCATGATCTGCATCTGGGCCTGACCGCCCATCTGCATGCAGGAACTCATGGTCTCCTCGCACATGCTGTGCGCGGTCATGCAGGCGTCGACGCAGTCCTGCATCTGCTGGGTCATGGGTGTCATCGTGGGCTGGGCCATGGCTCCTCCTGGGGGAAGGGGGGATGCTCGACGGGTCCCCGCGTGCTTCCGTCCTATGTCAGGGGGCGGGGTCCCGCATGTGACCGACCGGTCGGATGGAGCCGGGCAGAGAGAAGGCGTAGAGCTTGTTGTTGGTGGTACCGGGCACGTAATAGCCGGACCCCCAGTAGACCGAACCGCCCACGATGGCGGCGCCGCCGGCCACCGGCGCACCGCTGGCGAAGCTCCACTTGACGGTCCCGGTGGCGCCGTCCAGTGCGTACATGTCTCCGGACGTGGAGCCGGCATAGACCACGCCGTTGGCGCTGGAGACGGGGCCCAGGTCCAGAATCGAATCCCCCTTGGGGTCCGCGGTCTGCCAGCGGATCTTCCCGGTGGAGGCGTCGAGCGCGGCGAAGAACCCGCTGGTGACGGTCGACTTCTGGCCGGTGACCGAGGTGATGGTGGTGGGCACGTGCTCGGAGTTGGTGATTGCCGCGTACACACGCTTGCCGTCCACCGCGGTGCCGAACTCGATGCCGCCGATGATGCCGCCCGGACCGACCTGCGTCTGCCACACGACCTTGCCGGTGGCCGGATCCACCGCCCAGTACACGCCGCTCTTCTGCCCGGCGCCGAGCAGCCGGGTGCGCTTGCCCTTGACCTTCGTGGTGTAGAGGTTCGGTCCTGAGCCGAAGTCGTAGTCCGGTCCTTCCGGGTGCGGGAACGTCCAGGAGTCGGCACTCAGGCTGGAGCGGGACCAGGCGATCCGGCCGGTCTTCAGGCGCAGGGCCAGAATCGAGTCGATGTGGTCGTCCGGCGACGGCGGGGTGCACCCGGTCTGGAACGGCCTTGTGCAGACGCCGGGCGGCACGGAGTAGTTGTTGCCGGTGTCCACGTACAGCAGTCCGGTCTCGTGGTCCACCACCGGGGTGCTGGACCACACCGAACCACCCGTGTAGCCGAGCGGAACGGTGCGAGTCCTCCACAGCACCTTTCCGGTGGCCACGCTGAGTGCGACAACGCTGCCGCGGAAGGTGTACGGCCCTTGATGGACCTCGGACACGGAAGACACTCCCACGTAGGCGACGCCGCGGTCGATCACCGGCGAACCGGTGATGATCGCGTAGGGGTTGTCGTCCACCTTGGTGCGCCACAGCGGCGCGCCGGTCGCGGCGTCGGCGCCCATGACGGAGGCACCCGCCCTGGTGGAGGAGTACAGCCACCCGTCACCGAACACCAGCCTGCCGTCCGCGTACGCGGGGCTGGTCCGCGAGATGTCCCCGGGGACACCGCTGTACGTGCTGATCGGCTTCGACCACAACGCCTTCCCGGTGGCCGTGTTCACCGCCGACAGCTGTCCGCCCCAGTCCGGCACGTACACCACCCCGTGGGCCACGGTCGGCGTCGCCGAAACGCTGCCCGCCGCGGTGTAGATCCAACGCGGCTTCAGGTTCTTCACGTTCCGCGTGGTCAGGATGTGCTCATCGGCGGCGTTCCGGGTGTCGTGGATGTTCTGGCCCGCTGAGGGCCATTCGGTGTGCGGCACGGGGTGGGGCGACAGGGCGGCCGTCGCACTCGCGACGGCGGGCGGGACCGCCGCACCGAGCACGGCGCTCACCACGCCCACCGCGACGGCGGTCCGTCTGAGCCTGGAGAAGGTACGCATGAAGCACACTCCACGTCGGCGAGGGGGCAAGCCGGGAAGGGCAGCGCCACGACCCGGCAGGTCGCGATCAACCAGTACCGCGCAGACTGACCGCGCCGCCCACCCATGCCGCGCAGATCAGGCGAGCGGGTGAGCAATCCGCCCCAGGCGGCCCACGGCTACCGCCGGACGAGTCGCTGAGCGGTGAAAGCCGGAAGGCGCCCCGCAGGGCGCCTTCCCAAGAGCCGTGAACTCCCTTGCCGTTACGGCAGGTTGCGGGCCATGACGATGCGCTGCACCTGGTTGGTGCCCTCGTATATTTGCGTGATCTTGGCGTCGCGCATCATGCGCTCCACCGGGTAGTCACGGGTGTAGCCGTAGCCGCCCAGCAGCTGGACGGCGTCCGTCGTGACCTCCATGGCCACGTCCGAGGCGAAGCACTTGGCGGCGGCGCCCAGGTAGGTGAGGTCGGCGTCGCCGCGCTCGGAGGCGGCGGCGGCCTGGTAGGTGAGGGCGCGGGCCGCCGAGATCTTCATGGACATGTCGGCGAGCATGAACTGGATACCCTGGAAGTCGGCGATCGCCTTGCCGAACTGCTTGCGCTCCTGGACGTAGCCCTTGGCGTAGTCGAAGGCGCCCTGCGCGACACCGAGCGCCTGGGCGGCGATGGTGATGCGGGTGTGGTCCAGGGTCTTCATGGCGGTGGCGAAGCCGGTGCCCTCCTCGCCGATCATGCGGTCGGCGGGGATGCGGACGTTGTCGAAGTAGACCTCGCGGGTCGGGGAGCCCTTGATGCCGAGCTTCTTCTCCGGGGCGCCGAAGGAGACGCCCTCGTCCGACTTCTCGACGACGAACGCCGAGATGCCCTTGGTGCGCTTCTCCGGGTCCGTCACCGCCATGACCGTGTAGTACTCCGACACGCCCGCGTTCGTGATCCAGCGCTTGACGCCGTTGAGCACCCAGTGGTCGCCGTCGCGCACGGCCTTGGTCTTCATGCCGCCCGCGTCCGAGCCCGCCTCCGGCTCGGAGAGGCAGTACGAGAACATCGCGTCGCCCTTGGCGAGCGGGGTCAGGTACTTCTTCTTCAGCTCCTCGCCGCCGGAGAGGATCACCGGGAGGGAGCCGAGCTTGTTCACGGCCGGGATGAGGGAGGAGGACACGCAGGCGCGGGCCACCTCCTCGATCACGATGACCGTGGCGAGCGCGTCGGCGCCGGCGCCGCCGTACTCCTCGGGGACGTGCACGGCGTGCAGGTCGTTGGCGACGAGGGCGTCGAGGGCCTCCTGCGGGAAGCGGGCCTCCTCGTCCACCGCCGCGGCGTACGGCGCGATCTTCGCCTCGACCAGGGAGCGGACGGCGTCGCGGAGCATGTCGTGCTCCTCGGACGGGCGGTACAGGTCGAAGTCAGCCGATCCGGCCACGGTCTCTCACGCTCCAAAGACGCAGTGATACTGACGCTAATTACCGTTAAGTAACTCAAATTTTAGAGGTCCGTCCGCATGACGCCTACGTGAGCTACACGACAGCGGTGAAGCTGCCCGGCGAAGCGCCCGACTATGCTCAGGGGCCGCATCACCGACGCACCCGAGTCCGAGCTGGAGCGCACCCCATGAGCCTGAAGATCACCGTGATCGGCACCGGCTACCTCGGCGCCACGCACGCCGCGGCCATGGCCGAACTCGGCTTCGAGGTGCTCGGGCTCGACGTCGTCCCCGAGAAGATCGCCATGCTGGAGCGCGGCGAGACCCCGATGTACGAGCCGGGGCTGGAAGAGCTGCTGCGCAAGCATGTCGCGGGGTTCGAGGGGTCGACCGGGCGGCTGCGGTTCACCACGGACTGGGCCGAGATCGGGGCCTTCGGCGACGTCCACTTCGTGTGCGTCAACACGCCGCAGAAGCACGGCGAGTACGCCTGCGACATGTCGTACGTCGACTCCGCCATCGCCTCTCTCGCCCCGCATCTGCACCGTCCGGCCCTGGTCGTCGGCAAGTCGACCGTGCCCGTCGGCTCCGCCGCGCGGCTGGCCGCTTACCTGGCCGAGAACGCACCGGCGGGCGCGGAGGCGGAGCTGGCCTGGAATCCGGAGTTCCTGCGCGAGGGCTTCGCCGTCGAGGACACCCTGCACCCGGACCGGATCGTGGTGGGCGTGCGCGGCGAGCGCGCCGAGAAGCTGCTGCGCGAGGTGTACGCGACCCCGGTCGGCGAGGGCACGCCGTTCGTCGTGACCGACTTCCCGACCGCGGAGCTGGTGAAGACGGCGGCGAACTCCTTCCTCGCGACCAAGATCTCCTTCATCAACGCGATGGCCGAGGTGTGCGAGGCCGCCGGCGGTGACGTGGTGCAGCTCGCCGAGGCCATCGGGTACGACGACCGGATCGGGCGGAAGTTCCTGCGCGCCGGGATCGGCTTCGGCGGCGGGTGTCTGCCCAAGGACATCCGGGCGTTCATGGCCCGCGCCGGTGAGCTGGGCGCCGACCAGGCGCTGACCTTCCTGCGCGAGATCGACTCCATCAACATGCGCCGGCGCGGTCAGATGGTCGAGATGGCCCGGGAGGCGCTGGGCGGCGGCTCCTTCCTCGGCAAGCGCGTCGCGGTGCTCGGCGCCACCTTCAAACCCGACTCGGACGACGTCCGTGACTCGCCCGCACTGAACGTGGCCGGGCAGATCCACCTCCAGGGCGGCCAGGTGACCGTGTACGACCCGAAGGGCATGGACAACGCCCGCAAGGTCTTCCCGACCCTCGGCTACGCCCGCTCGGCGCTGGAGGCCGTGCGGGGCGCCGACGCCGTGCTGCATCTGACCGAGTGGCGCGAGTTCCGCGAGCTGGACCCGGTGACGCTCGGCAAGGTCGCGTCGACCCGTCTGGTCCTGGACGGCCGCAACGCCCTGGACCCGGAGCTGTGGCGCCGCGCGGGCTGGACGTACCGCGCGATGGGCCGGCCGACCGCGTAGACCACCGGGTGACGCCGGTTCGGCCGAGGCTCAGTCGGCCGAACCGGCGTCTTTCCGCATTCTGCACCACCGGACACATACCTGGCCGGTGAACTCCCGGTGTCGCACGCGCCCTGGGACCGGTCAGGAGTTGTCCAGCTCCGTGATCCTCGCGTGCGGCGCCTCCCTGCGGTGCTGGGCCGCGCGGGCCGTGAAGTCCGCGCTGCGCAGCACCCGTTGGACGTTTCCCCAGGTCAGCAGGGACAGCTCGGCCTCGGACCAGCCGCGGCGGAGGAGTTCGGCGATCAGGTGGGGGTAGCGGGAGGCGTCGGCGAGGTCGCGGGGGTGGACGGCGCCGGAGTCGTAGGTGCCGGACAGGCCGACGCACTCCGGGCCGGCCACGTCGCGGACGTGGTCGAGGTGGTCGGCGACGTCCCGGACCGTCGGCCCGGTCTGCTCGGCGGTCAGCGGCACCATGCACAGCCCCTTCGCCTCGCCCAGCGCCGTGAGCAGCTCGTCGGGCAGGTTGGCCGGGTGCGGGCGCAGCGCGCGGGCGGCGGAGCGGGTGCACAGCACGGGTGTCTTGGACAGGGCGAGGGCGCGTTCGGCGGTGGCGGCGGAGGCACCGGAGACGTCGGCCAGCACACCGAGCCGGTTGAGCTCGCGGACCACCTCCTCGCCGAAGCGCGACAGCCCGTCCGCGCCCGCCCACGCCGTCCCCGACAGGGTGAGGACGCGCAGGCCGAGGGCGTGCAGGATGCGCAGGATGCCGAGGGAGTCGTCGAGTGCGGCGGCGTGCGCGGGGCCCGGCACCACGGCGACCCGGCCGCAGTTGCGGGCGTCGATGATCTGCCCGGCGGTGCGCACCAGACGCAGCCCCTCCGGATGCGTCTCGATCACCGCGCGGACCTGGTCCAGCTGCTCCAGGGTCGCCGCCGTCGCCCGCCGTCCGTCGGCGTCCTCGGGCAGGTGCAGCGACCAGAACAGCACCCCCACATGTCCCTCGCGCATCCGGGGCACATCGGTGTCGACGGCGGCCTCGCCCAGCTCCAGGTCGTACCAGGGCAGATGGCGCAGTGCCCAGGGCAGGCCGCTGTAGCCGTCGGCGACCGGGTGATCGGCGAGCAGGGCATGGGCCTGGGCCAGGAGTCCGCCGTCAGAAGTGTGCGGCTCCTTGCTGAAAGGGTCGTCCGGCAGGCCGCCGTCCACGCCGACCTCGCCGGTCGTGGAGATGTCGTGCTGGAGGTCGGCCATGGCGGGCTCCGTACGTCGTCGTGAGCTACGTCGTGGTGGGGCGTAGTGGCCACGGTCGCACGGAGGGCGGGGAGGCTTCCTGGTGAGTGGGGCGTTCGGGGGTACGGCAGGTCAGGTGTCGCGGGCCGCCCGGATCACCTCGTCGAGCGTCTCCCGGGAGCGCACCAGGTCGGCGATCATGCGGTCGATGCGGTCCCGCTCGGCGCTCAGGTCGGCGACCAGCTTCGGCGTGGCGATCGCGGAGGGCCCGCCGTCCTGGTCGCGCATGCAGGGCAGCAGCTGCCGGATCTTCTCGCTGTGCAGCCCGGCCGCGTACAGTTCCTGGATCCTGATGACCCGGTCGACGGCCGGCTCGGGGTAGTCGCGATGGCCGCCGGGGGTGCGCCCGGCGAGGAGCAGCCCCTGGGTCTCGTAGTAGCGCAGCGACCGCTCGCTCGCCCCGGTGCGCCGGGCCAGTTCGCCGATCCGCATGTCCGCCTCCGCCGGAAGAGGGCTTGAATCTCACATCGGTGTCAAGTTCTACCGTGCCGGCATGACGCAGACAACGGACTCCACGGACTTCCTCGCCCCCGCCCGGCTCGGCCGGCTGGCCCTCCCCCACCACCTCGTGATGGCGCCGCTCACCCGCAACCGCGCGGCGGCCGACGGCACCCCCACCGACCTGATGGTCACGCACTACGCCCAGCGGGCCTCGGCCGGGCTGATCATCGCCGAGGGCTCGACGCCGAACCCGGTCGGGCAGACGTACCCGGACATCACCGCGATCCACACCGACCGGCATCAAGAGGGCTGGCGGCGGGTCACCGACGCGGTGCGGGCGGGCGGCGGGCGGATGTTCCTCCAGCTCCAGCACGGCGGCCGGGTGAGCCACCCGGCGACCACCGGGCTGACCCCAGTAGCCCCCTCCGCCGTACCGCTGCCGGAGACGATCTTCACGCGCGGCGGCCACCGGCCGGCTGCCGTACCCCGGGAGATGACGGCGGACGACATCCGCGCCACGGTCGCCGACTTCGCGGCCGCCGCGCGCCGGGCCGTCGACGCGGGCTTCGAGGGCGTGGAGGTGCACTCGGCCAACGGGATGCTGCTGCACCAGTTCCTCGCGGACAACACCAACCGCCGCACCGACGCCTACGGCGGCTCGGTGGAGCGGCGGGTGCGGTTCGCGTCCGAGGTGACCGAGGCGGTGGCCGATGCGATCGGCGCGGACCGGGTGGGCATCCGGATCTCCCCCGCCTCCACCGTCAACGGCGTCCGCGAGGACGACACCGACGGTCTCTACGCGGCCCTCCTGGACCGGCTGAAGGGGCTGGACCTCGCCTATCTGCACCTGGTGCGCTCCGACCCGGAGGCCGGCTGGTACCGGCGGATCCGCGCCGACTGGCCCGGTGTCCTGATCGGCAACCCGGACCTGACCGGCCTCACCACCGAGGCCGTCACCCGGGCCGCCCGCGCGATGCTGGCCGCCGGCGCCGACCTGGTCGCGCTCGGCCGGCCCTTCCTCGCCAACCCGGACCTGGTCGAGCGGCTGCGCACCGGCGCGCCTCTCAACCCGGTCCGGGACCGGTATTTCATGTACGTGGGCGGGGCCGCCGGGTACAACGACTACCCCGCCCTGGACGGTCAGGCGTCGCCGTCGAGCGACTCGATCGTGGCGTTGGAGGGCGCCCGCGTCGCCTGAATCTCGCGGGCCACGTCCTCCGCCGCGCCCAGCACCCGCACCGCGTTCTTCCAGGTCAGCTTGGCCAGGTCGGCCTTGGACCAGCCGCGCTCCAGCAGCTCGGCGAGCAGGTTCGGGTAGCCGGAGACGTCGTTCAGGCCGTCCGGGGTGAACGCGGTGCCGTCGTAGTCGCCGCCGATGCCCAGGTGGTCGATGCCGGCCACCTCGCGCATGTGGTCCAGGTGGTCCGCGACCGTGGCCACCGTGGCGATGGGGCGCGGGTGGCGCTCCTCGAAGGCGCGGTGGATCTCCATCGCCCTCGGGCTGGTGTCGAGGTGGTGCAGTCCGTGAGCGCGCATGTTCTCGTCGGCCGCCAGCGTCCAGTCCACGGCCGCCTGGAGCACGAACTTCGGCACGAACGTCACCATCGCCATGCCGCCGTTGGCGGGCAGCCGCTCCAGGACGTCGTCGGGGACGTTGCGGGGGTGGTCGCACACGGCCCGCGCGGAGGAGTGCGAGAAGATCACCGGCGCGGACGAGGTGTCCAGCGCGGCCCGCATCGTCGTGGTCGCCACATGGGACAGGTCGACGAGCATGCCGAGGCGGTTCATCTCCCGGACGACCTCGCGGCCGAACGCCGACAGACCGCCGACTTTGGGCTCGTCGGTCGCGGAGTCCGCCCAGTCGTTGTTGTCGTTGTGGGTGAGCGTCATGTAGCGCACGCCCAGCTCGTACAGACCGCGCAGGGTGCCGAGGGAGTTCTCGATCGAGTGCCCGCCCTCCGCGCCCATGAGGGAGGCGATACGGCCGTCCGCGCGCGCCGCCTCCATGTCGGCGGCCGTCCGCGCGGCCTGGAGATCGGTGGGGTGCCGGGCGATCAACTGCCGTACGCAGTCGATCTGTTCGAGCGTCGCCACCGCCGCCCCGGGCAGGTCCGAGCGCACGTACACCGACCAGTACTGCGCACCGACCCCGCCCTCGCGCAGCCGCGGGATGTCGGTGTGCAGGTGTTCGTTCTGGTGTACGGCGATGTCGCGGGCGGCGAGGTCGTAGCGGACCTGCTCGCGCAGCGCCCACGGCAGGTCGTTGTGGCCGTCGACGACCGGGAACTCGCGCAGCAGGGACCGTGCTTCGTCCAGTGAGGTCATTGCGTCTTACTTCCCGAAGCCGAAGCCGCTCGACCCCTCGACCTTGGAGCGCAGCCGCTTGCCCTTCTCGGTGGCCTGGTCGTTCAGGTCCTGCTGGAAGTCGCGCATCTTGTGCAGCAGGTCCTCGTCGTGCGTGGCCAGGATCCGGGCCGCGAGAAGGCCCGCGTTGCGGGCACCGGCGACGGAGACGGTGGCGACCGGGACGCCGGCCGGCATCTGCACGATGGACAGCAGCGAGTCCATGCCGTCGAGGTACTTCAGCGGGACCGGGACGCCGATCACCGGGAGCGGGGTGACCGAGGCGAGCATGCCGGGCAGGTGGGCGGCGCCGCCCGCACCGGCGATGACGACCTTCAGACCGCGGTCGGCGGCCTGCTCACCGTACGTGATCATCTCGCGGGGCATGCGGTGCGCGGAGACGACGTCGACCTCGTAGGCGATCTCGAACTCGTCCAGCGCCTTGGCGGCGGCCTCCATGACGGGCCAGTCGGAGTCCGACCCCATGACGATGCCCACGACGGGGCCGGCAGCGGTGCTCATTCGGTGATCGTGCCTCTCAGGTAGGCGGCAGCGTGACGGGCGCGCTCCAGCACGTCGTCCAGGTCGTCGCCGTAGGTGTTGACGTGTCCGACCTTGCGGCCGGGCTTCACGTCCTTGCCATACATGTGGATCTTGAGCTTCGGGTCGCGGGCCATGCAGTGCAAGTACGCGGAGTACATGTCCGGGTAGTCGCCGCCCAGGACGTTGACCATGACCGTCCACTTCGCGCGCGGCCGGGGGTCGCCGAGCGGGAGGTCGAGGACGGCGCGGACGTGGTTGGCGAACTGCGAGGTGATCGCGCCGTCCTGGGACCAGTGGCCGGAGTTGTGCGGGCGCATCGCGAGCTCGTTGACGAGGATGCGGCCGTCGCGGGTCTGGAACAGCTCCACCGCGAGATGCCCGACGACGCCGAGTTCCTTGGCGATCCGCAGCGCCATCTCCTCCGCCTGCAGGGCGAGGGCCTCGGGCAGGTCGGGGGCGGGCGCGATCACGGTGTCGCAGACGCCGTTCACCTGCTGGGACTCGACCACCGGGTAGGCGACGGCCTGGCCGTGCGGGGACCGTACGACATTGGCGGCCAGCTCGCGGACGTAGTCGACCTTCTCCTCGGCGAGGACCGGGACGCCGGCCCGGAACGGGTCCATGGCCTCCTCGGCGGACTCCACGACCCATACGCCCTTGCCGTCGTAGCCGCCGCGGACGGTCTTCAGGACGACCGGGAAACCGTCGCCCTCCGCCGCGAACCGGACGACGTCCTCCGGGTCGGCGACGATGCGGTGCCGCGGGCACGGGACGCCGATCGCGTCGAGCTTCGCGCGCATCACCCCCTTGTCCTGGGCGTGCACCAGCGCGTCGGGCCCCGGGCGCACGGGGATGCCGTCCGCCTCCAGGGCCCTGAGGTGCTCGGTGGGCACGTGTTCGTGATCGAAGGTGATCACATCGCACCCGCGCGCGAAGTCACGCAGCGTGTCCAGATCGCGGTAGTCGCCGATGACGACATCGCTCACGACCTGCGCCGCGGAATCCTGAGGGGTGTCACTGAGAAGCTTGAACCTGATGCCCAACGGGATGCCCGCCTCGTGCGTCATACGCGCGAGCTGCCCCCCGCCGACCATGCCGACTACCGGGAACGTCACGCCTATAGCGTATCGGCCACGCCGAGGCAGCCGGATCGCGTCCCTCGTACGGCCTCTTACCGCCGGCTTCCCGGCCTCTTTCCGGACTGTTGCCGAGCTGTGGCCCCCTCCACAGGCATAGGGCGATTCGGGTGGTTAGCATGGGCGGGCTGACGAAACCTACCGACGGGAGCTGCCCAGTCATGGAACCTCGTTCCTCGGGGCTGCAACGACTCGTGCGCGAGGTGGCCAAGTTCGGCACCGTCGGCGTCGCGGGCATCTTTGTCAATCTCGGCGTCTTCAACCTGGTGCGCAACGCCTCCCACCTGCAGGTGGTGCGGGCGAGCATCATCGCCACCGTGGTCGCCATCGCGTTCAACTACATCGGTTTCCGTTACTGGACGTACCGGGACCGTGAGAAGAGCGGGCGCACCAAGGAGCTGACGCTCTTCCTGTTCTTCAGCGCCATCGGTCTCGTGATCGAGAACGGCGTGCTCTACCTGGCGACCTACGGCTTCGGCTGGGACAGCCCGCTGCAGAGCAACGTCTTCAAGTTCGTGGGCATCGGTGTCGCGACCCTGTTCCGCTTCTGGTCGTACCGCACCTGGGTGTTCCGGGTGGAGCCGGCGCAGGAGGCGGAGTCGATCCTGGCGGCCGAGTCCAGCAGGCCGCACACGACAGAGCCCAAGACGCAGCGCGTTCCGTAGTCGCACCACCGGCAGGACCGGCCGCACGGATCTCAACGGACCGTCGGCCGGTCCTCCGCTGTTTTCCGGGCCGGTGGGGTGCGGGACAGGAACAGTCCGAAGACCGGGGGCTGGGCCTGGAGGAGCTCCAGGCGGCCGCCGTCGGCCTCCGCGAGGTCGCGGGCGACGGCCAGGCCGATGCCCGTGGAGTTGCGGCCGCTGATCGTGCGCTCGAAGATGCGCGCGCCGAGGTCGGCCGGGACGCCGGGGCCCTCGTCGGTGACCTCGACCACGGCCTGGTTGCCGGTGACCCGGGTACGCAGCGCGACCGTGCCGCCACCGTGCATGAGCGAGTTCTCGATCAGCGCGGCCAGCACCTGCGCGACCGCGCCCGGCGTGCCGACGGCCTGCAGATGCCGCTTGCCCGAGCTGACGATGGCCCGGCCGGCACTGCGGTAGGCGGGCCGCCACTCGGCGAGCTGCTGCTGGATGACCTCGTCCAGGTCGAAGGTGACGGCGGAGCCGGTGCGCGGGTCGCGGGAGTTCGTCAGCAGCCGCTCGACCACGTCCGTGAGCCGCTCCACCTGGGTCAGCGCGACGTTCGCCTCTTCCTTCACGATGTCCGGGTCATCCGTGAGGGTGATTTCCTCCAGGCGCATCGACAGCGCGGTCAGCGGGGTGCGCAGCTGGTGGGAGGCGTCGGCGGCCAGGCGCCGCTCGGCCGTCAGCATCCGCCCGATCCGCTCGGCGGAGGCGTCCAGCACATCGGCGACCCGGTCCAGCTCGGGGACGCCGTACCGCTTGTGCCGCGGGCGCGGGTCGCCGGAGCCGAGGCGCTCGGCGGTCTCGGCGAGGTCGGTCAGCGGGCTGGAGAGCTTGTTGGCCTGCCGGATGGCGAGCAGGACGGCGGCGACCACCGCGAGCAGCGCCACCAGCCCGATGATCAGCAGGGTCCGGCCGACCTCCCGGGTCACCGAGGAGCGCGGCTCCTGCACGGTGACCGTCTCGCCCTCCTCGCCCTGCTGGGTGGCGTGAATCACATCACCCTGCGGCTTGGTGCCGATCTCGATCGGCGCCTGTCCGGGCAGGCGGATGACCGCGTACTGGTCCTTGCTGACCGGGTTGCGCAACGCGCTCGCGTTGACGTTCTCCGCGGCCAGGATCCGGCTGTCCACGATGCTGGCGAGCCGCAGCGCCTCGGAGTCCACCCGCTCCTGCGCGCTGTTGCTGATCGTCCGGGTCTCGACGATCACCAGGGAGACCCCGAAGACGGCGATCACCACGAGGACGACGGCGAGGGTGGACTGGATGAGACGTCGGCGCATGTTCCGTTACCTGCGGTGATCGCCGGCCCCCGGGAGGGGCTCAGCTCTTTTCGAAGCGGAAGCCCACGCCTCGTACGGTGGCGATGTAGCGGGGGTTCGCCGCGTCGTCGCCGAGCTTCTTGCGCAGCCAGGAGATGTGCATGTCGAGGGTCTTGGTGGACGACCACCACGTGGTGTCCCAGACCTCGCGCATCAGCTGGTCGCGCGTCACGACCCGGCCGGCGTCCCGCACCAGAACCCGCAGCAGGTCGAACTCCTTGGCGGTGAGCTGGAGTTCCTCGTCACCCATCCACGCGCGGTGCGACTCGACGTCGATCCGCACGCCGTGGGTGGCCGGCGGCTGCTGGGGCTCGGCGGCACCGCGCCGCAGCAGGGCCCGCACCCGGGCGAGCAGTTCGGCGAGCCGGAACGGCTTGGTGACGTAGTCGTCGGCGCCCGCGTCCAGACCGACGACGGTGTCCACCTCGTCGGCCCGCGCGGTCAGGATGAGGATCGGCACGGTGTGGCCGTCGGCCCGCAGCCGGCGGGCGACCTCCAGGCCGTCCATGCCGGGCAGCCCCAGGTCCAGTACGACCAGATCGACGCCGCCCTGCATGCCGGCGTCGAGCGCGGTGGGTCCGTCCTCGCGCACCTCGACCTCGTAACCTTCGCGGCGCAGGGCGCGGGCCAGTGGCTCCGAGATGGACGCGTCGTCCTCGGCGAGCAGTACACGGGTCATGGAGTGATGGTAGACCGCCCACACACACTGCTGGGGTGTGATCGCCTCCAGGAACTCTTACCTTGCTGAACTGCTGGTATGAACCATCGGTCCGGAGATGCGATCGTAGGGGAGACCTTCGAAACCGGTCCTGCGGTTCCCCCGACACCTGTGATCCGCGTCTCAAGTCCTTCCATATCCGGCAGTGTCCTGCCGTACAGTGACGTGAACGCCTGTAGTACACCAGGGGACCTTTGGCGGGCATCTGACGCTGAAGGTCTCTTTTGTGTATGGGCTGATCAAGATCAGCCTTGAAAGGAATGACCTCTGGCCGGGCTCCGGACGCATCGTCGCGTCGGGGCGTGGATCCCGGTGGTCGCCGTCCCCCGCTCCGTGATCCGGATGCGGACTCCCCTCGGGCGTGGGGGTGGACGGCCGACCCCGCCGGTGCCGGCCGCACCCCCACCGGGCGCGCAGCGCTCTACGCGCGTCCCGACCAGCAAGGAACGACCATGGCGTCCAGCCTGACGAAGGACTCGGTCCGTCCGGGCACCCCCGGCACCGAGAAGACCTTCTTCGGCCACCCCCGCGGCCTGGCCACTCTCTTCATGACCGAGATGTGGGAGCGGTTCTCCTACTACGGCATGAGGGCCCTGCTCCCGCTGTACCTGGTGGCCCCGGGCGGCCTGCACCTGAGCGCGGGCACGGCGACCGCGATCTACTCGGTGTACGTGTCGCTCGTGTACCTGCTCGCCCTGCCGGGCGGCTGGGTCGCGGACCGATTCCTCGGCCCCCGCAAGACGGTCGCCGTCGCGGGCATCATCATCATGCTCGGCCACCTGTGCCTGGCCCTGCCCGTCGCCGCGAGCTTCTTCGTCGGCCTGGGTCTCGTCGCCATCGGCTCGGGTCTGCTGAAGGCCAACATCTCCACGATGGTCGGCCACCTCTACAAGGGCCCGGACGACCCGCGCCGGGACGGTGGCTTCACCCTCTTCTACATCGGCATCAACCTCGGCGCCTTCGCCGCGCCGCTGGTCATCGGCACCGTCGGTGAGAACGTCAACTGGCACCTGGGCTTCGCGCTGGCAGCGCTCGGCATGGCGCTGGGTCTGGCCCAGTACCTGCTCGGCGGCCGCCACCTGAGCGCGAAGAGCAGCGAGGTCCCGACCCCGCTGACCCCCGCGGAGAAGTCCGCCACCCTGCGCAAGGGCCTGATCTGGCTCGCCATCGCCGCCGTGTTCTACGGCGTCGTCGGCGGCACCGGCCACTTCACCCTGAACTGGGCGCTGATCCCGCTCACCCTCATCGGCCTGATCGTGCCGATCCTGGTCATCGCCCGCATCCGCCGGGACAAGGACCTGGCCGCGGACGAGAAGTCGAAGGTGTCGGCGTACATCTGGTTCTTCGTCGCCGCCGCCGTCTTCTGGATGATCTACGACCAGGGCGGTTCGACCCTGTCGCTGTTCGCCGACAGCAGCGCCAAGAACTCGATCCTCGGCTGGAACTTCCCGGTCTCCTGGTACCAGTCGGTCAACCCGGTCATGATCATGGCGCTGGCGCCCGTCTTCGCCTGGCTGTGGCTGTGGCTGAACCGGCGCGGCAAGGAGCCGAGCACGATCGTGAAGTTCGCCTCCGGCCTCGTGCTGATCGGCGCGTCCTTCTTCCTCTTCCTCGCCCCGCTGTCGATCGCCGACGGCGGTCACAAGGCAGCGGCGATGTGGCTGGTCGCGATCTACTTCGTGCAGACCGTCGGTGAGCTGACACTGTCTCCGGTGGGTCTGTCCGTGACGACGAAGATGGCGCCGAAGAAGTACGCCTCCCAGATGATGGGCGTCTGGTTCCTCGCGGTCACCGCGGGCGACTCGATCACCGCGCTGGTGTCGAACCCGGCCATCGCCGGCGTCAACCTCGACAAGCAGGGCTTCGTCGCCCTGGAGGCCGTCCTCGCCGTGGTCGCCGGTGTCGCGGTGTGGATGTACCGCAAGAAGGTCAACAAGCTGATGGGCGACGTGCACTAGTCGCTGCCGCTGGGCTTGGCCGACAGAGGGCCATCGCATCCTCGGGGATGTGATGGCCCTCTGTGTGTGCGGGCAAGCGCCGAGCACCGTAGCGGCCGTTGCGCGTCGGCGGCTGACGGCCGTCCGTGGCTGGCCGCTCCCCCAGTTCCCGGCTTCGCTCGAACCGGGGGACCCCCATCGCGGCGGAGCCGCATGTCGATACGGCCCCACGCCCCTCGGGTCGGCTATCGCGCCCTTCGCCGTGGCATGAACGTGAACACAGCTGCCCCCAGCAGGATCGCCGTGCCCGCCACCAGGCCAAGGGCCTTCAGGGCGCCGTGGTCGCTCGCGCCCGTCTCGGCGAGGCCGCCGGAGCCCGAGCCGCTGCTGCTGCCGCCGGTCGAACCGCCGGAGGTGGACGTTCCACCGGACGCGCCGCCCGGCTGCCCGCTCGTGTCCAGGGTGAGGGAGACCTCCGTCTTCGTCGGTGTGCACGTCGTGGTCGTACCGAGCGCCTTGACCGTCAGCACGCCGGGCGACAGCGTCGAGGAGCCGCTCGCGCCGGGCTTGTAGGTGCCGGTGAGGTCCGGGATGGTGATCGGGTCGCCGGACTTGATGGGCTGGGCGTTGGTGGGCCCCTCCACATGCACCGTGCCCTTGTCGGCGCCGCCCAGCACCACCTCCATGGACGGCTTCACCGAGTTCGCCGGGATGTCGGCGGGGCTGTTCATGACGGACTTCTTGAACTGCACGGTGAGGCCGAAGTCCCCGCCGCTCTTCTTCGCGTTGATCTGCACCGGCGAGGTCGCGTTCTTGTCGCCGATCGGGGTCTTGCAGGCGTACGGGATCTGCACCTCCTTGCCCGTGAAGTCGCTCTGACCGCCGCTGCCGCCGGTGGCCGTGGCCGAGGCGGTGGGGGTGGCCGACCGGGTCGGGGTCGCCGACTGGCTGGGGGTCGGTGTCGTACTGGCCGTACCGCCGCCCGTGACCTGGATCGTCGCCGCCTTCTGGACGGTCTCCTTCGGGGTGCACTTGGTGTCGGTGGACATCGCGTTGACCGTGTACGCGTCCGGCGTCAGCGTCACCTCGCCGGCCGTCGTCAGCTTCAGGCTGCCCTTCATGTCGGACAGCACCATGTCGCCGCCCTTGGGGATCGCCGGGTTCTGCCGCGCCCCCTGCATCGCGATGTCGGCGATCTGCGCGCCGGCCGCCTTCAGCACCCCGGACGGCTGGACCGAGTTCGCGGGCAGGTCGATGATGTCCGGATTCTTGGACGCGGCCTGCGCGAACTTCCAGACGACGTCGACCGTGTCGCCGACCTTCGCGGTGGCGGGCGCATCGATCTCGACCTTCGTGGTGCCGTCGACGGGACTGATCCCCGCGGGCGGCACACAGTGGGTGGCGTACGCCACCTCGGCCGCCTGCGCCGGGGTCGCGCCGAGGCCCAGCAGGACGCCCGCACCGCTCAGCGCCAGCGCGGCGCCCGCGGCCGTACCTCTCCTTCGGATGCTCACGTCGGTCCTTTCGGGGTGGGAGTCGTGGGACTCGTCGGGCTGTCGGTGTGCGGTGCGGAGAGCCGGCCGGCCGGGCCGCCCGGGACGGAGTCCGGGGTGAACCACGGCAGGGTCGGGGTCGAGGGGGTCGGTTCGGGAGTACGGCCGCGGGGACGGGGCAGCCGGGGCAGGCGCAGGGGGCCGGTGCGGCGGGCGGCACCCGGACGGCGCGGCCGGACCCGGTCCACGACGGCCATGCCGATACGGAACAGCGCGGCCGGCACGACCAGGCAGAGCAGGATCCAGAAGAGGGTCACGCCCCAGGGCCGGGCCACGCCCCACGGCTGCTCGGCGAGCACCTTGCCGTCGTACTTCAGGGACACGGTGTAGTCCCCGTGGGCCCCGGCCGACAGCTCGACCGGCAGCTCGACCTGCGCCTTCCTGCCGGGCGCCAGGGTGCCCTGCCACTGCCGGTCGTCCCACTGCGGGGCGAACACGCCGTGCGCGGAACCGACCTGGAACACCGGGTCCTTGATCGTGCTCGTGCCGGTGTTGCCGATGGTGAGGACCAGGCTGCGGCTCGGCGGCGCCCCGAACCAGGTCAGCAGCCCGCTCGAACCGGTCAGCCGGGTGTCGGACAGGATCGCGAGGCGCCCGCCGGACCGGTCGGCGGGCAGCGGGGCGACCGGATGCCCGGCGACCTCCAGCACGGCGTCCGCCTCCGCCTGCGCCCCGGTGACGGTGGCCACGTGGACCACGCAGGGGCAGGGCACGGGCGGTTCGGCGACCGGGACCTGCTTGCTGAAGGCACCCTGGGCGTCCGTGGTCACGGCCCTGCCGTCGCCGTTGGCACAGGAGTTGGTGCCGCCGATCACACCCCGGGCCGGTGTGGCCCGGCCGCACACCAGCAGCATCAGCAGCGTGCGCGGCCGCCAGCCGGTCCCGCTGACGGTGACCGAGCCGCCGGTGCCGGCCTGGGTCGCGGACAGGTTCACCGCGGGGCCGTCCGCCGCGTTCGCCGGGCCGGCCAGGGGGAGGGCGAGGGGAAGCAGGAGCAGCGCGAGCACGGTCGCGCACACGGACAGCCGCGGAAGCCTCACCTCGACACGCCCCCCGTCAATTCCGCGCCGGAACACGGAGTTTCGGCCGGCCCCGGCGAGACGTCGTGCGGTGTACGACCCCGCCGCCGGCGTACGGCGAGCACCGCGCCCGCAGCCGCCAGCGCCGCGCCGCCCGCCTCCGCCGCCGACGCCCACGGCACGAACCGGGCCGACGCGGTCGCCGTGTCGTGCGCTCCGCCCGGTGCGGTGACCGTCAGCGTCACGTCGACGGCGTCCAGCGCGGGCCGGTCAGGCCAGGGCTCGCCGAGCCGCACGCGCGCACCGGGGCGCAGCCGGACCGGGAGGATGCGCGGGGCGCGGTCCAGAACCCGGCCGAGCACGCCGTCCGCGCGCACCGCGAGCCTCGGTACGAGGATGGTCGTACCCCGGTTGACCAGGTCGTACGTGATGCTGTCGGCGTGTACGGCGAGGTGCTCGACGGTCAGCGCGGCGAGCGCCGGGCCGCCGACGCGGAGCCGGACCGGCACGGTCGCCGTACGCCCGTGCGCGTCCCGTACGACGACGGCGCCGGAGCGGACGCCGGGTGCGGCCCCGGCCGGCACGGTGAGCGTGAAGGGCACCTCGGCGCGGGTGCGGGCGGGGATGCTCAGCGACCGTCGGACGAACACGGTCCGTGGGCCGGTGCCGGAGAGCCGTACGACGAGCGGTGCGCGCCCGGAGTTGGTGACGGACACCGCGTCCTGGAGAACCGTACCGGGCGGGCCCTCGGCGTAGAACGACGGCCGGCCACCGCCCACGGGCGCGACAGACCAGCCGGTGTCCGCCGCGGCAGCGGCATGAGGTGCCGCACCCAGCACGACGGACAGCAGGCACAGGGCGACGGGCAGGACACGGGCGGCGGACGGCATGGGCGGCATGGGCGGCTCCAGCGGTGGCCAGGGGTTCGGCGGCGTACAGCGTGACCGCACGTCGTGGACCGGATCAGCGGCGTACGGACTGCCCGCGCCGGGTCAGCCACAGCGTGCCGGCCGCGCCGGCGAGGAACACCGTGGCGCCGAGTGTGCCGAGGGCGACCGCCGAGTCCTCGGGGCCGGTCTGCGGGAGCTGCCCGGCGGCGGAGGACGACGAGGAGTTGCTGGACGAGGAGCCGCCGGAGGACGAGCCCGAGCCGCCGGCCGCTGTCACGTCGAGCGTCAGGCCCGGCCCGGGGTTGTTGGTCGGCGTGCACGTCGTCGTCGTATCGAGCGCCTTGATGATGAGCGTGCCCGGCGTGAAGGTGACCTTGCCGGTGTTCTTCGGCGTGTAGGTGCCGGTCAAGTCACTGATCTTGATGGGAGTGTTGGCGGGGATCGCGGCCGCGTTGGGGGGACCGCTGACCGGAAGCGTGCCGCTGTCCGCGCCGCCCAGTTTGACGGTGGCGCTCGGGCTCATCGCCCCCTTGCCCAGCTCGACCGGGCTGGACGAGACACCCTTCTGCCAGGACAGGGTGATCGTGTAGCCGCTGCCGCTCTTGACGCCCGTCACGTTGATGGGCGAGACGGCGCTCTTGATCCCGATCGGGGTCTTGCACTGGTAGTTGACGTCGACGACATCGGCGTGGGCCACCGGCGCCGCCAGCAGCACCACCGAGCCGGCCAGGGCCGCGGCGGACACGAGCGCGGCGGTTCGTTTCGGGTACGACACGGTCGGTCCACCCCATTCCTGACGGTTCATCAGATGAGCCGTCAAGGTACGCCGGGGCGCGTGAGGAAGGAAGAGACGGTGCGGAGGAGGATTGGTGACGATGCAAACGCCCCGAAGGGGGCGCGCGGCTGTATCGATATGCGGCTCCGCCGCGATGGGGGTCCCCCCTGTTCGAGCGAAGCCGAGAACTTGGGGGAGCGAAGCCGAGAACTTGGGGGGCGAGCAACCGCAACCGCGCCCGCAACCGCGCCCGCGCCCGCGCCCGCGGTCAAGGAACTACAGGACCCCGACGGCGCTGACCGGCCCTCACAGCGGAGCGCCGAGCTCGGCCCACACCGTCTTCCCCGGCCGCCCCGCCACCCGGACGACACCCCAGTCCAGGCACAGCCGCTGCACGATGAACATGCCGTGACCGCCGGGGCGGCCGGCGCGGTGCGGGGTGCGCGGGGCCGGCTGGCCGGTGCCGCGGTCGGAGACCTCCAGCCGGATCACCTTGTCGTCGCAGGCGAGGACGAGTTCGTCGGGGCCCTCGGCGTGCAGGCAGGCGTTGGTGACCAGTTCGGACACGACGAGCAGCACGTCCTCGGCGGCGGCCCGCTGGTCGGCGGTGGCGGCGGGCATCCAGCCCCACGCGTACAGCGCCTGGCGCGTGAAGTCACGGGCGAGCGGAACGACCCCGCTCTCGCCCTCCAGCCGTATCCTGCGGATCCGCCGCCCGTCGGCGGTGTCCTGGGCACCGTCCGCTCCGTCGGCGGATCCGGACGGCGCGACGCCCTCCGCCGGCGCGCGCCGGGAGGCTCCCTCCGCAGCCGCAGACGTCGCCGCTGCCTCCGCGGACTCGGCGGGCGCGGTCGTCCCCGCGGACCCGGCCGGCGCGGTCGTGCCCGCGGGCTCGGCCGGCGTGGCCGCCTCCGTGGGCGCGCCGGCCGGCGTGCCCTCCTCGGACGCCCCGGAAGCGCCGCTGGACTCCGGGCCGCGGTCGCCCGGCGAGCAAGGCCGGGTGGTGCTCATCAGCGCTTCACCTCACCGATCCGCCAGTTCACGTCTCAAGGGCCGGCTCCGGTCGGCATCGACCGGTCTCCACCTGCCCGCTTCTGCTTGCTTCTCCCGTTCTCGCCTCCCGCCGCCTCCCCTGCCCTCTCCTGCCCGGCCGATTCGGCGGGACACCCCCGATTTCGGCCCCGGGCCCGGCGCGCCGGAAGCGGTTGCCGCGCCAGGACGGCATGCGAGGAAGCCGAGGGACCAGGAGAAACCGGGAGGAACAGGAAGGGCGAGGTCGGCAGGCTCAGCCGGCGCCGGGCGCCAGGGCCGCCGCCACGGAGTCGTGCACGGTGAAGACCGCCTCGGCCCCCGTGATCTCGAACACGCGGGCCACCACCGGCTGCATCCCCGCCAGATGAACCCCGCCACCGGCGGCCTCGGCCTTCAGCCGGGCGCCGAGCAGGACGTTCAGACCCGTGGAGTCGCAGAACTCCAGGCGTGTGCAGTCCACGACAAGACGCGAGAAGCCCTTGGCCAGGAGGTCGTCGAGGGGCTCGCGCAGCAGATCGGCGGTGTGGTGATCGAGCTCACCCGCCGGTTGCACGACGGCGCTGGAGCCCTCTTCCCGGACCTCCACCAGAAGCCGGCCCGACTGTGCGCTGCCGACCATCCCGTGGTCCATGCCGTTCTCTCTCCCGAGGTCGTGGCCGCTGATGCCCTCGAACATTACGCCTTCCTCACGCACTCCGACACCCGAACAACCTCACATAATCGGACATACCTGAACGGAACGCACTTGCGATCGGTCGAGGGAAGCCGGTAGGGCTAGTAGGACACACATGACCCCACCGGGCCGGGACAGGCCCACGTCGGCTTTGGAGGCGCCGCACACCGCAGTGCACGCTCGGCTTCGGCAGCCATATGCCGAGAACGATGGAGGACACCATGTCACCCCGGCTCGACGCATCGCCTACCCAGAACGCGACGTCGACACCCCCACCGGAACAGCTGGATCATCCCATCGAACCCCTCGACCCCATCGAGGGACTCCCGGAGATCCCCCCGTACGACGAGATCGGCCCGGTCGACGCGCGGGCCCTGTCCAAGACCCTCTTCGAGCGCCTCACGACGCTGGAGGAAGGGACGCACGAGTACGCGTACGTCCGCAACACCCTCGTCGAGCTGAACCTCGCGCTCGTCAAGTTCTCCGCCGCACGCTTCCGCTCCCGCAGCGAGCCGATGGAGGACATCATCCAGGTCGGCACGATCGGCCTGATCAAGGCGATCGACCGCTTCGAGCTCTCGCGCGGGGTGGAGTTCCCCACCTTCGCGATGCCGACGATCATCGGCGAGATCAAGCGTTTCTTCCGCGACACGTCCTGGTCCGTGCGCGTCCCGCGCAGGCTTCAGGAACTGCGCCTGGACCTGGCCAAGGCCGGGGACGAACTGGCCCAGAAGCTGGACCGCTCCCCCACGGTCGCGGAACTGGCCGAGCGGCTCGGCCTGAGCGAGGACGAGGTCGTCGAGGGCATGGCCGCCTCGAACGCCTACACCGCCTCCTCGCTGGACGCCCAGCCCGAGGAGGACGAGACCGAGGGCGCGCTGGCGGACCGGATCGGGTACGAGGACCACGGCCTGGAGGGCATCGAGTACGTCGAGTCCCTCAAACCGCTGATCGCCGAACTCCCGCCCCGGGACCGGAAGATCCTCTCCCTGCGGTTCGTGGCCAACATGACCCAGTCCGAGATCGGCGAGGAACTCGGCATCTCCCAGATGCACGTGTCCCGACTGCTGTCCCGGACCCTGGTGCGCCTGCGCAGGGGGCTGACACTGGAGGAGTGACCTCGGGTTCCACCCGTTGTGCAGTCACCCGCGGAAACCTCTTTTCGCGCTCGTCCCCCTCCACCACCATGAGCCCACCAAACTGGCCGGTACGCCAGAGGAGGGCGGGCGATGGCTCAGGGGGACGAGGCGGACGGGGCCGGAGCGGACGGGCCGGGACCCGCGGTGCCGGGACAGACCGTCGGGCCGGCCCGAGGGTCCCACCCCGCGCCTCCTCACGTTAACCCGATCAGCCCAGGGGGGCCGCGAGCCCGCGAGCGAACCATCACACGGTCGTGCTAAACCGACGTCATGCGCACTCCGTGGACCGTCCTTCGCCCAGGTGGTGAACCTCGCCGCGGGCCGCTGCCTGGACAGCCGGGGTGCGACCGACCGGGGCGTGGGCATCTGGGGCTGCGACTCGGTCTACGAAAAAAATGACCAATTGCGGGGCAACGGCGCTCCCGCCTTCCCCTTCTGACAGGTTGCGATCGGTTCCGAGAAGGGGGAGACGAACGATGGGTTTTCTCAACCGGCGTACTGCACGAGCAGCCGTCGTTGCAGCAGCCGGTATCGCGGCACTCGGGCTGAGTGCGGTGACGGCCTCCGCGAAGGTCAGCTATGACTTCAAGGTGAGCCCGCACACCGTGAAGGTCGGCGGGCGCGTCCACGTGAAGGGGGACGCCGCGAACGACAGCGATGTCCTTCAGAGGTTCTGTGTGCAGCAGCGGCAGGGCAAAGGGGCCTGGCGTACGGTGAAGTGCGCGCACGGAGGCATCGGCCTCGGTGGCTCGGTCGACACCTGGGTGCAGGCAAAGCGCCGTGGCACGCTGCAGTTCCGCGGCGCGCTCTACGAGGCGGACTTCGGCTCGAACAAGCTCCGTCTGCAGATGGTCGGGCCGGCCGAGACCGTCAGGGTGCGCTGAACGGACGCTGACCGCCCGTCACACCACCCGCACCCCCCTCCGCCACACCCCGCTCACCAGCGGCACCCCCGGCCGGTAGGCCAGGTGGACGTGGCTCGGGGCGTCCAGGAGGGTCAGGTCGGCGTAGGCGCCCGGGGTCAGGTGGCCGATGTCGGTGCGGCGGAGGGCTGCGGCGCCGCCGGCCGTGGCCGACCAGACCGCCTCGTCGGGGGTCATGTGCATGTCGCGGACGGCCAGGGCGATGCAGAAGGGGACGGAGGAGGTGAAGGAGGAGCCCGGGTTGCAGTCCGTGGAGAGGGCCACCGTCACGCCCGCGTCCAGCAGCCGGCGGGCGTCCGGCCACTCCGCTCGGGTGGAGAATTCCGCGCCCGGCAGGAGGGTGGCGACCGTGTCGCTGTTCGCCAGGGCGTCGACGTCCGCGTCCGTGAGGTGGGTGCAATGGTCGGCGCTGGCCGCGTCGAGTTCGACGGCGAGCTGGACGCCGGGGCCGTAGGAGAGCTGGTTGGCGTGGATGCGGGGGTGCAGGCCCTTCGCCCGGCCGGCGGTGAGGATCGCGCGGGCCTGGTCGCCGTCGAAGGCGCCCTTCTCGCAGAACACGTCGATCCAGCGGGCGTGCGGCGCGCAGGCGTCCAGCATCTCGCCGGTCACCAGGGCGACATAGGCAGCCGGGTCGTCGGCGTAGTCGGGAGAGACGATGTGCGCACCGAGGTACGTCACTTCGTCGGTGTGCCGTGCGGCGATGCGCAGGGCGCGGGACTCGTCCTCGACCGTGAGGCCGTAGCCCGACTTCGTCTCGAAGGTGGTGGTGCCCTGGCGCAGGGCCTCCGCCAGGTAGTGGGTGAGGTTCCGCTCCAGCTCCGCGTCGGTCGCGGCCCGGGTGGCCGCGACCGTGGTGCGGATGCCCCCCGCCGTGTAGGAGCGGCCGGACATCCGGCCGTTGAACTCCTGCGTACGGTCACCGGCGAAGACCAGGTGCGAGTGCGAGTCCACGAAGCCCGGCAGCACCGCCCGGCCGCCCGCGTCGACCCGGTTGTCAGTGGCGGGTGCTTTGCTGGATTCACCGGTCCACGCGATGCGGTCGCCGTCGATGACGACGGCCGCGTCCTGGATCAGACCGAGAGGGGAGCTCTCACCGAGGGAGGGGTCGTTGGTGACCAGCGTGGCGATGTTGGTGATGACGGTGCTGCTGCTCATGGTGTCCTCATGGGTGGTCGTCAGGCGCGGAGGGCTTCGACCGCCCGCGCGAGAGCGTGCGGTACGTCCGGTACGAGGGTGTGCGCCCCGTCGCGTACGACGTGCCGGCCGCCCACGACCGTGTGCCGTACGTCCGCCGCGCTCGCCGCGAATACGGCCGTCTCGGCGCCCAGCCGGGGCAGCGGGCCCGCTGTCCTGACCGAGTCGAGGGCGATCGTCGTGAAGTCGGCGAGCGCGCCTGCTTCCAGGGTGCCGGCCTCGTCCCAGCCGAGGGCCGCGTGGCCGTCGGCGGTGGCGGCCCTGAGCAGGGCGTTCGCCGTCCAGTGGCCCCGGGTGCGGGTGCGCAGCCGCTCGTTCAGCTCCATCGCGCGCGCCTCTTCGAGCAGGTCGATGACGGCGTGGCTGTCGGAGCCGAGGGAGAGCGGGGAGCCGGCCCGCTGGAGAGCGACGGCCGGGCCGATGCCGTCTGCCAGGTCCCGCTCGGTCGTCGGGCACATGCAGGTGCCGGTGCCCGAGCCGCCGAGCAGGGCGATGTCCTCGTCCGTGAGGTGGGTGTTGTGCACCCCGGTGGTGCGCGGCCCGAGGACGCCGTGGTCGGCGAGCAGCCGGGTGGGCGTGCAGCCGTGGGCGGCCTGGCAGGCGTCGTTCTCGGCGGTCTGCTCCGACAGGTGGACATGCAGCGGGGCCCGCCGCTCCTCGGCCCACCGGGCCACGGTCGCCAACTGGCCGGCGGGCACGGCCCGTACGGAGTGAATCGCCGCCCCGATCCGCGCGTGATCCCGCTCCTTGAGAACTGCACAGCGTGCGGCCCAGGCCTCCGCACTGCCGTCGGAGAAGCGCAGCTGGTGGGCGTTCGGAGCCTCACCGAAGCCGGAAGACAGGTAGCAGGTGTCGAGGAGGGTGATGCGGATACCGGCGTCGGCGGCGGCCTCGATCAGCGCCTCGCCCATCGCGTTGGGGTCGGCGTAGGGGGTGCCGCCGGGCGCGTGGTGCACGTAGTGGAACTCGCCTACGGCGGTGATACCGGCGAGGGCCATCTCGGCGTACACCGCGCGGGCCAGGGCGTGGTAGGTCTCCGGGGTCAGACGGCCGGCGACGGAGTACATCACCTCGCGCCAGGTCCAGAAGGTGCCGCTGCCCACCTGGACGGTGCCGCGCAGCGCCCGGTGGAAGGCATGGCTATGACTATTGGCCAAGCCCGGAATCGTCAGCCCGCGCAACACCTCGGTGCCAGGGGGCGGCGCGTCGACCCCCGTGCGCACGGCGGCGACGCGGCCGTCCGCCACGTCCAGGGCCACGCCCGGCTCGACGGTGGTGCCGAGCCAGGCGTGTTCCAACCAGTAGGTCGCCTTGGTCACCTGCAGGCCAGCCCTTCCAGTACGTCGGCGAGTGCGCGCACCCCGGCCAGGCAGTCGTCCTCGGCGGCGAACTCGGCCGGGGAGTGCGAGACACCGGTGGGGTTGCGCACGAACAGCATGGCGGTCGGGATGCTCCCGGCGAGGATCCCGGCGTCGTGTCCGGCGCCGGTCCCGAGGACGGGCACGGTCAGGCCGGTGTCCGTGCCGGTGTCCTTTCCCAGGATGCGGCCGAGTTCGTCGCGCAGGGCGTGGTCGAACTCGACGACGGGCGTGAAGGACTCCCGTACGACGTCGAGATCGATGCCGTGGGCGTCGGCGTACTCCCGCGCGGCCTTCTCGATGCCGCCGACGACGGTGTCCAGGGTGTCCTGGTCGGCGGCGCGGGAGTCGAGCCAGCCGCGCACGAGGGAGGGGATCGCGTTGACCCCGTTGGGCTCCACCGCGATCTTGCCGAAGGTGGCGACGGCCCCGGCGAGCCGGGCCTCGCGGCGGGCGGCGAGCACGGTCTCGGCGTACGACAGCATCGGGTCGCGCCGGTCCACCAGCCGGGTGGTGCCGGCGTGGTTCGCCTCGCCCCGGAAGTCGAACCGCCAGCGCCCGTGCGGCCAGATGGCGCTGGCGATGCCGACCCGGTCGCCGGACAGGTCCAGCGCGCGGCCCTGTTCGACGTGCAGCTCGACGAAGGCGCCGATCCGGGCCAGCCGCTCGGGGTCGGCCCCGAGGGCGTCGGGGTCGTATCCGGCGGCCTCCATGGCCCGCGGCAGCGTGACCCCGTCCCCGTCGGTCAGCCGGTGCGCCTGCTCGACGGTCAGCTGCCCGGCGGTGAGCCGGGAGCCGACGCAGGCGAGCCCGAAGCGGGCCCCTTCCTCGTCCCCGAAGTTGACGATGGCCAGGGGCTTGGTGAACCGCGCTCCCCTCCCGCGCAGTTCGTCCAGGGCGGCGAAGGAGGACACGACCCCGAGGGGCCCGTCGAAGGCGCCGCCGTCCGGCACCGAGTCCAGATGCGACCCGGTCACGACCGCGTCCCCGGCGGCCGGGTCCCCGGCCCAGGCCCACTGATTCCCGTTCCGGTCGACCTCGTAGGCCAGCCCACGCGCCTCGGCCTGCTCCTCGAACCAGGCCCGGCACTCGGTGTCGGCCCCGGTCCAGGCGTAGCGCCGGTATCCCTTGGAGTCGGGGTGCCGCCCGATGGGGAGCAGCTCGCGCCACATCTCCTGGAAGGAAGGGGCGGCCGAAGCGGCAGACGGCGACGAGGGCTCAGCCCCCACCGGACCGTTGCCGCTCAGCTCGGCGGAGCGCTGGGTCACGCCTGGTCACCCTCACGCATCGGCACCCGGACCCCGCGCTCCTGAGCGACGGACTCCGCGATGTCGTACCCGGCATCCACGTGCCGGATGACGCCCATGCCCGGGTCGTTGGTCAGTACGCGGCGGATCTTCTCGCCGCCCAGCTTGGTGCCGTCGGCCACCGTCACCTGCCCGGCGTGAATGGAGCGGCCCATGCCCACACCGCCACCGTGGTGGATGGACACCCACGACGCACCGGAGGCCACGTTCACCATGGCGTTCAGCAGCGGCCAGTCGGCGATCGCGTCGGAGCCGTCGAGCATGGCCTCGGTCTCGCGGTACGGGGAGGCGACGGAACCGCAGTCCAGGTGGTCACGGCCGATCGCCAGCGGAGCGGCCAGCTCACCGGAGGCGACCATGTCGTTGAAGCGCTCGCCGGCCTTGTCGCGCTCGCCGTAGCCGAGCCAGCAGATGCGCGCGGGCAGGCCCTGGAAGTGGACGCGCTCGCCGGCCATCTTGATCCAGCGGGCCAGGGACTCGTTCTCGGGGAACAGCTCCAGGATCGCCTTGTCGGTCTTGGCGATGTCGGCGGGGTCGCCGGACAGCGCGGCCCAGCGGAAGGGGCCCTTGCCCTCGCAGAAGAGCGGGCGGATGTACGCGGGGACGAAGCCGGGGAAGGCGAATGCCCTGCCGTAGCCGGCCAGTTGGGCCTCGCCGCGGATGGAGTTGCCGTAGTCGAAGACCTCGGCGCCGGCGTCCATGAAGCCGACCATGGCCTCGACGTGCTTCGCCATGGACTCACGCGCACGTGTGGTGAAGCCGGCCGGGTCCTTGGCGGCGGCGTCGGCCATGTCCTCGAAGGCCATGCCCACCGGCAGGTAGGACAGCGGGTCGTGGGCGGAGGTCTGGTCGGTGACGATGTCGATGGGGGCGTTCATCGCGAGCAGCTGCGGGACCAGGTCGGCCGCGTTGCCGAGGACGCCGATCGACAGCGGACGGCGGGCGTCACGGGCCTCGACCGCCAGCTGGAGCGCGTGGTCCAGCGAGTCGGCCTTCACGTCCAGGTAGCGGTGCTCGATGCGACGCTCGATGGCGCGCGGGTCGCAGTCGATGCAGAGGGCGACGCCGTCGTTCATCGTCACGGCGAGGGGCTGGGCACCGCCCATGCCGCCGAGGCCGGCGGTGAGGGTGATCGTCCCGGCGAGGGTGCCGTTGAACTTCTTCGCGGCGACGGCGGCGAAGGTCTCGTAGGTGCCCTGGAGGATGCCCTGGGTGCCGATGTAGATCCAGGAACCGGCGGTCATCTGGCCGTACATGGTCAGGCCGAGGGCCTCCAGACGGCGGAACTCCTCCCAGTTGGCCCAGTCGCCGACCAGGTTGGAGTTGGCGATGAGGACGCGCGGGGCCCACTCGTGGGTCTGCATGACGCCGACCGGGCGGCCGGACTGGACCAGCATGGTCTCGTCCTGCTTGAGGGTCTTCAGCGTGCGGACCATGGCGTCGAAGGAGCGCCAGTCACGGGCGGCCTTGCCGGTGCCGCCGTAGACCACGAGCTTGTCCGGGTGCTCGGCCACCTCGGGGTCGAGGTTGTTCTGCAGCATCCGCAGGGCGGCTTCCTGCTGCCATCCCAGGGCGCTCAGTTCCGTGCCGCGCGGTGCTCGTACGGGGCGGGGTCCCGACATCGTCTGCCTCCTCCTGTTACTACGTCTATTCACATCCTGTAGGTCTGAATAGAACTAGTCAATACATCGGAGGCCCCCCGTTCGCGCGCCGCCGGTGTTTGGCTGGACAGGTACCTGAGGCGGAGACGAGGGGAGACGCTGTGGAGCGGGACATCCAGACCGAGGCCCAGGACCGCGCCGCCCGGCGGGACGAGGCGGTGCGCGCCGCCGTGGAGCAGGGGCTGCTCGGGCCGGACGCGGCCGTGGTCGGGCTGCTGGACGTGACCGGAATCCGGCGGTCGGCGGCGGCCCTGCGGACGGCGTTCGACGCGGCGGTGGCGCCCGGCACCCCGGTGCTGCACGCCTTCGCGGTGAAGGCGACCCCGCTGGTGCCGGTGCTGCGGCTGCTGGGCGAGGCGGGTCTCGGCGCGGAGGTCGCGAGCCCGGGCGAGCTGGCGCTGGCGCGGGCCGCCGGGATGCCGGCGGGGCGGACGGTGCTGGACGCGCCCGCGAAGACCCCGGCCGAGCTGCGCGAGGCGCTGGCGCTGGGCATCGCCGTGAACGCCGACAACCCGCAGGAGCTGGACCGGCTGGACGCCCTCGTCCGGCAGACGTCCACCCGCTCCCCGCTGGGCCTCAGGGTCAACCCGCAGATCGGCGGCGGGGCCATCGGGGCCACGTCCACGGCGACGGCGACCTCGAAGTTCGGGGTGGCGCTGCGGGACGAGGGGGCGCGCGAGTGGGTCGTCCAGGCGTTCCTGGAGCGGCCGTGGCTGACCCGGCTGCACGCCCACACCGGCTCACAGGGCATCCCGCTGCCGCTGCTGGCGCGGGGCGTCGCGGAGACGTACGCGCTCGCGGAGGAGGTCAACGCGCGGGCCGGGCGGCGGCAGATCGACACGCTCGACATCGGCGGCGGGCTCTCGGTGGACTTCGCCTCCGAGGTGGCGGCGCCGACGTACGCGCAGTACGCGCGCGTGCTGGCCGAGCAGGTGCCGGGGCTGTTCGACGGGCGGTACGGGCTGGTGACCGAGTTCGGGCGCTCGCTCATGGCCCGGCACGGGACGGTGGTGGCGCGGGTGGAGTACGCCAAGAGCGCGGGCGGGCGGCGGATCGCGGTGACGCACGCGGGCGTGCAGGTGGCGACGCGGACGGTGTACGTGCCCGAGGCGTGGCCGCTCAGGATCGCCGGGTACGACGCCAAGGGGCGCCCCAAGCAGGGGCCGGACGTGGTGCAGGACGTGGCCGGGCCGGCCTGTTTCTCGGGCGACCTGCTCGCCGAGGGGCGCGCGCTGCCCGCGCTGGAGCAGGGCGACTACGCGGCGGCGCTGGACACGGGCGCGTACTACTTCGCCCACCACTACGCCTACAACTCCCTGGCCCGGCCCGGAATCTACGGCTTCGCGCCGGACGGTGCGGGAGGTGTCGCCTTCGCGGTCGTACGGGAGCCGCAGACCATGGCCGAGGTGGTGGCGGAGTCCGGCGGCGCGCACGTGGACGCGCTCACCACCCTGCGGGCGCCCGGGAGCCGTTGACGCACGCCCCCTCCCCCGCGCACAACTCGATCAACTCCCCTGACACAGAGTTCAGTTGACCCACACTAGTACGCCGGACGCATGTTCCACTGGAAAATGCCAAAGGCTCCCCCCGCGGCGCGCACGGTGCGTAGTGTCGGCGTCACTCAGCCGGATTCCCAGGCGGGAGGGGAGCCACGGTGCCCGGAATCGACGAGTGCCTGCTGGAAGCGATGCGGTTGCCTGGTGCGCGGGGCGCCGCGCTCGTGGACTGGACGAGCGGACTGGCGCTCGGCACGGTCGGGGAGGCGCCTGGCGGCGATCACGAGACGACCGCCGCCGAGGCCGCCGAACTGGCCCGGATGGCCGCCGAGCACGGCGCGTTCGCGGCCCGCGCGGATGACGGGCGGCCACCCGTCGAGGACGTGATCGTCAGCAACCGCGACAGCTACCACCTGCTGCGGTTCGTGGACACGTCTTTCGACAGCAGTGTGTTCCTGCATCTGTGGCTCGGCCGCGAGGACGGCAACCTCGCGCTCGCCCGGATCCGGCTCGGCGAGATGGCCGCCCGGCTGGTGCTGGGATGACCGTGACGCACATACCTCCGCTGCCGGTACGGGACAAGACGGCCGGCCGGGCCCTGTCGCCGATGCTGACCCGGCTGGCCGAGGAGCGGGCCACCGGCGTCCTGGTGCGCGAGCACGGCACCCTGTACCTCGCCGAGGGCCGGGTGGTGCACGCCGAGAGCCCCTGCTCCCCGGGCCTCGACGTGCTCCTCACAGCCCACGGCACCCTCGCGGCCGCCGCCTGGCAGCGGGCCGCCGCGCGCACCGCGGGCCCGCCGCAGGCCGCCGAACTCCTGCTGGAGTCGGGACTGTTGACCACAGGTGCGCTGGAGCTGTGCCATCTGGACGCGCTGTACGACGCCGGGTACTTCGCGCTGGCGCCGAGCAGCACCCCGGGCCGCTTCCGCTACGACAACACCCCCCGGCTCGGCCCGCTGCCCTCGGTCCCGGTCGTCGCGCTGGAACGCGAGACGCTGCGCCGCCGGCTGCTGCTGCACCGGCTGTGGCCCGACCCGGCCATCGACAGCGCCCCGCTGATCCGGGCCGACCCGGCGGCGCCCGCGCCGGTCACGGCCCGGCAGCGGGTGGTCCTGGACCGCGTGGACGGCGTCCGCACGGCCACCGGGATCGCCCGGAACCTGGGCCGGCAGGCCTTCCACACGCTGGTCGACGTGCGCCGGCTCGCGGCGGCCGGCCACCTCGCACCGGTGCCGCCCGCGGTCCCGGCCTCCCTGCCGTACCCACCCCCGGTCACCGACCCCGACATCGCGCTGCTGAAGAGGCTCAGGGATGCGCTGGAGGCGCTTTGAACGGCACCGCCCCGCCGAGAGGAGAGAGCTGATCGTGTCCGAAGAGGACCTCCAGGCCGTCCTGGAGGAGCTGCGCCGGCTGCGGACCCGGGTGCCGCAGCTCACCGGCGCCCTGGCGGCCGGCGTCGACGGGCTCGTCGTCGCCCACGACACCCCGGGGGTGGACCCGGAGGGCCTGGCCGCGCTGACCGCCGCCGCGCTCGGCGTGGCCGTACGGGTCAGCGACGCCACCGGGCACGGCGGCTTCCGCGAGCTGCTGGTGCGCGGCGAGGGCGGCTACGTCGCCACCTACGCCGCGGGCCGCACCGCCGTACTGACTCTGCTCGCCGAGGGCCGGGTCAACGTCGGGCGGCTGCACCTGGAGGGCCGCCGGGCCGGCGCCCGGATCGGGGAGCTGCTCGACGCCGCCGAGGCCGCCGCCCGGGCCGCCGCCCCGCCCCGAAGGACGCTGGGCGCCGTCAGCCCCGCGCCACCGGCCCGTACCCGTACGACCCGCACCGCGGGCGCCGACATGCGCACCGCGACCGACAGTTGAACGATTCGAGAGGACTCACCGTGGCGAACACCGAAACCGCACTGAAAGAAGCGCTCACCTCCATCGAGGGCGCCACCGGCGTCGCGCTCGTCGACTACACCAGCGGGATGGCGCTGGGCACGATGGGCGGCAGCAAGACCTTCGACCTGAACGTGGCCGCCGCCGGCAACACCGACGTGATCCGCGCCAAGATGCGCACGATGGAGATGTTGGGGCTCAAGAGCGAGATCGAGGACATCCTGATCACGTTGACGGACCAGTACCACCTGGTCCGCCTGCTCAAGAGCCGCGGCGGCAACGGCCTGTTCCTCTACCTGGTCCTGGACACCTCCCGGGCCAACCTGGCGATGGCACGGCACCAGCTGAAGAAGATCGAGCAGGAGCTGGAGATCTAGTGCCGCAACAGGCAACGTTCGCCCCGTCGCGACGCCCTGCACGCTCCCCCAGAGGGGGTACCCCCACTCGCCGCACCGGCCGAAAGCCCAAGTACGTCCAGTACGAGGGCTTCCGGCCGGCACTCCCCCAGCCTTCGGCCGGGGGGACCCCCAGAGCACGCACCGGACGCCGCTCCTTGACGGGCAGACGTTGCCTGCCGCGGCACTAGACCAGCGCAGCGGTACGGCGGCGGGCCCCGCCCGGGGCCGCGTCGCCGGCCGCGACACCCGTACCGCGCCACCCCTTCACGGCCTTGCCCACCGGGCTGCCGCCGCGTCGGCCGAGCCAGTCGACGCGCACCCACAGCAGAGTCTGCTCCGCCCGCTCGCGCCGCCCGATGCGGGCCGCCTTCAGCCGCAGCCCGGTGCCGAGCCCGGCGAGCAGCATGCCGCCGGCGGCGGGGACGGCGAAGGCGGAGCCGAGGGCCGCGGCGAAGGCCGCCAGCAGCCACCACCGGTGGCCCCGGCGCCAGGCGCGCACGGTCACCGCCCGGTCCTGCAGCACGTCGAACTTGCCCGCGCGGGCCGCCCCGCGGGCGAGGGCGTCGTACCGCTTCCGCCGTGCCAGTGGTACGCCGGCCGCGGCGACGAGGAACAGCGCGGCCCCGGCCAGCACCCCGATCCGGCGGCCGGTCACCCCGGGCGGCAGCACCCCGACCCCGGCCGCGGCCACCCCGAACCACCACAGCGGTGCGGCCCCGGCCCGTACGACGACGGCCACCCGGGCCAGTCCCTGCCCTCCGCGCGCCACGTCAGCCTCCCGTGTCACGTGTCCATCCAGCGCCTGTTGTCTCCCGCAGAAGCTAGGGGCAGAACGTGAGACGAGTCTGAGAGCGCGCCCGGAAGGAGGGCGCCCGGAAGGAGATCACTCCACGAACAGCCCGCGCGCCACCGCCTTCGTGTCGAACTCCTCCAGGCGGGCCTGGGCGTCGGGCAGGTCGTCACAGAGCGCCTCCAGCAGCACCCGGCCGAGCAGCATCGGGGCGCACGCGGTGTCGAAGGCGAGGCCGGTGCCGACGGCGGCGGGCAGCAGCAGGTCGGAGTGCTTGGCGACCGGTGCGAACGCCGAGTCGGCGACCGTGACCGTCGTCAGCCCGACGTCCTGGGCGTAGGCGAGGGTGTCCACGACCTCGCGGGGGTGCCGGGGCAGCGCGAAGCACAGCAGGGCGGAGGCGCCCGCGCGGACGGCGGCATCGATGCGGTCCTGGATCATCGTGCCGCCCTCGTTGAGCAGCCGGACGTCCGGGTGGACCTTGGCGGCGAAGTACGAGAAGCCGTACGCCTGGGAGGCGGCGGCCCGCAGGCCGAGCACCGGCAGCGGGCGGGAGGCGGCGAGGATCCGGCCGGCCCGCTGCACCGGACGCGGGTCGGCGAGGAGTTCGGCGAGGTGCCTCAGGTTCTCGATCTCGGCCTCGACGGCCTGCTGGTACTCGTTGAACGCGCCTGCCTCGGCGGCCGGTTCGACGGGGACGACCTCGCGCAGATACCTGCGCAGCGCCGGATAGCCGTCGAAGCCGAGGGCGACCGCGAAGCGGGTGACGGACGGCTGGCTGACGCCCGCCAGCTCGGCCAGCTCCACGCTGGACAGGAAGGGCACGTCGGCGGCCCGCCGGACCATGCTGTGCGCGATCCGGCGCTGGGTCGGGGTGAGCCGGTGCCCCTCGAAGAGCGCCTGCAGCCGGCCCGCGGGGCTGTCGGTCACACCGCCGGACGCGGCGCCTTCCGCGGAGTCCACACCGGTAACCCTGTCCACACTCATGACGCGCTCCCCCTCCAGATGTCCGTGAACCGGTCGAGCAGTGCGGCCGCCCGCGTCACGTCCTGCGTGAGCGGCCGGTCGGCCGGGTCGGGGTCGAGGACCGACTCGGCGAGCGCGAACGCCCGGCCGGCCGGCAGCCCCGGGTCGGGCCGCAGATCGCGCTGACGCAGCGCGCGGACGGCGGCGACGAGTTCGCAGCCGACCACCAGACGATACGCACCGCACGCGCGCAGGGTCTGCCGCGCGGCGAGCGAGGCGAAGCTCGCCTGTTCCTCGACGCCCCGGGAGAGTACAGCGTGGCCGAGCGAGGCGGGCGCGGAGAAGGCCCGCAGATCGCCGAGGGCGGCGGCGGCCGCGTACTCCAGGATCATCACGCCGGAGGCGGCCGGCTCGTGGTCGGCGAGGAAGGGGCGCAGGCGGGTGTAGGCGGGCTCGTTGAGCGTGGACAGCCGGGAGGTCGACAGCCGGGCCACCTGGGTGAGCGCGAGTCTGAAGTGGTCCAGGGCGAGGGCGAGTTGGAGGGCGTAGAAGCCGCCGTGGTGGTAGGCGGCGAGGTCCTCGGGAGCGATGAGCGGGTTCTCGGCGGCCGCGTTGATCTCCACGGTGAGGACCTGCTCCAGGGCGTCGGCCGCGTCGTGCGCGGGGCCGTGTATCTGGGGCACGCACCGCAGGCCGTACGGGTCCTGGATCCGGCCGAGCGGCGGGGTGGGCCGGTCGGCGGCGCCGATCAGCTCGCGCATCCGCCGGGCCACCTCGGCGCTGCCCCGGTGCGGGCGGGCGGCGTGCACGGGGGCGGCGTACGCCTCGTGGGAGCCGTCGACGGCGAGCAGGGACAGGGCCGCGACGACCTGGGTGGCGCCGATCAGCCCGCGCAGTTCGTGCAGGGCGAGCGCGGACTGGCCGAGGGTGACGGCGTTGCTGCTGATCAGCGCCAGGGCGTCGTTGTTGTCGAGGGGCTGCGGCTCGGGGGCGGCCGGGCCTCGCCAGGGGTGTTCCCCGGCCAGCGCGAGGCCGACCTGGGCGAGGCCCGCTATGTCGCCGGTGCCGACCGAGCCGAACTCGTTGACCACCGGATACGCGCCGGACTCCAGTGCGTCGCACAGCGCGGTGACCACGCTCGGCCGCAAGCCGGCGCCACCGGCGAGCAGTTGGTTGGCGCGGACGGCGAGGGCGGCACGTACCTGACGGGCGGGGAGTTCCTCGCCGACGGCGCCGGCGTGGCTGCGCAGCAGGCGCAGGCCGTGATCGGCGGCAGCCTCGGTGGGCACGTCCTCGTTCCGGTTGGCGCCGACGCCGGTGGAGCGGCCGTAGACCCGCCCGGTGGCGGCGATCTGCCGGGCGGTGTTCCAGGAGTGCTCCACGCGCAGCAGGGCATCGGCCCCGGGGACGGGACGCGCGGCGCCGTCGGCGAGACGTACGACGTCCTCGACGCCGAGGCCGGACCCGTCCAGGACCACCGTCGCGGATCGCTCGGACGGCTCCACGGCCGGAACGGACGGCGGATTGTCCACGATACGAGACGACATCACGCCCAAACTCCCCTCGATCCGGACACCGGATCTTGCCTCTCGATCATCCGTTACAGCGAATTAACGCCAAACCGTTGCCAAGCTATTCACACACCAAGAACTCTGCATGACGTTATACAGCCGGGCAAGGGACATCTCATGATCCAGTTCGACGCGGTCCACAAGCGCTTCCCCAACGGCACCACGGCAGTGAACGACCTCAACCTGGAGATACCGGAGGGCGGTGTCACCGTCCTCGTCGGATCCTCCGGTTGCGGCAAGACCACCACCCTGCGAATGATCAACCGGATGGTCGAGCCGACCTCCGGCACCATCCGCGTCGGCGGCAAGGATGTCACCCGGCAGGACGCGGCCGAACTGCGCCGCTCCATCGGCTACGTCATCCAGCAGGCCGGCCTCTTCCCGCACCGCACGGTGCTCGACAACATCGCCACCGTCCCGCTCCTGCTCGGCCGGCCCCGCAGGGAGGCCAGGGCCCGCGCCGCCGAACTGCTGGAGACCGTCGGGCTGGCTCCCGAGACCGGCAAGCGCTACCCGCACCAGCTCTCCGGCGGCCAGCAGCAACGCGTCGGCGTCGCCCGCGCGCTCGCCGCCGACCCGCCCGTGCTGCTCATGGACGAGCCGTTCGGCGCGATCGACCCGGTCGTGCGCACCCAGCTCCAGGACGAACTACTGCGCCTTCAGGCCGAGTTGAGCAAGACCATCGTGTTCGTCACGCACGACATCGACGAGGCGGTGCGCCTCGGCGACCAGATCGCCGTGTTCCGCACGGGCGGCCACCTGATCCAGTGCGCCCCGCCCGCCGAGCTCCTGGCCCGCCCCGCCGACGAGTTCGTGGCCGACTTCCTCGGCGCCGAGCGCGGACTGAAGCTGCTGTCCCTGAAGACCCTCGCCGACGTCCCGCAGGGCCCCGCTCCCGAGGGTGGCACCTGGACCCTCGTCCTCGACGCGCAGAACAAGCCCCTCCACTGGGCCTCGAAGGACGCCGAGATCCCCGTCCGCCCGCTACGGGACACCGGCTCCCTCCTCTCCGCCCTCAACGAGTCGGTCGCCTCCCCCACCGGCCTGATCGCCCGCGTCGACACCGACGGCGTGCTCACCGGCGTCTCCTCCCGCGACGACATCCACGAGCACGCGGGCCGCGCCCACGCCGAAGTACGGGTGGCCGCATGACGATCGACTGGTCCTGGGTGTCCGCCCACACCGACGACCTCACCACCCTGACGCTCTCCCACCTCCAGGCCGCCCTCACCGCCGTCGCCCTCGGCCTGCTGATCTCACTCCCGCTGGCCGTGGTCGCCCACCGGATCCCCCCGCTGCGCGGCTTCCTCCTCGGCGCGTCCAACGTCCTCTTCACGATCCCGTCGATCGCGATCTTCGTACTCCTCCTGCCGGTCAGCGGCCTGACCCGCACCACCACCGTGACCGGTCTGACCGTCTACACCCTGGTCGTCCTGCTGCGGAACACCGTCGAGGGCCTGGACTCGGTGCCCGTGAAGGTGAAGGAGGCGGCGAAAGCGATGGGCACACGCCCCCTGCGCACGCTCCTCACCGTCGAGTTCCCGCTCGCGCTCCCCGTGATCATGGCCGGCGTCCGCATCGCCACCGTCATGTCGATCTCCCTCGTCTCCGTCGCCACCTACATCGGCGACGGCGGCCTCGGCCAGCTCTTCACCGACGGCTTCCAGCGCGACTTCCCGACGCCGGTGATCGCCGGAGTGGTCCTCACCCTGCTCCTCGCCGTCGTCGCGGACGCGGCGCTGGTCGCCGTCCAGTACGCCCTCACCCCCTGGGCCAGGAGGCGAGCCTGATGTACGAACTCCTCAAGAACCTCGGCACGTGGCTGGTCAGCGGCTCCCAGTGGACCGGACCCGACGGCATCGCGCACCGCCTCGCCGAACACCTCCAGTACTCCCTGCTGGCCACGCTCATCGCCGCCGCCATCGGTCTCCCGCTCGGCCTGCTGATCGGCCACACCGGCAGGGGCGCCTTCCTCGCGATCAACCTCGCCTCCTTCGGGCGGGCCCTGCCGACCGTCGGCCTGGTCGTGCTGGTCTTCCTGGCCGGCGGCCTGTCGATGCTGCCGGTGTACGTCGCCCTGGTCGCCCTCGCGGTCCCCGCGATCGTCACGAACACCTACGCCGGCATGACGGCCGTAGACCCGGACGTGAAGGACGCGGCGCGCGGCCAGGGCATGCGCGGCCACCAGGTCCTGTTCCAGGTCGAGCTGCCGCTCGCGCTTCCGCTGATCATGACGGGCCTGCGGCTGGCCCTGATCCAGGTCGTCGCCACGGCGACCATCGCCGCGTACGTCTCCTTCGGCGGCCTCGGCCGGTACGTCTTCGACGGCCTCGCCCAGCGCGACCTCGTCCAGGTGCTCGGCGGCGCGGTGCTGGTCGCCCTCGTCGCCGTCGTCCTGGACCTGGCCCTCGCCGGCCTCCAGCGCTTCCTCTTCCTCCCCCACGCTCGACGACGCTCGCGCGGGGGCGCCCCCATCCGCACCGCCTGAACCCCCGGGAACTTCCGATGAATCGTCGTACTGCCCTCGGCGGCCTGCTCGCGGTCGCCTCCGTCCCCGCCCTCTCCGCCTGCGCGAGCGGCATCACCTCCCTCAACGGCTCGGGCGCCGGCACCGGCGGCGGTGGCTCCAGCAAGGGCGGGGTCACCATCGGCACGGCCAACTTCACCGAGAACCAGGTCCTCGGCTACCTCTACGCCGCCGCTCTGAAGGGCGCCGGTGTGAAGACGACCGTCCGCCCCAACCTCGGCACCCGCGAGATCGTCATCCCGGCCCTCAGGGGCGGCGACATCGACCTGCTGCCCGAGTACCAGGGCGCCCTGCTCAACTACCTCGCCCCGAAGGCCACGGCCAGCGAGTCCGGCGAGATGCAGAACGCCCTCACCCAGGCCCTCCCGTCCGGCCTCCAGGTGCTGCCGTACGGCATGGCGGAGGACTCGGACGCCTTCGTCGTCACCCGCGAGACCGCGAAGAAGTACGGGCTGGTCTCCCTCGCCGACCTGAAGAAGCAGAACGGCAAGCTCGTCATCGGCGCCGCGCCCGAGGTGAAGAAGCGCCAGGTCGGTGCGGTCGGCCTGAAGGACGTGTACGGCGTCGCGTTCAAGGAGTTCAAGTCGCTGGACTCCGACGGGCCGCTGGTCAAGGGCGCGCTCAAGAAGGGCGACGTGGACGTGGCGAACCTGTTCACCACCGACACCGACATCAAGGCCAACGACTGGGTGGTGCTCACCGACCCCGAGCACCTGATCCCCAGCCAGCACATCGTCCCGCTCATCGCCGACCGCAAGGCCGACGACACCGTCCGCAAGGCCCTCGCCAGGCTGGGCAACCTGCTGACCACGGCCCAGCTCACCGAGCTGAACCGGCAGGTGGACAAGGACAAGAAGGACCCCGAGGACGTGGCCTACGCCTACGCCAGGCAGCACGGGCTGGTGAAGTAGACGGCCGGCGGCATCCGGAACCAGGGGTCCCGGACAGGGGGGCTAACCCCAGTGCGGCGCCGGCGGCCGCTCCCTAACCTGAACGGCATGGACACTCTGGACCCGCGGGACGTGGACCTGCGCAAGGACCTCGACGCCACGCTGCAGGCTCGCCGTGACCTGGGCGAGGACTACGACGCCGCGCTGCTGGACTCCTTCCTGGAGAAGGTCGAGCAGCGCATCGACGACGCGGTGGACCGCCGGGTACGGCGGCACCTGGCCGAGCAGCAGATGGCGAGCGCGCGCGGCGCCCGGCGCCCGAAGGGCGCCGACACCTGGCCGGAGCGCTTCGGGCTCGCGATCGTCTCGCTGGTCCTGGCGATCCCGCTGACCGCCGTCGCCGGCGGCGTCGCGGGGACGGCCGGGACGGTGGCCGCCTGGCTCGGGATCGTCGGCGTCAACTTCGCCCAGGCGGTCCGGTACAACCCTGAACTGCTCTCCGGCCGCCGCGCCCGCTCCCGCGACGACGGCTGACCCGCACGGCCCGCACTGCCCCACGGCCCGCACTGCCCCACGGCCCGCACTGCCCCGCGGCCTGTACGCCCCTCACGCCTGCCGGGTCGGCAGCACCATGATCTGGCGCAGGTTGACGTGCCGGGGCCGGCTGGTGGCGTAGGCGACGACGTCCGCGACCTCCGCCGCCGACAGGCTGCCGATCGCCTCGAACATGCCGTCCAGCTGCCCGGACAGCTCCGCGCTGTCGATATGCGCGGCCAGCTCGGTCTGCGTCAGCCCCGGCTCGATGTTCGTGACCCGCACGTCCCGCGGGCCGAACTCGGTGCGCAGGGACTGCGAGAGATAGGTGACGGCGGCCTTCGTGGCGCCGTACACCGCGTAGTTGGGGTAGGGGATGTGGGCACCGATGGAGGAGATGTTCACCAGGTCGGCGGTGCGCCCCTCGTCGGCCGCGCCCACCAGGTCGGCGCCGAAGGCACGGATGACCCGCAGCACTCCGGTGACGTTGGTGTCGAGCATGCGCTGCCACTCGTCGATGCGGCCGTCGGCGATCGGGTTCGGGAGCATGACGCCGGCGTTGTTCACGACCAGGTCGACGGCGCCGAACGTGTCGTGCACCAGGTCGCGGGCGGCCGCCACGGACGCGTCGTCGGTGACGTCGGCGGCCACGGCGAGCGCCTCGCCCCCGTCGGCCCGGATCTTCTCCACCAGCGCCTGAAGCCGGTCGGCGCGCCGGGCCAGCAGCGCCACACGGGCGCCCTCGGCGGCGAGCTGCACCGCGAGCGCCTCGCCGATGCCGCTGGCGGCGCCGGTGACGACGGCGGTGCGGCCGGACAGGTTCGGGTACGACATGGGTGTTCCCCCTGGATGTGGGCGCCGGGGCTGCTCCCCGGCGGCTGACACCACCCTCGCCGGATCCGGCGGCCGTACCCAGGGATGCGCTTTTCCTGGGTCTGCCAGTACCAGGTTCGGCCGCGGCCCCTCCCCTACGATCGACCCCATGGACGGGGACTGGCTGGAAGGGGAAGTCGGCGACTTCCTGCGCTCACGACGTGCACGGATCCAGCCCGAGGAGGTGGGGCTGCCCGGCCATGGGCGGCGCCGCGTACCGGGCCTGCGCCGCGAGGAAGTGGCCCAGCTCGCGGGCGTGAGCGTCGACTACTACATCCGGCTGGAGCAGGGGCGCGGCCCGAGCGTCAGTGACGCGGTGCTGGACGCGATCGCCCGGGTGCTGCGGCTGGACGAGACCGAGCACGCCCATCTGCGGACGGTGGCCCGCCCGCGGCACCGGCGCCAGGGCGGACAGCCCCGGCGGCAGCCCGCGCCCCGCGTGCGCCCCGGCGTGCAGACGCTGCTCGACGGCATGGAGCACAGCCCGGCGTTCGTGCTGGGCCGCCGGATGGACGTGCTCGCGTGGAACGCGCTCGGCGACGCGGTGAACGGCTTCAGCCGTATGTCCCCGGCCGAGCGGAACATGCCCCGGCAGGTCTTCCTGAACCCGGCCGCCCGTGACCTGTACCCCGAGTGGTCCGCGGTGGCCGCGACGACGGTGGCCAACCTGCGCCTGGCCGCCGGGAAGTACGCCGACGACCCCGAGCTGTGCGCGCTCGTCGGCGAACTCTCCCTGAAGAGCGAGGACTTCCGCCGGCTGTGGGCGGACCACGAGGTCAGGGAGTGCGCGTACGGCGTGAAGAAGGTCCGGCACCCGGTGGCGGGCCTGCTGACCCTGCCGTACGAGACGCTGACGGTCGGACACGACCCGGAGCAGACGATCGTGGTGTACACCCCGGAGAAGGGGTCGGAGACGGCGGAGCGGCTGGCGCTGCTGGGGAGTTGGACGACCGTCTAGAAAGCTGACGGCCCTCCAGAAAGCTGACGGCCGTGCAGAAAGCTTTCGCGGGGACCGCCGCACCCCCGTTGCCGGGGGGCGGGACGACGGCGGTCCCCGCGAGGGACGCGGGCCGGGTCAGGGCCGGGCTGCGCGTCCGTGGCGTCCATGGAGGTCCGGGAGCCGCTCCGGAGGTCCTTGGCGCCGTTCGGCGTCGGCCGGGGCGGGGAGCCGCTCCCGCCCTGCCGACACCCACTAATGTGCCGGACCCGTGTTAAGCGTGTGCTGCGTGGACGTGACACGCTCGTACCACTTCCGGGAAGACCGCCCGACCGGCGGACCACCCACAAGTGCCACACCGAAACCGGCAGTTCACCCCCCGTTCGGCTACTGCTTGCCGCCCTTGGCGAGGAACGCCAGCAGGTCCTGCCGGCTGACCACGCCGGTCGGCTTGCCCTCGACGAGGACGATCGCCGCGTCGGCCGAGCCGAGCACGGACATCAGGTCGCCGACGGGCTCGCCGGAGCCGACCTGGGGCAGCGGGGCGGACATGTGCTTCTCCAGCGGGTCCTCCAGGGAGGCGCGCTTGGAGAACAGGGCGTCCAGCAGCTCCCGTTCCACGACCGAGCCGACGACCTCGGCGGCCATCACGTCGGGGTGGCCGGCGCCCGGCTTGACGACCGGCATCTGCGAGACGCCGTACTCGCGCAGCACCTCGATGGCCTGGCCGACGGTCTCCTCGGGGTGCATGTGCACCAGGGAGGGGATGGTGCCGCCCGCCTTGTGGTTCAGGACGTCGGCGACGCGGGCGCTCGGGCCCTCGTCCTCCAGGAAGCCGTAGTCGGCCATCCACTCGTCGTTGAAGATCTTCGAGAGGTACCCGCGCCCGCTGTCCGGCAGCAGCACGACCACCACGTCGTCCGGGCCGAGCCGCTCGGCGACCCGCAGCGCGGCCACGACGGCCATCCCGCAGGAGCCGCCCACCAGCAGGCCCTCCTCCTTGGCCAGGCGGCGGGTCATCTGGAAGGAGTCCTTGTCGGAGACGGCGACGATCTCGTCGGCGACGGTGCGGTCGTAGGCGGTCGGCCAGAAGTCCTCACCCACGCCCTCGACGAGATACGGCCGCCCGGAGCCGCCGGAGTAGACGGAGCCCTCCGGGTCGGCGCCGATGACCTTGACCTTGCCGTCGCTGGCGTCCTTCAGATACCGGCCGGTGCCGGAGATCGTCCCGCCCGTGCCCACGCCCGCCACGAAGTGCGTGATCTTCCCCTCCGTCTGCTCCCACAGCTCGGGGCCGGTCGAGTGATAGTGGGAGAGCGGGTTGTTGGGGTTGGAGTACTGGTCAGGCTTCCAGGCGCCCGGGGTCTCGCGGACGAGCCGGTCCGAGACGTTGTAGTACGAGTCGGGGTGCTCGGGATCCACGGCGGTCGGGCAGACCACGACCTCCGCGCCGTACGCGCGCAGCACGTTGATCTTGTCGGTGCTCACCTTGTCGGGGCACACGAAGATGCACTTGTACCCCTTCTGCTGAGCGACGATCGCGAGCCCCACACCGGTGTTCCCGCTGGTCGGCTCCACGATGGTGCCGCCCGGCTTCAGCTCCCCGCTCTGCTCGGCGGCCTCGATCATGCGCAGGGCGATGCGGTCCTTCACGGAGCCGCCGGGGTTGAAGTACTCGACCTTGGCAAGGACGGTCGCCTGGATGCCCTTGGTCACGTTGTTGAGCCGCACCAGCGGGGTGTTGCCGACGAGGCTGATCATCGAGTCGTGGAATTGCACCGTTGTCTCCGGTTGCTGTGCACAAAAGCAGTGGTCGTAGTGGTCAAGTCAGCCTACGGCCCACGAGTGGGACGTGGTGGCCGTTCACTCCCCGTCGAGATTGGCGCACGGGCTGTACGGGGCAAGGAGTGGTTGTACGGCTACGAGGAGGTGGCGGCGACGCATGACGAACATGTCGAGGGCGCGGGTGGCCCGGCGCATCGCGGCCGGAGCGGCGTACGGCGGTGGCGGGGTCGGCCTGGCCGGAGCGGCCGCCGTCGGTCTGCTGCTGGCGGAGGTACGGCTGGCCCGGCGCCATGTGGGCAACGGCAGCGGCGGCCGGGTCCCGGTCGCCGACGGCATGTACGGCCTCACCTACGCCGTGCCCGGCGAACCGCCCCTGCGTCTGGTCATGCTCGGCGACTCGACGGCGGCCGGGCAGGGCGTGCACCGGGCGGGCCAGACCCCGGGGGCGCTGCTGGCGTCGGGGCTGGCGGCGGTGGCGGAACGCCCGGTGGAGCTCCGTAACGTCGCGCTGCCCGGGGCCCGGTCGGACGACCTGGACCGGCAGGTGGCGCTGGTGCTGTCGGCCGCCGCTCCCGTCCCGGACATCTGCGTGATCATGATCGGCGCGAACGACGTGACGCACCGGATGCCGCCGACCCGTTCGGTACGGCACCTGTCGTCGGCGGTACGACGGCTGCGCACGGCCGGCGCGGAGGTGGTGGTCGGCACCTGCCCCGACCTCGGCACGATCGAGCCGGTGCAGCAGCCGTTGCGCTGGCTGGCCCGGCGGGCGTCCCGCCAGCTGGCGGCGGCCCAGACGATCGGGGCGGTGGAGCAGGGCGGCCGCACGGTGTCCCTGGGCGACCTGCTGGGCCCGGAGTTCGAGGCGAACCCCCGGGAACTCTTCGGCCCCGACAACTACCACCCCTCGGCGGAGGGCTACGCGACAGCGGCGATGGCGGTGCTGCCGACGGTCTGCGCGGCCCTGGGTCTGTGGCCGGCGGAGGAGGAACGGCCGGACGTGATGCGGCGCGAGGGCTTCCTGCCGGTGGCCCGGGCCGCGGCGGAGGCCGCCTCGGAGGCGGGCACGGAGGTCACCGCGGCGATGCCGACGGGGCCGCGGGGACCGTGGGCGCTGCTCAAGCGGCGGCGCCGGCGCCGGGTACCGGAAGCCGAGCCGGCGACTCCGTCGGTCTGAACCTCTGCCGCGCGGGAGGCCCAAGCAAGCGCTTAGTAAATTGCGGCCAGTGTCACACCACCGCACCCGTGACCTGGACCATACGGAGCGGTAACTTCCCAAGCGGCCCTGCCCGAAAAGCACACACAGTCCACTGGAGCCGTGATGCCCGAAGCCGTCATCGTCTCGACCGCCCGCTCCCCCATCGGCCGCGCCGTCAAGGGCTCCCTGAAGGACCTGCGCCCCGACGACCTGACCGCCACGATCATCCAGGCCGCGCTCGCCAAGGTCCCCGAGCTGGACCCCAGGGACATCGACGACCTCATGCTCGGCTGCGGCCTCCCCGGCGGCGAGCAGGGCCACAACCTCGGCCGTATCGTCGCCGTACAGATGGGCATGGACCACCTGCCCGGCTGCACGATCACCCGCTACTGCTCCTCCTCCCTCCAGACCTCCCGCATGGCCCTGCACGCCATCAAGGCCGGCGAGGGCGACGTCTTCATCTCGGCCGGCGTGGAGATGGTCTCCCGCTACGCCCACGGCAGCTCCGACATGCCGGGCACCTACAACCCGCTGTTCGCCGAGGCGCAGGCCCGCACCGAGGCCGTCGCCCAGCAGGAGGGCACGACCTGGCACGACCCGCGCGAGGACGGCCTGCTGCCCGACCCGTACATCGCGATGGGCCAGACCGCCGAGAACCTGGCCCGCGCCAAGGGCATCACCCGCCAGGAGATGGACGAGTTCGGCGTCCGCTCGCAGAACCTCGCCGAGGAAGCCATCAAGAACGGCTTCTGGGAGCGCGAGATCACCCCGGTCACCCTTCCCGACGGCACCGTCGTCAGCAAGGACGACGGCCCGCGCGCCGGCGTCACTCTGGAGGGCGTGGCGGGCCTGAAGCCGGTGTTCCGCCCGGACGGCCTCGTCACCGCCGGCAACTGCTGCCCGCTCAACGACGGCGCCGCCGCCGTCGTCATCATGTCCGACACCAAGGCCCGCGAGCTGGGCCTGACCCCGCTCGCCCGCATCGTGTCCACCGGCGTCTCGGGCCTGTCCCCCGAGATCATGGGCCTCGGCCCGGTCGAGGCCAGCAACCAGGCGCTGCGGCGCGCGGGCCTCACCATCGACGACATCGACCTGGTCGAGATCAACGAGGCCTTCGCCGCCCAGGTGATCCCCTCCTACCGTGACCTCGGCATCGACATCGACAAGCTGAACGTCAACGGCGGCGCCATCGCCGTGGGCCACCCCTTCGGCATGACCGGCGCCCGCATCACCGGCACGCTCATCAACTCCCTGCAGTTCCACGACAAGCAGTTCGGCCTGGAGACGATGTGCGTCGGCGGCGGCCAGGGCATGGCGATGGTCATCGAGCGCCTCAGCTGACACACCGTCCGTAGCGGGACAGGCACGTCACGTCGCGAATCGGCCCAGAACCCAGGAATCTCCACGGTTCTGGGCCTTTTCGTGATCCAATCTCCCCCAGGATGTGACCTATCTCGCTCGCGCACCACAACAGTGCAGGTCAACGTGGGTCAGCGCGCCGCTCGAAGAATCCACGAGACCAAAGACCTGTCCGTTTCGTGACGTTACGCACTGACAGCTGGATAGTCCACCCTTCAAGCTGATGTAGGAAGTCGGGGGTCGACTTTGAACCGGGAGTACGTCAGTGAGCGCCATGCCCATCGCCCTGCTGCTCACCACGGCCGCCACCGGCGCCGTGGGCGTCGCCGTCCTGCGCACCGTCGTGAAGCTGCGCCGCCAGCTCACCGAGCTGCAGCACCGGCTCGCCGAGGACCAGGCGGCCACCACCCGCGCCCTGCTGCCCAGCGCCCGCACTCACGCCGACGCCGACCAGATACGCGCGGCCGTGGCCGAGGCGCTCGCCGAGGAGCGGGAGCGTGAGCTGGCCGAGGCGCGCGCCTTCTGGGCCGCACAGGAGGCCCGTGACGCCTCCGACGCGCCCTCTCTGCTCGGCCTGACCGACACCGAGATCTTCCTGCCCCGGCAGAGCGACTTCGCCGGCCTGGAGCCGGTGTCCGAGCCGACCACCGAGGCCGACGAGTTCGCCGGGGAGTCCCCGGAACTGGCCGCGGCCCGCCGCCGGCACCCCTCGCACCCCGACTTCGTCCCGGTGCAGTCGCCGGCCGTGAACGACCACGAGCGTACGGTGACCACGCTGGAGCAGCTCGCCGCCGACCGTGTCGAACTGGCCGACGTCCGTCCGGGCCCGCTCGGCACCCTCGACGTCTACGTCTTCGCCGACGGCACCACCCTGTGCATGACCCCGGGCCACCGCGAGACCGCCGAACGCCTGGCCGCGGCGGTGGCGTCGGGCGAGACCCCGTACCTCCTCGGCGGCTCGGGCATCTCCGGCGCCTACACCCTCACCTTCGCGTTCGGCGAGGAGATGGTCTACATCCTGGCGGACCGGGTCATAGCGTCCCTGTAGGGGTTCCTCAGACGCCGGCCCGCTGCCGCGCCTCCTCCACCAGCCGCACCGCTTCGGCGACCTGCTCCTCGCTCCGCAGCACCACCTCCAAATCGTGTGCGGCCACGAGGATCTGATCAGCGGCGGCGAACATCCCCGCGTCCGGCATCTCCCGGGGCTCGGCCCCGGGGTCCTCGACGCGCTGAGCCCACCGGGCCAACTCCCGGGCCAGCGCCAGCGCCTCGGCCGCGGCCCCCCGCTGAAGTCTGCTCTGCGGCGCCGCGCGCAGCCTGTCGGCGAAGTGATCCACTGCTTGCGTCAAGGGCGTCGTATCAACCACGCGCCGAGCGTAACGTGCCGGACTGTTGCCAATACGCGAACGCTCAGGCACGGTGACGTGAAGGACCGGCTTACATCCCCTTTGCGTTCGGAGGCGCCGATGTCCCAGCTCTTCTCCGAGGAGACCCATCGCAATCTGCTCGCCCGCATCCCCCACTGCACCGGTCGTGAAGTCTCCGACTGGCTGCGCACCGTCGAAGAAGGCCCCGCACTGTTCCGCTTCGAGGAGAAGGTCAGCTGGCTCAGGCACGAGTACGACCTCGCGTACGGCCACGCGAAGGCGATCGTGCACGAGTACGACTTGAGGAGGGCGGCCCGCAAGCTGCTCTGAGACGCGAAAGGGCCCCGGGTCGGAACCCGGGGCCCTTCGCACGCTCGCCGGCCGGCTGCCGGCTGCCGGCCGGCGAGCGTGCCGGCTAGTCGTTGTTGGTGAAGATGGCCACCAGCCGCAGCATCTCGACGTAGATCCACACCAGGGTCATGGTGAGACCGAACGCGGCGAGCCAGGACTCGTTCCGCGGGGCGCCGTAGGCGATGCCGTCCTCGATCTGCTTGAAGTCCAGCGTGAGGAAGAACGCGCCGATGAGAACGGCGACGATGCCGACCAGGGCGCCGAGCGGGCCGAAGCTGCGCAGACCGCCGTTCTCGGCGACGCCGAAGACGACCAGCAGCAGGTTGACCGCCATGACGACCATGAAGGCCATCGCGATGGCGAGGCCCATCCGGGCGTAGCGGGCGGTGACGCGGATCCAGCCCGCCTTGTAGACGAGCAGGGTCGCGCCGGCGACCGCCATGGTGCCGAGCACCGCCTGGAACGGGGCGCCGCTCCAGCGGCTGTTGTACATCTCGCTGATGACGCCGAGGAAGACGCCCTCGAACGCGGCGTACCCCAGGATCAGGGCGGGCGACGGGGTGCGCTTGAAGCTCTGGACCATCGCCAGGACGAACGCGACCAGCGCGGAGCCGACGGCCAGGCCGTAGCTCGTCGCCGAGACCGGCAGCAGCGCCCAGGCGAGGACGGCGCCGAGGGCGACCGTGCCGAGCGTCATGGCCGAGCGGACGACGACGTCGTCCATCGTCATCCGGTCGGTGGTGACCGGTGCCTGGGGCGGCGCGCCGTACTGGAGGTCCGCCTGAGCGTAGGGGTTCTGCGCGTACGGGTTCTGCGCGTACGGGTTGCCCTGTGCGTACCCGGCCTGCGGTGCGGTGTTGAAGCCGGCGTAGCCGTTGTCGCGGCTGAACCCCCGTCGCGAGAAGACCGGGTTGCTGCTCCTCATTTCACTCCTCCATGGCTGCCGTGCGCAGCCTTGGCTCAAAGAGTAATGGATTGGCAAAGGGTCGACCATGATACTTGAGGAGGATCTTTCCCCTGCCGTGCTGCCCAACACGCTACGCGTGCGGGCGATTCCCGGCCATGGGTGATCGCGTTCCATGACGAAGCTGCTACCGAACCGAGAGAAAATCGCTCGAACGGCCGACCTACCCGAGCGGGAACCCCGTGTACGCCTCGGCCAGATCGGTCTCGGCCGCGCGCGAGGAGGCGATCCGCTCCAGCCGGGCCAGCTGGAGGCGGGCGTCGAAGGGGGTGGCGTCGGGGGCGGTGTGCAGCAGGGTCGTCATGTCGTAGGAGAACCGCTCGGCCTGCCACACCCGGCGCAGACAGGTCGCCGAGTAGGCGTCGAGGAGGTCCGGGGAGCCGGTCTCCCGCTCGTGGACGAGCGCGCGGGCGAAGGTGACGACGTCGCCGACGGCGAGGTTCAGGCCCTTGGCGCCGGTCGGCGGGACGATGTGGGCCGCGTCGCCGGCGAGGAAGAGCCGGCCGTGGCGCATCGGTTCGTGGACGAAGGAGCGCATGGGCGTGACCGACTTCTGGGTGATCGGCCCGCGCTCCAGCCGCCAGCCGTCGTCCGTCTCGAAGCGCCGGTCGAGTTCCGACCAGATCTCCTCGTCGGTCCACTCCCCCGCCTCCGCGCCCGCCGGCACCTGGAGGTAGAGACGGGACACGGACGGCGAGCGCATCGACAGCAGAGCGAAGCCGCGGTCGTGGCGGGCGTAGACGAGTTCGTCGTGCGAGGGCGCGACGTCGGCGAGGATGCCGAGCCAGGCATAGGGGTACGTCCGCTCGTGCACCCGGGAGAGGGACTCGGGCACCGCCTTGCGCGAGACACCCCAGAAGCCGTCGCACCCGACGACGTACTGACACTCCAGCACCTCCTCGCGCCCCTCGCGGCGGAACCGCACCCGCGGGCTGTCGCTCTCGGCGCCCTCGACGGCGAGCGCCTCCGCCTCGAACAGCAGCGGTCCGCCCTCCTTCAGCTGGAGGGCGATGAGGTCCTTGCACACCTCGGTCTGGGCGTACACCATCACGGACCGTCCGCCGGTGAGGCCGGGGAAGTCCACGCGGTGGCGGGTGCGGTCGAAGCGCAGCTCGATGCCGTCGTGGCGCAGCCCCTCCCGGTCCATCCGCTCCCCGGCGCCCGCCGCGCGCAGCACGTCCACGGTCCCCTGTTCCAGGATCCCGGCGCGCTGGCGGTGTTCGACGTAGGCGCGGTCGTGGGCCTCCAGGACGACCGAGTCGATGCCGGCGCGGTGCAGCAGCCGTGCGAGCAGGAGCCCGGCCGGACCCGCTCCGATGATCCCGACGGTGGTGCGCATCGGCTCCGCCCCTTCCGTAATATTGCCTGCTGTTCGTCTGGTGAAATTTTCTTCACCAACTTTCGAGCGATGAGTCTCCGCCGGGCCGTAGCCGATGTCAATGGGTGAACGAGAGGCGCGGTGGTGCCCGGAGCCGGACTTGAACCGGCACGCCCGCGAAGGGGCAGCGAGGTTTAAGCTCGCCGTGTCTGCATTCCACCATCCGGGCAGGCCATGGGCTCCGCGTCGAGGATCCGAGCCTATCGGGACCCATCCCCCGAACAGCGGAAGGGTGGACCGATGTTGTCTTATTTTATTGACGTCTGAGGGTTCATCAGCCCGCGGAACGCGCCATCCGCACTTGCCAGACAGCGTGACGCGAGGTGGGCAAGCGTGTACGTGAAATGACGGAATTTCACCGTCTGAACGAGGGCGTTCCACCTGTTCTCGACATCGTTCGACAACGTTCGACATGGTCTTCACCGCCCGGCCCTCAGGGTCGGCGGTCCTCCCCAGGTATGACACGGCGGCCTCCCGTCCGACCCGAGTCGCCCTCCGGAACCGGAACAGCGACTGACTTCACGCGCCCTTCCCGCCGAGACGATGGAGCGGTCCCCAGGAACACACGTCACCCCCCGACAGGAGCACCCTCCCGTGACCACCACACCCACCGCCGGCCGGACCACCGCCGTGGCCGCACGCGCCACGGAGTTGTCGAAGATCTACGGACAGGGTGAGACCCGGGTGGTCGCCCTGGACCGGGTCTCGGTCGACTTCCGGCAGGCCGAGTTCACCGCGATCATGGGCCCGTCCGGTTCCGGCAAGTCCACGCTGATGCACTGCGTGGCCGGCCTGGACACCTTCTCCTCGGGGTCCGTCAGGATCGGTGACACCGAGCTGGGCTCCCTGAAGGACAAGCAGCTCACCAAGCTCCGCCGGGACAAGATCGGCTTCATCTTCCAGGCCTTCAACCTGCTGCCGACGCTGACCGCGCTGGAGAACATCACCCTCCCGATGGACATCGCGGGCCGGAAGGCCGACAAGCAGTGGCTGGATCAGGTCATCCAGATGGTCGGACTGTCCGGGCGGCTCAGCCACCGGCCCTCCCAGCTCTCCGGCGGCCAGCAGCAGCGCGTGGCGGTCGCCCGCGCCCTCGCCTCCAAGCCGGACATCATCTTCGGCGACGAGCCGACCGGAAACCTCGACTCGCGCTCCGGCGCCGAGGTGCTGGGCTTCCTGCGCAACTCCGTGCGCGAACTGGGCCAGACCGTCGTCATGGTGACCCACGACCCGGTCGCCGCCGCTTACGCCGACCGCGTGGTCTTCCTGGCCGACGGCCGGATCGTGGACGAGATCTACGGCCCGACCGCCGACGCCGTCCTCGACACGATGAAGCAGTTCGACGCGAAGGGCCGGACCTCCTGATGTTCCGCACCGCCCTGCGCAACGTCCTCGCGCACAAGGCCCGGCTCCTGATGACCGTGCTCGCCGTCATGCTCGGCGTGGCGTTCGTGTCCGGGACGCTCGTCTTCACCAACACCGTCTCCGACGCCTACCAGAAGAGCTCCGCCAAGGGCTTCGACCAGGTCGACGTCGCCGTTCAGCCCAAGTACCAGGACTCCAAGGGCGACCAGGTCGGCCGGACGCCCGAGCTGACCCAGGCCACGCTGGACAAGGCCGCCAAGGTCCCGGGCGCCGCCTCCGCGACCGGTGTCGTCGGCGGCTTCACCGCGCTCGCCGGCAAGGACGGCAAGCTGGCCGGCGGCGACTGGCAGTCCGCCGGCGGCAACTACTGGGGCACCAAGGACGCCCGCTACCCGCTGGTCAGCGGTCACGCCCCGCACGGCAGGGGCGAGGTGCTGATCGACTCCAGGACCGCCGAGCGCACCGGCTACAAGGCCGGCGACACCGTACGGCTCTCCGTCGACGGCCCGGTCCTCACCCCGACCGTCGCGGGCGTCTTCACCACCGACGACGGCAATGTCGCCGCGGGCGGCAGCCTCGTACTCTTCGACACCCCGACCGCGCAGGCGTTGTTCGGCAAGAAGGGCACGTACGACGAGATCGACGTCAAGGCCGCGCCCGGCACCAGCCAGTCCGCGCTGAAGGCCGAGCTGGACAAGGCCCTGCCCACGCACCTGGTGGAGACCACCACCGGCAAGCAGCTCGCCGACGACCAGGCGAAGCAGATCGCCGACTCGATGAGCGGCCTGAAGCAGGCACTGCTGGTGTTCGCCGGTATCGCGCTGTTCGTCGGCACGTTCATCATCGCCAACACCTTCACCATGCTGGTCGCCCAGCGCACCCGCGAACTGGCCCTGCTGCGCGCGGTCGGCGCCTCCCGCCGCCAGGTCACCCGCTCGGTGCTGATCGAGGCGTTCGCGGTCGGCGCGGTCGCCGGTGTGGCCGGGCTCGCCGCCGGTGTCGGCATCGGCGCCGGACTGCGTTCGCTGCTCGGCTCCTTCGGCGCGAGCGTGCCCGACGGGCCGCTGGTGATCACCCCCGGCACCGTCATGTCCGCCCTCGCGGTCGGCATCCTCATCACCATGCTGGCCGCCTGGCTGCCCGGCCGCCGCGCCGCGAAGATCCCGCCGGTGGCGGCGATGAGCAGCGTGCATGCCAAGGCCACCACCAAGTCGCTGGTGCTGCGCAACACGTTCGGCGCGCTGTTCGCGGGGGCCGGCATCGCGGTGGTCCTCGCGGCCACGACGATGAGCACCGACTCCGCCCAGGCCCCGATGGGCATCGGCGCCGTGCTGCTCATCATCGGCGTGTTCATCCTGACCCCGCTGCTGTCCCGCCCGCTGATCGCGGCCGCCGCCCCGGTGCTGCGTGTCTTCGGTGTCTCGGGCAAGCTGGCCCGGCAGAACTCGGTGCGCAACCCGCGCCGTACGGCGGCCACCGCCTCCGCGCTGATGATCGGCCTGACCCTGATCACCGGCATGACGGTGATGGCGGGCAGCCTGCAGACGGCGATCGACAAGATGGCGTCCTCGGCGATCCGCGCGGACTACGTCGTCTCGATGGCCAACCGCTCCCCGCTCTCCCCGGAGGTGGCGACGAAGCTCGCCGCGGCGGACGGTGTCACCGCGAGCAGCCCGCTGCGCAACGCCGTGTCCCGCATCGACGGCAAGACCGAGTACCTGACCGGCGTCGACGGCGCGTCCATCGGCAAGCTGACGGACCTGAAGGTGGACGACGGTTCCTTCACGGTGGGCGGCTCGCAGATCGTCGTCGACAAGAAGCTGGCCACGTCGTACGGCTGGACGCCCGGTTCGCACGTCACCGCGCACTTCGAGGACGGCAAGGCCCGTACGCTCACGGTCGCCGGCATCTACGAGGGCAACCAGATGATCAACGGGATCATGCTCGACAACAAGGTCCTCACCCCGCATCTGAAGGACCCGGCCGACATGCAGGTCATGGTCAAGACGGCGGACGGCGCCTCCAGCGCGACGAAGGACCGGCTGGCGAAGGTCCTCGGCACCAACCCGGCGATCAAGATCCAGGACAAGAAGGACATCTCCAATGACATCGCCCAGCTGTTCACGACGATGCTGAACATGCTCTACGGCCTGCTCGGCATGGCGGTGATCGTCGCGGTCCTCGGAGTCATCAACACCCTGGCCATGTCGGTCTTCGAGCGCTCCCAGGAGATCGGCATGCTCCGCGCGATCGGCCTGGACCGCAAGGCGGTCAAGCGGATGGTCCGGCTGGAGTCCCTGGTGATCTCCCTGTTCGGCGGCGTGCTCGGCGTCGGCCTGGGCGTGTTCTTCGGCTGGGCGGCCGGGCAGCTGCTGGGCACGAAGATGCCGACGTACGAACTGGTCCTGCCCTGGGGCCGGATGGCGGTCTTCCTGCTGCTGGCGGGCGCGGTCGGCGTCCTGGCCGCCCTGTGGCCGGCCCGGCGCGCGGCCAGGCTGAACATGCTGACGGCGATCAAGGCCGAGTAGCCGTACGGCAGTGCGAGGGGCCCCGTTCCGTCACCGGAGCGGGGCCCCTCGCCGTGTCAGTCGTGCCAGGTGCGGGGGCGCAGCCGCAGCCCGGAAGAACCCGACTCCGGGGTGCGGACGGCCAGGACCTGGTTGACGCCGATGCGGTTGCGTTCGAAGGCCAGCGCGCAGGCGGCCATGTACAGCCGCCAGACGCGGGCCCGGCCGGGGCTGGTGAGCCGGACCGCGCGGGCCCAGTCCGCCTCCAGGTTGGCGACCCACTGCCGCAGGGTGCGGGCATAGTGCTCGCGGATCGACTCCACGTCCCGCACCTCGAACCCGGCGCGCTCCAGCTGGGTGACCGTGGTGCCCACGGGTGCGAGTTCGCCGTCGGGGAAGACATAGGCGTCGATGAACGCGTCCACCTCGTACGCCGATTCGTCGCGCTGCGGGCGGCGGGCGATCTGGTGGTTCAGCAGCCGTCCGCCCGGCTTCAGCAGCGCGTACAGCTGGCCCGCGTACTCCAGATAGCGTTCGGCTCCGACGTGTTCGGCCATGCCGATGGAGGAGATGGCGTCGAAGGGCCCGTCCGTCACGTCCCGGTAGTCCTGGACGCGGATCTCCACCCGGTCGGCCAGTCCCTCGTCGGCGACCCGCTTACGGGCGTAGGTGGCCTGTTCCTGGGAGAGGGTGATCCCGACGACGCTCACGCCGTGCTCGCGGGCCGCGTGGATGGCCATCGAGCCCCAGCCGCAGCCGACGTCCAGCAGCCGCTGACCCTCCTTCAGGCCGAGCTTGGCGCAGATGAGTTCGAGCTTGTCGCGCTGGGCGGACTCAAGCGAGCCGCCGTCCTCCCAGTATGCGCAGGAGTACACCATGGACGGGCCCAGGACGAGCTCGTAGAAGTCGTTGCCGACGTCGTAGTGGTGGCTGATGGCCCGCTTGTCGGTATGCCGGCTGTGCAGATGCCTGCGGGGCCTGCGCACCTCCTCGCGCGGCGGGGCGGGCGGGAACGGGGGGCCGACGAGCTTGAGCAGGTCGCGGGCGGCGGCGCGTACGTCCGGGTCGCGCAGGGCTTGAAGGAGGGTCCTGGAGTCCTCCTCGCGCTCCCACACCAGGGCCGCCATCGCGTCGAGGGCGGTGTACAGGTCGCCCTCGATGTCCAGGTCACCGGCGACCCAGGCGCGGGCGAGGCCGAGTTCACCCGGTTTGAACAGCATCCGGCGCAGGGCGCGGCGGTTGCGCACGACCAGCGCCGGCGCGTCCGGCGGCCCGGCCTGCGATCCGTCCCAGGCCCGCAGCCGGAGCGGCAGCGGTGTTCCCAGTACCTGCTCGGCAAGACTCCTCAGCCGCGACGCGGCGTCCGCCATGGCACACCTCCAAGACGAGATCCCGGATGCCGGTTACCACGTAAACGACGTCGGCCACTCCCCGTAATCCCGCAATCGGCCTACCAAGTACCCCCGATCACCCCCGAAAACGCCGGAAGACCTCCCGCACCACGGATGGCGGGAGGTCCTCCGGTTGGTTCAGCGACCGTCGAAGGTCAGGAGGCCTTGGCCTTCTCCTCGGTCTTCGCGGCGGCGACCGGCGCCGGCTTGGCGGCCTCGTAGAACTCCTCGCGGGGGTTCTCCATGGCGCCGAGGGAGACGACCTCGCGCTTGAGGAACATGCTCAGGGTCCAGTCGGCGAAGACGCGGATCTTGCGGTTCCAGGTCGGCATCGCCAGACCGTGGTAGCCACGGTGCATGTACCAGGCGAGGCGGCCCTTGAGCTTGATCTTCATCTTGCCCATGACGATCATCGCCACGCCCTTGTGCAGGCCGAGACCGGCGACCGCACCCTTGTTGGCGTGCTCGTACTCCTTCTGCGGGAAGCCCCGCATACCGGAGACCACGTTGTCGCCGAGGACCCGGGCCTGGCGCAGCGCGTGCTGGGCGTTGGGCGGGCACCAGGCGTTCTCGTTGCCCGCCTTGCGGCCGACGAGGTCCGGGACCTGTGCGTTGTCACCGGCGGCCCAGATGTAGTCCGTGCCCTTGACCTGGAGGGTCGGCTCGCAGTCGACGTGGCCGCGCGGGCCGAGGGGCAGACCGAAGCGGGCGAGGGCCGGGTTCGGCTTGACGCCGGCGGTCCACACGATGGTGTTGGAGTCGACCTCCAGGCCGTTCTTCAGCACCACGTGGCCGTCGACGCAGGAGTCCATCGAGGTGGAGAGGTAGATCTCCACGCCCCGGCCCTCCAGGTGCTCCTTGCCGTACTGGCCGAGCTTGGGACCGACCTCGGGGAGGATCTTGTCGGCGGCGTCGACCAGGATGAAGCGCATGTCCTCGCGGGACACGTTCTTGTAGTACTTGGCCGCGTCCCGGGCCATGTCCTCGACCTCGCCGATGGTCTCCGCGCCCGCGAAGCCACCGCCGATGAAGACGAAGGTGAGCGCCTTGCGGCGGATCTCCTCGTCGGTCGTGGAGTCGGCCTTGTCCAGCTGCTCCAGGACGTGGTTGCGCAGGCCGATGGACTCCTCGATGCCCTTCATGCCGATGCCCTGCTCGGCGAGGCCGGGGATCGGGAAGGTGCGGGAGACCGCGCCCATGGCGATGACGAGGTAGTCGAAGGGCAGCTCGTACGCCTCGCCCACCAGCGGGGCGATCGTGGCGACCTTGCGGTCCTGGTCGATGGTGGTGACCCGGCCGGTGAGGACCTCCGCCTTCGGCAGCACGCGTCGCAGCGGGACGACGACGTGGCGAGGGGAGATGCTGCCGGCGGCGGCTTCGGGGAGGAAGGGCTGGTAGGTCATGTACGACCGGGGGTCGACGACCGTGACGGTCGCCTCTCCGAAGCGCATCTTCTTGAGGATGCGCCGAGCTGCGTACAGGCCTACGTACCCACCGCCTACTACGAGGATCCTGGGACGCTCCGTGGTGCTCATGGCATCGAGTATCCACCCGCCTCTTGAGCGGTGCTCGTGCGCCCCTTCACAAGGTCCTACAGGGCCTGTGCTAAACTCCGCGGCCCGCGTGACGCAGGTCATGTCGGGGAAGGGGAACCCACGGGCGGTCTGACCCGTTGTCAAGGCCGCGTGAGCTGCCTCTCTGCCCCGGCGGCCGTCGCGTGAGGCGCCCGGGAGAGCCCTCGCGGACACCCTCCCGAAACACCCTCGTACCACTCGGCTGAGCACGCTCAAAGGCCCATTGAGCCCCCGAAAGGGCCAAGCGGGGGCTTCTGATCCCCCGCCGGGACCGATTTCCTTGTGAAGAACTTCACGAACTTTTCCGACGGCGTGTCATCGGAACCCTCGAACAGCCCGCTCACACGTTATCCAACCTGCTCAACGGAGGCTACCGGTGAGTAGCAAAGGGGCGGGAAAGAGACCCTCACGCCCCCTGCGAGGCTCATGCGAGGGACCAGGCGATCCCGTCCAGGATGTCGTGTTCGCTCACCACGACCTCCTCGGCACCGACGCGTTCCATGATCGCGAGCAGGACGAGGGCGCCCGCGGCGATGACGTCGACCCGGCCCGGATGCAGGGACGGCACCGCGGCGCGCTCGGCGTGCGTGGAGCGCAGCAGCCACTCGGTGATCTCGCGGACGCGGTCGTGCGAGACCCGGGAGTGGTGGATGCGCGCGGAGTCGTACTCGGGCAGCTCCTGGGCGATGGCCGAGACGGTGGTGACGGACCCGGCGAGGCCCACCAGCGTGTGCGCCTCGCGCAGCGGCACCGTCTGCTCCGCCAGGTCCAGGGCGGCCTCGACGTCGGCCCTTATGGCCGCGATCTGCTCCTCAGTGGGCGGGTCGGAGACCTCGCCGCCGTGCACCAGGTGCCGCTCGGTCATCCGCACACAGCCGACGTCCACGGACCTCGCGGCCCGGACGTGTTCGTTCCCCACGACGAACTCCGTGGAGCCGCCGCCGATGTCCACGACGAGATACGGCTGGGTGAGGTCGGCCCGACCGGTCAGCTCCTTCGTGGCGCCGGTGAAGGAGAACTCGGCCTCCTGGTCGCCCGTGATCACCTCCGGCTCGACCCCGAGGATGTCCAGCACGCCCCGCACGAACTCGTCGCGGTTCTCGGCGTCCCGGGAGGCGGAGGTGGCGACGAAGCGGAGCTTCTCGGCGCCGTGCTCCTTGATGATCGCGGCGTACTCGCGGCACGCGGCGAACGTCCGCTCCAGCGCCTCCGGTGCGAGCCGCCCGGTGCGGTCGACGCCCTGGCCGAGCCGCACGATCGTCATCCGGCGGTCCAGGTCGACCAGTTCACCGGTCTCGGGGTCGGCGTCGGCGACGAGCAGCCGGATGGAGTTGGTGCCGCAGTCGATGGCGGCGACGCGGGTCACTTCTCGTCCTCCTCGGTGGGGAGCGGCTCGGTGCCTTCGCCGAGCGTCACGCACGCGCCCTTGCGCCACCACTCCGGCAGCATCGCCAGGGCCTCGTCGCCGAGCGGGTTCACACCCGGCCCCGCGGCCAGCGAGTGGGCCACCAGGACGTGCAGGCACTTGACCCGGTCCGGCATGCCGCCCGCGCTCGGGAAGCCCGTCAGCTCCTCGATCTCGTCCCGGCGCCGGATGTAGTCCTCGTGCGCGGCCCGGTAGGCGGCGGCCAGCTCCGGGTCGGTCCCCAGCCGCTCCGTCATCTCCTTCATCACGCCGTTCGCCTCCAGCGTGCCGATGGCGGAGGACGCCTTCGGGCACGTCAGGTAGTACAGCGTCGGGAACGGCGTGCCGTCGGGCAGCCGCGGCGCCGTCTCCACGACGTCCGGCTGACCGCAGGGGCAGCGGTGCGCGATGGCCCGCAGACCCCGCGGCGGACGGCCGAGCTGCTGCTTGAAGGCCGCTACGTCCGCGGCGGTGGGCTCGGTGCGCGGGGTGGGCGGCGGAGGCGTTTCCATGACTGCTTCAGATCGGCTTTCTGTCGTTTCACTGGTCCGAGGCGTCGGACTGTCGGTTCACTGGTCCGAGGCGTCGGACTTGTCGATTCCGTCCCAGACGTTGGCGTACCAGGGACGCTGGGCGGCCCTCAGGTCGGCGCGGGACTGCCGGGCGGCGCCCGGCTCGACGATCACGTACCCGGTCTCCCCCGGCATCACATAGTGCAGCCGGCGCCGGATCTGCTGCTCGGCGTAGGCGTCGTCCTGCCAGCGTGCCTTGAGGTCGCGCAGCTGCTCCACGCGCTCACGGGCCTGCTCCTGCTGCCGCTGGAGGTCGGAGATCTGCGCGCGCTGGGAGACGTACTGGCGCATCGGATAGGCGAGGGCGACGATGATCGAGCACAGCACCAGCGCGAGCAGGGCCGCGCGGCCGGTGAGCCGGGAGCGGCGGGCCTGCCGCTTGGTCTGGGAGCGGTAGACCCGCGCCGCCGTCTGCTCGCCGAGCAGCCGCAGCCGGGTCGCGGTGGAGAACCGGTCCCGGTCCTTCACGGCCATGATCCCCGCCTCCCGTCCATCCCGTCGGTCCCGTACACACACGCGCGTACGTCCCCGGACACGGTACGGGACCGGGTACGGGGACGTACGTACGACTGGCTAAGCCTTACGCCAGGTTGGCTCAGCCCTTGCTGTGCCTGATGGTCCGCAGAGCGGACGTCCGGGAAGGCTCAGCCTTTGAAGCGGGGGAAGGCGCTGCGGCCGGCGTACACCGCGGCGTCGTCGAGGATCTCCTCGATGCGCAGCAGCTGGTTGTACTTGGCGACGCGCTCGGAGCGGGCCGGGGCGCCGGTCTTGATCTGGCCGCAGTTGGTGGCGACGGCGAGGTCGGCGATGGTGACGTCCTCGGTCTCGCCGGAGCGGTGCGACATCATGCACTTGAAGCCGTTGCGCTGGGCCAGCTCGACGGCGTCCAGGGTCTCGGTCAGCGAACCGATCTGGTTGACCTTGACCAGCAGGGCGTTGGCGGTGCCCTCCTCGATGCCGCGGGCGAGGCGCTCGGGGTTGGTGACGAACAGGTCGTCGCCGACGAGCTGGACCTTGTCGCCGAGCTTGTCGGTGATGACCTTCCAGCCGGCCCAGTCGTCCTCGAACAGCGGGTCCTCGATGGAGACGAGCGGGTAGGCCTCGACGAGCTCCTCGTAGTACTCCGTCATCTCGGCGGCGGAGCGCTCCTTGCCCTCGAAGAGGTACTTGCCGTCCTTGTAGAACTCGGAGGCGGCGACGTCGAGCGCGAGGGCGATCTGCTGGCCGGGGATGTAACCGGCCTCCTTGATGGCCTCAAGGATGAGGTCGAGCGCGGCGCGGTTGGACTCCAGGTTCGGGGCGAAGCCGCCCTCGTCGCCGAGGCCGGTGGCCAGGCCCTTGCTCTTCAGGACCTTCTTCAGCGTGTGGTAGACCTCGGCACCCCAGCGCAGGGCCTCGGAGAAGGACTCCGCGCCGATCGGGGCGATCATGAACTCCTGGATGTCCACGTTGGAGTCGGCGTGCGAGCCACCGTTCAGGATGTTCATCATCGGCACCGGCAGCAGGTGCGCGTTCGGGCCGCCCAGGTAGCGGAACAGCGGCAGGTCGCTGGCCTCGGAGGCGGCGTGGGCGACGGCGAGGGAGACGCCGAGGATGGCGTTGGCGCCGAGGGAGCCCTTGTTGTCGGTGGCGTCCAGGTCGAACATGGCCTGGTCGATCAGGCGCTGCTCGGTGGCGTCGTAGCCGACCAGCTCCGGGCCGATCTGCTCGATGACGGCGAGGACGGCCTTCTCGACACCCTTGCCCTGGTAGCGGTTCGGGTCACCGTCGCGCAGCTCGATGGCCTCGAAGGCACCGGTCGAGGCGCCGGACGGGACGGCGGCACGACCCGTGCTGCCGTCGTCGAGGCCGACCTCGACCTCGACCGTGGGGTTGCCTCGGGAGTCCAGGATTTCCCGGGCTACGACGACGTCGATGGACGGCACGAGCATCTCCTTCTTGGATGTGACGCTGGAAGTGCGGGGCTGTCTGCCTTACGGCTGTGCCTTGCGACTAGAGCCTAACCGTCCCGGGGCTGTCGGCCACCGACCGACCGTCCCGTGGACGGGGAGGGACATGCAGACGGTACCCATTGTTCATGAGCGGAACAAAGAGGGGTGGGGGTGAAGAACGGGGAAACGGGAGGGGAAACAGGAGCGGACATGAAAACCCCGCCCCGGCGCGTACGGGGGAACACGCGCCGGGGCGGGGAGCCCGTGGGGACGGGGGGTGGCCCTCACGGGGGCTTCAGTGTGGGGGGAAGGGCTGTGAGAGCACTGTGCGTCCGGCCGGAGCCGGATGTCACTTCAGGTGCAGCTGCTGGCCCGGGTAGATGAGGTTGGCGTCCTGGACGATGTCCTTGTTCAGCTTGAACAGCTTCTGCCAGCCGCCGGCGACGTGGTGCTTCTCGGCGATGGCGCTGAGGGTGTCACCCTTGACGACCTTGTACTCGCCGTCGCCCTTCTTGACCGTCTTGCCGGTCGGGGTGGTGACGGTCTTGCTCGCCGAGGGCGCGGTGCGCGTGGTGGAGCGGGTGGCGGCCTGCTGGTCGGTGGAGCGGGTGGCGGTGCCGCTGCTCGTGCTCGGCGCGGCCGTCTTCGACGAGGCGGTGGGGGCGGAGCCGTTGTACGCCGCGGAGGACAGGCCCGTGCCGCAGACCGGCCAGGCGCCCTTGCCCTGGCCCGCGAGGACCTTCTCGGCGACGGCTATCTGCTGCGCCTTGGAGGCGAGGTCGGCGCGCGCGGCGTAGGCGGTGCCGCCGTAGGCGGCCCAGGTGGAGTTGGTGAACTGCAGGCCGCCGTAGAAGCCGTTGCCGGTGTTGATGGACCAGTTGCCGCCCGACTCGCACTGGGCGACCGCGTCCCACTCGGAGGCGGTGGCGGCGGAGGCGTTGCCGGCCGCCATCAGCGGGGCGGCGACAGCGGCACCGGTGACACCGGCGAGCGCGACGACACGGACGGCCTTGGACGGGCGACGGTGCTTGCCCTTGCCGGAAAACAGCATGGATCGATCCCCTCACCGACGCCTGCGAGGTGAGCTGTCGGGTTCGGGCCGGTTGAGTTGCCCGGTCGCACGCCCGCTGTCGCGGGCCTGCGGCTTCACCCCAAGCCGGTGCCGGCAGCCTCAACTGCCGGTTCCGGCGCCTACCTTGGGTCCCCCGCTCCTGCCTACGGCGCATGACGCGACGACTGTTCCCGGACGACCGCTGGCAGGATTCGGCGTTGCGGCTGCCGGGGCTCGTGGTGACGAGCGGTCCTGACCGTAGACACGGAATCGACGGAATTTCAAAGACGATCAGGGCTTCTGAGACTCATCCCACACTTTCGCCAAACCGGACATTTAGCGATCAATCAGGGCGTCAATTCCCCCTGCTTCGCGTCCGTTTCGTGACGCACTTCCAGGGTCTGACCGGCGGTGATGTGGTTCGGGTCGGCGCCGACGACGCTCTTGTTGTCGTCGTAGAGCGCATGCCATCCGCCGTGGACGCCAAGGGAGTCGGCGATGGAGGCGAGGGTGTCGCCCGCCTGGACGGTGTAGGTGCCCGGCTGAGGGTTCGCGTGACGGCCGGAGGGTTGGCCGTTCTGACCGTTTGTGAGGCTTTCGTCCGCACTGTCGCCGCGGTGACGTCCGCCACTGCTGAGGGCTCCGGTGTCGACGAGGCTCCAAGAGCCGACACTCTGCCGGGAATTGTCCGACTCGTCGGTCCCGGGGGTGGCCGCGGGCGAGCTGTCGCCCCCCGGCGAGTTCCCGCCACCGGGGGAGCCGCTGGAACCGGCGGAACCGGTCGAACCCGAGGAACCGGATGAGCCCGCCTTGTCGGTCTTGTCCGTCTTGGGGTTGCCGCTCTCAGTGGAACCGCCGCCCGCGCCCTGCGCCTTGCCGGCACCGCCGCCCCGCCCCGGGGCCGTCGAGGCACTGGAACCCGGCGAAGAGTCCGCACCGGAGCCGGACTTCGAACCGGACTGGGACCCCGAGCCGGAACCGGAACCGGCGCCAGTAGAGGATGAATCCGACAGACCGGACGAGTTGGAGCCGTCCGCCGATCCGGAGCCGCCACCCGACCTCGCGCTGCTCCCGGAGCCCCCGACGCCCGTGTCGACGTCGACCGAACCCGAGCTGGAGGTCAGCCCGGCGGTCAGCGCGCACATGGTCCACGGCTTGGTGCCCTGGTCGGCGAGGATCTTCTCGGCGACGGCGATCTGCTGGGAGCGGCTGGCCTGGTCGGCGCTCTGGGCGTACTGCGTGCCGCCGTACTTGTCCCAGTCGTCCTGCGATATCTGCAGGCCGCCGTAGTACCCGTTGCCGGTGTCCGCGCTCCAGGAACCTCCGCTCTCGCACTCGGCGACCTTGTCCCACGTGGTGCCGTCGGCGGCGCTGGCGCTCGCGGCACCGAGCAGCGGGATCGCGATGGCGGAGCCGGTCACTCCGGCCGCGACGAGGAGAGCCGGAGCCTGACGGGGGCGACGGTGACGACCGTTCCCGGTGAGCATGCGGAAACCTTTCGTGCGACAGCAGGGCCGGCGCGGCGGGTGATGCCTGTCGCCACGCTGATGGGTGAACGTATCGGCAGACGATCACTAGTCACAAGTTAATGCCGCGCAGATCACGTGAAGATCACAGAGTTGAAGGTTTGTCATCTCCTCCTCACGCGTCCTCACACCACGCCCGACGCTCCGGTTCCGTCCGCTTTGTCACCCGTCTTCGTCACCCGCCGGGAACGGCGGCGCCTCACGCCCGGCGCGTGGAGCGGCCGCGACCATGGACTCGACATGACCCCGGGGGCTTCCCACCCAGGAGGAGACGATGGTTTTGCACACCCGGCTGCCCGGTGAGTCCGCGGACTACCTCGCCGCCCGCGAGGAACTCCGCCACGCCGAGATCGAGCTCATGCGCCACCGCGAGAAGGTCGCGGCCCTGCGCAGGGCGCTTCCGCAGGGCGCCGGCGTCGACGACTACGTCTTTCTCGAAGGCCCCGCCGACCTCCATGCCGGCGACACCCCCGTCCGCGAGGTCAGGCTGAGCGAACTGTTCACCGGCCCCGGCCGGCCGTTGATCGTCTACCACCTCATGTACGGCAAACGGCAGACCGACCCGTGCCCGATGTGCACCCTGTGGATCGACGGCTTCAACGGCGTCGCCCACCACGTCGCCCGGAACGCCGACCTCGTCGTCGTCGCGGCCGCCGACCCGCCCGTCCTGCGGCAGCACGCCCGCAGCCGCGACTGGTCCCGGCTGCGTCTGCTGAGCGCCGGGGACAGCACCTTCAAGTACGACCTGGGCAGCGAGGACGAGGACGGGGTTCAGGACTCCACCGTCTCCGTCTTCACCCGGGACCCGGACGGCACGGTCCGCCACTTCTACTCCGCCCACCCCCGTATGGCCGAGGACATCGACCAGCGCGGCCTCGACCTCCTCAACCCCGTCTGGCACCTCCTCGACCTGACGCCGGGCGGCCGTGGCGACTGGTTCGCGGGACTGGACTACTGACGGCCGCCGGCTCCCGCGCAGCCGGCGCTACCGGGCGGTCGGCGTGAACTCCACGGGCAGTGTGCGCAGGCCCCGCATGATGAGCCCGCCGCGCCAACGCAGGTCGGCCGGATCGGCGGCGAGGCGCAGATCGGGCAGCCGGGTGAGCAGCGTGGCGAGCGCGCTCTGCCCCTCCAGGCGGGCGAGCGGCGCGCCGAGGCAGTAGTGGATGCCGTGGCCGTAGCCGAGGTGCTGGTTGTCCCGGCGGGAGAGGTCCAGCACATCCGGGTCGGCGAACCGCTCCGGGTCCCGGTCGGCCGCGGCGAGCACCACGAGCACCGGGTCGCCGGGCGCGATGTCCTGCCCCCCGACGGTGAGCTGCTCGGTGGCAAACCGCCAGGTGGCCAGCTCCACCGGGCCGTCGTAGCGCAGGAGTTCCTCGACCCCGGTCTCCAGCAGGTCCCGCTCCCCGCGTGCCAGGGAGTCCTGCAGCCGCCGGCGCTGCCCGGGGTGGGTGAGCAGCGCGTAGGTGCCGTTGCCGATCAGGTTCACGGTCGTCTCGAAACCGGCGAACAGCAGGATGAACGCCATCGCGGCGGCCTCGTTCTCCGTGAGGTGCTCACCGTGGTCGGAGGCGCGGATGAGACCGGAGATCAGGTCCTCGCCGGGCGCGGGCTCGGCGGGCAGCGCCTCGCGCTTCTTGTGGATCAGCTCGGCGAGGTAGCCGCGCATCTTCTTGACGGACCGCGCGACCCCGCCCCTGGGCCCTCCCCCGTGCCGGATCATCATCCCCGCCCAGTCCCGGAAGTCGTCCTGGTCCTCGCGCGGGACGCCGAGCATGTCGCAGATGGCGTAGATGGGCAGCGGGAAGGCGAACTCGTGGATGAGGTCGGCCGACCCCCTTTCCGCGAACTGGTCGATGAGCTGGTCGGTCAGCTCCTGCACCCGGGGCGCGAACTCGGCCACGCGCCGGGGCGTGAACGCCTTGCTGACCAGCCGGCGCAGCCGGGTGTGGTCCGGCGGGTCGATGTTCAGCAGATGCGTCATCAGCTCGGCCTTGCGCTCGCCGGGGATACCAGTCTTCCCCTTGGCGTGCGCGGGCTCGTCGTGATGCGCCGGGTTCTTGCTCAGTCGCTGGTCGGCGAGGGCCTGCTTGGCATCGCCGTACCGGGTGACCAGCCAGGCCTCGACCCCACTGGGCAACCGCGTCCGGTGCACCGGCGCGTGCTCCCGCAGCCAGGCGTAGGCCGGGTACGGATCGGCGGCGAACTCCCAGGTGAACAGCTCGGGGGCGGAGGCAGTGCCTTCGGCGTGGGCTGCGGCTGAGCCCTCGGCCGCGGGGCCCTCGGCGGAGGCGGCGGCCGGGTCGGCGGTGGAGGCTGCGTCGGCGGTGGAGCCCTCGGCTGAGCCGTCGGCGGACGCTGCCGCCGAGGGGGCGTTGCGGCCCTCGGCGGAGGCGGCGGCTGAGCCTTCGGCGGACGCTGCTGCCGGGTCGGCGGCTGAGCCCTCGGCGGACGCTGCTGCCGGGTCGGCGGCGGAGGCCAGGGAGGCGGGGGCGGTCGAGGGGTCGTGCTGGTCGGTCACTCCTCGACCGTATCCGGATCCGGGTGGGCCTCCGCGTCCTGGTGGTCGTCGCCGGCCGCGCGTATCGCCTCGGGTGCGACTCCCTCCGCCTGTCGTATCGCGTCCCGGTACGCACGCGCCGCCGCCCGCAGGGCCGCCTCCGGGTCCACGCCCTCCGCGTCGGCGCGGGCGGCCAGCGCGAGGAGTTCGTAGCCGATGCCCTGTCCCTGGGGCAGCGGGACCTCCAGGCCGGCCGTGCGGGCGCGGGAGGTGAGCTTGGCGGCGAGGGCCAGGCCGGGCTGGCCGAGCGGGACGCCCTCCGTGACCGAGGTGCGGCGCTTCTCCTCGGCCTTGGTGCGCAGCCAGTGCTCCTTGACGTCCTCCGGGGTCTCGGCCTTCTCGTCGCCGAAGACGTGCGGATGGCGGTGGATGAGCTTGGCGACGATGCCGCCCGCCACGTCGTCGACCGAGAACGGTGCGTCCGGATGCTCCTCGGCGATCCGGGAGTGGAAGACGACCTGGAGGAGGACGTCGCCCAGCTCCTCGCGCAGCTCCTCCCGGTCACCGGCCTCGATCGCCTCGACCAGCTCGTAGGCCTCCTCGATGCCGTACTTGGCGAGGCCCTCGTGCGTCTGCCGGGAGGACCAGGGGCACTCGGCCCGGATCCGGTCCATGACCTGCACCAGGTCCAGCAGACGGGCGCCGGGCAGGTCGTAGGAGGCGGGCAGCAGCTCCAGCTCCGGCATGGTGACCCGGCCGGAGCCGGCCAGCCGGGCCAGGCCGTCGGTGAGCGCGGGCTCGCCCTCGGCCGTGGCCACGACCACCACCGTCCGCCCGTCGGCGCAGGCGTCCACCAGCTCCTGTGCGGTGGGGGCCGCCTCGGCCACCGTTATGCCGGCCTCGCGCAGATACGGCAGCTGCGGATGCGCGCCGTCCGCGCACAGCACGGCGTCGGCCGCGTGCAGGGCCTGCCAGGCGGGCCAGGACAGCAGGCCGGGGGCGACGCGGTGGCTGGTGGTGAGCAGGACGATACGGCCGGGGTCGGCCGCGGGGGCGAGGTCGGAGCTGGATGCGTTCACGATCCGAACGTAACCCACGGCGGGAGAGAGCGGATTTGGTTATCCACAGGCCGGGGAGATTCTGTGATCGTATGCCCGAGGCCTGCGCCCGAGGCGGTCTGCCGTACCGTTCCGGCACCCGCCCCGGCGCTGTGGTCCGGCCCTCGCTACGCGATCGCCGGCGCTCCGCCCGCGGCGCTGGTCGTGACCTCCCGCACCCACGGTGTCTTCGCGTCCACCCGGCTGCTCTTCTGCACGTCCCAGGTGCCGTAGCGCGGGTTGAGGTCGATGTGGAGTTCCTGGGAGGCCGTGGACAGCGCCTTCCAGAACGCGGGCTGGCTGGTGTCGGTGCCGAGCTTCGTCGCCAGCTTCTGCGCCTCCAGCTGGAGCCGGAGGTTGTCGTCGAGGCGGGCCGGGGCGATGCCGTACTTCTGGAGCCAGGCCGTCTCCAGGGCCTTGGCGCCCCCCGCCTGCTGTTCCAGGCCCGCGCGCATCTGCTCGACCTCGTTGGGGGTCACCGAGATGCCCTCGTCGTGCGCCGCCCGCTGCAGCACCTGGTCGAGGACCATGTTGTGCAGGGTGTCGCGGGTGAGGCTGCTGGTGGAGGCGAGGACCTGCTGGTACTGGGCCTCGTCCGGCACCGCGGCCCGCTGCGCTCTGCGGACCTCGTTGACCCGGCTCTCCAGCTGGCCGACGGTGATCCGCTGCCCTCCGACGACGGCCGCGGCGCCCGGATGCGCATCGTTTCCGCAGGCGGTCAGGAGGGGTGCCGCGGCGGCGATCGCGGCGGTGAGGACGAACGCGGTGCGACGGCGGCGGTGCAAGGAAACCTCCAAGGGGAGATTGTGCGACGGTGCACAAAGTCTTGCGGTGATCGATGGTAGGCAGTGGGAAGGCTGGGGCCAACCCATTCGACCAACGATTCACGCGTGCTTCGGGCACCGTCACGCCCGCCGCTCCCGCCACTGCGGACTCAGCCGGTGATGGCCACCGGCGCGTCCCAGGCGTCGCGGTCGACGGTGAGGGTGACGCCGCCGTACGTCTCCTTGCTGTTGACCAGGTACTGGTGGCCGCGGCTGTGGTTGGTGAACTGGGTCGCGCCCCACGGCCAGTCCGTGGTCGTCGTGTTCTGCTTGTCCCACAGCGCGTACCAGAGGTTGCCCGGCAGATCCGTCTTGTCCGTGGCGGTCGCGATGGCCTTGGCGCTGGAGCTGGAGAAGCCGTAGTAGCCGCTGCGGTACGTCTTCGCGCGCAGCCCCTTGTCGAAGGCACGCACGTAGGTGAGCACGGCGTTGTTGCACGCCGTGTTCGTGATGTCGTACGGCTCCATGTCGAGGTAGACCGGGCTGCCCGCCTTCATGCCGAGCGCGGAGGCCTTGGTGACGGCGTCGGCGGCGTCCTGGGTGCCGAGGGAGGCGGCCGTGGACGCGGTCAGCTTCTCCGGGTTGGAGCCGGACTGGCAGGGCGGCTGTGCGCCGACGTAGATCGGGATGAGCTTCCAGCCGGTCGAGCTGACCGACTTCACCCAGGAGGCGGTGAGGTTGGGCTGGGCGCAGCCGCGGTTCTTGCCGCCCACGTAGACGGCGGCGGCGCCGTAGAAGCCGGTGTTCCAGGCCTTCATCGCGGACAGCGAGGGCGCGGTGCAGGTGTCGAACGCGCGCCCCGTGAACGTCTTCTGTGCCGGCCACGTGGTGGCGGCCATGGAGGTCTGCGCGGCGATTCCGGCTCCGGTGACCACGGCGGCACCCGCCACCGCCCAGGTGATGTATCTGCGCTTCTTCGACTGCCGATGCCCGGCCATGAGCCCACCCCTTGCGTATGTCGCCTCTGCCTCACCTGGCAGAGCGAAGCGCAAGGTATCAACTGCTCCCGTCAGCCGCGCACCTGGCCCAGCCACTGGAGCGTGCGCCGGATCTCCAGGGCCATCGGATGACCGGGGCCGTGCAGCCGCTCGACGTCCATCAGCAGCCGCGCGAGCGTGTCGTGGGCAGCCGGCCGGTCGCCGAGGGCGAGCAGGAGATGGCCGATGCGCCGGCGCACCTCGTGGGCGAGCTGCGGGTCGCCGGAGACGTACTGGTTCTCGTAGTACGGCAGCAGCGCGCGGTACTCGGCGAGCGCCGCCGCCGGATCGCCCAACTGCTCCAGGCACTGCGCGGCCTCGTAGCGGTAGCGCAGGGACTGCGGGTCGGCCTGGCCGGCCTCGGCGGCGCGTTCGGCGGCGAGCCGGCGCAGTTCGGGCAGCGCGCGCCGGTACTGGCCGTCGTCCATGAGCGTGGCCGCGTACTGCTTGCGCAGGGTGCGTACGACCGGGGAGTGCTCGCCGTGCTGTTCGGCGGCGGCGGGCAGGATCGCGCCCAGGATGTCCACGGCCTGGGTGATGCGCCCCTCCCCCAGCAGCCGCTTGACCTCGTCCACGGCCGCGGCGACGTCGGGCCTCCCGGCCGCAGGCGGCGCGGGCGCGACGGAGGCAGGCCGGGGCGCGGGGGTCCGCGCGCGGTCCGGCCAAGGGGCGTGCGGGCGCAGGAAGGGGCGCGTGGGGTCCAGGGGCGCCCCGGTGGGCATCCCGCGCGCGGGCAGGAGCGGCGCCAGGTCCTCGTACACCTCCTGCGCGGAGGCCGGCCGGTGCTGCGGGTCCTTGGCGAGCAGCCGCAGGACGAGCGTCTCCAGCGCCTCGGGGACCTCGGGGCGGATACGGCGCACCGGCTGCGGGGGCTCGTACAGGTGCCGGTGCAGCACGCCGAGCGCCGTGGAGCCGGCGAACGGGACGTCGCCGCTGAGCAGTTCGTGCAGCAGCACACCGAGCGCGTACAGGTCGGTGTACGGGCCGACCGCACCGCCCATCGCCTGCTCCGGCGCCATGTAGGCGGGCGAGCCGATGGGGGAGCCGGTGTGGGTCAGGCGGGTGGTGTCGGTGTCCATGACCGAGGCCACGCCCAGGTCGAGCACGGTGACCGTGCCGTCCTGCTTCACCATCACGTTGCGCGGCTTGAGGTCGCGGTGGACGATCGGCACGGCGTGCACGGCGCTCAGCACGGCGCACAGTTGCGCGGCCACCGCGACCGCCCACTGCCACGGGTACGGGTCGTGCTCGGCGAGATGGTCGGACAGGTCGGCGCCGTCGACGTACTGCATGACGAGGAACAGCTCCTCGCCCTCGCTGCCCGCGTCGTGCACGGTGACCAGACCGGGGTGATCGACCTGTGCGGTCACCCGGCACTCGCGCAGGAACCGGCGGCGCAGCTCGTCCGCCTCGTGGCCCGCCACCTTGTCGGGGCGCAGCAGCTTCACCGCCACACGCCGGTCCAGCCGCCGGTCGTACGCCGTCCACACCTGGCCCATGCCGCCCTGCCCGATGAGCGTGGACAGTTCGTACCGGCCGGCGACGACACGTCCTGTCGCCACGCTCACCTTCCGCCCTCGTGGCTGCCCTGCCCGCCGTCGTGCCGGCCGTCGTGCTGGCGCAGGTAGTCGCTCAGCTCGTCCAGTTCGGCACGCACCTGTTCGATGTGGGAGGGCGCCGGACGCCGAGGGGGTGCGGGGACATGCGGCTGGGGCGCGGAGGTGTGCGGCATCGGGGGCGGGGCGTACGGGAGTTGTGGCGTGCTCGGCCTGCTCGGAGCGGTCGTCACGGTGAACGGCGACGCGGGCCGCGGGTATCCGTAGCCCGGCACGAACGGCACCTGCCCGGCGTAGGCCTGACGGAGTCGATGGAAGTGGCGTATGTCCGCGTAGAGGTAGTAGCCGGTGCAGGCGACGGCGTTCAGCAGCAGCATGCTCATGCCCAGGGTGCCGTTCGGCGAGCTGAAGTCGTCGGTGTGGTCGGTGCTGAAGAGTGCGAAGCACATGCCGAGGACCACCACGGATCCACCGAAGAACCACCACTCGGCGGGCCTGCGGGACACGATCGCCGCGCGCAGCGGCGCCACCCACGCCAGGAATCCGATGCTGAGAAGCGCCACTGCCACGAAGATCACGCGCCACAGGACCAGCACCCAGGTCGAGGGTGGCTGCGGCGGAGGCGGCGCGTAGCCGTGGCCTTGCATGGCTGCTCCTGGAGGCCTGATGCGTGCGGACGTGTGTGCTGAGTCCGAGCGTATAGGCCGCCACGGACAGCCGGTTCCGGGTGTACCGAACCGTTGCCGTGCGCCGGGCCCTCAGTCCGGTGCCACCGTCCCGTCCGTCAGCCCGTCGTACATCCCGCGCACGAGGTGCTCCCCGAGCCGGCTCGCGCGGCGCAGCGCCCGCTCGAACTCGTCGAGTGCGCGGAAGCGGGCGCCGTAGCGCCGTTGTTCGTCCAGCGGGAGCCGGGGCAGTTGCAGACGGCGCACGTCCAGCCGGGTCGCGGTGGAGGCATAGCTGCTGGCCTGCCGGTTGTTGGCGGTACCGCGCAGGAAGCCGGCGAGGAACCATGGGTCGAGCGCCGTGCGATCGGGGCGCAGAAGCACGAGGTTGCGCCCCAGGGCGGCGCCCTCCGTCGCCTCGTCGATCACGCGCGCCACCGAGCCCCCGCCGAGCACCGGTACGACGACATCGCCCGGCTCGGTCAGCACGGCCTCCTCCTCGCTCTCCGGAAGCGCTCCGGAGGGTGCCGTTCCGGCGAGGACGTCGTGGTCGGTGAGCACGGGCACGCGCACGTGGCCGCCGTTTCCGCCCGTGCGCATCACCAGGGCGCCGCCGCGCGCGAGTTCACCGATGGTGGTGAGCGGCCAGCGCGCGCCCGGCGCGGGGGCGGCCGGGGGCGGCGTGAGGTCGGCGGTCAGGCGCAGGGTCGCGCCGAGGCGCTCGCGGACCGCCGTGAGCTGCTCCGCGCCGTCGGCCACGGCCTCCGGCGGCAGATGGCGGGCGGGCGCGAGGTCGACGTCGTCGTCGAGGAGTTCGATGACCGGCACGGACCGCGCGAGCCCCGGCCGCTCCGCCAGCCGCCCGGCGCGCTCGAAGGCCCGCCAGGCGTCCAGGACGGCCTCGCGCACCGCCGCCCAGTCCGGACCGCCACGCCCCTCGCTCGCGAACCTGCCCGTGTCCACGAGCAGCACCTCGGGCGCCACAGGCGTCCGCTCGGGCCGGCGCAGCACCCACACGTGCAGCGGGATGTTGTACGGCGGCGCCGCCCCGACCGGCAGCGCGACCACGGCCCTGAGCGCCCCGCGGCGCAGCAGGTCGGCGCGGATCCGGCGCCCGGAGCGGCGGGACGCGGCGGCCGGCGGCATCAGCAGCACAGCGGCGCCACCGTCGGCCAGCCGGGCCAGCGCGTGCTGCACCCAGGCCAGTTCGGACTCGGTGCGGGCCGGGAAGCCGTACTCCCAGCGGGGGTCGTAGGCGAGCTCGTCGTGACCCCAGTTCCGCTCGTTGAACGGCGGGTGGCACAGCACCGCATCGGCGCGCAGCTCCGGGTAGGCGTCGGCGCGCAGGGTGTCCCCGGCGGCACCGCGCACGCCGGCGCGGGAGTGCAGCGCGAGCCTCAGCGCGGTCAGCGCGGCCAGCTCGGGGACGCTGTCCTGGGCGTACAGCTCCTGGTCGGGGCGGGCGTCCACGGCGCGCAGCAGCGCACCGGTGCCGCAGGCCGGGTCCAGGACGATACGGGCGGGACCGGCGAGGTCGGCCATGAGTCCGGCCAGGTCGGCCGGGGTGAGCGTGTACTGGCGGGGGTTGGCGTCCAGGTGCCGCCCCACCAGGAACTCGAAGGCCTGCCGCGCCCCCACCTCGGCGGCCAGCTCCGCGGCGCCCCGGAGGAGGGAGACGGAGGAGAGGAGCTGGGGGCCGGTGGGAGGGCGCAGGGCGGAGGTGGGGTGCACGGAGGCGGGGTGCGCGGAGGCGGAGGTGGGGGTGGGGGTGGGGCTTGGCGTGGGGGTCGCGTGCGGGGCTTGCGGGGTCGGCGCGCTGTGAGCCGTCGGCGGGGTGTTCACAGGCTGCCCCGCTGGTGAAGGGTTCACAGCGGGCTGGGTGCGTGCGGGGTTCACACCATCGGGTACGGCTGCCGCGTCCGCACCGCGGCCTGTGGTTGCCGCGTCCGCACCACGGCCTGTGGTCACCGCATCCGCACCACGGCCTGTGGTCACCGCATGCGCACCACGGCCTGTGGTCACCGCGTCCGCACCACGGCCTGTGGTTGCCGCGTCCGCACCACGGCCTGTGGTTGCCGCGTCCGCACCACGGCCTGTGGCTACCGCATCCGCACCACGGCCTGTGGTCACCGCATCCGCAGCGAGCGCCGCCGAGGGCGCGTTCACGCCGGAGGCGGCCGGAGCAGTGTCCACATCCCGCGCCTCCCACGAGGTGTTCACACCCGGCGCGCCACCCGAGGTGTTCACACCCGATCCGGCGCCCACCGAGTTCACAGCCGCCGCGGCGCTCGCGCCCGTGCCCCCGTACCCGCCTCCGTGAGCTCCCCACGGCGCCCCACCGAAGCGCGAGGTCAGCACCTGCTCCAGTGCGCCGGTCAGCACTGCGGCCAGGCGGGCGTCGGAGCCCGCGCTCGCGTCGAGCCAGACCGCGGGGCGCTCGTGGATCAGCAACAGGGCGCAGCCGGTGTGCACCAGGGCGGTCAGCGGACCCTCGGGGTGGCCGACGAGTTGTTGCCAGACGCGTTCCCGCAGCGGCACCTCGGCGAGTTTGCCCTGCTTGCGAAGCCAGGCCTCGACCTCGGCGAGCGCGAAGGACGGGCTGGTCTCGGTGCCGCCGACCGGCTTGGGGAAGTCGGCGTGCCGACGGCGCCAGTTGCTGACGGCGGCGCGGCCCACTCCGGCGAGCCGGGCGATACCGGCCGCGGTCACCTCTGTCGCGTTCTCCTGCACGGCCCCGCTCCCCTCGTCCCGTGTGTGCGCCGAGCATACCGGCGTACACGGAATCGATGCATTCACGGCCGTGTACAAGACTAACCGTGCGAACCATGTTGACTCGGTTCACACGCTCTGCTCTTATTGACCCAGCGAACGAGCGGCCGCCGGAGGGGGAGGCCGCCACGTTGGGGAGGGAATTCGCCATGGGCATGAAGGCCAAGATCGCGCTGGGTGCCGTTGTGGGCGTCGTCGTCATCGGTACCGTGTCCGCGAACGCCGGAAGCAACGGCAAGAGCAGCGACGGTTCCGGCACGAGCGGCAAGGACTCCTCCGCCTCCGCCGAGCACCAGCCCGGCGGCAAGAAGGGCGAGAAGGGCTCGGGGGACGGCACGGCGGCCCCGAAGAAGGCCGCGATCGCCGGCGACGGCGACTTCCAGGTCGGCTCCGACGTGAAGCCGGGCACGTACCGCACCACCGGCAACACCGACGACATGTGCTACTGGGAGCGCGCCAAGGACGCCACCGGCAACACGGACTCGCTGCTGGCCAACGACAACGTCTCCGGCACGAGTTACGTGACGATCAAGGCCACCGACAAGATCTTCAAGTCCAGCGGCTGCACGGGCTGGGAGGCCGTCGACCCGAAGGCGAAGGGCACGCCCGCCTCCTCGATGAAGGGCAACGGGGGGATGTTCAAGGTCGGCACGGACGTCGCGCCCGGCACCTACCGGTCGACCGGCAACAAGGACGACTCCTGCTACTGGGAGCGCACCAAGGACGCCGAGCACGCCACGGACTCGGTCATCGCCAACGACAACGTGACCGGCACCGCCGTCGTGACCATCGCCCCCGGCGACGCCTACTTCAAGACCACCGGCTGCGGCGACTGGAAGAAGGCCTCCTGACCGGGACCCGCCGGTAACACCGCACGCCGTTCACACGCTCCATTCTCTGTTCTCCCTGTTCAACCATCCTCTGAAGGATCGTCATGCGCCACTCGTCCCGTGTAGCCACGCTGCTTGCCGTCGCGGCACTCCCGCTGGCCCTCACCGCCTGCTCCTCCGGTTCCTCCGACGCGTCCGCCGGCACCACGGCGAGCGCCGCGCCGGCCAAGGCGAAGGACGTGAACGCCGGTCTCGTCACCGGTACGCGGCTGAAGGAGGCGCTGGCGCCCGCGTCGGCCTTCCCGGCCGGGCTCACCCCCGAGGCGGACGGCACCGCGGACAGCGGCGGCCAGCTCCTCCCGCAGTCCGGCAAGAGCGCCGGCAAGCCGGACTGCACCCGGCTGGAGGGCACGTCCTGGATCCAGGTGACCGGCCTGAAGGGCGGCGTGTCGTTCGCGCAGAACGACTACGCGAACAAGGACAAGACCGAGGAAGTGGCCCAGGAGATCGACGAGTTCCAGGGCACGTCGGCGGCCGCGGTGATGAAGGATCTGCGGTCCGTCGCCGCCGAGTGCGCCGTGTTCACGGACACCGATGCCCACGCCAAGGTGAAGCTCGCGGGCCGGTCCGTGTCCGGACTCGGCGACGAGGCCTACACGATGTCCCTGACCAGCGGCGCCTGGCAGAACGGCACCACGCTCATCGCGGTCCGTTCCGGCACCTCGGTGGTCACCGTGCTGTCCACGGCGGGCAGCGACAACGGCGCCGCGTCCGCACGGACGGTGACGACGCGGATCCTGGGCTCCCTGAAGGACCTCAAGACCGCCTGATCCAAGGGGCGCGTCCCCGCCCGTGTACCAACCGCGCGTGAGCCGCGGCCTCCGGGTCGCGGCTCACGCGTGTGCGCCTCAGAGCGCGTGCCGCATCCACACGTTCGGCTCGACGTACACGCCGTACCCGCGCTCCGCCTCGCAGCGCACCGGTACCAGCGCGCCGGGCACCTCGACGTCCCCCGTGGTGTCGAACGGCAGCCCCGTCCAGCGGCGCCAGTCCGCCAGCGGGGCGCCCACCGTCATGGAGGCGGGGGCGATCGAGTCGATGTGCGCGCCCGCGCGCGCGTGGACGCGCAGCCACGGGTCCTCCGGCAGCCCGTCGGGGCGCACGCGGTGGGCGTACTCGGTGATCGGAGTGCGCGGTTCGCGGTGCTTGGCGCTGGGGCGGACGGGGGCGACGACCTCGCGGAAGCCGTGGGCACGCGCGTTGTCCCGCATCGCCGCGAGCATGACGGCGGGCAGGCCGTGGCCCTGGGCGTGCGGGGCGATGGTGACGGAGATGGCGCTGACCGTGTCCGGGCGGGTGCCGCGGCGCAGGTCGGCGAAGGCCCAGAGCAGGACCTCGTCCCAGCCCCGCGCGGGCAGCGCGCCCCGGCCGTCGGCGTCGAGGGCGAAGGGCACGCTGAAGGCGTGGGCGACGATCTCGCCGTGCTGGTCCTCGGCGAACAGCACGTACTCGGGCAGTTCGGCGGGGATACGGCCGTAGCACGCGCCGCCCACGGGGTCGTTGGTCACGAACTCGGGCCATGTGTCGGCCATCTCGAACACCGCGCGCAGCCGGTCGGGCCGCTCGGCGATGCTGCTCACCTGGACGTTCATGACGCCCACGGTAGGTGCCGGCCTCCTGGGGCGCGTACCGGTTTGTTCGCGCCGGCTCGCTCTTGTCCGCGCCGATTCACCGCGCCTTGAAGCGCTGCGGTGCCTCGGTCGGGTTGCCGCCGGCGGGGAGTTTCTGGTTCGGGCAGCCGGCGAGGACCTTCTTCATCGCGGCCTTCTCGGCTGCGGTGACCCACAGGCCGTACTTCTTCTTCACGGCGACCTGGGTGGCGACATAGGTGCAGCGGTACGCCCCGTTCGGCGGGAGCCAGGTGGCCGCGTCGCCGTCGCCCTTGCCGCGGTTGGTGCTCGCGTCGACCGCGATGAGGTTGAGGGGGTCGTTGGCCAGCGCTATGCGCTTGCCGGCGTCCCAGTACTGGGCGCCCTTCTGCCAGGCGTCGGAGAGCGGGACGACGTGGTCGATGTCGACCTGGCTGGCGCCGCGCCGATAGGTGATCTCCTTGCCGGAGTAGGGGTCGGGTTCGAGCAGGCCGTAGGTGACCCGGCAGGTGCCGCCGGTGAACTTCACGTCCTTCAGATCGCGCTTGAGTATGTCGTCGCGGGTGTCGCAGGAGTTGGAGTCGGTGTCCGCCCAGGCCGTGCCGAACCGGGCACGGGAGTAACCGGTCTGCGGGGCCCGCCCCTTGACGGTCAGCGAGTCGACGGCGGCCATGACCGCGCCCCCGCCGCCGGACCGCTCGGGCCCGGAGGCCCCTGTGGTCTTGTCCTTGCTGCAGCCGGTCACGGCCGCCAGCACCACCATCGCGGTGATCGCCCCGCCCCTCAGACGCCTCACGGTACGTCCCCTCGCTCGGCCTGGTCCCCCTCGGTCACAGGGGGAATCGTTCCTTCCCTCACGTTAACCGCCCAGCGCCCGAGTGCAGATGAGACCTGAAGGGGTGCTTCGGGGCAATCCGTGGCCCAGTTGGGACATGCGGAGCCTGTCCGGGGGAGCGTGACGGCGGAACCTGTGCGCCCGGTCACTCCGCGCCCCGGCGGCTTGACCTTGACGCCGGTGTCAGGGTCCGACGATCCCCGCATGAACAACGACAGCGCCCAGCAGCCCCGTACCGTCCTCGTCACCGGCGCCGGCACCGGCATCGGCCGGGCCACCGCGCGCGCGTTCGCCGCCGAGGGCGCCCGGGTCGTCGCCGTCGGCCGCCGCGCGGAGCCTTTGGCCGAGACCGCCGACGGGCACCCTGGCGTCACCCCGCTGCCCGCCGACCTGACCGCGGAGGACGGCCCGGAGACCGTCGTACGGGCCGCACTGGAGCGGTACGGCCGGATCGACGTCCTGGTCAACAACGCGGGGGTGGTCACCACCGACTCCCTGCGCACCTACACCCGTACCTCGGTACGACCGCTGCTGGAGACCAACCTCCTGGCCTGTTCGTAGTGCCGCAGGGCGCGCGGCGACGCCCCGGTCGCCGCCGCCAGCTCTCCGATCCTCATGCCCCTCCGGCTCCTACGACCCCAGGATCGAGGCGAGGAACTCGCCGACCCAGCCCAGCAGTTCGCGGCCGACCAGCGGCTTGCCGCCGACCTTCGCGGTCTTCGGGCGCGGGACCAGGATCTGGTGTACGGCCGGCTTGATGACCGTGCCCGGGTACAGGCGCTTGACCCGCAGCTCCTGCGACTCGCGCAACTCCACCGGCGCGAAGCGGATGTTGGTGCCTTGCAGGACGATCTCGCCGACGCCGCACGCGCGCGCGAGCATCCGCAGCCCGGCCACCAGCAGCAGGTTCTCCACCGGCTCGGGCAGCTTGCCGTAGCGGTCGGTGAGTTCCTCGCGGACGGCCTTGATGTCCTCCTCGGAGTTGGCGGAGGCGATGGCGCGGTAGGCCTGCAGACGCAGGCGCTCGCCGGGGGCGTAATCGTGCGGGACGTGCGCGTCGACGGGCAGCTCGATCTTGACTTCGAGCGGCGTCTCCTCCTCGATCTCGCCGGTCTCCAGCTGGCGCCGGTAGTCGGCGACCGCCTCGCCGACCATGCGGACGTACAGGTCGAAGCCGACGCCCGCGATGTGGCCGGACTGCTCGCCGCCGAGCAGGTTGCCGGCGCCGCGGATCTCCAGGTCCTTCATCGCCACGTACATGCCGGCGCCCATCTCGGTGTGCTGGGCGATGGTGGCGAGCCGCTCGTGCGCGGTCTCGGTGAGCGGCTTCTCCGGCGGGTACAGGAAGTACGCGTATCCGCGCTCACGCCCTCGGCCGACGCGGCCGCGCAGCTGGTGCAGCTGGGACAGCCCGAAGGTGTCACCACGCTCCACGATGAGCGTGTTGGCGTTGGAGATGTCGATGCCGGACTCGACGATCGTGGTCGAGACGAGCACGTCGAACCTCTTCTCCCAGAAGTCGACGACGACCTGCTCCAGCGCCTGCTCCGACATCTGGCCGTGCGCGGTGGCGATGCGTGCCTCGGGGACGATCTCGCGGAGTCGGGCCGCGGCTCTGTCGATGGACTCGACCCGGTTGTGGATGTAGAAGACCTGGCCCTCGCGCAGCAGTTCACGCCGGATGGCGGCGCCGATCTGCCGCTCCTCGTACGGTCCGACGAAGGTGAGCACCGGGTGGCGCTCCTCCGGGGGCGTGGTGATCGTGGACATCTCGCGGATGCCGGTGACCGCCATCTCCAGGGTGCGCGGGATGGGCGTGGCCGACATGGTCAGCACGTCGACGTTGGCGCGGAGCTTCTTCAGCTGCTCCTTGTGCTCGACGCCGAAGCGCTGCTCCTCGTCCACGATGACCAGGCCGAGGTCCTTGAACCTGGTCTCGGAGGAGAACAGCCGGTGGGTACCGATGACGACGTCCACCGCGCCGTCCTTCAGGCCCTCCAGGACGGCCTTCGCCTCGGTGTCGGTCTGGAAGCGGGACAGGGCCCTGACGTTGACCGGGAACTGGCCGTACCGCTCGGAGAACGTCCCGAAGTGCTGCTGCACCAGCAGCGTCGTCGGCACGAGGACGGCGACCTGCTTGCCGTCCTGTACGGCCTTGAAGGCGGCCCGCACCGCGATCTCGGTCTTGCCGTAGCCGACGTCGCCGCAGATCAGGCGGTCCATGGGGACCGACTTCTCCATGTCCTCCTTGACTTCGGCGATGGTGGTGAGCTGGTCCGGGGTCTCCGCGTACGGGAAGGCGTCCTCCAGCTCGCGCTGCCAGGGGGTGTCCGGGCCGAAGGTGTGTCCGGGGGCCGCCATGCGCGCGCTGTAGAGCTTGATCAGGTCGGCGGCGATCTCCTTGACGGCCTTCTTCGCGCGTGCCTTGGTCTTCGTCCAGTCCGCGCCGCCCAGGCGGTGCAGGGTGGGTGCCTCGCCGCCGACGTACTTGGTGATCTGCTCCAGCTGGTCGGTCGGAATGTACAGCCGGTCGCCGGGCTGGCCGCGCTTGGCGGGCGCGTACTCCACGACCAGGTACTCGCGGGTGGCGCCCTGGACGGTGCGCTGCACCATCTCGATGTAGCGGCCGACGCCGTGCTGTTCGTGGACGATGTAGTCGCCGGACTCCAGGCTGAGCGGGTCGATGGTCTTGCGGCGGCGGGCCGGCATCCGCGCGCCCTCGCGGCCCGCGGTGCGCTGGCCGGACAGGTCGGTCTCGGTGAGCACGGCGAGCTTCAGACCCGGGTCCACGAAGCCGTACTCGATCGAGCCGCAGGAGACGTGCACCACCGAGGGGGTCGGTTCGACCAGGTCGGCGTCGAGGCGGGCGGCGATGCCCTCGCCGCCGAGCACCTCCACCGTGCGGGCGGCCGGGCCGTGGCCCTCGGTGACGAACACCGCGCGCCAGCCGTCGGCGAGCCAGCCCTTGGTGTCGGCGAGCGCCCGCGCGGTGTCGCCGCGGTAGCTCTCGGGCGCGTGCATGCCGAGCTTGAGGGTGTCCGCGTCGCCCGCCGCGTCAGCAGCGAACGGCGAGACGGACCACCACATCATGTCCAGCTCGCGCGCGCGGTCGCGGATGTCGGCGATGGACCACAGGGAAGCCGCGCCGACGTCGATCGGGGCCTCGCCGCCGCCGGCGGTGGCCGCCCAGGAGGCCTGGAGGAACTCCTGGGAGGTGGCCACGAGGTCGGCCGCGCGCGTGCGGACCCGCTCCGGGTCGCAGACGACGGCCATGGCGCCCTTGGGCAGGACGTCGAGCAGCAGCTCCATGTCGTCGACCAGGACCGGGGCGAGGGACTCCATGCCCTCGACCGCGATGCCCTCGGCGATCTTGTTCAGGAGTTCACCCAGCTCCGGGTGCTCCTCGGCGAGGGCACGCGCACGTGCGCGGACATCGTCGGTGAGCAGCAGCTCGCGGCACGGCGGTGCCCACAGGCCGTGCTCGGCGACTTCGAGGGAGCGCTGGTCGGCGACCTTGAAGTAGCGGATCTCCTCGACGTCGTCGCCCCAGAACTCCACGCGCAGCGGGTGTTCCTCGGTGGGCGGGAACACGTCGAGGATGCCGCCGCGCACGGCGAACTCGCCGCGCTTCTCGACGAGCTCCACGCGCGCGTAGGCGGCGGCCGCGAGGGCTTCCACGACGTCGTTCAGGTCAGCCGTCTGCCCGGTCTTCAGGGACACCGGTTCCAGGTCGCCGAGGCCCTTGACCTGGGGTTGGAGCACGGAGCGTACGGGGGCGACGACGACGCAGACCGGGCCGGTCTCGGGGTCGTCCGGGCTCGGGTGAGCGAGGCGGCGCAGGACGGCGAGGCGCCGGCCGACGGTGTCGCTGCGCGGGCTGAGCCGCTCGTGCGGGAGGGTCTCCCAGGAGGGGTACTCCGCCACGCCCTCGGGGGGCAGCAGGGAGCGCAGGGCCGCGGCCAGGTCCTCGGCCTCGCGGCCGGTCGCGGTCACCGCGAGCACGGGGCGGCCGGTCTCGCGGGCGAGGGCGGCGACCGCGAAGGGGCGGGCCGCCGGGGGGCCGACCAGGTCGATGTGCATGCGGTTGCCGTCCCCGGCCGCCTTGGTCGCTTCCGCGAGGGCGGGGTCCTTGACGACGGCATCGAGCAGACCGTGCAGGCTCATGTGGGCTTTCCGTCCGAGGGGTGGGCAACGCAAGGCGCCCGGCGCGGGTGAGCGGCCGGGGGTGTCCAGCGTACGACTCCGTCGGGGTTGGCGCCGGAGCCTGTGGACAACTCCGCTTTCCGGTGGCCGGTGCCGCAGCGGGCCTTCCATGGGGCGAGACGACAACCCGGTGCCGGGAAGTCCCGCAGGACTCCCCGGCACCGGGTCTTTCCCCCGCAACCCCCGTATGCGGTGGTCGTCGGCCGCACGCCCCGGGGAGGGACCGTCGGCCAGGGTGGCGCCGCTAGTCGGTCGCGATCGCGTTCAGCACGTTCATCCGGCCGGCCCGGAACGCCGGGATCAGGGCGGCGAACAGGCCCACGAAGGCCGAGCCGACGAAGACCGTGATGATCGTCGGCCAGGGGATCTCCAGGATCTTCAGGCCCTGCAGCGCGAGGAGTTTCTGGGCGGTCGCGCCCCAGCCCATGCCCAGGCCGAGGCCGAGCAGGGCGCCGAAGAGGGCGATCACCACGGACTCCAGGCGGATCATGCGGCGCAGCTGGCGGCGGGAGAGTCCGATGGCCCGCATGAGGCCGATCTCCCGGGTCCGCTCGACCACCGACAGGGCCAGGGTGTTGACCACGCCCAGGACCGCCACGATGATCGCGAGCGCCAGCAGACCGTAGATCATGTTCAGCAGCTGGCCGATCTGGTCCTTCAGCGCCTTCTTGTAGTCGGTCTGGTCGCGCACGGTGAGCTGCGGGTAGTCGTCGTGCAGGGCCGACTTCAGGGCCTTGTACGCGGCGGCCTGCTGTCCGTCCTTGGCGGTGGCGAAGACCAGCTCGTCGAGCGGCATCTTCGCGGCGGGGACGTACTTGGCGAGTGTGGTGATCGACGTGTACTTGGCGCCCTGGTCGATCACGTCGTCGCTGCTGGTGATCGCCCGGACCGTGAGGTGGGCGGTGGCGCCGTCCTTGAACGCCACGGTGATCTTCGAACCGAGGTGGATGCCGTGGGCCTTGGCGAACTTGTCGTGGACGGACATCGAGTCGGGCAGGTAGGCGTCCTTGAGGTTCCCGGCGACGGTCTTCTTGCGCAGGTCGGTCGCGTAGGTCGGGTCGGCCGCGGTGATGTCGGTGTCCTTGAGCGTCTGGCCGTCCGGCGTGGTGAAGTCGGCCTGGGTCGGCTTGTACTCGGTGACCCGTGCGAGTGCCGGGTTGTCCTTGATGAGCCGGACCGCCTGCGGCACGACCCGCTGGCCGTTGTCCGCCTGGATGATGAAGTCCGTGCCGACGGTCTTGTCGAGCTGGTCGGTGGCGGAGGCGACCATGGAGGAGCCGACCACCGACAGGCAGGCCACCAGGGCCAGGCCGATCATCAAGGCCGCGCCGGTGGCGCCGGTGCGGCGCGGGTTGCGCAGCGCGTTGCGCTCGGCCATCCGCCCGACCGGACCGAAGATCCGCAGCAGGACCGCGCCGAGGACGCGGACCAGGCCGCCCGCGAGCAGCGGGCCGATGACCACGAACCCGATCAGTGTGAGGACCACCCCCAGGCCCAGCCAGCCGGAGCCGGTCTTGGCCTTGTCGGCGGTGGCGGCGACGTACAGGCTCCAGCCGCCGGCGCCGGTGAGCAGCAGGCCGAGCACGGCCCGGACCGCGCCGGCCCTGGCGTCGGCCGGGGCGCCCGCGTCGCGCAGGGCGGCCATCGGGGAGATCCGGCCGGCGCGCCGGGCGGGCAGGTAGGCGGCGAGGACGGTGACGATCACGCCGAGCAGCAGGCCCACGACGGGGGTCGTCCAGGCGATCGTCAGGTCGTCGGTCGACAGGTGCATGCCCATGCTGCCCATGAGCTTCATCAGGCCGACCGCGATGCCGACGCCCGCGCCGACACCGAGGACGGAGCCGAGGACGCCGAGCAGCAGAGCCTCGACCAGAACGGACCTGTTGACCTGCTTGCGGGACGAGCCGATGGCACGCATCAGGCCGATCTCGCGGGTGCGCTGGGCGACCAGCATGGAGAAGGTGTTGATGATCAGGAAGATGCCGACGAGGAAGGCGATCCCGGCGAAGCCGAGCATCGCGTACTTCATGACGTTCAGGAAGCTCTCGACGCTCTTCTGGTTGGCGTCGGCGACCTCCTTGGCGGTCTGCACCTTGTAGCCGTGGCCGAGGGCGGCCGTGACGTCCTTCTTCAGCTGGTCGTCGGTCACCCCGTGCGCGGCGGTGACGTTGACGTTGGTGTACACGCCGGTCTGTCCGACCAGGGCCTGCTGGGCGGTCGTGGTGTCGAGGTAGAAGATGGCCGCGCCGGGGTTGGTGACCTTGAAGGCGGCGATGCCGGACACGCGCGCGTGGTGGGTGCCGACGACCGAGATGATGCCGATGTCGTCACCGATCTTCAGGTGGTGCTTGTCGGCGGTGTCCTCGTCGACCATGACCTGGTCCGGGCCCTTCGGCGCCGTACCGGAGGTGACCTTCATGGTGCGGGCGTCGTTGCCGTTCCAGCTGCCCACGATGGTCGGGGCGCCGCTGCTCGGCGAGAGCTTGTCCTTCTTGGCGTCGATCACGGTGACCGAGGTGGAGAACACCGTGCCCTCGGCGGACCGGACGCCCTTGGTGCCGCGGACCGTGCCGACCACGGAGGCCGGCATCACCGGCGGCTTGCCGGTGCGGGAGACCGTCTCGCCGGTGTCGGAGGAGCCCTTCGCGCTGACCGTCACGTCCGACGACGTGGCCTGGAACAGCTTGTCGAAGGTGGTGTTCATGGTGTCGGTGAACACCAGCGTGCCGCACACGAACGCCACCGACAGCAGGACCGCGACCGCCGACAGCGCCATCCGGCCCTTGTGCGCGAAGAAGTTGCGCATCGAGGTCTTCAGGACGGTCATGACGTACGTCCCCGGGCGTCGAAGTCCTTCATGCGGTCCAGGACCTGATCGGCCGTCGGCTGGTACATCTCGTCGACGATCCGGCCGTCGGCGAGGTACAGCACGCGGTCCGCGTAGGAGGCGGCCACCGGGTCGTGCGTGACCATCACGATGGTCTGGCCGAGTTCGTCCACCGAGCGGCGCAGGAAGCCGAGAACCTCCGCCCCCGCGCGCGAGTCGAGGTTTCCGGTCGGCTCGTCCCCGAAGATGATCTCCGGGCGGGCGGCGAGCGCGCGGGCCACGGCGACACGCTGCTGCTGTCCGCCGGAGAGCTGGGTCGGCCGGTGCTTGAGCCGCCCGGCGAGACCGACGGTCTCCACCACGCGGTCCAGCCACGCCTTGTCGGGCTTGCGGCCCGCTATGTCCATGGGCAGCGTGATGTTCTCCAGCGCGTTCAGCGTCGGCAGCAGGTTGAACGCCTGGAAGATGAAGCCGATCCGGTCCCGGCGCAGCTGGGTGAGCTTCTTGTCCTTCAAGCCGGTGATCTCGGTCTCGTCCAGGTAGATCTGCCCGGAGGTGACGGTGTCGAGGCCGGCGAGGCAGTGCATCAGGGTGGACTTGCCGGACCCCGAGGGGCCCATGATCGCGGTGAACTGGCCGCGGGCGATGTCCACGTCGACCTGGTCGAGGGCGACGACACGGGTCTCCCCCGACCCGTAGGCCTTCACGACCTGCCGCGCCCGCGCGGCAACGGCCGTAGTCCCTCCAGTACCCCCGTGCCTGGGAATGGTCACAGCCGATGTCACGGTATGTCTCCTCTGCCGGTCGACAGGTCGATGGGTGGTGCCCGGTGCGCCACGGTGGCGCCCTGGTCTGACGTCGATGAGTCTCGCGGCCGGCGGGGGTGCCGCGCGCTGGTGCGAAGCCCCGTCTTTCCGTGGGGAAAACCCCACCCCTCCGGTGCGGTCAGCCGCCCCCCAGCGGCGTAAAGCCAGGTTAAGGACCGCCCAGGGGCGGTCTCCTCCTCCGCCGGGACGAACCCTCCCCGGGTCCTGGTACGGAGACACCCCTAGGGGTCCTCCACCCCGGGGCGGAGCCCGCCTCGGGGTCGCCTCCACCCTTCGACGCCCCGAGCCTCCACCCTCCCGTCGCGTCAGGGTCAAGTCGGGCTGCTCGTGGCAGGCTTTCGGGGCGCAGATAGCTGCAAGGGGCACGGGGTAGGTTCCGGCAGGGAGCCGGGGAGTCCGGAAGCCCGGAGCCCGGGAGTTCCGGGAAGCATGGGGAGGGATGTGCGGTGGGGAGTACGACACCCGCGATACGCGGCGGCGCCGGCCGGCGGCAGGACACCCGGCGGCGCGGAGCGGTCGTCGCCGCGCTGATGCTGGCGATGGCACTGGCGGCGCTCGACTCCACCATCGTCTCCACGGCCGTCCCGCAGATCGTCGGCGATCTCGGCGGATTCTCCGTCTTCTCCTGGCTGTTCTCCGGCTATCTGCTCGCCGTGACCGTCTCGTTGCCCGTCTACGGCAAGCTGTCCGACACCTTCGGCCGCAAGCCGGTGCTGGTGGTGGGCGCCGCCGTGTTCCTGCTGGGCTCGCTGCTGTGCGCGGCGGCCTGGAACATGGCGGCGCTGATCGCGTTCCGGGTCGTCCAGGGCCTGGGCGGCGGCGCGTTGCAGGGCACCGTGCAGACCCTGGCCGCCGATCTGTACCCGCTGGCGGAACGCCCCAAGATCCAGTCGAAGCTGTCCACGGTGTGGGCGGTGTCGGCGGTCGCCGGGCCGGGGCTCGGCGGAGTGCTCGCCGCGTACGCCGACTGGCGCTGGATCTTCCTGGTCAACCTGCCGATCGGGGCCGCCGCGCTGTGGCTGGTCGTCCGTCATCTGCACGAGCCCGCACGGGAGCTGCCGGAGAACCCTGGGAACGACACGGCACGCGCGCGCGTGGACTGGGCCGGCGCGCTCGCGGTGTTCGCGGCCGGCGGGGTGCTGCTGACCGCGCTGGTGCAGGGCGGGGTCGCCTGGCCGTGGCTGTCGGCGCCGTCCCTGGCGCTGTTCGCCACGGGCCTGGCGCTGGCCGGGGTGGTGGTGTGGGTGGAGCGGCGGGCGGCGCAGCCGATCATCCCGGGGTGGGTGTGGCGGCGCCGGACGATCGCGGCCGTCAATCTGGCGCTCGGCGCGCTCGGGCTGCTGATGGTGGCGCCGAGCGTGTTCCTGCCGACGTATGCCCAGTCGGTGCTCGGACTCGCGCCCGTGGCCGCCGGTTTCGTGCTGTCGGTGTGGACGCTTAGCTGGCCGGTGTCGGCGGCGCTCAGCCAGCACGTCTACCGGCGCATCGGCTTCCGCGACACCGCGCTGCTCGGCATCGGCCTCGCGGCGCTGATTCTGTTCGCGTTCCCGTTCCTGCCGTATCCGGGGTCGTGGTGGCAGCCGACGCTGCTGATGCTGCTGCTGGGCGGCGCGCTGGGCCTGTTCCAGCTGCCGCTGATCGTCGGTGTGCAGTCGACGGTGGGCTGGTCGGAGCGGGGCACCACGACCGCGTCCGTGCTGTTCTGCCGGCAGACCGGACAGACCCTGGGCGCCTCGCTGTTCGGCGCGGTCGCCAACGGGGTGCTGGCGGCGCGCCTCGGCGGCGCGGGCGACCTGGACTCCGTCACGCGCGCGTTGGACGCCGGTACGGCCCCTGAGGCGACGCGGCGCGCGATCGCCGGCGCGGTGCACGCGGTGTACCTCGGCGCGGCCGGCGCGGCGGCCCTGGCCTTCCTGGTGCTGCTCCTGCTGGCTCCTCGCCGCTTCCCGGTGCGGAGCGAGTGAGCACGCGCGCGTGTGTGTGCCGCGAGTGGACCCGGGCCGGGGCACACAAAAGGCCTGGTTAACGCGGGTAACACCCCCGGCGGGGCGGCGTTTTGACGTAGTAAGCGCATACCGACCGGCCAGTTCGGTGAAAAGGCAGCGCGGCCCGGGTACCCGCGAGTAGCGTGCGTGGCTCCGCCCACCCCCCACCTCCCTGCGGTCCGCCGCCACGGACCCGAGCCGCGCAAGGAGCCCCGGGATGTCCTACGACCCGCCGCATCCCCCACATCTCACCTACCCCTGGCAGCCCCCGCCGCCCGAACCGCCGCGCACCCACCGCCGCCCGCCCCGCGAACCCGTCGGCCGCCACGGCGATCTGCGCGTCCTGCGCGGCGCCTACCGCCGGCAGCGGCGCATCGCCACACTCACCGCGCTCGGCTACTTCACCCTGTTCCTCGTCCTGTCCGCGTGCGCGCCCGGCGTCATGACGCGCACGGTCACCGACGGCGTCCCGGCCGGTCTGCTGCTCGCCCTGCTCCAGCTCCCCGTCACCTGGCTCGCGATCGCCCTGTACGAGCACACCGCGCGCGTGCACGTCGATCCGCTCGCGGACCGCATCCGCGCGGAGGCCGAACTGGACGCCCGGCGCGGAGCGCTGCGGTGACCGCCGCCGCCTCGCCGGCCGTCTGGGGCTTCACCGGATTCAGCGCCGGGGCCCAGTCCATGTCCCTGGTCGCCTTCTCCACCGTCGCCACGGTGACCCTGCTGCTGTGCGTGATGACCGGCCCCGACCGCGACGACCTCGACGCGTTCTACACCGGCTACGGCTCCCTGTCCCCGCTGCGCAACGGCCTCGCCATCGCCGGCGATTACATCTCCGCCGCCACCGTCCTCGGCACCGGCGGCGTGATCGCCCTGTGCGGCTACGACGGGATCGTCCTCGCCCTCAGTACGGCGCTGTCGCTGATGCTGCTGATGTTCCTGCTGGCCGAACCGCTGCGCAACGCGGGCCGGTTCACCATGGGCGACGCGCTCGCCCGTCGGCTCCCGGGCCGCGGTGTACGCATCACGGCGTGCGCGGTGACGATCGCCGCGCTGCTGCCGCTGATGCTGGTCCAGCTCGCCGGGACCGGCCAGCTGATGGCGTTCATCCTGGGCTTCTCCGACGAGTCGCTGAAGACGGCGTGCGTCGTCGGACTGGGCGCCCTGATGATCGCCTACGCGGCGATCGGCGGCATGAAGGGCACCGCTCTCATCCAGATCCTGAAGATCGTGATGCTGGTCGGTTCGGGCACCGTGGTCGCCGTTCTGATCCTGCACCGCTTCGACTGGGACCCGGGCGCCCTGTTCTCCGCCGCCGCGCGGCAGAGCGGCGCCGGGCCCGCGTTCCTGCACTCCGGCCTGGAGTTCGGCACGTCGGCCCGGTCCCGTCTCGACATGATCGCCTCCGAGCTGACCGTCGTGCTCGGCGGCGGCTGTCTGCCGCACGTCACCATGCGCATGTACACCGCCTCCAGCGCCCGCCAGGTGCGCCGATCGATGTCCTGGGCCGTGTCGATCGCCGCCCTGTTCGTCCTGGTCATCACGGTCGTCGGCGTCGGGGCCACCGCCCTGGTCGGCCGTACGGCGATCGCCGGCGCCGATCCCCAGGGCAACACCGCGTATCTGCTGGGCTCCCGGGCGGCGTTCGGCGCGGACGTGTCGACCGCGCAGACCCTCCTGTTCACCATGGTCACCACCGCGATCTTCCTGACCCTGCTCGCCTCGGTGGCCGGGATGATCCTCGCCTGCGCCAACTCCCTCGCCCACGACGTCTTCGCCGCGTACATGCGGGAGATGCCGCCCCGGCGCGAGATGGCCCTCGCGCGCGTGTCGGCGCTCGCCATAGGCGTGCCGACGGTCCTGCTCGCCACGCTGGTGCAGCACCACAGCCTGCAGCCTCTGGTGACGCTCTCCTTCTGCCTGGGCGCCTCGGCCATCGCGCCCGCCCTGGTCTACGGCCTCTTCTGGCGCCGTTACACCCGCGGCGGGCTGCTGGCCACGCTGATCGGGGGCACGCTGACCGTGCTGCTGCTCATGCCGGGCACCAATCTGGTCTCCGGCTCACCCCTCGCGGCCTTCCCGCACGCCGACTTCAACTGGTTCCCGTTCACCACGACCGGCATCGTCTCCATCCCGGCCGGCTTCCTCTTCGGCTGGCTCGGCACGCTGGTCTCCGGCCGGGCGAAGGCGGAGCAACAGCGGCGCCAGTACGAGGCGGTGGAGGGGTGGATCCTGGCGGGGGTGGTGCGCAGGGGGAGTTGAGGGGCGTACCGAGCGCCCCCGGACGCTATTCCAGGGCCGCTCTGCCCGTCAGCGAGATCAGGCTGCTGCGGACGTGATCCATCTGCGCCCGTACGTCGTCCCAGGTCTCCCCGTGCTCGCGCAGCACCCGTTCCGTCTCGCGGGCGATGTGCTCCTCGCGCACGCGCGCGCCGGCAATGATCTCGACGGCACGCGCGCGTGCCTCCTCCTGGATGCGCCGCGCCGCCTCCTCGGCCTCCCCGAAAGCCCGCTTGGCCTCGGACAGCGCCGTCTCGGCCCTGCTCACCCGCTCGGCGTGCCGGGCGTCCAGCGCGGTGGCCCGCTCGGCCTCCTCACGCTCGAACTCGGCCCACCGCTCGGCATGCTCCCGGGAATGCTCGGAGAGCATGCCGGTGGTGCGCTGCCGTACTTCGCGCAACGCCGAGAGCGCCTCTGTGCGCCCCTCTTTCACTTCGCGCCTGGCGCTGATGCGGATGTCGTCGGCCTCGGCGCGCGCGGCGAGAAGGCACTGACGGGCGCGTTCGTCGGCTTCCGCGCCGAGCGCGTCCGCGGCTTCGCACGCCTCCCGGCGCAAGCTCTCGGCGCGCGCCTCGGCCTGCGCGACCTGCTCGCGCGCTTCGCGTCGCGTGCGCTCACGGAGATCCGCCGCCTCTTCCTGCACGAGCTGGAACAAGCGCCGCGCAGGCTCCCCGAGCGTCTCGTACTCCTGTGGTGCGAGCTGGGCGACGACTTCGCGCATCCGCACGGCCTCCGCCTCCATGTCTCGGGCGAGCACGGTCAGCCGCGCGGCGCGCTCCCACGCGGCGTCCCGGTCCTGCGACAGCGCCCGCATGTGGGCGTCCACCTGATCGGGGCGGTAGCCACGCCCCCGAACGGTCACGAAGCCGTGCGGCGGCATCGATGCACTGCTCACCCTGGGGACCCCTCTCCACCGGATATTCACGACATACGCGACGCGATGATTTCGCGCACATCTTGATGGATCGGGCGTAAGTGTTCATAACGCGACACTCCGCAGTCACGTCACGTATGAACTCCTGCACTTCGCGCTCGGTGTGGCGGGTACGGCCGGCTACAGCACCTCCTCCTCACCAGTGATGATCACGCTGCGAACGGGCGCGAGCTCCGCCAGACGCGCCGCACCCTCAGCCGTCGCATGCCCCTCCGGGGAGGCGAACGCCGCGCGCAGATCGTCCAGGGAGTCCCACTTCAGCACGGCGACCAGGTGGTACGGCCGCCTCCGCGCACCGCCACCGTCTCCCGGCCCAGCGTGCAGCGGCGCAGTCCGGGCAGCCGACGGCCGAGCGGGATGTGCACCTCCCAGTAGTGCTGGTCGAACGCCTCGGGGTCGGCCGGGGTCTCGTACAGGGCGAGGAAACGCGCGGTCATCGTGCCGCCCTCCCGTACCGCATGAGGACGGCGGCCCCCACCCGTTCGGCCGACAGACACTCCGACCCGGCCGGCGGACTCCCGTCCGGGCCGGACACGACTCCGTCCAGGGAAGACCAGTTCACAGTGCGCCGGCCGCGGGCGCAGGGGACGCGAACGCGGACAGTACGCGCGGGTCTGCGAACACCACACTGCGCGCGACCCTGCCGCCGGCGACCGTCAGCACCTGAACAGTGTGCAGACGGCGACCGCCACCGGACTCCAGCACCTCGCGCAGCACCAGCACGGCCCGCTGCCGCGCCGGCAGCCACCGCAGCGCCACCACCAGCGCCGGCCGCAGATCCCCGCGCGCCTCCACGTCGAACCACGCCTCGGGGAACGCTCCAGCCAGGGCACGTCGAGCGCCGGGGTCAGCGGCGCCCCGGGATCGTCGGAGGCCGCCCCCAGCCGGACGGCAAGGGGCGGCGCGCACGGCTCTCCAGGGCGGTCGGACAGGCGTCGGCCGCACCTGCGGTACAGCCAGGTCCGCACGGACGCGCGAGCCGGGTCGTACCGGCCGCGCGCCTTCCCGGCCCGCGGCATCGTCTCCTGTGTCAGATCCTCGGCCTAGTGGAACGAGCCCAGCATGCGGTAGCAGCAGGCGAGCAGTTCACCCCGGTACGGCTCGAAGTCCACCGGCCCATCATGTCCTTCACGCACGCGCGTGAAGGACATGATGTGCTCGCACCCGGGCGGTGCGCGCTACAGCAGCCCGTCCCACATCTGCTCCAGCAGCACCGACCACCAGCTCTCGGGCGAACCGAGCGCCGCCGGGTCCAGCGCGGCCAGCTGCGCCTGGAAGTCGACGGTCCAGCGGCCCGCCTGCTCCTGGTTCAGCCCGAACCTCAGCCGCCACATCCGGCCGAGCAGCGCCAGGCAGCGCGCGAACTCCGGCAGCCCGGTGTTCACGAACTGCGGCGGCACCGGAGCACCGCCCGGCCCCGCCTCCACGGGGACGGCCACGATGTTCGCCGTGCCGTACTGCACACAGATCGCCTTGCCGAAGTCGGTGCCCATCACCAGGTACGAGCCCGCGTCCGCCGCCGGCTGCGCCCCGCGCTCGGCCGCCAGCTCCGCCAGCGTCGGCACCGGACGGCCCGGCTGGGCCTGCGCCCAGAAGAACGGGCCCATGTCCACCGGCAGGCCGGCCACGACCAGCGTGTGCGCCACGACCGGCGGCACTCCCTGCCGCGACACCGCCTGCTGCTCGAACCGGAAGACCCCCGGCCCGAACGCCGCCGCCAGCTCCTGCGCGATGCCCTCCGGCGGCACGGGCGGCGCGGCCTGCACCGGTGGCAACGGCGCACGCACCGGCGCGGGCCGCGCGGGCCCGTCCGCCACCTGGTGCAACTCGCCCTGGTGCGCCAGCAACTGCTGCATCCCCTGCTGCCGGCTCGCGTGGTCCGTGCCGTACGGCGCGATACTCGCGATCCGCGCCTGCGGCCACTGCTCCCGGATCATCCGCGCGCAGTAGGCACCCGGCAGCTCGCACGACTCCAACTCCGTGTGCAGCTCCAGCACCTGGTCCGGCGGCACGTTCATCGCCCGCAGCTCATGGAAGATCTGCCACTCCGGGTGCGGCGTACCCGGCGCCGACCGCCGGATCAGCTGCTGCTCCGAGCCGTCCTGCGCGCGATAGCGCAGCACCGCCTGATAGCCAGGGCCGACCGTCGGCTGCCCCTGCTGCGGATACCCGTACGCCGGCTGCCCCGGCGCAGGCACGCCCGGCGGCATCGGCTGCGGAGCACCCGGGGCGCCCGGAGGCATACCGGGAGCACCCGGAGCACCGAGCGCGCCTGGGGCGGGCGGCGGCGGAGGCGCGCCCGGGCCCGCCACCGGCGGCGCGGCCAGCATGGTCTCCGCATGGTGCACGGCACCCCGGCCACCTCCCGGCGCGCCGGGAGCCCCGGGAGCGCCCGGAGGCTGCGGCGCGCCAGGCGCGGAAGGCATCCCCGGGGCGCCCGGAGCCGCGGGGGCACCGGGTGCGGGAGGCATGCCCGGGGTGCCTGGACCGGACTGCGCGCCCGGCGTACCCGGAAAGCCCGGGGCGCCCGGCGGCTGGGGGGCGCCCCCGCCCAACTGACTGGGATCGGCAAGCATCGTGGCCGCCTGGTGCACGTTCCCCGGAGGCGCGGCAGGCGGATTGGGGGCGCCCGGAGCACCCGGCGCGCCCGGCGCCTGCGCCCCGCCCGCACTCCCCGGGCCGGCCGGTGCACCCGGTGCACCCGGAACGCCCGGCCCCGCAAGCCCCTCCGGCCCGAGCGCCGGCGCAAGCTGCGTCGGCACGTACGCGCCCGCCGACGCACCCGGCGCGGGCGGCGGCGTCGCACCACCCGGCCGCGCACCCGGCGTACCAGGGGCACCCGGCGGCGGAGGCGGCGCACCCGCCCCACCGCGCGCCCTCTTCGGTGGCGGTGCCGCCTTGCTCGTCGCCGCGTCCGCGATGTCCCCGGCGTTCGACGCGAGCGGCCGCCCGGACGTACCCGGGTCCGCCGAAGCCTGCGGCGCGTTCGGCGCACCGCCCGGCGCCTGCGGATAGCCGTAACCCGGAGCCCCCTGCGGATAGCCGTACGAAGGGGCGCCCGGAGGCGCGGGCGGAGGCGTGCTGCCCGGCGGCACACCAGGCGCGCCCGGCGTGGCGGGGGGCGGAAGCGGGGCGCCGGACGCCGGCGGGTAACCGTACGGGGGTGTACCCGGCGGCGGAGGCGTGCTGCCCGGCGGCACACCCTGCACACCCTGCACGCCTGGCGCGCCCGGCGTGCCGGGGGGCGGGAGCGGGGCGCCGGACGCCGGTGGGTAGCCGGGTACGCCCGACGGGGGCGTGCCAGGTGCGCCCGGCGCCTGCGGATAGGCGTACGGGGGTGTACCCAGCGGCGAAGGCGGAGGCGTGCTGCCCGGCGGTACGCCCGGCACGCCCGGCATGCCCTGCGCGGCAGGAGCCGCGGGGACCCCGGGTGCACCAGGCGCGCCCGGCGCGTACGCGACACCGGGCGCCCCCGGCGCGCCACCCGGGGCGGACTGACCGCCCTGCACACCCGGCAGCTGGGACGCGTCCAGCGCCGGTGCGACCGCCGTCGGCGGCAGCTGGCTGCCTCCCGACATCAAAGCCGTCTTCGCCTCCGGCGTGGACACCGGCGGCCGCGGAGCCTCGTCGGAATCGCTCAGCGGGGGCGCGAACACCGTCGCGGGCAACGGCACGGAACGGTCGTCGTCGCCGGAGTCCGCGTTCGTGTCCGTACCGGCCCACGGCGTGGCGCCCACCGGCACATCCGCCGCCGGAACACCCACCGGACGCGCATCTCCGGAAGCAGGCGCCCC
>NZ_JAIQYY010000014.1:129077-154499 GCF_020181035.1 Streptomyces sp. CoH27
GACGAAGCCACCGCGCCGACACCGGCACCGGCGCCCGCACCAGAACTCACGCCCCCCGCACCGACACCAGCGCCCGCACCAGAACTCACACCCCCGGCGCCAACACCCGCACTCGCGCCCGCACCGGACTCACCCTCCGACCCCTCCGACCCCTGCGGCCGCCGCTCCCCGATGCCCAGCTTGTCCGCCGCCTCCTGCAACCACTCCGGAGGAGTCAGCAGGAAGGACGTCTGGTTCAGGTCGACCCGGGCGGGCGCCGGTGCCGGAGTCGCGTCCTGCGGGCCGTCGGGACCGCCGTACTCCTCCTCGAACCGGCGGATCACCTCACCCACCGGCAACGCCGGCCACAGCGTCGCCTCCCCGCTGTCCCGCGCGATGACGAGCCGCTGCGCACCCGCGTCCGAACGCGGGCCCTCCGCCCGGTCCTCGCCCCACACCACAAAACCCAGCTCGAACTCCCGCACCCGCACCTCACGATGCTGGTACGCCGGCACATCGCCGTTGATCCACTCCTCGGCGCGCTCCTGCGCCTGCGCGTAAGTCACCATCGCCTGAAGCTCACTCCCCCACCGGACCGGACGACATCGGACCGGACGACGCCGAACCGGACGACACCGGCACCACACGGGCGAAGCCACCGTCGACCATCAGATTCGCCACCGTCTCCAACTCCGGCGGACTGCCCGCCAACCGCGACAGGAACGCGTCGAAATCCTCACCCGCCGACACCAGCAGACGCTCCACCCGCTCCGCAGGCGACCACGACGGATCCACGTCCCGCACATCGTCATACGCGCAGAACCACACCGAACCCGGCCGCTCACCCTTCACCTTCACCGCGAGCAGACCACCCTGCACGAACGCAACACCCAGGTAGTCCTTCGTCAGATGGTCACGCAGACACTTGTTGACGTACACCAGGTCATTGACCGCCGCCTCGTCCCGCACCGTGAAGAACGGCTGATCCACCAACAGACCCAACTCGGCATCCAGCGCCGTACCCACCGGCGCACAACCGCCCGCCGCCTTCAGAAACGAGCGATACGCACCCGGAAGCCGGTAACCGAGATCCTCCTCGACCCCCTGCACCTGCGCCTCCGTCACCGCCACACCCGACTTCGGCAGCCCGAAATGCGCCGGCCGCGTCTCCTGCAACGGCCGCGTCCCCCGCTTGCCATGATCCACCGGCGCCGTCGCGATCCCACCGTGATGCCGCAACAACGCCTTCACCTCGACCGGAACCAACTCCAACCGCCGCGTGCCCGCCACGTGATGCCACGTCCAGCCATGCGGCGTCGCCACATCCGGCACCGTGTCCCACAACTCGTGCTCCGCCGCCGCCAGAGCCGCATTCGCCGACACGAAGTCCGTCAGCCGCAACTCGTCGACCCCGAACCCGTCCGGCGGCTCGGCGATCTCCACCGCCACGCGCGCGTACGGCGAGAAATCCGGGTAACCCCGCTCATCGACCCGTACCCCTCTCGGGTGACGCGCCGCCCGGACCGGATCCGGGAAGTGCACGACCTGCCCGGCATAGGCCGCGTTCGGCGGCGCGGCTTGCTGCCCGAGCCGACCTGTCGTCATGGCGGTTGCCCCCTGCGGCGTTCTCTCTGGCCCTTAAGCGCTGGCCCTTAAGCGGCGATGTCGATCGCGGATGCCGACAGCCTATGCGGTACACGCACCCCGGTCACCGGCCCACCGCATCCCCGGAGAAACCACCCCTCCGCTTCCACCACAACCCCGGAAAATCCACCCCCAGCCACCGCCACACCCCCCGAAAACCTCCCTCCGCCTCCACCACACCACCCAACAACCACCCCACCCCCTCCACCTCCGTGACCAGCCGTCACCCCACCGTCACGACCAGCCCCGACCCTGGCGTGTCGCACCGCCCCAGCTTCCGCACAAGCCACGGCATTTGGCACCCTGTGTCCTTCGGGGGACGCCCGGGGAGGGAAAAACGATCATGAATACCTTGCACCACGGAGGTACCGACGTGCGCTCCGGCGACCCCCGCATCGGCTGGAGCGGCACCGACACACCCCCCACCCCCACCCTCCTCCACCGCCGCGACGGCATCCTGCCCACCGTCGCCGCCGCCCTCTCCGTCCGCGGCGCCACCCTCACCGGCACCGCCGCCCGCGGCGACACACCCCCCACCCTCCACCACCTCGTCCAAGACTTCCTCGACACCCTCACCAGCGCCCAACGCGACCGCTTCACCGGCCGCTGCGCCGAAACCATCCTCATCTCCCGGCACATCACCGCCGCCGACGCCACCCGCAGCAAACGCGCCGCCCGCAAACCCATGACCAACGGCGAAGCCCGCAAAGCCCTCAAACACGCCAAACTCACCGCCCGCCGCATACGCGAGGACGGCGACCCCCTCCACGGCAGCTTCGCCACCCCCTGCCGCGCCTGCACCGCCCTCAGCGCCCACTTCGGCGTCCACATCGTCGACCCCACGGCAACCGACGGCTGACCACCACCGTCAACCCCAGTACCACCACGCCAGCACGACGAACGAAGGGCAGATGCACCCCGACCGCGCCGCCACCACACGCTTCCCCGTCCCCGTCGACGCCGCCCTACGCGCCGCCGGCTGGCAACCCGGACGCTGGGACATAAAACAGGCCGAGATCTGGGCCGACGCCCTACGCGAACACACCTCACCCGCCGGCCACCGCCACACCGTCTTCCCCGCCGCCGTCGAAGCCTGGGCCGAATTCGGCGGACTCCACATCACCCCCAGCGGACCCGGCCGCCAAATCGCCCCCGCCACCCTCCACCTCGACCCCCTCCACGGCCGCCACCTCGCCCGCACCCTCGGCGACCTCGGCCGCGCCCTCGGCACCGAACTCTGCCCCCTCGGCACCGAGACCGACACCACCACCGCCCTCGCCATCGACACCGAAGGCCGCATCTACGCCCTCGACCACACCGGCGACTGGTATGTCGGCCCCGACATCGACCACGCCCTCGCCACCCTCATCACCGGCATCCAACCCGTACGCCTCACCGCCGGCTGACCCACCCCCCGAACAACCCGGACCTACACCGCCGGAATCACCGCCGACACCCGAAAACCCCCCGCATCCGTCGGCCCCGACACAAACACCCCACCCAACCCCACAACCCGCTCCCGCATCCCCACCAGACCATTACCCCCCGACGGCAACCCCACCGCCCCCGCCGAACCCGGCTCCGGCGGCGCCTCGTTCTCCACCTGCATCGCAATCTCCGACACCCGATGCGCAAGACGCACATGCGTCTTCGCACCCGCCGCATGCTTGTGCACGTTCGTCAACGCCTCCTGCACCACCCGATACGCCGTCTGCTCGACCACCGCCGCATACGACCGCACCTCCCCCACCACCGACAGATCCACGACCATCCCCGCCGCCGCCGACTGCCCGATCAACTCATCCAACTCCGACAGACACGGCCCCTCACCAGAACCCGACTCGTCCACCACCCGGAACGCCGCCGCAGCAGCCGCCTCCCGCACCGCCGCCAACGGCACCCCCGCACCCCGCCGACCACCCACATCCTCACCGGCCCGCAACACCCCGAGCATCTCCCGCAACTCGGTCAACGCCTGCCGCCCCATATCCCCCACCAACGCCGCATTCCGCACCGCCTTCTCCGGATCCTTCCGGGCAACAGCCTGCAAAGCAGCGGCATGCACCACCATCAACGACACCCGATGCGCGACCACGTCATGCATCTCCCGCGCAATCCGCGTCCGCTCCTCGTTACGCGCCCACTCGGCCCGCTCCTCAGCCCGCTCCGCCAGCAACTGAAGCTCCCGCTCCAGACTGTCCGCCCGCTCCCGCAAGCTCTCCATCAACCGCCGCCGCGCCCCCACATACAAACCCAGCAACAACGGCGGAGCCGTCAGCCCCAACGACGTCGTCACCGCCGCGAACGGCACGAACCAGTCACCCAGCGTCAGATCACCACGCGCCATGCTCTGCCGCACCCGCACGAACGTCACGATCATCGTGCCCAGCAACGACATCCCCGCCAGCGCACCGATGACCCGCCGCGGCAGCTCGCACGACGCCAGCGTGTACAGGCCGACGATCCCCATCAGGAAACCCATCTCGGCCGGCGTGATCGCAATGGCGACCAGCACGACAGCGATCGGCCACTTCCGCCGCACCAACAGCACCGAACCGGCGATCAGCCCGAACACGACCCCCAAGGACACCGGTATCCCCGCGTCCCGCGCGAACGGAATCCCCTCCGCGCCACACTCCAGGGCCGACACCAGCGCGAGACTCCCGTCGAGCACCGCACTACGCCACCTGGCCCACCACCACGGGCCGGTCACGCCCCTGGTGGTCTCTTCCCCCGTCACGGTCATGCAACCAGCCTACGGGCGACCGGTCCGCCATTTCCGGCGACTTTCCCCACCCGCGACCCACCACACTCCGTGATCGAACAACCTCGAAACGGACCGATATCCCTCGAACAGGTGAACCGATCCCGTTCGACCCCGGAATGGATCATTCCGCCCGGACGGTATGCGTATGACACATGCACCTGGCAAATATGCCGACTTCGAGGGGCTGCGGGAACGGGCGGTGGCCTTGCGCCGGGCAGGACTCAGCCGACGACAGATCCGCGACCGACTGCACGTCGACAACAACGACATCCTCAACCGCCTCCTGGAGGGCGAGCCGCCGCCGGAATGGACGAAGCGCCCGAACGCCAAGGACGACCTCCGGGACAGGGCGCGGGAGCTACGGCTCCAGGGCTGGACGTACGACCAGATCCAGGTGGAGCTGGGGTGCTCGAAGAGCTCGATCTCGCTGTGGGTGCGGGATCTGCCGAGGCCGGAGCGGCGTGATCCGACCGAGCAGGCGAAGCTCGCAGCCCGGAAGCGCTGGGAACACGAGCTCGCCATACGGGACGAGGAGCGGCAGAAGACCAAAGCGGCGGCCGCAAGCGACATCGGAGCAATGACCGAGCGCGAGCTCTTCATGACCGGTGTTGCCCTCTACTGGGCCGAGGGCGCCAAGGACAAGCCGTATGCCCGACGTGAGAACGTGCAGTTCGTCAACAGCGACCCCGGCGTGATCCGGATCTACCTCGCCTGGCTGGACCTGCTCGGCGTGGACCGCGAGCGCCTCCGGTACCGCGTCATGATCCACGCGACGGGCGACGTCGAGGGCGCCAAGCGCTACTGGGCCGACCTCGTCGGCGTTGATTCCTCAGTGTTCCAGCGGACGACGATCAAGAAGCACAACCCAAAAACCGTCCGCAAGAATGTAGGCAAGGGCTATCGAGGCTGTCTGGTGATCAGCGTCCTGCAAGGTGCGCACCTCTATCGCCGCATTGACGGCTGGTGGACAGGCATGGTGGCTGCGGCCTCCGGGATCACGACGCCCGTCTCCTCAGGTAAGGTCTGACGCAGCCATCCGCCATGGGGTAACTGGTAGCCCGCGGGCCTTTGAAGCCCTGTAGTGCTGGTTCGAATCCAGCTGGCGGAGCTGCTCGGTTCGGGCCCTGACCTCCCCGTCAGGGCCCGCTCCCATGTCCGCCAGAAGTCCCCCCGGTATCCTGCGGCTGTATCCCCACTCACCCCCAGCCGAAGGGCAACCCCGTGAGCGCCATTCGCCCCGCCGCCGTCGTCGTTCTCGCAGCGGGTGAGGGCACCCGTATGAAGTCGGCCACACCGAAGGTCCTGCACCAGATCTGCGGCCGTTCCCTCGTGGGCCATGTGCTGGCCGCCGCCCGTGAGTTGGACCCCCAGAACCTCGTGGTCGTCGTAGGACACGCGCGCGAGCAGGTCGCCGCCCACCTGAACGAGATCGACCCCGGCGTACGCACCGCCGTGCAGGCCGAGCAGAACGGGACCGGGCACGCCGTGCGGATGGGTCTGGAGGAGCTGGGCGGGGCCGTGGACGGGACTGTCGTGGTCGTCTGCGGGGACACGCCCCTGCTCACCGCTGACACCCTGCAGCGGCTCGCCGAGACCCACGCCACCGATGGCAACGCGGTGACCGTGCTGACCGCCGAGGTGCCGGACGCCACCGGGTACGGCCGTATCGTCCGCGACGAAGTGACGGGTGCCGTGACCGCGATCGTCGAGCACAAGGACGCCACCGACGCCCAGCGGTCGATCCGGGAGATCAACAGCGGGGTGTTCGCGTTCGACGGGCAGCTGCTGGCGGACGCGCTGAAGAAGGTGCGGACGGACAACAGTCAGGGGGAGGAGTACCTGACTGACGTGCTGGGGATTCTCCGTGAGGCCGGGCATCGTGTCGGTGCCTCCGTGGCCGGCGATCACCGGGAGATCGCCGGGATCAACAACCGGGTGCAGCTCTCCGAGGCGCGGCGGATTCTCAACGACCGGCTCCTCACTCAGGCGATGCTGGACGGAGTCACGGTCATCGACCCGGCCACCACCTGGGTCGACGTGACCGTCACCTTCGAGCGGGACGCGGTCGTGCATCCGGGGACGCAGCTCGTCGGTGCCACGCACATCGGCGAGGGTGCCGAGGTCGGGCCGAACAGCCGGCTGAGGGACACCCGGGTCGAGGCGGGGGCGCGAGTGGACAACACGGTGTCCGACTCCGCTCACATCGGTCCGGGGGCGTCCGTGGGGCCGTACGCGTATCTGCGGCCCGGTACCCGGCTCGGTGCCAAGGGCAAGATCGGTACGTACGTCGAGACGAAGAACGCGTCGATCGGGGAGGGCACGAAGGTGCCGCATCTCTCGTATGTCGGTGACGCGACGATCGGTGAGTACACCAACATCGGTGCGGCCAGTGTGTTCGTGAACTATGACGGTCAGGACAAGCACCACACCACTGTCGGGTCGCATTGCCGGACGGGTTCGGACAACATGTTTGTGGCTCCTGTCACGGTCGGGGACGGTGCTTACACCGCCGCCGGGTCTGTGATCACGAAGGATGTGCCGCCCGGTTCACTGGCCGTGGCCCGTGGTCAGCAGCGGAATATCGAGGGCTGGGTGGCTCGGAAGCGGCCGGGGAGCGCGGCGGCGAAGGCGGCCGAGGTGGCGTCCCGGCGGGGCGAGAGCGAGGACTGACCGGAATCGTGTGCGCCAAACACGGCGTACCGTGATAAGTGCACATCCGCACGCGTGCACCCGCATCCCTACCAGCTGGTTCGGCCTTTCATGCCCCGACGGGAGGCCGTTCGAGCAGCCGGCTGGATGAGACAACCTCTGAGGAGACTGTGCTGTGACCGGGATCAAGACGACCGGCGAGAAGAAGTTGATGTTCTTCTCCGGCCGCGCCCACCCCGAGCTTGCCGAGGAGGTCGCCCACCAGCTGGGTGTCGGGGTCGTCCCGACGAAGGCCTTCGACTTCGCCAATGGCGAGATCTATGTCCGGTATCAGGAGTCGGCGCGTGGTGCGGACTGCTTCGTGATCCAGAGCCACACGGCTCCGATCAACCAGTGGATCATGGAGCAGTTGATCATGCTGGACGCGCTGAAGCGTGCGTCGGCTCGCTCCATCACGGTGATTGTGCCGTTCTATGGTTACGCGCGGCAGGACAAGAAGCACCGGGGTCGTGAACCGATCTCGGCGCGTCTGATCGCGGATCTGATGAAGACGGCGGGTGCGGACCGGATTCTGACCGTGGATCTGCACACGGATCAGATTCAGGGCTTCTTCGACGGTCCGGTGGATCATCTGTTCGCCCTGCCGCTGCTGGCGGACTATGTGGGCGAGAAGGTGGACCGGGACAAGCTGACGGTCGTGTCTCCGGACGCGGGCCGGGTGCGGGTCGCGGACCGTTGGTGTGACCGGCTGGGTGCGCCGCTGGCGATCGTGCACAAGCGGCGTGACAAGGACGTGGCGAACCAGGTGACGGTCCACGAGGTCGTGGGTGAGGTCAAGGGCCGGGTGTGTGTCCTGGTGGACGACATGATCGACACGGGTGGCACGATCTGTGCGGCCGCCGACGCGCTGTTCGCGCACGGCGCCGAGGACGTGATCGTCACGGCCACGCACGGTGTGCTGTCGGGTCCGGCGGCGGACCGGTTGAAGAACTCGCGGGTGAGTGAGTTCGTGTTCACGAACACGCTGCCGACGCCGGGTGAGCTGGCGGTGGATCTGGACAAGATCAAGGTGCTGTCGATCGCTCCGACGATTGCGAGTGCGGTGCGTGAGGTCTTCGAGGATGGTTCTGTGACGAGCCTCTTCGACGAGCAGTGAGGTTTCTGCAGGCCGGCCTTCGGGGCTAGCTGAAGATCCTTTTGGGTGCGGCCTTCCTTGCCGAGTAGACTGACGAAGTTGCTCGGCGAGGGAGGCCGTACACGTGTGTACGGCGGTCCGTTATCGACGCGCTCTTCGTAGCAGGCCGTTCGTGGCCGGGTGACCCCGTCCGTTTCCGCCTCTACGAGGAGTGATCAGTATGTCCGAGGTGAAGCTCACCGCCGAGACCCGCACCGAGTTCGGCAAGGGTGCGGCCCGTCGCATCCGCCGTGACAGCAAGGTTCCGGGTGTTCTGTACGGCCACGGCTCCGAGCCGCTGCACCTGACCCTGCCGGGTCACGACCTGCTGCTGGCGCTGCGTACGCCGAACGTCCTGATCTCCCTGGACATCGACGGCAAGACCAACGAGCTGGCGATCCCGAAGGCTGTGCAGCGTGACCCGCTGAAGGGTTTCCTGGAGCACGTCGACCTGCTGCTGGTCAAGCGGGGCGAGAAGGTCACGGTCGAGGTTCCGGTGCACGCCGAGGGCGAGCTGGCCCCGGGTGGCAACCTGCTGGAGCACGTCCTGAACACGCTGCCGGTCGAGGCCGAGGCCACGCACATCCCCGAGGCCGTGACGGTTTCCGTCGAGGGCCTGGCGGCCGGTGCGTCCATCCACGCCAAGGACATCACGCTGCCGAACGGCGTGACCCTGGCCGTCGAGGAGGACGCGGTCGTGCTGCAGGTTCTGCAGGCGCAGGCCGAGGAGACCGAGGGCGAGGCCGCCGCCGAGGGCGAAGAGGCCGCCGAGGCCTGATCCTCGCTGTCAGTCGGTAATCCGGTCAGCCGCTGCTTCCTTCCGGGGAGCGGCGGCTGGCGCGTATCAAGGAGACATGGACGTGACCACCCCTGCCAGCACTGATCCCTGGCTGATCGTCGGGCTCGGCAATCCCGGGCCGGAGTACGCCATGAACCGGCACAACGTCGGGTTCATGGTGGTGGACCTGCTCGCGGAGCGGATCGGGGGGAAGTTCAAGCGGGCGGGCAAGGCGCAGGCGCAGGTGCTGGAGGGGCGGATCGGTCCGGCGGGGCCGGGGAGCCGTCGGGTGGTCCTCGTCAAGCCGACGTCGTACATGAATCTGTCGGGCGGTCCGGTGAACGCGCTGAAGGACTTCTACAAGGTGCCGGTGGCGAACATCGTGGCGGTCCATGACGAGCTGGACATCGACTACGGCACGTTGCGGTTGAAGCTGGGTGGCGGGGACAACGGGCACAACGGGCTGAAGTCGATGACGAAGGCGATGGGGGCGGACTATCACCGGGTGCGGTTCGGGATCGGGCGGCCGCCGGGGCGGATGCAGGTGGCGGATTTCGTGCTGAAGGATTTCTCGTCGGCGGAGCGCAAGGAGCTGGATTACTTCGTGGACCGGGCGGCGGACTCGGTGGAGTGTCTGGTGTCGGAGGGGCTGGAGCGGGCGCAGAGCGCCTACAACTCGTGACGTGTGCGTGCACAACTCCTGACATGTGCTTCTACGGCGGACAGCGAGGTTGACCGCCCGTACGGGTATGGCCAATGATCCCGGCCATGCCTGCCACCGCCAGCACTGCCCGTAAGGGTTCCGCTCGTCAGGTGTCCGTGTCCGCGTTGCGCTTCGGGCGGCTCGCGGCGATGGGCGCGGTCGCCGCGTTGATTCTGTTCGCCGGGGTGTGGGGTTCCTGGGGGACCGCGCAGCACGTGATGCTGGCGAAGGGGCGGGAGGCCGGTACGGTCCGGGTGACCGGCTGTTCGGGGAGTACGTGTGCCGGGCCGTTCACGCCGGTGTCGGCGGGGGCGCGGGCACGCGCGCGTGTGGAGCTGCCGGAGTCTGTCGCGGTGCGCAAGGGGCAGACGTATGACGTCGTCCTGAAGCCGGGTACGTCGGAGGCGGTGCGGTCGGGGCCGGCGGGGATTCTGTATGCGTGGGTGCCGCTCGGCGGGGCGCTGTTGCTGGCCTCGGTGGTGGTCGCGGGCGGGATGCGGCTGACGCGGGTGGCGTGGGTGCTGGGGCTGTCGGGTGTGGGGTTGCTGACGGCGGCGTTCGTGGCGGTGCAGTGAGGTGTGGACGTGAGGGTGCCCCCGGGGTCGTACGGCCTCGGGGGCACCTTTTTTCGTGGCTGGTCAGCCGGTGTTGCGCAGGTCGTGGCTGGTCAGCCGGTGTTGCGCAGGCCTGCTGCCACGCCGTTGACGGTGAGGAGCAGGGCGCGGGAGAGCAGCGGGTCGGGTTCGGTGCCCGCGGCCGCCGCGTCGCGCTGGCGCTTGAGGAGGGTGACCTGGAGGTAGGAGATCGGGTCCAGGTAGGCGTCGCGGATGGTGAAGGTCTGCTTGAGGACGGGCTGGGCGTCCAGCAGTTCCTGTTCGCCGGTGACGCGGAGCACCTCGTGGACGGTCAGCTCGTGTTCGGCCCTGATGGTGTCGAAGACGTGCTTGAGTTCGTCGGGGACGAGGGTGTCGACGTAGTGCTGGGCGATGCGCAGGTCGGTCTTCGCGAGGGTCATCTCGACGTTGGAGATGAAGTTCTGGAAGAAGTGCCACTGTTCGTGCATCTCGTCGAGCACGGTGTCGAGGCCGGCCTCGCGCAGGGCCTTGAGGCCGGAGCCGACGCCGAACCAGCCGGGGACGATCTGCCGGGACTGGGTCCAGCCGAACACCCACGGGATGGCGCGCAGTCCGTCGAGCGAGACGCCCGATCCGGGGCGGCGGGAGGGCCGCGAGCCCAGGTGCAGGTCGGCGAGCTGGTCGACCGGCGTGGAGGCGAGGAAGTATGTCGGCAGGTCGGGGTCTTCGACCAGGCGGCGGTAGGCGGCGTGCGCGGCGTCGCTGACGACGTCCATGGCGGCGTCCCAGCGGGCCAGGGCCTCGTCGGACTGGCGGGGGGCGGTGTGCAGGGCGGAGGCCTGGAGGGTGGCGGCGACGGTGAGTTCCAGGTTCTCCCGGGCCAGTGACGGGATGAGGTACTTGTCGGAGATGACCTCGCCCTGTTCGGTGACCTTGATCTCGCCTTCCAGGGTGCCCCAGGGCTGGGCGAGGATGGCGTCGTGGGAGGGGCCGCCGCCGCGGCCGACGGTGCCGCCGCGGCCGTGGAACAGCCTCAGGCGTACGCCGTACCGGTGTGCGACGTCGCGCAGGCGGCGCTGGGCGCGGTGGATCTCCCACTGGCTGGTGGTGATGCCGCCGAACTTGGAGGAGTCGGAGTAGCCGAGCATGACCTCCTGGACGTCGCCGCGCAGTGCGACCAGGCGCCGGTAGGACGGGTCGGAGAGCATGTCCTCCAGGATGGTGTCGGCGGCCTTGAGTTCGTCCGTGGTCTCCAGCAGCGGCACGATGCCGATCTTGGCCCAGCCGGCGTGGAGGTCGATGAGGCCGGCTTCGCGGGCGAGGACGGCGGCGGCGAAGACGTCGTCGGCGCCCTGGCACATGGAGATGATGTAGGACTCGATGACCTCGGGGCCGAAGACTTCCAGGGCGCGCTTGACGGTCTCGAAGACGCCGAGGGTCTTGGCGCCGGCCGCGTCGACGGGGGCCGGGGTGGGGGCGAGGGGGCGGCGTGAGCGCAGTTCCTTGGCGAGGAGCTTGGCGCGGTAGTCGCGGGGCATGTCGGTGTAGCGCCAGGACTCTTCGCCGAGGCGGTCGAAGAGCTGGCCGAGGGCGTGGTGGTGGGCGTCGGCGTGTTCGCGGACGTCCATGGTGGCGAGCTGGAGGCCGAAGGCGGCCAGGGTGCGGATGACGCGGCCGAGGCGGCCGTCGGCGAGGAGTCCGCCGCGGTGTTCGCGCAGTGAGGTCTGGATGAGGCGGAGGTCGCTGAGCAGTTCGCCGGTGCCGAGGTAGTCGCGGCCGTCCTGGTGCGGGGTGCCCTTGGCGAGGCGCTGCTTGGTGTTCTCCAGCTTCTGCCGGATGCAGGTGGCCTTGAGCCGGTAGGGTTCCTCGGCGTTGAGGCGCTTGTAGCGGGGGCTGATCTCGGGGAGGCGCTCCAGGTCGGCGTCGAGGGAGTCCAGGAGTTCCTGGGTGGCGCCGGCGTAGCGGATGGAGTTGGAGAGCAGGCCGCGCAGTTCGTCGATCATCTCCAGGGCGTCGTTGATGCCGTGTTCGTGCTGGAGGATGAGGACGTCCCAGGTGACCTGGGGGGTGACGTTGGGGTTGCCGTCGCGGTCGCCGCCGATCCAGGTGCCGAAGGTGAGGGGCCGGGTGTCGTCGGGGAGCTTGACTCCGACGCGCTCCAGTTCGGCGGTGAGGTCTTCGAGGACGTCGCCGACGGCGTCGGCGTGCAGCTCGTCCAGGTAGTAGATGGCGTTGCGGGCCTCGTCGGCGGGTTCGGGGCGTACGACGCGCAGTTCGTCGGTCTGCCAGACGAGGTCGATGTTCTCGGCGAGGCGGATGTCGTGGCGGCGGCGGTCGGAGTCGAGGACGGGGGTGTCCAGGAGTGCGGCGATGCGCCGGAGCTTGTTGAGGACGGAGCGGCGCGCGGCCTCGGTGGGGTGCGCTGTGAACACCGGGCGGACGTTGAGGTGCTGGACCGTCTGGCGCAGGTGTTCGGGGTCGGCGTCCTTGAGCCGGTCGGCGGTGCGGGCGAGCAGGCCGCCTTCGGCGGCGCGGCGGGCGCGCAGTTCGCGGCCGCGGTGCACCTGTTCGGTGATGTTGGCGAGGTGGAAGTAGGTGGAGAAGGCGCGGACCAGCTTGGCGGCGGTCTGCAGTTCGGTGCCGCGCAGCAGTTCGGCGGCGGCCTCGCCGTCCTCTCGGGTGAGGCGGCGGACCTTCTCCACCAGGTCGAGGAGCTCGGGGCCTTCCTGCCGTACGAGGGTCTCGCCCAGGAGATCACCCAGTCGGCGGATGTCGGCGCGCAGCTCGCTGCCGGTCGTGGTGGTCTGGTCGTCGGCACTGCTCACAGGTGCGGCTCCTTGCAGTGTTGAAGCTCGTCTGGAAGGGAACCCGGCGGTCTGCCGCGCGGCGGGAGCCGCATACGGGCCGGAGCGTCCGGGAAGGAAACTTCAGCGGACCGCGCTGTCCGACCGAGTCCAAGGATAGGTGTCCGCTCGGACGCGCAGGCTGTCGGGCTCTTGCCGGGGCGCGACACGCTGCCATACTTACGTCGCCGTAGGTTACGGAACCGTAGGGACGTACCGTCCGCTCCCGCCGGTCCCGGCGGCCCGGCGAATCCGCCCCGACCCTCGACCCCACAGGGGACGCGCATGACTTCGAGTTCCGATGTGATCGAAGAAGCAGGCAAGGCCACCGACACTCCCACTCCCTCCGCCACGCTGGGCGGCGAGCAGAAGCGCTCGATCGAGCAGATCACCCTGCTCCTGTTCATCGTCGTGCCGTTCCTGGCACTGGTGGCGGCCGTGCCGCTGGCCTGGGGCTGGGGGGTGAGCTGGCTGGATCTGGGCCTGCTGGTCTTCTTCTACTTCCTGGGGTGTCACGGCATCACGATCGGTTTCCACCGGTACTTCACGCACGGTTCGTTCAAGGCCAAGCGGCCGCTCAGGATCGCGCTGGCGATCATGGGTTCGCTGGCCGTGGAGGGCCCGCTGGTGCGCTGGGTGGCCGATCACCGCAGGCATCACAAATTCTCCGACGCGGAGGGCGACCCGCACTCTCCGTGGCGGTTCGGGGAGAGTGTCCCGGCGCTGATGAAGGGTCTGTGGTGGGCCCACATCGGGTGGATGTTCGACGAGGAGCAGACCCCGCAGGAGAAGTACGCGCCGGATCTGATCAAGGACCCGGCGATCCGGGCGATCTCCCGGCAGTTCGTGCTGTGGACGGCGGTGTCCCTGGCCCTGCCTCCGGTGATCGGTGGGCTGGCGACGATGTCCTGGTGGGGCGCGTTCACCGGGTTCTTCTGGGGTTCACTCGTCCGGGTGGCGCTGTTGCACCATGTGACGTGGTCGATCAACTCGATCTGCCATGCGGTGGGCAAGCGGCCGTTCAAGTCGCGGGACCGTTCGGGCAACGTGTGGTGGCTGGCGGTGCTGTCCTGCGGGGAGTCGTGGCACAACCTGCACCACGCCGACCCGACCTCGGCGCGGCACGGGGTGATGCGCGGCCAGATCGACTCCTCGGCCCGTTTCATCCGGATCTTCGAGAAGTTCGGCTGGGCGTACGACGTGCGCTGGCCGTCACGCTCGCGTATCGATTCGCGCCGGAACACCGGTGATGACCGCTCCCAGCGCCGGAGGGAGCCCGCGAAGGCGGCATGATTGACGCCGTGGCGACCGACTCCAGCAGCACCTCCAGCAACGACAAGCAGCGGCGGACCCGCCGGACGCGGATGACCGGCGCCGAGCGCCGCCAGCAGCTGCTGGAGATCGGTCGCACCCTCTTCGCGGCGAAGGGTTTCGAGGGCACGTCGGTGGAGGAGATCGCGGCGAAGGCCGGGGTGTCCAAGCCGGTGGTGTACGAGCACTTCGGTGGCAAGGAGGGGCTGTACGCGGTGGTGGTGGACCGGGAGATGCGGCGCCTGCTGGACATGGTGACCAGCTCGCTGACCGCCGGGCACCCGCGCGAGCTGTGCGAGCAGGCGGCGTTCGCGTTGCTGGACTACATCGAGGAGTACACGGACGGTTTCCGGATCCTGGTCCGGGACTCCCCCATCCCGCAGTCGACGGGCTCCTTCGCCTCGCTGATCTCGGACATCGCCACGCAGGTGGAGGACATCCTGGGCCGCGAGTTCAAGTCCCGCGGCTTCGACCCGAAGCTCGCCCCGCTGTATGCCCAGGCCCTGGTCGGGATGGTCGCCCTGACCGGCCAGTGGTGGCTGGACGTGCGCCGCCCGAAGAAGGCGGAGGTGGCGGCCCACCTGGTGAACCTGGCCTGGCACGGGCTGGACGGGCTGGAGCAGAAGCCGCGGTTGATCGGGCACCGGAAGGCGTGAACCGCCGACCGGTGCGGTGCTTGGCTCTGTGACGGGCTCAGCGCGATTCGCTCAGCGCTTGCCTCACGGCTTGCCTCAGGGCTTGAAGGCGTCCTTGCCCTTCTCCTTCGCCTGACGGACGTCACCCTTGGCCTTCTCGGCGCGGCCCTCGGCCTCCATCGGCAGATCGCGCACGGCGCGCCCGCCGACCTCCTTGGCCTTTCCCTTGATCTGTTCCTTCTTGGCCTTGGCCTTCTGTTCTCGTGCCACCGTCCGTCCTCCTGACTGGCGGGACTTCTGGGTCATCGCGACGGGTAACCATGACGGGGGCCGGGCAAACGGCGGCTCAGCCCACCGGCTCCAGGAACTCCAGGCGGTTGCCGACCGGGTCCTCGGAGTAGCAGCGGCGGTGGCCGGGAAGGTTGTCGTCCCAGGTCACCGGGGCGCCGAGGGCTTCGAGCCGGGCCGCGAACGCCTCGATGCCCGTCACCCTGAGCCCGGGGTGGGCCTTCTTGGCGGGCCGGAAGTCCTCCTCCATGCCCAGGTGGAGCTGGACGGATCCGGCCTGGAACCAGCAGCCTCCGCGCGCGGCCAGCACGGGCGGCTTGGGGATCTCGGTCATGCCGAGGACGCCGGCGTAGTACGCCCGCAACGCGTCCTCCGACCCGGGCGGGGCGGCCAGCTGCACATGGTCGATCGCGGCGAGCATGCTCAGCCCTCCTTCACGGCGACGGCGAACAGCCGGCGGAACGGCATGACCGTGCCGTACGGCGCGCTCGGGTAGGCCTGCCGCAGCAGGTCCCGGTACTCGGTGAGGAACGCGTCGCGCGCCTCGGGGTCGTCGGCGAGCGCGGTCAGGGCGGGCCGCAGCCCGGTGCCCTTCACCCAGTCCAGGACCGGGTCCTCGCCCTGGAGGACGTGCTGGTACGTCGTCTGCCACACGTCGGCGGCGCAGCCGAGGCGGGCGAGGCGGTCCAGATAGGTGCTAGGGGTGTGCACGGAGTCGGTGCGGCGCAGGACGTCGGCGAGCCGGCCCTTCCAGCGGGGCGTGCCGGCGAGGTCGCGCATCAGGGCGTGCAGCGGGGCGTCGATGTTGTCGGGCACCTGGAAGGCGAGGGCGCCGCCCGGCTTGAGACCGGCGATCCAGTCGGCGAAGCGGTCGGCGTGGCCCGGCACCCACTGGAGGGTGGCGTTGGAGACGATCAGGTCGTACGGCTGCTCGGGCGTCCAGGTGCGCGCGTCGGCGGGGGAGAAGTCCAGCCGGCCACCCCCGGGGGTGGGGCCCTCGTGGTCGGTGAGGGCCTTGTCGAGCATCTCGGGGGAGTTGTCGTAGCCGATGACGTGCGCGGTCGGCCAGCGTTCGGTGAGCAGGACGGTGACGTTGCCGGGGCCGCAGCCGAGGTCGGCGATGCGGGGTGCCGCCGTGGGGAGGGCGGGGATGCGGGCGAGGAGGTCGGCGAAGGGGCGGGCCCGGTGACCGGCGTGCCGCAGGTACTGCCCGGGATCCCAGACGGGGTGGGACATCGCGTTCGTCATGTCTCCACTGTCCTCCCCGATTTATCTCGATGTCAAGAGACTTGAGTTCAAGAGACTTCACGTCGACACAACCACTACACTGATCTCCATGGAGGACGAGGTCGATCGGCTGGTCGCAGCGTGGCGCCGGGAGCGCCCGGACCTCGACGTGGAGCCGCTGGAAGTGCTCAGCCGGGTGAGCAGGCTGGCCCGGCACCTGGACCGCGCACGCCGGCTCGCCTTTTCCGAGCACCAGCTGGAGCCCTGGGAGTTCGACGTGCTGACCGCGCTGCGGCGCGCCGGCACGCCGTATCAGCTCTCCCCCGGCCAGCTGCTGACCCAGACCCTGGTCACGTCGGGCACGATGACCAACCGCATCGACCGGCTGGCCAAGAAGGGCCTGGTGGAGCGGCTGCCCGATCCGAGCGACCGGCGGGGCGTGCTGGTCCGGCTGACCGAGACCGGCCGGGACCGCGCCGACCAGGCGCTCGCCGGGCTGCTGGCGCAGGAGCGGGCGATCCTCGGCGAGCTGTCGCGCGCCCAGCGCGCCGAGCTCGCCGGGCTGCTACGCCAGCTGACCGCCCCGTTCGACAACATCCCCGGCTAGCTCGGCCGGGCCGATGCCCGCGCGCCGGGCGAGCGCCACGGCGGCCAGCGTGGAGTGGACGCCCAGCTTGCCCAGCACGTTCTGCATGTGGGTGCGCACGGTGTGCGGGGAGAGGAACAGCCGCTCGGCGACGGCCTTGCGACCCAGCCCGGCGACCATGCAGCGCAGCACCTCCCGCTCGCGCGGGGTGAGGGACTCCACCAGCCGCTCGCTCTCGGTGCGGTGCCGGCGCGCGGCCGTCAGCTCCTTCAGCACGCCGGTGAGCAGGGCGGGCGGCAGATGGGTCTCGTCGCGCAGCACGCCCCGGATCACCGTCAGCAGCCGGGACAGCGAGCAGTCCTTGGCGACCCATCCCGAGGCCCCGGCCTGCAGCGCGAGTGCCGCCCGCCGGGGGTCGTCCTTCTCGGCGAGTACGACCGTCCGCACGCCGGGCTGGGCGGCACGCACGCCCGCGACCAGCGAGATCCCGTCGACGAGCCCCTCCGCGTTGCCCTCCTGCACGGGCACGGCCGGGCGGCCGCCGGGCACGGTGCCGCCCAGGTCGGCGTCGACCAGCAGGACGTCGTAGCGGCGGCCCTCCCCGGCGGCGCGCTCCAGGCAGCGCAGTGCGGCGGGACCGCTGCCGGCGGCGAAGACGTCGACGTCCGGCTCGGCGGCCAGGGCGGCGGCGAGCGACTCGGCGAAGATGCGGTGGTCGTCCACGACCAGGACTCGGATACGAACCACGAAACCCCCTTCCCCAGGCTCCGTTCGGAGCAGGGGATACCAAAAGGTTGGGAAACGCCCACGGGTACGACACCCACGGGAAGGACGCGCGCCGCACGGCCGCCGCCGTCGCGGAGACTGCTACCCCCACCGCGGGCGTCGTACCCGCATGTCTCGCCCCCTGATCGGCACCGGCCCCCACCGGTGCTGCTCCTCAGAGTACGGATGCGGGCACGCAGCGGAAGGAGATTTACAAAAGTGGCGCTCTGGCGCGTTTATGGTGTGCCGCATGTTTCGTATCGAGACGGAAGTCGACAAAGGCCGACGTGATCTGCTCCGCTCGCGGCTGCGGGACACCAACACGGCGGCGTCCCCGGTGCTGGCGGCCCTGCGCGGCACACCCGGCGCGCGCGAGGTTCCGCTCCACGTCTGGGCGCTGGACGAGGCCGGCGGCCTGGCGGGCGGCCTGGTCGGCCACACCTGGGCGACCTGGCTGCACGTCACCTACCTGTGGGTCGACGCCGCCCACCGCGGCACGGGTCTGGGTTCCCACCTGCTGGCGAAGGCGGAACACCTCGCCCGCACCGACCGCGCCTGCACCGCCGCCCGCCTGGAGACCTGGGACTTCCAGGCCCCGCGCTTCTACGAGAAACAGGGCTACGAGGTGGTGTGCGTGATCCCGGACTATCCGCCGGGGATCACGGAGTACACGCTGACGAAGCGGCTATCGGTACGGTGAGTGCGGCACCGCGAAGGGAGCCCTGACCTCGCCCGCTGCCAGGCCGTCGGACACGGGGCTCTCGAAGCCGTCGGGGCTCTGCGTGCCGAGCTGGAGAAGAGCCCGACGCTCGGCCGTCAGGAACACAGCGCCGTCGGCCGGATGAAGCTCTGCACGACACGCCTCGAAGCCACGGCCGGCCGCCCGGCTCTCACGGTCACGTACGTCTACGACGCCCCGCCACCGGAACCCGGGCTGATCCGCATCGCCCTCGTGTCGCCGGTCCGCTTCGCAGGCGGCGCCGGGTTCTGACACCCGGCGCCACCGCACCGCGGGCCGCGGATGTCAGACCAACCGCCGCGCCCCCGGCGAGGGCACCGCCTCGAAGACGCGGGGGGCCGTGAAGCGGGCCGCGGCGAAGGCTTCCTCGATGGCCTTCGTCAGGGTGTCCACCTCGGTGGCCTCGGTCAGGACGATCGCCGAGCCGCCGAAGCCGCCGCCGGTCATGCGGGCGCCCAGGGCGCCGGAGGCGAGGGCCGTGTCGACGACCAGGTCCAGCTCGGCGCAGGAGATGCGGAAGTCGTCGCGCAGGGAGGCATGGCCCTCGGTGAGGACCGGGCCGATGGCGCGGGTGTCGCCCGCCCTCAGCAGGCCCACGACCCGCTCGACCCGCTCGTCCTCCGTCACCACGTGCCGGACCAGGCGGCGGACCTCCTCCTCGTCCCCCAGCCGCTCCAGCGCCGCGTCCAGCCCGTCGTAGGGGATGTCCCGCAGGGCGTCGACGCCGAGCAGGGCCGCGCCCTTCTCGCAGCCGGCCCGGCGCTTGCCGTACTCGCCGCCGCTGTGCGCGTGCTTGACCTGGGTGTCGACCACCAGCAGCCGCAGCCCCTCGGCCGCGAGGTCGAAGGGGATCTGCTGCTGGGACAGGTCACGGGTGTCCAGGAAGAGGGCGTGGCCCTGCTCGCAGCAGGCCGACGCCGTCTGGTCCATGATGCCGGTGGGCGCGCCGACGTAGACGTTCTCGGCGCGCTGGCACAGGCGGGCCAGCTGCCAGCGCTGGAGGCCGAGGTCGTAGAGGTCGCCCAGGGCGAGCGCGATCACCACCTCCAGGGCCGCCGAGGACGACAGGCCCGCGCCCGTCGGGACCGTCGAGGACAGGTGGACGTCCGCGCCGGTGATCGCGTGACCCGCCTCGCGCAGCGCCCAGACCACGCCCGCCGGGTACGCCGTCCAGTCCGAGTCGCTCCCGGGTGCCAGGGCGTCCAGGCGCAGTTCCGCCACGCCGCCCTCGATGTCGTCCGAGTGCAGGCGCAGCACGCCGTCGTCCCGGCGCGAGACCGCCGCGACCGCCTGGTGCGGCAGCGCGAACGGCATCACGAAGCCGTCGTTGTAGTCGGTGTGCTCGCCGATCAGGTTCACCCGGCCCGGCGCCGCCCAGACCCCCTCCGGCGCGGCGCCGTACAGCTCGGTGAAGCGCTGCGCGACCTGCTGTGCTGCCCCCACTACTGCTCCTTTGCGATGTGCTGCGCGAACTGCCAGGCGTCCGCGACGATCCCCGCGAGGTCCGCGCGGGACGGGTTCCAGCCCAGTTTCTCGCGGGCCGTGTCCGCCGAGGCGACCAGGACGGCCGGGTCGCCGCCCCGGCGGGGGGCGACCACCTCGGGGATCGGGTGGCCGGTGACCTGCCGGACGGTCTCGATGACCTCGCGGACGGAGAAACCGTTGCCGTTGCCGAGGTTGCAGATCAGGTGCTCGCCCGGCTGCGCGGCCGTCAGGGCCAGCAGGTGGGCCTCGGCCAGGTCCGCGACGTGGATGTAGTCGCGCACGCAGGTGCCGTCGGGGGTGGCGTAGTCGTCACCGTAGACCGAGATGGCGTCGCGGCGGCCCTGGGCCACCTGGAGGACCAGCGGGATCAGGTGCGACTCGGGGTCGTGGCGCTCGCCGTAGGTGCCGTAGGCGCCGGCCACGTTGAAGTAGCGCAGCGAGACCGCCGCGAGGCCGTGCGCGTGCGCCTCGCTGGTGATCATGTGGTCGACGGCCAGCTTGGTCGCGCCGTAGGGGCTGGTCGGCTTCGTCGGGGCGCTCTCCACGATCGGGACCTGCTCCGGCTCGCCGTACGTCGCCGCCGTGGAGGAGAAGACGAGCCGGCGCACGCCCGCCTCGCGCATGGCGCCGAGCAGGGCCATGGAGCCGCCGACGTTGTTGTCCCAGTACTTCTCCGGCTTCACCACCGACTCGCCGACCTGCGAGGACGCGGCGAAGTGCAGCACGCCGTCGTAGGAGGGGTCGAGCCACTTGGCGGCGTCGCGGATGTCGCCCTCGACGAAGGCCGCTGCGGCCGGGACGCCCGCGCGGAAGCCGGTGGAGAGGTTGTCGAGGACCGTGACCTCGTGGCCGGCCTCCAGCAGGTGCTGGGCGACCACGCTGCCGACGTAACCCGCCCCGCCCGTCACCAGGTACTTCATGAACTCGCTACCTCTCGCAGTCGCTCGGCCGCGCGCTCCGGCGGCACGTCGTTGATGAACACGCTCATGCCGGACTCGGAACCCGCGAGAAACTTCAGCTTGCCGGAAGTGCGGCGGATGGTGAAAAGCTCAAGGTGGAGCGCGAAGTCGTCCCGCGTCACACCGTCGAACTCCGCCAGCGCGCCGAACGGGGCCTGGTGCCAGGCCGCGATGTACGGCGTCGGAGGCTCACCCTCGCCGAAGATCCGGTCGAAGCGCCTCAAGAGTTCCAGATAGACCTGGGGGAACTCTGTGCGTGCCGCCTCGTCGAGCGCGAGCAGGTCGGGCACGCGACGCTTGGGGTACAGGTGCACCTCGTACGGCCAGTGCGCCGCGTACGGCACGAAGGCGGCCCAGTGTTCACTCTCCAGGACGACGCGCTCACCGGCCAGCTCCCGCTCCAGGACCGCGTCGAACAGGTTCTCCCCGCCGGTCGCCTCCTTGTGCGCGGCGAGCGAGCGGAGCATCAGCGCGGTGCGCGGGGTGGTGAAGGGGTAGGCGTAGATCTGCCCGTGCGGGTGGCCGAGGGTCACGCCGATCTCCGCGCCCCGGTTCTCGAAGCAGAAGACCTGCTCGACGGCAGGCAGGTGGGACAGCTCCGAGGTGCGGTCCGTCCACGCGTCCAGCACCAGGCGTGCCTGCTCCTCGGTGAGGTCGGCGAAGGAGGCGTCGTGATCGGAGGTGAAGCAGACGACCTCGCAGCGGCCGGAGTCGCCGGCGAGGGAGGGGAAGCGGTTCTCGAAGACGACGACGTCGTACGACGAGTCCGGGATCTCGCTCAGCCGGTCGCCCTGCGTCGGGCACAGCGGGCACTCGTCGGCCGGCGGGTGGTACGTACGGCCCTGGCGGTGCGAGGCGACCGCGATCGCGTCGCCGAGCAGCTCGTCCCGGCGGATCTCGGAGGTGGTGACCGTGCGGTCCAGCGGACGGCGGTCCACGGCGTCCCGCACGGTGTCGTCCCGAAGGTCGTAGTAGATCAGCTCACGCCCGTCGGCCAGCCGTGTCGAGGTCTTCTTCAACGCCGGACTCCTCTACGTCCCACTACCGCCGCACCCAATCACTCAACACAATCAAACATAACAGACCACAACCAGACAACACCTTGCTTCATCACAATCAAACAAAGAACACCAACAGAAGTGTTCAATAACTAAACGCGGAGGCGTAGGTTCCGCTCTGGATCAGTTCGCGCAACGAAGCGAGTTCTCATGCAAACCCCCACAAACGGACCCACCTACCTGGCGGCGGGGCTACGGCTCCCCACCAACTGGCTGGACTACACGATCCTGGCGATCTACTTCGTCGTCGTACTCGGTATCGGCTTCGCCGCCCGCCGCTCGGTCAAGACCAGCCTCGACTTCTTCCTCTCCGGACGCTCGCTGCCCGCCTGGATCACCGGCCTCGCCTTCATCTCCGCGAACCTGGCGGCCACCGAGATCCTGGGCATGGCCGCGAACAGCGCCCAGTACGGCGCCTACACCGTGCACTGGTACTGGATCGGCGCCATCCCCGCCATGGTCTTCCTCGGCCTGGTGATGATGCCGTTCTACTACGGCAGCAAGGTCCGCTCGGTCCCCGAGTTCCTGCTGCTGCGCTTCGACCGGGCCGCCCACCTGCTCAGTTCGATCCTGTTCGCGTTCGCCGCGATCCTGATCGCCGGCGTCAACCTCTACGCCCTCGCGATCGTCGTCGAGGCGCTGCTGGGCTGGCCGCAGTGGGTCGCCATCGTCGTCGCCGGCGCGTTCGTCCTCGCGTACATCACCCTCGGCGGTCTCTCCTCGGCGATCTACAACGAGGTGCTCCAGTTCTTCGTGATCCTGGCCGCCCTCATCCCGATCACCATCCTCGGTCTGAAGAAGGTCGGCGGCTGGGGCGGGCTGACCCACAAGCTCACCGAGACCCACGGCGCGAACTTCACCACCGCGTGGGGCGGCACCGGCATCGGCAGCGCCAACCCGCTCGGCGCGAACTGGCTGACCATCGTCCTCGGCCTCGGCTTCGTGCTCTCCTTCGGCTACTGGACGACGAACTTCGCCGAGGTGCAGCGCGCCCTGTCCGCCAAGAACCTCTCGGCGGGTCAGCGCACCCCGCTGATCGCCGCCTACCCGAAGATCTTCATCGTCTTCCTGGTGATGATCCCGGGCCTGGTCGCCGCCGCGGTCGTCCCCCACTTCGGCTCGGCCGGCTCCGGCTACCAGTACAACGACGCCATCCCGTACCTGATGCAGGAGCTGCTGCCCAACGGCGTGCTCGGCATCGCGGTCACCGGTCTGCTCGCCGCCTTCATGGCCGGCATGGCGGCCAACGTGTCGTCCTTCAACACCGTGTTCACGAACGACATCTGGGCCAAGTACGTGATGCCAGGCCGCGAGGACGCGTACTACGTCCGCTTCGGCCGTCTGATCACCGCGATCGGCGTGGCCGCCTCGGTCGGTACGGCGTTCCTGGCGTCCTCGTTCTCGAACATCATGAGCTACCTGCAGACGCTGTTCTCCTTCTTCAACGTGCCGATGTTCGTCGTCTTCATCGTCGGCATGTTCTGGAGGCGCGCGTCCGCCAAGTCCGGCTTCTGGGGCCTGCTCGCCGGCACCGTCACGGCGATGGTGAACTACTTCGTGCTCTACAAGAAGGGCATCATCTCGATCCCCTCCGACCAGGGCGCCAACTTCGTCTCCGCCATCGCGGGCTTCGTCGCCGGCGCGGTCGTGATGGTCGCGGTGTCCCTGTTCACCAAGCCGAAGCCGGCGACGGAACTCCAGGGCCTGGTCTACGGCACCCGCTCCCCCGGCATGGCGGAAGCGCCGGCACCCGGTGACGAGGCCTGGTACCGCAAGCCCGCCCTGCTGGGCTGGGGCGCGGTCGTCCTGGCCGCCGCCTGCTACATCCCGTTCTCGTTCTGACGCGGAGGACCGAGGAAACCATGAGCGAAAATTCCGGACACTCCGAGCACCACCCCGACCGTCACGAGCACTGGACCGAGGAGGGGGTCGCGCGCGAGGTCACCGAGCTGGAGACCAAGTCCGCGACCGCGGCCCGCATCTTCGACCTGCGCCGCATCATCGGCGGCCTGTTCGTGCTCTACGGCGTCATCGTCACGATCACCGGCATCACCGACTCCCAATCCGCCATCGACAAGGCCCAGGGCGTCAACATCAACCTCTGGACCGGCATCGGCATGCTCCTGCTGGGCATCTTCTTCCTGGCCTGGCTGAAGCTCCGGCCGACTCCGCCGCCACTTCCTCCGGAGGGGCTGCCGGAGGAGACACAGGGGGAGTAGAGCGCCGTTTCCGGCTGCGGGCACGTGGGGGCTGGTCGCGCAGTTCCCCGCGCCCCCAGGGAGTTGCAGTCCCGTCGGCTTCACGGCGCCGCCGCCGCTGCGGGCAGTCGTGCCGCTGGGGCGGCACGGGTGGGCGCAGCGGCACCTTTCAGCGAGCAGCGCCCCCTCGCCCAGCCGCAGCACCGGGCGCCTACTCGGGACCGGTACCCATTGGCCCCGCCCGGTCCAGCAGCCCCGTCCGCGCAGCCAACGCCGCCGCCTCCAACCGCGACCCGACGCCCAGTTTCATCAGCACGCGCTGTACATGCGTCCGCGCGGTGCTGGGCGCGATGCCCATGCCGGCCGCGATCAGCCGGGTGTCCTCGCCGTCGGCCACCCGGACCAGGACCTCCACCTCCCGCGGCGTGAGCATCTCCAGCAGCCGCTGTGCCTCGTCGTCGGGTTCGGCGGCCGGGTTGAGCAGCTCGCCGAACGCGCCCTGGAGCAGCTGCGGAGCCACCGCGGCCTCCCCGGCCCGCGCCTTCATGATGGCCCGCTCGACGCCCTCGATCCGCTCGTCGTGCCGGACGTACCCGGACGCCCCCGCCGCGAACGCCGCCGCGATGCCCCGCGGCGACGGCACCGGGCCGAGCACCAGCACCGTCACCTGCGGCCGCTCCCGCTTGATCTTCACCACCGGGTCGAAGGCCCCCGGCTCGGCCGGTGCCGCCGTACCCAGCAGGCACACCTCCGGCGCCCGCGCGATCACCAGGTCCGCCGCGCCCGCGGCCGGCGCCGCGGCGGCGAGCACCCGGTGCCCGCGCAGCTTGAGCGCCGACGCCAGCGCCTCCGCGAGCAGGCGATGGTCGTCGACGACCATGAGCCGTACTCCCATAGAGCAACCCCCCAGTCCCCCCCATGGATGCCCCACTATGGACGTCCACCGGTCCGCAAGGACAGAGGGCCCCCCGGCACCTCGCCCTTCATGCCCCCGGAAGCTACACGCTTGTTCGACGTATTGCTGCCCCTCTTGATGAGAAGTGCCCCGGATCGATGAAA
>NZ_JAIQYY010000014.1:154619-156621 GCF_020181035.1 Streptomyces sp. CoH27
CGTACGCGATCACCAGGTCCTGCTTACCGTACGACGAGGTGCCCTTCCGCTGGGCGAAGACCTGCGCCATGTACAGCCGGCCGTCGCCGAAGAGGATCTCCGCGTAGTCCGGCAGCATGGCGCCCTCCACCTGCCGCGCGGCCGGTGTGGTCGGGTTCTCCAGCAGCTTGGTCATCGTGAAGGACCCGCCGTCGATGCTGACGATCTGGCCGCCCTTGTCGTAGGGCGGGCGGTTGTAGGCGATCAGGTTGCCACCGTCCATGCGCAGCGGGGTCAGCAGATAGCCCTCACCGGCCTCGACGCGCTGGCCGGTCGGCTTGCCGGTGTTCAGGTCGAAGGCCACGATCTCGTTGGTCTTGCTGAACGCGCCGCCGTTGCCGTCGTGTTCCTCGGTCGCCAGGTACAGCTTGCCGTTGCCCGCGACGATCTGCTTGCAGTACTCGATGCGGGTGATGCCGTCGCAGCGCCCGGCGTAGGTCTTGGCCGGCGCGGAGATGTGCGCGAGCAGCTTGCCGGTCTTGCCGTCGATGGAGAAGTAGTCCGAGACGCCGCTGCCGTCGTCCGCGTTGACGTCGGCGGCCACCACCAACGGGTCGGTGGAGACGATGGCCGCGTACTGGATACCCGAGTCCATCCGGTACTCGGAGATCACCTTCCCGGTCTTCGGGTCGAGGGTCTGGATGCTGATCTGGCCGTTCTGCGAGTCTCCGCAATGGCGCACCGCGACCAGGCTGGTGCCGCCGCCGTACCCCGCGTCGTAACAGCTGTCGCCCGGCTTCGGCAGCCACAGCGCCTTGCCCGAATCGAGGTCGAAGGCGGCACCACCACTGCTGTCGCCGACGGCGACGGTGCGCTGAGCGACCGTCACATTCTGGTAATTGACCGGGGTGTCACCGGAGTTGACGGTCTTCGTCCACAGCTGCTTGCCCGCGTCGAGATCGATCGCGGCGATCTGCGTGCACCCGCCGAAGCTCTTCTTCGTGTCCCACTTCGGCTGGTACACGATCGCGGTCTTGTCGTCGGACGTCACATGCTGGCTGGCCGCGCAGACCGGGCCGGGCAGCTTGATCGTCCACAGCTTGGTGCCCTTGGCCGGGTCGTAGCCGACGATCTCGCCGACGCCGCTCTTGGCGTACACCTTGCTCGTCAGCCACGAACCCGCGGTGCTGACCGTGTCGTCCGCGGTGGGCAGCGGCACTTCGAACAGCACGTTGGCCGCGGGGTTGCCCGGCACCTTCTCCTTGCCGCCGCCGCCCGTGGTCCCGGTGCCGCCGCTGCCGTTCTTGCCGCCGGTGCCACCGCTGGAGGAGGCGGTGTCCTGCTTCTTGCCGTCGCCCCCGGAGGACGAGGCGTACCAGATGCCGCCGGCCACGATCAGTGCGATCGCGACGACCGCCGCGACCACGATGAACAGCGTGGTGTTCTTCCGCCCGCCGCCGCCCGGCCCGCCCTGCGGCTGCATCGGCATGGTCGGGGGCTGGCCCGGATAGCCGTAACCCGGCTGCACACCCTGCAGGGGCGCCGTCGGCTGCGCGTACGGGTTCTGCGGCCCGGGTGCGCCGTAGGGCGCGGCCGGCTGCTGGCCGTACGGGCTCGGCTGCGCGCCGGGGTAACCGTAACCGGGCTGGGGCGGCGCGGCCTGCGGGTAGCCGTAACCGGGCTGGGGCGGCTGTGGAGGCGGGGCGGCCTGCGGGTAGCCGTAACCCGGCTGTGGCTGCTGGGCCGGCGGGGCGGGGGGCGTCGGCGGGGCGGCCGGCGGCTGCTGGTCCTGCGGCGCGCCCGGGGGCGGGCTCGGGGGGCCGAAACCGCCCTGCTGCGGGGGCTGGTTCGGCGGCGGAGGGGGCGGCTGGGTCATGACAACGGGTACCTCGGTCGGGCTCGGACGGCCGGACGGGCCGGACGGCACGGGGACGGGGGCGGGGGCGGGGGCGGGGGCGGGGGCGGACGACGACGAACGACGGACAGGCAGGGGAGAAGGCGCGGCTGCGGCTCAGTTGCCGAA
>NZ_JAIQYY010000014.1:156681-216390 GCF_020181035.1 Streptomyces sp. CoH27
CTTCTCCTTCGCCTGGTCGTTGCCGGACAGCCGGCCGGCGGAGATGAAGAACCGCCCGTCGGACCAGTCGATGACGCCGTCGTAGAAGGTGTCCTCGATCTCGGCCGTGCCCGACGGGTTCTGCAGCAGCTTGGCGGGCGCGTGCGAGGAGCCGGTGACCGGCAGCGCGACCACCTGGCCGCCCGATTCGTACGACGGCTGCACGTACGCGACGAGCTTGCCGCCGTCTTCCTTCATCGGGTACATCGGCTCGTCCGCCGGGGACTTGGCCCGCCACTTCGCCTTGCCGTCGGCGAGGCTGATCGCGACGATCTCGTTGGCGGTGCTGGTGGTGTCCGTCGGCAGGTAGAGCGTGTCCGCGTCCGCGACGACGCCCTGGCAGCCCTGGAGGTCGCGTTCGAGGATCTGCCAGCCGCAGCGGGGGCCGAACTTCTCGTCGACCTTGACCTCCGAGCGGAACTTGCCGTCCTTGGTGAACGTGGAGATGTTCCAGGCCTTCTTGTCCTGGTTGGTCAGGTAGACCACCAGCGGGTCGACCGAGAAGGTCCGGCTGACCTGCCAGCCCTTCTTCACCGCCTGGGTCCACTTGACCTTGCCGGTGGCCGGGTCGAGCTCCTGGATCTCGTCGTGCTCGTTGTCCCCGCCGGCGCCGCAGGACGCCACCTGGATCAGCCGGCTCGCACTGCCCGCGTACGCGGCCGGGAAGCAGGCCGACCCGTACTTCTGCTTGTCGTACAGCTTCTTGCCGCTGTCGATGTCGTACGCCGTGCCCGACTCCGAACGGGCCACCAGCAGCGTCTTGCCGCTCACCGTCAGCTCGACGTTGAGCGCGCTGTCGAACAGCCCGCCGTCGGCGACCTGGCCGCTCCAGCCCTTCTGGCCGGTGGCGAGGTCGATCTGCTGGAGCTGGTTGCACTTGGCGCGGTCACTGACACCGCTCATGTACGCCACGACGACCTTGTCGTCGGCCGACTTCTGCGGGGTGACCGCGCAGATCTTCTGCGGGAAGGAGATCGGCTCCCAGGCGGCCTTGCCGTCGCCGGCGCCGTAGGCGAAGACCTGCTTGTACGCCGCCTTCGCCACGACCTTGTCCGTGACCCACATGCCGGGCGCGTCCGCGCCGGAGCCCGGGGCGTCCGGCGCCGAGTGGTACCAGAGCACCTTCGCCTCGCCCGCCTTGCGGTTCGCATTCAGGTTGTCCGGGTCGTCGCCGCCGGACGCGCTCGGCGAGGCGGAGGCGGAGGCGGAGTGCTTGGGGTCGTCGCTCTGCTGGGCGACGGGCTTCTTCTTGCCGTCGCCGCCACTGGTGACCGCGTACACGGTGCCGCCGATGACGGCCAGCGCGGCCACCGCGGCACCGACGATCAGCGCCGTCCTCTTCCCGCCGGCACCGGCCTGCGGCACGGCACCGGGCGCGCCCGGGTACGGCTGCTGCTGCGGGTAGCCGTAACCGGGCTGCGGTGCGGCTCCGTAGGGGCCCGGCTGCTGCGGCTGCTGCGGGTAGCCGTAGGGGCCCGGAGTGCCGGGCGCGACGGGGGCGTTGTACGGGTTCTGCGCGCCGGGGGCGGCCGGGGCGCCGTACGGGCCGGGCTGCTGGGGGTAGCCGTAACCGGGCTGCGGGGCGGCCGGCGGCTGCGGCGGTGCCGCGGGCGGCTGGGCCGGCGGCGGAGGCGTGCCCTGCGGGGCGCTCGGCGGGGTCTGCGGGGCGCTCGGGGCGCCGAAACCGCCCTGGGCCGGTGGCGTCTGCGGGGCGCCGAAACCGCCGCCCTGTGGCGGCTGGTCCTGTGGCGCTCCGAATCCGCCGTGCGGCGGCTGGTTGGGCGGCTGGGTCATCAGCGCTCTTCCCCCTCGTTCACTGATTTTTAGCCACGCCCTGAGGTTCTTGACGGACCCTGGGTCGTTACTCAGACAGTTCTCAGACGGCCCTTTCTATCACCCGCCTCTGACAGCGCACGGGCTCGGATCCGCCCCTGTTCCCAAGGGAGAACCGGCCCGTGATGCCGCCGTTACGCGCCTTCACGCCCCCTTCACGCGGCGCACGCACCTGGCTGATTCACGCCCGCGCGCGCCCCACTCCGCGTACTCGGCGCACTCCGCGCGCTACGCGTCCTCCGCCAGCTCCAGCCAGCGCAGCTCCAGTTCCTCGCGCTCCCCGGCCAGATCACGCAACTCGGCGTCCAGTTCCGCGACCTTCGCGAAGTCGGTGGCGTTCTCGGCGATTTGGGCGTGCAGCCGGGACTCCTTCTCGGAGATCTTGTCCAACTGGCGCTCGATCTTCTGGAGTTCCTTCTTGGAGGCGCGCTGGTCGGCGGCGCTCTTCTCCGTGGTGGCCGGCTTGGGCGCCGCGGCGGCGGCCTGGGCGGCGACCGCCTCCTCCATCCGCTGCCGTCGCTCCAGGTACTCGTCGATACCGCGCGGCAGCATCCGCAGGGTGCCGTCGCCGAGGAGGGCGAAGACGCGGTCGGTGGTGCGCTCGACGAAGAACCGGTCGTGGGAGATGACGATCATCGAGCCGGGCCAGCCGTCGAGGACGTCCTCCAGCTGGGTGAGGGTCTCGATGTCGAGGTCGTTGGTGGGCTCGTCCAGGAAGAGGACGTTGGGCTCGTCCATGAGGAGGCGCAGCAGCTGGAGCCGCCGGCGCTCACCACCGGACAGGTCGCCGACCGGCGTCCACTGCTTCTCCTTGTTGAAGCCGAACGTCTCGCACAGCTGACCGGCGGTCATCTCGCGCCCCTTGCCGAGGTCGACGCGCTCGCGTACCCGCTGCACGGCCTCCAGGACCCGCCAGGTGGGGTCGAGTTCGGCGACCTCCTGGGAGAGGTAGGCGAGTTTGACGGTCTTGCCGACGACGATCCGGCCACCGGCCGGCTGCTCCTCGCCCTCGCTGCGCGCGGCGGCGGCCATGGCGCGCAGCAGCGAGGTCTTGCCGGCGCCGTTGACACCGACGAGGCCGATCCGGTCGCCGGGGCCGAGGTGCCAGGTGACGTGCTTGAGGAGCACCTTCGGCCCGGCCTGCACGGTGATGTCCTCAAGGTCGAAGACGGTCCTGCCGAGCCGGGAAGAGGCGAACTTCATCAGCTCCGAGCTGTCCCGGGGCGGCGGCACGTCCGCGATCAGCTCGTTGGCGGCCTCGATCCGGAAGCGCGGCTTGGACGTACGCGCGGGCGCCCCGCGCCGCAGCCAGGCCAGCTCCTTGCGGACCAGGTTCTGCCGCTTGGTCTCCTCCGTGGCGGCGATCCGCTCGCGCTCCGCGCGCGCGAAGACGTAGTCGGAGTAGCCGCCCTCGTACTCGTAGACGTCGCCGCGCTGCACGTCCCACATGCGGGTGCAGACCTGGTCGAGGAACCACCGGTCGTGGGTCACGCACACCAGCGCCGAACGCCGGTTCTGCAGATGCCGCGCCAGCCAGGCGATGCCCTCGACGTCGAGGTGGTTGGTGGGCTCGTCGAGGACGATCAGGTCCTGCTCCTCGATGAGCAGCTTGGCGAGCGCGATCCGGCGCCGCTCACCACCCGAGAGCGGCCCGATGACGGTGTCGAGCCCCTTGGGGAAGCCCGGCAGGTCGAGCCCGCCGAAGAGCCCGGTCAGCACATCCCTGACCTTGGCGTTCCCGGCCCACTCGTGGTCGGCCATGTCACCGATGACCTCGTGCCGGACGGTGGCGGCGGGGTCCAGGGAGTCGTGCTGGGTGAGCACGCCGAGCCGCAGCCCGCCGGAGTGTGTGACACGCCCGGTGTCGGCCTCCTCCAGCTTGGCGAGCATCCGGATGAGGGTGGTCTTGCCGTCGCCGTTGCGCCCGACGACCCCGATCCGGTCCCCCTCCGACACACCGAGCGAGACGCCGTCCAGCAGGGCACGGGTGCCGTACACCTTGCTGACGTTCTCGACATTGACCAGGTTGACGGCCATTTCACTCCTGTGCAGGGGGGTCGGTCAGCCTTCTAGCGTAGGGCAGCGGGGGGTGAGGGCGGGGCGCGAGGAGGTTGTCACTCTTTGTGATGACGTGATCCGGAAGCAGCCGCTACGGTGGAGGGCAGGCGCCAGGATCTTGCCCATGGGAGGAACCATGACAGCCCAGCGTGCTGAGCAGCCCGGATGGCGAATGCCCCCGCTGGACGGCTACACCGTCGACGACCTGCTCACCTTGCCGGATCTCCCGCCGCACACAGAGCTGATCGACGGGAGCCTGGTCCTCGTGAGCCCGCAGCGCTACTTCCACTTCGCCACGATCGACTTGCTGGTGACCGGCCTGCGTCAAACCGTGCCGTCCGACCTGAAGGTCGCTCGTGAGATGACGGTCGTATTGGATCGCCGTAATGGCCCGGAGCCCGACATCTCCGTGATCAAGGCCACCGCGAAGAAGGGACTGACCCAGACGTACTTCGAGGGAAGGGACGTAGTGCTCGCCGTAGAAGTCATCTCTCCGGAGTCCGAGGCCCGCGACCGGCTCACCAAAACGCACAAGTACGCGGCGGCAGGTATCCAGTACTACTGGCTGGTCGAGATGACCGAGCCGCACGACCACCCCGTCATCGAGGTCTTCGAACTCTCGGCGGACACAGGCACGTACCGGTCGACCGGCACCTACCGGGACCGCGTCAAGGTCGACAAGCCGTACCCCATCGACATCGACCTGACGGCGATCGACGAACTCTGAGGCCCTAGAGAGCCGTCGCCCCCGCCACCGGCCCCGCCGCCTTCCGCACGGCCCTGCACGTCCCCGACGCCCGCAGGGCCTCCGCCACCTTCTCCGCCGACTCGGCATCACGCGCGAGGAACGCCGTCGTAGGCCCGGAACCCGAGACCAGCGCGGTAAGCGCACCCGCCCCCCGCCCCGCCTCCAGCGTGTCCGCCAGCTCCGGGAACAGGGACAGCGCCGCAGGCTGAAGGTCATTGGACACGGCCGCCGCCAGCGCCTCCACGTCCCCCTTCGCCAGCGCCTCCAGCAGCTCCGCCGAAGCCACCGGCTCCGGGATCTCCCGCCCCTGAGCCAGCCGGTCGAACTCACGGAAGACGGCCGGCGTCGACAACCCCCGCTCGGCCATCGCGAACACCCAGTGGAAGGTGCCGCCGGTCTCCAGGGCGGTCAGCTGCTCGCCCCGTCCGACGCCGAGAGCGGCGCCTCCGACCAGGCTGAACGGCACGTCACTGCCCAACTCCGCGCAGATCGCGAGCAGTTCGGCCCGCGAAGCCCCCGTCCCCCACAGCGTATTGCAGGCGAGCAGCGCGCCCGCGCCGTCCGCGCTGCCGCCCGCCATGCCGCCGGCGACCGGGATGTCCTTGTCGATGTGGATGTGCACGGCCGGTTCGATGCCCCGGCGCGCGGCCAGCGCGATCGCGGCGCGCGCGGCGAGGTTGGTGCGGTCCAGAGGGACCTCGCCGGCGTCCGGGCCCGCGCAGGTGACCCGCAGCTCGTCGGCCGGGCTGACGGTGACCTCGTCGTACAGGCCGACGGCGAGGAAGACGTTGGCGAGGTCGTGGAACCCGTCGGGGCGCGCGGCGCCGACCGCGAGCTGGACGTTGACCTTGGCCGGCACCCGTACCGTGACGCTCACGTGTCGCTCTCCTCGTGCCGGGTGATCGCGTCCTTGTGCTCGGCGATCCGCGCGAACTCCTCCACCGTCAGCGACTCCCCGCGGGCCTGCGGCGAGACTCCGGCCGCGACCAGGGCGGCCTCGGCGGCGGCGGCGGATCCGGCCCAGCCGGCGAGCGCCGCCCGCAGGGTCTTGCGGCGCTGTGCAAAGGCCGCGTCGACGACCGCGAAGACCTCTCTCTTGGCGGCCGTGGTCTTGATCGGCTCGGCCCGCCGGACCAGTGAGACCAGCCCGCTGTCGACGTTCGGCGCGGGCCAGAAGACATTGCGGCCGATCGCCCCGGCCCGCTTCACCTCGGCGTACCAGTTGGCCTTCACGGACGGCACGCCGTACACCTTGTTGCCGGGCGCAGCGGCGAGCCGGTCGGCGACCTCGGACTGCACCATGACCAGGGTGCGCTCGATGCTCGGGAACGTGTCGAGCATGTGCAGCAGCACGGGCACGGCGACGTTGTACGGCAGGTTCGCCACCAGGGCCGTCGGGGCCGGGCCGGGCAGCTCGGTGACGTGCATGGCGTCGGAGTGGACCAGCGCGAACCGCTCGGCACGCTCCGGCATGCGCGCGCCGACGGTGGCGGGCAGCGCTGCGGCCAGCACGTCGTCGATCTCGACGGCGGTGACCCGGTCGGCGGCCTCCAGCAGCGCCAGCGTGAGAGACCCGAGCCCCGGCCCGACCTCCACGACGACGTCATCGGGGCGGACCTCGGCGGTGCGCACGATACGGCGGACCGTGTTGGCGTCGATCACGAAGTTCTGGCCGCGCTGCTTGGTGGGACGGACACCGAGCGCGGCCGCCAGCTCGCGGATGTCGGCGGGACCGAGGAGGGCGTCGGGGGTGGGGCTGCTCACGGGACAAGGGTACGGGGGTCTGCCCGGCCGGATTGCCAGGCGCCGGGTGCTGGGGTCGGCCGGGGGGCAGATCGCTCGCCGGCGCCGGCGTCGGGCCTCCCCCGAGCCCTCCGAGCCTTCAGCCGCGCAGCCGCGCCCCGCAGTGCGGCCACGGTGTCGCCCCCCGCCGCACGTACAGCTTCTTCGCGCGGAACGTCTGTTCCTCGGCCGGTGCCTCCTGGGGGCGTCCGCTGCCGCCGAGGCTGTGCCAGGTATGGGTGTCGAACTGGTAGAGGCCGCCGTAGGTCCCCGAGGGGTCGACCGCGTCCGGGCGGCCGCCGGACTCGCAGGCGGCGAGACCCCGCCAGTTCAGGTGGTCGGCGCCGGCCACGGAGGTGGGCCGCTTCTTGGTGCCGACCCTGACGATCTGCGGTTTCGGCTTGCGCACCACCTCGGAGGTCTCCCGGCGCGGCTTCCCGCGGACCCCGTTGACGGTGCGCAGCAGGTAGGTGTCGCGCCGCAGGCCCGGCACGCCGGGCTGAGTGATGACCTCGGTGCCCTTGAAGAGGGTGGGGTCCTCGGTGCGCTGGACCTCGAACGGGATCTGCTCCTCGCGGACCTCCCGGCTGCCGCTGACCCGCAGCACGGTGATCGTCTGCCCGTCGCGCGGGAAGCTGTCCGGCGGGACGGAGGTGGCGTCCTCGCCGCGCAGGGTGATGCCGGCCTCCTCGACGGCCTCGCGGACGGTGGCCGCGTTGGTGCGGATGGTGCGGGTCCGGCCGTCCGCCATGACCGTGACGGCGCGCTCGGTGCGCACGTCGAGCGCGAGCCCGGCGCGTCCGATGGCCTGGGAGCGTGAGGCGGACAGATACGCGCCCTCGGCGCGCACTCCCAGCTCGTCCAGCGCTCCTTCCACCGTGTGCGCCGTTGTCCACACCTCGCGCCGTTCGCCGTCCAGGGTGAGCCGGACGGGGCGCCCGTAGTGCACGGCGACGGCGTCGCCGCTGGCGAGCGCCGTATCGGGGGCGGGCGCGACCATGTCGTGCGCCCCTACGCGCACACCCTCGTCGGCGAGCAGCTCGCGCACGTCGCCGGCGAAGGTGTGCAGGGTGCGCTGCTTGCCGTCGACGGTCAGCTCGACCGCCTTGTCGTTGGCGATGAACGCGGTGGTGCCGCCGGCCAGGAAGGCCACGACCAGCGCCTGCGGCAGCAGACGGCGCACGGCGGACTCGGGGCGCTCGGCGCAGCGCGCCCTGCGCCGGCGCGCACCCCGCCCACTCACTCCGGCGGCCACCTCCGCCTCGCTCGCCTCTTCTTCCAGCACGCTCCCGGCGTGCGCGACACCGGCGCCCGCGCCCTGCCGGGGCAGCACCGGCTCGGCCACGAAGTACGCCTGCGCCTCGTAGGCGGGCCGGTAGGTGTCCTCGTACAGCCAGTACGGCAGGGTCTCCGCGCTGTGCACGGACCCGTCGGGGCCGTACGGCGGGGCGGGGACGTCATGGTGGTACGACGCGTAGGGCTCGTGTGTCTCGAACGTCTCGTACTGCGACTTGCTCACGCCGACACGCTCCAGGGGTGCCAGAGGGGTCCGGATCGGGCCCCCAGAACCTAGCGGAGCGGCCGTCACTCTCCAAAGCGACGCGACTACGTACTGTTGCCCGTACGCGCGCGTGTGCTCAGTAGTCGAAGGCGCGGGCGGTGTTGGCGGCCAGGGCGGTCGCCAGCGTGTCCTCGTCGATGCCGCGCACGGCGGCCATCGCGCGCACCGTGACCGGGATCAGATAGGGCGCGTTGGGCCGGCCCCGGTAGGGCGCCGGGGTCAGGAAGGGCGCGTCGGTCTCCACGAGGACCAGCTCCAGCGGGGCGACGGCGAGCGCGTCGCGCAGGTTCTGGGCGTTCTTGAAGGTGACGTTGCCGGCGAAGGACATGAAGTAGCCCTCGCGCGCGCAGATCTCCGCCATGGCGGCGTCGCCGGAGTAGCAGTGGAAGACGGTGCGCTCGGGGGCGCCCTCCTCCTTCAGCACGCGCAGCACGTCGGCGTGGGCGTCGCGGTCGTGGATGACGAGCGCCTTGCCGTGCCGCTTGGCGATCTCGATGTGGGCGCGGAAGGACCGCTCCTGGGCCGCCTTGCCCTCGGGGCCGGTGCGGAAGTAGTCCAGGCCCGTCTCGCCGACGCCCTTGACCTGCGGCAGCCCGGCCAGCCGGTCGATCTCGGCCAGGGCCTCGTCCAGCGCCGCGTCACCGCCCGGCTCCCGGGCGCCCTGCCGCGACCAGCCGTCGGGGTCGCCGTGCACGATGCGCGGGGCCTCGTTGGGGTGCAGGGCGACGGTGGCGTGGACGCTGTCGTACGCCGCCGCGGTCTCGGCGGCCCAGCGCGAGCCCTTGATGTCGCAGCCGACCTGGACGACGGTCGTCACACCCACCGACGCGGCCTTGGCGAGGCCCTCCTCGACCGTGCCCGACTGCATGTCGAGGTGGGTGTGGGAGTCGGCGACGGGCACCTGGAGGGGCGCCGGAAGCGGCGGGGCGCTGTTCTTGTCGGTCTTGTCGCTCCTGTCGTCCCTGGAGCTCTGGCCGGCGTTCGAAGGCATGCCCCCGATCCTACGAAAGGGGCATGCCGTCAGCGTCCGGAGCCCGGCTCAGCCGGCCTTGCGCTGGAACGGGTGCAGGAGGTCGGACAGATGCCAGTGGTGCGGCTCCCGGGGCTCGGCGGGCACCGCGGGCGCCCCGGGCACCTCGACCGGGCCCGCCGGCGGCACGCTGTGGTCCCGGTGCGCCTCGCCGCACACCGACGAGACCTGCCCCGCGCGCATGATCCGCACGACGTGACCGTCGCAGTTGTGGCAGCTGGGCCGGCTCAGCGGCGACGGCACGACCTGGCCGTCCGCCACGTACAGCACGAACTCGTGCCCATCGGCGTCCGTGTGGTGCTCTATCTCGTACGACTGCTCCCAGCCGTGCCCGCAGCGCATGCAGGCGAACGAATACGACTCGTGAACGACGGCTGTGGCCGTACCACGGAGGCCGGTCTGCCCTGCGATCTCGCTCATGCCAGCTCCTCTGATCCGCTGGTCGGAGGGACGGTTGTGCGTCCCTTCGACCAGTGGACGCCTTCGCCGGCGCGGGCGCAGCAGGGCTGTCGAGTGTTGGAGGCGTTTTGGCGGTTCCTTGCCGAAGATGACCTGTTCGGTCCCGTTTCGCTTTGCCATCGGCGACAGCCTTTTGCCGTCCCATGGCCCATCCGCTCACCCGAGAACAGCCCTGCTCAGAGGGGGTTTTCGGCGCCGCCCCCGGCGCCGCCGCCGGTGGCGCGCTTGGCGGCGACGACGGCGTCGAACACCACCCGCTTCGGCACCCCCGCCTCCACGGCCACCGCCGCGATCGCCTCCTTGCGCCGCTCCCCGGCCTCCTCCCGCACCCGCACCCGCCGCACGAGCTCCGCCGCGTCGAGTTCCTCGGGCCCGGCCTCGGGCGCCCCCTCGACCACGACGGTGATCTCCCCGCGCACCCCCTCCGCGGCCCAGCGCGCCAGCTCGTCCAGCGGACCGCGCCGGACCTCCTCGTACGTCTTGGTCAGCTCGCGGCAGACGGCGGCCCGCCGGTCCGTGCCGAAGACCTCGGCCATGGCGGCGAGGGTGTCGTCGAGCCGGTGGGGGGCCTCGAAGTAGACGAGGGTGCGCCGCTCGCCGGCGACCTCGCGCAGCCGGGACAGCCGTTCGCCCGCCTTGCGCGGCAGGAAGCCCTCGAAGCAGAAGCGGTCGACGGGCAGCCCGGACAGGGCGAGCGCGGTGAGCACGGCGGACGGGCCGGGTACGGCGGTGACCCGGATGTCCTTCTCGACGGCCGCCGCGACCAGCCGGTAGCCCGGGTCGGAGACGGACGGCATGCCGGCGTCGGTCACGAGCAGCACGCGCGCGCCGCCGAGCAGCTCCTCGACCAGCTCCGGTGTGCGGGCGGACTCGTTGCCCTCGAAGTACGACACGACACGCCCCTTGGGCAGGACGCCGAGCGCCTGGGTGAGCCGGCGCAGCCGCCGGGTGTCCTCGGCGGCGACGATGTCGGCGCCGGCCAGCTCCTCGGCGAGCCGGGGCGGCGCGTCCGCGATGTCGCCGATGGGGGTACCTGCGAGGACAAGGGTTCCAGTCACACCCCCATCCTCCCAGCCCCGGGCCACCGCGCGGCCCGCCCCCACGGCCACGGGCCCGCTCTCACGGACGCGGCAGAGTGACCGCTTCCCGACCGGTACCGCACATGCACGGGACTCGCACAGATCGGTTCCCTACCATGGCGCGGGTGACCAGTACCGCGTCCTCCACGGACCTCCGGCAGGGCCAGGCGCCGCACGATGAGCGGCCGGCGTGGCAGCAGCGGCTGCGCCGATTCGGGTACGTACCGGCCAAGGACGCGCCGTCGGGCGACGTACGCGACCGGCTGGTGCCCCCGTACGCCGAGCCGAGCCCGCGGCTGTGGCAGGCGCTCGGTGTGCCGCCGGTCCTCGCCGAGCGGATCGTGCGCTGGTCGGGCTGGGGCGGTCCGCTGCTGGTCACGCTGATGGCGGGCCTGATGCGGTTCTGGAACCTGGGCAGCCCGCGCGCGGTGATATTCGACGAGACGTACTACGCCAAGGACGCATGGGCGCTCGTCCACCGCGGTTTCGAGGTCAACTGGGACAAGAACGCCAACGACCTGGTCCTGCGGACGCACGGCCATCTCGTCATCCCGACGGACGCGTCGTACGTCGTGCATCCGCCGGTCGGCAAGTACGTCATCGGACTCGGCGAGATGGTCTTCGGGTTCAACCCGTTCGGCTGGCGGTTCATGACCGCGCTGCTGGGCACGCTGTCGGTGCTGCTGCTGTGCCGGATCGGGCGCCGGATCTTCCGCTCGACGTTCCTCGGCTGTCTGGCGGGCGCGCTGATGGCGGTGGACGGCCTGCACTTCGTGATGAGCCGGACGTCGCTGCTGGACGGCGTGCTGATGTTCTTCGTGGTGGCCGCGTTCGGCTGCCTGGTCCTCGACCGGGACCGGGCACGGGCGAGGCTGGCCGCGGCCCTGCCGGTGAACCGCGACGGGCGGGCGTGCCCGGACGCGCGCGTGGCCGACACGTTCCGCTTCGGCCTGCGCCCCTGGCGCTGGGCGACAGGGTTGATGCTGGGCCTGGCCATCGGCACCAAGTGGAACGGGCTGTACATCCTGGCCGCGTTCTGTGTGATGGCGGTCCTGTGGGACGTCGGCGCCCGGAAGACGGCCGGTGCCCGTCACCCGTATGCCGCAGCTCTCAAGTACGACACCGGCCTCGCCTTCCTTGCGACCGTTCCGCTGGCCGTCGCCGTCTACCTGCTGTCCTGGCTCGGCTGGATCCTCTCCCCGGCCGACGGCACGGGCGGCTACTTCCGCAACTGGGCGGCCACCGACGGCAAGGGCGGCAGCTGGACGTTCCTGCCGGACTGGCTGCGCAGCCTGTGGCACTACGAGCACGAGGTGTACGAGTTCCACGTCGGGCTGACATCCCCGCACACCTACCAGTCCAACCCGTGGAGCTGGATCGTGCTGGGCCGCCCGGTGTCGTACTTCTACGAGTCCCCGAACCCCGGCGTGGACGGCTGCCCGGCGGACGCGGGCCAGAAGTGCGCCCGGGAGGTGCTGGCCATCGGCACACCGCTGCTGTGGTGGGCGGCCTGCTTCGCGATCCTGTACGTGCTGTGGCGCTGGGCGTTCCGCCGCGACTGGCGGGCCGGTGCGATCGCCTGCGGCATCGCGGCGGGCTACCTCCCCTGGTTCATGTACCAGGAGCGGACGATCTTCCTGTTCTACGCGGTCGTCTTCCTGCCGTTCCTGTGCCTGGCGGTGGCGATGCTGATCGGCGCGATCATCGGCCCACCGGGCTCCAGCGACATCCGCCGCCTGGCCGGCGCGTCGACGGCGGGCGTCCTGGTGCTGCTGATCGCCTGGAACTTCATCTACTTCTGGCCGCTGTACACCGGCACGGCGATCCCGATCGACTCGTGGCGGTCGCGGATGTGGCTGGACACCTGGGTGTAGCCGGGCAGACGCACGACGAGCGCGCGGCATTCCGCCGCGCGCTCGTCGTCGTCACCGGCCGTCAGAGGCCGCGGGCCGCGCTGGACGCCCCGAGCGCGGCAAGGGTGAAGCCGTCGCGCAGCTCTCCCGCGCGGATCGCCTTCGCGATCTCGCCCGGACTCCACCAGCGCGCCGCGGCGACCTCGCCGTCGCCGGACGCGCCGGGGCGCAGCGGGGCGTCGCCCGGAACCGAGACCTCGACGACGGCGACCTCGTTCTCCAGCATCCCGGAGTCGACGTCCAGGAACGCCACCGCAGCCGCCGCGGAGCCCACCAGTCCCGTCTCCTCGGCCAGTTCGCGCAGCGCGTCCGAGACAGGATCCGTCTCGCCGAAGCCGCGCGGCAGTTCCCAGGCCCACCGGCCGATGGCCGGTCGCCACTGGCGGACGAGCAGAATGTCGTCACCCCGCCGTGCCAGCACCACGACTCCCGTACGGCCGCCCCCCACCCGGACGCGGTGCTGGACGGTCTCGGCGCCGGACGGCGAGCGGTAGGTGTCGAGGTAGACCTCGCACCACCGCCCGCCGTCGGCGTCGGTGTAGGCCTTGTGGGTGTGCGTGCGCGGCGCCTCAGTGTCCATGGGGCCCTCCTGGTATCACTCCAGGAAGCTCTATCACGTCGTACCGCCCCCGGAAGTCGGTCAGCCGGGTCACACCGGCCGCTACGGCCGCCACGACGACCGGTGTGAGCGCTCCGCCCGCGCCGGCCGCGAACACCCCGGACGTGCCCTGGCCGAGCAGGCTGGTCGCCAGGCTGATCCCGCCGCCCGCGACCATCTGAGCGGTGACCCCGTGTGCACTGTGCACGAACCGCTGGAGTCGGCTCACCGACACCTCGTCCACGCCGGCGGCCGGCGGCTCCTTCGTACGCCCTGCGAGCAGGTCGCCCACCTCCTGCAGGGCGGCCAGGTCACGCCGGTCCCACCAGGCGGCCAAGGCGTCGGCCGCGTCATCCGTGTACCGCTGCCATTGCTCACCGCTCATCAGGCCGAGCCGCAGCTCGAACCGGGTCGGAAAGATCACGATCGGCGTCTGCTCCACGAGCGCCGCCGCCTCCCGGCGCCGGACGCCGCGTCGCGGCGAAGCCAGCCCGAGCAGGCAGCCTTCGCTCACCGCGATGGCTCGGTAGTACGTCTCGTCGAAGGACTCGCGCAGCGTCTGTGCGTCCGCTTGCGCCTTGGGGTCGCCGGAGCGCAGCAGGGGGTCCAGGCTTTCGTACAGGCGGCTGCGGCTGGGCAGGCCGTTCACGTCGAACTCCCCGCCGGTCCAGGCGGCGAGCACCGCCCTGCCCTCGGCACTGGCCGCGTCCTCGGGGCGTGGCGGGGGAAGCAGCGCGTAAGCGGTCGCGTAGTCGGCCGGCGTCAGGGGGCTGACCTCCAGCAGGCCGTGCTCGGCGGCCTCCAGCCAGTCGCCCCACCGGGCGACCGTGCGCCGCCGTAGCGGGGTGTCGAGGACACCGGTCGCCGCCAGCAACCGGTCCGCCAGGCCGACCGGCCCCTCCGCGGCGAGGGCCGCGGCGGCGGCCTCGCTGTCCGCGCGGACGGCCAGCTCCCGCTGGAGTCGCAGGCACTGTTCGTCGGGGATCGGCAGGGAGGAGAAGAGGAAACCGGTCGAGAGCATCGCGATCAGCTGCCCGGCCAGGTCCGCGTTGCGGGAGTTCACCCGGATCGGCAGGACGCCACCCCCGCCGATCGCCCGTATCGCCAGCTCGTCGAGGAGCGCGGCGGGCCGGAGCGCGGCGAAGGCGGCTCCGTCGAGCAGTTGGGGGTAGGTCAGGAACAGCGTGCCGCCCTGGAGGACCTCCCAGCGCAGTCGGCCGAGCAGCTCGGCCCGCCCGAGGGCGGTCAGCCGCTCCATCGGGGCGGCGGCCCCGGCCGCTTGGGCGCTCAGCGTGGCCCGCTGCCGGACGCTGTCCCACCCCGTGCTGAGGACCGCGGTCATGTGCCCGCCCCTTCTGTCGCGTCCATACGTGAGCCAGTTCAGCATGCACCGATCAACGGAACAACAGTCGTTCGGCACCGGGATGCCCCAGGACGGCGGGCACGGCGTCGGGGCGACCGGCCCGATTGTCGCAACCGTGCTACGGAATGCAGGCCGACGTCACCCGCAAAGGTGGGGACTTTAAGGTGATTGCCGTCGTTGGGGAGTGTGAAGGGGCGGCGGGGACCCTGGGGAAGTCACGGAGGAACTGAGGCTGTGGGCAACAGAAGGCGCGTCGCCGAGCGACGCAGGACGACCCGACCCGCCGTGGTCGGCGGGATGATCGCCGTGGTTGTCGCCGGCTCCGGGTTCGCTGTCTATGCGCTGACCGGCGGTGGGGCGTCGGCCGACGACCGCGCCTCCGCCGGGGCCGACCACAAGGCGGTCAAGACCGGTCCGCTCAGCGCCGCCGAGGTCCGCGCGGCCTCCACCCGCTTCCTGACCGCCTGGCAGCAGGGCCGGGTCTCCGAGGCGGCCGCCGCCACGGACGACGCCCCGGCCGCGACCACGCTGCTCTCCGGCCTCGCCAAGGACGCCCACCTGAAGGGCGTCACGCTCACCCCGGGTGCGGCCACGGGCGCGAAGGTGCCGTTCTCCGTCAAGGCGACGGTGTCGTACGACAAGCTCAGCAAGCCGCTGGCGTACGGCAGTTCGCTCACCGTGGTGAGGCGGGCGAGCGACGGCGTGCCGCTGGTCGACTGGCACTCCTCGGTCGTCCACCCGGACCTGCAGGACGGTGACACGCTCGTCACCGGCGAGTCCGGCACCCCGCCCGTCAAGGCCCTGGACCGCGACGGCGGCGAGCTGACGGCGGCCAAGTACCCCTCGCTGGGCCCGGTGCTGGACGGGCTGCGCGAGAAGTACGGCAAGACGGCGGGCGGCAAGGCGGGCATCGAGCTGCGCGTGGTGCGCGGCAAGGCCTCGCAGAAGGCCCAGCTGTCCGACAAGACGCTGGTGGCACTGAGCCAGGGCACGCCGGGCACGGTGAAGACGACGCTCGACCCCACCATGGAAGCGGCCGCCGAGCAGCAGGTGGCCAAGAAGTCGCAGGCGTCGGTGGTGGTGCTGCGGCCGTCCACGGGCGAGATCCTCGCGGTCGCCAACAACGGGCACGGCTTCAACGTCGCCTTCCAGGGCTCCCTCGCGCCCGGCTCCACGATGAAGATCGTGACGTCGACGATGCTGTTCGAGAAGAAGCTCATCACCCCGGACGCCTCCCACCCCTGCCCCAAGACGTACAAGCTCGCCGGCTGGACGTTCCACAACGACGCCGACTCCGAGATCAAGCAGGGCACGTTCAAGGAGAGCTTCGGCGCCTCCTGCAACAACGCCTTCATCGACTTCGCGCCGAAGCTGTCCGACGACGACCTGACCAAGGAGGCCCAGCAGGTCTACGGCCTCGGCATGGACAACTGGGCCATCGGCGTGCCCTCGTTCGACGGCTCCGTGCCGGTGCAGAGCGGCGCGCAGATGGGCGCCTCGCTGATCGGGCAGGGCGGGGTGCGGATGAACCCGCTGAACATGGCGTCGGTGGCGGCGACGGTCGAGGCGGGCTCCTTCCACCAGCCGTACCTGGTGGCGCCCTCGGTGGACAACCGCACGCTGGCGAAGGCCACGCGCACCCTGTCGGCGCAGACCCAGTCCCAGCTGAAGGACGTCATGCGGTTCACCGCGGACTACGGCACGGCGGCCAAGGCGATGGCGGGCATGAGCGGGGACTACGGCGCCAAGACCGGCTCCGCCGAGGTCGACGGGCAGAAGAAGCCCAACGGCTGGTTCACCGCCTACAAGGGCGATCTGGCCGCCGCGGGCGTGGTCCAGGCGGGCGGCCACGGCGGCGACACCGCCGGACCGATCGTGGCGGCTCTGCTGAAGATGGGCGGCTGACCGGCCCCGGCCGGTCAGCCCCGCACGGGCTCCGCGGTGTAGGTACGGCGCAGAAATCTGAGCAGCGCCTTCGACTCGAACTGGACCACCTCGACACCGTTGTCAGAGTGGAACTCGACAACGGCCTGCACGCGCCCGCACGGCCACACCCGTACGTCGCCGCTCTCGGCCGGGACCCGCAGTCCTCGCTCCAGCAGCGCGCGCGAGAAGGTCCACTCGTGGGCGCCGGGCAGGTCCACCCGCACCGATCGTGGATCACTGTCGGGGTCGTACCGCAGCACCACCGGTACGGCCCCAGGATCCTCCTCGTCCGTGACGATGTGGGCGCGGGCGTACTGTTCGACCACAGACATCGGACCGCCCTCTCACGCTGAGTGACCATTATCGGAAGCTTTCCATCCGCTTCCTCTCCAATGTGCCATATTTTCCGGTTTGCGCCTTTCGGGGCGGCCGATCTCACGCACAGCCAGCGGATCGATCGGCACTCGTTTTCACGAATGCATGGTTCTTGCAAAGTCTTCGCAACAAGCCTCTAAAATCGAATCGTGCATGTACCTGACGGATTCATCGACGCCCCGACCTCCGCCGTCACCGGAGTGGTCGCCGCCGGCGCCCTCGCGGTGAGCCTGCGCGGCGCCCGCCGTGAACTGGGGGGCACCTCCCGCGCTGGGGGCACCTCCCGGCGCGCGCTGTGGGTGACCGGCCTGGTCACCTCCTTCGTGCTCGCCGGTTTCGTCAGCTTCTACGCCTCCTCGAACCCCGACGGCCTGGAGAAGGTCGCGCACGACAAGGGGATCGACCAGAAGACCGAGCAGCACGCGACGGCCGGCTCCCCGCTCGCCGACTACGACGTCAAGGACATCTCCGACGCCCGGCTCTCCGGCGGCCTCGCGGGTGTGATCGGCGTCGGGGTCACGGTCGTGGCGGGCAGCGCGGTGTTCTGGGCGGTGCGCCGGCGCACCACACCGGCGCCGGGCGCCCGCGACTCCGCGGTCTCGCCCGTGAACACGGGGCTGTGACGTGGGCGCCGGACACACCCATCGCCTCTACCGGCACGGGCACTCCCCCGTGCACGCCCTGCCGCCGCACACCAAGCTCGCCGCCGCCCTCCTGTTCGTCGTGGTCGTGGTGTCCACCCCGCGCGAGGCGATGTGGGCGTTCGCGCTGTACGCCGTCCTGCTCGCGTCTGTCGCACACCTCGCGCGCGTGCCCGCCGGATTCCTGCTCCGACGGCTGCTGATCGAGGTGCCGTTCGTGGCGTTCGCGGTGCTCATGCCGTTCGTCGCGGAGGGCGAGCGGGTGCACGCGCTGGGCCTCTCGCTCAGCGTGAACGGACTCTGGGGCGCCTGGAACGTGCTCGCCAAAGGCACGCTCGGCGTCTCCGTCTCCGTGCTGCTGGCCGCCACCACCGAACTGCGCGCCCTGCTGCTCGGGCTCCAGCGCCTGAAGCTCCCGCCTCTGCTCGTCCAGATCGCGTCCTTCATGATCCGCTACGGCGACGTCATCACCGACGAGATGCGCCGGATGCGCGTCGCACGCGAGTCGCGCGGTTTTGAAGCGAGGGGCGTGCGGCACTGGGGCGTGCTCGCCAAGTCCGCCGGCGCGCTGTTCATCCGCTCCTACGAGCGCGGGGAGCGTGTGCACCTGGCCATGGTGAGCCGCGGCTATGCCGGTGCGACGCCGGTCATCGACGAGGTGACCGCGTCCGGTGCGCAGTGGCGGTACGCCCTCACGCTCCCCTGCACCGCCCTCGTCGTCTGCCTGTCGGGATGGATCCTGTGACACCTTCGTTGGAAGTGGCCGGACTGGCCTTCGCCTACCCCGACGGCCACCAGGCGCTGTTCGGCGTCGACTTCACCATCGCGCGCGGTGAACGCGTCGCGCTGCTCGGCCCGAACGGCGCCGGCAAGACCACCCTGGTCCTGCACCTCAACGGCATCCTGAGCGGCGGCACCGGCACGGTCACGGTCGCCGGGCTGCCGGTCGGCACCCAGCACATGGCCGCCGTCCGGCAGAAGGTCGGCATCGTCTTCCAGGACCCGGACGACCAGCTCTTCATGCCGACCGTGCGCGAGGACGTGGCCTTCGGCCCGGCCGCCGCCGGCCTCAAGGGCGCGGCACTGGAGGAACGGGTACGGCACGCCCTGGAGCGCGTCGGCATGCGGGACTTCGCCGACCGCCCGCCGCACCACCTGTCCTTCGGCCAGCGCCGCCGGGTCGCCGTGGCCACCGTGCTCGCGATGGAACCGGAGATCCTCGTCCTGGACGAGCCCTCCTCCAACCTCGACCCCGCCTCCCGCCGCGAACTCGCCGACATCCTGCGTTCCCTGGGCGTCACGGTCCTCATGGTCACCCACGACCTGCCCTACGCCCTGGAACTGTGCCCCCGTTCCCTGATCCTCAGCGACGGCGTGATCGCAGCCGACGGCCCGACCGCCGGGCTCCTCTCCGACGAGGACCTGATGCGGGCTCACCGACTGGAGCTGCCGTTCGGGTTCGAACCGCGGGCGCGTCCGTGAGAATGGGGCGCGTGACGCCTCAAGACGACCGAGACGACGAAGAGGCCGCCGGGTCGCTGCTGCTGGACGATCAGCTGTGCTTCGCGCTGTACGCGGCACAGCGCGCCGTGACCGCCGCGTACCGTCCACTTCTGGACGACCTCGGGCTCACCTACCCCCAGTACCTCGTGCTGCTGGTCCTCTGGGAGCACGGCGAGACCAGCGTGAAAGAACTGGCGCGCGCCCTGCGCCTGGACTACGGGACCGTCTCGCCGTTGCTGAAACGGCTGGAGGGGGCGGGCTTGGTGCGCAGGGAGCGCGCTGCGGACGACGAGCGCGCTGTGCTCATCGCATGCACCGAGCGCGCGGAGGGACTCAGGCAGCGCGCGGCGCGCGTGCCCGGCGCACTGCTCTCCACGACGGGGCTCAGCGCCCAGGAGGTGGCACGGTTGCGCGCCGAGTTGTGGCAGCTCACCGAGCGCGCCGACACCGCGGCCGACCGGCGCCGAGGTCACTGAGCTCGCGTTACCCGCGGTTGCCCACCCCTGCCCGCGTCCACTGACCTACCGGCCAGTACCTTGTGCACGATGTATTTGTGCGCCACTTGTTCTGTGGAAGGCCGGCCATGACCGAGGACTCCGCCGTCGACACCCGTCCGACGAAGATCATGTACGTCGCCGAGGCCACCGCCCACGGCGGCCGGGACGGCTTTGTCACCAGCCAGGACGGCCGGCTCGCGCTGCAGGTCGCGATGCCTCCGGAGCTGGGCGGCGACGGCAACGGCACCAACCCGGAGCAGCTGTTCGCGGCCGGTTACAGCTCCTGCTTCCACAACGCGCTGATCCTGGTGGGCAACCGCGCGGGCTACGACCTGACCGGCTCCACGGTGGCCGCGAAGGTCGGCATCGGCCCGAACAAGCAGCGCGGCTACGGCCTCGCGGTCGCCCTCAGCGTCTCCCTGCCGGTCCTGGACGCCGACCTGGCGGCCAAGCTGGTGGACGCGGCGCACGAGGTCTGCCCCTACTCCAACGCGACGCGCGGCAACATCGACGTAACGATTCTGCTGGGCTGATCCCACCAAGGAATCACAGGCGCGTGGCCGGTGTTGCACGCACTGTCGCAGGCGATGGGACGGTGTGGGAAAGGACGGCGGACGTGGACGTGAACGGCACTGTGGCCGAGGGCTTCGAGCCGGTCAGGGAGGCGTTCGCCGCGAACTTCGCGCTGCTCGGGGAACGCGGCGCGGCCGTCGCGGTGTACCGCGACGGGCACCGGGTCGTCGACCTGTGGGCAGGCGCGAAGGACGTCGACGGCACGGCCGGCGAGGGCCCCTGGGAGCACGGCACCGCGCAGATCGTGCGTTCCGCCACCAAGGGTGTCGCCGCCGCCGCGCTGCTGCTCCTGCACCAGCGCGGCGAGCTGGACCTGGACGCCCCGGTCGGCACGTACTGGCCCGAGTACAAGGCGGCGGGCAAGGAGCACACCCTCGTCCGGCACCTGCTCGCCCACCGCGCGGGCGTACCCGTGCTGGACCGCCCGCTGACCCCGGCCGAGGCCGCCGACCCCGACCTGGGCGCCGCGGCGGTCGCCGCGCAGGCGCCGGTGTGGGAGCCGGGCACGGACCACGGCTACCACGCCCAGACCTACAGCTGGCTCACCGGCGAACTGCTCCGGCGGGTCACCGGCCGTCCGGTCGGCGCGTGGATCGCGGACGAGATCGCCGCACCCGTCGGCGCGGATCTGTGGCTCGGCCTGCCGGAGTCGGAGCACGCGCGCGTGGGCCGCGTCGGACCGGTCGAGGCGCCCGAGGCCGCGGGCGCCCTGAAGACGCGCCCCAAGCGCGCGGTGGCCGAGGCCTACGCCGACCCGGACTCCCTGACCCGGCGCGCGTTCGCCGCGATCACCCCGCTGCCCGACGAGAACGACCCCGACTACCGCGCGGCCGCCCTGCCCGCCTCCAACGGCATCGCCACCGCCGACGGGCTGGCCCGCTTCTACGCCTCACTCATCGGCGAGGTGGACGGCGGCATGCGTCTGTTCACCCCGGAGACGACGGAGCTGGCCCGCGCCGAGCAGTCGGGAGGCCAGGACCGGGTCCTGGTGGTGGGCACCCGGTTCGGCCTCGGCTACATGCTGCACGGCGCCGCGTCCCCGCTCCTCTCCCCCGGCTCCTTCGGCCACCCGGGCCGGGGCGGCGCCCTCGCCTTCGCCGACCCGGAGACCGGCGTCTCCTTCGGCTACGTCACCAACGGCTTCAGGAAGAGCGTGACGGCGGACCCGAGGGCCCAGGCCCTGGTTCGAGCGCTGCGCACGGCACTCGCATAGGGCGCACGCCCAGGACTTCACGCCGGGGCGCGCGCCCAAACGGTGTCACACGTTGATCGGATGCGAGGTCCGCCCGGACTCCGCGTCGATCTCCCCATGAGCCTTGGTCAGCAGTTGCATGGCCAGTTCGTTGAGGGCACGTGCACCGGCGATCTCCTCGCCGACCCGGGGCTGGTTGGGGTCGACGCGGTGCCGGGTGGCGTGGCCGTGCGCCCGTACCTCAGTGCCGTCGGGCAAACGCACCAGCGCCGCAGCGCGCGTGTGCTGATCATCCTCCGTGAACTCCAGCTCGACATGCCATCCCACAGCTGTGTGCATCATGACGATCACCTCCGAGAACCGCTGCTTCCAGGGTGCGCCCCAGCACCCCGGCCCGTCATGTCGACGACGCGACGCGCCCTACGCGCCCTCCCCGCTCTTCTCCCCGAAGCTGGCGAAGTACGCGGCAGCCATGTCCTCGTCCGCGTGGCCCTGGGCCGCGGCGCGGGCGAGCCGTTCGGCGGTCGCGGCGGCCACGTCGAGCCGTACGCCCCCGTGCTCGCCCGCCGCCACGATCAGCCGGGCGTCCTTCACGGCGGTGGCCACCGCGAACGACGGCGGGGACAGCTTGCCGTCGAGCACCAGCGCGGCCTTGGCCCGCAGGTAGCCCATGTCGAGCGGGCCGCCCTCGATGAGGTCGAAGAAACCCTGCGGATCCACGCCGAGGGCCTGGGAGAGGGCGAGGACCTCACCGGCCGCGGCGGTGGCGGCCAGCACCCAGCTGTTGGCGACCAGCTTCAGCCGGCTGGCGCTGCCCGCCGCACCGTCGTCCCCGGTCCACACGGTCTTCGCGCCGACCGCGTCGAAGACGGGTGTGACCGCCGCCCGCCCCTCCTCGGGCCCGGCGGCCAGCACGGTCAGCTGACCGGCCTCGGCGGGCTGGCGGGTACCGAGGACGGGGGCGTCGTAGAAGACGAGTCCGTGTTCGCGGGCGAAGGCGGCCAGGTCGGTGAGCAGGTCGATCCCCGCGGTGGTGCACTGCGCCCACACCATGCCGGGGCGCAGCGCCGGGGCGGCGTCGCGCATGGTCTCCAGTGCGGTCGCCCCGTCGTAGAGCATCGTCAGGACGACGTCGGCGCCCTCGACGGCCTCGGCGGGCGTGCCGGTGACCCGGGCGCCGTCGGCGGCGAGCGGCTCGGCCTTCTCCCGTGTCCGGTTCCAGACACGCACCTCCAACCCGGCCCGGCACAGGTTGCGGGCCATGGCGGCCCCCATGATGCCGGTGCCCAGCACACTGACGGTCGGTTTGCCGGTCATGAACGGCCCTGCCTCTCACGTCGTGGGATCGAACTGATCATTCGTAACCACCCACCACCCAACACCCACCACCCACCACACCCCTACCCGGCGTGCAGCATCAACCCGATCCCCACCACCAGCAGTCCCGCCGCCGCGATCCTCGGCGTACCGAAGCGCTCCTTGAAGAACACCGCGCCGATCGCGGCGCCGACGATGATCGAGGATTCGCGCAAAGCGGCGACGGGGGCGAGTTCGGCGCGGGTCTGGGCCCACAGGACGAGGGCGTACGCGGCGACGGACAGGGTGGCGCCGAGGAGGCCGAGGGCGGCGTACGGGCGGAGCAGCCGGACCGTGTCGGCACGCGCGCGTGCGTACATGTACGCCGGGATGACGACGCCCTGGACGGCCATGAGCCAGGCGATGTACCCGAGCGGGGAGTGCGCGGCGCGTACGCCGAGGCCGTCGATCACCGTGTACGCGGCGATCGTCAGGCCGGTCGCCAGGGCCGCGCCGATCGCCGCCCAGTGCGGCCGGCTGCCGCGCAGCCCCCACAGGCTCACACCGGTGAGCCCCACGCAGGACACGGCGATCCCGGCCAGCGCCCAGCCGCCCGGCACCTCGTGCGCGAACACGGCCGCCAGCACGGTGACGACCAGCGGCGCGGAGCCGCGCGCGAGGGGATAGACCTGCCCGAAGTCGCCCAGCCGGAAGGACGTCATCAGCAGGGCGTAGTAGGCGATGTGCACGACCGACGAGACCAGCAGGTACGGCCAGGCGGGCCCGGCCGGGAGCGCTGTGAACGGCGCCACGGCGAGCCCGATCAGCACCCCGCCCCCGGAGATCAGGGTGAACCCGACGAGCTTGTCGGTGATGCGGTGCGCGATGGCGTTCCAGCCGGCGTGGGTCACGGCGGCGCACAGGACGGCGGCCGTGACGAGCGGCGTCACGCGCTTCGCTCGCGCACGTCCACCACGGCGGCGCCGGCATGGGTCACGAGCGCCGCCGGCTCGATCGGGAAGACGGTGTACGGCGTTCCGGCCGCCGCCCAGACCACGTCGTGCGCGAGCAGCGAGCGGTCCGCGAGGACACGCGTGCGCGTGCGGTGCCCGAAGGGCGGGACGCCGCCGATGGCGTACCCGGTGGTCTCGCGTACGACACCGGCGTCGGCCCGGGTGACCTTCCCCGCGCCCAGTTCCTCGCGCACCCGCTCCACGTCCACACGCGAGGCGCCGTCCATCAGGACGAGCACCGGGACGCCGTCGGCGGCGAAGACCAGCGACTTGCAGATCTGGCTCAGCTCGCAGCCGATCGCGGCGGCGGCCTCGGCGGCGGTCCGGGTGGCCTCCGGGAACCGCCGGGTCCGCGCGAGGACGTCGGCCAGGCCGAGCGCCCGCATCGCTTCGGCGAACCGGGGGTTGGCTCCGGAGGCTCCGGTGTCAGTGGCGGTCGTCGTCATGCGGGCACGCTACGGCATCGTTCCGGCCGCGCTCACGAGGTTTTCACGGACGCGGAAAGAAGCCGGTGAGGGTGCCCTGTCCCCACGGATCCCTCACCGGCCGGCCCTTGTAGTCCTTCTGGACTACAAGCGGTACGTCACGCGCGTACCAGCTCCTTCTCCTCGTCCGGATCGGCGTCCTTGCCGTCCGCCGAGGACAGCGTGCGCAGGCCCTCGCCCTCGACGTCGACGTTGGGCAGCGCGCGGTCGAGCCACTTGGGCAGCCACCAGGCCCGCTTGCCGAGCAGGGCGAGCACCGCCGGGACGATCGCCATGCGGACGATGAACGCGTCGAAGAAGACGGCGATCGCGAGGCCGAAGCCGATCATCTTGATCATCGACTCGCTGGAGCCGATGAAGCCGGAGAAGACGGCGATCATGATGACGGCCGCGGCGGTCACGACCCGCGCCCCGTGCCGGAAGCCGGTCACCACGGCCTGGGTCGGCTTCTCGCCGTGGACGAACGCCTCCCGCATCCGGGTCACGAGGAAGACCTCGTAGTCCATCGCGAGGCCGAAGACGACGCCCACCATGAAGATCGGCATCATCGACATGACCGGGCCGGTCTCCTCGACGTTGAACAGGCCGGACAGCCAGCCCCACTGGAAGACCGCGACCACGGCGCCCAGGGCCGCCGTCACGCTGAGCAGGAAGCCGAGGGCCGCCTTCAGCGGGACGAGGATCGAGCGGAAGACCACGATCAGGAGGAGGAAGGCCAGGCCCACGACCAGCGCCAGGTACGGCAGCAGCGCGTCGTTCAGCTTCTGCGAGAAGTCGATGTTCATCGCGGTGGAGCCGGTGACCAGGACCTTGGAGTCGGTCTGCCGCTTGATGTCCGCGCCCTTGTCGCGGATGGCGTGCACCAGGTCCTCGGTGGTCTTGGCGGACGGCTTGGAGTCCGGTACGACCGTGATGGTCGCGGTGTCACCGGCCTTGTTGGCCACGGCCGGGGTGACCGTGACGACGTCCTTCATGCCCTTGATCTCGTCGCCGACCTTGGTGAAGGCCGCCTTCGGGTCGTGGCTGTCCTTGGCGTCGACGACGATCATCAGCGGGCCGTTGAAGCCCGGTCCGAAGCCCTCGGAGAGCAGGTCGTAGGCGCGGCGCTGGGTGGTGGAGGTCGGCTGGGCGCCGTCGTCCGGGAGGCCGAGCTGGAGCGAGGCGGCCGGGACCGCCGCCGCGCCGAGGCCGATCACGCCGAGCAGCAGGACGGCCACCGGGCGCCGTACGACGAAGCTCGCCCAGCGGGTGCCCATGTTGGGGCGGCCCGGGTTCTTGGGCGGACGGCCGCCGCCGAGCAGCTTGCTCTTCTCGCCCATCGGCTTGATCCTGCGGCCCGCGTAGCCGAGCAGCGCCGGGATCAGCGTCAGCGCGATCAGGACGGCGATGGCGACCGTGCCCGCCGCCGCGATGCCCATCTTGGTCAGCATCGGGATGTTGACGACCGACAGGCCGACCAGGGCGATGACGACGGTCAGGCCCGCGAAGACCACCGCCGAGCCGGCCGTGCCGACGGCGCGTCCGGCCGCTTCCTCGCGCTCGCGGCCCTCGGCCAGTTCGGCGCGGTAGCGGGAGACGATGAAGAGGGCGTAGTCGATGCCGACGGCGAGGCCGATCATCGAGGCCAGGGTGGAGGTCGTGGAGCCCAGGTTCAGGGCGCTGGCGAGCGCGGTGATCGTGGAGACGCCGATGCCGACGCCGACGATCGCGGTGAGGAGCGGGAACCCGGCCGCGAGCAGCGAGCCGAAGGTGATGACGAGAACGACGGCGGCGATCGCGATGCCGATGATCTCGCTGGAGCCGGTCGACGGGGCCGCGGTCAGCGCGTCACCGCCGATCTCTACGGTCAGCCCGGTGTCGCGTGCGTGCTGTGCGGCGTCCTTCAGGGCGTTCTTGGAGGAGTCCTTCAGCTCCATGCCGGAGACCTTGTACTTCACCGAGGCGTAGGCGATCGAGCCGTTCTTGCTGACGGCGTGCCCGGCGTAGGGGTCGGCGACGGAGACGACCTCGGAGCCGCTCTTCAGCTCTTTGACGGTCTTCTCGACGGCCGACTTGTTGCCGGCGTCGGTCATCTTCTCGCCGGCCGGCGCCTTGAAGACGACGCGCGCGGTGGCGCCGTTGGCGCTCATCCCCGGGAAGCGCTGTTCCAGCAGGTCGAAGGCCTTCTGCGCCTCGGTACCGGGGATCGAGAAGGAGGTGCTGCCGGCAGCCGGCGCGGAGGCGGCGCCCACCCCGGCGAGGACCAGCAGCGCCACCCATATGAGGGCGACGAAGTGCCGTCGCCGGAAGGCGAGACGGCCGAGTCGGTACAGGAACGTGGCCATGGAGGCGTACTCCCGGTCAGGTCGTTGGGTTGATCAGGGCAGGGGTGGTCAGCCCGACGACGTGAGCGGTGACGTCAGATGGTGGGCTTGCTGGGGAGAGAGATCAGTCGGTGGAAACGCCGAGGGCGGGGAGGACCACGGCGTCGATGTACGACATGAGGAAGGCCTGCGTCGGTGGCAGTTCGTCGATCATGGTGCGGGCGGCGAACCCTCCGAGCATCATGTGCATCATGAACCCGATCGCCGGGTTGTCCGCCTGGACCTCACCCCGGTCGACGGCCCGCTGCACCACACGGCGGAACGACGCCAACTCCGGCTCGATCAGATGGTCCCGGAACGCCCGCAGGAGGTCCGGGTTGCTGTGCACCGCCATGGCCAGACCCCGCATCAGGGCGGAGTTCTGCTCCATCTCGCAGTCGTCCGAGCGCAGGGTGAGAGCGTGCAGGTCGCCCTTGAGCGACCCGGTGTCGATCTCGTCGAGGCCGATACCGCCCGGCTTGCGGTGCCGCACCGCCTTCGCGACCAGCTCGGCCTTGCCGCCCCACTGGCGGTAGAGCGTCGCCTTGCTGGACTTGGTGCGCGCGGCCACGGCGTCCATGGTGAGGGCGTCGTAGCCGACTTCCCGGAGCAGGTCGAGCACGGCCTCGTACAGCTCGGCCTCACGCTCGGGCGTGATCCGACTGCGACGCCCCGTTGCGACGACCTCGGTCATGCCACTCACCTTCCGGCTCCGACGGCCTCCTGTTTCGTACACCATGAACATACCCTGAGAGCATGCGAAACGAAACCGTTTCGTACGTGTGTTGGGTCACGGTTGTTCGGTTTCCATAAGCCACACAAGTTGCTGGTGCCGTTTGAGCGGAAAAGCATGAGTAGGTGAGCTATCTGCGCCTTCCCCACCTCTGCGGCGACCTCCTGTGCTTCGTGGCCGAGGACGACCTCTGGCTGGCCCCCCTCGACTCCCCGGGCCGCGCCTGGCGCCTCACGGCGGACCGCACCAAGACCGGCCACCCGCGCTTCTCGCCCGACGGCCGCCATATCGCGTACACGACGTGGCGCAGCCTCGACCCCGAGATCCACCTCGTCGGCGTCGACGGCGGCCCGGCACGGCAGCTGACGTACTGGGGCAGCTCCGACACGCAGGTCTGCGGCTGGACCCCGGAAGGGGACATCCTGGCCGTGGCCTCCCACGGCCAGCCCTTCTCCTATTTCACCTGGGCCTACAAGGTCCCCACCGACGGCAACCCCGGCGCGCGGCTGCCCTGGGGCCCGGTCACCGACATCCAGGTCGCCGACCTCGCCGACGGGCACAAGACCCTCCTGCTCACCGGCACCCCGCCGCACGAACCGGCCTCCTGGAAGCGCTACCGCGGCGGCGCCATGGGCCGCCTCTGGCTGCACGGGCAGCAGCTCGTACCGGACATCGGCGGCCATCTGGCCAGCCCCATGTTCGTCGCCGGCCGCGTCGCCTTCCTCTCCGACCACGAGGGTGTCGGCAACCTCTACTCCTGCGCGTACGACGGCACCGACCTGCGCCGGCACACCGACCACGACGCCTTCTACGCCCGGCACGCCTCCACCGACGGCACCCGTGTGGTCTACCAGTGCGCGGGCGACCTGTGGCTGGTGGACGACTTCTCCCCGGGCGGCGTGCCGCACAAGCTCGACGTCCGGCTCGCCGGGCCGGCCACCGGGCGCCGCCGCTACCAGGTGCCGGCCGCGCAGAACGTCGACGGCATCTCTGTGGACGAGACCGGCCGGGCCAGCGCCGTCGTCGTACGCGGCAGCCTGTACTGGCTCACCCACCGCGACGGCCCCGCCCGTACGATCGCCGACACGCCCGGGGTCCGGGTCCGGCTGCCGGAGATGCTGGGCACGACCGGGCAGGTCGCGTACGTCACCGACGCGGAGGGCGAGGACGCCGTCGAGATCGCCCAGCTCCCCCGCGCGTCCGGCGACCGCGCCCCGCGCCGGCTGGCCTCCGGGGAACTGGGGCGGGTCCTGGAGCTGGTCTCCGACCCACTCGGCGAACGGCTCGCCATCGCGTCGCACGACGGACGGCTGCTGCTGATCGATGTGGCGGAGGAGCCGGAAACGGCAGACGTCGGCGGTGAGTCGGGGGAAGCTGGTGAGTCCGGTGACTCTGATTCTGTAGACACTGGTGTCACTGGTGTCACTGGTGTCACTGGTGTCACCGATGTCGCCGTTGTCGGCGAGCAGGTGACCGAGCTGATCCGCTCCATCAATGGCCCCGTCCGTGACCTCGCCTTCTCGCCGGACGGCGCCTGGCTCACCTGGTCCCACCCGGGCATCGGCCGTTCCCTGCGCCAGATCAAACTGGCCCGCATCAAGGACCGGCTGATCGTGGACGTGACCAACGGCCGTTTCGAGGACGAGAACCCCGTCTTCACCCGCGACGGCCGCTACCTCGCCTTCCTCTCCTGGCGCGGCTTCGACCCGGTGTACGACGTCCACACCGGCGACCTCTCCTTCCCGCTCGGCTGCCGCCCGTACCTCGTCCCGCTGAGCTCGGCGACCCCCTCCCCCTTCGCCCTGACCCCCGAGGGCCGCCCGGCGGCCGGCGGGCTGGACCCGGCCGAGGACGAGGAGACCGGCGAGGCCGGCACGGTGACCGTGGAGGTGGAGGGCCTGGAGAACAGGGTCACCCCGTTCCCGGTCATCGCCTCCAAGTACTCGGCGCTGTACCCGGTCGCGGGCGGCGGCCTGATCTGGCTGCGCTGGCCGATCTCCGGCGCGCTCGGCGAGACCTTCGCCAACCCGGCCGACGTCAGCGGTCGGCCGACCCTGGAGTACTTCAACATCACCAAGGCGAAGAAGTCCGAACTGGTCGACCATCTGGACTGGTTCGCGGTGAGCGGCGACGGCACCCGGCTGGTCGTCGTGGACGAGGGCGAGCCGCGGGCAGTGCCCTCCACGGAGATGGGCGACGGCGACACGACCGTCTGGATCGATCTGCGGCGCATCCTGCACGAGGTCGACCCGCCCGCCGAATGGCGCCAGGCCTACGAGGAGGCGGGGCGCATCATCCGCGGCTACTTCTGGGACCCGGGCATGTGCGGCATCGACTGGGACGCGGTGCTCGGCCAGTACCGCCCGCTGGTCGAACGGGTCGCCTCCCCCGACGAGTTCGCGGATCTGCTGCGGGAGGTCCTCGGCGAACTGGGCACCTCGCACGCGTACGTCACGGCGGCCCGCCGCAACGAGGGCCCGCCGCACTACCAGCGTCGGCAGGGCCTCCTCGGCGCCGACTTCGTCCACCGTGACGCCGGCTGGACCGTCCGGCGCATCCTGCCCGGCGACTCCTCCGACTCCCGGGCCCGCTCACCGCTGGCCGGCACGGGCATCCGCGAGGGCGCCGTGCTGACCCACGTCGACGGCCGCCCGGTCGACCCGGTGACCGGGCCGTATCCGCTGCTCGCCGGCTCCGGGGGGACGACCGTGGAGCTGACGTTCACCCCGGCGGAGGGCGAGGCGGGCCGGCCCCGGCGGGTCGCGGTCGTCCCGCTCGTCGACGACCGGCCGCTGCGCTACCAGCACTGGGTCGCCAAGCGCCGTGAGGTGGTACGGGAGCTGAGCGGCGGCAAGTGCGGCTACCTGCACATCCCCGACATGGGCGGCTCCGGCTGGGCCCAGTTCAACCGCGACCTGCGCATGGAGGTGTCCCGGCCCGCGCTGATCGTGGACGTGCGCGGCAACGCGGGCGGGCACATCAGCGAACTCGTCATCGAGAAACTGACCCGGACGATCCTCGGCTGGGACCTGACGAGGGACGCGCAACCGGTGTCGTACACCTCGAACGCGCCCCGCGGCCCGGTGGTCGCGCTGGCCGACGAAGCGACGTCGTCGGACGGCGACATGATCACGGCCGCCTTCAAGCTGCTGCAACTCGGCCCGGTGGTCGGCACCCGCACCTGGGGCGGAGTGGTCGGCATGACCGGCCGCCACCGCCTGGGCGACGGCACGGTCATCACGGTCCCGATGAACGCGGCCTGGTTCGACGCCTACGGCTGGTCCGTGGAGAACCACGGCGTCGCCCCCGACCTGGAGATCATGCGCACCCCCCTGGACTGGGCCGAGGGCCGCCACGCCCAGATGGACGATGCCATCCAACTGGCCCTGGAGCTCCTGGAGTCCGCTCCCGCGGCCATTCCCCCGGACTACAGCGACGCCCCGAACAGGGCCCGTCCGAAACTCCCCCCGAGGGGCCGGTAGACCACCCCGGACGAGGGGCCAGCAGACCACCCCAGGCGAGGGGTCGGTAGACCACCCCGGAACCCAGCGCAGGGCGCCCTCCACAAGGAAGGGCGCCCCACGCCGATCGGTCAAAGCCGAGCGCAGCGGTTACGCGTCGTAGTCCCGGTCGAACCGGTCCTCCATCTCGCGCTCCGTGTCCTCGATGTCGCGCAGGTTCTCGTGCGGCTGGCGGCCACGCTCGCCCTGCGGCTGCTGGCCCTGCCGGCCGCGCTGCTGCTGACCCTGCTGACCGCGCTGCTGACCGGCCTGCTTGGCCTGCTTGGCCTGCTGCTTCATCTCGTTGGCCTTGCCCTGCGTCTGGTCCTTCATACCCATGTGGGTTCACTCCTGTGGTGAGTGAGTGGGGGAATCGGCCCCTTGGTGGGGCCTCGACCAGATTCACACGGGCCGCGACGGAGCGCATGTGGATCAGTTACGGTGCGTAGCGCGCGCCGCTTCGTCGGCCGCCCCGCCCGCGCCCACGAGCCCCGAGCGCATCCCCTGCAAGCGGGGCGCGAACCGCTGCATCTCGCGCTGCCCGACGGTCCCGATGAGCGCCGGCAGATATCCGCGCACGCCCTGCATCCCGCGCAGCCACCACTGCCCGTACACGTGCGCCGAGCGGCGCTCGATCCCGGCCACGATCCGGTCCACGGCGGGGCCGAGCGGGTACGTCTTGTTCGACGGCCAGGGCAGCCGCTGCCGCAGTTCCCGCATGACGTCGTCCTGGTCGGCGCCGCGCACCATGTCGGTGTCGGTCCACGACAGGTAGCCCACGCCGACGCGCACGCCCTGGTAGCCGACCTCGGCGCGCAGACTGTGCGCGTACGCCTCCACGCCCGACTTGGAGGCGCAGTACGCCGTCATCATCGGCGCGGGGGTGATCGCGGCGAGCGAGGCGATCTGCAGCAGATAACCCCGGCTCTCGACCAGCACCGGCAGGAACGCCCGCGCGGTGACCGCCGACCCGATCAGGTTCACCTCGATCACCCGCCGCCACGCCTGCGGATCGGAGTCGATGAACGGACCGCCCGTCGCCACACCGGCGTTGGCGACCACGATGTCCACCTTCCCGAACCGCTCCTTCACCTCCCGCGCGACCCGGCTCATCGCCTCGTGGTCGGTGACGTCGGCGTACCAGTACGCGCTGTCGCTGTGCAGCCGCCCGGACACCTCCTTGAGGGCTTCCTCCTCCAGCCCGACCAGCGCGACCCGCGCGCCGCGCGCCGAGAGCTTGCGCGCCAGCAGCTCACCGACGCCGCGCGCCGCTCCGGTGACGACCGCGACCTGTCCTTCGAGGCTGACCCTGCTCATGCGCCCTCCTTGAGCTGCGCCGGGGTGGAACCGTGTTCGGTGACGTACGTGGTGACGAGTTCCCGGATCCGGCCGGTCACCAGGTCGGGAGCCTCGATCGGGGACATGTGCCCGACGCCGGTCAGCTCGGTGAGACCGACGCACTTCGGCAGCGCGGCGACCAGCGCGCGGGCGTGCACAGGGGGTGTGAGCCGGTCGGACGCGCCGTGCACCACCGCGGTGGGCGCGTGCAACTCCCGTACGCCGTGGTCGAGATCGAGCGCCGCGAGTACACCGGCCCACGCGTGCCGTACGCCGCGTGGGCAGGCGTGCACGATCCGCGCGCAGGCCTCCACCATGTGCGGGGCGGAACCGGCGCCCATGGTGGCGTACTTGAGGATGCTCTTCGCGACCGGCGTGACCGGCCCGAGCGGGGCGCGCGAACCGAGAATGCGCCCTGTGAGCCACGTACGCACCCGCCCGGCGCGCATCGGCACCACCCGCGACTCCTCGACCAGCCCCGAACTACCCGTGCTGCACAGCAGGACGGCGGCCGCGTGTTCCCGGAAGCGGGGGCGCGTGGCCGCGGCCATGATGGTCATCCCGCCCATGGAGTGGCCGACGATCAGCGCCTTCTCACCGGGTGCGAGCGTCTCCGCGAGCACCGCTTCGAGATCGTCCGCCAGCGCGCGAGTGGTGCACGCGGAGCTCGCGGGACTGCGCCCGTGCCCCCGCTGGTCGTACGCGATCACCCGGTGGTCGGCCGCCAGGTCCCGTATCTGCGCCGCCCAGAAGGCGGTCGAGCAGGTCCAGCCGTGGGAGAGGACGACAGGGGGCGCGTTCTCGGGCCCGTGCACCTCGACGTGCAGCCGCGCGCCGTCGGCGGAGACGACGGTGAGTTCACGGGAGGGAGCGGGCGGGGTGTAGCGGCCGTCGGCGACGGGGGCGGGGGCGGGGGCGGACCGGCTCATGCGGCACCCTCGCTCCGCGGCGCGGCGGCCACCGTCGTCCGCACGGCCGTACCGGCCGACGTGCTGTCGGTCTTCCGGAGGACCTCGTACTCCCCCAGGTCCACCCGCCGGGTCGCGCTGCGGAACTCGGACGTCGTACCGGGCCAGATGGTGGTGTTGCGGCCGCCGGCGTCCAGGTACCAGCTGGTGCAGCCGCCGGTGTTCCACACGGTCCGCTTCATGCGCTCCTGGACCCTGTGGTTCCAGGACTCGACGGCGGCGGGCCGGGCGTCCAGGGCGGTGCGGCCGCCGAGGACGTCGAGCTGACGGAGATAGTCGGCCATGTAGTTCAGCTGGGACTCGATCATGAGGATCATGGAGGAGTTCCCGAGGCCGGTGTTGGGCCCGATGATCGTCATGAAGTTCGGGAACCCGGCCGCGGCGGCGCCGCGCAGCGCCTGCATGCCGTTCTTCCAGGACTCGGCGAGCGTGATGCCCTCCGCGCCGACCACCCGCTCGGCGATCGGCATGTCTGTGACGTGGAAGCCGGTACCGAAGACGATCGCGTCGGCCTCGGCCTCGGTGCCGTCGGCCGCGACGAGCGTCGAGCCGCGGATCTCGCTCAGCCCACTCGCGACGACGTCCACGTTCGGCCTGGCCAGCGCCGGATAGTACGCGCTGGACAGCAGGATCCGCTTGCAGCCGATGCGGTAGTCGGGGGTGAGCTTGGCGCGCAGGGCCGGGTCCTTGATGGCGCGGGCCATGTTGCGCTTGGCGAGCAGTTCGACCAGGCCGAGTTCGTCGGGGTGCTTGGTGAACGCCTGGACCTGAAGCTCCCGGATGCCCCACAGCAGCCCGCGCCGCGCCTGGGTGGTGAAGGGGAGCAACCGGTGCAGCCGGCGTTCGGCTCCGCTGATGGCGCGGTCCACGCGGGGCATCACCCACGGCGGCGTGCGCTGGAAGAGGGTGAGCCGGCCGGCCTGCGGCTGGATCGCGGGCACGATCTGGATGGCGGAGGCACCGGTGCCGACCACGGCGACACGCTTGCCGCCCAGGTCGTAGTCGTGGTCCCAGCGGGCGGAGTGGAACACCTTGCCGGGGAAGGACTCAAGTCCCGGGATCTCGGGGATCTTCGGGTCGGACAGCGGCCCGGTGGCGGAGACGACGACGTCGGCGGTGAGCGTGCCGCGCGTGGTCTCGATGGTCCACCGCAGGTTCCCGGTGTCCCAGCTCATCAGCTTGACCTCGGAGTCGAAACGGATGTGCGGGCGCAGCCCGAAGACATCGGTGACGTGCTCCAGGTACGCCCGGATGTGCTGCTGCCCGGAGAAGGTGCGCGGCCAGTCGGGGTTGGGTGCGAAGGAGAAGGAGTAGAGGTGGGAGGGCACGTCACAGGCGCACCCGGGGTAGCTGTTGTCCCGCCAGGTGCCACCGACGCTGTCGGCGCGCTCCAGGACGACGAAGTCGGTGATCCCCTCGCGGCGCAGCCGCACGGCGGCCCCCAGCCCGCCGAACCCGGACCCGATCACCGCCACCCGTACATGTTCGTGCTCGGCCATCCCGAAGCCTCCACGCATCGCCTTCGACTCTGCCAGTGAACACTGGCGCAATGGGACTGTAGAGCAGCTCCGTACCGAGCGGTAGGGGTCAGGGGCGACAAGTTACCGGCGGTACAACATAGGCTGCGGGCGTGGCAGAGGACGCAGAACACCCGGAGGCACGGCCGCGGGCAGGGCGCGAGTACCGCATGGAGGAGCTGGCCCGGCTCGCCGGCATCACCGTGCGCACCCTGCGCTTCTACCGGGAGCGCAAACTGATCCCGCCGCCCCGGCGCGAGGGCCGTATCGCCTGGTACGACGACCACCACCTGGCGCGCCTGCGCACCATCGCGGCCCTGCTGGAGCGCGGCCACACACTGAACGGCATCGCGGAACTCGCGGAGGCCCTCGACCAGGGCCGGAACGTCGCCGACCTGCTCGGCGTCGGCACCCCTACCGAGGAGGAGCCGGTCCGCCTCACCCCCGAGGAACTCGCCGCCCGCTTCGAGGGCGAGGTCACCCCCGAGAACCTCGCCGCCGCCATGGAACTGGGCTACCTGGGCACCGACGGCGACGAGATCGTCCACATCAGCCGCCGCCTGCTGGACGTCTCCTCCGCCCTGGTCCGCGAGGGCATCCCGCTCGGCGAGGTCCTCGCGGCCGGCGCGCGCGTCCGCGAACACGCCGATGTCCTCGCAGAACTCTTCACCACGCTGATCCTGCGCCACGCCCCCGAGGAGGACCTCCACCGCCTGCGCCCGCTGGCCCGCAGCGTGGTGGAGGCGGAGCTGTCGCTGGCGCTGGACCGGCGGATCAGCAAGCGGAACTAGATGTCGTAGACGACGGTCACCGGCGCATGGTCGGACCAGCGCTCGGCGTGCGTGGCCGCGCGCTCCACGAACCCCTTGACGGCCTTGCCGGCGAGTCCGGGCGTGGCAACGTGGTAGTCGATGCGCCACCCCGAGTCGTTGTCGAAGGCCCGCCCCCGGTACGACCACCAGGTGTACGGCCCCTCGGCCTCGGGAAGCAGCGCGCGCACGACGTCGACGTAACCGCCCTCCTCGGCGGCGAACACCCGGCCGAGCCACTCGCGCTCCTCGGGCAGGAAGCCGGAGTTCTTGGTGTTGCCGCGCCAGTTCTTGAGGTCGGCCTGCTGATGGGCGATGTTCCAGTCGCCGCAGACGACGACCTCACGCCCGTCGGCGGCGGCACGCGCGCGCAGCTCCTTGAGATGGACGAGGAACACGTCCATGAAGCGGACCTTCTCGTCCTGCCGCTCGGTGCCGACCTCGCCGGAGGGCAGATAGAGGGAGGCAACCGTGACGCCGGGCAGGTCGGCCTCGACGTAGCGCCCGCTGCCGTCGAACTCGGCCGAACCGAAGCCGACCCGGACGCGGTCCGGCTCGCGCCGGGTGTAGAGGGAGACGCCCGCGCGGCCCTTGGCGGCGGCCGGGGCGTGCACGACGTGCCAGCCGTCGGGCTCCCGGACCTCGTCGGACAGCTGGTGCGGCTCGGCGCGCACCTCCTGCAGGCAGACGACGTCCGCGTCCGTCCGGGCGAGCCACTCCACGAAGCCCTTCCTGGCGGCGGCCCGCAGCCCGTTCACGTTCACCGAGGTCACCGTCAGCAAAGCACTCTCCTCGACCTCACGGCGGACCTCGGCTTCACGGCACATGGCCCGAGGTCACAGTCAGCACCAGGGCACGATACCGGCACACTGGTCCGAGTCCGCCCACCGTCCGCCCCAGCGGCTGCATAGAAGTACGATACCCGGCATGAATATACGTCCCGTCCGCTTCGATCACCCCGACGCCGTCAAACTCAACGACGAGGTCCAGGCCGAGTACGCCGAGCGCTACGGCGACGACGGCGACGCCACCGTCCTCGACACGGCGGACTTCACCCCGCCGGGCGGCGTCTACCTGATCGCGTACGACGAGTTCGACCGCCCCGTGGCCACCGGCGGCTGGCGCAGCCAGGACCGCAACGAGGAGGGCAACGAGGACGGCGACGCCGAACTGAAGCGCATGTTCGTCATAGCCGAGATGCGCGGCCGGGGCCTGGCCCGCCGAATCCTGGCGGCCCTGGAGGAGGACGCCCGCGCGGCCGGCCGGCGCCGCATGGTCCTGGAGACCGGCACCAAACAGCCGGAGGCCATCGCCCTGTACACCTCCTGCGGCTACGAGCCGTGCGCCAAGTTCGGCTACTACCGCCATCACGAGGAGAGCCGCTGCTTCGCCAAGAGGCTGTGAACGAGCTGAAGCCCCAGTCGGCTTGCCGACTGGGGCTTCATGCTGCGTGGACCTGAGGGGATTTGAACCCCTGGCCCCCTCGATGCGAACGAGGTGCGCTACCGGACTGCGCCACAGGCCCTTGCAACGAGTGAAACTCTAGCATCCCCATCGGGGTGCTTGGAAATCCGCTCCCTGACTGGTCAGAGGCGGGCTTCCAGCGGCGTGACGGCCGTCACTCGTTGGCCGCGCGCGGGCGGTCGCCGTCCTCGTACTGATCGAACAGGGGCGTGCGTCCGCGCTCGCGCGCCCGGCGCGCGGAGGCGGCGCCGGGGGTCCCCCCGCGCGAGCGCTTTCGAGCATGGGGGAGCGCGTCACTGCGCCCGCCCGCCGGCTTGCCCTCCGCCGCGGACACCTCCTCGCCCGCCTCGCCCTCCGGCGCGTGGGCCGCCTCGTGCTCCGGAGCGACCGAACTGGAGCGCGCCGAGCTCCACGTGTCGGGCGCCCCCAGATCCACGTCGGACGTGGCCCGCGGCGCGACCGGCGCCGTCACATAGGTCGGCAGGGGCACGGGCACCGGGTCCCAGCTGTCCCCGCCGGGCCGGCGCTGCCGCTCACGCTGCTGGTCGACCCACTCGGCGTGGTCGGTCTGCTCGACCAGGGCCCGCCGGTCCGCAGCGAGCGCCGAGAGACCGGCGTCCGTCCCGGCCTCCGGAGCCTCCTCCGGTTCGTCCGCGCCGGCGCTCGCATCGAGAGGCGCCCGCCGACGCGGCTGGCGCTCCCGCAGCCGCTGCGCCGCGACCTCGGCACGCCGGCGGTCCATCTGGTAGGCGAAGCGACGCCGCTCCTGGGAGCGCAGGTACGCGATGTACCCGCTGAGCAGGACGGCCGGCACGGCGGGCACCCACAGGAAGGCGAGTCCCCCGACAGCGGCGACGATCGCGCCCAGCGTGAAGGCGAAGAAGAGCACCACCGTGGTGCGCCGGCGGCGCGCGAGGACCTTTGTGCGCCTGGCACGCGCCGCGGCTGTCTGTGCCGCGGACACATCCCGCGCGGACGGCACTCGCTTCTGCGCCGGCACGGACCCGGACTTGGGCGCCGGCGCAGCTGCCTGTTCGCGTGCCGACTCCGCTCTCCCGGGTGCCTCGGGCCCGGTGTCCGCGTGCACCTGACGGCGGGTCGGAGGCATGGCGAAGGCCCGGACGTCCACCGAGTCGGTGGCGGCGTCCGGATCGCCGGCGTCCGGCTCCCCCTCCTGGGCGGAGCGTGCCCGCAGGTCCCTGGCGTATCGGCGCTCCATACCCGCCCGTCCGGACAGCAGCCGGATGGCGGTGCTGAAGCGTTCCGTCGGACGGGCCTCGTTCAGCTCGTCCTGCCTACGGAGCCACATCGGCACCAAGTAGGCGGCCCAGGCCCCGACAATGACTGCGTAGATGAGGCCGCTGCTGCTCACGCCTCACACGGTAGAGGGGTTTGCGTGAGGCCATCCGCCAATTGGGCCGGTGTGTCGCACGATCTGGCTGATATTTCCAGCATTTTTTGCGATCGATGCGATCAGAGAGCCTCCCAACCCGCGAATTCAATGCCCCGAGACGGTCAGCATCCGATCAATTTCGAACATATATTCAATTTCCCGGGGCCTGGGCGGGAGGATTCCGCGACGGATCCCGCTGAGAGCGTGCCCGCTGCCAGCGCGCGAGCAACCCGTCGGGCACCTCTTCCGCAGTGAGTGCGAAGACCAGATGGTCGCGCCAGGCACCGTCGATGTGCAGATAGCGCGGCCGGAGCCCCTCCTCACGGAATCCGAGTTTCTCCACGACCCGGCGGCTGGGCCGGTTCTCGGGGCGAATGCAGACCTCGATGCGGTGCAGCCCGACGGTACGGAAACAGTGGTCCACCACGAGCGCGACGGCCGTGGGCATCACTCCGCGCCCGGCCACCGCCTCGTCCACCCAGTAGCCGACATGCCCCGAGCACATCGACCCCCAGGTGATGCCGGCGACCGTCAACTGCCCGACGAGCCGCCCCTGGTACTCGATGACGAACGGCAGCATCCGGCCCGCGTTGGCCTCCGACCGCAGGTGCCGGACCATCTGGCGATAGGTCGGCCGGTGCACGACCGGACCGCTGGGCGTGGGCGGTGGGATGGTCGCCTCCCAGGGGCGCAGCCAGTCCCGGTTGCGCCGGTTCACCTCGCGCCACGCCCGCTGGTCGCGCAGCCTTATCGGCCGGAGGACGACATCGCCGTCCGCCAGCACGACAGGCCAGGAAAGGCTGTTCAGCTCGCACCCCCGCCCGTGGGTCTGGGGTGGTCGCCGCCGCGGATCTGGTCGACGGCGTGGACCAGCAGCGGCTCCAGTACGGCGAGGCCGTCCTTCACCCCGCCCGTGGAGCCCGGCAGATTGACGATCAGGGTCCGGCCCGCCACCCCGGCCAGACCCCGGGACAGCACGGCGGTCGGCACCTTCTCCCGGCCGAATGCCCGGATGGCCTCCGCGATGCCCGGCACCTCGTAGTCGATCACCGCGCGGGTCGCCTCGGGTGTGCGGTCGGTCGGCGAGACGCCGGTGCCGCCGGTGGTGACGATGGCGTCGTACCCGGCGTCGACCCCCGCGCGCAGGGCCGCCTCCACAGGGTCCCCGTCCGGGACGACCTGGGGTCCGTCCACCGCGAAGCCGAAGCTCTTGAGGCCGTCGGCGACCAGGGGGCCGCCCTTGTCCTCGTAGACCCCGGCGGCAGCCCTGTTGGAGGCGGTGACGACCAGGGCGCTGTACGACGCGAGCAGCGCGCCCCCGGCCGATGCGTCGAGTGTCATGCCCGGCTCCAGTCGCCCGACTTGCCGCCCGTCTTCTCCTCCACCCGTACGTCCGTGATGACCGCTCCCTTGTCGACCGCCTTCACCATGTCGATCACGGTGAGCGCGGCGACCGTCACGGCGGTGAGGGCCTCCATCTCGACGCCCGTGCGGTCCGTCGTCTTCACGACGGCCTGGATCTCCACGGCGTCGTCCGCGACCGACAGGTCCAGTTTCACACCGGACACCGACAACGGGTGGCACAGCGGGATCAGGTCCGGGGTGCGCTTGGCACCCATGATCCCCGCGATTCGCGCGGTGGCGAGGGCATCCCCCTTGGGTACCCCCTCGCCACGCAGCAGCTCGACCACGCGGGGTGAGACGAGGACCCGGCCGCTGGCGCGGGCGGTGCGCGCGGTCACGTCCTTCCCGGACACGTCGACCATGCGGGCGGCGCCCGCCTCGTCGATGTGCGTCAGGCCGTCCTGCGCAGCGGGTCCGGAGGTCTCCCCCCGGAAAGACTCAGTCATGCTGTGTGCCGCTCCCGGTCCGGGCCCGTCGCGGTGCGGTGCACGGGCCTGTTGTGCGCGCCACGCTACCGCCAAGTCGGCTCACGCACCGGGCCAGGACCCCCGTGGGCCCCGCGGCACGCACACACGCGCGCGTGCGTCAGCCGAGCAGCACGACCTCCACCTCGTCGCCGGGCTCGACGGACTCCACGTCCTCGGGGACGACGATCAGCGCGTCGGCGTGCGCCAGCGCCGCGATCAGGTGCGAGCCGGAGCCTCCCACGGGGGTCACCTCACCGTCGGCGTACGCGCCCCGCAGGAACTGCCGGCGTCCCTTGGGCGAGCGCAGCGCCTTGTCCGCCTTCAGGGCGGCCCGGGTACGGGGCCGGTGCAGGTCCGTGAGGCCCATCAGGGCACGGATGGCGGGGCGGACGAACAGCTCGAAGGAGACGTACGACGACACCGGGTTGCCGGGCAGGGCCAGCAGGGGCGTGTGGTCGGGGCCGATGGAGCCGAAGCCCTGGGGCTTGCCGGGCTGCATGGCGAGCTTGCGGAACTCCACGCCGCTGCCCGCCTCGTCCTCGTCGCCGGCGTACGACAGCGCCTCCTTGACGACGTCGTACGCCCCCACGCTCACCCCGCCCGTGGTGACCATCAGGTCGGCGCGGACGAGCTGGTCCTCGATGGTCGAACGGAGGGTGTCGGCGTCGTCGGCGACGGCACCCACCCGGTAGGCGATCGCGCCGGCGTCCCGCGCGGCGGCGGTGAGGGCGAAGCTGTTGGAGTCGTAGATCTGGCCGTCGGCCAGGTTCTCGCCGGGCTGGACGAGTTCGCTGCCGGTGGACATGACGACCACGCGCGGGCGCGGGCGCACGCGTACCGTGCCCCGGCCGATCGCGGCGAGGAGCGCGATCTGCGGCGGGCCGAGGATCGTGCCGGCCTCCAGGGCGCGGTCGCCGGCCTTCACGTCGCTGCCCTTGGCGCGCACGTGCGCGCGTGCCTCGACGGGGCGGTGCACGCGCACCTGCCCCTCGGCGCCCTCGGGGGCCAGGCTGCGCGCGCGCATGCCGCTCACCGGTCCCTCGCCGAGCCCGCCGTCGGTCCACTCGACGGGAACGACGGCCTCGGCGCCGGGCGGCAGCGGGGCGCCGGTCATGATCCGGGCGGCCTGCCCGGGGCCGACCCGGACCGGCTCGGCCGCACCTGCCGCGACGTCCCCCACGACGTCCAGGACGGCCGGGAACTCCTCACCGGCATCCGCGACGTCCGCGACCCGTACCGCGTACCCGTCCATGGAGCTGTTGTCGAACGGCGGCAGGGACACCGGCACCGTCACGTCGTCGACCAGGACACAGCCCTGGGCGTCGAGCAGTTGCAGCTCGATGGGTTCGAGGGGGCGGACGGTCGAGAGGATGTCCTCCAGGTGCTCGTCCACCGACCACAGGTGGTCCGGGCCGGCGGGGCGGGTCGCGGCGCTGCTCAAGATTGCTGCATCTCCTCGGCTACGTAACTGCGAAGCCAGGTCCGGAAGTCCGGGCCCAGGTCTTCACGTTCGCACGCGAGTCTGACAATGGCACGCAGATAGTCGCCACGGTCGCCGGTGTCGTAGCGGCGGCCCTTGAAGACGACGCCGTGCACCGGGCCGCCGACCTTCTCGTCCTGCGCGAGCTGCTGGAGGGCGTCGGTGAGCTGGATCTCGCCGCCGCGGCCCGGCTCGGTCCGGCGGAGTATGCCGAAGATGTGCGGGTCGAGAACGTAGCGGCCGATGACCGCGTAGTTCGAGGGGGCGTCCGCCGGGTCCGGCTTCTCCACCAGCCCGGTCACCTTCACCACGTCACTGTCGACCGTCGGCTCCACGGCCGCGCAGCCATAGAGATGGATCTGCTCGGGCGCGACCTCCATCAGGGCGATCACACTGCCGCCGTGCCGCTCCTGGATCTCGATCATGCGCTGCAGCAGCGGGTCGCGCGGGTCGATCAGGTCGTCACCGAGGAGGACGGCGAAGGGCTCGTGGCCGACGTGCGGAGCGGCGCACAGAACGGCGTGGCCGAGGCCCCGGGGGTCGCCCTGGCGGACATAGTGCATGGTCGCCAGATCGCTGGACTCCCGCACCTTCGCGAGCCGTTCGGCGTCGCGCTTCTTCTCCAGCGCCGACTCAAGCTCGTAATTGCGGTCGAAATGGTCCTCAAGGGGGCGCTTGTTGCGTCCGGTAACCATGAGCACGTCATCGAGCCCTGCCGACACGGCCTCCTCGACCACGTACTGGATCGCAGGCTTGTCGACGACCGGCAGCATCTCCTTGGGAGTGGCCTTGGTGGCCGGCAGGAACCGGGTGCCAAGCCCTGCCGCGGGAATGACAGCCTTGCTGATCCTGGGGTGCGACTGAGTCATGCCCGCCACCTTAACCGGTGCCTTTGCCGGGAATCTGTGGCTCCGGATGATTGACCCTTTATGAGGGTATTGAACAATCGAGAAGGGTGCGAGAACGACCCGTGGAACACGACGGACGCACGAGCGAGCCTGACAAGCGAATGTTGCGGCGGGAGTTCCTCACGGTGAGGAACGGGTTGACTGCCGATGACGTCGACACTACGGCGCGCAAGCTGGCGGAGCGCGCCCTGGAACTGCCTGAGCTGGCGCATGCGCGCACAGTGGCGGCGTACGTCTCCGTGGGGAGCGAGCCTGGCACGCGGGCGCTGCTGGACGCGCTGCGCGCGCGGGGCGTGCGGGTCCTGCTCCCCGCGCTCCTGCCCGACAACGACCTGGACTGGGGCGAGTACGCGGGCCCGGACTCCCTCGCACGGGTCCAACACGGCGGGAAGATGGCGCTCTTCGAGCCCGCGGGCGCACGCCTCGGCCCGGAGGCCGTCACGGCCGCCGACGTGGTGCTCCTGCCCGGGCTCGCGGTGGACGCGCGCGGGATGCGCCTGGGGCGCGGCGGAGGGTCGTACGACCGTGTGCTGGCCCGCCTGGAGCGCGCGGGCGCACACCCTCGGCTCGTGGTGCTCCTCTACGACGCGGAGGTCGTCGCACGCGTCCCGGCCGAGGCGCACGACAAGCCGGTGCACGCGGTGGTGACCCCCTGCGGCGTGCGCCACTTCCCGAGCGCCTGACACGACACGGAGAACGGCCCTCCACGCGTGCGCGTGGAGGGCCGTTCGGGCGCCCGTGCCGTCAGTCGCTCACGGCTTGAGGACGAGCGTGTCGCTCGTGCTCTTGTCGACCGCGCCGGCCGAGAACGACCAGGGCAGCAGCTCGCCCTTGGCCCACTTGCTCGTCTGGTCCGTGTAGTGCGCGCTGAAGGCGTGCCCGGAGGCGCCGCTCAGGTTGATCCACTTGGACTTGTCGAGATCGGCGAGGTTGACGACCATCCGCATCGACGGCACCCAGACGACGCCGTAGCCGCCGGCGGCGTTCCAGCCGGTCGCGTTGACCGTGGCCTCGCCACCGCTGAGCTTCCAGGGGCCGCGGTTGAGGATGTACTGCAGGACCTTGGGGCCGTCGGTGCCGAGCGTCTGGTTCTTCAGGAACAGGCGGTGCAGGCGGCCCCAGCTCCAGGTGTCGATGTCCTTGCCGAGCTTGGCGGTCAGCTCCCAGCGGGCGTCGATCATGGCGCGGGCGAAGAGCTGGTCCATGGTGGTCGCGGCGGGACGGGTGCCGGACTTGGGGGTCTTCCACCAGTCGCTGTCCGGCTTGTCCATCAGGTTGCGCACGACCTCGAACCAGCGGTCGCCGCCGTCCGGCTGCGCCTGGTCGGCGTCGCGCTGGCCGCACTCGCGCACCTTGGTGTTGTCGTCGACGGGACCGGTGCTGTCGATCTTGTCGACCCACAGGCACTGTCCCTTGACGCGCAGCTCCTTGGGGAGCTTGTTGCCGAAGGCGAGCTTGAGGATGTTGCGCCAGACGGCATTGAAGTACGCGGCCGCCGCCGAGTCGGATTCCTGGGTGTAGTCCCAGCCCTCCAGCAGCTTCTGCGCCTGGCGCACGTTCTTGTCGTCCAGGTTGATCTTCAGCAGCTTCGGCACCAGGAGCTTGGCGATCTCGCTGCTGTTGTCCAGCTGCATCTGCCGCATGTCGTCGGTGGAGATCTTGCCGCCGTCCTTGATCTTGGACTCGATCAGGTCGGCGATGCGCTGGCTGCGCGTGCCGTAGCCCCAGTCGGCGGTGAGCGTGTACGGGTACGCCGCCTTGTCGACCACGGCCTGGTTGGCGGTGACGATGTACCCGCGCGCGGGATCGAACTCGTAGGGCAGTTCGTCCTGCTTGATGAAGCCGGTCCAGCGGTACTTCGACTGCCATCCCGGCGCCGGGACGGAGCCGTCGTCCACCGAGGAGCGCGTGGGGATCTTGCCGGGCAGCGTGTAGCCGATGTGGCCGTCGGTGTCGGCGTAGACCAGGTTCTGCGAGGGCACGTCGAACTGGGCGGCGGCCTGGCGGAACTCGCTCCAGTTCGCCGCCTTGTCGAGGGCGAAGACGGCGTCCATCGAGGTGCCCGGGTCGAGCGCGGTCCACCTCAGGGCGACGCCGTAGCCGTCACCGCGGTCGGGCGCGGCGGTGTTGACCGTGGCCTTCTTGCCGACCTGGACGAGTTCGTCGTCGCGGTCGGACAGCAGTGGCATCCCGTCCTGGGTCTGGCGGACGACGATCGTCTTGGCCGAGCCGTCGGCGACCTTGATGGTCTCCTCGCGGGTCTTGAAGGGCCGGACCTTGCCGTCGTACAGGTAACCGTTGGCGGTCACCTTCTCCAGGTAGAGGTCGGTGACGTCGACGCCGGAGTTGGTCATGCCCCAGGCGATGTTCACGTTGTGACCGATGATCACACCGGGCATGCCGGCAAAGGTGTAGCCGGTGACGTCGTACGGGCAGCTGCTGGAGACGGTGCGGCAGTGCAGGCCCATCTGGTACCAGACGGACGGCAGCGACGCCGACAGGTGCGGGTCGTTGGCGAGCAGGGGCTTGCCGGTGATGGTGTAGCGCCCGGAGACGACCCAGGAGTTGGAGCCGATGCCCTGGCCGTTCACACCGACGGCGGTCGGGACGTTGTCCAGGACGTTGTAGAGGCCCCCCAGCTGGCTCGTGAGCGCCGATCCGGTCGCGCCCGAGGTGGAGGAGCGGGTCGTGCCCGTCGTGCCGCCAGAGGTGCCCTTGGCGCCGCCGGTCGTACCGGACGTGCCCGTCGTACCCGTGGTGCCGGTGCTCTGGGAGCTGCCCGTGGCACCGCTCTGCCGGAAGGTCTTGGACAGCTCGCTGTACTGACCCTCCTGCACTATCGGCTTGTTACGGCCGTAGGGGTACTCCGGGTAGAGGTCCTGGATCTGCTGCGGGCCGAGCCGGCTCGTCATCAGCGCGCGGTCGATCTCGTCCTGCATGTTGCCGCGCAGGTCCCAGGCCATCGCCTTCAGCCAGGAGATGGAGTCGACCGGGGTCCACGGCTGCGGCGTGTAGTCGTTGGTGAAGCTCAGCGCCGCGTACTCCAGGGAGATGTCCTTGCCGTCCTTGCCCTGGAGGTAGGCGTTGACGCCCTTGGCGTACGCGTCGAGGTACCTCTTCGTGGAGGCCGACAGCTTGGTGTCGTACTCCTGCTTGGCGATCCGGTCCCAGCCGAGGGTGCGCAGGAACTCGTCGTTCTTGACCTGGCTCTTGCCGAACATCTCCGACAGGCGCCCGGAGGTCATGTGCCGGCGCACGTCCATCTCGTAGAACCGGTCCTGTGCCTGGACGAAGCCCTGCGCCATGAACAGGTCCTCGTCGGAGGACGCGTAGATCTGCGGGATGCCGTTGCCGTCCCGCTTCACGTCGACCGGCCCGGACAGGCCCTGGAGCGTGATCGTTCCCTTGGTCTGCGGGAAGGAGGCGCGGACGGTGCTGATCGACCAGTACGCCCCGTAGGCGATGCCACCGATGATGGCCAGGACCAGCACGAGCACGATAAGTCGGGCTTTGCGCCCCTTCTTCCTGCCGGACTTGGCGGGCTTGTCACCCGTTGTGGCGGTGGTATTCGGGGGCATCGCTGTCCTTGCTGTCCTAACGCGAGCGGCAGGTCGGGCTGTGACTTTGAATGAGCGCTGGAGCAACCATAGGCGCAGGGCCCTGTCCCACTTGACGCGGAGTGGGGAACCAGCGTGTACGAACGTTCGATCTTGCCCGGCCAAGCGTCAAGAAAGCGTCAAGAGTTAGGTAAGGTAACGAAGTACTTGGGTGCGGTGTGCCGCAGCCTTGGATCTTGTGTACATGTGTCGCGCGCCCCGCGCGCGAGCCAGGGAAGGGAACCGCCGCTGACTGTTCACCACCTCAACCAGCTCCTGCTCGTCTGCTCCCTGGTCCTGCTCGTCGCCGTCGCGGCCGTCCGGATCTCCTCCCGCAGCGGGCTCCCCAGCCTGCTCGTGTACCTGGGGATCGGCGTCCTCATGGGCCAGGACGGCTTCGGACACATCCACTTCAACAGCGCCGCGATGACCCAGGTCATCGGGTACGCGGCCCTGGTCGTGATCCTCGCCGAGGGCGGCCTCGGCACGAAGTGGAAGGAGGTCCGCCCGGTCCTGGCGTCGGCCTCCGTCCTGGCGACCGCCGGAGTCGCCATCAGCGTGGGCGTCACCGCGGCGGGCGCGCACTATCTGGTCGGGCTGGAGTGGCGGCAGGCGCTCATCGTCGGCGCGGTGGTGTCGTCGACGGACGCGGCGGCGGTCTTCTCCGTACTGCGCAGAATTCCCCTCCCCGCGCGCGTGACGGGCACGCTGGAGGCGGAGTCCGGCTTCAACGACGCCCCTGTGGTCATCCTCGTCGTCGCCTTCTCCACGGCCAGACCCGTCGAGCACTGGTACGTCCTGCTGGGCGAGATACTCCTGGAGCTGGCCATCGGCACGGCCATAGGGCTCGCGGTGGGCTGGATCGGCTCCTGGGGGCTCAGGCGCGTGGCCCTGCCCGCCTCCGGCCTCTACCCGATCGCCGTGCTGGCCATCGCCGTCACGGCGTACGCCGCCGGCGCCCTGGGGCACGGCAGCGGCTTCCTGGCCGTCTACCTGGCCTCGATGATGCTCGGCAACGCCAAGCTCCCGCACTGGCCCGCCACGCGCGGCTTCGCCGAGGGGCTCGGCTGGATCGCCCAGATCGGCATGTTCGTCCTGCTCGGCCTGCTGGTCACCCCGCACGAGCTGGGCGACGACGTCTGGCCCGCCCTGGTCATCGGGCTGGTCCTGACCATGGCGGCCCGCCCGCTGAGCGTGGTCCTCAGCCTCGCGCCGTTCCGCGTGCCGTGGCAGGAGCAGACGCTGATGTCATGGGCGGGACTGCGCGGTGCCGTGCCCATCATCCTGGCCACCATCCCGATGGTGAACGGCGTCACCGGCAGCCGCCGCATCTTCAACATCGTCTTCGTACTGGTCGTGGTCTACACCCTCGTCCAGGGGCCGACCCTGCCCTGGCTGGCGCGCATGCTGCGCCTGGGCGAGAAGGGCGAGGCCGCCGACCTCGGCATCGAGTCCGCCCCCCTGGAGCGGCTCCGCGGCCACCTGCTCTCCGTCGCGATCCCCGAGGGCTCCCGGATGCACGGCGTGGAGGTCAACGAGCTACGACTGCCGACCGGGGCCGCCGTCACCCTCGTCGTACGCGATGAAAAATCGTTCGTTCCGCTGCCGACGACAGTGCTGCGCCGGGGCGACGAGCTGCTGGTCGTCGCCACCGACCCGGTACGTGACGCGGCAGAACGACGCCTGCGCGCGGTCGCCCATGGCGGCAAGCTGGCGGGGTGGCTCGGCGCGAACGGCGTGGGTGCCGGGCGGTGAGTACACAGCGCGCGGGGCACGCGTTACGGGTGTGTTTCGCACGATTCACACGGGTGCCAATCACAGGTGAACAGGCCCAACCGTGCTCGTTTTCACAGGTGCACAAGCCCTTGATCCCTGTAGGATGAAGGCACCCTGATCGAACCAACTCTGTCTGATGCAGAGCTGGCGCGACCGTATGGCGGCCGGAACGCCCTCCGCAGTGGCACCGGTATCTACCGCAGTTCCGCGCAAGAGGACAGCTCTCGGCGCCCCCGCACGGGCGCGCTACCAGGCGAAGAAAGGCACGGGCCGTGGAGTCCACGGTCACCACCGAGTCGGCGGAGAACTCGCCGGCGCCATCCCGCCCCGGATACGGACAGCTGCTGCGCACCCGCGGCGCCCGGACGTTCCTGCTCCCCGGCTTCGCGGCACGCCAGCCGTTCGCGATGCTCACCATCTCCATCGTGCTGCTGGTGCAGCACACCACCGGCTCGTACGGCGCCGCAGGCGCCGCCGCGGCCGCGACCGGTGTGTCCATGGCGCTGTTCGCGCCGTACAGCGGACGCCTCGCCGACCGCTACGGACAGCGCGCCGTGCTGATCCCCGGCGTCCTCGTGCACACGCTGTCGGGCCTGTCCCTGACGGCACTCGCGCTGGCGCACGCGCCGCTGTGGGCGCTCTTCCTGGCGGCCGTCCCCACCGGCGCCTCGGTGCCACAGGTCGGCCCGATGGTGCGGGCCCGCTGGGGCGTGAAGCTGCAGGGCTCGCCCCTGATGACCACCGCGGCGGCGTTCGAGTCGGTCACGGACGAGCTGACCTTCGTCTTCGGCCCGCTGCTGGCCACCGCGCTGTGCACCGGTGTGACGCCGGCGGCGGGTCTGGTCACGGAGGGCGCGCTGACGCTCGTCGGCGGTCTGCTGTTCGCCGCGCAGAAGAGCACGCAGCCCCCGGTGACCGCCGGGAGCGGGCACGCGCGCGTGCAGCACGCGTCCGCCCTGCGGGTGCCGGGCGTGCGCGTACTGGTCGTGACCTTCCTGGGCATCGGATCCGTCTTCGGCGGCATGCAGGTGTCACTGGCCGCCTTCACCGAGTCGATCGGCGAGCCCGGCCTGAACGGCGTCCTGTACGGCGTCTTCGCCGCCGGAAACATGCTGTCCGGCATCGTCTGCGGCGCGATCGCATGGAAGGCCGCCCCCCAGCACCGCCTGGTCGTCGGCTACACGGCGCTCGCGGTCATCGCGTCCGCCCTGTGGACGGCACATTCGGTCCTGCTGCTCGCGGGGCTCGGCCTGCTGGTCGGCATGTGCATCGCGCCGGCGCTGATCACCGGCTACACGCTGGTCGAGGCGTTGGTCCCGGCCGGCGCCCGCACCGAGGCCTTCACCTGGCTGACCGGCGCGGTGGCGCTCGGGCAGGCGGCCGCGGTCACCATCGCGGGCCAGCTGGAGGACCGGCTGTGGAACGGCGCGGGATTCCTGGTGCCCGCGGGCGGCACGCTGCTCGCGCTGGCGACCCTGGTGACGCTGCGAGCACGGCTGGTCGCGCCGCCGCGGAACCTGACCGTCGCACGTGGCGTCGGTCACCGCGTGCCGGTGACGGTGGACTGATCCCCGGGAATACGTCACTATGGACCGTCGTTAGCACTCATCGAGTCAGAGTGCCAGGAGGAAGACAGTGCCGACCTACCAGTACCAGTGCACCGAGTGCGGCGAGGGCCTTGAGGCGGTGCAGAAGTTCACCGATGACGCCCTGACCGAGTGCCCCAGCTGCGGTGGCCGCCTGAAGAAGGTGTTCTCCGCGGTCGGCATCGTCTTCAAGGGCTCCGGGTTCTACCGCAACGACTCCCGCGGCTCCACGTCGAGCAGCACCCCGGCATCGAAGCCGGCCGGCTCGTCGACCGGCACGTCTTCGTCCGACTCGAAGTCGTCCTCGTCGTCCTCCTCGTCGTCCTCGTCCTCGTCGTCGAGCTCCACGAGCAGCTCCGCCGCCTGACGCCCTCCGGCACTGAGCCCTGTCGTCGCACGACGGCAGGGCTTTCGGCGCTTGCGGACACCGGCTCCCCCGCCGTTCCCCCGCCAGCTAGTGTGCTGGTCATGGCGAACGCAGAGATCGGTGTGATCGGTGGCTCGGGCTTCTACTCGTTCCTCGACGACGTGACCGAGGTCCAGGTGGACACCCCCTACGGGCCGCCCAGCGACTCCCTCTTCCTCGGCGAGATCGCCGGCCGGCGGGTCGCCTTCCTGCCCCGGCACGGCCGCGGCCACCACCTTCCGCCGCACCGCATCAACTACCGCGCCAACCTGTGGGCGCTGCGCTCCGTCGGTGTCCGGCAGGTCCTGGGCCCCTGCGCGGTGGGCGGGCTGCGCCCCGAGTACGGCCCCGGCACGCTGCTCGTGCCGGACCAGCTGGTGGACCGTACGAAGTCCAGGGCGCAGACGTACTTCGACGGGCTGCCGCTGCCCGATGGCACGGTGCCGAACGTCGTGCATGTCTCCATGGCCGACCCGTACTGCCCCACCGGACGGAGCGCAGCGCTGAAGGCTGCCCGCGGCCGGGACTGGGAGCCGGTGGACGGCGGCACTCTGGTCGTGGTCGAGGGGCCGCGCTTCTCGACCCGCGCCGAATCGTTGTGGCACCAGGCGCAGGGCTGGTCGGTCGTGGGCATGACGGGTCACCCGGAAGCGGCGCTCGCCCGGGAACTGGAGCTGTGCTACACCTCGCTGACCCTGGTCACCGACCTCGACGCGGGCGCCGAGACCGGCGAGGGCGTCTCGCACGAGGAGGTGCTGCAGGTGTTCGCCGCCAACGTGGACCGGTTGCGCGGGGTGCTGTTCGACGCGGTGGCGGCACTGCCGGAGACCGCGGCACGGGACTGCCTGTGCGTGAACGCGCTCGGCGGGATGGATCCGGGCTTCGAACTGCCTTAGGGCACCTCCCGCTTCAGGCACGGCCTGTGGACAACCGGGCGGAACTCCCCGTTCGGGTGGCCGAGTTATCCACAATGCGTCCGTCATCCACCGTCTCCGACGGAATTCGGCGCGATCCCTCATCGTGGCATCGCAACCCGAATTCCTCGTCGCAGGCGGTGGTTTCCCATGTCCTGGTCCTCGTCGTCCCGGATTCCGTACTCATCTCCCCCCGCTTCTCCTGCTTCGCCGGCGCCTGTCTCACGTCCGCCTTCTCCACGCTCCCGGCCCTCTCCACCACCAGCCCCTTCCTCGCTCCGGCCTCCCGTGCGGCTCCCGCGCCCGCTGGGCACGGACGCTCCCGCCACCTGCGAGATCCCGCAGTTCCCTCCGGTGTACGTGCGCGGCGGGCGGTATCAGCTGCAGCGGCTCGTACGGCACCGCAGGCGGGCCATCGCCGCCGGCCTCGCGGTGACCGCGGCCGCTCTCGTGGCCACGGGGCCCCGCACGGCGACCGAACCGCACCGCCCGGAGCAGGCCCGCGGGCACCCGGTCACCGCACCCGTACGACGGCACGCACCCGTGGACGTGGTGACGGCGCCGGTGCGGATCGCCGACGCGGCCACGGTCCGGCTGCTACGGCCCGGCGACCGCGTCGACGTCATCGCCGCCGAGGACCCGTCAGCCGGTGGCGTTGCGAAGGTGCTCGCGCGCGGTGTGCGGGTGACCAAGGTGCCCGAGCCTCTGGAGGGCGGAACCGAGAGCGGGGCGCTGGTGGTGCTGTCGGTGCCACGTTCCGCAGCGGCCCGGCTCGTGGGTGCGAGCGCGACAGCACGCCTGGCGGTGACGCTGTGCTGAACCGACTCGGACGGTTTCTCGGCGGCTCGCTGTCGAGTCGCTCGATCGAGCTGCGGAATTGGACACAATGGCCTCACCGTGCCGTAGGTTGCGGAGCGTTTCGTTCCACACCCTGTGCATGCGAGGAGAGTCCCCTAGGTGAGTGCGAAGAAGGATCCGAGCGTCTGGCAGGGCTTCAAAGCCTTCCTGATGCGCGGCAACGTCGTCGATCTGGCAGTCGCGGTGGTCATCGGCGCGGCCTTCACGAACATCGTGAACTCGGTGGTCAAGGGGGTCATCAACCCGCTGGTCGGAGCGATCGGCACGCAGAACCTGGATCACTACAGCTCCTGCCTGAAGGCCCCGTGCCAGGTGGCCGCGGACGGCACGGTCAAGAGCGGTGTGCCGATCCTGTGGGGCTCTGTCCTCGGTGCCACGCTGACCTTCCTGATCACCGCGGCGGTCGTGTACTTCCTGATGGTTCTGCCGATGTCGAAGTACCTGGCCCGGCAGGCGGCGCAGAAGGCCGCGCGGGAGGGCACGAAGGAGGTCATCGAGGTGACCGAGCTGGAAGTGCTCAAGGAGATCCGCGACGCGCTGGTCGCGCAGCGTGGCTCGGGACACGACGAGCGCTGACGGCGCTGCCGCGAGCGGCTCAGAGGTGGTGGGGCGGCTTCTCGTCGAGGAAGCGCTTCAGGTCGGCCGCGCTGTCACCCTCCGTACGCTCGCCCCACCCGCGGTCGGTGTCGTCCGAGGACTGCTGGTCCAGCGGGTCGTCGAAGACCAGTCGGGGCTTCGGGTCGCGGGGCTCGGATTCCGGGGCGGTGCTCATGCGTCAAGAGTACGGCCCCGCTCCCGGCTGCCGGTTCTTCCGCGGGCGTGGCCGCCGTGATCCGCACCGTCCGCACCATCTGACCTGCGTTTCCGTCAGGTCTGTGAACCCTCGTCGGCTTGTGAATCGTGCACAAGATTTTGGCCCGGATTTCTGCTGTCCTGGGAGGCATGACGTCGAGTTCCGCACCGACGCCCGCCTCGTCGGGCGCACCCCAGTCCCCCGGGCTCCTGCGCCGGCTCACCGCGCGCGGGCGCGACGAAGTGCACCGGGTCTCCTCCCCGCTAGAGCTCTTCTTCGACCTGTGCTTCGTCGTGGCGATCGCGCAGGCCGGCGTCCAGCTGGTGCACGCCGTGGCAGGAGGGCACGCGGGCGACGGAATTCTCAACTACGCCATGCAGTTCTTCGCCATCTGGTGGGCCTGGATGAACTTCACCTGGTTCGCCTCGGCGTACGACAACGACGACGCCCTCTACCGAGTCGTCACCCTGGTGCAGATCGCCGGCGTCCTGGTGCTGGCCGCCGGCATTTCCCGAGCCTTCCAGCATCACGACTATCTGGTGGTCTGGCTCGGCTACCTGATCATGCGGCTGGCGATGGCCGCACAGTGGCTGAGAGCCGCGAGCTCGGCCTCGGGCACGGAGAGAACCATGGCGCTCCGGTACGCAACCGGCGTGCTGCTGTGCCTGGTCGGCTGGCTCGGCCTGGTGCTGCTTCCCGGTCCTGCCCGGCCCTGGGTCTTCCTCGTGATGGCGATCGTCGAGATGTGCGTGCCGCTGTACGCCGAGAAGAGCTACGAGACCTCCTGGCATCCGCATCACATCGCCGAGCGGTACGGCCTGTTCACCATCATCGTGCTCGGCGAGACGATCTCCGCGGCGACGGTCGCCGTGAAGTCGGCCGTGGACGAGCACTCCGCGCTGGGCGAGCTGCTGCCGATCGCGGCGGGCGGTCTCCTGATCGTCTTCTCCGCATGGTGGATCTACTTCGTGGTGCCCATCCACGGCCATCTGCGCTCCAACGGGCAAGCGTTCCTCTGGGGTTACGGCCACTACCTGATCTTCGCCTCGGCCGCGGCGATCGGCGCCGGCCTGGAGGTGGCCGTGGAACAGGCGGTCGGCAAGGCCCATGTCTCCACACTGTCCGCCTCGGCTGCCGTGACCCTGCCCACGGCGCTGTACCTGCTGACCGTCTGGGGCCTGCATTCGCGGCACTTCAAGGTCGGCATCACCCAGCAACTGGTACTGCCGGTCACGGCGCTGCTGGTGATCTGCTGCACCTTCCTGGGCCACGGGGCGGTTCTCGCGGCGGGACTCGTGTCCGCGGCCGCGGTCGCGACCGGGGTGACGCTGACGGCGCGCATGGTCGGCAGAGAGCGTGCGGTGAGTGCCGCCGCGTCCGCCGACTGAACCCTCGGCGCTGGCTTCGGCGGGCCAGACTTGCCCTCATGACAGTTGACGCATTGACGGACGTCGCCGGGGTGCGGGTGGGACACGCCACCCGCCGCGGGGACGGCTGGCTCACCGGCACCACCGTCGTCCTCGCTCCGGAGGGCGGCGCCGTCGCCGCCGTGGACGTACGCGGCGGCGGCCCCGGCACCAAGGAGACCGACGCACTCGACCCGCGCAACGTGGTGCAGCGCGTCGACGCGATCGCGCTGACCGGGGGCAGCGCGTACGGGCTCGATGCGGCATCCGGAGTGATGGCCTGGCTGGAGGAGCGGGGACGCGGAGTGCGGGTGGGGCCGGATCCGGCGCACGTCGTACCAGTGGTACCCACCGCGTGTCTCTTCGATCTGGGGCGCGGAGGGACCTTCGGCGCGCGGCCCGACGCGGCGATGGGACGCTCGGCGGTGGAGGCCGCGGCGGCGAGTGCGCCGGGCGCGCGGGTGCCCGAGGGGTGTGTGGGGGCCGGCACGGGCGCCGTGGCGGGGCGGATCAAAGGTGGGGTGGGCACCGCGAGCGCGGTGCTCGATTCGGGGATCACCGTGGCCGCGCTGGCGGTCGTGAACGCCGCGGGGGCCGTGGTGGATCAGGGTACGGGGGCGCTGTACGGGGAGTTGTTGCTGCAGGGGCGGGTGGAGTATCCGGAGGAGCACGTGCTTGTCGCGGCGCGCCGGAGGCTCGACGAAACGGCTGCCAGGAACGCGCCGCCGCCGCTCAACACGACGCTCGCGGTGGTCGCGACCGATGCGGATCTCTCCAAGGCACAGGCGCAGAAGCTGGCCGGGACGGCGCACGACGGGATCGCGCGGGCCGTACGGCCGGTGCACCTCATGCACGACGGGGACACGGTGTTCGCGCTCGCGACCGGTGCGCGCCCGCTGGACGGGCACCCTTTGGCGCTCAACGACATCCTGGCCGCCGGCGCGGATCTCGTGACACGCGCGATCGTGCGGGGGGTGCGCGCCGCCGAGTCGGTCGACGGGCCGGGCGGAGTGTGGCCGTCGTACGGGGAGTTGTACGGGGGACGGTAGGGGTGGTGCAGGGGCGGGACGCTCGCCCTCTCGCGCACGGGGGCTTGGTGGGGCTGGATTGTCGCGGTTCTGTCACGTGATGGTGTTCGGGGGAGTTGGCGGGAACCTTCGCGGGCGCCGGTGCACTCTTTCTTCACGCACTGGAACGGATCACGCACATCACATGAACCTGGAGCAGCCCGTGACAACGCCGGACATTGCAGCGCGGCGCGCACTGGGGGCCTGTGCCGCCCTGATGGTCGGCGCCCTCACCCTGACCGCGTGCGGCGGCAACGCCAACGCCACCAACGACGACAAGGGCGGGAAGGACTCCCCCAAGACGTCAACGGCGAAGATCGTGATCTCGGCGAAGGACGGGTCGACCAGCGCGTCCATCAACGCGACCGGTGTGACGGTCAGCGGCGGCAAGCTGACCGACGTGAAGATGAGCGTGGCGGGGTCCGGGCAGGCCGTGGCCGGGGCGATGTCGGCGGACGGCAGCAGCTGGAAGCCGAAGGAACGGCTGGAGCGCGGGACGAAGTACGAGATAGACGCGACCGCGAAGGACGCGAACGGGCGCACGGCGGCGGCCAACTCCATCTTCACCACCGTCACCTCGGCGAACAGTTTCATCGGCACCTACACGCCGGACGACGGCAGCACGGTCGGGGTGGGCATGCCGGTGTCGTTCACCTTCGACAAGGCGATCACCGACAAGAAGGCCGTGCAGTCGCACATCACGGTCAACTCCAGCAGTGGCCAGCAGGTGGTCGGGCACTGGTTCGGTGACCAGCGGCTGGACTTCCGGCCGCAGGAGTACTGGAAGGCCGGCTCCAAGGTCACGATGAAGATCGACCTGGACGGGGTCCAGGGGGCGAACGGCGTCTACGGGGTGCAGAAGAAGACCGTCTCCTTCACCGTCGGGCGGGCACAGGTGTCCACCGTCGACGCCAACACGCAGACGATGACGGTCGTACGGGACGGCCAGACGATCAAGACGGTGCCGGTCTCCACGGGCAGCTCCCAGCACACGACGTACAACGGGCAGATGGTGATCTCCGAGAAGTTCACGCAGACCCGCATGAACAGCCAGACGGTCGGCCTGGGCGGCGAGTACGACATCCCGGACGTGCCGCACGCGATGCGCCTGACGGAGTCCGGCACGTTCATCCACGGCAACTACTGGTACAACAAGGGCAACCCGCCCTTCGGCCGCGAGGGCACCAGCCACGGCTGCGTCGGCATGGCGGACGTGCAGGGCGCGCAGGGCGACACGACGGCCAAGTGGTTCTACGACAACTCGCTCGTCGGGGACGTCGTGATCGTGAAGAACTCCCCCGACACGACCGTCGCCCCGGACAACGGGCTGAACGGCTGGAACATGTCGTGGAGCGCCTGGATCGCGGGAAGTGCCGTCTGACGGCGACTTTTGACGCCATGTGGGGCCGCGCGGGAACTTCTCGCGCGGCCCGCGCGTTTTCCCGGCGTACGTTTTCTCGGTTCCCGGACATGATGTCCGACAGAGGGGCTACGGTATGCACCCACAAGGTGACATGCAGCAACGCCGGGAGATGCCTTGAGCGTTCCGTACGAGACAGCAGCGTACGAACCAGCCGAGTCGCCCGAGTCTCCGGAGGAGCATCTCGCGCGGCTCCTCGGCCGTGCCCTGAACTCCTTCGAACTGCCCGACGAGGTGATAAGGCAGCTCGACTGTGCGCTGGCACACGACAGTTCGCTGCACTCCGCGTATCACAGCGCAGGGCGGCACCGGGAGACGTACCGGCACACCTGGCTGCTCGCCGACGGTTCGGCGGTCACGCTGTGGGAGCTCGTGCACAACCCCGCGCCGGGCGAAGCCCCGGAGCACGAGGTGTACGTCGAGGAGGAGGAGCTGCAGGCGGCCACCGCGCGGCTCGGGCTGCCGCCGGACGCGCCGGAGTTCGAGTTGCCCGCGCTGATGCGGCTGTGGGCGATGCCCGAGCCCCGGCATGTGTTCGCCTCCGACGACTCGGCGGACCACGCGCGCCGGCTTCTGCGCCGTGCGGAGAACCCGGACCGGCCCGGCGCGGAGACAGCGACGCTGCTGGCGACGGCGACCGCGCACGAGATCACCCAGGCCTTCGGGCACCCCGGGCGGGCCGGGCGGGCCGGGCGGGTGGGATTGAGCTACGCGCTGTACGAGCACGCGTTCCTGCTGCCGGACGCGAGCGAGGTCTCCCTGTGGGAGGTCGAGCACACGGCCACGCCCGACGGGCGGCACATGTGCGAGGTCTACATGTCGGAGGACGCCGCCCGGGACGCCATGGAGCGGCGCGCGGCTCGGCAGGGGTAGCGCGCACGGACGTGCGAGGTGCGCGCCCAATGCGAGGGGCGTGGCCGGTTCTCGGGCGCCGGAGCGCTCTTCAGCCGTCAGCCTGAGCGCTCTTCAGCCGTCAGCCGGAGTGCTCTTCAGCCGTCAGCGAGTTGCCGTATCAGGCCCGCGAACGCGTCCTGTTCCGCGGGGGTCAGCTCGACGGATTCCAGCGGGGGCCCGACCCGGGGCTGGCGCGGCAGGGCCGGGAGCAGGGCCGTGGTGCGGCGGGTGGGGGCCTGAAGGCCAGTGCGGCCCAGCAGGCGCAGCAGGACGACGGCCCAGACGACGGCCGCCACAGCGAGGACGGCCACGCCGATCAGCTGGAGAGTCGGGACGTGCTCAGGCATGCGTCCCAGTACACACCACGGTCCGGGACTTTGGTCCCGGACCGTGACGTATCTCGCAGGTGCCGTGAACAACTCACAGCGAACTAAAGGGACAAGATGCGGCGTGGGGTGGCGCGGAGGTCAGGCCGCCACCGGCTGCTTGGTCTCCTTCGGGGTCGTGGCCGGGTTGGCCGCGGGGTCGCCGCCGGCCGTGGGTTCGGGGGTCTGCTTGCGCATGCCCTTGAGGAGGACGACCAGGGCCGTGGTGGCGCAGACGCCGGCCGCGATGGCGATCAGGTAGAGGAACGGGTTGCCGATCAGCGGGACCACGAAGATGCCGCCGTGCGGGGCGCGCAGGGTGGCACCGAAAGCCATGGACAGGGCGCCGGTGAGCGCTCCGCCGACCATCGACGAGGGGATGACCCGCAGCGGGTCCGCCGCCGCGAACGGGATCGCGCCTTCGGAGATGAAGGAGGCGCCCAGGACCCAGGCGGCCTTGCCGTTCTCGCGCTCGGTCTGGGTGAAGAGCCTGCCGCGCACGGTGGTGGCCAGGGCCATCGCCAGCGGCGGGACCATGCCGGCCGCCATCACCGCGGCCATGATCTTCATCGCGGAGTCGCTGGGGTTGGAGACCGCGATGCCGGCCGTGGCGAAGGTGTAGGCGACCTTGTTGACCGGGCCGCCCAGGTCGAAGCACATCATCAGGCCGAGCAGGGCGCCGAGCAGGATGGCGTTGGTGCCGGTGAGACTGTTCAGCCAGTCGGTGAGGCCCTTCTGGGCGGAGGCGATGGGCTTGCCGATCACGACGAACATCAGGAATCCGACGATCGCCGAGGAGATCAGCGGGATCACCACCACCGGCATGATGCCGCGCAGCGCCGGGGGGATCTGCACCCTCTGGATCGCCAGCACCACGCCACCGGCGATGAGACCGGCGGCCAGGCCGCCGAGGAAGCCCGCGTTGATGGTCACCGAGATCGCGCCGCCCACGAATCCGGGGACCAGGCCGGGCCGGTCGGCCATGCCGTAGGCGATGTAGCCGGCCAGGACCGGGACCAGGAAGCCGAAGGAGACGACGCCGATCTGGAACAGCAGGGCGCCCCAGCTGTCGGTCTGGGTCCACACGAAGTGGTCCATCACCGACGGCGCCTTGTTGATCTTGTAGCCGCCGATCGCGAACCCGAGGGCGATGAGCAGGCCGCCCGCGGCGACGAACGGGACCATGTAGCTGACGCCGGACATCAGCCACTTGCGGAGCTTGGTGCCGTACCCCTCGGTGGAGTCGCCCGCGCGCTCGACCGGCGTGCTGCCCGACGCGGGCGCCGGGGCGCTCGCCTCGCCGCGCGCCGCCTTCCCGCGCACCTCGCTGATGAGTTCGGCGGGGCGGTTGATGCCCGCCTTCACGCCGACGTCGACGGTCGGCTTGCCCGCGAAGCGGTCCTTGTCGCGTACGGGGACGTCGTGCGCGAAGATCACGCCGTCCGCCGCCGCGATCACCGCGGGGTCGAGCCGGGTGAAGCCGGCCGAGCCCTGCGTCTCGACGACCAGCTCGACGCCCGCATCACGGCCCGCGTTCTCCAGGGACTCGGCCGCCATGTAGGTGTGCGCGATACCGGTCGGGCAGGAGGTGACGGCGACGATACGGAAGGGGCGTTCGCCGGAGTCCGCGTCGGAGCCGGCGCCCGCAGGAGTCGTCTGCGCCGGGGCGGGCGCGTCCTGCGTCTTCGTCTGCGCCGCTGTGGTGACCGCTGCGGCGCCGGCGGAGGCCGCCACCGGCGTCGCAGCGGTGTTCTCGGGGGCGCTCACGGCGCCCTCAGCGGCGCTCGTCGCGCCCTCCCCCGCAGGCTCCGCCTCTGCGCGCGACGCCGACGGCGCCTCGTCGCCCCGGATCAGCGCCGCCGCGGTCCCCGCGTCGGCGACTGCGCGCAGGGCCGAGGTGAACTCGGCGTTCATCAGCTGACGGGCCAGGGAGGAGAGGATCGTGAGGTGGGCGTCGTCGGCACCGGCGGGGGCCGCGATCAGGAAGATCAGGTCGGCCGGGCCGTCCGGAGCGCCGAAGTCGATGCCCGCGGTGCTGCGGCCGAAGGCGAGGGTCGGCTCGGTGACGTGGGCGCTGCGGCAGTGCGGGATGCCGATGCCGCCGTCGAGGCCGGTCGGCATCTGGGCCTCGCGGGCGGCCACGTCGGCGAGGAAGCCCTCCAGGTCGGTCACCCGGCCCTGGGTCACCATGCGCTCGGCGAGGGCGCGCGCCGCCGCTTCCTTGGTGTCGGCGGACAGGTCGAGGTCGACCAGGTCCGCGGTGATCATGTCGCTCATCGCGGGCTCCTATGCACGCGTATCGCCCGGGGGGAGGGGTGGGCGGGGAGGGGGACGGGGGTGC
>NZ_JAIQYY010000014.1:216481-251683 GCF_020181035.1 Streptomyces sp. CoH27
GTGCCGCCCGGTGGTCGCGGCGAGTGACGGGGAGTCCCGCCGCTTCCGGTCCGGTCTGGTGGGTACGCCCGGCGCAGTGGGGCGGGGGCGTGCGCCCAGCCGCCGGGTGCCGGGGCGTTGGCCACGGAGCGCGAGCGCGGTCATGACACCGGCTCCGTGAGTTCGCGGTCGAGCGGGATCTCGGCCGTGACGGCCACCGCCGTCGGGTCCAGGTCGGCCGGGGTCGGCATCACGCTGCCCGGGAGCTGGACAGCGGCGGCGCCGTGGGCGACGGCGGAGGCGAGGGCCTCGGGGCCGCTGCCGCCGGCGATCAGGAAGCCGGCGAGGGAGGAGTCGCCGGCGCCGACGTTACTACGGACGGTGTCCACGCGCGCGCGGCCGAACCAGGCGCCCGTGTCCTCCACGAGGAGCTGACCGTCGGCGCCGAGGCTCGCGAGCACGGCGCGCGCGCCCATGCCGCGCAACTCCTCGGCCGCCTTCAACGCGTCGCCCACGGTCGCCAGGGGGCGCCCGACGGCTTCCGCCAGCTCCTCGGCGTTCGGCTTCACCACGTCGGGCCGCGCACGCAGCGCTTCCAGCAGCGCGCGCCCCGAGGTGTCCAAGGCGATACGCGCACCCCCGGCATGCGCCCGCGTGACCACGTCGGCGTACCACGAGGGCGCGAGCCCCCTGGGCAGGCTGCCGCAGCATGCGATCCAGTCGGCGTCGTGCGACTGGGCGCGCACCGTGTCCAGGAGGAGTTCCTGTTCCTCCGTGGACAGCTCCGGCCCCGGCGCGTTGATCTTCGTGAGCACCCCGTCCGCCTCCGCGAGCGCGATGTTGGAGCGGGTGGCTCCGGCGACCGGGACCGGCGCGACCTCGATGCCCTGCGTGTGGAGCAGATCGGCGACGAGCGCCCCCGGCGCACCGCCCAGGGGCAGGACGGCGACCGTACGCCGCCCGGCGGCCGCGACGGCGCGCGAGACGTTCACGCCCTTGCCGCCCGGGTCCATGCGCTCGCCGGTGGCGCGGATGACCTCGCCGCGCTCCAGGGTGGGGACCTCGTAGGTGCGGTCGAGGGACGGGTTGGGGGTGACGGTGAGGATCATGCGCGCACTACTTCCGTGCCGCCGCGCTCGATGGCGGCGGAGTCTTCGGGGCTCAGCCCGCTGTCGGTGATCAGCAGGTCCACGTCGCTCAGGTCGCCGAAGCGGGCGAAGTGCTCCTGGCCGTACTTGGAGGAGTCGGCCAGCAGCACCACGCGGCGGGCGGCGGCGACCGCGGCCCGCTTCACCGCAGCCTCGGCGAGGTCGGGGGTGGTCAGACCGTGCTCGGCGGAGAAGCCGTTGGCCGCCACGAACAGCACGTCGGCCCGGATCTCGCCGTACGCGCGCAGCGCCCAGGCGTCCACGGCGGCGCGCGTACGGTGCCGTACACGCCCCCCGATGAGGTGGAGCTGGATTCCGGGGTGGTCCGCGAGGCGGGCGGCGATCGGCAGGCTGTGCGTGACGACGGTCAGCGAGGACTCCAGCGGGATGGCGGCTGCCAGCCGCGCCACCGTCGTACCGGCGTCGAGGATCAGCGTGCCCTCGCTCGGCAGTTCCGGGACGGCCGCCTTGGCGATGCGGTCCTTCTCGTCGGCGGACGTACCCTCGCGTTCGGCGAGGTCCGGTTCGAAGTCGAGGCGGCCGACCGGGATGGCACCGCCGTGGACCCGGCGGACCAGGCCGGCGCGATCGAGGGCCTTCAGATCGCGGCGGATCGTTTCCGCCGTGACCTGGAACTCCTCGGCGAGCGACAGCACGTCCACCCGGCCGCCGTCACGGGCGAGCCGGAGAATCTCCTGCTGCCGTTCCGGTGCGTACATGTCCTCGCCTCCGCCTTGATGTCCGTTCGCTTCCGACTGATGCCCGAACGTGTGGTTTCACAGCGGAGGCTACGCCCGGTTTTCCGGAATGTAAACAGGTTCAGACTTCAATCGGGCATGAACGGACTTCAGGCCCCACATCCCAGGCGACTTCCGGCTCGGGCCCGGACAACAGAAGGGCCCGGCACCTGATCGGTGCCGGGCCCTCGTCGTGCGGGCCGTCGTGCCGGCCCACGGGTCGTCGTGCCTGGTCAGGAAACCAGTTCCGGCTCCCGCTCCGGCACCGGCGCCGCCGGCTCGTCCGTCGTGCCCTCCACATGCTGCGCCGGGCGCTTCGGCAGGGCGGACATCAGAAGGAAGATCGCGCCCATGATCCCGGCGACCCACCACAGCGCGTGCTGGAAGGCGTGCACGAAGGCCGGGCCGACCTGGGCCGGAGCCAGCCGGTCGCCGATCTCCCCGAAGAAGACCACCGACACGAGTCCCAGTCCGAGCGCGTTGCCCATCTGCTGCACGGTGTTGATCAGCCCGGACGCGGAACCGGCGTGCTCGCGTGGCACCTCCGAGAGCACCGCGTCGGTCAGCGGGGCGACGATCAGCCCCATCCCGGCACCCATCACGACCAGCGGCAGGGCCATCTGCCAGGAAGCGATGGAAAGGCCGTAGCGGTGGGCCTCCCACAGGTAGATCAGCACGCCCGCGCCCATCACCAGGGCGCCCGCCTGGAGCACCTTGCGGCCGAAGCGCGGAACCAGCTTCTGCACCGACATCCCGGCCGCCATGGACACCGCGATCGAGAACGGCACGCCGGTCAGCCCGGCCCGCAGCGGGCTCCAGCCCAGGCCGATCTGCATGTACAGCGTCCAGACCAGGAAGAAGATGCCGAGCGCGACACCGAAGACGGTCTGCACGGCGATGCCCGCGGCGAAGCTTTTCACCCGGAAGAGGGACAACTCGATGAGCGGGGAACCGTCCCGGGCCGCCTTCCGTTTTTCGTACGACACCAGCGCGGCGAAGACGACGAGCGCACCGACCATGCAGAGGTACCCCCACAGCGGCCAGCCCAGCTCCCGGCCGCGGGTGAGCGGGTAGAGCAGCATCAGCAGGCCCAGCGAGACCAGGGCGACGCCGACGAGGTCCAGCTTCAGGGCCTTGGGGGCCTTGGACTCGGTGATGAAGCGGCGGCCGAGGAGGAAGGCCGCGATACCGACGGGGAGGTTGATGAGGAAGATGGGACGCCATTCGAGGCCGAACAGGTTCCACTCCGTCAGGAGTGCCCCGAGCAGCGGCCCGGAGACCGCACCGAGGCCGACGATCGCGCCGAACAGACCGAATACCTTGCCGCGTTCGTGGGCCGGGAAGGTGGCGTGCACGATCGACAGCACCTGCGGCACCATCATGGCCGCCATACCGCCCTGCAGAATGCGGGAGGCGACCAGCATGTCCGGGTTCACGGCGAAGCCGCACAGGGCCGAGGCGAGCGTGAAGCCGCCGATACCGATCAGGAACAGCCGCCTGCGGCCGTGGATGTCGCCGAGCCGCCCGCCGGTGACGAGGGCTGCGGCGAAGGCGAGCGCGTAGCCGGCGGTTATCCACTGGATCTGGCTGACGGAGGCGTGTGCGCTCCGCTGGATGGACGGGATGGCGATGTTGACGATCGTCACGTCCACCAGGTCCATGAAGGCCGCGGTCATGACGATGGCCAGAGCGAACCAGCGGCGTCGGTCGGCCGGGGCCGGCCGAGGGGTGTGGGTCTGTTCCGTGGAGGTCATGTCCGCAAAGCTAGGGCCCCATTAGGTCAGATCCAGTCCTAGTGGTACGGCATTCTCGTAGACATGACTACCGACACGCCCGCCCGGCTGTTGCAGTTGCTGTCGCTTCTCCAGACCCCGCGCGAGTGGCCCGGCGGTGAGCTGGCCGACCGGCTCGGGGTGTCCCGCCGTACCGTGCGCCGGGACATCGACCGGCTGCGCGAGCTGGGCTATCCGGTGCAGGCCACGAAGGGCGCGGACGGCGGATACCGGCTGGTCGCGGGCAAGGCGATGCCTCCGCTGGTGCTGGACGACGAGGAGGCGGTGGCGATCGCGGTGGGACTGCGGGCCGGTGCCGGACACGCGGTGGCGGGCGTGGACGAGGCGTCGGTACGGGCCCTGGCCAAGCTGGAGCAGGTGCTGCCGGCCCGGCTGCGACACCGGGTGTCCACCCTGCAGGCCGCGACCACGCCGCTGACCAGTGGGGACGGTGCGAGCATCGCGCCGGAGACGCTGACCGTGATGGCGTCGACGGTGGCGGGGCACGAGCGGCTGCGGTTCGCCTACCGCGACAAGGAGGGAGGCGAGTCACGCCGGCTGACCGAGCCGCACCGGCTGGTGTCGACGGGACGGAGGTGGTACCTGGTCGCCTACGACCTCGACCGCGCCGACTGGCGCACGTTCCGGGTGGACCGGGTGAGCGAGCCGTTCGCGACCGGAGTGCGGTTCGCACCGCGGGAGTTGCCGACGGGGGACGCGGCCGAGTACCTACGGCGGTCCATCAACCGGCGACAGGAGACGTATGAGTTCGCCGTGCGCTTCGCCGCGCCGACCGAGCAGGTCGCCTCGCGGGTCCCGGCCTGGTTCGGGGTGCCGGAGGACGACGGGGAGGGCGGTTGCGTCCTGCGGGGCACCTCCGGCGATCCCGTGGAGTGGCTGGCGGTACGGCTCGCGATGGCCGGGGTCGAGTTCACCGTACGGGGGCCTGAGGAACTGGCGCATTGTGTACGAGAGTTGGGCGGACGATTGAGCCGGGCGGGGGGCGTGCGGTCGTCCGAGCAGTCGTCTGAGCAGTCGTCCAAGCAGTCGTCCGAAAGGGTCTGACCCGGCCGGGAGCGCCCACGTTCCGTCAGCCCTGCTCTCTGCCGAGCCGTCTAGCCCTCCCCGCCCCAGTCGAACCCCTTCAGCGCCCCGAGGTTGCGCAGTGCCAGGGCGGCCGGCCCCTCGGGGCCGGTGGGCGGGGCAGAGGTGGCGGCCCAGGACTCCACGGCCACGCGGACGGCGGCGCCGGCGACGGCCGCGGTGAAGCGGAGGCCGGGGGTGAGCGGGGCGGGGCCGGCGGGGGGCGGGGCCGATCCGGTTGAGGTCGGGGCCAGTCCAGCGGGCATCGGGGCGGACCCGGCGGGCGTCGGGGCGGACCCGGCGGGCATCGGGTCCACGTCGGCGGGCGCCCCATCCGACCCGGCGGGCGTCCGGTCCGACTCGGCGGGCGTCCGGTCCGACTCGGCGGGCGTCCGATCCGATCCAGTGGGCGTCCGGTCCGATCCGGTGGGCATCGGGCCCGAGCCGGTGGACGCCTGGTCCGTTCCGGTGGGCATCGGGCGCGCCGTCAGGTCCTCGCCCCGTGACGCGCGGCCCTCGCCCGAAGCCTTGTGGCCCTCGTCCCGCGTCGGGCGGTCTTCGCCTCGCGCCGCGAGGATCTCCGCCAAAGTCGTCTCGGACGTCTGGCACACCTCGGTCCAGACCTTGCGGAGGGCGGGGCTGGTGTCGGCCAGGCGGATCAGGGTGCGGACCCACTCCCAGGACGCCGACGAGACGCCGAGCCCCGGGGTGAGGGTCTGGTGGACGGCGTGTTCCAGGGCCTCGGGGATGCTGAGGTGGGCCGGGGCCGCGCGGACCGCTTCCGCCCAGCGCTGGGCGCCGGCGGCGTAGAGCGGGGCGACGGCTTCCTCCTTGGTGGCGAAGTAGCGGTAGAAGGTGCGCGGTGCGATGCCCGCGGCCTGGGCGATGTCCTCGGCGCGGGTCGCCCGCAGGCCCTGCCTGACGAACAGCGCGCCCGCCGCCCGGGCGATCTCCATCCGGGTCTCGGCCTTTCGCCGTTCGGTCAGCGAAACCGGGGCGGAGGGGGAAAACTGCTGGTGGGCGGCGCTGGGGGTGGTGCTCATTCCGGCAGGCTATGCCCATGTGGCAGAATCTGCCATCCGCGCGGTTCACCCCGGGGTTCAGGTACGGGGTGGACCGCCGTTCCAGCATGCCCTGCCCTCGGGTACGCCCCGTCCCCCGCAATCCCCCACCTCACCGCAGACTTGAGTCTCCCCCAGCAGGAGACCGGAAGGTGGGCTCATGCACGACGGCACCCTGTACTCGATCGGTGAACTGGCCCGGCGTACCGGCCTGTCGGTCAAGACGATCCGCCTCTACTCGGACCGTGGACTGGTCGTACCCGCGGACCGCACCGCGGCCGGCTACCGCCGCTACGGCCCGGACGCCCTGGCCCGGCTGGCCCTCGTACGGACGCTGCGCGAGCTGGGGCTCGGTCTGGAGGTGATCCGGCAGGTCCTGGACCGGCCGTCCACACTCGGCCGGATCGCCGCTGAGCAGGCAGCCGCACTGGACGTGCAGATCAGCGTGCTGCGCCTGCGCCGGGCGGTGCTGTCCGCCGTGGCCGGGCGCGCACCCACCCTCCAGGAGGCGGAACTCATGCACCGGTTGGCGACCTTGTCCGAGACAGAGCGGCGACGGCTCATCGACGGCTTCCTGGACGCCGTCTTCGAAGACACCGACCCCCCTCAAGCCGCGGTCCGGCGTTCCATGACTCCCGAGTTGCCCGCCGAGCCCAGCGAGGAACAGCTCGCGGCCTGGCTGGAGTTGGCCGAACTGGTCCTCGACGACGCGTTTCGCTCGGCCGTACGGCGGCTGGCCCACGCTTATACGCAAGGCACCGCTCAGCCTCCGCGCCCGGATGTCGTCGCCGTCGCCCGCGAGCTGGCCGGGCCCACCATGACGGCCGGTACCGCCCCCGAGGCCCCGCAGGCGGAACCCGTCGTCACGGCCCTCCTCACCCGGTATGCACCGGCGCCGGGCCACCGAGAGAACGCCGCCCCCGGCCACCGACCGTACGCCGACCCCGCCGCCTGGCTGCTCCGCCGGCTGAAGTCAGCGCGCGATCCCCGCAGGGACCGTTACTTCCAGTTGCTGGCCCTGATCAACGGCTGGCCGGCCCCCGAGCCCGTGACGCCCCTGATCGACTGGACGGTCACCGCGCTGCGCGCCCATACGTCGGCCGCGTGAGGCCCAACGGGCGTACAGACTCAGGGTGTTGTGCCGAACCGCAGACAAGAGGGCCGGGCCCCGGCACCCAGGGGGGACGGGTGCCGGAGCCCGGCTTCGGGAGGTCCCGGCGCCGGGGGGGGATGGTGCGTCGGGACGTGGTTCGCGTGGGGACGGCCGACGGTGCGTAGGTCGCCGTACGGTGCGTTGATGCGGTCGGATCGGTGCTGTGTCGCATGCCGTGCTGTGCGGTGGTGTGCGGTGGTGTGTGTCAGCTGCGGTGGGGAGTGCGGTCGCGGTTCCCGGGGGCTCGGTGCGGGGCCCGCAAGGGTTGTTCCCTCGGGTCCGGGCTTTGAAGCGACAGGACCACGCCATGTTTGCGCCGTCTTTCGCCACCGGCGTGCGCGGTCCCGGGCATCGCACGCCCACAACCACGCACACCACACGCAGACACGCACACCACACTCAGCCGCGCACAACGCGCTCAACCGCGCCCACAGCCACAGCAAACGGCAAGGGGTAGGGGCCGCGGCAAGGGACAGGGGCCGTTACGCCACCGCGTCGAACCCGGTGTCGCGTGCCAGCTTCTTCAGCTCCAGCAGTGCGTGCTTCTCGATCTGACGGATGCGCTCGCGGGTCAGCCCGTGCTCCTTGCCGACCTCGGTCAGGGTGCGCTCGCGGCCGTCCTCGATGCCGTACCGCATCTTGATGATGGAGGCCGTGCGCTGGTCCAGGCGGCCGATCAGGTCGTCCAGTTCCTCGCTGCGCAGCAGGCTCATGACGGACTGCTCGGGGCCGACCGCCGAGGTGTCCTCCAGCAGGTCGCCGAACTGGGTCTCGCCCTCGTCGTCCACCGACATGTTCAGCGACACCGGGTCGCGGGCCCAGTCGAGGACGTCGATGACGCGCTCCGGCGTCGCGCCCAGCTCCTTCGCGATCTCCGCGGGCTCCGGGTCGCGGCCGTTCTCGCGGTTGAACTCGCGCTGGACGCGGCGGATGCGGCCCAGCTCCTCCACGAGGTGGACGGGGAGCCGGATCGTGCGGGACTGGTCGGCGATGGAGCGGGTGATGGCCTGGCGGATCCACCAGGTGGCGTACGTCGAGAACTTGAAGCCCTTGCGGTAGTCGAACTTCTCGACCGCGCGCACCAGGCCGGCGTTGCCCTCCTGGATCAGGTCCAGCAGGGGCAGGCCGCTGCGGGGGTAGCGCCGGGCGACGGCGACGACCAGGCGGAGGTTGGAGCGGATGAAGACGTCCTTGGCCCGCTCACCGGCGGCTACGAGCGCCTCCAGCTCCTCGCGGCTGGCGTCCGTGGTGGACTCCTCCTCGCCGTCGAGAACCTGCCGCGCGAACACACCCGCCTCGATGGTCTGGGACAGCTCGACCTCCTTGGCCGCGTCGAGCAGCGGCGTGCGCGCGATCTCGTCGAGGTACATCCCGACCAGGTCACGGTCGGCGATCTCGCCGGCGTGTGCGCGAACACTGCTTGCCGAGTCGGCCGTCTCGCCGGAGGCGGACTGACGACGGGCGACGGCACGGGTTGCCATGCGTGCTCCCTTGCGATGGTGGGCTGGCGGGTGGTCCTGGTGGACGCTCAGCACTCCGGGGACTGTGGCCTGTGGGGGAACTCTCCTCGGATGCCCTGCGTCCGATGGAAACAACGACTGGAATCCGGACAGAATTCCCAACCCGCCCCTCAATTTTTCTGATCATGCAGTACCCTGTCCCGCCGCACGGGGAGACAGGGGCCGCCGAAACGTACAGAGGCGCAGGTCAGGCCGCTTCTGAAGAGCATCGGACGCGTATCGGACGAGCGCCGGGCGAGCTCCGGAAGAGCGCCGCCTTTGACCGCTCTCCCCACCCGAAAGACGGCCCGCACTCGGCGATGGTTGCCACGCGACCGGAATCACAGCAAATACCAGGCCACCTCACATCCCACCCTTACCGGGCAAAGCTCAGCCGAACTGCACCGACCGCTTCGCCATGCCCATCCAGAACCCGTCGATCACGGACTTCTGCGCGTCCAGCTCGCCGCCCGCCTCGGCCGCGCCCATGGTGACGAAGAGCGGGGCGAAGTGTTCGGTGCGCGGGTGGGCGTAGCGGCCGGCCGGGGCCTTGTCCAGGAAGTCGAGCAGGGCGTCCCAGTCTCGGGTCTCCAGGGCGCGCCGGCCCCAGTCGTCGAACTCGGAGGACCAGCTGGGCACGCCGCTGCCCGCGTACCGCAGGGCGGCGAGGTTGTGGGTGAAGAAGCCGGAACCGACGATCAGCACGCCCTCGTCGCGCAGCGGGGCGAGCTTGCGGCCGATGTCCATCAGGCGGACCGGATCGAGGGTGGGCATGGATATCTGCAGGACGGGGATGTCGGCGGCCGGGAACATCTCGACGAGGGGGACGTAGGCGCCGTGGTCCAGACCGCGGTCGGGGATGTCCTGGACCGGGATGCCGGGGGCGCGCAGCAGCTTGCGCACGGATTCGGCGAGCTCGGGGGCGCCTGGGGCGGCGTACTGGACCTGGTAGTAGTGCTCGGGGAAACCCCAGAAGTCGTAGACGAGCGGGACCGTCTGTACGGCGCCCAGGGCGAGCGGGGCCTCCTCCCAGTGCGCGGAGACCATGAGGATCGCCTTGGGGCGGGGCAGGCCGGCGGACCAGGCGGCGAGCTCGCCGGGCCAGATGGGGTCGTCGGCGAGGGGAGGGGCGCCGTGGCTGAGATAGAGGGTGGGCATACGCCCCTCCGAGGCGCGCTCCTGCGATACGGCGGACATGACGGCGACTCCCCATCATCGAGACGGACGTTCAGAGATGCAGATGCTTCGACTGCAGATGCACCGACTACAGCTGCACCGGCTGCAGACGCTTCGACTGCAGACGCATCGGCTGCAGACGCTTCGGCTGCAGATGCTTCGAAGGAATGCTTTAACTCTCAAGCTATCTGCTTCGAGAGCGTACGCCCGACTTGTTCAAGTTTCAAGGAGACAGCTCGTACAGTGGGAGCCATGAACACGGCACCCGACTCCGCCGCCGCACGGCACCGCTGGCTCACCGACGAGGAACAGCGCGTCTGGCGTGCGTACCTGCACGCCACCACCCTGCTGGAGGATCACCTCGACCGGCAGCTCCAGCGTGACGCGGGCATGCCGCACATCTACTACGGCCTGCTCGTCGGCCTCGCCGAGGCACCGCGCCGGCGGCTGCGGATGACCGAGCTGGCGATGAAGGCGAAGATCACCCGCTCCCGGCTGTCGCACGCGATCGCGCGGCTGGAGAAGAACGGATGGGTGCGCCGCGAGGACTGCCCCTCCGACAAGCGCGGCCAGTTCGCGGTGCTCACGGACGAGGGCCTGGAGGTGCTGCGGCGCACCGCGCCGGGCCATGTGGACGCCGTACGGCAGGCGCTGTTCGACCGGCTCACCCCGGAACAGCAGAAGACCCTCGGCGAGATCATGGAGATCGTCGCCGAGGGCCTTCAGCCCGATGAAGCGGGTGCGGACCTGCCCTGGCTCCGCTGAATCGCCGTACAGGCGCTAAATCACCGTACGGGCGCTCAGTGGGCCACCACCGGGACCTTGATCTCGTCCTCGGTGCCCTCGCCGGAGGCCACCGGGGTGACGCTCGGACGGCCGGCGTTGACGAAGGTGAAGGCGATCAGGGAGGCCAGGGCCAGGATGCCGACAGCGAGCCAGATCGCGGTGCTGTAGCCGTGCACCATGCCCTGGAGCTTCACCAGCTCCTGCTGCGGCTTGGCTGCAGCGCCGGCGATGTGGTCCTTGATGTACGACGTGGTCGCCGAGGAGGCGATGGTGTTCAGCAGGGCGGTGCCGATCGCGCCGCCCACCTGCTGCGAGGTGTTGACCATCGCAGAGGCGACACCGGCGTCCCGGGGCTGGACGCCCTGGGTGGCCAGGGACATCGCCGGCATGAACGCCGTACCCATGCCGAGGCCGAGCAGCACCATCGCCGGCAGCAGCTGGGTCAGGTACGAGGTGTCGGTCTTCAGCTGGGTCAGGATCAGCATGCCGAGCGCGGCGACCAGGAAGCCGGGGCCCATCAGGAAGCGGGCCGGGATCCGGGTCATCAGGCGGGTGCCGATCTGGGTGGAGCCGGTGATCATGCCGGCCACCATCGGCAGGAACGCGAAACCGGTCTTGACCGGCGAGTAGCCCTTCACGACCTGCAGGTAGTAGGTCAGGAAGAGGAACAGGCCGAACATGCCGATGATCGCGAGGCCGAGGGAGAGGTAGATGCCGCCGCGGTTGCGGTCGGTCACGACGCGCAGCGGCAGCAGCGGGGCCTTGACCCGGGACTCGACGACCACGAACGCGAGCAGCAGGACCGCGGACGCCACGAACATCGCGACGGTCACGGAGTCGCCCCAGCCGTCGGACTCGGCACGCGTGAAGCCGTACACGAGCGCGACCAGGCCGAGCGTGGACAGCAGGACGCCCGGGATGTCGAGCGGATTGCGGTTGCGGCCGCCCTCGGGCTCACGGATGACGAAGTAGGCACCGGCGGCGGCGACGACGGCGAACGGGACGTTCACGAAGAAGGTCCAGCGCCAGTTCAGGTACTCGGTGAGGAAGCCGCCGAGGATCAGGCCGACGGCACCGCCGCCGCCGGCGATGGCGCCGTAGATGCCGAACGCCTTGGCACGCTCCCTGGCGTCGGTGAACATCACCGCGAGCAGGGAGAGCGCGGCCGGGGCGAGCAGGGCACCGAAGACGCCCTGGAGGGCGCGGGCGCCGAACATCATCGGGCCGCTGGTGGCGGCGCCGCCCAGCGCGGAGGCGAGGGCGAAGCCGACGAGGCCGGTGACGAAGGCGCGCTTGCGGCCCCACTTGTCGGCGATACGGCCGCCGAAGAGCAGCAGGCTGCCGAAGGCGAGGGCGTAGGCCGTGACGACCCACTGCCGGTTGCCGTCGGATATGCCGAGGTCGGTCTGGGCGTGGGGCAGGGCGATGTTCACGATGGTGGCGTCGAGGACGACCATCAGCTGGGCGAGCGCGATGAAGACGAGCGCCTTCCAGCGGTTGGCGTCACCACGCGGGTCAAGGACGCCGGAAGCCTTGCGGGCTGTTTCGGACAAGGGAGTACCCACTTCGGAACTTTCGTGACGGAAAAAGAGCGAAAAATCGGGAAGCTGAGGGGAAGCCGGGGGCGCGGCTCGTCGACGGTGACGGCCGGGGCGGAACGGCACGGACAGGGCGGACGGCACGGACGGGGCGGACGGGTTGTGCAGGTGGACTGAGACGCGTATGGAAGCGTGGACTGAGGCGGAGAGCCGAACTGATCGGTCAGGGCGTGCGCTGATCGGTCTCGGTCAGGCCTGGCGCAGCTCCTCCATGGTCACGGCCGTACCCGGCAGGGTGGAGCGGGCGGGTGCCCGCAGGCCGTCGAGGAACAGCTGGAGATGGCGGTGGACGAACCGGTCGCTGCGCAGGCAGTCCGTGCCGGCCGGGGGCCGGCTCAGCTGCGCCACGGCGATCATCACATCGCCGACGCCGACGTCCGGCCGGAGCTGCCCGGCCGCCTTGGCCCGGCCCATGACCTCCTCGACGAGCCGCTCCAGGCGCTCGCGGGAGGCCTCCAGGTCGGGATGGTGCCGGTCGAAGGTGCTGGCGACCATCGGGCACAACGCGCTGATCCGCTCGTCGGCGGAGGCGTGCACGAACCGCTCCAGCGCCGCGAAGGCGTCCCCGGTCTCGGCGAGGGCAACCTCGGCCGCCTCGGCCGTACGGTCCATGACGGAGCAGACGACCTCGCGGACGAGGGCCTCGCGGTCGGGGAAGTTGCGGTACACCGTGGCGTTGCCGACGCCGGCCCGGCGGGCGATCTCGTCCAGGGACACATGCGGGCCGTCCTCGACGAGCATCTCCCGGGCGGCGGCGACGATCCGCTCCCGGTTGCGCAGGGCGTCGGCCCGGGGCCGCGGGACCTTGCGCGATGCTACCGGGGTGGTCGCGGTCGGCACGGCGTACTCCTCACAAGCGATGGGCCCGGCGATCCCGACGGCAGCCGGGACTCGGGGCGGTGATCACGATCCGGGGAAGCAGTCCCCGTTTCGCTCGGACACAGGGCTAAACGGGGAGAGGGTCCCCGGTTATTTCCCGCCCACGAAAAGAATCACTGTGACCTGGGCCACACCGGGATCCATCCATCTCCGGTCAGGATTCACCCCCGTGCGGACCGGCTTTCCCACGATCGGTCTCCTCCAGCGCGCGCCCCTCGCTCCCGTCGACACAGGGTGAGCGCAAGGGTGCAGCCGGAGAACGGCGGCTGCCGTGGAGCGAGAGGTCCATGCATGCAGCCGCAGCCACCCCGCCGCCGCATACGCCTCTCTCACGAGCGCGTGTCCGACGAGCGCCAGAAGTACTTCTGCCCCGGACGCGCCGCCGACGGGGGCCGTGGCGGCGAGGGCCGCGCAGATGGGGGGCGCGGCGGCGAGGGCCGTGCAGATGGGGGTCATACCGGCGAGGGCCGGACCGGCGGGGGCCTCATGGGCGGCGGGGGCCGCATGAGCGGCGGGGGCCGCATGGGCGGCGGGAGCCGTACTGGCAACGAGGGCCGTACAGACGACAACCCGCCGGGCAGGGGACGAGGGGACGGCCACACGGGGCGAGGGGACGACCACACGGGCCGAGGGAACGGCCACGCGGGCCGAGGGAACGGCCAGGCACACCACGGGGACCACGGGGACGACCACGCAAGGCGAGGAAACGGAACCACACACCACGGGAACGGCGACCCGGGCCGGGGAAACGGCCGCGCGCGCCGGCGCATACGCCCGCGCCGGGTGGCCGCTCTCGCCGCGGTGACTGCGCTGACCCTCGCGGTCAGCACCTCGGCCGGGACCGGGCATCTGCCGGCGCCCACCACCGCCGGGCCCATCGGTCTGGCCCGCTCCACCGCCCTCGCGCCCTGCATGATCCACGGCGGTCCCGACGTGCAGATGACCGAGGGCGTCCCCACTCCGCAGGGCTACGCCCGCTCCACGGGCACGGTGCACGCCCTGACCCTGATGGTCGACTTCTCCGACGCGCCGGGCCAGGGCAGCGCGATGGACCGCTTCCACGAGTTCTTCCCGCAGACCCAGGAGTGGTTCCGCAAGGCGTCGTACGGCCGCCTGGACTACCGGCCGGGGACACCGATCACGAGCTGGCTGCGGATGCCGAAACCCTTCCGGGCGTACGGCATAGAGCGCGGCGCACCCTTCGACCCCGGGTACCGGCAGCTGGTGCGGGACATCGTGGCCGCGGCCGACCCGCATGTGGACTTCCGCTCGTACGACATCCTCAACGTCCTGGTCAGCCCGAACGCCGGCCCGTCCGCGCTGGACACGGTGCTGTCGGTGACCTTCGCCGGCAACGGCGACGCCCCGGTCGCCGACGGCGTCCCCATCTCCAACGCGTCCTTCGTCTACTCCCGCCAGGACGACGGCTCCGGCTCGTACGCGCACACCGGCTACCGCGTCCTGCCGCACGAGAACGGCCACACCTTCGGCCTGCCCGACCTGTACACGCAGGAGGGCGGGGGCGCGGTCGGGCACTGGGACATCATGAGCGAGGACTGGGGGGCCGGCAACGATCTGCTCGGCTGGCACAAGTGGAAACTGGGCTGGCTGGACGGCTCCCAGGTGGGCTGCGCGACGGCTCCGGGCAGCGCCGATTACCTGCTGACGCCGCTGCACACGACGGGGGGCGGGAAACTGGTGATCGTGCCGGTCGACGGCCACAGCGCGTACGCGCTGGAGGTGCGAACCCCCGGCGGCAACGACGAGGCGATCTGCCACCCGGGCGTCCTTGTCTACAAGGTCGACGCGACGGTCGACACCGGCCGTGGCCCGATCACGGTCTACGACGCCCACCCCAACAGCGGCGGCTGCACCCACAGCCCCAACGTCCAGGCAGAACTCTCCGACGCCCCCTTCTCCCCCGGCGAAACCTTCAAGGACCCCGCGCACGGGATCAGCGTGCAGGTACTGGAGAAGGACGAGGAGGGGAACTACCGAGTGCGAGTCACTCGGGGCTAGGAGCAGGAGGGGGGAGTCCGGCGGGCGGGGGTTGCGTCGGACGCGGCGAGCAGGAGGCGGGCACGGTTTACCGTAGGCGTGCCCGAATGCCGTACCGGAGAGCTGATGCCCGCGAACCCCGCACTGGACGCCGAAGGCCCTGCCGCTGCCGCTGCCGAGGGCTCTGTCGAGGTGACCGGCCCACCCGGGGATGCGGTCGGGCCGCTGATGCGTGGGGTGGGGGTGCTGCGGCGGCTGACCGAGGCGGGCGGCACGCTGAGCCCGAGCGCGCTGGAACGGGCCACCGGGCTCGCCCGGTCCACGGTCGACCGGATCACCGCGACCCTGGCCCGCATGGGCTACGTCCGCCTGGACGCCCGGGACGTCGTACTGGCTCCCCGCGTGATGGAGCTGGGCAACGCCTATCTGGCCGCCCTGCGCCTGCCCGCCCTGCTCGGCGCGCACGCCGACGCCCTCGCCGACGAACTGGACGAGTCGGTGTCCCTCGCGGTCGCCGACCTCGACGGCATCCGCTTCATCCACCAGGCCACCCGCCGCCGCGCGCTGTCGGTGAGCTTCCGCATCGGCGACCTCCTCCCCGCCGAACGCACCGCGCCCGGACCGCTGTTCGCGACCGGCTGGACCGAGCCGGACTGGGCACGCTGGCGCGCGCGCCGGGCCGCGGACCCGCAGGACACGGCCTTCCCCGCCGTACCGCCCCAGCAGTCAGCCGGAGACGACGAGGCCGCTTTCACGGAGCGGGTGGAACGGGCCCGCCGGGACGGCTGGGCGCTGGACGACCAGCTGATCGAACCGGGGCTGGTCGCGGTCTCCGTACCGGTACGGGACCCGGCCACCGGCCGACCGGTGTGCGTGGCGAGCGTGGTCAGCCACACCAGCCGGCACTCGGCGGCCGACCTGCGCACCAGCCTCCTGCCCCGCCTGCGTACGGCGGTGGCGGCGATGGAGGCGGACCTGCGCACGGCACCGCCGCCCGAGCCGGGCCCACCACCGTCAGGCCTGGCAACCTGGACGACGGCGTCGAAGCACGAACTGGGCCGGGACTTCGTGGAGTCACTGGCCCGCGGCCTGACCGTACTGACCGCGTTCGGCGCGGGCCGCTCAGCCCTGCCGCTCACGGAGGTGTCTCGGGCGACGGGCCTGTCCCGGGCCACGGCCCGCCGCGCACTCCTCACACACGAACACCTGGGCCTGGTACACGCGCACCCGGACCGCACCTTCACCCTCACCCCGCGCGTCCTGGACCTCGGCTTCCCGCCCCTCTCCCGTACGACACTCCCCCGCCTGGCCGAACCCCACCTGCGCGCGCTGGCGGCCCGCCTGCACGAACCGACGGCGATGGCGCTTCTGACGGAGGACGGCACGGAGATCCAGTACACGGCCGGAGCGGGCACGAGCCGCGTCCTCACGGTCCACATCACGGTCGGCGCCCGCCTCCCCGCCACCGCGACCTCCCTCGGCCGCGTCCTCCTGGCCGACAACTCCCCCGCCTTCCCGGAGATCCGCGCGCAGGGCTACGCCCTCGCCGACGAGGAACTGGAGTCGGGCCTGCGCTCCATCGCCGTACCGGTACGGGACCGCACGGGCCGGGCGGTCGCCGCGGTGTGCGTGGCCACCCACGCGGCCCGCCGCACCCTGGAGTCCTGCGTGACCGACGTCCTCCCCGCCCTCCACACCACCGCCGCCCACATCCAGACCGACCTCCACACCGCCTCCCGCTTCACCCCCATCCCCCCAACCTGACAACCCGACCACCCCCCAGGTCACCATCCGGTACTCTGTGGATCGAGTACCACGCCTTCGTAGCTCAGGGGATAGAGCACCGCTCTCCTAAAGCGGGTGTCGCAGGTTCGAATCCTGCCGGGGGCACAGAGAAACACCAGGTCAGGAGCCCTTCCGTCCAGCGGACGGGAGGGCTCCTGCGCTTGCAGCACACATATGGCACACATGCCGTGCGCGCGGATGGTGGGGAGCTGTGCAGGATGGCCGTCAGGGATGAGCTGGCCCGGCGCCGGTACGAGAAGCTGATCGACCGGCTTGAATCGATGATGCAGGACTCCCTGAAGCCGCAATACATGGGCTATTACGGGCAGCTGATCCTTAGCGGCGACGATCTTGCGGAGCTGGGCGACCTCAAGGACGTCCGGCATGCCGCTCGGGAAGCGGGGCGTCGTCTCGGCTGGAAGACGGCCACGCGTCTCGTCGGTGACCGGCTCTTCGTGCTGGACGAGCGGGAGGTCCCCAAGGAGATCGAGCGGCTGGCCGGCGATGAGGCCGCTGCTGCGATCGACCGAGCCCGGCAGGAGAGCCAGCGACCGCGCGGCTGACCTGGTCCGAGGGACGCAAGGGGCCGCCCCGCCGCATCAGTGCGGCGGGGCGGCCCCTTCGGTTACGGCTCCCCGGCACGGATCAGGCACACATCACGCGGCATCGTCCTCCAGGGCGGCCACCTCCTCAGCGGCCTCGCGAGCCTTCCGCTCAGCCTTCTCCAGCTTGGCCTTCGCCTTGGCCAGCTGCTTGGAGCGGCGCTTGTGCATCTTCTTCGAGACCTCGTCCAGGCGGTCCGGGAAGAGGTGCCCGTACGTGTCCAAGGTCAGCGTCGCGGACTTGTGGCCCAGCATCGTCTGTACGACGTTCACGTCCGCGCCGCTGGCGATGGCCAGTGAAGCCGCCGTGTGCCGCAGCTTGTGTGGGGTGACCTTGAGGTGCCCCAGCCCGGCCTTCACGACCGCCGGCGCGAAGAACCGCTGACGGAAGTTACGGGCCCGCAGCGGTCCGCTCTGCGGGGCGGTGAAGAGCAACTCGTCATCGCCCCGCCCCTGGACGTGGGGCTTCAGCTCCTCGGCCAGGAACCGCGGGATCGGTACCGACCGGCGCTCGTGGTTCTTGGGGGTGTCGAGGTAGAGCTTGCCGTTGTCCTCGGCGTACGCCTCGACTATGTGGGCCCGGCAGGCATCCAGGTCCACGCGGCCCACCTTCAGCGCGGACGCCTCGCCCCAGCGCAGGCCGGTGTAGGCCAGCAGCAGGATGAACACGCGGTAGGCGCCCGACGCGTTGGCCAGCGCGTCGACCTGCATGTCGTCCAGGTACACGTGGTCGGCCGGCGCCGCCTTCGGCAGAGGCACGCCGAGAGCCGGATTGACCGCCAGACGACGGGCCTTGACCGCGTAGCCGAGAACGCGGCTGAGGACGACGTACGCCTTGCGGACCGACCGGGGGCTGAGCTTCCTGCCGCCGGTCGCCTCACCGGACAGCAGATCCGCGAGCCACTCGGCGATGTCCTCGAACTGGATGCGGTCCAGCGGAGTGGTGCCCCACCTGGGGATCACGTGGACGTCGAGAACGCCACGGTAGCGACCTCGGGTTGAACGCTTGAGATGGATCTGCGCGGCCAGCCAGGACTCCGCCACCTCCGCGAACTTCACGCGCGCGGCAGCCGGATCACGGTAGGAGCCGTCGTTGAGACGGGACTCCATCCTCGTCCGCTCCGTCTCGGCGTCGACCTTGCGGGCGAAGGTCTTCATCTTCGGCTTGCCGTCGGGGTCGTACCAGCGCACGCGGTAGCGCCCGGGTGGCGTACGGCCTGCTCGCTTGGCTTCCGCCACGGCCCGTGCGTACGCCGCGTGCCCTATGCGGTCCTCAATCCAGACCCGCGCCAACTAGCACCCCCTCCGGTCATCACCGGACATCGACATGGGCGGCAGGAGCAAGATCGTGGGAGGAGCGCCGAGCGCCGTGACGATGTTGACGAGGTCGTCGATGTCGCAGCGCCGGCGGGCGCGTTCGGTGCGGCTGAGGGCGGTGTTGGTCATCGGACGGCCCAGTGTGGTGCAGCGGGCGGCGAGCTGGTGCTGGGTCAGGTCGCGCGCAAGGCGTAGGTGCTCGATGGCGCGGGCGGTGTGGAGGCCGGCGGGGCCTATTTCGACAGGTCGGGTTGCCATGACAGTTAGCTGTAACTCGCGGCCAGGCACCTTGACAAGGGTTTACTCATAAACTCTGTAATAGTCGTCCACAGGGCGAAGTGGCGTTCGTCTCGTCGAATTCCGGTACATCAAGAGCCGTTTCAGCGGCCAGGCCGTGCTATGTTCCCTCCGCGTCCCGGAGGTGGGCGATTTGAGGGGCTATCGGGCGCGGTGTCCGGGGGCTGACCTCGTCACTCCTGACCGCTGGGCTCCACCTCTGAATTGCGGGGGTGCCGGATTCCGATACCTCGGTGGGCCGGAATCCGGCAGAAAATTTCAGGCTCCGCGTGAGCGATTTCGGCAACCGGGTATCCGCGCTTACTGTTTTGGTCTTCCCGGTCGCACCGAGAGAACTTGCGGAGAGGTTCGGAGGCAACTCTGGACTTTTCCCTGGGTGGTGTGGCTGGGTTGTCCCGGCCTGTTGGCCAAGACCGAAATGGAGCCCTATGCCGAAGACCTCTCCCCGTAGCACCAACGCCCCTGCCACTGCTGCAACCGCTCAGCGGAGCCGGCTTGCCACTCCTGCGGAGGTCGCCGTGTACCTCGGGGTGCCGGTGAAGACGCTCTACCAGTGGAAGTACCGGGGCACCGGCCCGAACGTGCACAAGGTCGGCCGTCACCTGCGCTACCGCTGGCAGGAGGTGGACGCGTGGCTGGACGCCCGGACGTCGTACGACCTCACGGCCTGACCCCGCGCCCGACGCGGGCAACGAAGCGGCCCCCGGCGCGCCAACGCCGAGGGCCGAAGACTCCCCTGCCGATTGCCCATCCCTGAAACGAAGAGCTGGTGAGGGGCGGGACCTTGCCCGTCCTGCCCCTCGCCGGAGAGGAACGCCTATGGAGGACTCTACGTCCCCCACCACCACGAACGCACCCCCCGTCGACTGGCCCACCCCCACGGTCCCCGGCGAGGGCATCCCCTACAGCCGCGACAGCCAGACCGGCACACGGTCCCCCACGTCGGGGACCGCCGGGCAACCGGCCGATGCAGAAGCACACGGTCCCCAGCCTCCTGCCGATGCGACGGCCGGGGACCGTCCCCGCGACCTGCCCGGTCCCGGTCCCCGGTCCCCGCAAGCCACGGTCCCCATATCCACATCCGGCACAAACCAGCAGGCCAACGGCCTGAGAATGGGGACCGGTCCCCAAGAGACGACCGCCGATCCAGGGGACCGGGACCGCGATGGGGACCGCGATCACGGTCCCCACACGCGAGTGGGGACCGAGGGGCTCCTGGCGGGGACCGTCCAGCCGGTGACCGGTCCCCTCGACACACGGGGACCGGATCACGGCACCCCCTTCCAGCCTCCTCGGGGACCGGAAGACCCCGTGGAACAGGCACCCGATGAGGGCGCGGAATTGCTGGACGAGCTGCGCGCGGCAATCGGCAAGTACGTCGTGCTGCCCAGTGAGGAGGCACTGACAGCGGTCACGCTGTGGGTGGCGGCCACGCACATCCAGACCGTTTTGCAGCACGCGCCGCGTCTGGCGGTGGTCGGGCCGACGAAGGGGTGCGGCAAGTCCCGGGTTCTGGACGTGCTCCACGAGACCGTCCACCAACCGATGATGACCGTGAACACCTCCCCGGCGGTCATCTTCCGCGTCATCGGCAAGAACCCGCCCACCCTGCTGGTCGACGAGGCCGACACCATCTTCGGCCCCAAAGCGGGCGAGAAGGAGGACCTGCGCGGCCTGCTCAACGCCGGGCACCAGCGCAACCGGCCCGCCTGGCGCATCTCCGGACCCGAGCACAAACCCACCGCGTACCCCACCTTCGCCATGGCCGCGCTCGCGGGCATCGGTGACCTGCCGGACACGATCATGGACCGGGCGGTCGTGCTGCGGATGCAGAAGCGCAAGCCGGGCGAGAAAGTCGCCCAGTTCCGCTCGCGCTTCTCGGTGCCCGAACTCAACGCGCTGCGTGACCGGCTGGCTGCATGGCTGGGCCCGCTGCGCGGCACCGCCGGCCGCATGATGCCGGCGATGCCGGTGCAGGACCGGGCGGCGGACACCTGGGAGCCGCTCGTGATCATCGCCGACCTGGCCGGCGGTCACTGGCCCGCGCTCGCCCGTGCGGCCTGTGTGGCGATGACCCGCTACGAGGCGGTCCAGGACGAGCAGACCAGCCTGAAGACGCGGCTGCTGCGCGACATCCACCGCATCTTCCAGGCACGCGGCAACCCTGAGGCCCTGTCCAGCCTGGATCTGGTCGCCGAACTGATCCAGGACCCCGACGCCCCCTGGGCGGAGCACGGCGCCAAGGGGCTCAGCTCCTACCACCTGGGCAGCATGCTCCGGGACTTCGGTATCCGCCCCGCCAACTACCGGTTCGGCCAGGGCAGGCAGGCCAAGGCATACGCCCGCAACCGGTTCCTCGATGCCTGGGCCCGCCACTGCCCCGACCTCACCGACACCGCACCCGTCTGCGCGCACGGCGCCACACCCACGCACGAGGCCGCGCCCGCGCGCCCAACCCAGGGCAGGCCGCCCGCTGGCCCGGCGGGCTCGCTGCCCATCGGCCCGCCCGGTGGCCCCTCCGGCCCCGCACGCGGCCGCTAGTCCACCCCCCTCCGGGTCCGTATCACTGCGTCGCATCCGTCCCCGCGCAGGTCAGCGCGGGGACGGACTCCCTCACCGGGACGGACTTCTCCGTACCAACCCGAGGATCCGTACCTGCGCCGACCAGGCATGGGACGCATGCAACGGACGCGACACACCCCACCCCCTGGAGACTGGCCGAACTTGCGAAGCCGACGCGGACACCGGCTCGGACAGCGTCTGATCGCCCGCCCCCTCTGGTGACCGGAACCCTTCTGGTCACCGGCCAGCCGAGGCCGCCGCCTCGCTCACCGCCCGGCTGTCCACAGCTGCGGACGAAGCAGTGACCACCCCTTACTCCCCCCCAGACCTTCCACAGCAGGCTGCCCGTCTCGCACGCCCCCATCTGGAGAACCGCTCATGACGCACGACCAGGACCACCCCGACGAAGCTGCCGACGAGTCGTTGCCGTTGACGAAGTCCCGTAGGCTGCTGGGAGGTTTGCGGCGCGCGTTCGGACGGACGGCTCCTGGCGGAGCCAGTAGTACCCCGAGTCCGACTCCAGGCCGGTTTTCGGGGGTCTCCGCCCCGGGGGTGGCGGAGACGGCCCAGCGCCAGGGGGCGCCGGGCCAGGAGGCCGGGGCCGAGGGCGGCCCCGACCCGGACACGCTCCACGTCGTCCAGCGTCAGATCCTGCGCCCCGTACGCGAAGATGCTGCCACCGCCGGCGAGCCCACCGTGAAGAGCGCGCAGCCCACGATCCGCCGCTTCACCGGCGAAAAGCGCGATGCACGCGTCGGCCCCCTGCGGTTCCTCGACGAGGAGCGTGCCCGCCTCCGGGACGTCGCCGTCGAGCACGGCTACAAGGGCGACTCCGGCTTCGCCGCCGACGTGGTCCTCGCCTTCATCACCGGACGGTTCACCGCGAACCTCCCTCTGTCCGAGGACCGCCGCCGCACGCACATGTTCCGCGCCCAGGTGCTGCGTCAGCTCAACCGGATCGGCGTCAACATCAACCAGATCGCCCGCGCCCTCAACAGCGACCTCACCCCACCCGACATCCGCCAACGCCTGACCGAACTCCAGCAACTGCTGGAGCTGATCGCCGAAGCCCTGCGCCAGCCCGCCGAGCCGGCCGAGCAGGAAGAAGAGGAGCTGTCCGCGTGATCGCCGCCATCAAGCCCGCCGGGTCCAACACCCGCGGTCTGCTCGCCTATCTCTACGGCCCCGGCCGCCAGGACGAACACCTCGACCCGCACATCGTGGCGGGCTTCGCGATGCTGGGCATGCCCGACCCCGGCCGTGGCGAGGACGCCACCCTCACCGAACTCGCCCGCTACCTCGACGCGCCCGTTCAGCTTCGGAACAGCGAGTTCGGCAAGAAGGTCACTGACCAGGTCTGGCACTGTCCTGTCCGTGCCGCCCCCGAGGACCGCTACCTCTCCGATGCCGAGTGGGGCGAGATAGCCCAGCGCATCGTCGAGGCGGCCGGTATCGCCCCCGCCGGTGACGACCTGGCCTGCCGCTGGATCGCTGTCCGTCACGCCGACGACCACATCCACATCCTGGCCACCACCGTCCGCGAAGACGGCCGCCGCCCCAAACTCCACGACAGCGGCCTTCGCGTCGGTGACGCCTGCCGCGAGATCGAGAAGGACTACGGGCTCAGGCAGTTGAAGAAGGGCGACCGTACCGGCGCCCGTCGGCCCACCCAGGCCGAGATGCACAAGGCCGAACGCCTCGGTTGGGACCAGACCAGCCCCGAGTGGCTCCAGGGCCGCATCCGCGCCGCCATCCCGCATGTGACCAACGCCGAAGAATTCATCGCCTACTTGGAAGCCGACGGCATTGAGGTCAAAGTCAGGCGCGGCCCGTCAGGGGACCTCCTCGGTTACGCCGTCGGCCGCCCCGGCGACCTCAATGAGGACGACGAGCAGATCTTCCACCCGGGAGGCAGGATCGCCCCAGACCTTTCCCTGCCCAAGATCAAGGCGCGTCTCGAATCCGGCCGTCCCGAAGAGCACCCCACCGCCCGCCGCAACCGACCCAGCACCCCCTGGCACCAAGCAACCGACGCCCTCGACACCCTCCACACCGGCATGGCCGACGACATCCAGGCCCAGGCTCACGTCACCGCGCTCGGCGAGCTTCTTGAAGCCACCGCTCAGAAGGCACCCGCCCATCTAAAGGCCGAACTGCGAGCGGCCTCGAAGGTGTTCGCACGCGCCGAGCGTTCCCAGATCCGAGCGGAAGACCGTGCTGCCCAGGCGCTGCGCCTCGCTGCCCGGGACATCGCCCACACGGCCACCGGCCCGGACGGCAGCGCGCTGGCCGCCCTGCTCGCCGCCCTGGTCTGGGCCACGATCGTTGCTGCCCGCTGGCACGAAGCGAAGGACCACGCCCACCAGGCCGAAGCTGCCCGTCGGGCTGTGCAGCACCTCCAAGCCGCGGCAGACCGTGCCCTCGCCCCGATGCTCGGTGAACTCGCAGCCCGCCCGCCACGGCAGGAGGCCGACCGTGTTCTCGCGAACGACGTACGGGCAGCCGTCCCCGACCATGCCGAGCGGATCCTCGCTGACCCGGCCTGGCCCGCGCTCGCCACCGTCCTCGCCGACGCCGAAGCCCGCGGCCACCAACCCCACCAGTTGCTCAGGGAAGCCGCTGCCCAGCGGGAACTGACCACTGCCCGCCAGCCCGCCCGTGTCCTGATCGGCCGCATCCAGCACACCGGCCACAACCCTGCACGCAACCGCCGCGCCGAAGCCGCCCGGCGACGCTCGACCCTCGCGGGCGCCATCCCTGCCCAGCAGTGCCGCACCCCTCAGCCCGCAACGGTGACGGCCACGCACAAGGAGCAGCAGCACGGGCAGCGCCGATAGAGCCCGCTCAGCCGCAACCGCAGCCCCGTACCGGCCCCCACAGGGCCACAGACCCCCAGCAGGGTGCCGTCAGCGCCCCATCCGAAGAAGGAGCCCCGCCCTGAAGATCCACCCCACCGCCACCATGTTCCCGATGCTCAGCGAGGACGAGCTGCACGACCTCGCCGAGTCCATCAAGGCCGAGGGCCAGCACGAGCCGATCATTCTCGACGCCGACGGCATCCTCCTCGACGGCCGCAACCGTCTCGCCGCCTGCGAGATCGCCGGCGTCGAGCCCAGCTTCACCACCTACACCGGCACCGACCCCAAGGGGCTGATCCTCTCCCTCAACCTGTACCGCCGGCACGTCACCAAGGGCCAGCTGGCCATGATCGTCGCGATGGCCCGTTTCTTTTCGGAACACTCCCTGCGGGATCATGCCAAGCTCCACGGCATCAGCCTGACCCGCATCTCCAACGCAACCACGGTCCTCAAGCACGCTCCCGACCTGGCCGAACAGGTCCGCACCGGCACCCTCAGCCTCGACGCCGCCTACAGCACCGTCCAGGAGCACAAGAAGCGATCCGCCGCCCTCCAGGCCCAGCACGACCGTCTGCGCGAGCACGCCCCCGACCTCGCCGAACAGGTCACCGAGGGCCTGATCACCCTCGACGACGCCACGGCGGCACTCGACGAACGGCAGGAAGAAGAGCGACTCCGAAAGCGCGTGAGCGACGCTGAAGCCCTCCGGCTCGCCGACGGCGGCACCGCACCGCCCCTCACCCAGCTCGTCGAACAAGGGCAGCTCACCTGGCACCAGGCCCACCAGGATGCCGAACAGTTCCTCGCCGACCGGCGGGACGCCATCCACCGAGCACGGCAAGCCCTCCAGCTGATCGCCGAGAACTGGGCCGCCGTCCAGGAGCTCGCCGCCCGACCCGACACCCCCTACGCGCGGGACATCCTCGACGGCCTCGCACCCGAAGCCCGCACCCTCGCCCAGAGCCTGACCACCCTGGCCTGACGCAGCACATCCCCTCGGGGCCGGAGCCAAGAAAGGCCGGCCCCGAGAGGACGAGTGCCGAAAGACTCTCAGCTCTGCCGATGCGTGGCGAGGGTGGCCAGCAGGCGGTCGACGCTGCCGGTGTAGACGATCACTTCCTCGTCCTCGGCCGGGACGTCGAAGCGGGCGAAAAAGTCGTCGAGGGCTTCAGGGGTGACAGTGAGGGCGTTGGCGTCTTCGCGTTGGTTGCGCTCGGCCAGGCGCCGCAGCAGCTCGTTGCGGTCGGCGGGGAGGTAGACGACCAGGGGCAGGGCGCCCGCTTCGCGGGCGGCCTGCCGCCAAGTGTCGCGCTCGCTGCGGCGCCACAGCCCGTGGTCCAGGACGACGTCGTTGCCGGCGCTGAGTTCCTTGACGAACCTCTGGCGGATCGCCTCGACCACGGGCCGTTCGCGCTCGAAGTAGGTGTGCTCGGGGTAGTCCACGCCGTAACGGCCATGGAGGCGGTGTACCTCCTCGTCCACGGACAGCCGGGTGAAGCCGTGTGCGGCCAGTGCCTGGGCGACGGTGGTCTTCCCGGAGCCGGTCAGGCCGGCCAGGAGAACAGCGAGGGGCACGTGCTCATCCCTTTCGCGTGGAGCTTTCCGCGAGCACGGCCATTGTGGGTCAATCCTGGCCGCTGTAGGCGTACGGCCGCCAGGCAGTGGCGATGGCGCGGGCCTCGGCATGCCAGTTCGCGGGCATCCGGGCCAGGCTCACGCGGCGGAAGCCGAACCGCGGGCCGCTGGTATTGATGCCGCCGCCGTGCTCGCCGAGGTGGGCCAGCAGGCGGCGGGCTTCAGCGAGCCGGGCCGGGGAGGCGCTCTGCCAGGTGCCGTCCGCGGAGTGCGTGGCCCGGCGTTCGATGTCCTGCCGTACGCCATCGCACCACTTGAAGTGGTGCACCGCGCAGATGCGGTCGGGGTCCGGGCGGTGACCGGGAGCCCGGTGGTTGCCGGAGGCCACGGTGACGTCGTGGCGGGCCAGGACGATCTTGCGGGGGTCGGCGTGCAGGAGCCGGTGGGTGAGGTGGCCGCCGAGGGGATAGGCGTGGTCGAGTCCGCCGTCGGGGCGCCAGCCGGTCAGGCGTCCGCTCGCGGTGACCCTGTCGAGCATGAGCCCGCCCACCACTCGGTGACCTGCCTTCTCCGCGTGGGCGATCACCTGCGGCAACGGGCCGGGGTACTGGTGGAACTCGTCGGCGTCGGCGAGCAGATGCCATCCCGGCCCGGCCCGGTGCCGCAGCGCGTCTCGCAGTTCGCTGTTGGTGTGCTCGTGCCAGGGGCCGGTGCTGGTGCGGGCCGGGATGATGCCCGCTTCCCGGGCTGCGGCCTGGAGTTCGTGCCGGCGGATGTCGGGGACGTGCTCGGGGAAGTGGAAGGCGATCAGGAACCGCTCGATGCCCAGCTTGCGGTAGTGGCGGGCCCAGGCCGCCAGCAGCGGAGGCTCGATGGGTCCGATCACGGCGATCAGGGCGGGAGGCGTGCTCAGCATCAGGACTCCTTCGTGTGCAGGGAGGCGAAGGTGCGGGTGAGGAGGTCGGCCTGTTCGGCGGCCGAGCGCATGCCCAACAGCGCGGGCGCGTCTGGGTCAGGCAGTTCGGGCGGCTGACGGATGACGTCGTGCAGGACGCCGACGAGGGCGTCCGGATCGCCGGCGGGGAAGGGCCGGGCCCACGGCTGCCCGCGCAGGCGGGCGGTGAGCGCCGTGTCCTGGTCGGAGAAGATCAGCGGAACGCCGAGGCGGGTGGCATCCAGCACCAGCCCTGATTCCTTGGCAACGCCGGGGTGTCGGGCGACCAGAGCGGCGTCGGCGGCGCCGTAGACGAGCCGCAGGACGCTGTCCGTGACCGGGCCGGGCACGATGTGCAGCCGCAGATGGGGCAGGTTCCGCCACCGCTGAAGGACCTGCTCATCGAGGGGATGGCCAGTGACCACCAGGTGCAGCGGTTCCTTCAGCCGTGCCAGCGCCGCGTCGATGGTGTCGATGTCTTTGTAGGGCCACCAGCCGCCAACCAGGCAGACCACTGCGTCAGGGGTGGGGATGCCGAACGCCGCCCGCCCGCCGTCGCGTTCGGCGTCGGTCAGACGGCGGTCGTCATCGACCGCGAAGACGGCCACCAGAGCGGGCAGGTGAGGGAAGGACGCGGCGAGCTGGTCGCCAACGGATCGGGTCGGGGCCAGGGCGATCACCTCTTGCTCATGGTGGCGGGCGAGCCGGCCCAGCCACCGCACGATGGTGTCCTCGGTGGTGACCTGTTCGTGGATGAACCGCAGGTGCGGCTGGCCGCCGAGCAGGGCGGCGGCTCCGTGCAGGGCCTCGCTCGCGGTCAGGATCACCACCGCGTCAGCGGCGGGCTGAAGACGGCGGGCACTGCGCAGGGCGGACGCCTCGGTCAGGCAGCGGGCGACCAGCGTGACCTGATGCGGCAACCGCCGCAGGAGGCGGGGCCAGCGGCGATGACGGAAGATCCGCCGGCCGACCGCGGACAGCCCGGCCGCCGCTCGCGCGGCGACCAGCAGGACGGCCGCCCGGCGTCCGGCCGGTGTGGTGACCAGCCGGGCACCGGTCTCGCGTAAGGCGGCAACTGCCTCGGCTGCAATCCCGTGCGGAGCGATGACCAGGCTGCCGGGTCTGGCCTGGGCCAGGGCCGCCAGCGCGCGCTGACAGTGGCCGCCCAGCCGGTCAGCACGGGGCTCGATGAGGACGAGCGGGCCGGTCACCCGGAAACCACCTGGTCACCGTGAGCGGTGGTGAATCGCTCACGCAGCCACCCGGGGTCGTTGAGCTGGTCGAACTGCGTCGCGTCACGGGCGGCCTCGCGGGCGAAGGCGACGCCTTCACGAGCCCCGGCGGCGGCGTAGTCGGCGAACTCACCGTCGCGACTGGCCGTCCATGCCTCTACCCGCTGACGTGCATCGTCGTCCGCCATGCCGTACTCGCTGCCGCGGGCGAGCATCGCACACTCGCGGAAACCCGCCTTCCAGGCATGAAAGGGGCTCTGGTTGAACCGCGTGATCCCCGCCCTCTGCTGGGCGAACTCGATCCGGCCGGGCAGCGCGGCCAGCACGTCCACGGCCTCGCCCATCGCGCGCAGGGCACTTCGACGGATCAGCTTCAGCCCGCCGTAGCCGTACGACAGGCCGTTGACCGGGTTGACCGCCTGCCAGACCCGCATGGACACGCCCTCCTCCAGCGGCTCGACACCGGAGGCGTCGAAGCCGTTGTCGATGGCGAAGTCGCCGTCGGCGAGGAAGAACTGCTCACGATCGACCAGCTCTGCGCACAGCCGGTAGGCCCGGCGCATCCCGTGCACACCGTGCAGGCGCTTGACCGTGCCACCCAGCGTCCGCTGCAGCCGGGCGTGCAGGGAGCTGGCCATCGGCTCGTCGTACGACAGGAAGACGGCGTCGAACAGGCTCATGCGACGCCCTCCAGGTAGCGGGCGGCGACCAAGGCGGGAGTGAACTCGCAGGTGGAGGCGTGGGCGCGCTTGGCGTGTACGGCGTGGAACTCGTCGTCCGTCGCGAGGCGTTCGGCCAGGGCCACGGCCTCCTCGGTGGTGGTGAAGCACAGCTCGGTGTCGATGTGCTCGGCGAGCCAGCCCAGGCGGGGCGAGATCACAGGCAAGCCCATGCCCTGGCAGTCGATCACGCTCATCGACCACGGGCAGCCCGGCCGGTACGGGGCGATGCCGAAGCGAGCACCGGCCAGCAGACTCCGGTAGCGGACGCGATCACCTCGGTCGGAGACGACCTGGACGTGCGGCAGCGCGGCGAGTTGGTCGCGCATCTTCTCGGGGCTGTCGTCCAGGCCGGTGCGCTCGGTGCGACGCTGGCCGAACAGGTCCATCACCCGCAGCCGCACCATCCCGGAGGCCACCAGCTCGCGGGCCAGGCCGACGAACTGCTCCGTGCCGTAATGCGCGTACAGGCGGTGGTTGTAGATGCCGATCGCACCACCGGTGCTGGAGGCAGCCTGGGCGGAAGCGGGATCACGTACCAGGCGCTCGTCCCTGGGCGCAGGCACCACCCGCAGCTTCCCGCCCAAGTCCACCGTCATCCGGGCGGCGGCGGCCGATACCCAGGAGGCGGCCGTCGAGGAGTGGACCAGTACCCGGTCGCAGGCAGCCAGGCCGGCGGCGAACGCCAGCAGCACTGGCCTGCCCAGACCAGCATCGTTCAAGGACGGGTCGAGCAGGAGCTGGCCGCCGTTGTTGAAAGAGAACGGCAGGTAGTGGCAGTAGCCAGCCAGCAGAGCGTCGGACCGGGCCTCCAGCAGGGCGGTGCGGACGGCCGGGGCCTCCTCGATCTGGTTGGCCACGACCACATCCGGCCGCTCGGTCCTGATGAGCGCGACCAGTTCGTCGATGTCCGCCGAGAACCGGGCCCGGTACTTCGTCCCTGGCACCTTGGTCTGGTGGAAGCCGCAGCGGTCGTCACCGGCGGGAGCCGGGGCCGCCACGGTCACCTCCGCTCCCGCGTCCGCCATCGCCGGAGCCAGGAGGTCCGCGAAGATCCACCCCGAATCTGCCGACAGCCGGTCGGGGTTGGAGATGTTCAGCAGGTACAGCACGCGCATGGAGCGTCGCCTCCCTCGTCTGCCCGGACGGTCGATCCGGGTCGGTGAGGGAAGGAAATCGGTGACGTGACCCGTGACGGGATGATGAACTGGGATCACTCACGGTTCATTCATGGTCACTGAAGATGACGCGGGGCGGGGCTTCGATGGACGCGCAGGGCGAGGAGATCACCGCCGAGCAGGCGGCCGAGGACTTCGCAGCCGAACTGGCTCGCTGGCGGGAAGTACGCGGCATGTCCAAGCGCGCACTCGCGCAGGACATGGGATTCGACCCGTCCTACGTCAGTCACATGGAGTCCGGCCGCCACAAGCCCAGCGAGGACTTCGCCCGCCTCGCCGACGACGCCCTGAACGCCGGCAAGGCGATCTGGCGACGCTGGTGCGACTACGAGCAGGCCAGAACCCGCGAGGCGCGAGCCAAGCGCCCACCAGCACCGCCAGCGCCACGCAGGCCCGAGCAGCCGTACGCCACCGGCTCCGCCCTCGTCGTCGAACACGATGCGGCCTGCCTGAAGTACGACGGCCGCAACTACCGGCTCACCATGCGCCGCCTGCTGCGCAACACCGGCACCGAACCGGTGACCCGCTACCTGATCCGCATCAGCGTCGACCGCTACCCCGGCGACCCCGAGCGATCCAACGCCCACTACCGGGCCCACCCCCTGACCTGGAACGAACTCGCCCTCACCGCCACCTGCCGGGGCGAGGTGATGCGCTGGCAGGCCAAGCACGACCGCGACGCCTTCAAGGAAGTCTGGCTGCTGTTCGACAACGAACAGGGCCGCTTCCCCCTCTACCCCGGTGAATCCGTATGGATCGAGTACGCCTACACCGTCGGCGACGACAAGTGGGGCAACTGGTTCCAGCGGGCCGTCCGCCTGCCCACCGAACAACTCGAAGTCCAGCTCGTCTTCCCCGCCAACCTCGACCCCGTCGTATGGGGCACCGAAACCTCCATGACCGCCGAAGCCTCCCCGCTGCGCACCCCGCCCGTCCGCAGCGACAACACCGGACTACGGCAATTCACATGGATCACGACCACACCCGCCCTGCACGCTCGGTACCGTCTGGAATGGCGGTTCCGGGCGCGACCCGACGGCGAAGCAGATCAAGGGAGTTCAGGTGATTGACTTGCGGCCCAGCCAGCGCATGCGAGACCTCGGCGTCGTCCAGCACGAGGCCGGCATCCTCGCCGAACCGGCCCGTGTCTTCGCCCTGCCGGCCGAGCGTGACGAGGCCGAACGCATCGTGGACGAACTCTTCGCCGCCATCGAGCGCATCGGCCAGGTCCACCCCTTTGCCAAGGGCATGGGCATCGCCGCCCCGCAGATCGGCATCGCCCGCTCCGCCGCTGTGGTTCTGCCTCCCGACGACGCCCCGGCCGTCATCCTGCTCAACCCCCGCATCACCGACTGTTCCGAGGAGACGGACGAGCAGTACGAGGGCTGCCTCAGCTTCTTCGACGTCCGCGGCCTCGTCCCCCGCCCGCTGAAGATCACGGTGGATGCCACGGCTCTGACCGGCGAGACAACGACGACCGAGTACGAACGCGGCCTCGCCCGGCTCATCCACCACGAAATCGACCACCTCGACGGACTTCTCTACACGGCCCGCATGCTGCCTGGGGTCGATCCGATCCCCGTGGAGGAGTACCGGCAGACTGGGCGAGCTTGGGCGTACGAGTAGGACCGAAATCAGCGCTGTCGACATATGCCGGTGGTGTGGCTTAGCCGAGTGTGCATGGCTGCAAGCATCTCCGCCCGTCCAGAGTCATTCGCGGCCCATGAGTTGGGCGAGTAGTGCCACCACCGCCGTGGCTCCAACCAAGGCCGCCCCGGCTTCGGGCGCATGCAGGGTCAGAGCGACGACGAGGACTCCGACCAGCAGAAGTACTACGAGCCGCACGCTGATCTGTTCCATGAGGATCCACCTTCCGTGTGGCACCGACTGGGTTGTGCATCCAGCGTGGGTGCCTCACGGACCGCCCTGACGAGTCAAGACGAGCACTGACAGCATCGGCCAAGAGCAGCCACTGAATGACAGGCGTGACAGATCCTGACGCCTGTAAGCGCGGGCACCGACACACCAGATCAACAGACCAGGCGAAGGCTCATCAGAAGGAGCAGTGATTGTGGTTGCTCAGCCGTGGAAGAGGCCCGAGCTGGCTGACCAGCCTGACCTGAAGAAGCTGAACGATGAGCTCCATGATCTGAGGCTGGAGGCGGGACTCCCGTCAGCGCGGACTATTCGCGACCACGTCGGTAGGGATGTGGAGGACTACTGGATCGTGAATCACCAGGCGGTGCTGGATGCCTTCCAAAAGCCAGATCTCCCGCCCTGGGGTCGCCTTGAGGCGATCGTCCGCGTCCTAGCCGAAGTCGGTCGGCACAACGACGTAGACGGCGAGGTCAACCGTTTCAAGGGCCTATGGAAGCAAGTCGTCAGGGAGACGGTCGCCCAAGCGTCAGTGCACCCTCCGGCAGATAGCACGGCGTCTGCTGCCGATGACGACGTGGACGACGCGGCTGGCTCTTCCAAGGACTCGCGCAAGCAGGACACCAAGGATTCAAGCGGGCGGGCGGCAGAAGAGCCATCGGCTGGCAGGGAGACGTCATCGAACCCTCACCAAGCCGCTGCGCAGTTCAACTACGCGGAGGAGTCCTTGAAGGGGCTGATCCTCAACGCAGCGCAGGCCCTTTGGTACGACAAGGACGCGTTGAGAGTGTTTCTTGGTGTGGTGCGCCGCAGTGACGGCTTCGCCAAGATGGCTGATGCCGCAGAGGAGCGACGGCCAGCGAACGCAACGTTCTACGGTGTGAAGAGCAGAGAGTTCGAGGTGCCCTACTCACCGGCACGGCTCGAGCTGGTCACTCTGCACCGATGCCTTGACGAACACAGGCGCAAGCGCAAGTGGTCCTTTACCGACATGGAGGAGCAGACGGGCGTCTCGTCGGATGCCTGGATCCGCTGGTACACCCACGATGAGCTACCCGAGCGTGAGGCGCTCGTCGCGTTCTCTCACATGGCAGGACTCCAGATGAAGGATCACGTCCTGTTGCTCGGTCTTTGGGAGGCGGCCCGTGATGCGGTAGAAGCACAGAACCGCGCTGGCACATTGCCGTCCAGCATCAGCTTCGATGAGGCATGGGCGATGCGTGATCCGGCGGCACCGAGGATGTGGGCGCTCGCAGGCGTCGGAGGCGACAGTCTGACCGCGTATGGCCCTGATCTGGCCTCCGGCACGGCTCCCGCGTTCGTCGTGGCCGGACCCCCAGGGTCAGGTCGCTCCACGACACTGGTGAACATCGCACGATCTCTGCTCGCATCAGGCACCCAACTCGTTTTAGCCACGCCCAAGCCCTCGCCTCTACGGAGGTTGGCTGATCGAGACGGCGTGGTGGCCTGCTTCGATCAAGACGACATCGGGCACGACGAGTTCGAGGAGGCGCTGTCGAGGGCCTCTGCCGAGGACCCGATCGTTGTCGTGATGGACGACGCAGAGGTCTTGGACGAGTGCGATGCCCAGCGTGTGCTGCGGAACCTGCTGGAGCACGGCTTCGAAGACGGTACGGCGCTGGTCCTGGCAGGCGACGAGGACAAGCTCCGTCCGCACTACCCCTGGCTAAACAGGGCGAAGAGAGCCCACCGCGGCCTCCTTCTGTCTCCTCAGGAGCGGCACGCTGGTGATTGGATCGGCATCAAGACGGGAAGCTCCGTTGTCGGCAGCCCCATCACTCCTGGCCGGGGCTGGCTCCATCTTGGGGACGGCAATCTCATGGCAGTGACCGTGCCACGTTAAGAGCTGCCCCTGATCGAGCGGCGTCCACTCCTGGTAGCCCACGCTGGCGCGTCATTCGGTGTCGTAGGCGGTGCGGATGAGGTGGATGACGGGGACGCCAGAGGCGAGGCGGAGAGTCCTGGCCTCGGTGGGAGTGGGCATCCGGGTGTGGGGCCTTCGTGGAGGTGGTTCGTAGCCGGGGTTTGGTTCGACGATGGGTGTGCCACGTGCGACATCAAGGGCCGGACGAGCAGAGACCGACGGCGTCTGGCCAGCAGGTGCCGTCGTCGAAGAGCCCTTACGAGGTTCAGGCACGAGTCCCGTCCTGCTCACATGGGACCCGCCGGTGCCCGAGCGCCTCGGCGGAGACCACATCCGATGAATGGAATCCAGCCGTATGGTTCCAACTCACCTCCAGCCACCCCCCACGCACTGTCAAACTGCTCGGCACGACGAGCAACTCGTCCATGTTGACCTCGGGGGAGGCTGAGCGATGGCGCAGTACCGCAGGGGGCATTACCGGGCAGCCACGTACGTCAGACCGACAGTGGTCTCGAAGCGAGCAAAGAAACCATCGACTTGGATCATCGTGGTCTTGGCCATCGCTGCCATCGCCCTCTGGAATACGATCTTCGGAAACGACTCGGACAAGCCCACTACAAGACCACAGCAGACAAGTCCAACCGCCCAGGTTTCCCGGGCGCCGTAGGGCGCCGAGGCTAACGCGACTTTGGTCGCCCAATGCGCCCAGCTAGCCTCCGCCAGCCGGTTCCTCTCCTTGCCACAGGCTTCGCAGCCTGGCCTTCTGACGGCTGCGCAGCGTCAATGGCGCTTGGCTGTTCCGTCCTAAGCCTCATCCAGGCCGCATGCCATTGCTTCACTTGTTCGTCCGGCACACCGCAAGCGGACAAGAAGGCCGGCACCGCCGTCCATGTCCTGGGCAACGTCTCGCGATTGAGTAGTGTGCTGACGTTGCCTTCCGAGATTCGCCCACCGGACCGTTGGCTGACCGCCTTCTGGGTCAAGCCGGACGTCTCACGCACATCCCGAAGCCTGGCCATGAACCCTGGGACAGTGCGGACACCGTCAGGCTCTGGCCAAGCGCGACTGACCAAGTCCGAGTCAGCCGAGGAGCCGACAGGAGATCCTGGAAGGAAAGCTCGGTTTCGTCCGAGTGCCAGTCGAGCGCTGGTGTTCCTGTTTCGAGCCTGCGGGATGGGACGCCCCTTCGCTCCGAGTGAGCGGCGCAGATGCCGGTACACGGCGTCGAGCTCCAGCAGCTCCGGCCCACCAGGTATGCCTGCGCGAAGAACTTCCAGAAGCTCTCCGGTGAAGGCCGTGTACGTCTCACCGGGCGGAGCGAGGGCGTAGCTCGCTTCCGACGCTGCCGCCAAGAGGTAGCTTCCCTCGACAGATGCTTGATCCGCCAATTCCGGCGTGCCTGCCATCGTCCCCAGGGCCAAGCCACCGAAGCAGCAGGTTGCGTCCTGGGAAGTGGTGTACGGGTTCGACCTGATCCGGGGGTTTGCTCCCGCGTCGGGGTGACGCCCGCATAG
>NZ_JAIQYY010000015.1:0-44526 GCF_020181035.1 Streptomyces sp. CoH27
CACCAGCGTCAGCCGCATCCGCGACGTCAACCCCTGCGACTCCACCGGACCACCCGGACCACCCGGACCACCCGGACCACCCGGACCGGCCGAAACCGCCCCCTCCGACACACCATCAACAACAGACATGGGATCCCCTTCGAGACCTTCGAGAAGCTTCGAGAAACGTCGAGAACCTTCGACCGAAGGAATCCTGCGACCCGCGCCGGCACCTACCCAGTCCCCAAAAACGACTCCTCGGCCGCTGACCGGGCGGGCGCTGGGTGGTCACGACATGACCACCCAGCACGGGAAGGACCGGTGATCCACCCCCGTTGGACGGGGGGCACGGTTCATGTCACCGGATTCACGGGAGGGGCACCCCATGCCTGACTTCTCCGAGCTGAGCGACTTCCTGCGCAGCCGCCGAGCCGCCCTGACACCCGAGGAGGTCGGGCTTCCGCAGCTGGCGGAACGACGCCGGGTACCCGGTCTGCGCCGCGAGGAGGTGGCGCTGGCGGCCGGCCTGAGCGTCACCCACTACACCCGGCTCGAACAGGGCCGCATCAACCACGTGTCCGACTCCGTCCTCGACGCGATCTCCCGCACCCTGCGCCTGACCCCGGACGAGTACAGCCACCTCATGGATCTCGCCAGGCCGGAGACGGTCACCTCCCGTCGTGCCCAGGCCCCGCGAACCCCCTGCGCCGACCACGGTGTCCGCCAGCTCATCGACACCTTCACGGACACCCCCGCCCTGGTCCTGGACCGGCGCAACGACGTCCTCGCCTGGAACGCCATGGGCCATCTCCTGCTGGGCATGCACCTGGACTTCGACGCACCCGAGCATCCGGGGCGCCGGCCGAACCTGACCCGGATGCTCTTCCTGGACGAGCGCAACCGCGACCTCTACCCGCGCTGGCACGACGAGGCACAGCTCGCGGTGGCCTCGCTGCGGCTCGTCGCCGGCCGCTACCCCCACGACAAGCAGCTCGCCGAACTGGTCGGCGAACTCATCATGAACAGCGAGGAGTTCGCCAAACGCTGGGCCCGGCACCCGGTGCGGACCTGTGTCGCCGGAATCAAGGAGATCGACCATCCCCTCGTCGGTGCCATGGAGCTCTCCTTCCAGAGCCTGCTGGTTCCCGGAGCGGCCGGACAGCGCATGATCGCCTACACGGCCCGGGTCGGTACGAGTTCGGAGGCCGGTCTGCGGCTGCTCTCCTCCACGTTGCATGTGCCGAACACGAGCATCCCGACGGCCGTCGACTGACGCCCCGGCAGCGCCCGCGGCGGCACAGGCCGAACACAACACGGGCAACTTGCCGAAGACGCCCACCGTCGGCATCGACTCCTCAGGCCGGCGGGCCCGGCCGGGCTAACGTCACTGCGCGGTGACACTCCGCCCGCCTGACGGCCTTCCCCCTCCGTCGGCGGGCGGGGTCTCACCGCTCACTCCGGCCGGCCCGTGTCCGCCGCGCCCACCGCGCGGCACGGCCGGCCCCCCATCGCCAGCTCGCGCACCGGTCCGGTGCGCCGAGGTCGAGGAGTACACATGCCACTGGCGCTTCTGGCTCTCGCCATGGGTGCGTTCGGCATCGGAACCACGGAGTTCGTGGCCACCGGGATCCTGCCGCAGGTCGCGGACTCCTTCGGCGTGTCGATCCCGTCGGCCGGCTACCTGGTCACGGCCTACGCCGTCGGCGTGGTCGTCGGCGCACCCGTCATGACCCTGCTGGGCACCCGGATGTCCAGGAAATCGATGCTCGCACTGCTCATGGGCGTCTTCGTGGCCGGCAACGCGCTCTGCGCGGCCGCACCGGACTTCGCCCTCCTGCTCCTCGGCCGGGTCCTCGCCTCCTTCACCCACGGCGCCTTCTTCGGCATCGGCTCGGTCGTGGCGGCGGACCTCGTGGCGCCGCACCGCCGCGCCTCGGCGATCTCCATGATGTTCAGCGGACTCACGGTCGCCAACGTCGCGGGAGTCCCCCTGGGAACGCTGGTCGGACAGGCGGCCGGCTGGCGCGTCACCTTCGTCCTCATCGCCCTCCTGGGAGTCCTGGGCGTCGCCGGAGTCCTCTGCTTCGTCCCCGCCGACCGCCGTCCCGAACGGGCCGGTGTCGCCGGGGAGGCGGCCGCGCTCCGCAACCCGCAGGTCCTGCTCGCGATGCTCATGACCGTACTGGGATTCGGCGGGGTGTTCGCCGCCGTCACCTACATCGCGCCGATCCTGACCGAGGTGGCGTCCTTCCCCGAGTCCTCGGTCTCCGGGCTCCTCGTCGTCTTCGGATGCGGGCTGGTGCTCGGCAACATCATCGGAGGCAGGCTCGCCGACAAGCGGCTCATGCCGATGCTCTGCACCACGCTGGCGCTGCTCTCCGTGACACTGCTCTGCTTCAGTCTCGCCGCCTCCCACCAGGTCGCCGCGGTGGTCCTCACATTCCTGATCGGAGTGTTCGGCTTCGCGACCGTCCCGCCCCTGCAGAAGCGGGTGCTGGACAACGCGGCGGGGGCACCGACCCTGGCGTCCTCCCTCAACATCGGCGCCTTCAACCTCGGCAACGCCATCGCCGCCTGGCTCGGCGGCCTCACCATCAGCGCCGGCTTCGGGTACGCGTCCTCCAGTGCGGTCGGCGCGGTCATGGCCGCGGCCGCGCTGCTCACCGCCGTCGCGTCCGGCCGCCTGGAGTCGAGGCAGCGCCGCACCGCCCCCCGGCCGGACCCGCTGCCGGTCCCCGCCCACGCCGAAGGAACCCTCGACCATGCTCCGTGAAGCGACCCGCTCCCTGGTACTCGACGCCTTCTCCCGGATCGCCTCGACCGTGGCCGTGGTCAGCGCCGCCCACGACGGCACCCTGCGCGCGATGACGGTCACCTCGTTCGCGACCCTCTCGATGGCCCCGCCACGGCTCCTGGTCTGCGTGGCGAAGACGGCCCGCACCCACGTGGCCCTCACAGCACAGCCCGCGTTCGCGGTGAACCTGCTCGCCGAGGACCAGGAGGACCTGGCGCGCACGTTCGCGACGTCGGAGCCGGCGAAGCACACGACCGGCGGCCTCCGGGTGCTCGACGGTGGGATACCCGTCGTACCGGACGCGGCGGCCAGCCTGATCTGCCACCGGGAGAAGATCCACGACGAGGGCGACCACGACATCGTCATCGTCCGTGTCGTCGCGGTGGCCACCTCCGACTCCCCACCGCTGCTCCACCACCGCAGGACCTTCAAGCCGGTCGGCAGCACCCTGGACCGGGTGACGGCACCCGGGTGACCGGTCGGCGGCTCAGAGCCCCACGATCCTGTTCCAGCGCTTGGCGAACTCCACCCGTTCCGTGGAGGTGATGTCGCGGGCGACGGCGAGACGGCCGCGCATCGTGGCGTCCGGGAAGATCAGGGGGTTGTCGGCGAGGGCCGCGGTGTCCTTGTCCTTCGAAGCGGCCAGCACCTCCCTGGCCGCGGGGACCGGGCAGACGTACGTCACCCACGCGGCGAGCTCCGCGGCGGCCTCGGGGTCGTAGTAGTAGTCGATCAGCCGCTCGGCGTTGGCCTTGTGCAGGGCACGGTCGGGGATCATCAGGGAGTCCGCCCAGAGTTCGGCGCCCTCCTCGGGGACGACGAAGCGGATGTCGGGGTTGTCCGCCTGGAGCTGGATGACGTCACCCGAGTACGCCTGGCAGGCCAGCACATCGCCGCTGACCAGGTCCTTGGTGTAGTCGTTGCCGGTGAAGCGGCGGATCTGGCCGCGGTGGATCTCGCGCTCCACCTCGTCGCAGACGTTGTGGAAGTCGTCCGCCGTCCATGTGGTGATGTCCACGCCGTTGCCCTGCATCAGCAGCGCGAAGGACTCGTCCAGGCCGGAGAGGAGCGTCACGCGGCCCTTGAGGTCGCTCGCCCAGAGGTCCTTCACGTGCCGGATCTCGCGGCCCAGCTTCTTGCGGTTGTAGGCGATGCCGGTGATGCCCGACTGCCACGGCACGCTGAACCGGCGGCCCTTGTCGAAGGCGGGTGTACGCAGCAGCGGGTCCAGATACTTGGCCACATTCGGCTGCCGGGCGCGGTCCATCTCCTGGACCCAGCCCAGCCGGACGAACCGGGCGCACATCCAGTCGCTGATGACGATCAGGTCCCGGCCGGTGGACTGGTGGTTCATCAGCGCCGGGCTGATCTTGCCGAAGAACTCGTCGTTGTCGTTGATCTCCTCGACGTAGTCGACGGAGATGCCGGTGCGCTTCTCGAAGGCGTCCAGGGTGGGCCGCCGGTTCGGGTTCTTGTCGTCGGTGTCGATGTACAGCGGCCAGTTCGCCCAGGTCAGCTTCTTGTCGGCCGTGGACGCGTCGGCGACGGCCCGGTCGCCGGGCGCGACGTAGGCGGCGGGCACCCCGCAGCCGGCCAGGGCGCCGAGCACGGCGGTGCCGCCGAGCGCGCGCAGAAGGGAACGGCGGGGCATCGGTGTCGTACGGGAGGAAGTCTGGGGCACCCCGGAAGCATGCCGCCCGGCCCGCCGAACGGACAATCGACGCTGCGTCGAGCAAGCCGGCGGCTGCCCGACACCTTGTCGATCACTGATGGCATGTTCCAGTCATACGTGCCCTGTTCACTGGCCGGACACCGGCGCGTCCCTGAACCGGGACGGCACTCTTCAAGTCACCGGCAGCGAGCTGGAGTTCGTGGCCGGGGAACGAGCCGGCGCGGCCCCCGGACGGGGAGGTGACCCGTCCAGAGGCCGCGCCCGCTGTACCCGGTGTCTACTCGCCCAGGGACGTCATCACGTGCTTGATGCGCGTGTAGTCCTCGAAGCCGTACGCCGACAGGTCCTTGCCGTAGCCGGACTTCTTGAAGCCGCCGTGGGGCATCTCGGCGACCAGCGGAATGTGGGTGTTGATCCACACGCAGCCGAAGTCGAGCTTCTTGGACATGCGCATCGCGCGGGCGTGGTCCTTGGTCCACACCGAGGACGCGAGGGCGTACTCGACGCCGTTGGCCCACTCGACGGCCTGGTCCTCGTCCGAGAAGGACTGGACGGTGATGACCGGGCCGAAGACCTCGTTCTGGATGATCTCGTCGTCCTGCTTCAGGCCGGAGACGACGGTCGGGGCGTAGAAGTAGCCCTGGTCACCGACCTGGTGGCCGCCCGCCTGGACCTTGGCGTGGGCGGGGAGGCGGTCGATGAAGCCGGAGACCTGCTTGAGCTGGTTCGGGTTGTTCAGGGGGCCGTACAGGACGTCCTCGTCGTCCGGCTGACCCGTCTTCGTCTCGGCCGCGGCCTTGGCGAGCGCGGCCACGAACTCGTCGTGGATGGACTCCTGGACGAGGACGCGGGTCGCGGCCGTACAGTCCTGGCCGGCGTTGAAGAAGCCCGCGACGGAGATGTCCTCGACGGCCTTGGCGATGTCGGTGTCCTCGAAGACGACGACCGGGGCCTTGCCGCCGAGCTCCAGGTGGACCCGCTTGACGTCCTTGGACGCGGACTCGGCCACCGACATGCCGGCGCGCACCGAGCCGGTGATCGACGCCATCGCGGGCACCGAGTGCTCGACCATCAGCCGGCCCGTGTCGCGGTCGCCGCAGACGACGTTGAAGACGCCCTTGGGGAGGATCGAGCCGATGATGTCCGCGATGAGGACGGTGGAGGCGGGGGTGGTGTCCGACGGCTTCAGGACGACCGTGTTGCCCGCGGCGATCGCCGGGGCGAACTTCCATACCGCCATCATCATCGGGTAGTTCCAGGGGGCGACCTGGGCGCAGACGCCGACCGGCTCACGGCGGATGATCGAGGTCATCCCCTCCATGTACTCACCGGCCGAGCGGCCCTCCAGCAGCCGCGCCGCGCCCGCGAAGAAGCGGATCTGGTCGACCATCGGCGGGATCTCCTCGGAGCGGGTCAGCCCGACCGGCTTGCCCGTGTTCTCCACCTCGGCCGCGATCAGCTCCTCGGCGCGCTCCTCGAACGCGTCCGCGATCTTCAGCAGCGCCTTCTGCCGCTCGGCGGGCGTCGTGTCGCGCCAGGCCGGGAAGGCGCGGGCGGCGGCCTCCATTGCGGCGTCCACGTCCGCCGCACCGGACAGCGGCGCGGTCGCGTACGCCTCGCCCGTCGCGGGGTTGACCACCTCGGTGGTCCGTCCGTCGGCGGCGTCCCGGAACTCACCGTCGATGTAGTTGCGCAGACGACGCAGCTCGGTGCTCACTGCCGGCCTCCTGAATCAGGTTCTCGCTGTCCGATTGCTGAGACACCCACCCTAGTCGCCAGGCCCACGTTTTCAACACCCCCATGGGCACCTCTTCTGCGAAATCCGCAAGGTTCGGACTCTCAGACAACGAATTTCATCGATCGGGGCTTGCGGAACTGTCGAGACCTCGTGCACAGTGAGGTCGTGGCCAGTCGAAGCGCAGACCAGAGGGACTCCACCCGCGAGTCCAGGAACGGCGGCACCCCCCAGCTGGATGCCGTCTCCCTCGCCATCATCCAGCAGCTCCAGGAGGACGGCCGCCGGCCGTACGCCGCGATCGGCAAGGCCGTCGGCCTGTCCGAGGCGGCCGTGCGCCAGCGCGTCCAGAAGCTGCTGGACCAGGGCGTGATGCAGATCGTCGCCGTCACGGACCCGCTCACCGTGGGCTTCCGCCGGCAGGCGATGGTCGGGATCAACGTCGAAGGCGATGTCGAGTCGATCGCGGACGCGCTGACTGACATGTCGGAAGTCGAGTACGTGGTGATGACCGCGGGCTCGTTCGACATCCTCGCCGAGATCGTCTGCGAGGACGACGACCACCTGCTGGACGTCATCAACAAACGCATCCGGGCCCTGCCCGGGGTGCGCTCCACCGAGAGCTTCGTCTACCTCAAGCTCAAGAAGCAGACCTACATGTGGGGAACCCGATAACCGTGACCCAGAAGGACCTCAGCCGCACCGCGTACGACCACCTGTGGATGCACTTCACCCGCATGTCCTCGTACGAGAACTCCCCCGTCCCGACCATCGTCCGGGGTGAGGGCACCTACATCTACGACGACAAGGGCAAGCGCTACCTCGACGGTCTCGCCGGTCTGTTCGTGGTCCAGGCCGGTCACGGCCGCACGGAACTCGCCGAGACCGCCTTCAAGCAGGCCCAGGAGCTCGCCTTCTTCCCGGTGTGGTCCTACGCCCACCCCAAGGCCGTCGAGCTGGCCGAGCGCCTGGCCGACTACGCCCCGGGCGATCTGAACAAGGTCTTCTTCACCACCGGCGGCGGCGAGGCCGTCGAGACCGCCTGGAAGCTCGCCAAGCAGTACTTCAAGCTCAAGGGCAAGCCGACCAAGTACAAGGTCATCTCGCGTGCGGTCGCCTACCACGGCACCCCGCAGGGCGCCCTGTCCATCACCGGCCTGCCGGGCCTGAAGGCCCCCTTCGAGCCGCTGGTGCCGGGCGCGCACAAGGTGCCGAACACCAACATCTACCGCGCCCCGATCTTCGGCGACGACCCCGAGGCCTTCGGCCGCTGGGCCGCCGACCAGATCGAGCAGCAGATCCTCTTCGAGGGCCCGGACACCGTCGCGGCGGTCTTCCTTGAGCCCGTGCAGAACGCCGGCGGCTGCTTCCCGCCCCCGCCCGGCTACTTCCAGCGCGTGCGCGAGATCTGCGACCAGTACGACGTGCTGCTCGTGTCGGACGAGGTCATCTGCGCCTTCGGCCGCCTCGGCACGATGTTCGCCTGTGACAAGTTCGGCTACGTCCCGGACATGATCACCTGCGCCAAGGGCATGACCTCGGGCTACTCCCCGATCGGCGCCTGCATCATCTCCGACAAGCTCGCCGAGCCGTTCTACAAGGGCGACAACACCTTCCTGCACGGCTACACCTTCGGCGGCCACCCGGTGTCGGCGGCGGTGGGTCTCGCCAACCTCGACCTGTTCGAGCGCGAGAACCTCAACCAGCACGTGCTCGACAACGAGGGCGCCTTCCTGCAGACCCTGCAGAAGCTGCACGACCTGCCGATCGTCGGCGACGTCCGCGGCAACGGCTTCTTCTACGGCATCGAGCTGGTGAAGGACAAGCACACCAAGGAGTCCTTCAACGAGGAGGAGACCGAGCGCGTGCTGTACGGCTTCCTCTCCAAGGCCCTGTTCGACAACGGCCTGTACTGCCGTGCCGACGACCGCGGCGACCCGGTGATCCAGCTCGCCCCGCCGCTGATCTCCGACCAGGAGACCTTCGACGAGATCGAGCAGATCCTGCGGGCCACGCTCACGGAGGCGTGGACCAAGCTCTGATCATCCTCGGGTGATCCTTCTGGATGATCAACACCGGCCCCGGTGCCGCCCGTTCGAGTGAGAACGGCGGCCCGGGGCCGTGTGCTGTCCGGCCTCCCGGTACCGGCTATCTAGCGTTCCAGTGACCGATCGGCCCAGCCTTCGTTCGCCCACACGAGGGATCAGGCACGGGAACACGGATCAGAACCGAGGTGTACGCCCATGGAGGCCCCGCCGGACAACGACGTGCTCTGGGCACGCGCGCTGCACTTCAGGCACCCCGACGGCTCCCCCGGGCTCGCCGGGATCTCGCTCGGGGTGCGGGAAGGCGAGATCTTCGCCGTCACCGGCCCGCGCGGCAGCGGCAAGACGACCTTGCTGCGCTGTCTGTCCGGCCTGGTGCCGGTGCGCGAGGGCGAGGTCTGGTTCAACAGCGTGCCCGTGCACACCCTCAGCCCGATGGCCCGGGAACGGCTGCGCCGGGACCGCTTCGGCTGGATCGACCCCGTACCGGTCCTCGTCCCCGAGCTGAACGTCTGGGAGAACGCCGCGCTCCCCCTGATGCTGCGCGGCACCAGCCGCCGCCGGGCCAAGGTCGCCGCGCTGGAGTGGCTGGAGCGCCTCGACGTCGGCGACAGGTCCCGCGCGCACCCGCACGAACTTCAGCAGGCCGAACGCCAGCGCGTGTCGATCGCCCGTGCGCTGGCCCCGGCCCCCTCGGTCCTGTTCGCCGACGAACCGACGGCCCCGCTGCACCGCGCCGACCGCACCCACGTGCTGCGGACGCTCACCACGGCCGCCCGCTCGCACGGCATCACCGTCGTCCTCGCCACGAACGACCCCGACACCGCGGCCCTCGCCGACCGGACGGTCTCCCTGCTGGACGGGCGGCGCGTCCAGACCGTGCACCTGCCCCAGACCCCGGAGACGGAAGGCCGGGCCGCGTGCTCGCTCTCCGTCTGACCCGCGCGGCCCGGCCCGCGGTCCAGCTGCGCCGCCTGCTGGTGGCCGCGGCCTCGGCTGGCACCGGGTTCCTGCTGCTGTCCTGCCTCGGTTACGCCCTGCACCACCCTCAGTCCGCCGGTGCCGCCGCGCTGCGCCTGGTCTGGTGCGCGGTGCCGCTCGCCGCCACGGTGTACCTCGCGCTCGCCGTCGCCCGCACCGACCCCGGCACCAAGCCACGCACCGGACTGTCCGCCGTCGGCCTCGGCCCGGCCCGCCTCATGGCCATCTCCGCCCTCACCACGGCCCTGGCCTGCACCCTGGGCTCGGCGGTGGCCCTGCTGGTCTTCCTGCACCTGCGCGGCGACCTGACGGGCATGCCCTTCGACGGCGCCGCGTCCGACTTCCTCGCCTCCGGCCAGCCCCTCCCGCTCCCGGCGGCCCTGACCCTGCTCGCCCTGGTGCCGGCCACGGCGACGACGACGGTGGCCCTGTCCCTGCGCCCGCGCGACCCCCGCCCCACCACTCCGGGCCCGCGCAGATTCGGCCGTTTCGGGGCGTACGGCCACGCGACGGCGAAGGAGACGTTCGGGACGTACGGCAGGTACGGCGCGCGTCTGAGCCGGCGGACCGCGAGCGACGGCGGGCCACCGCATCCGCACCCGACGGGCGACCGTACCGCCGAGACCGCTCCCGCTCCGCAGGAGAGCGGCGACCTCACCGCACCGGGCACCGAACCCGGCTCCCCGGCCCCGGAGACCACCTGGCCCGCGGACACTCCTCAGCCCCCCAAGGACGCCCCCGCCGGCCTCCCCTGGGGCATCACCTTCCTCACCATGGGCCTCGCGGTCCACGCCTACGACCGCGCGGCCCTCGCCGTGCTGCTCGGCTGGCTCCTCATCGCCACCGGCCTGGTCCTCGCCGCCCCCGGCCTCACCCACCTGTGCGGCCGGCTCCTGCAGTCCACCCGCCCCGGCGCCCTCCGCCTGCTCGCCGGCCGGGTCCTCATGGCGGAAGCCACCCGTATCGGCCGTCCCCTGGGCGTCGTGTGCGCGGTCGCGTCCGCCGGGTACGCCATGACCACGCTGTACGCCGGCTCCGCACCGGCGTTCGGCCCGCTGACCACCCTGGGCGCGCTGCTCGTCACGGGCTGCACGGTCGCCACCCTGCTCACCGCGGCCGTGGAGACCCGCCAGTGCCGGTCCGAGACGACGGCCGCGCTACTCCGGCTCGGCGCCCCGGTCTCGATGCTGCGCGTGGCAGCGGCCCTGCGCGCGGCGGCCCTGCTGGCGCTGTTCGGTCCCCTCACCGTCGTCGTCGCCTCCCTGGCGGCGCTCCCCGTGGACCGCTGAAAAAAGTTCTCCCGTCGCCGATGAGTTCGAGCCGGACCCCCGGTCTACCCACCGAACACACTGGCACGAACCTCTACGGGAGAGACCTCATGTACCAGCAGATGATCTTCGTGAACCTGCCCGTGAACGACCTCGACGCCTCGAAGAAGTTCTTCACGGAGCTGGGCTACACGATCAACCCCCAGTTCAGCGACGAGAAGGCGGCCTCCGTGGTGATCAGCGACACCATCTTCGCGATGCTGCTCACCAAGCCGTTCTACGCGACGTTCACCAAGAAGGAGATCGCCGACGCGACGACGACCAGCGAGGTGCTGGTCTGCCTGAGCGCGGAGAGCCGCGCGAAGGTCGACGAGCTGGTCGAGAAGGCGATCGCGGCGGGCGGCACGGAGACCGGCCCGACCCAGGACCACGGCTTCATGTACGGCCGCACCTTCGACGACCTCGACGGCCACACCTGGGAGGTCATGTGGATGGACCCGGCGGCGGTCCAGGGCTGACAACTCGGGTCAAACGTCCGGTCGGTTAATAAGAAGGTAAAGCCAACGACTGCTGACGGCTTGTGCATTGACACTGCTTACGGAGCGCTTATAGACCTGTGAGCCTCCTGGGGGTGCTGGGGCGTCACCCTCGTCCGCCGCCCCAAAACCCCCTCAGCCCCCCGCAGTTATGCACTCTGTAAAGGACAAACGTTGTCCATAACTCGCCGCAGTGCACGTCGTTCCGTGCGCATCCTCGGTGTTGTCTCTGCCTCCGCCGCCGCGGTGCTGGCTCTGTCCAGCACCGCGTCCGCATGTGTGATCGGTGACTTCAAGGCCGAAGCCAAGTGCGACGGCGCGAAAGGTGTCATCGTCGTCACCGACACCGATGTCACCGGCACCCCGGCCCATGTCACCGTGTTCCTCAAGGACACCAGTGGCGTCGAGACGAAGGTGGGCGAGCACGAGGTCAAGGGCTCGGCCACGGGTGCGTCGGTGACCATCCCGGAGGACTGGAAGCCGGGCGCGACCTACCGCGTCCACATCAAGGCGACCAACATCCTCGACGAGGACATCCAGCCCGACCTGACGACCCCGTCCACCGCCTGCACGACCGGAAGCTCCACCCCGGCCCCGCCGGCCTCGACGACGCCGAAGCCGTCGCCGTCGGCGTCCACCCCGGCCCAGTCGCCGACCCCGACCCCGTCCGACTCCGCGTCCAGCTCCGCCCCGGCGAGCGCGGCGCCGAGCAACGCACCGTCCCCGGCGGCCGGCAGCTCGAACCTCGCCGAGACCGGTGCGAACTCCAACACCCCGCTGATCGCCGGTCTCGCGGGCGCGCTGGTCGTCGTCGGCGGCGGCGCGGTCTGGTTCGGCATGCGCCGTCGCGGCACGCGCGGCAACGGCTGACCCCGGCGCTTTCACTCCACTTCCGCGGCCCGTCCCCCTATCCCCAGGGGACGGGCCGCGGTCGTACGGCCCCTCCCCTCAGCAGGTCGCAGATCAGCCGAGCACGACGATGTCGGCCGCGTCGAACTCCACGCCCACCGCGTCTCCGGCCTCGGGCGCGTCCCGCAGTGCGCAGGCGGCCTCCAGGCGTGGTCCGTCCCCGGGCTGGAGGTGGACGGCCACATGGGTGCCCTTGAAGGTGCGGGCGGTCACCGTGCAGGGCAGGCCCGCGTCGGCCGCCACGAGCCGTACCCCGGCGGGCCGGACCAGCAGCGTGCGCGCGCCCTGCGGGGAACCGTCGGGCACCGGCAGCTTGCCCCAGGGGCTGTCGGCGGCCGTACCGACGACGGTCGCCTCGACCACGTTGTCGAAGCCGAGGAACCGGGCCACGAACGCGTCGGCGGGCCGCTGCCAGACCTCAAGTGGCGTGCCGGACTGGGCGATCCGCCCGTCCCGCATCACCACCACCCGGTCGGCCAGCGCGAACGCCTCGCCCTGGTCGTGGGTCACGGCGAGCACGGTGGTGCCCAACCGCCTGAAGAGTTCCCGCAGTTCGACCACCAGCCGCTCCCGCAGCGAGCGGTCGAGCTGGCCGAGCGGCTCGTCCAGCATCAGCAGCCGGGGCTTCGGCGCGAGCGCACGGGCGAGGGCCACGCGCTGCTGCTCACCACCGGACAGGGCGGCCACGGCCCGCCGCGCCGCCCCGGGCAGCCCGACCAGCTCCAGCAACTGCCCCACCTCGGCGTCCCGTTCCCCCTTGGCGACGCCGTGCATGCGCAGCCCGAAGGCCACGTTCGCGCCGACGTCCCGCTGCGGAAAGAGCTGATGGTCCTGGAACATCAGGCCGACACCCCGCTTGTGCGCGGGTACGCCGGACTGGTCGCGGCCGTCGAGCAGCACCCGCCCGCCGGACAGGGGCTGGAGGCCGGCGACCGCCCGGAGCAGCGTGGACTTTCCGCTGCCGCTGGGCCCGAGCACGCACACCACCTCCTGCTCGGCGACCTCCAGACCGACGGCGTCGAGCACGGCCCGCCCGCCGAAGCGCACGGTCGCGGCATCGAGGCTGAGCAGCATCAGAACTCCCCCGTCAGCGTCTTCGGCATCTAGAACTCCCCCGTCCGGTCGGTGCGCAGCCGTTCCAGGACGAGCAGCGCGACCGCGCACACCACCATCAGAATGGTCGAAAGGGCCATCGCCTGGCCGTAGTTGAGGTCTCCGGGACGGCTGAGCAGCCGGGCCACGGCGACCGGGAGGGTGGGATTGTCGGGCCGGGCGATGAACACGGTCGCCCCGAACTCACCGAGCGAGACGGCGAACGCGAACCCGGCCGCGACCAGCAGCGCCCGCAGCACCAGCGGCAGGTCCACCTCCCGCCACACCCGCCAGGGCGACGCCCCGAGCACGGCTGCCGCCTCCCGGAGCCGGCCGTCCACCGCGCGCAGCACGGGCAGCATGGTCCGTACGACGAAGGGGGCGCCGACCAGCGCCTGGGCGAGCGGGACGAGGATCCAGGACTGCCGCAGATCCAGCGGCGGCTTGTCCAGGGCGATCAGGAAGCCGAAGCCGACGGTCACGGCGGACACGCCGAGCGGCAGCATCAGCAGCGCGTCGAAGCTCCGGACCAGCCGTCCGGCGTCCCGGCGGGCGAGCGCGGCGGCGGCGAGACCTCCGATCACGACGGCGATGGCCGTGGCGGCGACGGCGTACTGCAGCGAGGTCCACACCGCCTGCACGGGCGCCACCAGGAACGTACCGCCGTCGGAGTCGGCGAGCGCCCGGTAGTAGCCGAAGCCGGGGGCGTCGAGGGAGCGCCGGACGAGCACGGCGAGCGGCAGCACGAGGAGCAGCGCGACGGTGACGAGGACACCTGCGAGCAGCGCCCACTGCCCGGTCCCGCGCGGCCGGCGGGCGGTCACCTTGGGGTCGACCAGCCGCAGCGCGGTCTCCCGGCGCCGTACGGTCCAGGCGTGCACGGCGAGGATCGCGCCGACGGCGGCGAACTGTACAAGGGTGAGGACGGCGGCTGTGGACAGGTCGAAGACCTCGGAGGTCTGCCGGTAGATCTCCACTTCGAGGGTGGAGAAGGTGGGGCCGCCGAGGATCTGGACGACGCCGAAGGAGGTGAAGGTGAACAGGAAAACCATCAGCGCGGCGGCGGCCACGGCGGGCGCGAGCGCCGGGAGGGTGACCTTCCGCCAGGCGCTGAGCGGAGACGCGCCCAGCATGCGGGCGGCCTCCTCCTGACGGGGGTCGAGCTGGGACCACAGTCCGCCGACGGTGCGGACGACGACCGCGTAGTTGAAGAAGACGTGGGCCAGCAGGATCGCCCACACCGTGGTGTCCAGCCGTACGCCCCACAGCTCGTCCAGCAGCCCGCCGTGCCCCACCAGCGCGAGGAAGGCGCTGCTGGCGACGACGGTGGGCAGCACGAACGGGACGGTGACGACGGCCCGCAGCACCTGCTTGCCCGGGAAGTCGAGCCGGGCGAAGACATAGGCGGCGGGCAGGGCGAGGAGCAGGGTGAGCGCGGTGGAGGCGAGCGCCTGCCAGGTGGTGAACCACAGCACGTGCCGGATGTCCGGCTGGGTGACGACGTCCGTGATCCGCCCGAACCGCCAGGCGCCGTCCACCTTCAGCCCGCGCGCGACGATCGCGGCCACGGGCCAGGCGAAGAACAGCGCGAAGAACGCGACGGGCAGGGCCATCAGCCCGAGCCGCGTCACGTTCCCGCGCGTCTTCCGCCGGGGTTCGGCTACTTCAGTACGAGTGACGTCCACGACTTGACCCACTGGTCGCGGTTGGCGGCGATCGTGCCGGGGGCCATGGTCTCGGGGTGCTGGGCGGCCGGGCCGTACTCGGTGAACTCGGCGGGCACCTTCGCCCCCTTCAGGACCGGGTAGACGTACATGTTCAGCGGCATGTCCTCCTGGAACTCCTTGGAGACCAGGAAGTCGATGAACGCCTTGGCGCCCTTGGGATTCTTGGCGTTGCTCAGCAGCCCGGCGAACTCGATCTGCCGGAAGCAGGTGCCGTTCGCCACGCCGGTCGGGGCGGTGCTGGGCCGCTTCGTGGCGTAGATGACCTCAGCGGGCGGCGAGGAGGCGTACGACACGACGAGCGGCCGGTCACCGCCGGCCTTCTTGCCCTCGGAGGAGCCGGAGAACTCCTGGTAGTAGGCCTGCTCCCAGCCGTCGACGACCTTGACGCCATTGGCCTTGAGCTTCTTCCAGTAGTCCTGCCAGCCGTTGTCCCCGAACTGCGCGGCGCTGCCCAGCAGGAAACCGAGGCCCGGCGAGGAGGTGGCCGCGTTCTCGGTGACGAGGAGGTTCTTGTACTCGGGCTTGGCCAGATCGGCGAAGGTCCGGGGCGGTGTCAGCTTGTGCTTGCTGAAGTACGCCTTGTCGTAGTTGACGCAGATGTCGCCGTAGTCGATCGGCGTGACCCGGTGCTTGGCCTGGTCGAGCTGGTAGGCGGCGCCCACCTGGTCGAGGCCCTTGGCGGTGTACGGCTGGAAGAGGCTGTTGTCGAGGGCGCGGGAGAGCAAGGTGTTGTCGACACCGAAGAAGACGTCGCCCTGCGGGTTGTCCTTGGTGAGGATGGCCTTGTTGACGGCCTGCCCGGCGTCGCCGTCCTTGAGGACCTTGACCTTGTACCCGGAACTCTTCTCGAAGTCGGCGAGCACGCTCTTGGAGACGGCCCACGAGTCGTGGCTGACGAGGGTGACGGTCTTGGAATCGGCGGGTGACGACGTGCCGTTGCCGGAACCGCACGCGGACAGACCGATCAGGCCGAGGCCGACCGCGGCGGCCACGAGGGTCTTGTTGTGCACTGGATGTCCTCCTGGGGGTTGGCCAGGAAGAACGCGGCCCTGCCCGGCCTTCCGCGCAGGAGGCCGGGCAGGGCGCAACAGCTTGAGTGATGACCGAACTTCCTACCCAGAATGACCTGGGCGAGGTTCAGAGGGTCTGCGGCCCTGTCCGCCGCACTCTCAGCGCTGTGGCGCTCCCCTGTCGGAATATGAAGATATGTGGACCCGGTCAGATTACCGCTCGGTGGCCGCGAGCTGACCACAGGCTCCGTCGATCTCCTGCCCACGGGTGTCCCGGACGGTGACGGGCACCCCGTGCGCGGCGATGGCCTCGACGAACGCCTTCTCGTCCTCGGGCCGCGAGGCGGTCCACTTGGTGCCCGGGGTCGGGTTCAGTGGAATGAGATTGACGTGCACGGGCTTGCCCCTGAGCAGTCGGCCGAGCCGGTCCCCCCGCCACGCCTGGTCGTTGATGTCGCGGATGAGCGCGTACTCGATGGACAGCCGGCGCCCGCTCTTCTCGACGTACTCGAACCCGGCGTCCAGCACCTCGCGCACCTTCCACCGCGTGTTCACGGGGACGAGGGTGTCGCGCAGTTCGTCGTCGGGGGCGTGCAGGGAGATCGCGAGCCGGCACTTGAAGCCCTCGTCGGCGAACCGGTGGATGGCCGGCACCAGCCCGACGGTCGAGACGGTGATCCCGCGCTGAGAGAGCCCGAGCCCGTCGGGGGCGGGATCGGTGAGCGCCCGGATCGCACCCACGACCCGGTTGTAGTTGGCGAGCGGCTCACCCATCCCCATGAAGACGATGTTCGAGAGCCGGGCAGGCCCGCCGGGCACCTCGCCGTCCCGCAGCGCCCGCATCCCGTCCACGATCTGGTGGACGATCTCGGCGGTGGACAGATTCCGGTCGAGCCCGGCCTGCCCGGTGGCACAGAAGGGGCAGTTCATCCCGCATCCGGCCTGCGAGCTGATGCACATGGTGACCCGGTCCGGATACCGCATCAGCACGGACTCGACCAGCGTGCCGTCGAACAGCCGCCACAGCGTCTTGCGGGTGGCGCCCTGGTCGGTCGACAGATGCCGGACGACCGTCATCAGCTCCGGGAACAGCGCTTCGCGCAGCCTCTCCCGCGAGCCGGCGGGGATGTCCGTCCACTGGTCCGGGTCGTGCGCGTACCGCGCGAAGTAGTGCTGCGAGAGCTGCTTGGCACGGAACGGCTTCTCACCGATCCCGGCCACGGCTTCCTTGCGCTCGGCGGGCGTGAGGTCGGCGAGATGCCGCGGCGGCTTCTTGGCTCCGCGCGGGGCGACGAAAGTGAGTTCTCCGGGCTTAGGCATGGCCTTACCAGTGTCGCAGATCGAACAGGGTGGCCCGCTGCGCTCGTTCCCCGGGGGGTGCGCGGGGTGGCGGCCTGTGAAGTTCTGTCGGGAAACGGTCGGGTTTCCTGGTCGGCCCTTGTCCCGCCTTTTGCCATGTCGTAGCAACAGGCCATGAAGTTCTTCGGCCGCAACTCCCCCCACCGGCACGCGCAGTCCCCCGGCGCGCCCGTGGCGACCACCGCTGCGGTGGCCGGTGCCACCGCCACCGCCGTACTGCCCGATCCCGAGCTGGCGCACCTGACCGGCGAGTGGCTGATCGATCCCGCGCACAGCAGGATCGGGTTCTCGGTGCGGCACGCGATGGTGACGACGGTGCGCGGTGCCTTTCCGCAGTACGAGAGCCGCCTGTACTTCGACGGCCGTGACCCGTCCCGGTCCCGGGCCGACATCGTGGTGTACACCGCCAGTGTCGACACGGGGGTCGAGCAGCGGGACGCGCACCTCGTCGGCCGCCCGTTCCTGGACTCCGCGACCTATCCGCGGATGACGTTCACGAGCACCGCCGTGCGGCTCGTGGGCAAGGACGTCTACCGGATGGCCGGCGACCTCACGATCAAGGACACCACCCGCCCGGTCGACCTGGACCTCACGTACATCGGCCACGTCACCGACGCGTTCGGTGACGAGCGGGTCGGCTTCGACGGCACCACCACGATCAACCGCTCCGACTGGGGTCTGACCTACGACGCCCGGATCGCCCAGGGCGGCGCCATGGTGAGCGAGACGGTCCGCCTCCAGTTCGACCTCGCGGCCATCCGCGTCACACCGGGCGCCTGAGCCTGGACACACCGGTGCCCCCGTCCCGCGCCCAGGACGGGGGCACCGTCGTATGCCTCGTCGTACGGCCCTCTGCTCACGCTCACGGCTCACGCGGAGCCGACGAACACCACCAGCAGCAACCACACCACCGGAGCCGTCGGCAGCAATGAGTCCAGCCGGTCCATGATGCCCCCATGACCCGGCAGCAGCGTGCCCATGTCCTTGATGCCCAGGTCGCGCTTGATCATGGACTCGCCGAGATCGCCCAGGGTGGCGCTGGCCGCGACCGCGAGGCCGAGGAGCAGCCCCTGCCACCAGGTGCCGTCGTCGATCAGGAACTGCATGCACAGCGCGCCCGCGACCATCGCGAAGGTCACCGCGCCCAGCAGGCCCTCGCGGGTCTTGCCGGGACTGATGCGCGGGGCCAGCTTGTGCCTGCCGAAGCGCCAGCCGACCGCGTAGGCGCCGGTGTCGCTGACGACGGTCAGGAGCAGGAAGGTCAGGACACGCCAGGGGCCGTCCTTCGCCGTCAGCATCATCGCGACGAACGTGGCCAGGAACGGCACGTAGAACGCCGCGAAGACGCCCGCCGTGACGTCCTTGAGGTAGCCCTCGGGTGGCTCCGTCATCCGCCAGACCAGGGCCGCGAGAGCGGTCAGCGCCATGGCGACCCACGCCCCCTCGGCGCCGCGCACATACCCGGCGACCACCATCGCCGCACCGCCCACCGCGAGCGGCACGAGCGGCGCGTTGATGCCCTTGCGCTCCCGCAGCCTGCTCGTCAGCTCCCACAGGCCCACGACCACGGCAGCCGCGATCACGCCGACGAACACGGCCTTGCGGACGAACAGGGACGCGACGATCACCACACCGAGCCCGACCCCGACCCCTATGGCCGCGCTCAGGTCACGGCCCGCGCTCTTCTTCTGCGGCGCTGGCGCCGGCTGGGGGGCGTCGGGCATGGGCTCCGGATTCTGGTTCTCGGCAGGCAGGGACCCGGCCGGTGCGGGCTCGGGCCATGCCTCGCCGGCGGCCTCGTTGCGGAACAAGGGGCCACTCGGCCGAGCGGCCCCCCGGTCGTCGTCCTGGTCATCGCCGTATCGAGATACGGCGGGTCCGTCGGGCACGATGGGCATGGGGCGAGTGTGCTGCGCCTCAGGCGCATCGTACGCGGGACCCGCCGGGGCGGCTCCCTGGGCAGGACCACCCTCGGTGGGCCCCCAGTAGCCGGCCTGACCCGCCGATGGCGGCGCCCCCCAGGAAGAGTCGCTCATCAGACTTCGAGCAGCTCCGCTTCCTTGTGCTTCAGCAGCTCGTCCACCTGCGCGACGTACTTCGACGTGAGGTCGTCCAGCTCCTTCTCCGCGCGGCGGCCCTCGTCCTCGCCGACCTCGCCGTCCTTGACGGCCTTGTCGATGGCGTCCTTGGCCTTGCGGCGCACGGAGCGGATGGAGACCCGGGAGTCCTCCGCCTTGTGCTTGGCGACCTTGATGAACTCGCGGCGGCGCTCCTCGGTCAGCTCCGGGAAGACCACACGGATGATGTTGCCGTCGTTGCTGGGGTTGACGCCCAGGTCGGAGTCGCGGATCGCCTGCTCGATGTTGCGCAGCGCGGTCTTGTCGAACGGCGTCACAACCGCCATGCGCGGCTCCGGCACGGAGAACGAGGCCAGCTGGTTGATCGGCGTCAGGGCACCGTAGTAGTCGGCCACGATCTTGTTGAACATCGCCGGGTGCGCACGGCCGGTGCGGATCGCGGCGAAGTCCTCCTTGGCGACCACGACGGCCTTCTCCATCTTCTCCTCGGCTTCGAGGAGGGTCTCTTCGATCACCACTTGCTCCTGCGTGTCTTGAGTAAGGCCCGGCTGCGGTTCCCGGAGTCGGGCGGCGGCCGGCTGCGTCGCGTCTGCTTCCTGCACGGTTCCGGACCGGCAGGACATTGTCCATCCCCCGGCCGGGAACCGGGTGGTCCTGAGCTCAGTCCCGGCTTCCCTGGTCACCCACCAGCGTGCCGATCTTCTCACCCTTGACCGCCCGCGCGATATTGCCCTCCGCGAGCAGCTCGAAGACGAGGATCGGCAGCTTGTTGTCACGGCACAGCGTGATCGCGGTGGCGTCGGCGACCTTCAGGTCGCGGGTGATGACCTCGCCGTAGCCGAGCGAGTCGAACTTGACGGCGTCGGGGTTCTTCTTGGGGTCGGAGTCGTAGACCCCGTCCACGCCGTTCTTGCCCATGAGCAGCGCCTCGGCGTCGATCTCCAGGGCACGCTGCGCGGCGGTGGTGTCGGTGGAGAAGTACGGCATGCCCATACCGGCGCCGAAGATGACCACGCGGCCCTTCTCCAGGTGGCGCACGGCGCGCAGCGGGATGTACGGCTCGGCGACCTGGCCCATCGTGATGGCGGTCTGCACCCGGCTGTCGATGCCCTCCTTCTCCAGGAAGTCCTGGAGGGCGAGGCAGTTCATCACGGTGCCGAGCATGCCCATGTAGTCGGAGCGGGCCCGGTCCATGCCGCGCTGCTGGAGCTCGGCGCCGCGGAAGAAGTTGCCGCCGCCGATGACGACCGCGATCTCGGCGCCGTCCCGGACGACGGCCGCGATCTCGCGGGCGATCTTGTGCACCACGTCCGGGTCCACGCCCAGGCCGCCACCGCCGGAGAAGGCCTCTCCGGACAGCTTCAGCAGAAACCGGCCGCGCACTTTGCCGTCGTCGCTCTTCTGGGCCTTGGTGGTCATGGGAGATCCCGCCTCTTTCACGTGTTGCACATACGAAGAAGGCCATTGCCGGTGGGGTCGCTTTTCGCTCCCATGCGCGGCAATGGCCTCCTCGTCAGATCTGCTGCCGTCCGCCTCACGCCGGGGTGTGGCGGTGTACGCGGACGACTGCTTACGACCCTATCGGGAATTCCCCCGGGATTGGTCCCGGGTTCTGTCCACGGGCCGTGCGTCGATCGCGGTACGGACTCAGATGCCGACCTTGATGCGCGCGAAGCGCTTCAGGGTGACACCGGCCTCGTCCAGAACCTTCTGGACCGACTTCTTGTTGTCCAGCGCGTACGGCTGGCCGAGCAGCGTGGCGTCCTTGAAGAAGCCGTTGAGGCGACCCTCGACGATCTTGGCGATCGCGGCCTCGGGCTTGCCCTCGGCGCGGGTGGTCTCCTCGGCGATGCGACGCTCGGACTCGACGACCTCGGCCGGCACCTCCTCCTGGGAGAGGTACTTCGGCGCGAAGGCGGCGATGTGCTGGGCGACGCCCCTGGCGACCTCGGCGTTCGGCTTGTCGAACTCGACCAGGACACCGATCTGCGGGGGCAGGTCGGGCATGGTCTTGTGCATGTAGGAGGTGACGTAGCCGTCGGAGAACTGCGCGAAGCGGTCCAGGACGATCTTCTCACCGAGGGTGGCGTTGGCCTCGTCCACGAACGCCTGGACGGTCTTGCCGGCCTCGATCTCGGAGCCGAGCAGGGCCTCGATGTCGGCCGGGTTCGTCTTGGCGACGTGCTCGGCGATGGTCTGGGCCACGGCCTGGAACTTCTCGCCCTTGGCGACGAAGTCCGTCTCGCACTTCAGCTCGACGAGGACGCCGGTGGAGTTGTCGTCGGCGATGATGGAGACCACGGCGCCGTTCTCGGCGGAGCGGCCCTCGCGCTTGGCGACGCCCTTCTGGCCCTTGATGCGCAGCGCCTCGACGGCCTTCTCGACGTTGCCCTCGGCCTCGTCCAGCGCCTTCTTGCAGTCCATCATGCCGGCGCCGGTGAGCTCACGGAGCTTCTTGACGTCGGCGGCGGTGTAGTTCGCCATGAGTCTGTGAGTCTTTCTCGAAGTCTGGAGAATCTTCAGGTCAGCACGGTTTGCGTTCCCCATGTAGTCGGGGTTGGCATACGTCGTACCGACCTACGGGTGAACAGCGGGGGCGGACTTCATGTCAGCGCCCCCGCCGTCAACGCGTGCGTCAGGCCTGCTCGCCCTCGGCGGCCGGAGCCTCGGCAGCCGGAGCCTCGGCAGCCGGAGCCTCAGCGGCGGCCTCAGCCGGCTTCTCGGCCTCGTCGGCCTTCTTCTCACCCTCAAGCAGGTCGCGCTCCCACTCGGCAAGCGGCTCGCCCGCGGCCTTCTCGCCCTTCTCACCGGCGGCCACGCCGGAACGGGCGATGAGGCCCTCGGCGACGGCGTCGGCGATCACACGGGTGAGCAGGGTGACGGAGCGGATCGCGTCGTCGTTGCCCGGGATCTTGTAGTCGACCTCGTCGGGGTCGCAGTTGGTGTCGAGGATCGCGACGACCGGAATGTTCAGCTTCCGGGCCTCACCAACGGCGATGTGCTCCTTCTTGGTGTCCACGATCCAGACGGCGCTCGGCACCTTCTGCATCTCGCGGATACCACCGAGGGTCTTCTCCAGCTTGGCCTTCTCACGCGAGAGGACCAGGAGCTCCTTCTTGGTCAGACCGGAGGACGCGACGTCCTCGAAGTCGATCTGCTCCAGCTCCTTCAGGCGCTGCAGACGCTTGTAGACGGTCGAGAAGTTGGTGAGCATGCCGCCCAGCCAGCGCTGGTTGACGTAGGGCATGCCGACGCGGGTCGCCTGCTCGGCGATGGCCTCCTGCGCCTGCTTCTTCGTGCCGACGAACATGACCGTGCCGCCGTGGGCGACGGTCTCCTTGACGAACTCGTAGGCGCGGTCGATGTACGACAGCGACTGGAGCAGGTCGATGATGTAGATGCCGTTGCGCTCGGTGAAGATGAAGCGCTTCATCTTCGGGTTCCAGCGACGGGTCTGGTGACCGAAGTGGACGCCGCTCTCCAGCAGCTCCCGCATCGTGACGACGGCCATGGCCGTATCTCCTTGAGTTCCTCGGTTGTGCCGCGAAAGCCGGACGGCCTCCACGCCTGACGCCCGCGATGCGCCGTGCCACAGAGGACCGAGAGGCGCTGACACCGACCGCTTGGCGGCCCGGTGTCGGGGCGTGCGAAGTCGACCCGGTGACCCGGATCGCCAGAAGAAGTGTACGGGACCGCCGGGGCACCGGGTGACGCCGCTGTCCACAACCGGGGAGTAGTCCACAGACTCCGGCCGTGATCGGCGGGGTGGGGGACGGTTGTCGCATGCGACGATCCATGCGATATGCCCAGGTCTGGGCCATCTTGCTGCTGGCCGCTCTGGCGGCGGCCCCACTGCCCCCGTGGGCCTGGGCGGCTCCCGCTCCCCCGGCCCCCGCTCCGTCCCCCGTCCGGGTGCCGCAGATCGCCCGCGCCTGGCCGGTGGGTGTACGACCGCCGGTACTGCGCGGCTGGGAACCCCCGCCGACACCGTACGGCCCGGGTCACCGCGGCGCGGACCTGTCCGCCCCGGCCGGCTCCCCGGTACGGGCGGTGGCCCCGGGCCGGGTGTCCTTCGCGGGGCGGGTGGCGGGACGGGGTGTGGTGTCCGTGGAACTGAGGGGCACGGATCTGCGGACGACGTACGAGCCGGTGAGTCCGTCGGTGCGCAAGGGTGACGAGGTCGGGGCGGGGGATGTGGTGGGAGCGGTGGAGCCGACGGGTTCACACTGCACGGTCACGTGCGTGCACTGGGGCTTGCTGAGGGGCGAGACCTACCTGGACCCGCTGTTGTTGTTGCCACCGTGGCTGCTGCACAGGGGGCCGTCGAGACTGCTGCCGGTACTGGGAGTACCGCTGCCGGCGTAGCTGCGGTCAGGAGCGCCGGCGCAGCTGTGGGTGGTGGTGCATGCCCGGCTGCGGGCGGTGGTCCATGCCCGACTGCGGGCGGTGGTGCATGCGCAGCTGCGGGCGGTGATCCATGCCCGGCTGCGGGTGGCAGTGCATGCCCGGCTGCGGGCGGTATTGCATGCGCAGCTGCGGGCGGTGATCCATGCCCGGCTGCGGGCAGTTGTGCCGTTGGGGCGATGGGGGTGCCCCCGGTCGAGCGAAGCCGAGACTGGGGGAGGGTGGGCGCCGGGGGTACCACCTGCTGGAATCAGCTCGGGGGAGGCACCCGGCAAGCACCGGCACGCGCCGGCGAGCGACCCGACACCCGCCCAGCCGCAGCACAGGGCACCTTGCAAGCACCGGTAGCCAGCCCGGCGCAGCCGGGCTCAGCCCCGCACACCCCGCAGCACCATCGCCACGGCCGCGTCGGTGATGGCCGCGGGGTCCTCCGCCGCGCCCAGCTCGATCCTCCGCACCGCCGCGTCCACGACCCCCTGCAGCAGCATCGCCGCCAGCCGGGGCTGCTCGTGCCCCAGCTCCGCGAGCGCCTCGCCGATCATCGCGACGAGTCCGCCGTGCGCCGCCCGGATCTTCTCCCGCGCCCCGGCGTCCAGCTCGCTCGCCGAGATGGCCACGACCGCCCGGTGCCGCCGGTCCCCGACCAGCGCCAGCTGCCGGCGTACGTACGCCTCGACCTTGCCCTCGGCCGAATCGGCGAGCTCCATGGCCGCGGCCACCTCCGCCGCCCACAGCGGGAAGTCGACCTCGCACAGCTCCTCGACCACGGCGGCCCGGGACCGGAAGTACTCGTACACGGACGACCGTGCGAGCCCCGTGCGCTCGGCGAGAGCCGGGAAGGTCAGCGCCTCCGTCCCGCCCTCGGACAGCAGGGACCGAGCCGCGTCCAGCAGGGCGGCTCGCTGCATCGACCGGTGCTCGGCCACGGAGGCCGCTCGAATCCTTGGCACGTCGACCACTGTACGGACGCCCCGCGCCGAACGGGAGAGCCACTCGCCCGCGCGAGGTCACCGGCGGCCTCACTGCCCGAAGCTCGCCAGCTTGGCCCGCAGCTGAAGCACGGACTTGGTGTGGATCTGGCTGACCCGGCTCTCGGTGACCCCGAGCACATTGCCGATCTCGGCGAGCGTGAGCCCCTCGTAGTAGTACAGCGTGACCACGGTCTTCTCCCGCTCGGGCAGCGTGTTGATGGCCCGGGCGAGGAATCGCCGCAGCTCCCGGTCCTCGGCCACCTCCACCGGATTGTCCGCAGCGGTGTCCTCCAGCGTGTCCATGAGGCTGAGCCGGTCCCCGCCTTCGCCGCCGACGTGCAGCAGCTCCTCCAGGGCGACGACGTTGGCCAGCGACAACTGGCTGAACACGGCGTGGAGTTCGTCGACCTCCATGCCGAGCTCGGCAGCGACCTCGCACTCGTTCGGGGTGCGCCGCAGCCGCGCCTCCAGCGTGGCGTAGGCCCGCTCCACGTTCCGCGCCTTCTGCCGCACCGACCGCGGAATCCAGTCCAGCGCCCGCAGCTCGTCGATCATCGCGCCCCGGATCCGGGTGATCGCGTACGTCTCGAACTTGATCTCCCGGTCGATGTCGAACTTCTCGATCGCGTCGATCAGCCCGAAGACCCCGGAGGAGACGAAGTCGGCCTGCTCCACGTTGGGCGGCAGCCCGACGCTCACCCGGCCCGCGACGTATTTCACGAGCGGCGAATAGTGCAGGATCAGCTGCTCCCGCAGCCGGTCGTCCCCCGTCGCCTTGTACGACCGCCACAGCTCGTCGAGCGTCGAGGGAGCGGGCGGCCGCACGCTGCCACCGTCGCGGGCGGCTGGGGGGATCGCCGCCCGGTCGGACCCGGAGGTGTGCTGGGGCATTCGTCGCCTTGTGCCGTTCTGCCGTGGAGAGCTGTGAAGTGCCGTGAAGGGAGGGAAGGGAACTGGGGTGGATGGGTGGGCGAATGGGCTGCATGGGTGAGCTGTCGGTCTGATGTCGAGTTGACGCGATCTGTATCGGCCTCTTCGTGAGCGTAGCGTGACTGAGGTGTCGCGGTGTGCGAACAGCGAGGCTCCACCCGTGCGCGGGGTCCTCCGGCCGGTCGTGCGGACGCGGTGCGCGACTCGCTCCGCGTGACCGGCCGGGGGCGCCAACTCCGGGAAACGCCAAGGGCGTCGGGGATTCCCCCGGACGGCCGAACACCCTGGGTCAGGAGGGGGCGCGACCGGTGCGGACGGACATCACCGCCTGGCGTGTCAACTTCCAGCCGTCGCCATGTCGTTCGACGTAACCGAGTGCTCGGAGTTCGTACAGTCTCGCGATCGCCTCGTCCCTGGTGGTCCGCGCGCCGAGAGCAATGTCGGCGGCGGTGGCCGCGCGATCGCCGGGCAGGGCGGCGAGCACGGCCCGGGCGGCGGGCTCCAGCAGGTCGCGCGGGAGCACAGGCCCGCGCCGTACCGGTGCCAGCTCTCCCATGTCACCGACGAGTTCGATGATCTCCGCGGTGTCGGTGACCAGGGTGGCCTCGCCGCGCAGCAGTTCATGCACGCCGGCGGAGAGGGCGCTGGTGACGGGGCCGGGCACGCCCATGGTGAACCGGCCGAGGCGTTGTGCGGCGCGGGCGGTGGACAGGGAGCCGCTGCGATGGGCGGCCTCCACGACGACGGTGCCTCGGGTGAGCGCGGCGATGACGCGGTTGCGCAGGATGAACCGGCTCGGCGTCGGATGGTCCCCGGGCGGCAGCTCTCCGACGACCAGTCCCTGGTCCGCGATCCGGTCGATCAGGGCGGCGTGGCCGCGTGGGTAGGGCCGGTCGACGCCGCAGGCCAGGACGGCGACGGTGGCTCCGCGGGCGGCGAGGGCACCCCGGTGCGCGGCGCCGTCGATGCCGTACGCGCCACCCGACACCACCACCCACCCCCGCTCGGCGAGCCCGCCGGCGAGGGTGGCGGCCACATGGGTCCCGTACTCGGTACAGGCCCGCGCTCCCACGACGGCGACGGATCGCAGCGCCCAGATCCGCAGGCCGGCCCGCCCCCGCACCCACAGTCCGAGCGGCCGGGCATCCCCGAGGTCATCGAGCTGGCGGGGCCACTCGACGTCCTGAGGGCCGACAAACCGTGCCCCCGCGCTCCGGGCCACGTCGAGATCCCGCTCCGGCTCGGCCCGCCGCGCCCGCGCGACCAACCCGGCCCACCGCACCTCACTCACCCCCGGCAACGCCTCCCCACCGTTCCGCAACCGCCGCACCACCTCCCCCACCCCGAACTCCCGTACCCACCTCCCTCCGACCTCGTCCCCGGGCTCGATGACCCGGGTGAGAAAGACGCGTCCGAGCAGGTCGGGGTCGGGCCTGTCCGCCGCGGTCATGTGAGCGCCCCGATGGCCATGGGCACTCCGCGGGGGACTCCGGTGCGCAGGTGCAGGGCCAGGGCGACGTCGGTCGAGTCCGGCCGGTCGTGCCCGACGAGGTCGGCGACGGTCCAGGCCACGCGCAGGACCCGGTCGATTCCGCGGGCGGTGAGCACGCCCCGTTCAAGGCTGCGCTCGGCCTCGTCCATCGCGCCGGGCGCGGCGTGATAGCGGGTGCGCAGCTCCCGGCCGGGCACTTCGCTGTTGGTGTGCCACGGGGTCCCGGCGAGCCGGGCCGCCGCCCGCTCGCGGGCCCGCCGCACGCGGTCGGCGACGGTCGCCGTGGACTCGCCCCGGGCCCCGGGTTCGGTGAGCTCGGTCCGGGTCACCGGATCGACCTCGACACGCAGGTCCACCCGGTCCAGCAGCGGGCCGGAGAGCCGTGACTGGTAGCGGCGGATCACCGACGGCGGGCACTCGCACAGCGAGTCGCGTTGCGCGAAGCGTCCGCAGGGACAGGGGTTGGCCGCCAGCACCATCAGGAAACGTGCCGGGAACCGGACGACGCCGGCGCTGCGCGCGATCACGACATGCCCCGACTCCAGAGGCTGGCGCAGGGCGTCGAGGACCTGGCTGTGGAACTCGGGCGCCTCGTCCAGGAAGAGCACGCCCCGATGAGCGAGGGAGACCGCGCCGGGCCGCGCGGTGCCGTGACCGCCGCCGACGAGCGACTGCATGGTGGCCGAGTGGTGCGGGGCGCAGTAGGGGGCGACGTCGATGAGCGGCTTGCCCGGTGGCAACAACCCGGCCACCGAGTGCACCGCCGTGACCTCCAGCGACTCCTCCCGGGTGAGCCGGGGCAGGACCGCGGGCAGCCGCTCGGCGAGCATGGTCTTGCCCGCGCCGGGCGGCCCTTCGAGGAAGAGGTGGTGCCCGCCGGCGGCGGCCACCTCCACGGCCGTACGGGCCGAGGTCTGGCCGACCACGTCCGCCAGGTCGTGATCGTGGTCGTGCTGCGCCCCGCCGATGCTGTGCATGCCGGTGGCCGCGCCCGTGCCGGGCATGCGCAGACCGGCCAGCAGCGGATCGGGGCGTCCCTGCTGGTCCGGTTCCTCCTCGGGGACGGGCTCCTCGGTGAGAACGGCGACGAGCTGGCGCAGGCTACGGACGCCGAGCACGGACACGCCGGGGACCAGCGAGGCCTCGGCGGCGGCGCACTCGGGCACCACCACTTGCTCATAGCCGGCGTCGGCCGCCGCCAGGACCGCGGGCAGAATGCCCCGCACAGGCCGCACCCGGCCGTCCAGGCCCAGCTCTCCGATCATGACGATGTCGGCGAGGACGCGGGGATCGATGCGTTCGGCGGCGCCGAGCACCGCGCAGGCGACCGCCAGGTCGAAACCTGAGCCGGCTTTGGGCACCGATGCCGGGCTGAGGCCGACGGTGAGCTTCTTCTGCGGCCACTCGCCGCCCGAGTTCACCACTGCCGCCCGGACGCGGTCACGGCTCTCCGTCAGGCTCTTGTCCGGCAGGCCCACCAGGGTGAAGGCCGCTACGCCGGGTTCGAGACCGGCCTGGACCTCGACGACCACTCCCTCGACGCCGACCAGGGCGACCGAGCAGGTACGGGCGAATCCCATTCAGGCCACCCCTCGCGCATGCTCCACGGACGGGGCGCCGCGGTGGGGCAGCAGGACGCCGATCAGGTCGATGCGGACACCGCCCGGCGGGGCTCCGCCGTGGGCCTGGATCCAGTGTTCGGCCAGCTCGCGCAGGCGGGCCGCCTTCTCCGGGCCCACCGCGGCCATCGGGTGTTCGTAGTCGCCGCCGCGGCGGGTCTTCACCTCGCAGACGACGAGGGCGTCCCCGTCGCGCGCCACGATGTCGATCTCGCCGGACCGCCCGCAGCGCCAATTCCGCTCCAGGATGGTCATTCCGGCCTCGGCGAGCCGCCGGGCGGCCAGGTCCTCGCCGTACTTGCCGAGTGCTTCTCGTGCGTTCATGTCGGCACCACCTCCGGCGCCAACGGTCACGCATCCGGCCGAGAGATGTTGATCTTGGTGAGCTACTCGGCGGTTGTGGAAAACTTCGTCACCCGATCGGGGACATCACCCGCGACGCCGCAGGTCATCAGCCGCCCGGGAGCTCCAGGTCGCTCTTGTTCAGCTCCTCGATGTTCACGTCCTTGAACGTCAACACGCGAACTTGCTTGACGAAGCGCGCCGGGCGATACATGTCCCAGACCCAGGCGTCGGCCATGGACACCTCGAAGAACACCTCACCCTGGACCGAGTGCACCTGCATCTCGTAGTCGTTGGTGAGGTAGAAGCGCCGCTCGGTCTCGATCACGTATTTGAACAGACCGACGACATCTCGGTACTCCCGGTAGAGCTTCAGCTCCATCTCGGTCTCGTACTTTTCGAGGTCCTCGGCGCTCATGGCATGTTCCCCTTCAGCCGTGCGATCCCACCATTGTGCGCCAGTCCCGGGTGCCCTCAGACGATTTCCGTGTCGAGGATCTCGGGCCCGGCCGGGGGACCTTCGTCGAGCAGCCGCTGGAGCAGCTCGGCGAGTCTGGTCGGATACACCGTCTCATGTGCCCGGGCCAGTTCCTGACACGTCCACCAGCGCGCTCCGGCGACACTGCGCCGCTCCAGCTCCGTCAGCGCGGCCGGCGCGGTCGCCGTCTGCGTCGTACGGGCCAGGTAGTACCACTCGTCCTGGTCCCAGCGGCGGCCCGCGAAGGGGAAGGAACACCTGCGCTGCCACAGCACCGGGCCGAGTTCCACTTCGGTGATACCCGTCTCCTCGGCGAGTTCCCTGAGCGCCGCCTCCTCACGGGTCTCGGTGCCCTCCAGACCACCGCCGGGGGTGAACCACCAGTCGTCGGCCGGGTTCCCCGGCTCATGGCCGTGCAGGAGCAGGATGCGGTCCTGGGAGTCGAGGAGCACCACCCGGGCCACCTTGCGCAGACCGCCCTCGTAGGAGTCCTCACCACAGGAGTCCTCGCCGTACGCGTCCGTGTCGTAGCAGTCCTCGCCGGTCCGCGTGGGCTCAGCGGGCACCGGCCGCCTCCGGGCGGGCGGCACGGGCGCGGGAGCCGCCCATGCGCTTGGCAATCGGCCCGTACGCCCCGCCGCCCAGGACCAGGACGGTGCCGGCGACGATCAGCAGCTCGATGGTGGGCAGCGGGCCGGGCTGGGAGAGGGCGCCGAGGGCCTCGAAGCCGGTGGGGCGCCCCAGCATGCCCTTCCAGGGCCATACGACGGCGTCCACGCGCGCGGAGACGGCGTCACGGGAGACGGTGCCCCGGGCGGCGTCGGTGAGGTGGGCCGTGGAGTCCAGGGAGCCCTGGCGCTCGTCGCCGAGCAGGAACAGGCGGCCCTCGGGGACGGTCACCGTCGGGAAGTTCTGGATCTCGGCCAGGCTGCCCTTGGGCAGATACGGCTCGTCGATCTGCTTGCCGTTGACCGTCAGCTTGCCGTTCGTGCAGCAGGAGACGGTGTCACCGCCGACCGCGACGACCCGCTTGACCACCTTGGCGTTGCTGACCCAGCTCTTGTCCTCGAAGACGACGACGTCGCCGCGCTTGACCTGACTGCCGTCGACCTTCTCCGCGAGCACCCGGTCACCGGCGTCGATGGTGGGGGTCATGGAGCTGGTGGGCACGGTGTACGGCCGATAGCTCACCGCTGCCCAGGCGAATCCGCCGAGGAACAGCACCAGCCCGAGTGCCACGGCCACTCCGGACAGCCGGTGCCCTATCCCTTGCCTGCTCTGACCACTCATGGACCCGGACCCTACCGGGCGGTACCTGGGCTTGCCCACCCACCCGGGCGACTCCGTCGGCCGGTACCCACCGGGTCCACGGAACCGTCACTCAGCCGCGCTCGCCTTCGCCGCCCTGCTTCATCGCCCGGCGTCGCCGCCACACCGCCACCGGCAGCACCGCCGCGACGGCCGCACCCTCCGGGGCCACCGTCAGGGCGGCGGACGCCGAGGACTGCTGGGAGATGCCGGGCTGGTCGAAGGTGTCCGGGATCGGCAGAGTGCCCCAGCGGTTGATCGGCCAGGCCTTGACGATCGCGCGGCCCACGACGTCGCTGACCGGGACCATGCCGTGGTGCGCGTCGGTCTGGTTGTACCGCGAGTCCCGGGAGTTCTGGCGGTGGTCGCCCATCACCCAGATGAAGCCCTCAGGGACCTTGACCTTGAACTGGCCGCCCTGGTCGTCCACGCTGCACGGAGTGTTGCCGGGGTAGACGTACGGCTCGTTCAGCGCGTGGCCGTTGACCAGCAGCGGGCCCGAGTTCTTGCACTCGACCGTGTCGCCGCCGACGCCGATCACCCGCTTGATGAGGTCCTTCTCCTCCGCCGACGGCATCAGGCCGATCCAGCTGAGGACCTTCTGCACCGGGTTCGGATTCGGCGCCGGCTCGCCCGCCAGCCAGTTGTCCGGGTCGTGGAAGACGACCACCTCGCCGCGCTCGGGCTTGGAGCCGAACCACGGGGTGAGCTTGTCGACCAGGACGCGGTCGCCCTGCTGGAGGGTGTTCTGCATCGAGTCGGACGGGATCGAGAACGCCTGCACCAGGAACGTCTTGATCAACAACGCCAGGACCAGCGCGATGCCGATGAGGATCGGCAGCTCCTTCCAGAAGGAGCGTGGTTTCCTCGGTGGGCGGGCGCCTTCACCCGTACCCTCGCCCGCACCCGCGTCGTCGGCTCGCGGGTGCTGCTCGTCGTCCGGCGTGCGGTCGTCGCCCGCCGCGTCATTCCCGGAGGTCATGGCGCCGTCCGGGCCGGGTGCGTTCGCTTCCACGGGGTGCCCGCGGTGCTCCTCGCCGTCGTGTCCCGACCGTGCGCCAACCGCCACATCCCCCACGCCAACTCCTCACTCTGTGCCGCTGCCTGCCCGTGATACGGCGCAGGCCCACCACTCCCATAACGAGCGGGAGTTCCGCAGGGGTCGGGAGCTGGGTGATTCCGTTCGGATTCTCGGGGGCAACCCTATGCGACAGCCGGGGAGCGGCGGTCGCACCCGACACGGAGTGGGCGACGCTTGCGAAGGTTTTAGGTTCCTGCAGACGAGTCCAATGGCCGAAGGGCCAGCCGATGGCGACGGCCCGGCCGACGACGGAGCTCAGGGAGACCGTGCCGCCGTAGGCCGTGTTCATGTGGAAGCGGGAGTCGGCGGAGTTGCCCCGGTGGTCGCCCATCACCCACAGCCGGCCCTTGGGGACGGTGATGTCGAAGCGCATGGCGGACGGGGCGTCACCCGGATAGATGTAGTTGCCCTCGGTGAGCGGGGTGCCGTTGACGGTGATCCGCCCCTGCGCGTCACAGCACTTGACGTGGTCGCCGCCGACCCCGATGACCCTCTTGATCAGGTCTTTCTCATTGTCGGAGGGCAGCAGGCCGATGAAGGTGAGGCCTTCCTTGACCTGCTTGACGACGACGGGATCGTTCTTCTTGGTGGTCTGCTCGTCCGCCAGCCAGCCGCCCGGGTCGTGGAAGACGACGACGTCCCCGCGCGCGGGCTCCGAGCCGAACCACGGGGTGAACTTGTCGACCAGGACGCGGTCGCCGATCCGGATCGTCTGTTCCATGGAGCCGGACGGGATCACGAAGGCCTGGACGAGGAACGTCTTCAAGACGAGCGCGATGAGGACGGCGACTCCCACCAGAAGAGGGATCTCACGAACGGCTGAACGCCGTCGCTTGCGCTTGACCTTGCGCTGGAGCTTGCGCCGCTCCGCGCGCGTGCGGCCGCCGCCGGGTGCCGAGGTGCGGCGCGCTCCGGTGGGCAGCAGGTCGTCGGCGGGGCCCGCGGGCACCCCGCGCGGTTTGCCGCGGTTACCCATGCGCGCCCTCCGCGGAAGGCGCCGGCACGCGCGCGTAGGCGGAGGCCCGCGTCAGGTGCGTCCAGTGGGCGTACGGCCAGACGATCCAGTCGGCCCGGCCGATGACGTCGCCGACCGGGATCATGCCGCCGCCGGGCGAGCCGAGGTGGTCGCGGGAGTCGCTGGAGTCGCTGCGGTGGTCGCCGAGGACGAACAGGCGCCCAGGGGGCACCGCGACGTCGAAGGGCACGCTGGAGGCGCTGTCCCCGGGGTAGAGGAAGGCCGACTCGTCGACCGCTCGGCCGTTCACCTCGATCCTCCCCGACTTGTCACAGCAGACCACATGGTCTCCCCCTACCCCGACGACGCGTTTGACATAGTCGGCGTCCCCGAAGTATCCGGTGCCGTCGAACACGATCACGTCGCCGCGGCGCGGCTGGGCACCGAAACGGTACGCCAACTTATTTACGAGAACGCGGTCGCCGATCCTCAAGCCCTGCTCCATGGATCCGCTCGGAATCTGGAACGGTTGCACCACGAAAGCGTTGAGAACCAGCAAAAAGGCCAGACAGGCGAAGAGGGTGAGGGTGATCCGGCCACCCGGCAGCCACTCGGCGATCCGCGACACCAACGCGAAACGCGACCGTCCCTCCGGCCCCGGGGAATCCGGATGGGAGGAGCGGTCGCGTTGCGTCGGCTGTGCTTCGGTGTCCATCGGGGCGAGATGCTATCCCGCCTCGCTATGGCCTCCGCGGTGCGCTCAGCTGTCGCGCTTCTCCTTGATCTTCGCGGCCTTGCCGCGCAGGTCACGGAGGTAGTACAGCTTGGCGCGGCGCACGTCACCACGGGTGACGAGCTCGATCTTCTCGACGATCGGGGTGTGCACCGGGAAGGTGCGCTCGACGCCGACGGAGAACGAGACCTTGCGGACCGTGAAGGTCTCGCGGACACCGGAGCCCTGGCGACGGATCACAACGCCCTTGAACTGCTGCACACGGGAGCGGTTGCCCTCGATGACGCGGACGTGGACGTTGACGGTGTCACCCGGGCGGAAGGCCGGGACGTCGCTGCGCAGCGACGCGGCGTCGACGGAGTCGAGCAGGTGAGACATTTCGTCTGCTTTCTTCGCTGATGCCACAGGTCATCAACGGAAACTAGGTGTACAAGAGGTCTGCCGTGCGGGTCGGGACGGGCGTCGTGTCCCCCTGTGGCAGGGGCGCACGCCGGACGGGCGCACAACAGCGGTCTATTCTTCCACGCCCCCGGCCCGCCGCCAAAATCGGCCGAACGGCTCGCCGTCGGGGTCCGGCTCCCAGCCCAGGATCGAGAGCATCTCGCGGTCCTTCTTGTCGAAGGCCTTGGGATCGCAGCGCTCGATCAGGTCGGGCCGGTTGACGGTCGTACGCTTCAGGGCCTCGTCGCGGCGCCAGCGGGCGATCTTGCCGTGGTGGCCGCTGAGCAGCACCTCGGGGATGTCCCGGCCGCGCCAGACGGGCGGCTTGGTGTAGACGGGGCCTTCCAGGAGGTTGGCCATGGCGCCGGGCGCGAAGGAGTCGTCGCGGTGGGACTCGGCGTTGCCGAGGACGCCGGGCAGCAGCCGCGCCACGGCCTCCGTGATGACGAGTACGGCCGCCTCGCCGCCGGCGAGGACGTAGTCGCCGATCGAGACCTCGTAGACGGGCACGCGCGTCGCGTACTCGTCCATGACGCGCCGGTCGATGCCCTCGTAGCGGGCCGGCGTGAAGATCAGCCAGGGGCGCTCGGAGAGCTCGACGGCCAGTTCCTGGGTGAAGGGGCGGCCGCTGGGCGTGGGCACGATGATCGCGGGGGCCTGCGCGCCGGTCTCGTAGCCGTCGGCGAGGACCGTGTCCAGGGCGTCACCCCAGGGGTCGGTCTTCATGACCATGCCGGGGCCGCCGCCGTACGGGGTGTCGTCGACCGTGTTGTGCCGGTCGTACGTCCACGCGCGCAGGTCGTGCACATGGACGTTCAGCTGTCCACGCGCGCGTGCCTTGCCGACGAGGGAGACGTTCAGGGGCTCCAGGTACTCGGGGAAGATCGTGACGACGTCGAGGCGCATCAGGACTCTTCCCGGGTCGAGTCGATCACCGCGCGGTCGTCGATCAGGCCCGGCGGGGGCGCGATGACGGCCTTCTGCTCCTCCAGGTCGATCTCGGTGACGATCTCCTCCACGAAGGGGATCATCACCTCGCTGCCGTCGGGGCGCTCCACGATGAACAGGTCCTGCGAGGGCAGGTGCGAGATCTCGGTGATCCGGCCGACCTCCTGCCCGTCCTCGGTGACCACGTCGAGGTCGATGAGCTGATGGTCGTAGTACTCGTCCTCGCCCTCGGGGAGCTCCTCCGGGTCGACCTCGGCGATCAGCAGGGTGTTGCGCAGGGCCTCGGCCGCGTTGCGGTCGGTGACGCCCTCGAAGCGCAGGAGGAGGCGGCCGCTGTGGACGCGCCCCGTCTCGATGGTCAGCGGTCCCGTGGAGGCGGGATCCGTGGCGAGTACGGCGCCGGGCGCGAGCCTGAGTTCCGGCTCGTCGGTACGCACCTCGACGGTGACCTCACCCTTGATGCCATGGGCACGGCCGATCCGTGCGACTACCAGCTGCACCTGTCCAAATCTCCTGTCATACGACTGCGGGCCGGGGACGGCCCAGTGGCCCTCCCCGGCCCGAGCCGGTTGCGATGAAGCGTCAGCGGACGTGGTCCACGTCGACGAGGTCGACGCGGACACCGCGACCGCCGATGGCGCCCACGACGGTGCGCAGAGCGCGCGCGGTACGGCCGTTGCGGCCGATCACCTTGCCGAGGTCGTCGGGGTGGACCCGGACCTCCAGCACGCGCCCGCGGCGCAGGTTGCGCGAGGCGACCTGCACATCGTCAGGGTTGTCGACGATGCCCTTCACGAGGTGCTCAAGCGCCTCTTCGAGCATGCTGCTCAGGCCTCGGTCGACTCGGACTCAGCCGCGGCCTCGTCCTTCTTCTCAGCCTTCTTCTTCTGGGTGATCGCCTCACCCTTGCCCTCGTCGTCACCGCCGAGAGCCTCGAACGACGGACGCGCGGCCTTCGGCTCGGCGACGAGCAGCGGCGCGGGAGCCGGCTCGCCCTTGAACTTCTGCCAGTCGCCGGTCTTCTTCAGGATGGCGAGAACGGGCTCGGTCGGCTGCGCGCCGACACCCAGCCAGTACGCCACGCGGTCGGCGTCCACCTCGATGACCGACGGGTTGTAGGTCGGGTGGTACTTGCCGATCTCCTCGATCGCACGGCCGTCACGGCGGGTGCGGGAGTCGGCGACGACGATGCGGTAGTGAGGCGAACGGATCTTGCCCAGACGCTTCAGCTTGATCTTGACTGCCACGGGAGTGGGTTCTCCTGGATTTGACGTGGTTGGGCACGGCGAGCTGCCGCGTGGGGTTGCGGTACCCGAGTGCCCGATGGACGCGTCAGCCGGAGGAGAGAGGGGTCCTGTGCGGCTGTCGAGTACAGCTAGCCATTGTGCCACACCCTGCGGGTCGCCTCTGGCCGAGGGGCGTGAGCCGGGCATGCGTGAGGCGCACCCGGCGTGGAGGTGACCGTACGTCGGGTGCGCGGCCCGGTGTTGTCGAGTTGCTGCCGAAGGCCGTCACCGGCACCCACGAGATGCCGGTACGCGCGGCCCGCGTCACGCCGCTCCGGCGACCTCCGGGATTCTGAACGGCTTGCCGCAGCCGCCGCAGACGATCGGGGCCTGGGCCAGGACCGAGGGGACCACCCGGACGTTGCGCCCGCAGTCGCAGACCGCCTTGACGCGGACGCCTCCGCCGGAGGAGCCGTGCCGGGCGGCCGGGCCGCGGAAGCTGCGGGGGGTGTCGGACGTGGTGGCCGCCGTGTGGGCCTTCAGCGCGCGCTGGAGCCGCTCGATGGTCGGGCGGTAGCGCCGCTTCGCCTCGGGGTTGAGCGTGACCAGGGAGAAGCCGCTGCTCGGGTGCGGCTCCTCGGGGTGGTCCAGGCCCAGCTCCTCGGCGATCGCCAGGAAGCGGCGGTTGTGGTACCGGCCGGCGCGGGAGGTGTCGCGGATCCCACGGGCGGCGGCGATGCCGTGGACTGCCTCATGGAGCAGTCGCTCGAAGGAGAGCTCGTGCCCGCACGCGGACGACGACTCTCCGATCAGGGATTCTGGCGCGGCGAGATCCGGCAGCTCGGGGTGGTACCGCTGAATGTCGGCCCACGCCTGCGCCAGCTCCGCGGCGAGAACAGGTGGTGTCTGTGTCGTGCTCACGTAATGACAACGAGCGGGAGCTCGAATGTGTTCCTATTCCGGGTCATCCCAAATAATTTGCACGTACCCGTCAGTTGCCGCTGATGCGTCCTGACGAGGGCGGGTGCGCTGATCTGCGGAGAAGCCGCACAGCTCCTACCAAGCTGGTGCGTAGTCCGCCCTACGACCCGGCGAGTAGTGCCCCGGACGACGGCTGCGCAAGAGACGTTTCGGCCGCGCTCGGCGCACAGCCACACCTTGGTCAGCGTCCGTGACGGTCGTGACGTTACCGCGCACCGCCCGACCTCCTGGCACCGGTCCGTCCCCGGGAACGGACACCGTAGGGTCCTCCAGATTGCCGGGGTGTGAAATCTCGCCACAGAGGCACTCCGGCCTCAAGCAGGGCTCTACGACCTCTGGACGCCACCGCGAGCCGGGAGTTACCTGGCATACGTGGGAAGTGCGCGCGCACGGCACGGGGGCCAGGCGACCGGGCGCGGCGGCGAACTGTCGGCGGATTGGGGCGCTTACCTATGACACCTACGCTCGTGCGGCAGCACACTGCTCACGCGGACCCCGCACCCCGCGTGGACCTGTGCGCACGCGCGCGTGACTGGTCCGAGATCCAGGAGCGGATGCTGGTGCCGCTCTACGAAGCCGTCCACGAGCGGCTCGAAGTGGGCCCCGCCACCCGGCTCCTGGGCCTGCGCTGCGGCTCGGGGCTGGCCCTGCTGATGGCGGCCGCGAGAGGGGCCACGGTCACCGGCGTCGACACCTCCTCCCCCGAACGCCTCGCCCTCGCCCGCGAACGTCTGCTGCCGCATGCCGCGCACGGCGGGGTCAGGGGCCTGCCCGGCGAGCCCCGAGGGCATGGCGGGCCCCCCGAAATCGGCCGTACGCGTGCGCGTGCCGGCGAGGAGCTCATCGCCGGGTCGCCCGTCGAGGCCGTCGGCGCGTACAACCTCGTGACCGTCTTCGAACCCGTCGGGTGTCTCGCCGGGGACGCCGAGGGGCTCGGGGAGCTGCTGGCGCAGGCTCTGCCGCGGGCCGCACGGGGGGCCGCTGTGGTGCTGACCGGCTGGGGGCCGCCTGAGCGGTGTGCCACCTCCTCGGTGCTGCGGGTGGCGGCGAAGCTCGCCGATCCGCTGCGGAGCACGGGCAGTTGGCGGCCGGCCCAGCGGGACGACCTGGAGGAGGTCGCACAGCGCGCCGGGCTCAAGCCGGACGGCTCCGGGCGGGTCGCCTGCCCCTTCGGGTACGCCGACCTCGACAGCGCGGTACGCGGTCTGCTGTCGACGGGGCTGTTCGACGCGGCGATCGCGGCGACGGACGCCAAGCAGGTCGACAAGGAACTGGCCGAGGCCCTGCATCCGTACCGGCGCCCGGACGGGACCGTGTGGATGCCGAACGTCTTCCGCTACCTCGTCGCGCGCGTGCCCTGAAGATCTCCTAGGAATCGACGTCCTTGGTCAGGCGGGTGATCCCGGCGATCCGGTACGCGTCCGCCTCCTCCAGCGTCTCGTTCTCCAGCAGGGCCTGCGCGAGGGCGTCCAACTGGCCGCGATGGTCCCGGAGTTTGCGGCACGCCTCGTCGTAGCACTCGTCCACGATCCGGCGCATCTCCGTGTCGATGACGTCCAGGGTCTGCGGGGCGGCGGCGAGCCCGTAGGCCTGCTGGGCGTCGTTCGGGAGCGCGGAGAGGCGGCCGACCTCCCGGCTCATGCCCCAGCGCGACACCATCCCGCGCGCGATGTTGGTGACCTGTTCCAGGTCGCTCTCGGAACCGGTGGTGATCACGTCGTAGACGACGTGCTCGGCCGCCATGCCGCCGAGCGCGCCGATGATCCGGCCGCGCAGATACTCCTCGGTGTACGCGTACTTGTCCGCGTCCGGCGTGGAGAGCGTGACACCCAGGGCCCGGCCGCGCGGCACGATCGTGATCTTGCGGACCGGGTCGGCGCCCGGCTGCAGCATGCCCAGCAGCGCGTGCCCGCTCTCGTGGTACGCCGTGCGCCGGCGCTCCTCCTCGGGCATCACCAGCGCCCGCTCCGCACCGAGCTGGATTTTCTCCAGCGCCTCGGAGAGGTCGGACTGGGTCACCGCCTGCTGCTTGCGCTTGACCGCGAGCAGGGCGGCCTCGTTGGCGAGGTTGGCCAGCTCGGCGCCGGTCATGCCCGGGGTCGTGCGGGCCACCTGGGCGAGGTCGACGTTCTCGGCGAGCGGGATGTCGCGGGTGTGGATCTCCAGGATGGCCTTGCGGCCGCCGCGGTCCGGGGGCGAGACCTGGACGACCCGGTCGAAGCGGCCGGGGCGGGTCAGGGCCGGGTCGAGGATGTCGGCGCGGTTGGTGGCCGCGATGACGATGACGCCCTCCGAGCCGGAGAAGCCGTCCATCTCGGTGAGGATCTGGTTCAGGGTCTGCTCGCGCTCGTCGTGCCCGCCCATGGACGCGCCGCCGCCGCGGGCCCGGCCGATGGTGTCGATCTCGTCGATGAAGATGATCGACGGGGCGACCTTGCGGGCCTCCGCGAACAGCTCCCGCACCCGCGACGCGCCCACGCCCACGATCATCTCGATGAACTCCGACGCGGACGCGGAGAAGAACGGCACGCCCGCCTCGCCGGCGACCGCGCGCGCGAGCAGCGTCTTCCCGGTACCGGGCGGGCCCGCGAGCAGCACACCGCGGGGCATCTTGGCGCCCATGCGGCGATAGGCGTCGGGGTTCTTCAGGAAGTCGACGACGTCGTTCAGCTCGCCCTCGACCTCGTCGATACCGGCCACGTCCGCGAAGGTCGTGCGCTTCTCCCCCGGCACCAGCTCGACCGGTTTCGGCGGCGCCTTGCGGCCCAGCATGCCCCCCGCGCCGCCGAGGCCCGCGCTCATCCGCCGCGCGACGAAGATCCACAGAGCGACGATGATCAGCATCGGCGCCAGTGAGATCAGCAGATTGGCGAGAAAGCTGCGGTGCTGGACGACGGGCTGGGCGGTGACCGTGACGTTGTGCTTGGTCAGGTTCGACCAGAGGTTGTCGTTCGCGAAGGACGGCCGCTCGGTGTTGAACTTGGTGTACGTGCCGCCGCCGGGGTTCTTCTGCTCCTTCTTGAGCTGCCCCTGGATCGAGTCGCCCTTGGCGTAGATCTTGGCGACATTGCCGTCGTTGACCTGCTTGCTGAACTCGGTGTACGAGATCGTCGGCTCGTTCTCCTCGCCGAAGTACGACAGCACCAGGTTCGCGATCAGGTACACGATCAGCGCGGTGAGGATCAGCCGCCACCAGCCGCCCCGCATCCGCGGCCCGCCGGGCGGCGGCTTCGGCGGCTCCTCCGGGGCACCTTCGGTACGCCAGGGCTGGTCGGGTGACTTGCGCGGCGGCGCGGGGTTGGTCATATCGGGACCGTACGACAATGACCAACCCCTGGCATGCCCAGCGGTGGACTCAGGGGCGAACTCAGCCCATGAACTTCTTGAACTCGTCGGGCAGCTCGAACTCCTGGCCGCCCTGCTGCGGCAGCCCGAAAGCGCCGCCGGCCTGTCCGGCCGCCTCGCGGCGCTGGGCCGCCTCCAGCTCCTGCTGCTTGCGCTTCATCGGGTTGCCGGAGCGCTGCTTGCCCTTGGCCTTCTTCGGCTGCTTCTTGGCCCGGCCCGGGCCGCCGCCCATGCCCGGGATCCCCGGCATGCCCGGCATGCCGCCGCCCTGCGCCATGCGGGACATCATCTTGCGGGCCTCGAAGAACCGCTCGACGAGGTTCTTCACCGCGCTGACCTCGACACCGGAACCCTTGGCGATCCGGGCGCGGCGCGAGCCGTTGATGATCGTCGGGTCCTGGCGCTCGCCCGGGGTCATCGACTTGATGATCGCGGCGGTGCGGTCGACGTCCCGCTCGTCGATGTTCTGGATCTGGTCCTTGATCTGGCCCATGCCCGGCAGCATGCCGAGCAGCTTGGAGATGGAGCCCATCTTCCTGACCTGCTCCATCTGGGCCAGGAAGTCGTCCAGGGTGAAGTCCTGGCCCTTCTTGGACGCCAGCTTCGAGGCCATCTTGGCGGCCTCTTCCTGGCTGAAGGTCTTCTCCGCCTGCTCGATCAGGGTGAGCAGGTCACCCATGTCGAGGATGCGGGAGGCCATCCGGTCCGGGTGGAACGCGTCGAAGTCGTCCAGCTTCTCGCCGTTCGACGCGAACATGATCGGCTTGCCGGTGATCTGCCGGATGGACAGCGCGGCACCACCGCGGGCGTCACCGTCGAGCTTCGACAGGACCACACCGTCGAAGCCGACGCCGTCGCGGAAGGCCTCGGCGGTGTTGACCGCGTCCTGGCCGATCATGGCGTCGACGACGAAAAGAATCTCGTCCGGCTTCGTGGCATCGCGGATATCCGCGGCCTGCTGCATCATCTCGGCGTCGATACCGAGGCGGCCGGCGGTGTCCACGATCACGATGTCGTGGACCTTGGACTTGGCGAAGTCGATGGAGTCCTGGGCGACCTTCACCGGGTCACCGACGCCGTTGCCCGGCTCCGGCGCGTAGACCGCGACACCGGCGCGCTCGGCGACGACGCTCAGCTGATTGACGGCGTTCGGTCGCTGGAGGTCGGCGGCGACCAGCAGCGGGGAGTGGCCCTGCTCCTTCAGCCAGCGGCCGAGCTTGCCCGCGAGGGTGGTCTTACCGGCACCCTGGAGACCGGCGAGCATGATCACGGTGGGCGGCTGCTTGGCGAAGCGCAGGCGGCGGGTCTCGCCACCCAAGATCGTGATCAACTCGTCGTTGACGATCTTGAGGACCTGCTGGGCCGGATTCAGGGCCTTCGAGACTTCGACCCCGAGCGCGCGCTCCTTGACGTTCTTGATGAACGTGCGGACGACCGGCAGGGCGACGTCGGCTTCGAGGAGCGCGATGCGGATCTCGCGCGCCGTGGCGTCGATGTCCGCTTCGCTCAAGCGCCCCTTGCCGCGCAAGTTCTTGAAGGTCGCTGAAAGGCGATCGGAGAGAGTATCGAACACGGCGGCGTCGGTCCTTGGGGTCGGCGACAGTTTGGGCTGCCCTCCAGGGTATCTGGCACCGCAAGCAAATCGTCCCCGCCCGCCGATTCAGCGGGCGAGGACGGAATCCCCGTAGCGACGGGGAGGGAGTATCGCCTCCGAGCATCCTGACGAGCTCGGGACCATCCCCGCATCAGCGGGGAGCACATCCGGTGAACGCACAAGCGCACCGCAAGGTCACGCCCGCAACGTCTCCTCCAGCACCCTCGCCAGCGACGACGCGTCCTCCGCCGGCAGCTGTGCCCCCGCGCCGGTGGTGACATAGAACGCATCCACCGCGTTGGAACCCAGCGTGCTCACATGCATGCTCCGCACCCGCACCCCCGCCTTCTCCAGCGCCATCCCGATCCGGTGCAGCAGCCCCGGCGCGTCCTGGGCCCGTACCTCGATCACCGTGGCGTGATGTGAAGCCGCCGGAGCGACCGTCACCCTCGGCGGCGGGGCCACCCAGCCGCGGCGCCTCGGGTAGGCCGCGTCCCGTTCGGCGAGGCGGCCGGCGATGTCCAGGGAGCCGTCGAGGGCGCGGACCAGGTCGGCGCGCAGCCGGGCGGCCTGGGGCAGGGAGCCGTACTCGGCGGCGACCCGCCAGTTGAGCAGCAGGACCGAGCCGTCGTCGACGTCGTCGGGCAGGGTCACGGTGCGCAGTTCCGCCGTGCGGACCGTGAGGCGGTGCACGGCGAGGACACCGGCGACCGCGGGGAGCACGGCGGGCTGGTCGGGTACGGCGATGAGCAGCTCCACGCCGAGCGGTTCCTGGGTGGGCTCCTCCTCGGTGACCGGTTCCGTCTGCGCGCGCAGCGCGAGGACCGGGCCGCCCGTGCGGAACGCCTCGATCGCGAGGCGCTCCTGCTCGGCCGTGGGCGCGGCCGGCTCGGGCTCGTCCGGGGTGTCCCCGGCCAGGACGGCCGACACCCGCCGGACCAGGTCGGCGACGAGGGAGCCGCGCCAGGAGGACCAGGCTGCCGGTCCGGTGGCGAGGGCATCGGCCTCGGTCAGCGCGTGCAGCAGCTCCAGGGTGCTCTGGCTGCCGACCGCCTCGGCGACCGAGCGGACCGTGGCCGGGTCGTCCAGGTCGCGGCGGGTGGCCGTCTCGATGAGGAGGAGGTGGTGACGGACCAGTGCCGACAGGACGGCCACGTCCGCGCGGTCGAAGCCGATCCGCGCGGCCACGTCCTTGGCGATGATCTCGCCCGCGACCGAGTGGTCGCCGGGCCAGCCCTTGCCGATGTCGTGCAGCACGGCGGCGACGAGGAGCAGGTCGGGGCGGCTGACGCGGCGGGTCAGCTCGGAGGCGCGGACCGCTGTCTCGATCAGGTGCCGGTCGACTGTCCAGATATGGACGGCATTGCGCTGCGGGCGGCAGCGGACCCGCTCCCAGTCCGGCAGCAGACGGCTGATCAGGCCCTCCGCCTCCAGCGCCTCCCAGACGTCGACGGTCGGGCGGCCGGAGCCGAGCAGGGTCACGAGCTGCTCGCGGGCCTCGGCGGGCCAGGGCGTGGGCAGGGGGCGCGCGGTGGCGGCCAGGCGCCGTACGGCGTGCAGGGAGAGCGGGAGGCCCGCCTGCGCGGCGGCGGCCGCGGCGCGCAGCGGCAGCACGGGGTCGCGTTCGGGGCGCGCGGCACGGGCGAGCACCACCTCGCCGTCCTGCTCCACCACGCCCTCGGCCAGCGGGGAGCGCTCGGCGACCGGCTTGTTGCCGCCGCCCAGCATGGCGCGCAGCCGCGGCCGTACGGCGCGCGAACGCAGCACGCGCCCCACCTCGCGCCAGGTGACGTCGCTGGCGTACGAGATCACGCGCGCGGCCTCGTACACCTGCCGCAGCAGGGTGTCGGCGTCCAGCAGGCCCAGCTCCGCCGCCACCTGGTCCTGCTCCTGGAGGGAGAGGCGATCGGTGGCGCGGCCCGTGGTCAGGTGCAGGGCGTCGCGGACGTCCAGCAGCCGGCGCCGGGCGTCGGCGAGGCCCTCGCGCGGGGCGTCGGCGAGCCAGGAGGCGGCTACGGCGCGCAGGGCGGTGGCGTCGCGCAGGCCGCCGCGCGCCTCCTTGAGATCGGGTTCCAGCAGGTACTGCAGTTCGCCCTGCCGGTCGGCGCGCTCGGCGCACAGTTCCTGGAGTTCGGGGAGGCGTTTGGGGGCCTGGTTGCGCCAGTCGGCGAGGACAGCGGTGCGCAGGCCGGTGGTGAGGCCGAGGTCGCCGGCGAGGTGGCGGGCGTCCAGGAGGCCGAGCTGGACCTTCAGGTCCTCCCCGGCGGTCCTGCGGGCCTCGGCCGGGGTGCGCACGGAGTGGTCGAGGGCGAGGCCGAGGTCCCAGACGGGGTACCAGAGCCGGTCGGCGAGGGCGGCCACCGCCTTGGTGTCACCGCCGTCGTGCAGCAGGAGCAGGTCGAGGTCGCTGCGCGGGGACAGCTCGCCGCGGCCGTAGCCGCCGACGGCGATCAGCGAGACACCCGTGAGCCCGGTGAGCCCCTCGGCCGCCGC
>NZ_JAIQYY010000015.1:44674-106583 GCF_020181035.1 Streptomyces sp. CoH27
TTGTTCTGCTGTCGTGTCAGAGCGCGTCGGGGCCGCGCTCGCCGGTGCGGACCCGGACGGCCGTGTCGACCGGCAGGGACCAGACCTTGCCGTCACCGATCTTGCCGGTTCGGGCCGCCTTCACGATGACCTCGATCAGCTGCTCGGCGTCGTCGTCCTCGGCCAGCACCTCGATGCGGATCTTGGGGACCAGGTCGACGGTGTACTCGGCACCGCGGTAGACCTCGGTGTGGCCCCGCTGCCGACCGTAACCGCTGGCCTCGGTGACCGTCAGCCCGTGGACGCCGAAGGCCTGAAGCGCCTCCTTGATCTCGTCCAGCCGGTGGGGCTTGACGACGGCGGTGATGAGCTTCATGCGTCCACCTTCTTGGTCTGCGTGGTGGCCAGGGCCGGGGCGTGGGCGGCGGAGCCGATGACACCACCGCCGGTGCCGCTGAAGTCGTAGGCGCTCTCGGCGTGCTCGGCCTGGTCGATACCGGAGATCTCCTCGTCCTCGGTGACCCGCATGCCGATCGTCTTGTCGAGCAGGAAGGCGAGGATCGCGGAGACGACCAGCGAGTAGCCGAGGACCGCGCCGACACCGGCGCACTGCTTCCACAGCTGGGTCCAGGAGTGGTCGCCGTAGAAGACGCCCGTGGCGGTGGACTGGCCCTTGCCGGTGGCGAAGAAGCCGATCAGCAGGGAGCCGAGGATGCCGCCGACCATGTGGACGCCGACGACGTCGAGGGAGTCGTCGTAGCCGAACTTGAACTTCAGGCCGACGGCCGCGGCGCAGGCGACACCGGCGATGGCGCCGACGGCGATCGCGCCGAGCGGGGAGACCGCACCGCCGGACGGGGTGATCGCGACGAGTCCGGCGACCGCGCCGGAGGCGGCGCCCAGCGTGGTGAACGCGCCGTGCTTGATCTTCTCGTAGGCGAGCCAGGCCAGCATGGCGGCACCCGTCGCGACCTGCGTGTTGACGAACATCAGCGCGCCGACGCCGTCGTCGTTGCCGAGCCAGGAGCCGGCGTTGAAGCCGAACCAGCCGAACCACAGCAGACCGGCGCCGAGCATGACCAGCGGGAGGCTGTGCGGGCGCATCGGGTCCTTCTTGAAGCCGACGCGCTTGCCGATGACGAGGATGACACCGAGCGCCGCCGCACCCGCGTTGATGTGGACCGCCGTACCGCCCGCGAAGTCGATCACGCCGAGCTTGAAGGCCCAGCCGTCGGCACCCCAGACCCAGTGGGCGACCGGGACGTAGACGATCGTGGCCCACAGGGCGATGAACAGGCACCAGGCCGAGAACTTCACGCGGTCGGCGAGCGCGCCGCTTATCAGGGCCGGTGTGATGATGGCGAACATCATCTGGAAGACCATGAAGACGAAGATCGGGATGGTGTATCCCGGCCAGAGCTCGGTCAGGCCGATGTGGCTGAGCCCGAACCAGTTCGAGTCCCAGCCGATGAAGCCGTTGTGCGTGCCGAAGGCGAGGGAGAAGCCGTAGAGCGTCCAGAGGATGGTGATGATCCCCATGGCGATGAAGCTCATCATCAGCATGTTGAGGGTGCTCTTGACCCGGACCATGCCTCCGTAGAAGAAGGCGAGTCCCGGGGTCATGATCAGCACCAGGGCGGAAGCAATGAGCATGAAGCCTGTGTTCGCGGACGACAGCTTGGGTGCCTCCGCGGCAAGCGTGATGGCTGGTGCCATCGGCATCTCCTCGTCATTGGTACGGCCCCGTGCGGGCGGTGCCTGTGAGCGGTCCGGTCGGTTGCGGGGGGCGGGCCGGTTATGCGCCAGAGACTGACGCAGCGCGGTTTCGATGGAAGCCCCTCGTTGTTTCGCCGGGGTGACGAAGGCGCCGTGCGTGTTACGCGTGGATGAACTGCCGGATCTCCGGCATGGCGATCGTTATCGTGACGCAACCTGCCGGGGAGGAGTCCCCGGCAGGTTGCAAAGCCGGCCGCGGCGGGCCTCTCGATGACCTGGCGTGGGGGAGCCGAGTCGGGCAGTTCGGGAGGCCCGGCCGCGGCCGGGGCTTGGGATACCGGGGCCGTCAGACGGCCTCGGCGGTCTCCGGGAGGTCCACGGCGAGCTGGTCGGTGAGGTCGACGACGACGGCGAGGTCGCCGTAGTCCCGCGCGGCCGTGTCGACCGTCTTTCGGATACGAGTGTTCACGCGCTCGGAGCGGACCTTCTTGGCGATCTCCATCGCCCGGGTGGCGTATTCCGTGCCCTGCTCGGGCTCGCGCTGGAGCAGATGCACGGTGGCCTTGCCGATCAGGTTGAGCGCATACGACCGCTGGTGCTCCGGATCGTCGGCGAACAGCTCCACGGCCCGCTGCATGAGCGGCTCGGCGAGGGAGGCGTAGGTGGGGCTGCGCCCGGCGACGTAGGCGAGGTCGCGGAAGGAGTGGGAGTTCTCGCCGTACAGCTCGGCCTCGGAGAAGAAGCGGATCCAGTCGGGGTCCGGCTCGTCCCACTCGTCGGCCTCGGTGAAGGTGTCCTCGGCCATGCGGACCGCACGCTTGGTCTTGCCGGGCTGGCCCATGTTGGCGTACGCGCGGGCCTCCATCGCATACAGCATGGACTGGGTGCGCGGGCTCGCGCAGTCCCGGCTGCCGTACTGGGCGAGGTGGATGAGCTCCAGGGCGTCGTCGGGCCGGCCGAGGTGGATCATCTGGCGGCTCATGCTGGAGAGGATGTACGAGCCGAGCGGCTTGTCACCGGCCTCCTTGGCCGCGTGCAGGGCGAGAACGAAGTACTTCTGCGCGGTGGGCTGGAGGCCGACGTCGTACGACATCCAGCCCGCCAGCTCGGCCAGTTCGGCCGCGACCTTGAACAGGACGCGGGTGGTGGCCTCGGGCTGGGGTTCCTGGAGCAGGTCGGTGACCTCGTGCAGCTGGCCGACGACCGCCTTGCGGCGCAGGCCGCCGCCGCACTGGGCGTCCCACTGGCGGAACATCCGGGTGGTGGACTCCAGCAGCTCCAGCTCGGGCCGGGACAGCCGGCCGGGGCGGCGCGGGTCGAGGAGGCGCGCGGGCTCGGCCGCCACCGGGGAGGCGGGGCTCGGCACGAGCCAGCGCTGCATGGGCTCGATCAGTGAGGGGCCGGCGGACAGTGCGAGGGAGGTGCCGAGGAAGCCGCGCCGGGCGAGCATCAGATCGCTGCGCGAGAACTCGCTGAGCAGGGCGACCGTCTGCGGTCCGGTCCAGGGCAGGTCGACGCCGGACGCGGAGGGTGACTGGCGGGCGGCGCGCAGACCGAGGTCCTCGATGGAGACCACACAGCCGAAGCGCTCGGAGAACAGCTCCGAGAGGATGCGCGGGATCGGTTCGCGGGGATTCTCGCCGTCCAGCCAGCGCCGTACGCGCGAGGTGTCGGTGGAGATGTGGTTGGCGCCCAGCTGGCGGGCGCGGCGGTTCACCTGGCGGGCCAGCTCGCCCTTGGACCAGCCGCTGCGTACGAACCACGAGCCGAGCAGCTCGTTGGGGCGCTTGTCAGCGTTCGTCCCGCTACCGCCGTTGCCGCTCACTGGAACGCCCCCATCCCTGAGACCTCTTGTCGCCGTCGCGATCCTCGGTCGCCCCGGAGGGAGACCGCCACGCGCCAGCCCTATCAGAATGCCGGTAAATACGGCCTCCCGTCCGGTAGTTGTCACCCATCGAACGAGTTGACCACTGGCCTCCGGCAACCCATGGATGCATATGCCCCGAAGACTCGCACACTCACAGTAATCCTACGATCACCGGTCCAGCCATGGCGATCCAAGAAACGCCACCATTCGCCACCCCTTCGAATGAACTCACGATCCCTGGTCCGCGATTCACTTGACATAGGACGACCGAAAGTGGGCGGAGTGAGGCACGTGGGGGCGCGTGACCGTCGATGCGCCACCCGAAGCGCTTCCAGGCGCCGCTTCGACCTCGCGCGTGGCCCGGGGCCGGCACGGGAAGGCGGAGCCCTAGCATTACGTTCCGCTTTCGCCTCGTTCCGTGTCGTAACCACCGGCGCGCTGGACCCGTTGGAGGGGGCATGGGCTTCACGATCGGCGGCATTCGCGAGATCCGCTCCAGCACGCGGCGGCGCGGCCGTTCCTCGGAGTGCACCGCCGTCGCCGAGTTCACCGGGCTGTGGGGCTGGGACGTGGTGCCGGGCGCACGGGCCGCGGCGGGCGCCTGCTCGTGCGGGCATGCCGACTGCCCGGCGCCGGGGGCCCATCCGCTCGACTTCGCACCCCAGGTGCCGGCCGGGGCCACGCTGGACGAGGTGAGCAAGGCCTGGGCGGAGTTCCCGGGGGCCGCGGTGATGCTGCCGGTGGGCCAGGCCTTCGACGTCATCGAGGTCTCCGAGGCGGCCGGCCGGCGCGCTCTGGTCCGGCTCGAACGCATGGGCCTTCCGCTCGGCCCGGTGGCCGCGACTCCGGACGGCCGGGCCCACTTCTTCGTCTCCCCGGGCGCCGCCGCCGACCTGCCCCGGCTGCTCTACCGCATGGGCTGGGACGACCCCTCCGCCCTGGACCTGCGCGGCCTCGGCCCCGGTGCGTACATCACGGCCCCGCCCTCCGACCGGGGCGGCCTGGGCCCGGTGCGCTGGCTGCGCCCGCCGGCGCTGGACTCGGCGACGGCACCTCCGGCGGCCCGGCTGCTGCTGGGCACGCTGGCCTATGTGGCGCACCGGTCGCGGGCGCAGGCATAACCCCTGGCGCCGGTCCGCACAAGGCGAAGCGCCCGTCCCCAACTGCACCTTGGGGCCGGGCGCTTCTCGCGCGCAGGTAGTGAATTCACTACCTGATCAGTCACCGATCAGCGCGTCCACGAACGCCTCCGGCTCGAACGGCGCGAGATCGTCCGCGCCCTCGCCGAGTCCGACCAGCTTGACCGGCACGCCCAGCTCGCGCTGGACCGCGACGACGATGCCGCCCTTGGCGGTGCCGTCGAGCTTGGTGAGCACGATGCCGGTGATGTCCACGACCTCGGCGAAGACCCGGGCCTGCACCAGACCGTTCTGGCCGGTGGTGGCGTCCAGGACGAGCAGCACCTCGTCCAGCGGCGCGTGCTTCTCCACGACCCGCTTGACCTTGCCCAGCTCGTCCATGAGGCCGGTCTTGGTGTGCAGGCGACCGGCGGTGTCGATGAGGACGACGTCGACCCCGATCTCCTTGCCCTCCTTGACCGCGTCGAAGGCCACGGAGGCCGGGTCGCCGGCTTCGGGGCCGCGCACGGTGTGGGCACCGACGCGCTCGCCCCAGGTCTGGAGCTGGTCGGCGGCGGCGGCGCGGAAGGTGTCGGCGGCGCCGAGCACGACCGTGCGGCCGTCGGCGACGAGCACGCGCGCGAGCTTGCCGGTGGTGGTGGTCTTGCCGGTGCCGTTGACGCCGACGACCATCACGATGCCGGGCTTGCGGTCCTCGGGCTCGGTCTTCACCGTGCGGTCGACGTCGGTGCCGACCAGCTTGAGCAGCTCCTCGCGCAGCAGGACGCGCAGCTCCTCGGGGGTGCGGGTGCCGAGCACCTTGACGCGCTCGCGCAGGCCCTCGACCAGTTCCTGGGTGGGCTGCACGCCGACGTCGGCGGTGAGCAGGATGTCCTCGATCTCCTCCCAGGTCTCCTCGTCCAGGTGCTCGCGCGAGAGCAGCGTGAGCAGGCCCTTGCCGAGGGCGTTCTGGGAGCGGGACAGGCGGGTGCGCAGCCGGACCAGCCGGCCGGCGGTGGGCTCCGGGATCTCGATCTCCGGAACCTCTTCGACGACGGGAGGCTCCGCCACGGCGACCGGTGCTGGGCCGCCGGGGAGATCCACCTCCTCGATCGTCCGGCGCGGTTCGTCGCGCGGTGTCTCGGCCTCGTCGCCGACGTGCGGCTCGGCCGGGGGCGCGGTGATGTCGGGCGTCTTCGGGGGTGGCGGAGGCAGCGACTTCCGGCGCCGGCTGCCCACGATCAGCCCACCGAGCGCGCCGAGCACGACCACGGCGATGACTACAGCAAGGATGACGGTTTCCATAACGCGTCCAGTATCAGCCATGGGTTACGACGAGAGCTTATTTGTGGCTTCCTCCGAGAGACAAACGCTACTTAAGGCGAGGAGTGGGATCAAAGTACGATGGTGGCGGCTCCGTCGACGCGCGTAGAGTCCGACCGTCCCCTTCCCCCCACGGCAGGCCCCTTTTTGATGAGCAAAACCGTCGAGACCGAAGGTGCTCTCGAAACCCGAGGCATCGAGCAGGTCCCGGATCACGAGCGCACCGGGAAGACCCGTGAGCTGTTCCCGACCTGGGTCGGCGCCAACATCAGCGTGCTGCTGCTGACGATGGGCGCGAGCCTCGTCGTGGCGTACCACCTGAACATCTGGCAGGCGCTGGTCGTCGCGGTGGCGGCGCCGGTCGTGTCGTACGGCCTCGTCGGGCTGATCGGGATCGCGGGCAAGCGCGGCGGCGCGCCCGGCATGGCGCTGTCGCGCGCGGTCTTCGGCCAGCGCGGCAATCTGCTGCCCGGTTCGCTGATCTGGGTCGCGCGCTGGGGCTGGGAGACGATCAACGCGGTGACCGGCGCGTACGCGATGCTCACCATCCTGGACATCCTGTTCGGCCTGAAGGCGAACAGCGTGCTCGACATGGTGACGCTGCTGGTCTTCGTCGTCGCGACGTTCGCGATCTCCGGGCTCGGCATCAACGCCGTGCAGAAGTGCAACAAGTACGCGACGTACCTCTTCGGCGTCTTCTCGGTGCTGGTGCTGGTCTACCTCATCGCGAACACGAACTGGTCGAAGGTGCTGCACCACGGCGGCGGCTCCACGGCCGCGGTGATCACCGGTGTCGGCATGATCGCGGCGGGCGGTGTCAGCTGGATCCCGACGGCGCCGGACTTCACCCGCTACCTGCCGCGCACGGCGTCGTCGAAGGCGATCGTGGGTACGGCGGTGGGCGGCGCCGGCATCGTCGTGCTGCCCATGGTCCTGATGGGCGCGGTGATGGCGGTCTCGACCCCGGACCTGGCCTCGGCCACCGACCCGGTGTCCTTCCTCGGCGAGATCCTGCCGACGTGGATCGCGGTGCCGTACCTGTTCATCGCGCTGATCGGCATGCTGCTGATCAACTCGATGTCGATGTACTCGGCGGGCTTCACCGCGCAGACCCTCGGCTTCAAGGTGCCGCGGCACTGGGCGGTCTCGGTGAACGCCGTGATCTCGCTGGTCTTCGGCGGGGTGCTGATGCTGGTGGCGACGAGCTTCATGGGCTCCTTCATCGCCTTCCTCTCCCTGCTCGCCGTCGCCTTCTCCGCCTGGGTGGGCGTGTTCGGCGCGGACATGCTGCGCCGCACGGAGTACGACGGCGAGGCCATGGCCGACACGACCCGCACCAGCGCCTACTGGTACAAGGGCGGCTTCTCCCCCGCGGCCGTGGCCGCCTGGGCGATCGGCCTGCTGTCGGGCCTGATGTTCACGACCTCGGACTGGTTCACCGGCCCGCTCGCGAAGAACAACGTCATCGGCGAGTACGGCCTCGGCTGGGTCGCCACGATCGTCATCTCGGGCCTGCTGTACGTGATCCTGCCGAAGCCGGCGGTGGTGCGGCCGGCGCCGGCCGGCGAGCAGGCGGCGGAGGCCAGGGAGTCCGCGACTCTGGCTGTCTGACGCTACGTCAGCTACCGTCCCCCTCCACCGCATCGCACCGGAGGGGGACTTTCCCATGCCCGTCACGGTCGTCCGCTTCAATCTCGTCGCCCCGGGCGCCGCGCCCGCCGCGCTCTCCGCCCGTTACCGGGCCGCCCTGGAGATGGCCGCGTACGCGGACGAGCGCGGGATCAGCACCGTGCAGACCGAGGAGCATCACGGCGCCGCGAACAACTGGCTGCCGTCGCCGTTCGCCTTCGCGGGCGCGGTGTTCGGGGCGACCCGGAACATCGCGGTGACCGTGTCGGCGGTGATCGGCCCGCTGCACGATCCGCTGCGGCTGGCCGAGGAGATCGCCGTACTGGACCTGCTGAGCGGCGGGCGGCTGGTGACGGTGGCGGGGATCGGCTACCGGCCCGAGGAGTACGCCCTGTTCGGCGTCGACTGGAAGCGCCGGGGCCGGCTCCAGGACGAGCTGCTTCAGACGCTGCTGACGGCGTGGTCGGGCGAGGAGTTCACCTACCGGGGCCGCCGGGTACGGCTCACCCCGCGCCCGTTCACCGATCCGCACCCGCTGCTGCTGGTCGGCGGCTCCTCCAGGGCCGCCGCGCGCCGGGCCGCCCGGCTGGGGCTGCCGTTCTTCCCGAGCGCGCACCTGCCCGAGCTGGAGGCGTACTACAAGGAGAAGCTCACCGAGTACGGCACCGAGGGCTGGTCGCTGATGCCCGCCGCCGAGACCCCGCTCCTGCACATCGCCGAGGACCCGGACCGGGCGTGGACCGTGTACGGCGAGCACTTCCTGCACGAGGCCCGGACCTACGCCTCCTGGCAGTCCGGGCAGATCCGCTCGGCGGTGAGGTCGGCGGCCACGACGGTGGACGAGCTCCGCGAGGAGGGCGTGTACCGGATCCTCACCCCGGAGCAGTGCGTGGCGCTGGGCGCCGACAGTCTCGTGCTCCATCCGCTGGCGGGCGGGATGCCGGTGGCGGAGGGGTGGCGGAGCCTGAGGCTCTTCGCGGAGCGGGTGCTTCCGGTGCTGGCGGATCGAGCCGCGTGAGGAGGGCGCGCAGCAGCACGGCCTCGGCCGGATCGCCGCCGACGGCCCGCAGCGCGGCAACGGCGGTGGGCCGTACCTGCGGGTGGGTGGCGGCGGTCGGGGAACTGCCGAGCCGTACGCGTGGTCCATCGACGCCCAGTCGATGTCGTGGCGTCCGTCGAACGTGCGGATCACCAGGGCGGACGGCACGGACAATGCGGCTGACCTGCGGCGAAGGGGGCCGTATGGCACACCGCCGCCCCCGTTCCGGGCAGTGGCCGGAGCGGGGGCGGCGGACGGTACGGGGAGAGGGCAGCGGGGACTTGGCCCTTCTCCCCGAGTTCACGGGGTCTCCTGGGCGGAGGTCAGCCCATCTCCTCCAGCGCCTTGCCCTTCGTCTCCTTGACGAACTTCAGGACGAACGGGATGGAGAGGGCCGCGAAGACCGTGTAGATGATGTAGGTGCCGGAGAGGTTCCAGTCGGCCAGCGACGGGAAGCTCGCGGTGATGGCCCAGTTGGCGATCCACTGCGCGGAGGCGGCCACACCGAGGGCGGCGGCGCGGATCTTGTTCGGGAACATCTCGCCGAGGAAGACCCAGACCACCACGCCCCACGACAGGGCGAAGAAGAGGACGAACACGTGGGCGGCGATCAGAGCGACCCAGCCCTGGGTGCTCGGCAGCTTGCCGTCGACCAGGTGGTAGCTGAACGCCCAGGCCTCCAGGGCCAGGCCGACGACCATGCCGACGGAGCCGATGAGGGCCAGCGGCTTGCGGCCGACGCGGTCCACGAAGATCATCGCGATGACGGTGCCGACGATGTTGATGATCGACGTCGTGAAGGAGTAGAAGAACGAGTCCGCCGGGTCGATGCCGACCGACTGCCACAGCGTCGAGGAGTAGTAGAACGCGACGTTGATGCCGACGAACTGCTGGAAGACCGACAGGCCGATACCGATCCAGACGATCGGCTTGAAGAAGAAGCCGCCGCCGAGCAGGTCCTTGAAGGTGGACTTGTGCTCGCTCTGCATCGCGTGCTCGATCTCGGCGACGCGGGCGTCCAGGTCGGCGTCCTGGCCCTCGACCTCGGCGAGGATCTCCTTGGCGCGTTCACGCTTGCCGACGGAGAGCAGGAAGCGCGGGGACTCGGGGATCGCGAAGGACAGCAGGCCGTAGAGGACGGCCGGGACGACCATGACGCCGAGCATGACCTGCCAGGCCTCCAGGCCCATCAGGTGGCCGCGCTGGTTGCCGCCGGCGGCGTTCAGCAGGCCCCAGTTGACCAGCTGGGAGACGGCGATGCCGATGACGATCGCGGCCTGCTGGAACGAGCCGAGCCGGCCGCGGTAGGCGGGCGGGGCGACCTCCGCGATGTAGGCGGGGCCGATGACGGAGGCCATGCCGATGGCGAAGCCGCCGACGACGCGCCAGAGTGCGAAGTCCCACAGGGCGAAGGGCAGCGCCGAGCCGACGGCGCTCACCGTGAACAGTACGGCGGCGATCTGCATGACGCGGATGCGGCCGATCCGGTCGGCTATGCGGCCGGCGTAGGCGGCACCGATGGCGCAGCCGATCAGGGCGATCGCGATGACCTGGGCGAGCGCGGCGGAGCCGATGTCGTAGCGGCTGCGGATGGCCTCGACCGCGCCGTTGATCACGGAGCTGTCGTAGCCGAAGAGGAAACCGCCCATGGCGGCGGCCGCCGCGATGAAGATGACGTGCCCGAGATGATCGGGATGAGCCGTTCTGGCTCCTGACTGAGGTGCCTGCGCTGTGCTGGTCACGTGTATCTCCTCGGGCCGCGGCAACGCTGCCGGGGTGGGGGTGAGCCCTGTCAGGTTCAAGTGGTGCATGGGTCCACACCGCTCACACCTGAAGGTAAAAGCAACGTTGCAGAGACTATGCCTTCAAGTTTCGAAGTCAATAGTTCAACAGCTGTGAGTTTTGAGATATGCCCTGTTGCCCTGTGTTCATTTATTGAACACAGAGTTAGTTGATCTTGAAGGGCTCAGCGCAGACGCTGGGAGATCACCTTCGACACGCCGTCGCCCTGCATGGACACGCCGTAGAGCGCGTCGGCGACCTCCATCGTGCGCTTCTGGTGCGTGATCACGATCAGCTGCGAGGCCTCCTGCAGCTCCTGCATGATCCGGATCAGCCGCTGGAGGTTGGTGTCGTCCAGCGCGGCCTCGACCTCGTCCATGACGTAGAACGGGCTGGGCCGGGCCTTGAAGATCGACACCAGCAGCGCGACGGCCGTCAGCGAGCGTTCGCCGCCGGACAGCAGGGAGAGCCGCTTGACCTTCTTGCCCGGCGGGCGCGCCTCGACGTCCACACCGGTGGTCAGCATGTTGTCGGGATCGGTCAGGATCAGCCGTCCGTCACCGCCCGGGAAGAGCCGGCTGAAGACGCCCTCGAACTCGCGGGCGGTGTCCCGGTACGCCTCGGTGAAGACCTGCTCGACGCGCTCGTCGACCTCCTTCACCACCTGAAGCAGGTCGGCGCGGGTCTTCTTCAGGTCCTCCAGCTGCTCGCTCAGGAACTTGTGCCGCTCCTCCAGCGCCGCGAACTCCTCCAGCGCCAGCGGGTTGACCTTGCCGAGCTGCTGGTACGCCCGCTCGGCCGCCTTGAGCCGCCGCTCCTGTTCGGCCCGGTGGAAGGGGCGCGGCTGGTTACGGGGATGATCGGGGTCGTCCGGCAGCTGCTCGCCCTCGGCGGGGAGCGAGGGCGGCACGGGCTGGTGCGGGCCGTACTCCGACACCAGTCCTTCCGGTTCGACGCCCAGCTCCTCCAGTGCCTTGGTCTCCAGCTGCTCTATCCGCAGCCGCTTCTCGGCGCCGAGCACCTCGCCGCGGTGGACGGAGTCGGTCAGCTTGTCGAGTTCCGACTTCAGTTCGCGGCCGGCGGTGCGGGCGGCGGTCAGCTCCTGTTCCCGCTGCGCCTTCGCAGCCTCGGCGGCGGAGCGTTCCCGCTCGGCGCGGGCGAGGGACACCTCGATGTGCGCGAGCAGCTGCCGGGCGCCGGAGGCGACGGCCTCGGCGACGGCTGCCTCGTGGCGCAGCCGGGCCCGGCGCTGCTCGGCACCCGCGCGTGCCTCGCGTTCGGCGCGGGCGGCCCGGTCGAGCGAGTCGGCCCGCCCGGCCAGCCCCTTGACCCGCTCCTCGTGGGTACGGACCTGGAGCCGGGCCTCCATCTCGGTCTGCCGCGCGTTGGCCCCGTCGGCGGCGAGCCGGTCGCGCACGGAGGTGTCCGGCTCCTCCTCGACCGGCATCTCCTCGGCGACAGCCAGCCGTTCGGCCAGCTCCTCCGCCTCCTGCACGGCCTTCTCCAGCGCCTCCTGCGCACGGGCGGCGGCCGCGGTGGAGCGCTCGGCCTCCCCGGCGGCGCCACGCGCCTGTCCGGCGAGCCGGCCGAGCTGCTGGGCGACGGCCGACTTCTCCCGGTCGGCGGCCCGGCGCCGCTCCGCCAGTTCTTCCACGAGGGCGGCGGCCTCGGTACGGCGTTCGGCTGCCGCGTGCTGTGCCTCGGTGAGTTCCTCGCAGCGCAGCGCCAGCTCTTCCAACTCGGCTGCGGCTTCGTCGACCGAGGCCTGCACCTCCAGCAGGCTCGGTGCGCCCGCGGAGCCGCCGTGGGCGAAGTGAGCGCCCAGCAGGTCGCCTTCGGCGGTGACGGCTGTCAGGTCGGGGTGGGTGTGGACCAGGTCTTCCGCGTCCTCCAGGGTGTCCACCACGACGATGCCGTGGAGGAGGCGGTGGACGGCGGGCATGAGGTCGGCGGGGCCGCGGACCAGCTCCGCAGCGAAGCGCCCACAGGACAGGGGGGTGACAGCGGATTCGGCGTCTGCGGGCTCATCGTGGCTTGTCGCGCCACGCGGCGGAGCCGCATATCGATACTGCTCCGCATTCCTTTGGGGCGCGTCCCCTGGCGTCGACTCCATCGGCCCCGCCAGCAGCAGCGCCGCCCGGCCGCCGTCCTGCTTGCGCAGCATGCGGATCGCCTCGGCCGCCGCCGCAGGGGTCGATACGGCGATCGCGTCCGCCGCCGCGCCGAAAGCTGCGGCCAGCGGGATCTCGTGGCCCGGGGTGACCGTCAGCAGCTCCGCCGCCGGGCCCAGAATCCCGGTGAGCCGGTCCCGTGCCCCCAGCAGTATCCCGGTACCGTCCTTGCGCCTCAGCCCCAAGGCCAGGGCCTCCCGGCGGGCCTGGGTCGCGGCTCGGCGGCGTTCGGCGGCGGTGAGTGCCTCGCGGGCCGTGCTCAGGGCGGACTCCGCCTCCGCCAGTTGCCGCTTGGCCGCCTCGTGCTGGTCGGCCAGGTCCGCGTCGTCGGCGTCGAGGCCGTCCACCTCGGCCTTGAGGGCCTCGTACTCCTCCTGGGCGGTGACCGCGCGTTCCTGGGCCTCGTCGCGGGCCGCGGCCAGCCGGTCGATCTCGGCCTGGGCCGAGGCGGCGCGGGAGCGGGCCGCGTTGACCTGGCCGGTCAGCCGGGCCAGGCCCTCTCGGCGGTCGGCGATGGCGCGGGCCACGTCCTTCAGCCGGCGTTCCTCGACGGCCAGTTCCCGTTCCAGCTCGGCCCGGTGGGCGACCGTGTCGTCCAGGGCGTGCTGGGCCGCGTCCAGGGCGGCCTCCAGCTCGGCCTCCTGCTCCCGGATGCGGGCGGCCTCGCGCTCCAGGTCCTCGGGGTCGCGGCCGCGGCGCTCGTCGGGGGGCGCGGACGTCGCGCTCTTCACGCGCGCGTCGGCCAGCGAGATCGTGCCGCGGACGCGTTCGGCCAGCTGGGACAGTTCGTACCAGGTCTGCTGGGCGCGCTGGAGGCGGGGCGCGAGCTGCCGTACCTCGTCCTCCAGCAGGGCCTCGCGCTGCTGGGCCTTCTTCAGCTCCTGTTCGGCCGCCTCCTTGCGTTCCTTCAGGGCCGCCTCGTCGGCGATCTCCGTCTTCAGGGCCTCGCGGAGGCGTACGAGGTCGTCGGCCAGCAGGCGCAGGCGGGCGTCCCGCAGATCCGCCTGGATGACCGCGGCCCGCCGGGCGACCGCCGCCTGGCGGCCCAGGGGCTTGAGCTGGCGACGCAGCTCGTCCGTCAGGTCCTGCACGCGCGCGAGGTTGGCCTGCATCGCGTCCAGCTTGCGCAGGGCCTTTTCCTTGCGCTTGCGGTGCTTGAGGACGCCGGCCGCCTCTTCGATGAAGGCGCGGCGGCCCATGGGGTCGGCGTGCAGGACGGAGTCGAGCTGGCCCTGGCCGACGATGACGTGCATCTCGCGGCCGATGCCGGAGTCGGACAGGAGTTCCTGGATGTCGAGGAGCCGGCAGGTGTCGCCGTTGATCTGGTACTCGCTGCCGCCGTTGCGGAACATGATCCGCGTGATGGTGACCTCGGCGTACTCGATGGGCAGCGCCCCGTCGGAGTTGTCGATGGTCAGGGACACCTCGGCGCGGCCCAGGGGCGGGCGGCCGGTGGTGCCGGCGAAGATGACGTCCTCCATCTTGCCGCCGCGCAGCGACTTGGCGCCCTGCTCGCCCATGACCCAGCTGAGCGCGTCCACGACATTGGACTTGCCCGAGCCGTTCGGGCCGACGACACACGTGATGCCCGGTTCGAACCGGAGTGTGGTCGCCGAGGCGAACGACTTGAACCCACGGAGGGTCAGGGCCTTGAGGTGCACGCCGCTGGACTCTACCGGGCGCCGCTATCTCACTCCATGAACACTCGCAACCGCGCGGTTTCGCCAGTGAACATGCAGGGCACACCGTACGTTAAAGAGGGTGAAAGGATGCGCGGGGGAAGAAAAGAAGGGACGCCGAAGCGTCCCTTGCAACTCTGACGGCCGGGTTACGGTCGTCCGTTCCTGAGCGGTTGATGACGACAGCCCGATCGCTGCGACTGTTGTCGTGGAGCGATGCAGGGATCAGGTGAGCGCAGGCTCCGCCTGGTGTGCGTCGATGCTCTCCATGATCCTGTCCTGAGAGGCGGCAGCCGTCAGCGCGTCGTTCTCCGCCTGGATCCGTACGAGCTCGGACTCCAGGTCCTGGACACGCTGCTGCAGCCGTCGCATCTCGGCGAGGAGTCGAGGGTCGGAGCCGCCGACGTAACCGAGAAGCGCCTTTGCCATGATGGATGGTCCTCCACACTGAGTGACCGACCGATGCGGTGTGGGTCGTGAGGGATTCGCACCCGCGGTGCTTGGCACATCCGGGTGTTGCTCTGCTGTTGCTTCATGCCAAACAGCTAAGGTGCGCGGGGCTTTCAGCGTCTCACCAAAAAGTTTGACGGTCAACACGATCACGCCCCGTATTGGTGGGCGAACCGGGGGCACGCGGCCGGGAAATCGGCGGCGCGGCGACTCTTCCGGTGCCTCGGGGCGTGACGATCAGTCGTTCCTGCGGAGCCTGCCATGCCGGGCCGGTCTTGGCAACCACCAGGCTCTTTCACTCTCCGTACGCGCCCCCGACGGCTCCCCGCGCGCCGGTCCGTACGGCACCGGGGGCCCGGCTCACCGGATGGCGAAGCCGTCGTAGCCGCCGCGGGGTGTGTCCCAGATCTCGGTGACACCCTCCACGCGCCCGGGCGTGTCGTCGCCCTGGAGCCAGTCCAGCAGCCCCTCACAGCCCTCGCGCGACCCTTCCGCCACCACCTGGACGCGACCGTCGGCCAAATTGAGAGCAAAACCACTCAGGCCGCCGATCTCCAGTGCCTTGGCGCGCGTGAACCAGCGGAAACCCACACCCTGGACGTAACCACGCACCCAGGCGACCAGTCGTACATCCTCGCTCATGGATGCAACCTAACCGGCCGTTGTCGCTCGGAACACATCCTCGCTCAGCGGCATGGGGTACCGTCCCGCCCAATGAATCTCATATGAAACTCACTCGATCGAGTGAGTCGGGTCGGTCAGAGGGACGACCGCGAGGACGAGGAAGAGGGCAAGGACATGGGCCGCCACCGACGCTCACGCTCCGCCACCGGGAGTGACGACCCGCAGAACTCGTACCCGCAGGACTCCGTCGAGCGGGACCCTTACGCGCTGGAGCTCCACCAGGGTGACCGAATACCCAAGGGCACCGCGCCGTATCTGAACCCGGAGGCCTACGCCGAGACGAACGCCAGGGTTCACGCCTATCTGTTCGCCGGCGACGACGGCTCGGGCTCCGGTGCGGACGGCAGGTTCGCCCCGTCCGGCGACTCCCCCCGCCGGCGCCGGAAGAAGGCCGGGCGGCCGGTGCGCACGGGACTGCTCGGTACGGCCGCCGCGCTCGCGCTCGGCACGACCGCGGTGGCCACGGGTGTGGTGCCGGGTCTGGAGCACTACAGGCTCGGCGGCGGCACGGACACCACCGGCGGCGAGCGGGTGCAGGCGGCGGACTCGCCGGGCAACACCGCGGCCGAGCAGGGCGGTACGTCGGGCAGCGCGGGCAGCCGCGTGGGCGGCACCGGTGCCGGCCCGACCGCCACGCGCCCGGAGTCCCCGAGCCCGTCCGCCTCCGCGTCCCCCTCGACGTCGGCCTCGCCGACGCCCACCCCGTCGAAGACGGCGTCCGGGACACCGGCGCCGCAGGCCACCGTGGCCGAGTCGAAGGCCACTCCGTCGCGGGCGGCGAGCAAGGCGGCGCCGGTGACGTTGCCGGCGCAGACCGCCGCCGAGGCGGAGGTGCTGAAGCTCGTCAACGAGGAGCGGTCGAAGGTCGGGTGCAGCCCGCTGTCGGCGAACTCCTCGCTGACCAAGCTGGCCGAGGCGTTCAGCGACGAGATGGCCGCGCGGGGCTTCTTCGACCACACCGACCCGGACGGCAAGTCGCCGTGGGACCGGGCGGCAGCGGCCGGCATCAGCAATCTGGGCGGGGAGAACATCGCCCGCGGCCAGGCCGACGCGGCGGCCGTGATGCAGGCCTGGATGAACAGCCCCGGCCACAAGGCGAACATCCTGAACTGCAACTTCAAGACGCTCGGCGTCGGCGTCCACTTCGGCTCGGGCGGCCCTTGGTGGACGCAGGACTTCGGGTACTGACCACTTCTTCGGGTACCGACCGCTCAGAGAGCGCGGCGGTAGGCCAGTCCGGGACGGCCGCTGAGCCGCCTCTCGCCGACGACGGTGAACCCGGTGCGGGCGAGCACGGCCTGCGAGGCCGCGTTGTCGAGGGTGGTCGCGGCCGTCAGGAAGGTCAGCCCGTACGTCCCGGCGGCCAGGGCGGCGAGCTCCCGCACGGCCCAGGTGGCCAGGCCCCGGCCGGCGGCGTGCTCGGCGATCCGGTACCCGAGTTCGGCGCCGCCGTCCGCCACGTCGTAGAGGTTGATCCGCCCCAGCACCTCGCCGCCGGCGCCGGCCACCACATGGAAGCGACAGACGCCCGCCTCCTGCTCGGCGAGCAGGGCGCTCAGCCGCTCGTCGAACCGGGCGAAGTACTCATCGCCCCGGTCCGGGACGGACGCGGCGAAGTACGCGCGGTTCTCCCGCTCGAAGGCGAGGAGCGCGGGGGCGTGGTCCGGGCGGAGCAGTTGCAGCTCGGGCATGCGGGGACTGTACGCATCCCCGCATGCCCGTGTCCCCCGCTTTTCGGCTGCGTCAGGCCGTGGCCAGACCCCGCGCGAACACCCGCGCCGTCTCCGTCACCCGGCGGCCCAGGTGCTCGGCGGTGGCTATGTCCGCCTTGTGGACGCCCTCGGGACCCTGGTCGTTGTTGCTCTGCGCGGCGGCGCCGGCGAAGAAGCCGAGGCGGTTGAGGTCGTTCTCCGAGGCGCTGCTGGCGTTCCAGCCGGGGAGCAGACCGAGGTTCACCCAGTGCATGCCGTGCTGGGCGGCGAGGGTCTGGAAGAACTGCAGGGTGTGCAGCTTGTCGCCGCTCTTGGACGCCGAGTTGGTGAAGCCGGCGGCCAGCTTGTCCTTCCAGTCCTGGCCGAACCAGCGCTTGGAGGTCGCCTCGGCGAAGACGTGGAAGGCGCCGGAGGCGGTGCCCATGTACGTGGGCGAGCCGAAGACGATCGCGTCGGAGCGGTCCAGCGTCTCCCACTGCTCGTCGGTGATCTCGTCGACCTTGATCAGGTGCACCTCGGCACCCGCGTCGGCGGCCCCGGCGCGGACGGCCTCGGCGAGGACGGCGGTGTGGCCGAAGCCGGAGTGGTAGGCGATGGAAACGACAGGGATGGTCATTACAGACTCCTCGATCGGACAGCCCGGAAAGCGAGTGGGCAGCTCAAAGGCAATGACCACAGGAAAGCACTAACTTTTCGTTAGTGCAACCTGGTGGTTAGCGCTGCATCGGCGTACGCTTACCGCCATGACCGCCACCATCCAGGGCCAGGACCAGGACAACCTCGCCTACGACGTCTTCGCCAAGGCCTGCCCGTCACGCACGACGCTGGAGCACGTCACGGGCCGCTGGGGCGGGCTGACGCTCGGGGCGCTGTACGAGGGGACGCTGCGCTTCAACGAGCTGCGGCGCCGGGTCGACGGAGTGAGCGAGAAGATGCTGTCCCAGACGCTGCACGCGCTGGAGCGCGACGGCCTGGTGCACCGCGCGGCCCAGCCGACGAACCCGCCGCGTGTGGACTACGACCTGACTCCGCTGGGCCGCCAGGTCGCCGAGCGGCTGCTCGCCCTCATCCACTGCGTGGAGGGCTCGATGGACGACGTGCTGGCGGCACGCGCGCGTTACGACGAGACGCGCGGCGCCCTCTGACACTTCGGGCAGAAGTAACTGGACCGGTTCATCCAGGGCCGGCGGCGGATCGGCGTACCGCACCGCTTGCAGGGCTCGCCCTCACGGCCGTACGCGTCCAGGGACCGGTCGAAGTAGCCCGACTCTCCGTTGACGTTGACGTACAGGCTGTCGAAGCTGGTGCCGCCGACTGCGAGGGCCGCGTTCATCACGTCCCGGACGTGGCCGAGCAGTTGCGTCGTGACCGGGCGGGTGAAGTTCGCCGTGGGACGCTCGTAGTGGATGCGCGAGCGCCACAACGCCTCGTCCGCGTAGATGTTGCCGACCCCGCTGATCAGCGACTGGTCCAGCAGGGCCCGCTTGATGGTGGTCCGCTTGCGGCGCAGTGCCTGCTGGAAGGCCTCGTCGTCGAACAGCGGATCGAGGGGGTCGCGGGCGATGTGTGCGATGACGTCGGGCAGGCCGCCCGGGGTGTTGTCGTGCAACGACAGCCCGCCGAAGGTGCGTTGGTCGACGAAGCGCAGTTCCGTGCCGAGGGAGTCGGCGAACCGGACGCGGATGCGCAGGTGCTTCTCGTCCGGCGCCTCGTGCGGCTGCACCAGCAGCTGGCCGCTCATCCCGAGGTGGGCGAGGACGGACTGGTTCGTCTCCTCCAGCGGCAGCCACAGGTACTTGCCGCGCCGGCTGGGCGTGCCGATGTGGTGGCCCTTGAGGCGGTGCGCGAAGTCGTCGGCGCCCGCGATGTGCCGGCGTACGGCGCGCGGGTGCAGCACCTCGACCTCGGCGACGGTGCGGTGGGCGACCCAGCGCGCGAGACCGCGCCGGACGACCTCGACCTCGGGCAACTCGGGCATCGGGACCCCCCTGCGGAGCGGTCGTACACAAGCGGTGGACGAGCCGCGCGCCCGCCCCCTTTCGTCAGCGGCGGGGCGGGCGCTCGGTACTGCTGTGGGTCAGACGGAGGCGGACGACGACTCGCCGCCCTCGGCCGCGGCGGCCTTGGCAGCCTCGTCGGCTTCCCTGGCCTCCTTGGCCGCCTTGGCGCGCTCGTCCGCCGCGGCCCGGATGGCCCGCCAGGCGGACTCGGCGGCCTGCTGCTCCGCCTCCTTCTTGCTGCGGCCGGTGCCGGTGCCGTACGAGACGCCTCCGACGCGGGCGGCAGCAGTGAAGGTCTTCTCGTGGTCGGGGCCGGTCTCCGTGACCAGGTACTCGGGCACGCCGAGCCCCTCGATCGCGGTCAGCTCCTGCAGGGACGTCTTCCAGTCCAGGCCTGCGCCCAGGTTGGAGGACTTCTCGATCAGCGGGTCGAAGAGCCGGTGGACCAGCTCGGAGGCCGCGTCGAGGCCCTGGTCGAGATAGACCGCGCCGATCACCGCTTCCAGGGTGTCGGCGAGGATGGACGCCTTGTCCCGGCCGCCCGTGCCCTCTTCACCACGGCCGAGCCGGATGAAGGCGCCCAGGTCGAGGCCGCGCCCCACCTCCGCCAGCGCACGCGAGTTGACCACCGCGGCCCGCAGCTTGGCCAGCTGGCCCTCGGGCAGGTCGGGGTGGGTGCGGTACAGCGTGTCCGTGACGACGAGACCGAGGACGGAGTCACCGAGGAACTCCAGCCGCTCGTTCGTCGGCAGACCGCCGTTCTCGTACGCGTAGGAACGGTGGGTCAGCGCACGCACCAGAAGGGCGGACTCGACCTGGTAGCCGAGCCGCCCTTCCAGAAGCGTATGGGACGAGGCCTGGTTGTCCGCTGGGCTCCCGCTCGTGCGGGAGGAGTTCTTCTTGGGCGTGGACACAGTGCCTCTCACCAGCCCGCTCAGACTTCGAGGACCTGGCGCTTGTTGTAGGTGCCGCAAGACGGGCACGCGATGTGCTGCTGCTTGGGCTCGTGGCAGCGCTCGCACGCAACCAGGGTGGGGACCGCAGCCTTCCACTGCGACCGGCGGTGGCGCGTGTTGCTGCGCGACATCTTCCGCTTCGGAACAGCCACGGCTACTTCTCCTGCTTCTCGTCGACGCCCGCTTCGGCGCCGCTCATCTCGTCCTTCTCGCCGTCTTCGAGTGAACCGGCGAGTCCCTGCAAAGCCGCCCAACGGATGTCGACGGCGTCGTGGTGGTGGTCCGGGTCGTCCGCGAGCCGCGCTCCGCACTCGGAGCACAGGCCCGGACAGTCTTCCTGGCACACCGGCTGCATCGGCAGTGCGAGCACCACCGCGTCACGCAGCAGAGGTTCGAGGTCGAAGAGTCCGTCCTCGATGAAGAACCTGTCCTCGTCGTCCTCGGCGTCGTCGCCCGGTTCCGCGATCACGCGGCCCCGGTCGTCGGCGTCAGGGTACGAGAACAGCTCCTGGAAGTCCGCTTCGAGCTCCAGCTCGACCGGCTCCAGACACCTTACGCACTCCCCCTCGGCCTGTGCACGGGCGGTGCCTGTGACAAGCACCCCTTCCATGACCGACTCAAGCCGGAGTTCGAGCTCCACCGGGGCGCCGTGCGGCACTCCGATGACTCCCTGGATTCCGAGATCCGTGGGGGCGTCGATCGTGCGGGTCAGGCGCTGCAGCGCACCAGGACGCCGCCCCAGCTCGTGTGTGTCGAACACGAGAGGGTTGCGGTGGTCGAGGCGGGCGTTGGGAGCCATTCCTGCTTTCGATCTTCATGCTCGGAGGGACGCCGCCCGTCGGTGTTCCAGGCAGCGCTGATCGCGGACATACGCGCGACCGAAGAGCCAGGATACTGGACCTTTCGCTCAGGGCCCAATCCGGTCCCTCACTGCAGACCGCGCCCTTGCTCGTACGCCCGCAGCTGCTCAGCGCTGATCATGCTCGTGTCGAAAAGACTGGTCTCGTCCAGAGCGTAGCCCTGCTGATGGGGCTGCTCGGGCTGGTAGCCGGTCTGCTGGGAGTCGTACGAGCCCTGGTAGGCGGCGGCGTACGGATCGGCCTGCTGGTAGCCGTAGGAGTCCTGCTGACCGCCGTAGCCGGGCTGCTGCGGGAAGCTGGGGGCACCTCCCGCCGGAGCGTAGCCGGAGGCGGGGGAGTACGGGTCCGGCTGTTGCTGGTAGCCGTAGGCCGGCTGGGGCTCGTACGACGGCTGCTGCGGCGGCTGTGCGGGCCGCTCCTGGCGCTCGGCCGGGGCGTCCTGCTCGGCGAGGGCCGCGAGGTCGGCGAGGTAGTCGGCGTCGCTGGAGTGCTGGAAGGTCGTGGTGTCGTCGGCGAGGGCGCCGAGGTCGTCCGTGGCGATCCGGCCGTGCAGTTTCTGCCGGCCGCGGCCGACGGCCTCCAGGGTCTTGGCGAGGACCGCCTCGAAGGCGCCCAGCTTGGCGTCGACGTAGGCGTCGGCGTTGTGGCGCAGGGTCTCGGGGTCCTGGCTGCGCTCGGGGGCGTCCTCGTCCTCGTAGCCGTTCTCGTCCAGGCCGGGGCCGGTGCCGAGCAGCTTCTCGCGGCCGCGGCCGACCGAGCCGAGGGTCTTGGTGAGGACGACCTCGAAGTTGGCGAGCTTGGAGTCGACGTAGTCGTCCGCCTCGGCGCGGACCTCCTCGGCCTCCTGGCGGGCCTCGGCGAGGATCCGGTCGGCCTCGTTCTGCGAGCGGCGGGCGACCTCGGTGTCGGAGATCAGCGAGCCGCGCTCGGCGTGCGCGTTCTCGATGATCCGCTCGGCCTCCAGCCGGGCCTGCTCGACCATCTGCTCACGGTCGCCGATCAGCTCCTGCGCCTGCGCGAGGGAGCCGGGCAGCGCCTGGCGCAGCTCTTCCAGCATCGCGAGCAGCTCGGCGCGGTTGATCACGCAGGACGCCGACATGGGCATGGCCCGGGCGCCGGCGACCGCGGAGACGATCTCGTCGAGCTTCTTCTGCACGTCCACCTGTGCTCGCCACTCTCTACAACCGGGTTGGAGACGGACGGGACGACTGTAGTCCCATCAGTCCTTGCGCAGGCGCTTGTTCAGGGCCTCCAGCACCGGGGCCGGCACCAGGTGGGAGACGTCGCCGCCCCAGGCCGCGACCTCCTTCACCAGGGAGGAGGAGAGGAAGCTGTAGGTGGGGTTGGTGGGCACGAACAGCGTTTCCACGCCGGTCAGGCCGTTGTTCATCTGGGCCATCTGCAGCTCGTAGTCGAAGTCGCTGACGGCGCGCAGGCCCTTGACGATGGCGGGGATGTCGCGCTGCTTGCAGAAGTCGACGAGGAGGCCGTGGAAGGCCTCGACCCGGACGTTGGCGTAGTCGGCGGTGACCTCGCGGATCAGCTCGATCCGCTCCTCGATCTCGAACAGGCCCTTCTTGGACTTGTTGATCATCACCGCGACGTAGACCTCGTCGTAGAGACGGGAGGCACGGGCGATGATGTCGAGGTGTCCGTTGGTGATCGGGTCGAACGACCCGGGACAGACGGCGCGGCGCACTTGTGATCCCTCGCTCTCCGGTCCGGTCATCGTGCGTCTTCGCACGTAGAGGCGGCGCGACCGTACCAAAACGTTCCCTCGCCGTAACGACGGGACCGGACCGCCTCGAAGCCGTCCGGCCAGTGGAATGCGCCGCCTCTGGTGCTGCGCTCCACGGTGACGAGGGCTTCTTCGGCGAGCCAGCCTTCCGAGCGGAGTGTGAGCAGAATCTCGCGAAGATCGTGATCTGTGACAACGTACGGGGGGTCGAGGAAGACCAGGTCGTACGGCTCGGCGGGGGGTGCGGTTCTGATCACTTGTTCCGCTTTGCCCGCTCGGACTTCGGCGCCGGGGAGGCCGAGGTTTCTTACGTTTTCCCTGACTGTGCGGGCCGCGCGGGCGTCGGCTTCCACGAGGAGCGTGTGGCTCGCGCCCCGGGAGAGAGCCTCCAGGCCTACGGCACCGGAGCCGGCGTAGAGGTCGAGGACTCGTTCGCCGTCCAGAGGGCCGCCCAACAGTGACTGCCAGGTGGAGAAGAGCCCTTCGCGTGCGCGGTCGGAGGTGGGGCGGGTGCCGGTGCCGGGCGGCACGGCCAGGCGGCGTCCGCCGGCTGCGCCGGCGATCACGCGGGTCATGGGGGGTCCTTCTTCATGGACGGCTTTACGGTTCATTGTGGCTGGTCGCGCCCGCGCGGCGGTAGCCGCATGGTCCATGCAGCCCCGTGCCCCTTCGGGGGCGCTTCACCTCAGCCCTTTTCCAGGAACTGCTCCCTCTCCTCGTCCAACAAGGCGTCCAGGGCCGTGCGCAGGCCGGGAAGGTGCTCCAGCTCCGGATCCTCCGCCACCACCGCCGTCGCCTCCTCTCTCGCCTCCGCGATGACCTCCTCGTCCTCGATGACCGCGAGGACGCGCAAGGAGGAGCGGGCGCCGGACTGGGCCTGGCCGAGGACGTCGCCCTCGCGGCGCTGTTCGAGGTCGATGCGGGAGAGTTCGAAGCCGTCGAGGGTGGCGGCGACCGCGTTCAGGCGCTGGCGGGCGGCGCTGGCCTCGGGCATCTCGGTGACCAGCAGGCACAGGCCGGCGGCCGAGCCGCGGCCGACGCGGCCGCGGAGCTGGTGGAGCTGGGACACGCCGAAGCGGTCGGCATCCATGATCACCATGGCCGTGGCGTTGGGGACGTTGACGCCGACCTCGATGACGGTCGTGGCGACCAGGACGTCCGTCTCGCCGGCCGCGAAGCGGCGCATGACCGCGTCCTTGTCGTCCGGGTTCATACGGCCGTGGAGGACCTCCACCTTCAGGCCCTGGAGGGGGCCCTTGGCCAGCTGGTCGGCCACGTCGAGGACCGCGAGCGGGGGGCGCTTCTCCGCCTCGTCCTCCGGGGACCTCTTCTTGCCGGCCTTCTTGGGGTCGTCCTCCTCGTCCCCGATGCGGGGGCAGACGACGTACGCCTGATGGCCGTTCGCCACCTCCTCGCGGACCCGCTCCCAGGCGCGGGCCAGGAAGTGGGGCTTGTCGGCGGCCGGGACGACGTGGCTGGCGATGGGCGAGCGGCCCGCCGGCAGCTGGTCGAGGACCGAGGTCTCCAGGTCACCGAAGACGGTCATCGCGACCGTGCGCGGGATGGGAGTGGCCGTCATGACGAGGAGGTGTGGGGGCTGTTTGCCCTTGCCGCGCAGGGCGTCCCGCTGTTCGACGCCGAAGCGGTGCTGTTCGTCCACGACGACCAGGCCGAGGTCGTGGAACTGGACCTTGTCCTCGATGAGCGCGTGCGTGCCGATGACGATGCCGGCCTCGCCGGTGACCAGGTCCAGCAGGGCCTGGCGGCGGGCTGCGGCCCCCATGGAGCCGGTGAGCAGCACGACCTTGGTGGCCTGCTCGGCGCCGCCCAGCATGCCTCCCTCGGCGAGCTCGCCCATCATCTCCGTGACCGACCGGTGGTGCTGCTGGGCGAGCACCTCGGTGGGGGCGAGCATGGCGGCCTGGCCGCCGGCGTCGACCGTGGCGAGCATGGCGCGCAGGGCCACCATCGTGTTGTGGGTGACCGTGAAGTTGTCGGTGACGTACGCGTGGCTCGGGTGAGCGACGCTGATGCACTGCACGGGTTTTCGTCCCACGTACTCGACGGCACGGATCCCTCGGCGGAAGGTGTCGTCCTCGGGACGTGGGCTCACGCGCTCGGCTTTGCGGGCGAGTCTGAACGGCGCGTATGCGTCGGGCAGGGCCAGCGAGACGTCGAAGGCGGCCTTCTCCGGCAGCACGCGGGCCCGGCCGCCGAGCGACCGGACGAGCCAGGCGACATCGTCGGCGAGCCTGCGCGAGGCTGAGCACAGGGAGATGCTCAAGCCGTCCTCGCCGACGGTGCCGCCGGCGTCCAGAAGGCCTTGCAGCAGAGCGAGACGGTTCTTGATCGAAGTGTTCTTGAAGTCGTCCGGGACGCATGCGTGCCGGAATGATCCGTCTCCCAGCGAGAGACCCAGCAGATACGGATCGAGCGGCAGCCCCGAGTCGTCTCCGAGATCAACCGGGGTGGCTGCCGGGACGTACCACTTCGAAGATCCGTCGGCTTCGAACGTGTCCAGCCGGAGCTCCCTGGTCGTCATGACCTCGGGGGCCTGGCCCCGGTGCCGTCCGCCACTCGTGCCGACGATCCAGAGATGCTCGTCGTCGCACTCGACGGAGCTTCCATCGGAAAGGACCAGGCGCCAGACCTCACGCTCCCCTTGCGGGAACACACCGTCGACGAGCGCGATCTCCCCGTCCGGCACGACGACCTCGTCCCCCACCGCCATGTCCCCCATGCGGCGGAAGCCGGCAGGGGTGAGCACGAGAGAGTCGAGCGGCTGCGCCTTGCCCGAACCCACCTCACCTTGCAGCAGCCGGTGCATCGGATGCTCGGTCGCCAGGTCGTCGAAGATCTCCTTGGAGACCTTCTGCTGGCCCTCGGTGAGGGTGAAGGGGAGGCGGTCGTCGAAGGCGGTGAGCAGGCCGTCGGGCGTGGGGCGCCGGGGGACGGCCGGGAGCAGGGCGTCCGCGTGGCGGCGGCGGGCCAGGGCCACCTGGAGGACGAAGGCCTCGTCCCACTTCAGGCGGGCGCGGGCGTCGGCGATGTCCGCCTTGGTGTGCGGGCGGTGGATCTTGAGCAGGGCCTCGGGGAGCGGCAAGAGGGCGCGGCCCTGGCGGAGGGAGGGCGGCAGCGGGTCGACCGCCTCCTGGGCGGTGGGCAGGACCGTCTGGACCGCCTTGCCGATCTTCCAGGACTCCAGTTTGGCGGTGGCCGGATAGATGGGGATCAGGGCGCCGGCCCAGGCCTCGACGGTCTCGTCGCCGTCGCCGCGCAGCAACTCGTAGGCAGGGTGGGCGAGTTGGAGGCGGCGGTTGAAGACGGAAACCTTGCCGGCGAACATCGCGCGCGTGCCCGGCAGCAGCTCCTTGTGCGGCTTGTGGACGCCGTTGCCGAAGAAGACCAGCTGGAGCCGGCCGCTGCCGTCGGTGATCGTGACCTCCAGGCGCTGGCCCTTGCCGCGCGGGGCCTTGGCGGAGGCGAAGGTGTGCAGCCGGGCGTCGGCGACCTGGGCGACCACCGTGACGTGCTCGTCCATGGGGAGGTCGGCGAGGTGGGTGAGCTGGCCGCGCTCCTCGTATCTGCGCGGGTAGTGGTGGAGGAGGTCGCCGACGGTGTGCAGGCCGAGGTGCTCGGCCATCACCTTCGCGGTGGCGGGGCCGAGCACTGACTTCAGGGGCTGCTTCAGTGGTTCGTTCAGTGCGGGCACGAGATCCATTGCACACCACGGCACTGACAATGCCGTATATGTCTCCGGAAAGTCCTGGTCAGGCGGGTCGTTCGGGCCCTAGGATGGCGCGCTCCGGCCATCCTTCGCGGTCACCGCCCCCTCCGGGACCGCCCGACCCCGCGCCGCACGCACTCCCCCTCCGGCGCAGTGACGATGGACTCCCAGACCTCACAGTCATCCCAGGCATCCCAGTCACCTCACCCACCTCACACGTTCCAGGTCGACCTGCGCGGTCTGGTGGACCTGCTCTCGCACCATCTCTACTCCAGTCCCCGGGTCTATCTGCGCGAGCTGCTGCAGAACGCCGTGGACGCGGTCACCGCCCGGCGCGCCGAACAGCCCGATGCCCCGGCCCGGGTACGGCTGTACGCGGACGGCGGGGCGCTGCGGGTGGAGGACTCCGGCATCGGGCTCACCGAGGCGGACGTGCACAGTCTGCTGGCGACCATCGGCCGCAGCTCCAAGCGGGCCGACGGACTGCGCGAGGCCCGCTCCGATTTCCTCGGCCAGTTCGGGATCGGCCTGCTGGCCTGTTTCGTGGTCGCCGAGCGGATCCGGGTGGTCAGCCGCAGCGCCCGTACGCCCGATGCGCCGCCGGTGGAGTGGACCGCGCGGGACGACGGGTCGTACACCGTGCGCACGCTGGACGCCTCGGCGCGGTCCGAGCCCGGTACGACCGTGTACCTCACCGCGCGCGCGGGCGCCGCCGAGTGGCTCACGCCCGAGCGGGTCCTGGCCCTGGCCCGGGACTTCGGCTCGCTGCTGCCGTACGACGTCCGGGTGGGCGAGGAGCCGGTCACCGAGCTGCCCGCGCCCTGGGACCGGCCGTACCCGAGCCCCGCGAGCAGAAGGGTGGCGCTGGCCCGGCACTGTCATGAGCTGTTCGGGTTCACTCCGCTGGACTCGATCGACCTGGACGTGCCGCTGGCCGGGATCCGCGGGGTGGCGTACGTGCTGCCGGCGGCGGTCAGCCCGGCGCAGCGGGCGCGTCACCGGGTGCATCTGAAGGGCATGCTGCTGACCGAGCGGGCCGAACAGCTGCTGCCGGACTGGGCGTTCTTCGTGCGCTGTGTGCTGGACACCGACAGCCTGCGGCCGACGGCCTCGCGCGAGTCGCTGTACGAGGACGAGACGCTGGCTGCCGTGCGGGAGGCGCTCGGTGAAAGGATTCGCTCGTGGCTCACGGGGCTCGCCGCCGGTGACCCGGAGCGGCTGCGGGCCTTCCTCGCCGTGCACCATCTGGGGGTCAAGTCCCTCGCCCGGCACGACGTCGAGATGCTGCGCACGATGCTGCCGTGGCTGCCGTTCGAGACGAGCGACGGGCAGCTGTCCCTGGAGGAGTTCGCGCAGCGGCACCCGGTGGTGCACTTCACGCGGACCGTCGAGGAGTACCGGCAGGTCGCGCCGATCGCGTCCGCGCAGGGCGTCGGCGTGATCAACGGCGGCTACACGTACGACAGCGAGCTGGTCGAGGCGCTGCCGTCGGTGCGGCCCGGGACACCGGTCGCCGAGCTGGACGCGGACACCGTGACCGCGCACCTGGACTCCGTGGACCCGGCCGAGGAGCTGGCGCTGTCGGGTTTCCTCGCCGCCGCGCGCGCGAAGCTCGACCCGCTGGGCTGTGACGTCGTCCTACGGGCCTTTCATCCGCTCTCCGTACCCGCGTTACACCTGGACGACCGGGCCGCCCGGCACGAGCAGGCACGCGCGGACGCCGAGGAGCAGGCCGACGACCTGTGGGCGGGCATCCTGGGCTCGCTGCGCGGCAGCGCCCCGCGCGCGCGTCTGGTGCTCAACCATCTCAACCCACTGGTGCGGCGCATCGGTTCACTGCGGGACCCCGAACTGATCGGCACCGCCACCGAGTCGGTGTACGGACAGGCCCTGCTGATGGCGCAGCGCCCGCTGCGGCCGGCCGACTCGGCGCTGCTCAACCGGGCGTTCATCGGCCTGCTGGAGTGGGCCACTCATGGGGAAGGCGAGCGCTGATGGGTGAGATCACCGACTTCGAGGCACTGCGCCGGGCGATGGCGGAGAACTCCGAGCAGCCGGAGGGTCCCGCCCGCAACGCGCGCGCGGAGCAGCTCCTCGCCGACGCCGAGCGGCTGGGCGTCCCGCTCACCGTGATCGAGGCGCTCGGGCACCAGCTGAAGGTCTACAACTACAGCTCCGAGAAGGACAAGATGTTCGTCCCGTTCGCGCGGCTGCTGCGCATGTGGGACGAGCGGCCGGAGGACTTCGACGCGTACGAGGCGCACTCACTGCACTGGGTCTTCAAGTGGATGTCGGCGGGCATGCTGGACCAGCCGCACGTGCCGCTCGCCTCGGTCGAGAAGTGGCTCGGCGAGATGGCGCACCGCTACCGGCTCGCCGGGCACTCCGAACGGGCCGTGCGCAGCGCCGAGTTCAGCGTGGCCGCGCACATCGGCGACCTCGCGCGCGCGGAGCGGGCGTACGCCGCGTGGCTGGCCGCGGACCGGGACGAGATGGCCGACTGCCACGCGTGCGAGCTGCACGGGCAGGGCGAGTGGCAGGTCACGCGCGGCCGGGACGCCGAGGCCCTGGAGCTGTGGCGGCCGGTGCTGGAGGGCGAGTTCACCTGCGCGCACGAACCGCACACCGTGTTGGCGTCCTCGCTGGTCCCGCTGCTGCGGCTGGGCCGTGTGGACGAGGCTCGCGCGCATCACCTGCGGGGCTTTCGCCTCGTACGCCCGATGGAGTCGATGCGCGCCGCGTACGCCGACCATGTGGAGTTCTGCGCGCTGACCGGCAACGAGGCGCGCGGTCTGGAGCTGCTCGCCGAGCGGCCGGCGTACTTCACGGACACCGGGCACCCGCGCAGCCGTCTCGACTTCCTGTCCGTGGTGACCCTGCTGATGGACCGGCTGACCGAGCTGGGCCTCGGCGGCCGGCGGGTGCCGGGCCCGGCCGGGCGAAGCTGGACGGCGGACGAACTCGCCGCGCACGCGCGCGTGGAGACCCTGGAACTGGCCGAGCGGTTCGACCGGCGCAACGGCACGCCGTACGTCGGCGACCGGACGCGCGCGCGGATGGCCCGACGCCCGCTGGTGGACCGCCTGCCCCTGGGCGTGCGCACGACGCGTACGGCACCGGCACCGCCACAGGCGCCTCCGGCGCCCCCTCAGGCGTCCGACCTCGCCACCCGGCTGGCCGAGGCACGGCGCCTGTCGGAGACGCTGCGCCCGCATGCGATGGAGGCCTGGGCCGCGGTCGCGCAGGCGGCGGAAGGCGCGGAACTGGAGCCCCGCGACCGCGCGGAGATCGCCGACCACGAGGCGATGGCCCGCGGCCCCCAGGGCATCGAGCTGTTCGAGCGGGCGGCGGCGCTGTACGCCGAGGCGGGCGACCCCGGCGAGGCGCTGGCGGCACGCGCGCGTGGAGCGTACGTCCGCGCACTGACGGGCGAGGTGGACGCGGCCCTGGCAACGGTCACGGCCCTGTACGACGAGGTCCTCGCCCTGTACGCCGACGAGGGCACCGAGGTACGGCAGACGGCGTCGGTGGTGATGAGCCGGGCCCGGATCCTGATGCGGGGCGTGCACGAGGGCACGGTGTTCGAGCCGGCGGCAGCCGGGACGGCCCCGGACGGTTCGGCACCGGCGGGGCCCACCTCGGGCAGACCGGAACCGGTCGAGGCGGCCCCGGAAGGGGCGGACTCCGACCAACCGGCCCCACGGCGGCGCGAGCCGGGTCCGGAGGGAGCCGGCCCCGAGCAGCCGGTGCCTGGGAGCACCAGGCCGGACGGAACAGCGGCCGGCCAAAGGGCACCTCGGCAGAGCGAGCCGGAGCCGGGGCGGGAGGCAGCTGAGCCGCAGCCGCCGGTACCGGAGGATGCCGGGCCGGACGGGGCGACGGGCGGCCAGCCGGCACCTCGCCAGGGCGAACCGGAGCCGGGGCGGGAGGGAGTCAGGCCGCAGTGGCCGGTGTATGGGGGTGGTGGGGTGGATGCCGCCGCGCTTGCCGAGCAGGCTGTGCGGGAGGTGCTCGCTCTCGTCGGCGGGCGGGGTGCACAGGACGTGCGGCTGGCGGCGCGGGCCGCGGAGGCGCGGGGGATGCTCGGTGAGCTGGCCGGGCTGCGCGGAGACGCCGGGCGCGCTGCCGCGTTGTTCCGCGAGGCCGTCGGCGCCTACATCGACGCCGGGCTGCCGTGGTTCGCCGTGGAGTACGAGGTGCAGGTCGCCGCCCTCGCCCATCAGGCCGGTGACGCGGAAGGGGCCGAGCGGGCGCTGCGGTCCGCCCTGGAGCACGGCGGGCCGTACGTGGAGCCGGTCGGGCGAGCCCAGTTGCATCTGCAGCTCGCCGAGGTCGTCGGCGGGCGCGGTGAGGTCGTCGAGGCCGCCGAACATGCCCTCCAGGCCGCGCACTGGGCCGACGAGGCGGGCGAGAGCGGCACGCTGGGCGCCTGGGCCAGGCAGCAGCTGGGCGGGTTCCTGCTGCGGCAGGGGCGGTGCGCGGAGGCCGCGGAGGTGCTGGAGTCGGCCCTGACCGAGCTGTCCGCCGAGACACACGGCGACGGGGCCTTCGTACAGGCGCTGTGGTGGCTCGGCGACTGTCTGGGCGAGCTGGGTGATCACCGGGCGGCCGCCGAACGCCGGCTGCGGGCCGCCGAGTTCGCCCGGCACTGGCCCGACCAGCAGGACCACGCCACGCTCGCCCATCTCGCCGCCGAGTCCCTGGGCCACGCCGGTCTCCTGGCGGAGGCCGAGCAGGCGTACGCGCGCGCGGGCGAACTGTGGCGGGCGCTGGGCAACCCGCAGTTCCTGGTGCGCTCACTGCGTGCCCGCGCGTGGCTGGCCCTGCGCGAGGGCTCCGGGGCGGAGAGTGGGCGAGCGCTGATGGCGGACGCGGTGCGTACGTGCGAGGACGCGCTGGCGGCCGCCGCGGACCCGGTGGCCCGCGAGGAGCTCACGGCCGAACTGGGCACAACCCACCGCCAGTTCGGCGATCTGCTGGCCCGCTCCGCGACCGCGGAGGCCGACGAGGAGGACGCGGAAGGGGCCGAGGACGGCTTGATCCAGGGTGCCTTCGAAGCCGCGCTGGGTCACATGGACCGGGCTGCCGCGCTGTTCGGCACGCTCGGCGCGGACGGACTGCACAGCCGTACCGGTGCCGAACTGGCCGCGGGCTGGCTGGAGGCCGATCTCGGCAGGCCCGCCGAGGCGATCACACGCGCGCGTGCCGTGCTCGCGGCCTACGCGGACGCCGGAGACGAGGACGCGACGGTGCGGGAGCGGCGGACGGAGGCCACCCAGATGCTCGGCCTGGAGGACTGAGTCCCACGCGCCCCAGCCCTCACGTCCCCGCCCCTCACTCCACCCCGATGAGCAGCAGCGCCCCCTGCCGGCCTCCCCGGTACACCACGGTGTCGACGGCGAGGTAGGACTCGCGCACCCGGGTCTCCAGGTGGTCGGTGACGGTCTCGGGGGCCTCGTCGCCCACGACAAGGGTGACCAGCTCGCCGCCGGCCTGGAGCATGCGGTCCAGGACGGTGACCGCGGTGGCGGTGACGTCGGCGCCGATCACCGCCACGTCGCCGTCGATCAGCCCGAGGACGTCCCCGGCCTGGCAGATGCCGGCGGTCGTCCAGGACTCGTGCTCGGCGACGACGACCTCGGCGTACCGGGTGGCGCCGGCCGCCGAGGTCATCTGGACGACGTCCTCGTCGAACCGGCGTCCCGGCTCGTGCACGGCGAGCGCGGCAATTCCCTGGACCGCCGAGCGGGTCGGGATCAGGGCCACGCGGATGCCCTCGGCGCGGGCCTGCTCGGCGGCCGCGGCGGCCGTGTGGCGCAGCTCGGCGTCGTTGGGCAGCAGGACGACCTCGCGCGCGTGGGCCCGCCGTACCGCCTGCACCAGCTCCCCGCTGGCGGGCGGCTCCCCTGGGCGCGCGAGCACCGCGGTGGCGCCGGCCTCGGCGTACAGCCCGGCCAGGCCCTCGCCCGGCACGACAGCGACGACGGCCCGCTGCACCCGCTCGCGCGGGGGCCGTCCGCGCCCGGTGTGCACGTCCCCGAGCCCGAAGTGCGTGATCCGGATCCGGTACGGCCGCCCGGCCTCCACGCCCGCCTCCACGGCGGCACCGGCGTCGTCCACGTGCACATGGACGTTCCACAGCCCGTCGCCGCCGACCACGACCAGGGAGTCACCGAGGGCGTCGAGCCTTCCCCGGAGCCGGTCCACGGCCGTGTCGTCGGCTTCCAGGAGGTAGATCACCTCGTAGGCGGGCCCGTCGGGACCGTTTCCGTCGGCACACGGCCCGTTGCCGGAAACGAGCGCCACACGCGCGTGCGCCTCGGAATCGACGGCCACGACGCCCGAGCCCCCCGGCGCCTGCCGTACCGTCTCCCCCGTGCAGGCCTCCACCAGTGCGCCCAGCACCGCCACGAGGCCGCATCCGCCCGCGTCGACCACTCCGGCCCTGCCCAGCACCTCCAGCTGGCCCGGAGTCGCCGCCAGGGCCGCTCGGGCGCCCTCGTAGGCCGCGCGCGCGACCGCCCCGCAGTCGCCCTCGGCTCCCTCGGCGGCGTCGGCGGCGGCCGAGGCGACCGTCAGCACCGTCCCCTCCACGGGGTGGGCCACAGCCTGCCGGGCGGAGTCGGCGGCCCGCCGCAGCGCCAGCCGCAGCCCGGCACCGTCGGTGCGGGACTCGTCACCGACGGCCTCGTCGTCCTCGGCGAGCACCTGGGCCATCCCCCGCAGCAGCTGCGCGAGGATCGTCCCGGAGTTGCCCCGGGCGCCGATGAGCGCGCCGTGGGCCATCGCGTGCACGGCGTCCGCGAGGGACGGCTCCCCGTCGCCCGCCTCGTAACCGGAGAACACGGCCTCCACGGCCGTCGCCGCCGATTCCAGGGTGAGGTAGAGGTTCGTGCCGGTGTCCCCGTCGGCCACCGGGTAGACGTTGATCGCGTCGATCTCCTCGCGGGCCTGCCCCAGTGCGCCGAGGGCCAGACCGCACCAGGTGCGCACCGCGAGAGCATCGAAGAATGTCTGCGGCACCTGCGCCACCTGCGCCTCCCTGAGCCGGCCGTACGTGGGACGCAGCGTAGACCCCGATCGGGCGTCCGGCGGAAGAGGGCCGGGAGCGGGGCCCTGAGCTGCCATGGTAGTTTCCTAGGGCGGACGCAGTCGTTGTATGCTGCTCCGGTTGCCCGATCCACATCGGGCTGTTCCCCTGGCACCGCCATTCAGATTCAGGTCTTACGATCTCGATTCCCGGCATGCCGGGATTAACCGTAAGTGCATCTGAAGTCTTTGGAGTGACCCGTGGCTGCCAACTGCGACGTCTGCGGCAAGGGGCCGGGCTTCGGCAACAACATCTCGCACTCGCACCGCCGTACGTCCCGCCGCTGGAACCCGAACATCCAGCGTGTGCGTACCGTGGTCGGCGGGACGCCGAAGCGCGTGAACGCCTGCACCTCGTGCATCAAGGCCGGCAAGGTCTCGCGCTGACGCCAACAGCTGAGCGCGCGGCCACTGCTGGTTCGCTGCACTGAGCCGGTCCACCTCTGGGTGGGCCGGCTCTTTGCCGTACCCACGCACGCCGTACCCACGCACGCCGTACCCACGCACGCCGTACCCAGGCGCCCTGCCCACGCGCCGTACCCCAGCCGGATCAGGCCCTGAAGCGCCAGCCGTGATCCACCGGCCCGATCCCCGCGCCCAGCGCGAACCCGGCCGCGATCGCGCCCGTGACGTACTCCTTGGCCGCCGTGACCGCCTCCGGGACGCTTCGCCCCTTCGCCAGCCCCGACGCGATCGCCGAGGCCAGCGTGCAGCCCGTGCCGTGCGTGTGCCGGTTGGTGTGGCGCGGGGCCCGCAGCCAGTGCTCCGCCGAGCCGTCCGTCAGAAGATCCACAGCATCGCCGGCCAAGTGCCCGCCCTTGATCAGCACCCAGCGCGGCCCGTACGCCAGCACGGCCGCCGCGGCCTGTCGCATGCCCTCCTCCGACTCGACGCGCACACCCGTGAGTTGGGTCACCTCGTCGAGGTTCGGGGTCGCCACGGTCGCCGCCGGGAGCAGCTTCGTGCGCACGGAGTCCAGCGCGGAGGCGGCCAGCAGCGGGTCGCCGTGCTTGGAGACGCCCACCGGGTCCACCACGGCCGGCGCGTCCGTACCGGAGATCAACTCGGCGACCGTCTCGACCACTTCGGCCGAGCCCAGCATGCCGGTCTTCACTGCCTGCACCCCGATGTCGTCCACCACGCTGCGGTACTGGGCCCGTACCGCCGCCGCGGGCAGCTCCCAGGCGCCCTGCACGCCCAGCGAGTTCTGCGCGGTCACGGCCGTGATCACGCTCATCCCGTGCACCCCGAGCGCCAGCATCGTCTTCAGGTCGGCCTGGATGCCGGCGCCGCCGCCGGAGTCCGAGCCGGCCACCGTGAGCACCCGAGGGATCATGACTCGATGTCCCCGAAGTGGTCCCAGCCGCCCTTGCTGGTCCAGGGCGCCCCGTCGACGGTCACCTGGGGCAGCGCGGAGGGGTTGAGGACCTCGCCGATGACCTTCCAGCGGGCCGGCAGCTTGGTGTCCGGCGGGAAGGTCGCGACGATCGCGTGGTCCTCTCCCCCGGTCAGCACCCACTGCAGCGGGTCCACGCCGACAGCCTGACCGATGTCGTTCATCTGGGTCGGGATGTCGATCGCGCCGGAGCGGATGTCGATGCGGACCTTGCTCGCCTCGGCGATGTGCCCGAGGTCGGCGATCAGGCCGTCGCTCACGTCGCACATCGCGGTCGCGCCGAGCCCCGCGGCGGCCGGGCCCGCGTGGTAGGGCGGCTCGGGGCGGCGGTGGGCCTCCACGAAGGCGCGCGGGGAGCGGAAGCCGCGGGAGAGGACCGCGTAACCGGCCGCGGACCAGCCCAGCCAGCCCGTGACGGCCACCAGGTCGCCCGGCTGGGCTCCCGCGCGCGTGACGGGCTCCTGGTTGCGCAGATCACCGAGCGCGGTGATCGACACCATGATCGTGTCGCCGCGTACGACGTCCCCGCCGACCACGGAGGCGCCCGCGACCTGGCACTCGTCGCGCAGGCCGTCCATCAGCTCGCTCGGCCAGGTCACCGGCAGTTCGGCGGGCACGACCAGGCCGAGCAGCAGGGCGGTCGGCACGGCGCCCATCGCGGCGATGTCGGCGAGGTTCTGGGCGGCCGCCTTGCGTCCCACGTCGTACGCCGTGGACCAGTCGCGGCGGAAGTGCCGCCCCTCCAGCAGGATGTCGGTGCTCGCCACCACGCGCCGGTCGGGCGCGGCGACCACCGCGGCGTCGTCGCCGGGGCCGATCCGCACCGCCGGGGTGGTGGTGAGACGGGAGGTGAGCTCCCTGATGAGCCCGAATTCCCCGAGCTCACCAACAGTGCCCTTCATTTCCCTGGCTCCCCTTCTCTGCCTTGCCGTGCCCACTCGCGCGTCATCAGTGTCCCCGATACGGTCGAGATGACCGTCGTTGCGGTTGGTCCGACCGTCCGCTGCGGTCAGGATGACCGTCCGTTGCGGTCGAAGGCGACCGTCAACCTCCGCCGTGCCTGCACCCTGGCGCGCAAGCCCGGTTCCCGCAGGTCTCCCCTCGGGGAGCGGCGACGCGATACCGTGGCGTTCCTTTTCCCCACATGATCCTCGTGGCCGCCCTGGAGGTTCCGTGGTACAGGCGTACATCCTGATCCAGACGGAGGTCGGCAAGGCGTCGACCGTCGCCGAGACCATCAGCAAGATCCCTGGAGTGATCCAGGCCGAGGACGTGACGGGTCCGTACGACGTCATCGTGCGCGCCCAGGCCGACACGGTCGACGATCTCGGCCGCATGGTGGTCGCCAAGGTCCAGCAAGTGGACGGCATCACCCGCACCCTGACCTGCCCGGTCGTGCATCTGTAGCCCCCGTCTACGCTTGGCCGGTGAACATGTTCCGTCACCGGCCCCTCGTCCTGCTCGCGCCCGCGCTGCTGCTCGCGGTCGCGGGCTGTTCCTCGGCAGACGACAGCGCGACGGTGGCGGTTCCCACCCCCGACGCGAAGACGGCTCCGGTGTGCCGGGCCCTGCACCGGGTCCTGCCGCAGAAGCTCGACGGTCGCAGCCGCAACGACCCCGCACCCCGGTCCGCCTACACGGCGGGCTGGGGAAGCCCGGCGATCATACTGCGCTGCGGTGTCGCACGGCCGCCGAAGATGGTCGATCCGAAGGTGGCCGAAGGGGGCGACCGTGACGCGATCGCGGGCGGGGTGGACGGCGTCGACTGGCTGATGGAGAAGCAGGGCGACGGCACCTGGCGGTTCACCACGGCCAATCGCACGGCCTATGTGCAGGTCAGCCTGCCCAAGGGGATGTCCGCGCAGGAGGAGGGCACGACGGTGCTCACGGGGCTCGCGTCGGCCGTGAAGGAGGCGGTCCCGACGGGGATCGCCTCCATGCGCGGATGACCTGCCGGCCGGTCAGCGAAGCCCGGTCGGGCGGCGCAGCGCGGCCTGGACCAGGCGGTCGATCAGCTCGGGGTAGCTGACGCCGGTGGCCTGCCACATCTGCGGGTACATCGAGATCGGCGTGAAGCCGGGCAGGGTGTTGACCTCGTTGATCACGAACTCGCCGTCCTCGGTGAGGAAGAAGTCCGCGCGGACCAGGCCCTCGCAGGAGACCGCCTCGAACGCCTCCACCGCGAGCCGGCGCACCTCGGCCGTCTGCTCCTCGGTGAGCGGCGCCGGGACGATGCCGGGCGTGGAGTCGATGTACTTGGCCTCGAAGTCGTAGTACGCGTGCGCGTCCGGCGGCGGGATCTCGGCCGGCACGGAGGCGCGCGGGCCGTCCTCGAACTCCAGGACGCCGCACTCGATCTCACGGCCGCGTACGGCGGCCTCGACCAGGATCTTGGGGTCGTGCGCCTGCGCGGTGGCGATCGCCTCGTCCAGGCCGGACAGGTCGTCGACCTTGGTGATGCCGATGGACGACCCCGCGCGCGCGGGCTTCACGAACAGCGGCCAGCCGTACTCGCCGGCGAAGTCGATGATCTTCTTGCGGGCGGCGGACTCGTCCTGCGCCCACTCGCGGGGGCGGATCACCAGGTACGGGCCGACCTTGAGCCCGAAGGAGGTGAAGACCCGCTTCATGTACTCCTTGTCCTGGCCGACGGCCGAGGCGAGCACACCGGCACCCACGTACGGCACCCCGGACAGCTCCAGGAGGCCCTGGAGGGTGCCGTCCTCGCCGTAGGGGCCGTGGAGCACCGGGAAGACCACGTCGACCTCGCCGAGCGCCTTGGGCACGGAGCCGGGCTCGGTGTAGACGACCTCGCGGTTGGCCGGGTCGACGGGGAGCACCACGCCGCCCTCGTGCGACTCGGCGAGCTGGTCGACGCTGGGCGTGCGGCGGTCGGTGATGGCCATGCGCTCGGGCTCGTCGGCGGTGAGCGCCCACCGGCCGTCCTGGGTGATGCCGATCGGCAGGACGTCGTACTTCGTCCGGTCGATGGCCTTGAGGACGGCGCCGGCGGTGACCACGGAGATCCCGTGTTCGGAGCTGCGCCCGCCGAACACGACGGCCACACGCGGCTTCCGCGACGGCTGCTCAGGGCTCTGGGGAAGGTTCTCGGTGCTCATATCGCGTTGAGAGTACCCGTTGGTAGAGCCCGGATACAGCGTCGACTCCGCCCGGGAACGGACAAAGACGGGCGGGTTCGCTCAGCGTCGTTCCGGCTTCGCGCTGCGCGACATCAGCTCCTTGACGGCGGTCACCGGCGACTTGCCCTCGTGCACGATGGCGACGACCGTCTCGGTGATGGGCATGTCGACGCCGTGCCGGCGGGCCAGATCCAGCACGGACTCGCAGGACTTGACGCCCTCGGCGGTCTGCTTGGTGACCGCGATGGTCTCCTCAAGGGTCATGCCCTTGCCGAGGTTGGTGCCGAAGGTGTGGTTGCGCGACAGCGGCGAGGAGCAGGTGGCCACCAGGTCGCCGAGGCCCGCGAGTCCGGCGAAGGTCAGCGGGTCGGCGCCGAGCGCGACTCCGAGCCGCGCGGTCTCGGCGAGGCCGCGGGTGATGAGCGAGCCCTTGGCATTGTCGCCGAGCCCCATGCCGTCCGCGATGCCGACGGCGAGCCCGATGACGTTCTTCACGGCACCGCCGAGCTCGCAGCCCACCACGTCGGTCTCCGTGTAGGGGCGGAAGTACGGCGTGTGGCAGGCGGCCTGCAGGCGGCGGGCGACGGCCTCGTCGGCGCAGGCGACGACGGCGGCGGCGGGCATCCGGGCGGCGATCTCGCGGGCCAGGTTGGGTCCGGTGACGACGGCGATGCGCTCCGGGCCGACCTTGGCGACGTCCTGGATGACCTCGCTCATCCGCATGGTGGAACCGAGTTCGACGCCCTTCATCAGGGAGACGAGCACGGTGTCCGGGGCCAGCAGCGGGGTCCACTCGGCGAGGTTCTCGCGCAGGGTCTGGGAGGGCACGGACAGGACCGTGAAGTCGGCGCCGGCCAGCGCCTCGGCGGGGTCGGTGGTCGCCCGGACGTTCTCGGGGAGTTCGACGCCCGGCAGGTAGTCGGGGTTGGTGCGGGTGGTGTTGATCGCCTCCGCGACCTCGGCTCGCCGGGCCCACAGGGTGACCTCGCATCCGGCGTCGGCGAGCACGATGGCGAAGGCCGTGCCCCACGAACCGGCGCTGAAGACCGCCGCCTTGACCGCCTTGCTCACTTGCCCTGCCCCTCCGGTTCGCTGCCCTGCGTCTGTGCCTGGTGGGTCTGCGTCTGGGTCTGCGTCTCGGTCTGCGCCCGGGTGCGGCGCCGCTGTTCGATCCGCTCGCGGCGCGGGTCGTAGGGCGTCGCGGGCGCCTTCTCGCCGCGGATCTCCTCCAGCTGGCGGGTGATGGCCGCCATGATGACCTCGGTGGCCTCCTTGAGCAGCTCCGGGGTCATCTCCTTGCCGTAGAAGCGCGAGAGGTCCACGGGCGGGCCCGCGAGCACGTGGTGCGTCTTGCGCGGGAAGAGGTTCGGCTTCTTGGCGTACGCCGGCAGCAGTTCGTTGGCGCCCCACTGGGCGACCGGAATCACCGGGCACTTGGTCTGCAGGGCCACGCGGGCGGCGCCCGTCTTGCCGGTCATGGGCCAGCCGTCCGGGTCGCGGGTGAGGGTGCCCTCGGGGTAGAAGGCGACGCACTCGCCGCGCTCCACGGCGTCGATCGCGGCCCGGAAGGCGCTGAGCGCGTCGGTGGACTCGCGGTAGACGGGGATCTGCCCGGTGCCGCGCATGGCGGCGCCGATGAATCCCTTCTTGAAAAGTCCGCTCTTCGCCAGGAATCGCGGAACACGTCCGGTGTTGTACTGATAGTGCGCGTACGCGAAGGGGTCCACGTGGGAATTGTGGTTCACCACGGTGATAAATCCGTCCTCGGCCGGAATGTGCTCCATTCCGCGCCAGTCCCGCTTGATCAGAATCACCAGCGGCGGTTTGCAGATCACCGCGGCCAAGCGGTACCAGAAGCCGATTCTGCGGCGGGGCACTAGGACACCTTCCTCTAGGGGCTGCCACCCCGGCGGGGGCCGCAACAGTGTCGCCCCGGGCCGCCGGTCTGTCGAGAACACCGTACGCCCGCCCGTCGCCCACCCCACCCTTGCCAGGAGCTTCGCGCACCCCCTGTTTTTCGTGTCCTCGGATCGGCCAGGTGACAATGAGCGCGACAAGAGAGGGGCGGTACGCCGGTGCAGTGGAGCTTGGTCATCCCCCTGAAACCGTTGGCGCGGGCCAAGACCAGGCTGTCGGACACGGCGGCGGACGGGGTGCGCCCGGGGCTGGCGCTGGCGTTCGCGCAGGACACGGTGGCGGCGGCGCTGGCGTGTGAGGCCGTGGCGAGTGTGGCGGTCGTCACGGACGACGAGCGGGCCGGCCGCGAGCTGGCGGCACTGGGCGCACGCATCGTCCCCGACACCCCCGCGGACGGCCTGAACGCCGCTCTGGCGCACGGCGCGGCCGTGGTACGCGCATATCGCCCCTGCGCCCCCGTAGCGGCCCTGAACGCCGATCTGCCGGCCCTGCGCCCGCTCGAACTGGCCCGTGTACTGGCGGCCGCAGCGGAATTCCCCCGCGCGTTTCTCGCGGACGCGGCGGAGATCGGCACGACGTTGCTGGCTGCGGGCCCGGAACAGGAATTGCACCCGGCGTTCGGCCCCGATTCGCGCAACCGCCACCGCACCTCGGGCGCAAAGGAACTCACCCTGGCCGGCGTGGATTCGGTACGGCAGGACGTGGACACCGGGAATGATCTGCGCGCGGCGCTGGCCCTGGGGGTGGGGCCGTACACGACTGCTGCTGCGGCGGGTCTGCTGAGCGCCCCGTAGGCTGAACATCATGCAGGCCACGGCATACACCTACGACCCGGCGACGCGCAGCGGACAGGTGCTGCTCGACGACGGCACCCCCCTCCCCTACGACACCGCCGCGTTCGACGCCGGGGGCCTGTTGCTCCTGCGGCCCGGGCAGCGGGTGCGGATCGAGACCGAGGGCGAGGGGAACGCCCTGCGGATCACGCTCGTCACGCTGCAGACCCTGTAACTGCCCGTACTGCCTTCACACACGCCGCGGGCCGGGCTCCCCGAGGGAGTCCGGCCCGGCGCGTGAGTGCCCTGTGGACCTACGACGTCGCCTTGCGCGCGGTGGTCTTCTTCGCCGTGGTCTTGCGAGCCGTCGACTTCTTGGCCGGCGCCTTCTTCGCGGTGACCTTCTTGGCCGGGGCCTTCTTGGCCGTCGCCTTCTTCGCCGCGGTGGTCTTCGCCGCGGTGGTCTTGGCGGCCGCCGTGGTCTTCTTGGCGGGCGCCTTCTTCGCCACGGCCTTCTTGACGGCGGCCTTCTTCGCCGGCGCCGCCTTCTTCGCCGTGGTCTTCTTCGCGGCCGCCTTGGTGACCTTCTTCGCGGCGGCCTTCTTGACCGTCGCCGCGGCGCCACCGGTCAGGCTGCCCTTGGGCGCCTTCTTGACGGCGACCTCGCCACCGCGCGGGAGCTTCTTCGTACCGCTCACCAGGTCCTTGAAGCCCTGGCCCGCGCGGAAGCGCGGCACGGAGGTCTTCTTGACCCGAACCCGCTCGCCCGTCTGAGGGTTACGGGCGTAACGGGCGGGGCGGTCCACCTTCTCGAAGGACCCGAAGCCGGTGACCGAGACCCGGTCGCCCGCGACGGTCGCGCGGACGATGGCGTCCAGGACCGCGTCGACAGCATCGGCCGCTTGCTGGCGGCCGCCCATCTTGTCGGCAATCGCTTCTACGAGCTGCGCCTTGTTCACGTCTTCCCCTTCGGAGACATCGCCAGAACGAAAGTGTTCAAGCTTTTTCGCACGTTAGGCAGATATATACCGCAAATCAAACACGAAACGGGCTTATCACCCTTGTGCCGCAACGGACTCGGCGATCTCGGTCTGTTCAGCGGTCCTCTTCGGGGATCCGACCCTCGTCTTCGGGGATCCGACCCTCGTCGAGGTCCGCGTTGAACCGTTCGAGCCGCCTCGCCGCAGCGGCGAGATCGTGCTTGGCCGCGGCCGTAATGACCAGCAGCTTCCGGGTCAGCGCCATCCGTACGCCCTCCGGGACTTGCAGTGCGCGCACTCTTGCGTGCGCTTCCTTGAGCTGGTTCGCGACCGCCGTATAGAGCTGGAGTTGGCCGTCGTGTCCCATGCACAGATTGTGCCATCTGGGGCGAGTTGTCGCCTGCGCAGGGTGCAACTGCCGCCTCAAATGGCCTTACAGGCACTTGCGGAGGCCGCGATCATTGCACTCACCTACCCCCTCAACGCCCTGTCTAACGTGGGAAGTTGAGCGGAGCGTAAGAATCCCGCAGGTCCGTACGGGTCCAGACATGGCTGTACCCCCAATCGTGGCGATCGGGGGTACAGACGGGGTGGCGCGGTGGCCGAAATCAGCCCTGGAGATCAGGCCTGGAGATCAGACCTGGAGCGTCCGCGGCTTGTAGGACGGCCGCTTGGCCTCGTACGCGGCGATGTCGGCCTCGTTCTGGAGGGTGATGGAGATGTCGTCCAGGCCGTTCAGCAGCCGCCAGCGGGAGTTCTCGTCCAGCTCGAAGGAGGCGGTGATGCCCTCCGCACGAACCTCACGAGCCTCAAGGTCCACAGTGATCTCAGCAGTGGGGTCCGCTTCCGTGAGCTCCCACAGCGCGTCCACGATCTTCTGGTCCAGAACCACCGTGAGCAGGCCGTTCTTCAGCGAGTTACCCCGGAAGATGTCCGCGAAGCGGGCGGAGATCACGGCCTTGAAGCCGTAGTTCTGCAGCGCCCAGACGGCGTGCTCACGGGAGGAACCGGTGCCGAAGTCGGGACCGGCGACCAGGACGGTCGCGCCCTGCCGCTCGGGGCGGTTGAGGACGAACTCGGGGTCCTTGCGCCAGGCCTCGAACAGCCCGTCCTCGAACCCGTCCCGGGTCACCTTCTTGAGCCAGTGAGCAGGGATGATCTGGTCGGTGTCGACGTTGCTGCGGCGCAGCGGGACGGCCCGGCCGGTGTGCGTGGTGAAGGCTTCCATGGCTGATCAGACTCCAGCGGGCGCGGCGGTTGCGTCGGTCAGGTCGGCGGGCGAGGCCAGGTGGCCCAGGACGGCGGTGGCGGCCGCGACCTGCGGCGACACCAGGTGGGTACGGCCGCCCTTGCCCTGCCGGCCCTCGAAGTTGCGGTTGGAGGTGGAGGCGGAGCGCTCACCCGGGGCCAGCTGGTCCGGGTTCATGCCGAGGCACATCGAGCAGCCCGCGTGCCGCCATTCGGCGCCGGCCTCCTTGAAGACCACGTCCAGGCCCTCGGAGACGGCCTGCAGACCGACCCGCGCGGAGCCGGGGACGACCAGCATCCGTACGCCGTCGGCGACTTTGCGGTCCTTCAGCAGCTCGGCGGCGGCGCGCAGGTCCTCGATGCGGCCGTTGGTGCACGAGCCTACGAAGACGGTGTCCACCTTGATGGAACGCAGCGGCTGGCCGGCCTCCAACCCCATGTATTCCAGGGCCTTTTCGGCGGCGAGGCGCTCCGAAGCGTCTTCGTACGAAGCCGGGTCGGGGACGGCCGCCGAAAGCGGCGCGCCCTGGCCGGGGTTGGTGCCCCAGGTGACGAACGGGGAGAGCGACGCGGCGTCGATGTGGACCTCGGCGTCGAAGACCGCGTCCTCGTCCGTCCGCAGGGTCTTCCAGTACTCCACCGCGGCGTCCCAGTCGGCGCCCTCGGGGGCGTGCGGGCGGCCCTTGAGGTACGCGAAGGTGGTCTCGTCGGGGGCGATCATGCCCGCGCGGGCGCCGGCCTCGATCGACATGTTGCAGATGGTCATCCGGGCCTCCATCGAGAGCTTCTCGATGGCGGAGCCGCGGTACTCCAGGATGTAGCCCTGGCCGCCACCCGTGCCGATCTTGGCGATGATCGCCAGGATCAGGTCCTTGGCGGTGACGCCCTCGGGCAGCTCGCCGTCGACCGTGATGGCCATGGTCTTCGGGCGGGCCAGGGGCAGCGTCTGGGTGGCCAGCACGTGCTCGACCTGCGAGGTGCCGATGCCGAACGCCAGCGCGCCGAAGGCACCGTGCGTGGAGGTGTGGGAGTCGCCGCAGACGACGGTCGTGCCCGGCTGGGTCAGTCCGAGCTGCGGACCGACCACGTGCACCACGCCCTGCTCGACGTCACCGAGCGGGTGCAGCCGGACGCCGAACTCGGCGCAGTTCTTGCGCAGCGTCTCCAGCTGGGCCCGGGAGACCGGGTCCGCGATGGGCTTGTCGATGTCGAGGGTCGGGGTGTTGTGGTCCTCGGTCGCGATGGTGAGGTCGAGCCGGCGCACCTGCCGACCGCTCTTGCGCAGCCCGTCGAAGGCCTGCGGGCTGGTCACCTCGTGCAGCAGGTGCAGATCGATGAAGAGGAGGTCGGGCTCGCCCTCGGCGCGCCGGACGACATGGTCGTCCCAGACCTTCTCCGCGAGTGTCCTACCCATCGCTTTCCCTCCGGCCGGCAAACGTCCGCCGGCCCAACTAGAGATCTTGAGGAGGAGACGCCCGCGCCCCAGGTGTCGTGATTCCGGGCGTCCGCCACCGGGCCCGTTGGTCCGCGGGCCGCTGTGTGATTCCAGGGTGGCGCGTTCCACGGAAAATTGAACTTGCGTTTCACAGAGTGAGACGTGAGTATCGTTGCATGGACAACAGTAGCGGCGTCGGCGTTCTGGACAAGGCGGCCCTCGTCCTGAGCGCTCTGGAGTCCGGTCCGGCCACCCTCGCGGGTCTGGTCGGGGCCACCGGACTGGCACGACCCACGGCTCACCGCCTGGCCGTGGCCTTGGAACACCACCGCATGGTGGCACGCGACATGCAGGGCCGTTTCATTCTCGGCCCGCGCCTCGCGGAGCTTGCGGCGGCGGCCGGCGAGGACCGCCTTCTCGCCACGGCAGGCCCGGTGCTCACCCACCTCCGCGACGTCACCGGCGAGAGCGCGCAGCTCTACCGACGCCAGGGTGACATGCGTATCTGTGTGGCCGCGGCGGAACGCCTGTCCGGCCTGCGGGACACCGTCCCGGTGGGCTCCACGCTCACGATGAAGGCCGGCTCCTCCGCGCAGATCCTCATGGCCTGGGAGGAGCCCGAGCGTCTGCACCGGGGCCTGCAGGGCGCCCGCTTCACGGCGACGGCCCTGTCGGGCGTACGGCGCCGCGGCTGGGCCCAGTCCATCGGCGAGCGCGAGCCGGGCGTGGCGTCCGTCTCCGCGCCCGTACGCGGCCCCTCCAACCGCGTCGTGGCCGCCGTCTCCGTCTCGGGCCCCATCGAGCGCCTGACCCGCCACCCGGGCCGTATGCACGCCCAGGCCGTCATCGACGCGGCAGCGCGCCTGTCGGAGGCCCTGCGCCGCTCGGGCTGAGCCCCGCTCTTCGCGCTTCGGGAAACACCGAGGAGGGCCTGCCTCAACGCCGCGGCAGGCCCTCCTCGCTCCCCCGTCCCCCCGTCAGCCGGTCTTCTCGGCCACCGGCGCCTGTCCCGACCGGTGGGCGAACCGGTCCTTCGCGTACCGGCCCCGCTTCTCCAGCGGGATCTGCCCGTGCGCGGCGGCCAGCCCGAACGCGGGCATGTCGCCGTAGATCGCCTCGTACGACCCCTCCGGCACGACGTACGCCTCGTGCCAGATCCCGACCTGCCCGCGCAGCTTGCCGCTGCGCTCCTTGCGGTTGAGCGCGGCCCACGCCTTGTGGTGGAACGCGTCCGGCGCGGTTGCGTAGGCGTACAGCTTCGCCTTGGACTCCCAGTACTGCACGATGTAGTACGTCCGCGGCGACGCCGTCAGCATGACCTTCGCCCGCAGCCCTCGCGCGGGGTCCTTCTCCAGCTCTCGGAGCATCCGCAGCATCGCGAGCATCACGGGCAGCCACAGGTGTACGGCCCAGAACCGGTTGATGCGCATGCCGATCAGCAGGACGACGACGTCGCCCTTCGCATCAGCGGTCGTACGGGTGACCATGCCCACTTCCCCCTTGTTGGTGAGCGGCGCTATCCAACTAGCGATGCTTGGATAGTGCCGTTATCCAAGAAGGAGCGCAAGACATGCGGCTCGCCGAACTGAGCAGACGCAGCGGTGTGTCCACCGCGACGATCAAGTACTACCTGCGCGAAGGCCTGTTGCCGCCGGGCCGCCAGATCAACCCCACGACGGCGGAGTACGACGACGGGCATCTGCGCCGGCTGCGGCTGGTGCGCGCGATGATCCAGGTCGGCGGGCTCCCCGTGGCCACGGTCCGGGAGGTGCTGCGCAACGTCGACGACGAGTCCCTGGGCCGCACGATCCGGCTGGGCGCGGCCCTGTGGGCGCTGCCGCAGGTGCCGGAGCCGGACGAGGACGACGCGTTCGTGCAGGCGGCGCACCGCGAGGTGGACGACTTGCTGGACCGGTTGGGCTGGTCGAACGCAAAACTGCTGACGACGATCTCCCCCGCGTACCGCTCCCTGGTGGTGGCGGTGGCCGCGTTCCGCCGGCTCGGTTACGACTGGGGGCACGAACTGCTCGCGTCCTACGCCAAGTTGATGCACGAGGTGGCCAAACTCGACCTGGACTTCGTCGAGACGCATCCCTCGGAGGCGGAGAAGGTGGAGACGGCGGTGCTCGGCTCGGTGCTGACCGAGCCGATGCTGCAGGCCCTGCGCCGACTGGCCCAGGAGGAGGAGTCGGCGCGCCGCTACGGTTTCGAGTAGCGCCCGGGTACGACGAAGGCCCCCCACCGAAGTGGAGGGCCTTCCCTGTGTACCCCCGACCGGATTCGAACCGGCGCTACCGCCTTGAGAGGGCGGCGTGCTAGGCCGCTACACAACGGGGGCGTGGATCCTGCGTTTCCGCAGGTCCGAGCTGGTCTACCTGGACTCGAACCAAGACTAACTGAACCAGAATCAGTCGTGCTGCCAATTACACCATAGACCAATGATGGTTTAGACCAGTCAGTACCCCCGACCGGATTCGAACCGGCGCTACCGCCTTGAGAGGGCGGCGTGCTAGGCCGCTACACAACGGGGGCCCTAGCGATCCCGACAAGATCAGGATCAGTACCCCCGACCGGATTCGAACCGGCGCTACTGCCTTGAGAGGGCAGCGTGCTAGGCCGCTACACAACGGGGGCTTTGCAGATAAGCTCTGCGAGCTGGCCTACCTGGACTCGAACCAAGACTAACTGAACCAGAATCAGTCGTGCTGCCAATTACACCATAGGCCACTGGAACTCAAGCCCCTGCGGGGTCCTCGTTCTAGCTTGCTCCTCGGGGCTCCGGCCTTTCGGCCCGCTCCCCTCGGCGCAGGAAGAACATTACCTGAAGGTGGACGGGGCTCCAAAACGGGTATCCGCACGGACGAGCGCGGGGAGTTCGGCGAGGGTCGAGATCCGGTGCACCACGCCCTCCGCGGCGAGCTCCCGCGCGGCCTGGTCACCGGCCGTCCCGCGGTCGATCCACACGGACAGCAGCCCGGCCTCGGCGGCGCCGCGTCCGTCGATCTCCGGGTGGTCGCCGACGTACGCCACCTCGTGCGCAGGCAGTCCGAGGGCCTCGCAGGCCGCCCGGAAGGCCCCGGCCGCCGGCTTGGAGACGCCCAGCTCGGCGGCGCACAGGACGGCCTCGAAGCGGTCGAGGATGCCGAGGGTGCGCAGCTTGTGCTCCTGGACCGTGAGGCTGGAGTTGGACAGCACCGCGTGCCGGTGGCCGCCGAGGCCGTCCAGGGTGGGCACAACGTCCGGGAACAGCCGCCAGGCGGCCTCGTAGTGGTGCAGGTAGCGCTCGAACCAGGCGTCCGCCTCCGCGTCGGCGAGTGGCTCGCCCAGGAAGTAGCGGACGCGGTCGCGCCGCTGGCCCTCGAAGGTGTTCTCGCCGGCCGCGAAGCGCGCCCACTCCCGGTCGGTGCACTCCCGCCACCACTGAAGGGCCTCGTCGGGCCCGCCGTACCAGGCCAGCAGCCCCTCGGCTTCGAGGTAGGCGGCCATGCCCTCCCGGTCGGCCGTCGTGTAGTCGAACAGGGTGTCGTCCACGTCCCAGACCACTGCACTGATCGTCATGGTCCGACCGTAACGCCGGGGCGGGGCGGGTGTGACGGTTTCCGGCCGTGCCGGGGCGGGCGGATGCCGTAGCTTGGGGCCATGCACGAGTACCGCGTCCAGTTCACCGTCGAGGCCCGCGAGGCGTACGACTCGCTGCCCGGCTCACGCCAGGCTCAGCTGGACAGGGCCCTGCGGATACTGGCCCGCGATCCGTTCCGGAAGAACTCGACCGCTCCGCTCGGCCCGGACGAGCATCTGCGCAAGGCGTATGTGGCCCCCGGCGTGATGCTGGAGTACATGGTGGCCGGGGCGATCATGGTCATCGTCGTGCTGGAGATCTTCGACGAGAACCACTACCTGATCGACGAAGCCGACGCGCAGTGACCGACGCGAAGGGGCGGCAACCGGAGTTCCGGTTGCCGCCCCTTCGCGTCGGGCTCGATTACGCGGCGAGCCTGGCCAGCGCCGCGTCGATGCGGGCCAGCGTCTTCTCCTTGCCCAGGACTTCCAGGGACTCGAAGAGCGGCAGGCCGACCGTGCGGCCGGTGACGGCGACGCGGACCGGGGCCTGGGCCTTGCCGAGCTTGAGGCCGTGGGCCTCGCCGGCGGCCAGGACGGCCTCCTTCAGGGAGTCGGGAGAGGTCCAGTCGGCCGTCTCCAGCTTCTCCTTCGCCGTGCGAAGCAGGGCGTCGCTGCCCTCCTTCATCGCCTTCGTCCAGGACGGCTCGTCGAAGACCGGCTCCGCCAGGAACAGGAAGTCGACGTTGTCGGTGATCTCCGACAGGACCTTGAGGCGGGTCTGCGCGTGCGGGGCGATCGCCTCCCACTTGGCCTCGTCGAAGTCCTCCGGCGCCCAGGGGGCGAACGGGGCCTTCAGCCACGGGCGGCAGCGCTCGGTGAACTCCTTCACATCCAGCATGCGGATGTGGTCGGCGTTGATCGCCTCGCACTTCTTCAGGTCGAAGCGCGCCGGGTTGGGGTTCACGTCGGCGATGTCGAAGGCCGCGACCATCTCCGGGATCGTGAAGATGTCCTGGTCCGCGGAGAGCGACCAGCCCAGCAGGGACAGGTAGTTGAGCAGGCCCTCGGGCAGGAAGCCCTGCTCGCGGTAGAGGTTCAGCGACGACTGCGGGTCACGCTTGGACAGCTTCTTGTTGCCCTCGCCCATCACGTACGGCAGGTGGCCGAAGGCCGGGATCTGCTTCGCGATGCCCAGCTCGATCAGCGCCTTGTACAGGGCGATCTGGCGCGGGGTGGAGGAGAGCAGGTCCTCGCCGCGCAGGACGTGGGTGATCTCCATCAGGGCGTCGTCGACCGGGTTGACCAGCGTGTACAGCGGGGCGCCGTTCGCCCGGACGATGCCGTAGTCCGGCACGTTCTCGGGTGTGAAGGTCAGCTCGCCGCGGACCAGGTCGGTGAAGGTGATCGTCTCGTCCGGCATCCGGAAGCGGACGATGGGCGCACGGCCCTGGGCCTTGTACTCCTCGACCTGCGCCTCGCTCAGGTCACGGCAGTGACCGTCGTAACCCGACGGCCTGCCCGCGGCCCGCGCCGCCTCGCGGCGGGTGTCCAGCTCCTCCTGGGAGCAGTAGCAGCGGTAGGCGTGGCCGGCGTCCAGCAGCTTCTGCGCGACCTCCTTGTAGAGGTCCATGCGCTGCGACTGGCGGTACGGCGCGTGCGGGCCGCCGACCTCGGGGCCCTCGTCCCAGTCGAAGCCCAGCCAGCGCATCGCGTCGAGCAGCTGGTTGTACGACTCCTCGGAGTCGCGGGCCGCGTCGGTGTCCTCGATGCGGAAGACCAGGGTGCCCTGGTGGTGCCGGGCGAACGCCCAGTTGAACAGGGCGGTGCGGACCAGGCCCACGTGGGGGTTACCGGTGGGTGAGGGACAGAAACGGACGCGTACGGGGGAGCCGGGTGCGCTAGCCACGCTTGACAACCTTGTTGGTGAGAGTGCCGATGCCTTCGATGGTGACGGCGACCTCGTCGCCGACGTGCAGGGGGCCGACCCCCGCGGGGGTGCCGGTGAGGATGACGTCGCCGGGGAGCAGGGTCATGGCCTCGGAGATGTTGACGACCAGGTCCTCGATGGGATTGATCATCTCGCTCGTGCGGCCCAGCTGGCGCTGTTCGCCGTTGACCGTGAGCTGGATGGTCAGGTCGTTCGCGCGCGCCAGGTCCAGGTCCGTCTCCACCCAGGGGCCGAGCGGGCAGGAGGTGTCGAAGCCCTTGGCCCGGGCCCACTGCTTCTCGCGCCGCTGCACATCGCGGGCGGTGACGTCGTTGGCGCAGGTGTAGCCGAAGATCACGTCCTTGACGCGCTCGCGCGGGACCTCGCGGCACATGCGGCCGATCACGACGGCCAGCTCGGCCTCGTGGTGCACCTCCTCGGAGAACGAGGGGTACTGGATGTCGTCGCCGGGCCCGATCACCGAGGTGGACGGCTTGAAGAAGGCGAACGGGACGTCGGGCACCTCGTTGCCCAGTTCGCGCGCGTGCTCGCCGTAGTTGCGGCCGAACGCGACGACCTTGTTGGGGAGGACCGGCGGGAGGAGTCTGACCTTGCTGAGCGGCACCTTCGTACCGGACATCTCGTAGTCCGCGAACGGGATGCCCTTGATGATGTCGAGAACGAGTTCGTCCTGCTTGTCGCCCTCGACCGCGCCGAAGGCTACGTTCCCGTCGATGGAGAACCTGGCGATGCGCACGGGATCCTGCGCCCCTCAACTAGAACCGGCGTACTGACGCCCCAGGTTAACCGGTCGATGGGCGGCAATCCGCCCGAAAAAGCAGTCCGCCGAATTCCGTGGTGCACGGAATTCGGCGGAATAGGTGAGCGCCGGTCGGCTACTCTGCGGCTGCCGCCGCCGGGACCGGGACGTCCATGAGGACGGTGCGCCGGGGGTTGGCCGTCTGGGCCGGGAGGTCGACGGAGTGCTCCGGCAGCTCGGCGGTCTGCAGTTCGCCCGCGTCCTTCAGATGCGCCAGGGTCGTGCGCCGCGGGTTCGCGATCTTGTGGAACATCATCGTCGTCTTCACCGTTGTCGTCCTGTGCCCTCTGGTCGTGTGGGTTTGCAGAGTCGTCCCTCTTGTAAAGCGTCAGGCTAAACATCCGATTCCCCGCCGACGGCGCCAACCGCCGCCGTGCCGCGTGTGAGTTTGCTCACGACCTCGCAGACAAACCGGTCAAATCTCGCCAGCAACGCGCCCCAGCGAAACGGACATTGCCCCTCTGAACCCATCATTCCGCTCCTGATCATGGCGACTGGGACACCTGACACCGACCGGCGACTCGCAGGGATACGCCCGTTATGCACGGGATAAGCTTCCACGAGCGGTGACCTGACCCTCACATTCCGTCACCGATGTCACGGCTCGGCAGCGGCCCTTGTTGGAGATCCGGCACTGTGCTGGAATTCCACGGACCGCCGCAGGATCGAGCCGGCGCACAGGGGGCGCGAAGCAGCGCCGAGTGGCGGGCGAGAACAGGGGGAACGAGGGCGGTCACTCAAGACCACCGGGGGGCGTATTCAGGGCGCTCTCCACAACGCCGACACCGTGTCCTTCCGTTCGCGCGGAGGGGTGCCTGGTCCAGAGGTTGCGACGCTAGTGCAGGGACGTTTCAAGAGGGATGGCAGCGCTTCGGCGGAGCCGGAGCCGCACGACGGGACTGGCCCCATGAAGGGCGGTTCCTCCCCCCAGCACGCCCAGAACCCGGGCCCGGCCCCGACTCCGGACGGCGGTGAGCGCGGCGGGCGTCCCGGCGCGCCCGGACCGGCCGCCTCGGCCACGGCGTCGGCCACCGGCGGCGGCTCCGGGGCCCCCACGCCGACCGTGAAGCCCGCCAAGGGCTCCACCGGCGCCGGCTCACGCATGGCGCTGCGCAACTGGCGCATCTCCACGCGTCTGGTCTCCCTGCTCGCCCTCCCCGTGGTCGCCGCGACCTCGCTGGGCGCGCTGCGCATCGACCAGAACATCAACGACATCCAGCAGCTCGACAACATGAAGCTGCTGACGGACATGACCAAGCAGGCCACCGAGCTGGCCGCCGCGCTCCAGGAGGAGCGCGACCAGTCCGCCGGTCCGCTGTCGCACGGCCTGAAGGCGACCGACTACACGGTCAAGGGCTACCAGGAGAAGACCGACCGGGCCCGCGAGAACTTCCTCAACGCCTCCGAGCAGATCGACGCGGCCAGCAAGAGCGGCAACCTCCAGGGCGTCCGCGACGCGCTCGTCGGCCTCGCCAACCAGCTGGACGACCTGGCCAAGATCCGCCGCTCGGCCTACCAGTCGCAGAACAACTCGACCCAGACCATCGAGTCGTACCACCGCCTGATCACCCAGCTGATCAGCCTCTCCCAGGACATGGCCGAGGCGTCCAGCAACCCGGAGATGATCTCCCGCACCCGCGCCCTGGCGGCCTTCTCCACCGCCAAGGAGTACGCCTCCGTGCAGCGCGCGACGATCGCCGCCGCACTGCCCGCGACCACCGCGACCAAGGGCGACCTCTCCGACAACGACCGCCTCTACGGCCAGTCGGCGTACGAGAGCGAGAACTCCGAGCTGGCGATCTTCCGCAAGATCTACGCCAGCCAGAACGCCGAGGAACTCCTCAAGCCGATCGACGAGGGCAACCCGACGATCGAGTCCGCCGACACCTACGCCAAGCGCGCCTTCGAGTCCTCCAGCGGTATGCAGCAGCTGCCGGCGCGGTCGTACCGCGACTGGGTGGACGACAGCTCGACCAAGATCGAGCAGATGAAGAAGATCGAGCACACGCTGCTCGAAGAGATGGAGCAGAAGGCCCGCGAGCTCAAGAGCGCCACCCAGCAGGACGCCATCATCTCCGGTGCGCTGATCCTGCTCGTGCTCGGTGTGTCGCTGGTCGGCGCGTTCGTCGTGGCCCGGTCCATGATCCGCTCGCTGCGCCGGCTCCAGGAGACCGCCACCAAGGTCGCCCAGGACCGGCTGCCCGAGCTGGTCAAGCAGCTGTCGGAGTCCGACCCGCAGGACGTCGACACCTCCGTGGAGTCGGTCGGTGTGCACTCCCGGGACGAGATCGGCCAGGTGGCCGCGGCCTTCGACGACGTGCACCGCGAGGCGGTCCGCCTCGCCGCCGAGCAGGCCCTGCTGCGGGGCAACGTCAACGCGATGTTCACCAACCTCTCGCGCCGCTCCCAGGGCCTCATCCAGCGTCAGCTGTCGCTCATCTCCGAACTGGAGTCCCGCGAGGCCGACCCGGACCAGCTGTCCTCGCTGTTCAAGCTCGACCACCTCGCGACGCGTATGCGCCGTAACGGTGAGAACCTCCTCGTCCTCGCCGGTGAGGAGCCGGGCCGCCGCTGGACCCGCCCGGTCCCGCTGGTCGACGTGCTCCGTGCCGCCGCCTCCGAGGTGGAGCAGTACGAGCGCATCGAGCTGGCCTCCGTGCCGACCACCGAGGTCGCAGGGCGTGTCGTCAACGACCTCGTGCACCTGCTCGCCGAGCTGCTGGAGAACGCGACCTCGTTCTCCTCGCCGCAGACCAAGGTGAAGGTGACGGGTCACGCGCTGCCCGACGGCCGCGTGCTGATCGAGATCCACGACACCGGTATCGGCCTGTCCCCCGAGGACCTCGCGGCGATCAACGAGCGGCTCGCCTCGCCGCCCACCGTGGACGTCTCCGTCTCCCGCCGCATGGGTCTGTTCGTGGTCGGCCGGCTGTCGCAGCGCCACGGCATCCGCATCCAGCTGCGTCCGTCCGACTCCGGTGGTACGACCGCGCTGGTCATGCTGCCCGTGGACGTGGCCCAGGGTGGCAAGAAGCCCGCTCCGGGCAAGCCGGGCGCGCCCGGTGGCACCGGTGGGCCGGCCGCCGCGCAGGCCGCCGCGGGTGCTGCCGCGGCCCGTCGGCAGACCGGCAACGCGGGCGGCGGTGCCCTCGGCGGCACCCCGGCCGGCGGTGGTCTGCTCGGTGCCGGTCCCGCCCCGCGCGGTCAGGTCGGCGCCGGCCAGGGTCCCCGGGCCGCGCTGCCCGGCGCGGGCCAGGGCGGCCGTCCCGGTGCGCCGGGCGGAGCGCGCGGCCCCCAGGGCGGTGCCGGTGCGTTCGGCGGTCCCGGTGCCTTCGGCGGACCCCAGCAGGGTCGCCCGGCGCCCGCGGGTTCCGGTGCGGGCGGCTTCGGCGGTCAGGCGCCGGGCGCCCCGCAGGGTCTGCAGGCGACGAACCCGGGCGGACCGCAGCAGAACACCTTCGGTGGTGACGCCTTCGGCGGCCGTGGCCCGCAGCGGCCCGGTGCCTCCGGCGACCAGGGCCGTCAGCCCCAGCTGCCGCCGCGCGGCGGTCCGCGGGCCGAACTGCCCGGCGCCGACCCGCAGCCGCGCACCCCGAGCTGGAGCGACTCCGGGGCCCCGCAGTCCCGCGCCTCGCTGGACACCCCGCGCGGCCACGACGAGCAGGACCCGGCGCACACCGCGCGCATGCCGCGCATCGACGACCGGCAGGGTCCGGGCGCGACCGCGGAGATACCCCGGGTGGACGACCACGGTCCGTCCACCACGGGCGAGTACCCGCGCGCGGACCTGAACGGCTACGGCGGCGCCCAGGGCACGGGCCAGTTCCCGCGGCCCGACGTCCCGCAGCAGACCGGCCAGTTCGCCCGCCCGGACAGCCCCCGGCAGAGCGACCAGTTCGCCCTGCCCGACAGCTCCCAGCAGACCGGCCAGTTCCCGCGCCCGGACAGCGCGCAGCAGACCGGCCAGTTCGCCCGTCCCGAGGCTCCGCAGCTGCCGGGCGGGTTCGACGGCCACGGTGGTCAGCAGGATCCGCAGGGCTCGGGATCGTTCGTCCGCTCCGACGTCTTCGGCACCCCGGCGCCCGCGCGGCAGGACGACAGCGCGCAGAACACCGGCGCGTTCCCGGCTCCGCAGGCGTACGACGGCGGTTACGGCGCCGGCTACGACGGCAGCTCCACCGGGCAGCACGCCCTGCCCGTGCGGCAGGACCCGGCGCACACCGGCCAGTTCGAGCGCCCGCAGCCGCCCGCCCGGGACGACTTCGGCGCCCCGCGCCCGCCCGCCCCGCAGGCACAGCAGCCGCAGCGGCCCGTCGACGGGCGGGGCCCGGGTGACGGGTGGGCCCTGCCGCCGGCCGGCGGCCAGGGCGACGGCCGTACCCCGCTGTACGACACGCTGGAGACCAACTGGTTCCACGGCGGTCCGCAGGCGGAGAGCGGGCAGGACCGGCAGCAGCCGCAGGCGCCCGCTCCGCAGCGGGGCTCCAACGGCAACACCAACGGGAACGGCAACACCAACGCCAATGGCGCGGCCACCGGATCGTGGCGTACCTCGCCGAACGACGAACTCGTCCGGCAGGCCGAGCGCGTACGGCAGCCCGCAGCGGGCGGTATCACCACCTCCGGCCTGCCGCGCCGGGTGCCCCGGGCGAACCTCGTCCCGGGCACGGCCCAGCAGCAACAGCACCAGGTCGGTCCGCAGGTGTCGCGTGCGCCTGACGACGTACGCGGACGGCTGACCAATCTCCGTCGGGGCATCGCTCAGGGCCGTCAGGCCGGAAACGGTCAGACCGGCAGCTTCCCGAGCCCCACTCACCAGCAGGAGCGTTAGTTGAGTCCGATGAGCCAGGCGGCACAGAACCTGAACTGGTTGATCACCAACTTCGTGGACAACACCCCCGGGGTGTCGCACACGGTGGTGGTCTCCGCCGACGGCCTTCTGCTGGCGATGTCCGAGGGCTTCCCGCGGGACCGCGCCGACCAGCTGGCGGCGGTCGCCTCCGGGCTGACCTCGCTGACGGCCGGGGCCTCCCGGATCTTCGAGGGCGGCGACGTGGCCCAGACGGTCGTGGAGATGGAGCGTGGCTTCCTCTTCCTGATGTCCATCTCCGACGGGTCGTCCCTCGCGGTCCTGGCCCACCCGGAGTGCGACATCGGCCTCGTCGGCTATGAGATGGCACTGCTCGTGGACCGCGCGGGTGCGGTACTCACCCCGGACCTGCGCGCCGAACTCCAAGGCAGTCTGCTCCACTGACCGCCCCCGGCACCACCCACCTCACCAAACCACCGTCCGGCCGCCACAATCCCCCCACCGGCCACTGACAGACGGCTTGACCGACCGACCTGCTGTCCCGCCCGGAGGATTCATGACCCCGCCCACCGCCCATCATGATCCGTACGCGGAGCCGTACGGGGACGAGGGCGACCAGCCGCTGGTGCGTCCGTACGCGATGACCGGTGGCCGGACCCGGCCGCGCTACCAGCTCGCCATCGAGGCCCTGATCAGCACCACGGCCGACCCGGCAGCGCTCATGGGACTGCTCCCGGAGCACCAGCGCATCTGCCACCTGTGCCGTGAGGTCAAGTCGGTCGCGGAGGTCTCCGCGCTGCTGGCCATGCCGCTCGGTGTGGCCCGGATCCTGGTCGCCGACCTCGCCGAGGCCGGCCTGGTCGCCATCCACCAGCCTGGTGGCGACGAGAACAACGGTGGCGCTCCGGACGTGACGCTGCTCGAAAGGGTGCTCAGTGGACTTCGCAAGCTCTGACGCGGGCCGGGCCACCACCTCCGCGAAGATCGTGGTGGCGGGCGGCTTCGGCGTGGGCAAGACCACGTTCGTCGGCGCCGTCTCGGAGATCAACCCGCTGCGCACCGAGGCCGTCATGACGTCCGCGTCGGCCGGCATCGACGACCTCACCCACACCGGAGACAAGACCACCACCACGGTGGCCATGGACTTCGGCCGCATCACCCTCGACCAGGACCTGATCCTGTACCTCTTCGGTACCCCCGGTCAGGACCGCTTCTGGTTCATGTGGGACGACCTGGTACGCGGCGCGATCGGCGCGGTGGTGCTCGTGGACACCCGGCGCCTCGCCGACTGCTTCCCGGCCGTCGACTACTTCGAGAACAGCGGCCTGCCCTTCGTCGTCGCCCTCAACGGCTTCGACGGCCAGCAGCCCTACGCCCCCGAGGAAGTGCGGGAAGCGCTGCAGATCGGGCCCGACACCCCGATCATCACGACGGACGCCCGCCACCGCGCGGACGCCAAGAGTGCGCTGATCACGCTGGTGGAACACGCGCTGATGGCACGTCTGCGGTAGCCGGCACACCCATACGTACTCAAGTACGACGTGCCATACGGCAGTTGTCGTAAACGGACCGGAGTCGACTGTGGCCTTTGACACGGTCGGCTCCGGTGTTCATAACAGTTCGGCAGAGGAATCCCCGGGTATCACCACGCGACGCAGTCAGGCTGTACCGCTGCGCTCACGAACGCCCCGCCTTTTGGCGGGGCTCGCTCTTTATGACCGTTTTATCTATGACTTACAAGAGCGGTACTCGGGCTTTTCACTGTTTGGAAGAGCACTGGTCCACGTGCTGGAATGCCTGAACTGCCCAATAGTCAACGACGTACTACGTGGTCGATGACGAACCGGGCTCTGAGAGACTGCGGCACGACGTAGGTGCCGACCGCCGAGAGGTTGTTGGTCGAGTGAGGCGAAGCAAGAACGGTCCCGAGCCGTCGGCACGGGGCAACTTCACCCCGCCGCCGCGCGCTGCGGCGCCCACCCCCGTCACCGGTGCGGAACCGGCGGCCGCTCCGGCGTCGAGCGGCGGTCGTTTCTCCCCGCGCAACTGGCGCGTGCCGACCAGACTGAACGCGATCCTCCTGATACCCGTGGCGGTCGGCCTCGTCATGGGCGGCTTCCAGGTGAAGAACTCGATCGACACCTGGCAGCAGGCCCGCGACGCCGAGAACACCGCCCGCCTGGTGCGCGCCTCGCTGTCGTACGCCGACGCTCTCTACAACGAGCGGGACACCACCGCGGCCCCGCTGCTGAAGGGCAAGCTCGCCACCGCCCAGGACAAGGCGACCGTCACCGCGGCCCGCGACGCGACCGACAAGGCCGCCGACGCCTTCGACCAGGCGGCACAGAGCATGCCGCACACGTCGGGCCTGGAGCGCCGGCTGAAGCTGTTCCGCGAGGCGGAGCCCTTCCTGCAGACGCTGCGCGCCGGCGCGTACACGACCAAGTTCACCGGCGTGCAGACGGAAGAGGGCTACGTCAAGGTCGCCCACCCGCTGATGGAGTTCGCCAACGAGCTCGGTCTGGGCACCGGCAACATCACCTCCTACGGCCGTACCGTCTACGCCATCTCGCTCACCAAGGCGGCGCTGTCGCTGGAGCGGTCGATCGGCATGCACATCCTGGTGAAGCCGGGCCCCGACGCCCCGAACCTCGCCAGCCAGCGCGTCGCCATCTCCTCGTACGCCTATCTGGAGGGCATCGCCGTCGAGGAGTACGTCGGCGGTGGCACCCAGGCCGACGCGGACAAGCTGGACGCCGAGAAGAAGGACATCCAGACCCAGGCCGCGACGATGGCCCAGCAGGCCAAGGCCAAGGACCCGAACTACATCCCGCCGCCGTCCGACCCGCAGAAGATGGTCACGGCGCTCGCCACGCTGGACTCCACCGACCCCGCCGCGCGTCAGCTGCTCGCCCAGAAGGGCATCACCGCGGAGAACTGGTGGGCGGTCAACACGCTCAAGTTCAACGCCTACCGCGACATCGAGTCGGGCATGGCCGACAAGGCGGTGAGCGAGGCCTCGTCGATCGCCGACGATGCCAAGAACTCCGCGTTCATCACCGGTGGCGTCGTCGTGGTCGCCCTGCTGCTGGCCTTCATCCTGGCCGGTACGGTGGCCCGCCAGATGAGCCGTTCGATGCGCCAGCTGCGCAACGCCGCGTTCGGCATCGCCGAGCAGCGCCTGCCGATGCTGGTCGACCAGCTCTCCCGCACCGATCCAGGCCGGGTCGACACCCGGGTCGCGCCGATCCCGATCACCACCAAGGACGAGATCGGCGAGGTCGCCCGCGCCTTCGACCAGGTCCACCGCGAGGCGGTCCGGCTCGCCTCCGAGCAGGCCCTGCTGCGGGGCAACATCAACGCGATCTTCACCAACCTCTCGCGCCGCAACCAGTCGCTGATCGAGGGCCAGCTGACCCTGATCACCGACCTGGAGAACAACGAGGCCGACCCGGACCAGCTGGAGAACCTCTTCAAGCTAGACCACCTGGCCACCCGTATGCGCCGCAACGGCGAGAACCTCCTGGTCCTCGCGGGCGAGGAGCCCGGCCGCCGCTGGGACCAGCCGGTCCCGCTGGTCGACGTGCTGCGCGCCGCCTCCTCCGAGGTGGAGCAGTACGAGCGCATCGAGCTGTCCGGCGTGCCGGAGGCCGAGATCCACGGCCGCGCGGTCACCGACCTCGTGCACCTGCTGGCCGAGCTGCTGGAGAACGCGACGACGTTCTCCTCCCCGCAGACCAAGGTCCGCGTCACCGCGACCCGGCTGCCCGACGGCCGCATCATGATCGAGATCCACGACAAGGGCATCGGTCTGACGGCCGAGGACTTCGCGGACATCAACCACAAGCTGGCCAACCCGCCGACCGTGGACGCCGCCATCTCCCAGCGCATGGGCCTGTTCGTGGTCGGGCGCCTGTCCGACCGGCACGGCATCCGCGTCCAGCTGCGCCCCTCGGGCGAGCAGGCCGGTACGACCTCGCTGGTCATGCTGCCGGACGCGATCACGCACGGCGGTGGCGGCGAGGCCCCGCTGGACCGCGAGGAGTTCACCGTCTCGCAGATCATCCCGGAGCAGCAGTTCCAGGGTGAGAACTTCGGCCAGGCGCAGCCGATGCGCACCGCGGCCGAGCTCGGCTTCGACGACAGCCGGTACGTGGAGGTCCCCGACGACATCCGCGAGCTGGACCCGGTCGGTCGTTCCCTGATGCGTGAGGAGCGCCGCGCCGCCCTGGAGGCCCAGAGCCACGGGCAGCAGCCGGCCGAGCCGCAGCAGTCGCAGGCGGAGACCGCGGCGCCCGCGCCGTACGCCGACCCGCTGTTCGACGGGCAGCAGACGTACACGGACCTGCCCCAGCAGGGGTACCAGGAGCCGGCGCAGCAGAACTTCCCGAAGCCGGGGCAGCAGACCTTCCCGGAGCAGGCTCCGCAGGCCTTCCAGGAGCAGGCGTACGAGGAGCCGCAGCAGAGCTCGTACGAGGAGCGGCAGCGCGGCTCGTACGAGGACCAGTTCTTCGCGCCGAACGGCGGCCTGCCGCAGAACGACGGCTTCTCGGCACCCGCGGGCGGCGGTTACCCCGATCCGGCGTACGCCGAGCCGGCCCCGGCGCACTCCTACCAGGACGACTGGCCCCAGCAGGACAGCTACACGAACGGCTATCCGGCCCAGTACGCTCCGGAAACGGAATCCTCGCAGGCCGCTGACGCAAGTGAGCAGAACCGCGTAGGCTTCGACCGTCCGGGACCGGCCTCTCCCGCCGCCCACGAGCTGACCGACGCCGGGCTGCCCCGCCGCGGGTCCGCCGCGAGTGGCTCCGCCGGCTCGACGAGTGCCCCGAACGGCACGGCGCGCGTGCAGCGGGAAGCACCGGCTCCCGTACCGGGCGACGCTCCGGGGGCGAACGGCGACAGCACCTGGCGTTCGGCGAACGACGAGCGGTGGCAGCAGGCCTCGCAGCTCCGGAAGCCGAAGGCAGGCGGGGTCACCGCCTCGGGTCTGCCGCGGCGGGTGCCCAAGGCCAACCTGGTCGAGGGTTCCGCCGAAACCACCCCCCAGGGGGGCCCACAGGTCTCCCGCGCCCCGGAGGACGTCCGGGGCAGGCTGAGCAACCTGCGTCGAGGTGTCCAACGCGGACGCAGCGCAGGCAGTGAAACGAACGGCCAGGGCTTCGGTCCTGACAGCACCTACAACCAGGAGCGTTAGTGTGAGCCCGATGAGCCAGGCGGCACAGAACCTGAACTGGTTGATCACCAACTTCGTGGACAACACCCCGGGGGTGTCCCACACGGTGGTGGTCTCCGCCGACGGACTCCTTCTGGCGATGTCCGAAGGCTTCCCCCGCGACCGCGCCGACCAGCTCGCGGCCGTCGCCTCCGGTCTGACGTCTCTGACGGCAGGCGCCTCCCGCATCTTCGAGGGGGGCAGTGTGAACCAGACGGTTGTGGAGATGGAGCGGGGATTCCTCTTCATCATGTCCATCTCTGACGGCTCGTCGCTCGCGGTGCTGGCCCACCCGGAAGCGGACATCGGTCTCATCGGGTACGAGATGGCCCTTCTGGTGGACCGCGCGGGCACGGTCCTGACCCCGGATCTCCGTGCGGAGCTCCAGGGGAGCCTTCTCAACTAGAAAGCGGACGGTGCGTATCCGCGTCCCGGGGCCGTAAGGTTTCGGGACGCGGCTCCACAGCGATGGGTGCCCGGCACAGTCGGAGGAGGAGAAAGTGGCAACACCCCCAGGCGGTTCGCATTCGGGTAACTGGTCGTACGGTCCTGCCCAGGGCCAGGGCGACGGTTCGGCGAACCGGTACAACTTCCCCTCCGCCCCCAGCCACCGGCAGCCGTACGCGCCGCAGGGCCCCGGCCCGTCGCCGTACGACCAGCCCCCGGCCCCCCGCATCCAGCCGGTGCAGCCGCAGCGCCGCCCCGAGCCGGCGCCCGCGTCGGCATCGAACAACCCCCTGGTGCGTCCGTACGCCATGACCGGCGGCCGGACCCGCCCGCGCTACCAGCTCGCCATCGAGGCACTGGTGCACACCACCGCCGCTCCGCACCAGATGCAGGGTCAACTGCCCGAGCATCAGCGGATCTGCAACCTCTGCCGTGAGATCAAGTCGGTAGCCGAAATCTCCGCGCTCCTGACAATCCCCCTCGGCGTGGCCAGGATCCTCGTCGCCGACTTGGCGGAGGCGGGCCTGGTCGCCATCCATCAGCCCGGCGGCGACGAGAACGCCGGTGGCCAGCCAGACGTGACACTGCTCGAAAGGGTGCTCAGTGGACTTCGCAAGCTCTAGCGGCGGTCCTTCCCGCTCCACCACCTCCGCGAAGATCGTGGTGGCGGGCGGCTTCGGCGTGGGCAAGACCACGTTCGTCGGCGCCGTCTCGGAGA
>NZ_JAIQYY010000015.1:106799-248649 GCF_020181035.1 Streptomyces sp. CoH27
ATCGCCCTCAACGGCTTCGACGGCAACCAGCCGTACAACCCCGAAGAGGTCCGCGAGGCCCTCCAGATCGGGCCCGACACCCCGATCATCACCACGGACGCCCGCCACCGCGCGGACGCCAAGTCGACGCTGATCACGCTGGTGGAGCATGCGCTGATGGCGCGGCTTCGGTAATCCACCGAGGATGTTGTACATCTGAGGGGCGGCACCTTTGAGGGTGCCGCCCCTCAGTGCTGGGGTGCCTGTACGGAAAGGGTAATTCGGGATCTCGCGTGCGGAGGCCGTGGCTGGCCCCCAAGCCCCCGCCGGCCGCCGGTTCCGGATTCTGGACCGTGCCGGACCCGTACACGGCGAGAGCCGCCGACTCCGGTCCACGGAGTCGGCGGCTCTCGCCGTTGTGCACAGGGTCCCAGGCGCTCAGTGCCAGCTGTGCGGCGCCCGGAAGCCGCCCTCGCGCTCAAGGCGGCGCCAGCCGGCCTTGGGGCGGGCGCGGCGGGTCGGGGTGATGGAGGTGCGGGCGGCCGCGCGGGCCAGGAGGACGGCCGTGATGGCGGCAACTTCCTCGGGCTCGGCGTGGCCCTTCTCGACGCGGATGTCGGGAGTGCTCATGAGTTCAGTCTCCGTGGGAAAGGGGTCCGCGGGGTTGCCGCGGCGGGTCCGCTCGGTTACTGCGGCGGGTTGCCGTGCTTGCGGGAGGGCAGGTCGGCGTGCTTGGACTGGAGCATCGCCAGCGACTTGACCAGGACCTCGCGGGTCTCGGCGGGGTCGATCACGTCGTCGACCAGGCCGCGCTCCGCCGCGTAGTACGGGTGCATCAGCTCGGACTTGTACTCCTTGACCATCCGCGCGCGCATCGCCTCGGGGTCCTCGGCCTCGGCGATCTGCCGGCGGAAGATGACGTTGGCCGCGCCTTCCGCGCCCATCACCGCGATCTCGTTGGTGGGCCAGGCATAGGTCAGGTCGGCACCGATCGACTGGGAGTCCATGACGATGTAGGCACCTCCGTACGCCTTGCGCAGGATGAGCGAAATCCTCGGCACGGTCGCGTTGCAGTAGGCGTACAGCAGCTTCGCGCCGTGACGGATGATTCCGCCGTGCTCCTGGTCCACACCGGGGAGGAACCCCGGCACGTCCAGGAAGGTGACGATCGGGACATTGAAAGCGTCACACATCTGGACAAAGCGCGCAGCTTTTTCCGACGCCTCGATGTCCAGGACACCCGCCAGCACCTGCGGCTGGTTGGCGATGATGCCGACCACCTGGCCGTCGAGGCGGGCCAGCGCGCAGATGATGTTGCGGGCCCAGCGCTCGTGGACCTCCAGAAACTCGCCGTCGTCGACGATCTCCTCGATGACCTTGGTCATGTCGTACGGCCGGTTGCCGTCCGCCGGGACCAGGTCCAGCAGCACGTCGCTGCGCCGGTCGACCGGGTCCGAGCTCTGCACCCGCGGGGGGTTCTCCCGGTTGTTCTGCGGGAGCAGCGAGATGAGGTAGCGGACCTCGGCGAGGCAGGTCTCCTCGTCGTCGTACGCGAAGTGGCAGACACCGGACGTCTCGGCGTGCACGTCGGCGCCGCCGAGCCCGTTCTGGGTGATCTCCTCGCCCGTGACCGCCTTGACCACGTCCGGGCCGGTGATGAACATCTGCGAGGTCTCACGGACCATGAAGACGAAGTCCGTCAGGGCCGGCGAGTAGGCCGCGCCGCCCGCGCAGGGGCCGAGCATCACGCTGATCTGCGGGATGACACCGCTCGCCCTGGTGTTGCGCTGGAAGATGCCGCCGTACCCGGCGAGGGCCGAGACGCCCTCCTGGATACGGGCGCCCGCACCGTCGTTCAGGGAGACCAGGGGCGCGCCGGCCGCGATGGCCATGTCCATGATCTTGTGGATCTTGGTGGCGTGGGCCTCGCCCAGCGCGCCGCCGAAGATCCGGAAGTCGTGCGCGTAGACGAAGACCGTACGGCCCTCGACCGTGCCCCAGCCGGTGATCACACCGTCGGTGTACGGCTTCTTCGCCTCCAGGCCGAAGCCGCTCGCCCGGTGCCGACGCAGCTGCTCGACCTCCTGGAAGGACCCCGGGTCCAGGAGCAGCTCGATCCGCTCCCGGGCCGTCAGCTTGCCCTTGGCGTGCTGCGCCGCCGTCGCCTTCTCACTCGGGCCGGCGACGGCCCTGGCACGGATCTCGTGCAGTTCGGCGACCCGTCCGCGCGCGTCCGCCGGCTCGCCGGTCGGTTCACCCGTCGTCTCATCCAAAACGGTCATGTAGCGACCTTACGAAGGACACCAAGAAAAGCGAGCCGTTGACTCCGTACAGTCTCCGGCCCGTTTTCCTGGTACGAGTGAACAGAACCGTGGACGCGTGCAGCCGTTCCGACTGCTCAGAGGGCACCGGGGTTGTGGAGAGGCCACAAAGCTGTCACCTGAGAGCCACCTCACATACGTGGTCCGCACATGCCATCCCCGGGGTGACGCGGAGACTCAGACGGCTGTCCGCCGACCGGACCTGCACCCCCTCACCGGCGCGGATCACCTCGCGCACCGGGCGGTCCCAGACGATCTCCAGCGGTACGCCCGTGCGCGGCGGCTCGCTGATGTGGAGGGTGGCCGTGCCGCCCCGGCGGACGACGAGGACGCTCGCCCCGGCCGAGACGGTGAGGTCCCCCACCGTACCGGCCCGCCAGAAGTTCGCCGCCCGCAGCCCCAGCCGGGGGACGGCGACGGCCTGCCGGAAGGTGTCGTTGGCGAGGACGCACAACCATGGGCGGTCGGCGGCCCGGGCGAGGGTCTCGGTGCGGGACGCGCCCGGCAGCAGGACGTAGACGTAACCGGCGTCCACGGGATCGGTGCCGTGGTCGAGCCACAGGGTCTGCCAGCGCCGGGTGCGCCGCTCGCCCGTGCTTCCCGTGTTGATGTCGGACCAGGCGCCGGTGCGGTCCTCGCGCAGGCTGCGCAGCTCGCCCCCGTGCGGCAGGAGCCAGCCGCCGTGCCCTTCGAGATGGGCCCAGTGCCGACCATGGACGACGTCCTGGGTGAAGGCCTGGGTGCCGCCCTCCCCCAGGTTGCGGTTGTCCACGACGGTCTCGACCGGGACGCCGTCGGCGCAGCTGATCCCGGCGCCGAGGCAGACCACCGCGTCGTCGAGGAAGAACCAGGACTTGCGGGCCTGAAGGGTGGAGCCGAGGCCCTTGAGGTGCTGGCCGACGGCCGCGTACGTGCCGTCCGTCGTCCCGCCGACCCAGCGCACGTCCGGCCGGGGCGCGCCCCACTCGCCGCCGGCGCGGTCGGCGAGGCGCTTGGTGGAAACGGTGGTGCCGGGCAGCCGGTACCAGTCGACGGTCGGCCAGAACCAGTCCGTGTACTGGTCCGAGCTGCCCTTCGGCCACCAGTAGAGCATTCCCGAACCGGTGTGCCAGCCGCGCGGGTTCTCGCCGTTGCCGCACTCGTAGTGGGCGATGCGGTCGCTGGCCATGGAGAGGGCGGCGGTGAACCGGGGGCCGCGGTGCACGGCGCGGTCCATGGCCGGGAAGAGGCGGTGGCCGAGGGGTTCGGCGAGCGGCGGGGCGGGCAAGGCGGCGACCGCGTGCAGCCGTGCGAGATCGGCGACATCCAACTGATCCGACGTCAGGACAGGCGTGACGGTGTCCCGTTGGATCCATCCCTTCACCAGGCCGTACCACCGCTCCCGTCGCTCCTCCCCCGCCCCGCCCGCGAGCAGTGCGACGGCGGCGATGAGCGCCTGTCCGTGGAAGTGGTCGCTGCGCATCAGGTGCAGGTCGTCGCCGGAGAGGTAACCCCGGCTGATGGCACGGCCGTTGACGCCGTCCATGACCAGCCCGTCGTGGATCAGGGGAGCGAAGGCGTGCTCCACGGCGTCCAGGACGTTCTGCCGGGCCGGGTCGGCGACCTCCCAGGGCGACCCGGCCAGCAGCGCGAACAGCCGCCCGAGGCCGTCGAGCAGGACCTGGCCGTACGTCCCCGAGTAGGCGACCCAGGTGTGCTGCACGAAGGAGCCGTCGGCATGGAGCCCGTCGCCCCGGGTGACGTACGGGAAGACGGGCGAGAGGGCGTCCCGGGCGAGGGAGATCTTCGCGTCGTCCCGGCCGAGGATGCCGCGCAGGAGGACGGAGCGGGCGAGGTCGACGCGGTTGGCGCCGGTGGAGGTGCCGGAGTAGTCGGTGAGCATCGCGTCCGGGATGAAGTGCTCCACGGCCGCACAGGCCGAGGCGACACGGACCGCGCCGAGGTGGTCGTACAGGGCGGCGGTGATGTCCATGAGCAGCCGGGGGCTGCCGATCTGCCATTCCCACCAGTTGCCGTAGCGGCTGGTCGAAGGGTTGTAGACGCGGGCGGAGAGATGGTCGAGGCCGCGCAGGACGGCGTCGAGGAGCGCGGGATCGCCGGTGCGGCCGGTGCCGGGCCGGCGGTGGGCCTGGGCCATGGTCCACAGCCGGCTGTAGCTGTAGGTGATGCCGGACGGCGGGTCGAAGGGGTGGCCGGGCCACAGGGAGTCCGGGGCGGGCGCCATGGTGCGGCTGAAGTCGGCTGCCAGGGAACCGAGTCGGGCGAGCCGGGAGGCGTACGGCTCGGCGTCCGGGTCGTAACCCGTACCGAGGGCGATGTCGAGCCAGCGGCGGCGCAGGGTGTCGTAGGTATCGCCGTCCGCGAAGGCAGGGGAGGCCAGGGCGGGGGTGAGGGCGGCGGCCAGCAGGAGAGCACGTCGGGTCGGTCCGGTCCTGCGCATGCCGGGGATGGTGCCCGAGTTCCACGCGGGCCGCCAGAGGGCACGCCCCATCACTGCGTGCGACGATGAAGACACGCTGCGCGTTATGTTGAAAACCGAACTGAATGGGTCTACCGTCGGAGACACCGAGTTCGTTTAACGTTCAACAGACATCTTCCTGGAGCAGGACATGGGCATCTTCGGCCGCAAGAGCAGCACCCCCGAGACCACCGCCGCCGACACGGGCGCCGACCTGACCGCGCTGACCGGTGAGTACACGATCGACCCGGCGCACACCACGATCGGTTTCACCGCCCGGCACGCCATGGTCACCAACGTCAAGGGAGCCTTCAACGACTTCACCGGCAGCCTGCACCTGGACGGCGCGGACCCCGGCAAGTCCACGGCCAGCCTCGACATTCAGATGGCGAGCGTGGACACCGGCAGCGCCGACCGTGACGGGCACCTGAAGTCGTCCGACTTTTTCAAGATCGACGAATTCCCGGTCATGACCTTCCGCTCCACCAAGGCGGAGGCCCTGGGCGGCGACGACTACCGCATCACCGGTGACCTCTCCATCCTCGGCACGACCAAGCCGATCACCATCGACCTGGAGTTCAACGGCGCCGCGAAGGACCCCTTCGGCAACGAGCGCGTCGGCTTCGAGGGCAAGGCCGAGATCCTGCGCTCGGAGTGGGGCCTGACCTGGAACGCGGCTCTGGAGACCGGCGGCGTCCTCGTCTCCGACAAGATCAAGCTGAACTTCGACATCTCGGCGATCAAGAAGGCGTGAGCCTCCGGCGGTTCGCCGACGCCCCGTGCGCACGCCCGCTCCCCGGAAAAGGGAGGGCGGGCGTTCGCGTGTCCTGCCAGGGAGGCAAGGGGAAGACATGCGCCACCCTCTCCCCAATCCCCCTTCCCTGTCCTTCGACTTCGCTACGGCCCCGTAGCCCACACCTTCCGATCCCTGCCTGGCGGGGCCGGTGGGACGAGCGTCGCTTCCCCACAGGTCAGTGCGGCGCGGCGGGGCAGCGCTGTGCGGAGGGGTGTTCCTGGCCCACGCCGTTGGTCAGGAGTGTGCCGTGAGCTCGTGTCGGACCGCGCGGCCGTTGCGCACCGTGCCGATCAGTCCCGCCTGGCGGAGCGCGGCGGTGTGCATGGAGGCCGCGCCGGGGCTGATGCCCAGCCGGCCGGCCAGCTCGCTGGTGCTCAGTGGCTCGGACAGCAGGCGCAGCGTGTGCGCTCGGGTACTGCCGAGGACCAGGGCGAGCGCGTCTTCGCCCGCGGCGCCGGGCACGATCGGTACGCCCCCACCAGCGGGGTAGACCACCAGGACCGGCTCCCCCTCGTTCTCGGTCTCGGCGTTCTCGGCGATCAAGGGGGCCATGGTCCAGTGGAAGGTGGGCAGCAGCACCAGGCCACGGCCGGCCGGCATCACGTGCCGCTGGTAGGGCGCGTCGAGCTCCCAGCAGCTGTCGACCAGCCGGGAGCCCGGGCACAGCATGGTCAGCGCGCCGACGACCCCGTGCTCGGCCGCGTTGAGGGCGTAACGAGCGAACTCGGCCTTGTGCTGGGCCGTTACGCGGGGCCAGGTCGCCCCGAGCACCGCGCGACAGGCGTCGTGAAGGCCTTGGCACAGCTGCTCCCGGGACGTGGCGTCACCTTGGGTCACATCGCTCAGCCATCCGGGCAGCGGGCCCGGCCGCCCTGCCCGGACCCGTTCGACGCCGTCCCGCACCAGGGTGACGGGGGCCGACCGGACCGCGTCCAGTCCGGTCGGCAGATCCACGCTCAGCGGATCCAGGAACGCCGGGCCGCGGGAGGACGAGAGCAGGTCCCACAGCGCCCGGGTGGTGACGGGCAGGCGTTGCCGTAACCCGCGCCGCCACCGTCCGAACGTCTGCTCCGAGTCCGGGCGCCGCAGCATCATCAGTGAGAGCTTGAGTTCGACGAGCGGTGCCGGCTGCGGTGCGAACTGGATCCGCGCAAGTTCCTGTGCCGACAACTCGATACGCAGCACGCCCGACTCCCCCGACGGCAGGCCGTTTGCTGAGAACCGAAAGCATGACCGAGGGCCTGTGGGCGCACCAGGCTGAGTTCACGCCATTCGACCCGGTGGCATCACGGGCAGCGGCCGATGGCGCCGCTCTGCCATTCGTTGTGCCAGTACCAGTAGTTGTCGACGTAGGCGCCGTAGACGAAGGCCTGGCCCAGGTATTCGTCCCAGCTGGAGGAGTACAAGTTGCCGTAGCTGGGGGAGTACGCGCCCTGCACCCGGTACCAGACGTCACCCTGACCGTTGATGTCGTCGCCCGTGGTCCAGCACTCGATCAGGATCTCGTCCTGGGAGCCCGAGACCGACGACAGATTGCCGGCGGGCTTCCAGCTGTTGGCGTGCGGCTGCGAGTAGACCCCCACCCCGTGGCCGCTCGCGTGGTAGGGGAAGCTGTACCAGTAGGCGTCAGCCGACGCGCTGCCCGCCGACAGACCGACTCCGCCGGCCGCCAGCGCCACCGCCGCCGCCGCAGTGGCGGCGCGTCGCCCGATCTTGCCGAGGATCCCCTTGGCCATGCCGATTCTCCCGTTCTGTCGAGCCGTTGCTCGCCTGCGCGGCGGTTGCCGCAGGGAGATGGTGACCGTCGGGATCAGTGGTGTGCGAGCTGTTCAGCCTGAACCAAATAGCTTGCGAAACCGCCCCAAAGCCGCACGGACCCCGCGTCCGGGTCGAGGGGATGGCCCGCGGCCCGTCTCAGAACCCCCCGCCGAAGTCCCCGCCGTTGTCTCCCCCTCCCCCGCCGAAGTCCCCGCCGTCGCCGAACCCGCCCCCGAAGTCCCCGGCGTCGAAGTCCGTGCCGGAGACATCACCGCCCTGGGAGCCGTCGTCGTAGCCGTAACCGGAACCGGGGCCGAAGTCTCCGTACCCGGTGCCGTAGTCGGCCGCGTAGGACGGGGTGGCCATCATGCTGCCGAGGAGGGTGCCGACGAGCAGGCCGGGCAGGATGCCGCCGCCGAAGTAGCCGCCCGCCCAGGGGCCGTAGGCGGGGCCCGCGTCCCAGTAGGGGCGGCGGCCGTAGTCGGTGTCGACCTCACGGATCACCGGGTCGCGGCCGTCCGCGAGCCGGGTGGCGTCGGCCGCGCACACCGGGACCTGGCGCGGGGCGCCGCCGGGCGGGGTCCAGTCGGAGTCGGTGACCGAGGGGCCGTGGCGCGGGTCGAAGAAGCAGGGCGGCCGGCGCTCGGGCAGCGGGCGGCCCTCGCGGCGGGCGGCGAGCTGCGAGAGGGAGAAACGGCCGTCCTCCAAAGCCTCCGTCACCGTGCGGACGTCCTCCGGGCGACGCGCCTCGGCCATGCGCTGCTTGGCGGTCTCGTAGGCGTCGAGCGCGCGCTCGTAGTCCGCGCGCATCGCGTCGTCGGCGCCGGTCTCCGCGGGATGGAAGTCGAGGCGGTCCAGCTCCTCGCCGAAGGCGGTGATGTCCTCGTCCACGACCACCCTCAGCCGGTCGAGAGCGGCCCGCTGCTCCTCCTCGCGGCGCCGTCGGCTGCGCCGGACCAGGGCGTACGCGCCCGCGCCGCCGGCCACGAGTACGGCACCCGTGACGAGCACCGCCGTACCGGACACCCCGCCGCCCGAGCCGGACGAACCGCCCCAGCTCCTCGGGGCATGCCCGCCGACCGTGGCCACCGCGCGGTCGGCGAAGTCGGTGAGCTGGGTCTTCACCGGCTCGCCCTGGACGCTGTTCACCAGGTTCTGCCGGGCCGTCGTGGACATGACGGAGGAGTCGGCGCGGGCGTCGAAGCGGTCGCCGAGGCGGATGCCGTACAGGCCGGTGATGCCGGTGGCCGCGCGCAGGTTCGAGAAGAGCCCGCTGGTCGGATAGCCGGCCGGGAGCACTGCGATGAACACCGGCTTGTTCGCGTCCCTGATCTGTTTCGCGAGCGCGTCGGCGTCCGCCTTCGACAGCTGGGACGCGGCCGCCGGGTCGACGTAGACGGGGCTCGCGCGCAGGCCACGGGCGATCACCGAGATGCTCGTGTCCGCGCTCGCCCGGGGTGCGAACGGGGTCGTCAGGACGAGGGCGAGGGCAGCCAGCAGCAGGGCCGCCGGCAGCGAGGCGAGCAGACTGCGGGTCCGCGGGACGGCCTTCATACTTCGAAGCTACCCGAATCGCCCTGAAATCTGACATATCGGAGAGTGGTGAGCGGGACCGTCGCTGCCATGGGGGACGATGACGGTATGACGACACCGCAGGATCTGTTCCTCGTCAGCCTGGACGTACCCGGTGAGCACCCCGTCGAGCAGGGCGATCTGTCGCTGGCGCTCGCGGGCGCCGAACTGGTCGACCTGCTCGGCACGCGGGCGCTCACCCTGGAGGGTGAGCGCATCGTGCCCGGTCCCGCGCTCACCACGGGCGACCGGATGCTGGACGAGGCCGGGGCGGCGCTGAAGCGGCAAGAGCCGCACGAGACCGTCGAGGACTGGCTGTGGCGCCGGGGGCAGGGGCTGGCCGCCGCCTACCGTGACGCGCTGGATCGCGCCGGACAGCTCACCGGGAAACGGCAGGGGCTGTTCCGGCGGGCCGGGCGGGATGCGGCTGCCGACACCCCGGCCCGGCAGCACGCCGCCGACCGGTGGTGGTCCCGTGAGCCGGTCCTCGCCGGCCTCGCCGCCACGCTGCGCATCGAGGCCGACCGGCCGGCGGAGCCTCCCGCCGACGAGGCCGTCGTCACCGTCCTGGCGGCGGTCGGCGACGCGGTGACCGAGCTCAACGCGGTCCGCGAACGCAGGCGCATCGAGAACGCGGCCTTCGACAACATCTGGCGTGCGCCGTAGCGACTGGAGGCGCTGCTCGCCGGGAGGTGCCTCCCCCACGCTCGGCTTCTCCCCCACGCTCGGCTTCTCCCCCACGCTCGGCTTCGCTCGCGCGGGAGGTGCCCCCATCGCGGGAGGGACCCCCATCGCGGGAGGGACCCCCATCGCGGGAGGGGCCCCATCGCGGGGGGACCCCTATCGCCCGCCCTCCCCCAGTCTCGGCTTCGCTCGACCGGGGGCACCCCCATCACCCCAGCGGCACGACTGCCCGCAGCTGCGCGGCTACTGCGCCGGCTCCACGCCCGCCCGCAGCAGCCCGTACGTGTACGCGTCCTCCAAGGCCTGCCAGGACGCGGCGATGACGTTGTCCGCCACGCCCACCGTGGACCACTCGCCGCCGCCGTCGGTCGTGGAGATCAGGACGCGGGTCGTCGACGAGGTGCCGTGCTTGCCCTCCAGGATGCGGACCTTGTAGTCGACCAGCTCCAGCGCGGCGAGCTGCGGGTAGATCTTCTCCAGGGCCACGCGCAGGGCGCGGTCGAGGGCGTTGACCGGGCCGTTGCCCTCGGCGGTGGCGACGATCCGCTCCTTCTTGGCCCACAGCTTCACCGTGGCCTCGTTGGCGTGCGTGCCGTCGGGGCGGTCCTCGACGATGGCCCGCCAGGACTCGACGTCGAAGTACTTCAGGGGCCGGCCCTCGACCTCGGCCCGCAGCAGGAGTTCGAAGCTCGCGTCCGCCGCCTCGTACGTGTAGCCCTTGAGCTCGCGCTCCTTGACCCGCTCGACCACCCGGCCGACCAGGGCGCGGTCGCCGCCGAGGTCGATGCCGAGCTCCTTGCCCTTCAGCTCGATGGAGGCGCGGCCCGCCATGTCGGAGACCAGCATGCGCATGGTGTTGCCGACCAGCTCGGGGTCGATGTGCTGGTACAGGTCCGGGTCGACCTTGATCGCGGAGGCGTGCAGGCCGGCCTTGTGGGCGAAGGCCGATACGCCGACGTACGGCTGGTGGGTGGAGGGGGTGAGGTTCACGACCTCGGCGATGGCGTGGGAGATCCGCGTCGTCTCGCGGAGCTTGCCCTCGGGCAGCACCTTCTTGCCGTACTTCAGCTCCAGGGCCGCGACGACCGGGAAGAGGTTGGCGTTGCCGACGCGCTCGCCGTAGCCGTTGGCCGTGCACTGCACGTGGGTCGCGCCGGCGTCGACGGCGGCGAGGGTGTTGGCGACCGCGCAGCCGGTGTCGTCCTGGGCATGGATGCCGAGCCGGGCACCGGTGTCGGCGAGGACCGTGGCGACGACGGCGTGGATCTGGGCGGGCAGCATGCCGCCGTTGGTGTCGCAGAGGATCACGACATCGGCGCCGGCCTCCGAGGCCGTACGGACGACCGCCTTCGCGTACTCGGGGTTGGCGCGGTAGCCGTCGAAGAAGTGCTCGCAGTCGACGAAGACGCGGCGGCCCTGTTCGCGCAGGTGCGAGACGGTGTCGCGGACCATCTCCAGGTTCTCGTCCAGGGTGGTGCGCAGGGCCAGTTCCACATGCCGGTCGTGTGACTTGGCGACCAGCGTGATCACCGGGGCGCCGGAGTCGAGCAGGGCCTTGACCTGGGGGTCCTCGGCGGCCTTGGCGCCGGCGCGGCGGGTGGCGCCGAAGGCGACCAGCTGGGCGTGCCGGAAGTCGATCTCGGCCTGGGCGCGGGCGAAGAACTCGGTGTCCCGGGGGTTCGCCCCCGGCCAGCCGCCCTCGATGAAGCCGACGCCGAAGTCGTCCAGGTGCCGTGCGATGGCGAGCTTGTCCGCGACGGTGAGGTTGATGCCCTCGCGCTGCGCGCCGTCGCGCAGCGTGGTGTCGAAGACGTGGAACGAGTCGTCGAGCTCGCTGGTTGCCGTCTCGGTCATGGTGTCAAGGCTCCTGTTGTGGATCTTCGGTCTTACCGGAATGACCGGCTCCACCGTCCCCCCAATGGTCCCTCGCGCTGACGTCCCCCGGCTGAAGGTGGGCCGGAAAACGAAAAAACCCCTCGCGGGTGCGAGAGGTCTGCGCGCGGGTCGAGGACGACGGTGGCCACCCGCACCTGGTCGTACGAGGTGGTCACTGCGGACCGGCGCGCCTGCTGCCAATAATCATGGCGAACGAGAGCACGGAGGCAGTCTGGCACAGCCCTGCCCCCGGCTCATCGTCCGTCTCAGGATGCGGTCGTCAGACTGGAATCCGTACGGTCCCTCACCCGGGCGAGGTCCAGGTCCTTGGTCTCACGCATGGTGACGTAGACCACCAGCGACACGGCGGCGCAGCCGGCCACGTACCAGAAGAAACCGGACTCGATCCCGGCGTTCTTGAACCACAGCGCGACGTACTCCGCCGTACCGCCGAAGAGGGCGTTGGCGATCGCGTAGGGCAGGGCCACGCCGAGGGCGCGGATGCCGGTCGGGAAGAGCTCGGCCTTCACACAGGCGTTGATCGAGGTGTAGCCGGTGACGACGATCAGCGCGAGCAGGGCGAGGCCGAGGGCGGACCAGTAGCCGTTGGCGTGCTTGAGGAGGGTCATGATCGGCACGGTGAGGAAGGTGGAGCCGACCGCGAAGGTGATCAGCAGCGGGCGCCGGCCGATCCGGTCGGACAGCCGGCCCGCGAGCGGCTGGAGGCAGGCGAAGACGATCAGCGCGGTGAAGGAGACGAGCGTCGCCGTCTGCTTGGACAGGCCGGCCGAGTTGGACAGGTACTTGGTCAGGTAGGTGGTGTACGTGTAGTACGCCACGGTGCCGCCCATGGTGAGGGCGACGACCAGGAACGCCTCCCGCTTGTGCTGCCACAGCGCGCGCAGCGTGCCGCGCTCCTCGGCGTGCGAGGTGTCCTCCTCGTACACCTCGGTCTCCAGCATGCTGCGGCGCAGATAGAAGATGATCGCCGCGCCGAGCGCGCCCACGACGAACGGGATGCGCCAGCCGTAGCTGTGCAGCGCGGAGTCGGACATGGTGTGTTGCAGGACGATCTGGATCCCCAGGCCGACGATCTGGCCGGCGGTCATGGACACGTACTGGAAGCTGGAGGCGAAGCCGCGGCTGCGCGGGTCCGAGGCCTCCGTCAGATAGGTGGCGCTGGCCGCGTACTCGCCGCCCACCGACAGTCCTTGCAGCAGGCGGGCGACGAGCAGGACGAGCGCGCCGCCGTAGCCGGCGACCGCGTAGGTCGGGGCGACGGCGATGAGGACCGCCGACGCCGACATCAGAGTGACGGTCAGCGTGAGCGCCGCCTTACGGCCCTTGCGGTCGCCGACCCGGCCGAGCAGCCAGCCGCCCACGGGGCGCATGAAGAAGCCGACGGCGAAGATGCCTGCGGTGTTCATGAGTTGGGCGGTGGGATTGCCGCTCGGGAAGAACGCGCCGGCGAAGTAGGTGGCGAAGCTCGCGTACACGAACCAGTCGAACCACTCGACCATGTTGCCCGCCGAGCCGACCCAGATCTTCTTCCAGTGTTGTCGTTCCATGGGCCGTTACTTGCCCGGCGCCGGAGCAAACGATTCCTTTACCCGATCCTGCGTGCGAAGACGTCCGATACGCCGTTCGTGTCGCCCGGGACCAGGGCGGCGGCGGAGGCGAAGACGACGGTACGGCCGGAGCGGGTGAGGGCGCCGGGTCCGGCGGTGGCGGCCGAGCTCGCGGCGGCCACCGTGTGCTGCCGTCCGGTGCGGGGGTCCAGCAGGCGGAGGGCGCCGGTGGGGTCCTTCAGCAGGGTGTACCGGCCGGTGGGGTCGAGGGCGAGGGCCGTGGCTCCCTCGGGTCCGACGGGTTCGGCGCGGCCGGTGCGGGTGTCGGCGAGGTAGGTCCGGGTGGTCGTCCCCGGGTAGGAGGCGGCGAACTGGAACAGGACGTGGCGTCCGTCGGCCGAGATGTCGATGACCGAGGAGCCGCCGCCGGCGGGGATGTGGATGCTCCGGGTCCTGCCGGTCCTGCGCTCCTTGACGTAGAGGGCGGCGGCGTCGCTGTCCAGCGCGCTGTAGGCGACGTACCGGCCGTCGGCGCTGAGCCGGCCGCCGACGAGGTGACTGAGGTGGCCGGGCTGATCCACCACCTCGTCGGTGCCGGTGGTCAGGTCCCGGACCATGAGGTGGGCGGTGAAGGCGTTGCCGTCGCGGTTGCCGATGGTGTAGGCGGCGTAGCGGCCGTCGGCACTCAGGCCTGTGAGGTCGGAGCGCTCGTACCAGTTGTCCTTCGGCGGGTCGGCGGGCCACAGGGTCTGGAGTGTGCCGGTGCGGCGGTCGTAGACCTTGGCGCGGAAGAAGTGGTAAGTGCCGCTGGTGTAGCCGACTTTGGAGCCGTCGCCGCTGATCATCGGGTCGTACGCCTCGACGCCGGTGCCCGGGACCTTGACGGTCCTGCCGGTGCGCAGGTCCTTGACGAGCACGCACCACCCGTATGCGGTCGGGCAGCCTTCGCCGCCGGGGCCATCGGTGCCGTAGACGGCGTAGCGGCCGTCGGCGCTGATGGTGCCTCCGGCCGAGGCGGTGGCGGACTGGGCACCGGCCACCGTGGTGCTGATGCGCGTGGTGCCGTGCCGCGGCGCCGCGACGGCCTGCGGCGCGACCGCCAGGCCGAGCACCGCGGCCACCGCCACCAGCCCCGCTCTGCTGCTCTTCCCCATGCTGTACCCCCCGGGACGCGTATCCCCCGGCCCGGCGCCGAGGGCCCATGGCGATGCAATCCCAGGGGTCGAGCCGGGTCAATCGGACAGAACGCGTACAACCCGGGCGGGGGTTCAGAGGTCGGGGACGAGCAGCGCGTCCTCGATGAACTCCCGTACATGTGCCAGCACTTGGTCCCGGTCGGTCCCCCGCAACCCGATGGCCACATGGATGGAGAACCCGTCCAGCAGTGCCCGCAGTCTCGCTGCGAAGCGGTCCGCGTCCACCCTGCGGAACTCGCCCCGGGACACCCCCTCGGCGATCAGCGCGACCAGGTCGCGATGCCACGCGCCCTCGATCGCGGCCTGGCGGGCGCGCGCGTCCTCGTCGGCGTTCTGCGAGCGGTTCCAGACCTCCAGCCACAGGGTCCAGTGGGGGTCGCGGTGGCCGTCGGGGACGTACAGGTCGACGTAGGCGGACAGGCGCTCGCGGGCCGTACCGGGACGGGTGAGCAGGCGGCCGCGCTCCGCGCCGAGGCGGCCCTCGCTCCACTCCAGGGCCTGGAGCAGCAGCTCGTCCTTGGAGTGGAAGTAGTAGAGGAGATGGCCGCTGCTCATCCCGACCTCACGGCCGAGCGCCGCCATGGTGAGCTTCTCCAGACCGCGCTCGGCGATCATGCCCATGGCGGCGGCGAGTACCTCCTCGCGCGGCGGCGCGTTCTTCCGCGTCCGTGCCGCACCGGCCATCTGCGACTCTCCTACATGATCAGACCTTCGGCTGCTGCTGGGTGATGCAGTGGATGCCGCCGCCACCCGCAAAGATCGTACGCGCGTCCACGAGAGTCACCGTCCGCTCCGGGAAGAGGCGGCGGAAGATCCCGGCGGCGAGCTCGTCGCGCGGGTCGTCGAAGCCGCACAGCACGACGCCGCCGTTGCAGAGGTAGTGGTTGATGTAGGAGTAGTCGGCCCAGTGTCCGTCGGCCTCCAGGACGGTCGGCGCGGGCACCTCCACGACCTCCAGGGCGCGGCCCCGGGCGTCCGTCTGGGAGCGCAGGATGCCGATGACCTCCTTGGTGACCTCGTGGTCGGGGTGGGCCGGGTCCGGCTGGGAGTGCGCCACCACGACGCCCGGCCGGGCGAAGGCGGCCACGATGTCCACGTGCCCGAGGGTGCCGAAGCCGTAGGGCGGGTAGTCGCCGGTGAGGCCGCGCGGCAGCCAGATCGCCTTGCTGGTGCCGAGCTGGGCGTGGATCTCGGCCTCCACCTGCTCCTTCGTCCAGTGCGGGTTGCGCTCGGGGCCCAGCTGCACCGTCTCCGTCAGCAGGACCGTGCCCTCGCCGTCGACGTGGATCGCGCCGCCCTCGTTGACCAGCTTCGAGGCGTACGTCTTCGCGCCCGCGAGGTCGCAGACATACGCGGCGATCTTGGAGTCGTGCTCCCAGCGGGCCCAGCCCTGGGCGCCCCAGCCGTTGAACGTCCAGTCCACGGCGGCCAGTTCGCCCTTGCCGTTGGTGAGGAAGGTCGGGCCGATGTCCCGCATCCAGGCGTCGTCCAGCTCACGCTCGACGGTGTCGACGCCGGGGCCGAGCAGCGCCCGCGCCTCGGCGGACTGGCCGGGGCCGCAGACCACGGTCACGGGCTCGAAGCGCCGGATCGTCCGGGCCACGGACGCCCAGGCGGCGCGGGAGGCGGCGAGGTCGTCCGGGGCGTCGAAGGTGGGGTTGGGGCCCGGCCACGCCATCCAGGTGCGCTCGTGCGGGGTCCACTCGGCAGGCATGCGGAAGCCGTCGGCGGCAGCAGACATCGTGATCCTTAGAGGAATTAGAGGAAGTAGAGGCGGTTGAGGGAGACCGAGTCGGCGGGTTCCGAGCTGAGCGGGGTGCCGTCGAGGGTGACCAGTCCGGTGCGCTGGTCGACGTCGACCGCTCCGACCCGGGCGTTCAGCCGCAGGTCGGCCGGGCCGATGCCGCGCGTGCCGCGCACGGCGACCCTGCGGCGGCGGGTGGGCATCGCGTCGTTGCCCTGGTCGAGGGCCGCCTGGGCGACGAACGCCACGGAGATGTCGGCGGCCGTGGCGCCGTACGCGCCGAACTGCGGCCCCAGCACGAGGGGTTCGCAGGTGTCGGTGGCGGCGTTCGGGTCGCCGACGACGCCGTACGCCGGGAAGCCGGACTTGAGGACGAGCTGCGGCTTGGCGCCGAAGTACTCCGGGCGCCACAGCACGAGGTCGGCGAGCTTGCCGACCTCGATCGAGCCGACCTCGTGGGAAAGGCCGTGTGCGATGGCCGGGTTGATGGTCAGCTTGGCCATGTAGCGCAGGACGCGGGCGTTGTCGTCGCCCTCGCCGTCGCCCTCCAGGGGGCCGAGCTCGGCCTTCATCTTGCCGGCCATGGCGAACGTACGGCGCACGGTCTCACCGGCCCGGCCCATGCCCTGGGCGTCGGAGGAGGTGATGCCGATCGCGCCCAGGTCGTGCAGCACGTCCTCGGCGCCCATCGTGCCGGCCCGGATCCGGTCGCGGGCCATGGCAGCGTCGCCGGGCAGGTCGGGCTTGAGGTCGTGGACGGAGACGATCATGCCGTAGTGCTCGGCGACCGCGTCCCGGCCGAAGGGCAGGGTGGGGTTGGTGGAGGAGCCGATGACGTTCGGGACACCGGCCATCTTCAGCACGTTGGGCACGTGTCCGCCGCCGCAGCCCTCGATGTGGAAGGCGTGGATCGTGCGGCCTTCGAGGACGCGAAGGGTGTCCTCGACGGACAGGCATTCGTTCAACCCGTCGCTGTGCAGCGCAACTTGGACGTCATGCTCCTCGGCGACGCGCAGGGCGGTGTCCAACGCCCGCGTGTGGGCGCCCATGTCCTCGTGCACCTTGAAGCCGGACGCCCCGCCTTCCGCCAGCGCCTCGACCAGAGGGGCGCTGTGGGAGGACGAACCCCGGCCCAGGAAACCGATGTTGACCGGCCAGGCGTCGAAGGCGTTGAAGGCGTGCCGGAGCGCCCAGGGGGAGTTGACGCCGACGCCCCACACCGGGCCGAACTCCTGCCCGATGATCGTGGTGACGCCGGAGGCGAGGGAGGCCTCCATGATGCGCGGCGACAGCAGATGGACGTGCGTGTCGACGGCGCCGGCGGTGGCGATGAGCCCCTCACCGGAGACGATGGACGTACCGGTGCCGACGACGACGTCCACGCCGTCGAGGGTGTCCGGGTTGCCCGCCCGCCCGATGGCGCAGATCCGGCCTTCCCGGATGCCGATGGACACCTTGCGGATGCCCTGAACGGCGTCGATCACGACCACGTTGCTGATGACGACGTCGCAGGTCTCGCGGACCGCGGCGGCCTTCAGGTGCAGTCCGTCGCGGGCGGTCTTGCCGAAGCCGGCCAGGAACTCGTCGCCGTAGCGCTGGGAGTCGGACTCCACGCGGACGGTGAGCCCGGAGTCGCCGAGGCGGATGCGGTCGCCGGCCCGGGGGCCGTGGGTGGCGGCGTAGGCGTACGGGTCGATGTGGACCGACCGGCTCACCTCGCGTCCCTTCGAGCGGCTCATCGCTCCTCGTCTCCTTCCGTGTCGGCACCCAGGTATCCGCAGGCGGCGGCCCGGCGCAGGGCCTCTTCCTTCGCGCCGGGCGCGTCCAGCGGCCCGTCGACCAGTCCGGCGAAGCCGATCGCGATCCGCTCTCCGCCGATCGGCACCAGTCCCACCTCGGCACTCTCACCGGGGCCGAAGCGCACCGAGGAGCCCGCGGGGACGGCGAGGCGCATCCCGTAGGTCTTCTCCCGTACGAAGTCCAGCCGCGGGTTGGCCTCGAAGAAGTGGAAGTGGGAGGTGACCGAGACCGGCACGGTCGCCGTGTTGGTGACCGCCAGCCGTACGACCGCCTCCGGGTCGGCATGCTCGGGCCCCGGGAGCAGTGCGCCCGGACCCCGGTCCCCCAGCCCGCCGCCCCCGATGGGGTCCGGGACCACCGCGAGACGTGAGCCGTCGTCGAAGACGGCCTCGACCATCACCTCGGTGACGACGTCCGCGACGCCCGGCAGCACGTCCTCAGGGCCGAGGACGGACCGGGCCGCCTCGATGGCCTCGGCGAGCCGCCTTCCGTCGCGGGCCGCCTCGCAGACCGTGTCCGCGATCAGCGCGGTCGCCTCCGGCACGTTCAGCCTGAGGCCGCGCGCCCGGCGGGCCCGGGCCAGCTCGGCGGCGCCGAAGAGCAGCAGCCGGTCACGCTCCGTAGGGGTCAGTCTCACGTCCCGACGCCTCCTTGCCTTCCTACGCTTAGAACGTCACTCTAAACCTTAAATTCAGGGATGGGAATCATTGACATCAACAAACGCGTCACCCACATTGAACGTCGCTCTAACTCTCTAGGTGGCCGTCGAAGGAGACCAGCCATGCCGATAGAACAGCGCGGAGTCGACACCATCCCGGACGAGGAGCGGACCAGTGGTCCGCGCGATCTCGTCTCGATACTGCTCGGCTCCAACCTCTGCCTCGGAGTGATCATCTTCGGCTGGCTGCCGCCGTCCTTCGGGCTCGGCTGGTGGCCGTCGGTGAGCGCGATCGCGGCGGGCACGGTCGTCGGTACGGCCGTGACGGCCCCGCTGGCCCTGATCTCCCTGCGCACCGCGACCAACCTGTCCACCTCCTCAGGCGCCCAGTTCGGCGTACGGGGCCGGCTGGTCGGCTCGGTGGTCGGCCTGCTGCTGGCCCTCGGCTACACCGCGCTGACCGTGTGGATCGGCGGGGACGTGATGATCGGCGTGCTCGGCCGGATGTTCGGGCTGCCGGCGGACGGGGTGTCGTACGCCGTGGTCTACGCGGTGCTCGCGGCGGCGACCGTGGCGGGCGCGGTCTACGGCTACCGGGTGCTGCTGAGCATGTCCAAGGTGCTGTCCATCGGCATGACGGCCCTGCTGGCCCTCGGGATCTTCGCCTACGCCCCGCATTTCACCACCGGGGCGCTGCCGGGTGCGGGCGGTTATCTGCTGGGCTCGTTCTGGCCGACCTGGTTCCTGGCGGCCGTGGCGGCCGGCCTGTCCGGCCCCATCGCCTTCATCACGCTCCTCGGCGACTACACCCGCTACATCTCGCCGTCCCGCCACTCCAACCGCCGTGTGCTGCACGCCACCTGGCTGGGGCTGATCCTGGGTCTGCTGGTGCCGCAGCTGTTCGGCACCTTCACGGCCTACGCGGCGAAGGCGGCCACCGACTACGCGGGCCCCCTCGTCGCGGCCTCCCCCACCTGGTACCTGATCCCGCTGCTGCTGTCCGCCTCCGCGGGCTCGGTCGGCAACGCGGGCCTGATGCTGTACTCGATGGGCCTGGACCTGGACGCGATCCTGCCCAGGGCGTCCCGGGCGCGGGCCACTCACACGGTCGCCGTCGTCGCCACGGCCTGCGTGTTCATCGGCCACTACGCCTGGAACGCGCAGTCCGCGATGACGTCCTTCGTGCTGCTGCTCACCGCGATCGGCACCCCGTGGGCCGTCATCACCCTCATCGGCTTCGCCCGCTGCCGCGGGGTGTACGACGCCGACGCCCTGCAGGTCTTCAACCGCCGCTCGCGGGGCGGGATCTACTGGTACCGGGCGGGCTGGAACGTGCGGGCCACCGCCTCCTGGGCGCTGGGCGCCGGTGTGGGTCTGCTGGCGGTGTCCCTGCCGTCGTACCAGGGCCCGCTGCTGCGGCTGACCGGGGGCGTGGACTGCAGCTTCCTGCTGTCGGGGGCGGTGGGCGGGGTGGTGTACCTGCTGCTGACGTTCCGTACGGAACACACAAGGGCCGCCACGGACGTCGACGAGTCCGAGGCGGCCCTGAGCATGTAGCGCCCGAAGGGGCGCGGGGAACTGCGCGACCAGCCACAGCGGTGCCGCAGACGAACGACGGCACCTCGCGGCAATGCCAAGCGGAGCGCTCAGCGGCCCTGAGCGTGTCCGGTGACCGCTAGCCGATCTTGTGCATCCAGCCGTGCTTGTCCTCCGCCGTCCCCCGCTGGAGGTCGAGCAGAGCCTGACGCAGGCGGAGGGTCACCTCGCCCGGCTCCCCGCCGCTCTGCTTCCACTCGGCAGAGGCACGCTTGACCGTGCCGACCGGGGTGATCACGGCCGCGGTGCCGCAGGCGAAGACCTCGGTGAGGGTGCCGTTCTCGGAGTCGCGCTGCCACTGCTCGACCGAGACGCGGCCCTCCTCGGACTCGTAGCCGAGGTCGCGGGCGACGGCCAGCAGGGAGTCACGGGTGACGCCCTCCAGGATGGAGCCGGTCAGGGTCGGGGTGATGATCACCGGCTTTTCATTGGACGCAGCGCCGTACACGAAGTACAGGTTCATGCCGCCGAGTTCCTCGACCCACTGGTGCTCGACCGCGTCGAGGTAGCAGACCTGGTCGCAGCCCTTCGCGGCGGCCTCGGCCTGGGCCAGCAGGGACGCGGCGTAGTTTCCGCCGGTCTTGGCGTCGCCCATGCCGCCGGGGACCGCGCGGACGCGGTCCTCGGAGACCCAGATCGAGACCGGCTTCACGCCGCCCGGGAAGTACGCGCCGGCCGGCGAGGCGATGACGATGAAGAGGTACTCGTTGGCCGGCTTGACGCCCAGGCCGACCTCGGTGGCGATCATGAACGGGCGCAGGTAGAGGGACTCCTCGCCACCGTGCGCGGGCACCCAGTCGATGTCCTGCTGGACCAGCGCGTCACAGGCCTCGATGAACGTCTCGACCGGCAGCTCGGGCATGGCGAGCCGCTTGGCGGAACGCTGGAAGCGCTTGGCGTTCTGGTCCGGGCGGAACATGGCGACCGTGCCGTCGGGCTGGCGGTAGGCCTTCAGGCCCTCGAAGATCTCCTGGGCGTAGTGCAGGACGTTGGTCGCCGGGTCGAGCGGGATCGGCGCGTACGGAACGAGCTGCCCGTCGTGCCAGCCGCGGCCCTCCGTCCACTTGATCGTCACCATGTGGTCGGTGAAGTGGCGGCCGAACCCCGGGCTGGCCAGGATGGCCTCGCGCTCGGCGGCGGCAAGGGGGCTGGCGGAGGGCTTGAGCTCGATCGTGGGCGTCGTCATGAGTGGGTGTCCTTCACCGGTTGTAGTGACCGGGCCGCGCTCACGCCCGTACCGGCTTCTCAGTCGGTGCTAGGACGTCCGAGCTTTCCCTCATACCGCGGCTCCGCGTTCGATTATCGCGCGGGGGCTGCGGCGGACGGAATCGGGGTGAAAGCGGCCCAGTGGTTGATGGTGGCACCCGGCGGGGACATGCGGAAGCCGCCGGGTGGTCGTCCGACCCGGCGGCCTCTCGTGGTGGAGCGCCGGGTCAGCCGGCTACTCGCGCGGCGAGCGCGTCGCCGATCTGGGACGTCGAGCGGGCGGGCTTGCCCGCGCGCTCGGTGAGGTCCGCGGTGACGGCGGCGTCGATGCGGTCGGCCTCGGCGTCGTAGCCGAGGTGGCGCAGCAGCAGGGCGACGGACAGGACCGTGGCGGTGGGGTCGGCCTTGCCCTGACCGGCGATGTCCGGCGCGGAACCGTGGACCGGCTCGAACATCGAGGGGAACTCGCGGGAGGGGTTGATGTTCCCGCTCGCGGCCACGCCGATGCCGCCGGAGACGGCCGCGGCGAGGTCGGTGATGATGTCGCCGAAGAGGTTGTCGGTGACGATGACGTCGAACCGGGCCGGGTCGGTGACCAGGTAGATCATCGCCGCGTCGACGTGGATGTAGTCGGTGGTGACCTCGGGGAACTCCGCCGCCACCTTGTTGAAGATGTTCGTCCAGAGGTGACCGGCGAAGGTCAGCACGTTGTTCTTGTGGACCAGCGTGAGCTTCTTGCGCGGGCGGGCCTGGGCGCGGGCGAAGGCGTCGCGGACCACGCGCTCGACACCGAATGCGGTGTTGACGGAGACCTCGGTGGCGACCTCGTGCTCGGTGCCCTTGCGGATGGTGCCGCCGTTGCCGGTGTACGGGCCCTCGGTGCCCTCGCGGACGACGACGAAGTCGATCTCCGGCTGGCCGGCGAGCGGGGTCGCCACGCCGGGGAGCAGCTTGCTCGGCCGCAGGTTGACGTGGTGGTCGAAGGCGAAGCGGAGCTTGAGCAGGAAGCCGCGCTCCAGGACGCCGGACGGGACGCTCGGGTCGCCGATGGCGCCGAGCAGGATCGCGTCGTGCTGCTTGAGGGCGGCGAGGTCGGCGTCGGTGAGGGTCTCACCGGTGGCGTGGTACCGCTTGGCGCCGAAGTCGTACTCCTTCGTCTCCAGCTTCACATCCTGCGGGAGCACGGCGGAGAGGACCTTCAGACCCTCGGACACGACCTCCTGGCCGATTCCGTCACCGGGGATCACTGCGAGATTGATGCTGCGAGACATGCGGGCACCCTACTCCTCGTCCCAGGTGATGACATGCGGTGTCCGCGATGCGGACACCGTGTCGGCGTTCCCGGCGGGTCTCAGTGGCCGGTCTCGCCGCCGTTGTCGCGGCGGTCGAGGGCGCGCTGGAGGGCGGCGGCGGCGTTCTTGCGGTCGGCCTCGTTCGTGCGGGACACGTGGCGGACGCGGCGGCGGACGGTCGTCTCGGCCATGGGAATCGACTCCTTCGGCAACCATGGAGCACGCAAAGGGGGGTTACGAGACGCCGGAGGGGCGGGGAGCCGAAGGGCCGCAGGGGTTACCTGCACGATGCCCGGCTCACGACCGCCATTCGCTGGATCGAGCGATGCGTTCGGCTTCTACAAAGCTAAGGGAGCGACCCGCTTCTGTCTGCACAATTACTCGGACTTCCTACTATCTGAGACGGCGAACCATGTCACACCGCCCTGAGCTGGGCTTTCGTGCGTTCGGGGGACGGCAGGGAGAGGGAACGCAGGGCGCGGATCAGGGCCCGTACGGCGTCGGTGGCGGCCAGTTCCGGGGTGGTGACGTACCCGACGGAGCGGTACGGCCGTCCCGGCCCGAGGTCGGTGATGCCGACGGCGGGGGGCGCACTGGTGAGGGACAGCGCCGGCATGATCGCCATCCCCAGCCCGCTGCCCACCATCGACAGCACGGCCCCGTCGTCCTCGGCGCTGACGGTCGCGGCCGGGATCCAGTCCTGGGCGGCCCACCAGGCACGCGTGTAGGAGCCGCAGTTCTCGGCCCAGTCGACGAGCGGCAGGGCGCGCGGGTCGGGGTGGCCCGCCGGGTGCACCAGGGAGTACGGCTCCTGAAGCAGTTCCCCGCCGACCAGTCCGGCCGGCGGCGGTCCGCTCAGGGTGGCGATGCCGAGGTCGGCCCGCCCGGCGGCGACCTCGCCCGCGGTGCCGGCGCCCAGTTCGCGTACGACGGTGACACTCACCTCGATGCCGGGATGCTGCTCGGCGAGCCGCGCCAGGGCGGCCGGCAGCAGATGCAGGGCCGCGCTGCGGAAGGCGGCGATGCGCAGGGGCCCGACGATCTCGCCGGTGCCGGCGCCGCGGGCGTCGGCGGCCAGGGCCTGGAGCATGCGCAGCACCCGGCGCGCATGGGCGGCGGCCCGTTCCCCGGCGGCCGTGGGCCGGGCCCCGAAGCGGCCGCGCTCGAACAGTACGACCCCCAGCTTCCGCTCGATCCCGCGCACGGCGTGCGAGACGGCGGACTGGGTGGTCCCCAGCCGGGCGGCCGCGGTGGAGAACCCGCCCTCGTCGGCCACGGCGACCAGGATCCTCAGCTCCTGCGGGGCAAGGTCGACTGCTGTCACTCAGGGGCTCCCACCTGCGCGTATGAGACCGGTTCATGGATCGGTGCGTTCCATGAGCCCAACCCCCTGCACCCGCGCGGCATTCCTGCCTACGGTCCCGTCCCATGACCGAGACCGCGCTCACCGTGCAGCAGACCGCCCGCCCCACCGGCTTCCCCACCGCGGACCACTTCCGCTTCGCCGAGTCCCCGGTGCCCGAACCGGCACCCGGCACCGCCCTGGTGGAGAACGTGCTGTGGTCCGTGGACCCGTACCACCGCGAAATGATGGACGGGGGCTTCGCGTTGAACGCCCCGCTGGAGGGCCGGACCCTGGGGCGGGTCATCGCCTCCCGCAGCCCGGAGCTGCCCGAGGGCGAGATCGTCTTCCACCGTCAGGGCTGGCGCACGCACGCCGTGGTCCGCCCCGAGGAGGTACGGCGCCTGCCCCACCACCCCGGCGTGCCGCTGACGGCTTACCTGAGCGTGCTGGGCGGCACGGGTCTGACGGCGTACGTCGCCCTGACCCGGATCGCCCGGCTGCGCGCCGGCGAGGACGTGTTCGTGTCCGGCGCGGCGGGCGGGGTCGGCACGGCGGCCGGCCGCTTCGCCCGGCTCCTCGGCGGAGGCCGGGTGATCGGCAGCGCGGGCACTCCGGAGAAGGTGAAGTACCTGACGGAGCAGGCGGGTTACGACGCGGCCTTCGACTACCGCACGGGTGCGGTGGCCGGCCTGCTGGCCGAGGCGGCGCCGTCCGGCATCGACGTCTTCGTGGACAACGTCGGCGGCGACCACCTGGGTGCGGCGATCGGCGCGCTGCGCGAGCGGGGCCGGGTGGTGCGGGTCGGCACGATCAGCCAGTACAACACCCCGGACGCCCCGCCCGTCCTCTTCAACCACTCCGACGTCGTGGAGAAGAGCCTGCGCATCGAGGGCTTCCTGGTGAAGCACCACCTGGACGCGCAGGAGGAACTGTACGACTTCGCCGTACCGCATCTGCGCAGCGGGGCACTGGCGGCGGACGAGACGATGGTGGACGGCTTCGCGCGGATCGTGGAGGCGTTCCTGCTGATGCTGCGCGGCGGCAACACGGGAAAGATCCTGGTCCGGGCGGCGACCCCCTAACCGCTAAAATCTACTTGACTGGTTAGACGGGGAGGTGCTGCACTGCTCCCATGCTGATGACGCACCAGGTCCACCACCGCACCGTCACCGTCCGCGGCCTCGACGTGTCCTACCGGGAGGCCGGACCGGCCGACGCCCCGGTGCTGCTGCTCCTGCACGGCTTCCCGAGCAGCTCGCACATGTTCCGCGAGCTGATCCCGCTGCTCGCGGACCGGTACCGGGTGATCGCCCCGGACCACATCGGCTTCGGCCGCTCGGCGACCCCGGGCGTCACGGAGTTCCCGTACACCTTCGCCGAACTCGCGGCCGTCACCGGCGAGTTCACCGAGCTGCTGGGCCTGGCGCGGTACGCCCTCTACGTCCAGGACTACGGCGCCCCGATCGGGCTGCGGCTCGCCCTCGCGCACCCCGAGCGGGTGACCGCGATCGTCACGCAGAACGGCAACGCCTACGAGGAAGGGCTCGGCGCCGAGGCCTGGGCGCCCGTGCTGGCGCTGATCGAGCAGCGCACGCCTGAAACCGAGGCACCGGTGCGGGAGATCTACACCCTCGACGGCGTCAAGTGGCAGTACCTGCACGGGGTTTCCGACCCGACGCTGGTCAGCCCGGACGCCTACGAGCACGACGCCGCCGGCCTGGCCCGCCCCGGCCTGCCGGAGATCCAGCTGGCCCTGATCTCCGACTACGGCTCCAACTTCGCCCTCTACCCCGCCTTCCACGCCTACTTCCGCGAGAGCGGGGTCCCGCTGCTCGCGGTGTGGGGCGCCCACGACGAGATCTTCGTGCCGGAGGGCGCGCTGGCCTTCCGGCGGGATCTGCCGGAGGCCGAGATCCACCTGCTGCCGACGGGCCACTTCGCCCTGGAAACCCACGTGGACCAGATCGCCGCGCTCATGCGGGACTTTCTCGGCCGCCGGGTGGCGACCACCTGATCAGCAGGGTCTGCGCTTGCAGGCCGGGAGACCCTGTAGCAACGTTGTCAGAGAACGGATGGGGCTGCCGGTGCTGCTGTGACGGCGGCAGTGACGTACCGGCCGACGCACGGCCGACCCCGCCGCAATCTCTCACCAGCCGGGCGCCGCACTCAGGCGCGGCGCGCTCGCGCGGTCCCATCGGACACCCGCACGCTATCCAGGCAGGTGGTGACATGCCCACGAACACATCGCGCGTCTCCCGCAGGTCCCGCACTCTCGCGGTCCTCGCCGTGGCCACCCTCGGCGGCGGCCTGCTGGTCTCGGGACCGGCCCACTCGGCGCCGAGCACGGGAACGGTGACCTACTCCGGGACGGTGGACTGCGGGACGAGGTTCCCGAACACCGTCCCCACCGAGGTGACACTGAGCGCCGGGAACGGACCCGTCGCGGACTCCGTGGACAACGGCGGCCAGGCGAGCGGAAGTTACGGCCCTGTCGACCTCACCGCGCCGGTGGGCAAGAAGTTCACCCTCCGGGTCACCGTGAACTGCGAGTCCCCGGGCGGGAACACCAGCACGTTCCACCCCAACAAGGCGCAGAGCGGCCGACACGACGGTGACAACGTCACTCTGAACTTCTCCTGAATGGGAACGGGCCGGCAAGCCTGATCAGACGTCAGGCTCGCCGGCCCGTGTTCACGGGGGCGGAGGGTCAGCCCATGTGCGGGTACGTGTAGTCGGTCGGCGCGACCAGCGTCTCCTTGATGGCGCGGGTCAGGGTCCAGCGCAGCAGGTTCTGCGGGGCACCGGCCTTGTCGTTGGTGCCGGAGGCGCGGCCTCCGCCGAAGGGCTGCTGGCCGACGACGGCGCCGGTCGACTTGTCGTTGATGTAGAAGTTGCCGGCCGCGTAGCGCAGCTTCTCCATCGTGTACGCCGCCGCCGCGCGGTCGTTCGCGATGACCGAACCGGTGAGGGCGTAGTCCGACACCGACTCCATCTGCTCCAGCATCTCGTCGTACTGGTCGTCCTCGTAGACGTAGACGCCGAGGACCGGGCCGAAGTACTCGGTGCGGAAGATCTCGTTCTCCGGGTCGGTGGAGACGATGACCGTCGGGCGGACGAAGTAGCCGACCGAGTCGTCGTAGCTGCCGCCCGCGACGATCTCGCAGGTCGGGTCGGACTTCGCGCGGTCGATCGCGGCCTTGTTCTTGGCGAAGGCACGGTCGTCGATCACGGCGCCGATGAAGTTCGACAGGTCGGTGACGTCACCCATGGTGAGGTAGTCGACCTCGGCGGCGAAATCCTCCTTGAAGCCCGAGTTCCAGATGGAGGCCGGGATGTAGGCGCGGGAGGTGGCGGAGCACTTCTGGCCCTGGTATTCGAAGGCACCACGAGTCAGGGCCGTCTTCAGCACGGCGCGGTCGGCGCTCGGGTGGGCGACCAGGAAGTCCTTGCCGCCGGTCTCGCCGACCAGACGCGGGTAGGAGCGGTACTTCTCGATGTTGGTGCCGACCGTCTTCCACAGGTACTGGAAGGTCTTGGTCGAGCCCGTGAAGTGGATGCCCGCCAGGTCCCGGTGCTCCAGGGCGACCTTGGACACCTCGATGCCGTCGCCGGTGACGAGGTTGATGACGCCCTTGGGCAGGCCCGCCTCCTCCAGCAGCTGCATGAGCAGCACGGCGGCGTGGGTCTGGGTGGGGGACGGCTTCCACACGACCACGTTGCCCATGAGAGCCGGAGCCGTCGGCAGGTTGCCCGCGATGGCCGAGAAGTTGAACGGCGTGATCGCGTAGACGAAGCCCTCCAGCGGGCGGTGGTCCAGGCGGTTCCAGACGCCCGGGGAGTTCGCCGGGGGCTGCTCGGCGATGATCTGGCGGGCGTAGTGGACGTTGAAGCGCCAGAAGTCGACCAGCTCACAGGGGGTGTCGATCTCGGCCTGCTGGGCGGTCTTGGACTGGCCCAGCATCGTGGACGCGGCGATCGTCTCGCGCCACGGGCCGGCCAGCAGCTCGGCGGCGCGCAGGATGATCGCGGCGCGGTCGTCGAAGGACATCGCGCGCCAGGCCGGCGCGGCGGCGAGGGCCGCGTCGATGGCGTCCCGCGCGTCCTGCTGGGTGGCGTGCCGGCCGGTGCCGATGACGGCCTTGTGGTTGTGCGGCTGGACCACCTGGAAGGTCTCGCCGCCGCCCAGCCGCTTCTCGCCGCCGATGGTCATCGGCAGCTCGATCGGGTTCTCGGCCAGTTCCTTGAGCCTGGCCTCCAGCCGGGCACGCTCGGGTGAGCCGGGGGCGTAGCCGTGCACCGGCTCGTTGACGGGGGTGGGGACCTGGGTCACAGCGTCCATGAGATCCGAACTCCTTGTACGTGAGCGGGTGTTGGGGCGGTTGGGGGGCTCAGCCCTTGCTGACCATCGAGCGAAGGAAGAACCGCAGGTTGGCGGGCTTCTCCGCGAGACGGCGCATGAAGTAGCCGTACCAGTCGGTGCCGTAGGCGGTGTAGACGCGCATGCGGTGGCCCTCGGCGGCCAGCCGCAGGTGCTCGTCGCCGCGGATGCCGTACAGCATCTGGAACTCGTACTCGTTCAGCTTGCGGCCGGCCTGGTGGGCCAGCTCCTGGGCGATGGCGATCAGGCGGGGGTCGTGGGACCCGATCATCGGGTACCCTTCGCCCTCCATCAGGATGCGCAGGATGCGCACGTAGGCCTTGTCGATCTCGTGCTTCTGCTGGTACGCGACCTCGGCGGGCTCCTTGTAGGCGCCCTTCACGAGGCGGACGCGGCTGCCGGCGGCGGCGAGCCGGCGGGCGTCGGTCTCGGTGCGGAAGAGGTAGGCCTGGATGACGCAGCCGGTCTGCGGGAAGTCCTTCCGCAGCTCCTCGTGGATGGCGAACATCGAGTCGAGGGTGGTGTGGTCCTCGGCGTCCAGCGTCACGGTCGTACCGATGGCGGCGGCGGCCTCGACGACCGGGCGGACGTTGGCGAGCGCCAGCTCGTGCCCGCCGGGGAGGGCTTGTCCGAACATGGACAGCTTGACCGACATCTCGACCTTCTCGCCCAGCTCCAGCTCGCGCAGCCGGTCGATCAGCAGCAGGTAGGCGTCCCGGGCGGCGGTGGCCTGCTCGGGGGTGGTGATGTCCTCGCCGACGACGTCCATCGTCAGCTCCAGACCCCTGGCGGTCAGGTCCTTGATGATCGGCACGATGTCGTCGACGGTCTCGCCCGGGATGAAGCGGTCGACGACCTGCTTGGTCACCGGGGCCGCCGAGATCAGGCGTCGCATCCGGTCGCTGCGCGACGCGGCGAGAATCACGGGACCCAGCACGGGGCACCTCCACAGACAAGCATCAAATGGGCCATTACCCAGCGATTCGGGTACGGCACGGAGAACCACCGTGAAACCTAAGGATCTCTCCGATCGTGGGCCATCGACAGCTGTCACGCATCCGTGCACTGGATCTCAGACAGATGTATGAAGGCGGGCTGAAAATGAGGGAGAATGCCCGTGTGGCGGCGGATTTCAAGGCTTTCAAGGGCGACTACCAGGAGCTCGTGGACGAGATCTCGGAGCTGCTGGGCGTCCCGGCGACGCTGGAGAACCGCGACTTCGAGCTGATCGCCTTCGGCGCGTACGACAGCGACGACGAGCTGGATCCCTCCGCGCTGGACCCCGTGCGCACCCGCTCGATCCTGACCCGGCGCTCCACGGCGGCGGTCCGGTCCTGGTTCGAGGGCTTCGGCATCACCCGGGCGACCGGCCCGGTGCGGATCCCGCCGACCCCGGAGGCCGGGGTGTACCGCGGCCGGATCTGCCTTCCGGTACGGCATCGGGGGGTGGTCCTCGGCTACGTCTGGCTGCTGGACGGCGACCCCGGGCCGACGGACGCCCAGCTGGCCGCCGCGATGCAGGTGGCGGGGCGGATCGGCGCGCTGCTCGCGGACGAGGCGCAGGCCGGGGCCGGGCTGAGCCGGGAGCTGCGGGCGGTGCTCACCGCGGAGCCCGGCTGGCAGCAGGACATGGCGGTGGCGGAACTCCGTACGGCTCTCGGCCCCCGCGCCGACGGCCCCCTCACGCTGGTCTGCGTCGCCCCCTGGCCCTCGGCCGACCCGGACGACGCGCCGGCCACCCGTACGATCCCGCACGCTCTCGCCCTGTGCACCCTCCCCTGGGGCACGGCGGGCCAGAGCCTCGCGGTCCTGGTCCGCCTCCGCACCCCGGACCAGCCGGCCCCGGCCACGACGGCCGCCACCCGCCTTCTGAAGGAGGCCGAGGGAGCGCGGGGGACGGCGCCTCAAGGCGCTTCGGCGCCGGGAGCGGCGGCACAGACGGCAGCGGCCGCGAGCACTGGCCGGGACGGCGGGACGGCGGGGGCCGCCGGGACCGGCGGACAGACCGCCGGGACCTCCGGACTCCCCACCGGCGCCGGTGGATTCCCCGCCGGCGCCACAGGCTCGCCCACCGGAGCCGGCGGGAGCGCCGGGACAGGCCGGGCCACAGGACCCGGCGTCGGCGGAGCAGCCTCCCGCACCACCGGATTCCCCGCCGGGACCGGTGGATTCGCCGCCGGGGTCGGGCGGGCGCGAAGTGGGCTCGGCGAGTTGGGGGCGGTGTGGGAGGAGGCGGTCGCCGCCGCGCGAGCCGCGCTGGCCGAGCCGCGCTTCGGGCCGGTCGCGCAGTGGGCGGACATCGGGCCGTACCGCCTCCTGACGGCGCTGCCGCCCAAGGCCGCACACGATCCCGTGGTCGGCCCCCTGCTCTCCCCCGCCCACCGCGAACTGGCCCGCACCGCCGAGGCCTACCTCGACTGCGCGGGCCAGGCCGGCCGCACGGCCGCCGCGCTGGGCATTCACCGGCAGACGCTGTACTACCGGCTGTCCCGGGTGGAACAGCTCACCGGCCTGGACCTGGACGACGGCGAGGACCGGCTGCTGCTGCACATGGCGTTGAAGCGAGCGCGGATCTGAGTGCGTTGAAGCGGGCGCGGATCTGAGGCGCGCGGCGGAGGCGGACGCGGCCGGGGGCTCCTCGTGGTCGCTCAGCCCAGCAGGTCGGCCACCGCCGCGATGCCCTCCGTGATCGCGCGTTCCGGTACGTCGCCGAAGCCCAGGACCAGTTGGGGCGGGCCGGGCGCCGGTGCGGCCCGGCAAGCGCTCATGCCGTACAGGCCGACACGGCGGGACAGGGCCTCGGTGAGCACCCGTTCCTCCTCGGTCCCGTCCGGCAGGTGGGCCACCGCGTGGAAGCCGGCGGCCAGCCCCGTCAGCCGTACGCGCGGCGCGTGTGCAGCGAGGGCCGCGACCAGCGCGGTGCGGCGGGCCGCGTACATGGTGCGCATGCGGCGCAGATGGCGGTCGTAGCGGCCGGACTCGATGAGCAGGGCGAGGGCCAGCTGGTCGAGGGTGGGGGTGCCCCGGTCGGCGATCCGTTTCAGTGCGGTGAGCGGTGCGGTGAGCGCGGGCGGGCACAGCAGCCAGCCGATGCGCAGGGCGGGCGCGAGGGACTTGCTGACCGTGCCGATCGAGATCACCCGGTCGGCCGCGAGGCCCTGGAGTGCGCCGACCGGCTCCTTGTCGTAGCGGAACTCGGCGTCGTAGTCGTCCTCGATGACGTAGGCGTCGTGCCGCCGTGCCCAGGCGAGGAGTGCGTGGCGGCGTTCCGGTGTGAGGACGACACCGGTCGGCCACTGGTGGGCGGGCGTGACGATCACCGCGCGCGCACCGGTCGCCTCCAGGGCCCGTACGTCGATGCCGTGCGCGTCGACCGGGACCGGGACCGGGGTGAGGCCGGCCGCGCGTGCGGAGGCCGTCGCGGTGCCGGGGCTGCCGGGGTCCTCGTGGGCGACGGCGCGGACACCGGTACGGGCCAGGGCCTGGAGGGTGAGGCCGAGGCCCTGCGCAAAGCCGGAGCAGACGAGGGTGTGGCCGGGGTCGGCGGCGGCCGCGCGGACTCGGCGGAGATAGGCGGCGACGACCGTACGCAGAGCCTGGCTGCCGCGCGGGTCGCCGTAGTCGAGGTCGGCCGTCGGCATGCGGCGGGCCGCCTCCCTGAGCGCCCACAGCCAGTCGGCGCGCGGGAAGGAGGCCAGGTCGGGCACGCCGTGCCGGAAGTCGGCGATGAGGCGCGGGAGTTCGGCGACCGGAGCGGAGCCGGCCGGGGCGGGGGGCTGTGCGCAGGGGGCCACGCGGGTGGCCGAGCCGACGCGGGTCACCAGGTAACCCTCGGCCTGGAGTTGGGCGTAACAGTCCTGGACGAGGCCGCGGGACAGGCCCAGGGTGCGGGCCAGTTCGCGGGAGGAGGGCAGACGTTCGCCCTCCCGCAGCCGTCCGGAGCGGATCGCGTCCCGCACCTGCCGCTCCAGCTGGGCGCGCAGCTGTTCGCCGCTGCTCCGGTCGACGGTCAGCAGCAGCTCCGGGGACAGACCGGCCCACTGCACAGGCATGGAATCGGAGCTTACCCGGGGGCCGGTCGCCGCCTAGCGTCGGCCGCATGACGAACTCCCTTTCCCAGGCGGCGGCTTCGGCCGAGCGGCCCCCGCTGCTGACCCGTCCCCTGCTGCTGCGGTTCGTGAGCATGGTCGGCGCCACGGTGAGCTTCTTCCTGCTGCTGTCGGCGGTACCGGCGCACGCCGGCCGCGGCGGGGCGGGCCTCGTCACCGGCGCGCTGATGCTGTCCACGGTGCTCGGCGAGCTGGCCGGGCCCTGGATCGTGGCCCGGTGGGGCAACCGGGGGCCGCTGACGGCCGGGCTGCTCCTGCTGGGCGCGCCCGCAGCGGCACTGCCCGTCTCCGGCGGACTGGGCTGGACCGTGGCGGTGTGCCTGGTGCGCGGTCTGGGGTTCGCGCTCACGCTCGTCGCGGGCGGCGCCCTGACCGCCGCGCTGATCCCGGCGCAGCGCCGGGGTGAGGGGCTCGCCCTCGTCGGCCTGGTCGGGGGCGTTCCGTCGCTGGTCGCCCTGCCGCTGGGCGTGTGGCTGGCCGGGAACGTCGGGTACGGGCCGGTCACCGTGGCCGCGGGCGTGGCGGCACTGGCGGCCATCCCCTCCGTGCCGGGGCTGCGGGAGGGCCCACGGACGCCGGGCGCCGGCCCGAAGTCCCTCGGCACGGCGGGGGCCGTGCGCCTCGCCGGGCTGCGGCGTCCCGCGCAGGTCTTCGCCACCACCGCGCTCGCCGCCGGGATCCTGGTCACGTTCCTGCCGCTGGCCGTGGAGCGCGCGCCGGCCGGTGTGGCGACGGCGGCGCTGCTGGTGCAGAGCGCCACCGCGACAGCGGCCCGCTGGGCGGCGGGGCGGTACGGCGACCGGCACGGCTCCGGGCGGCTGGTCGTGCCGGGGCTGCTGCTGTCGGCCGCCGGGATGGCGGTCATGGCGGCGGTGTCCGGTCCGGTCGCCGTGCTCGTGGGGGCGGTGGTCTTCGGAACCGGTTTCGGCACCGCCCAGAACGCGACCCTCGCGCTCATGTACAGCCGCGTCTCCCGCGCCTCGTACGGCACGGTCTCCGCGCTCTGGAACCTCGCCTACGACGGCGGTATGGGCGTGGGCGCCGCCGGCTTCGGCCTCGTCGCGGGGCACACGGGATACGCGTGGGCGTTCCTGCTGACCGCGCTGCTGATGCTGGGCGCGCTGGCCCCGGCGGTGCGGGACCGGCTGGGCCGGCCGGCGGGATCAGCTCTTCCCGGCCGCCTCGACGATCTGCCGTAGTCCCTCCGTGAGCGCGTCCCCGTCGGGTGCGGTCCTGGCGTCGAACGTCCACTGCGCGATGAGCCCGGTCATCAGGGTCATGTAGAAGCGGCCGAGGGTGTCGGCCGTCTCGTCGGACACCTCCTCCTCCGGCACACCCTGGAGGAGGGACACGAGCCCGCGCCCGCCCTCGCGCTGGGCGCGGGCCAGATGGTCGCGCACCTCGGGCATGTCGATGGTCATGACCTCCATGCTCAGGCGCCACATCGAGTTCGGCTCCCGCATGGTGCCGACGATGTTCGACCACACGTGCCGGAAGCGCTCCAGCGAACCGGGCGCGCCCTCGATCACGGTGCCGTCGGCGCCGTCGAAGGCGTCGGACAGATTCTCCACCAGCCCGATGTAGGCCTGCGCGAGAAGCGCGTCCTTCGAGCCGTAGTGGTAGCCGATCGAGGCCAGGTTGGTCCCCGAGGCCTTGACGATGTCGCGCGCGGTGGTGCGCGCGAACCCCTTCTCCAGCAGGCAGCGCTTGGCGCCTTCGAGCAGATCCTCACGGTGTCCCATGCGCCTCACCCTACCCCGATCCATACAACCGTCCTATACGCATGACCTATACATCCGTTCTAGACAAGCGTTTAAGACGCTCGTATATTTCTCGGCATGACGAACCTGACGGGCACCACCCCCACCGCCGGCGCCGAGGGCGCCCGCGCCGGACGCCGTGAGTGGACCGCTCTCGGCGTGCTGATGCTGCCGCTGCTGCTGGTCTCGATGGACGTCTCCGTCCTGTACTTCGCGACCCCCGCGATCAGCGCCGACCTGCACCCGAGCGGCACCCAGCAGCTGTGGATCTACGACATCTACGCCTTCGTCCTGGCCGGCCTGCTGATGACGATGGGCTCCCTCGGCGACCGCATCGGCCGCCGCAAGCTGCTCCTCACGGGCGCCCTCGCCTTCGGCGGAGCCTCGCTCCTCGCGGCCTACGCCGGCAGTGCCGGGACCCTGATCGCGGCCCGCGCGATCCTCGGCGTCGGCGGCGCGACCCTGATGCCGTCCACGATGGCGCTGCTGCGCACGATGTTCACCGACCCCGCCCAGCGGGCGAAGGCGATCGGTCTGTGGTCCGGCGTGATGACCGGCGGTATCGCGCTCGGCTCGGTGATGAGCGGCATCCTCGTCGAGCACTTCTGGTGGGGCTCGGTCTTCCTGGTCAACCTGCCCGCGATGGCGCTGCTGCTGGTCCTCGGCCCGGTGCTGCTGCCGGAGTCCAGGGACCCGAACCCGGGCCGCTTCGACTGGCCGAGCGTCCCGCTGTCGATGGCCGCCGTGCTCCCCGTGATCTACGGCCTGAAGGAGATCCCGTCCGAGGGCTGGCACCCGCTCTACGTCGTCTCGATCGCCGTCGGCCTGCTCTTCACGGCCCTGTTCGTGCACCGCCAGCGCACCGCGGCCTCCCCGCTCATCCCGCCGGCCCTGCTCAAGGGCCACGGCTTCACCCCGGCCCTGGTGCTGAACCTCGTCGCCGCCCTCGCGATGATGGGCTCGGCCATCTTCACCACGCAGTACCTGCAGTCGGTCCTCGGCTTCAGCCCGCTGTCGGCGGCCCTGTGGAGCCTGCTGCCCTCGGTGTTCATCGGCTTCGCCGGTCCGATCACCGCAGCGCTCGTCCAGCGGGGCGTCAACCGGGGGTACGTCGTCGCCGGCGGCTTCGGCGCCATGGCGGCCGGTTACGCGATGCTCACCCTCCTCGGCACCGACTCGCTGTGGCTGGTGCTGGCCGGGGCCGGCGTGCTCGCCTGCGGGATGGTCGCGATCTCGTCCCAGCTGGTGGACCTGGCCATGAGCAGCGCCCCGGTGGAGCGGGCGGGCACGGCGTCCTCGCTGCTGGAGACCGGCACCGAGTTCGGCGGCGCGCTCGGCATGGCGGTGCTCGGCTCCATCGGTACGGCGGTCTACCGCCACCAGATGCCGGCCACGGCCCCCGCCGAGGCCCGCGAGACCCTGGGCGGCGCCCTCGCCACGGCCGCCCACCTGCCCGGCCGGGCCGGCGAGTCCCTCCTCGCCACGGCCCGGGAGGCCTTCACCGACGGTATGCGGGGCGCCGCGATCGCCGGGGTGGTGCTTCTGGTGCTGGCGGCGGTGGGGGCGGCGGTGTCGCTGCGGAGGATCGAGGTCAGGGAGAAGTAGGGCGGAGAAGCAGGGCAACGACAAGCGCCGGACGGGCTGATGAGAATCAGCCCGTCCGGCGCTTCAGGACGTACGTCTCAGTCTCAGGCGAGGTTCACCGAGCGGGCGGACGTGGCCCCGATCTCCGCGGCGACCTCGGCCAGCACACCGGCGGCCACCGTGTCGTCGACCGTCAGGACGGCCAGCGCCTCGCCGCCCGCCGCCGCACGCGCGACCTGCATACCGGCGATGTTGATGCCCGCCTCGCCGAGGATGCGGCCGACGGTGCCGACGACACCGGGACGGTCCTCGTAGCGCAGGACGACCATGTGGTCGGCGAGCGCGAGGTCGACGTCGTACTCGCCGACGGCGACGATCTTCTGCAGGTGCTTCGGACCGGCCAGCGTGCCGGAGACCGAGACCTCCTCGCCGCTCGCCAGCGTGCCGCGCACGGTGACGACGTTGCGGTGGTCGCTCGACTCGGAGCTGGTGGTCAGCCGGACCTCGACACCGCGCTCCTGCGCGAACAGCGGGGCGTTGACGTACGACACCGTCTCGGCGACGACGTCCTCGAAGACGCCCTTGAGCGCGGACAGCTCCAGCACCTTCACGTCGTGCTGGGTGATCTCGCCGTAGACCTCGACGTCGAGGCGGTGGGCCACCTCGCCGGCGAGCGCGGTGAAGATGCGGCCGAGGCGCTCGGCGAGCGGCAGACCGGGCTTGACGTCCTCGGCGATGACACCGCCCTGGACGTTCACCGCGTCCGGGACCAGCTCACCGGCGAGGGCGAGGCGCACGGACCTGGCGACCGCGATGCCCGCCTTCTCCTGGGCCTCGTCGGTGGAGGCGCCGAGGTGCGGGGTGCACACGACCTGGTCCAGCTCGAACAGCGGGGAGTCGGTGCAGGGCTCCTTGGCGTACACGTCGAGGCCGGCGCCGGCGACCCGGCCCTCCTTCAGCGCCGCGTACAGCGCCGCCTCGTCGACGATGCCGCCGCGCGCGGCGTTGACGATGCGCACGTTCGGCTTGACCTTGCGCAGCGCCTCGTCGCCGATGAGGCCGAGGGTCTCGGGGGTCTTCGGCAGGTGGACGGTGATGAAGTCGGAGACTTCGAGGAGCTCGTCCAGGGAGAGGACCTTCACGCCCATCTGCGCGGCCCGCGCGGGCTGGACGTAGGGGTCGTAGGCGACGACCTTCATGCCGAAGGCGGACATGCGCTGCGCGACCAGGGCGCCGATGCGGCCGAGGCCGACGACACCGAGGGTCTTCTCCGCGAGCTCGACACCCGTGTACTTGCTGCGCTTCCACTCGCCGTTCTTCAGCGCGGCGTTGGCCTGCGGGATGTTGCGGGCGGTGGCGAGGATCAGACCGCAGGCCAGCTCGGCGGCGGTCACGATGTTGGAGGTCGGGGCGTTGACGACCATCACGCCGGCCTTGGTGGCGGCGGAGACGTCGACGTTGTCCAGGCCGACGCCGGCGCGGGCGACGACCTTGAGCTTCTTCGCGGCGGCGATGGCCTCGGCGTCGACCTTGGTCGCGGAACGGATCAGGATCGCGTCGACGTCGGCGATGGCGGGGAGCAGTTCGGCTCGGTCGGCTCCGTTGGTGTGCCGGATCTCGAAGTCCGGACCGAGTGCGTCCACGGTCGCGGGCGACAGCTCTTCAGCGATGAGTACGACAGGTTTCGAGCTCACGTGAGGTCCTCACTAGTCCAAAGCATGCGGACGGCCGTCCCGACGGCCGCAGGCGGAGGAGGGGGCTAGCCGCGGAAGACGCACGACGCTGTGGGCCTGACGCGTATGTAGTACGGCAGTGTAGTGGCGTGACGGGGGTCGTCCTGCGCCTCTGCGGAAGGATCACCCGTCCGGGGCTGGACGGGGTGGACAACAGATGGACGCAGGGGGCCGGAGCAGCCTGCCCCGACCCCCTGACGTGAGGCTTACGCCTCCTCGTTCACCCAGCTCATCAGCTTGCGCAGCTGCTTGCCGGTGGTCTCCAGCAGGTGCTCGGAGTCCTGCTGCTTGTACTCGTTGTACTTCTTCAGACCGCCGTGGTACTCGTCCATCCAGTTCTGGGCGAACGTGCCGTCCTGGATCTCGGCGAGGACCTTCTTCATCTCGGCCTTGGTGGCGTCCGTGATGATCCGCGGGCCGGTGACGTAGTCGCCCCACTCGGCGGTCTCGGAGATCGACCAGCGCATCTTCTCCAGGCCGCCCTCGTACATGAGGTCCACGATCAGCTTCAGCTCGTGCAGGCACTCGAAGTAGGCGATCTCCGGCTGGTAACCGGCCTCGGTCAGGGTCTCGAAGCCCGCCTTGACCAGCGCCGCCGTACCACCGCACAGGACGGCCTGCTCACCGAACAGGTCGGTCTCGGTCTCCTCGGTGAAGGTCGTCTTGATGACGCCGGCGCGGGTGCCGCCGATGCCCTTGGCGTACGACAGGGCCAGCGCGAAGGCGTTGCCGGAGGCGTCCTGCTCGACGGCCGCGATGCACGGAACGCCGCGGCCCTCCTCGTACTGACGGCGCACCAGGTGACCCGGGCCCTTCGGGGCGACCATGCAGACGTCCACGCCGGCCGGGGGCTTGATGAAGCCGAAGCGGATGTTGAAGCCATGCCCGAAGAACAGCGCGTCGCCGTCCTTCAGGTTCGGGGCGATGGACTCCTCGTAGACCTGGGCCTGGATCGGGTCCGGGACGAGGATCATGATGACGTCGGCCTCGGCGGCGGCCTCCGACGGCGTCACCACGCGCAGGCCCTGCTCCTCGGCCTTGGCCTTGGACTTGGAGCCCTCGTGCAGACCGACGCGGACGTCGACACCGGAGTCACGCAGCGACAGCGCGTGGGCGTGGCCCTGGCTGCCGTAGCCGATGACCGCGACCTTGCGGCCCTGGATGATGGACAGGTCGGCGTCAGCGTCGTAGAACAGCTCGGCCACTTTGGGTTCTCTCCTTGGTGTGCAGGTTGTGCGTCCCACCGTATGACGGTGGGTGGGAAGGAAGTTTCGGGGTCTCGGCATACGGGCGGGCGACGACGCGCCGACCGCCCGTTTTCAGCCGTACTTCAGCTTTACGCGGATCGGTCCAGAGCGCGCAGCGAGCGGTCCGTGATCGAACGGGCGCCACGGCCGATCGCGATCGTGCCGGACTGGACCAGCTCCTTGATGCCGAACGGCTCCAGCATCTTGAGCATGGCGGACAGCTTCTCGCTGGATCCGGTGGCTTCGATGGTCACGGCCTCCGGGGAGACGTCGACCGTCTTGGCGCGGAACAGCTGGACGATCTCCACGATCTGGGAGCGGGTCTCGTTGTCGGCGCGCACCTTCACCAGAACGAGTTCGCGCTGAACGGCCTGACCGGGTTCCAGTTCGACGATCTTCAGCACGTTGACGAGCTTGTTGAGCTGCTTGGTGACCTGCTCCAGCGGCAGGTCCTCGACGCCCACCACGATGGTGATGCGGGAGATGTCGGGGTGCTCGGTGACACCGACCGCGAGCGAGTCGATGTTGAAGCCGCGGCGGGAGAACAGGGCGGCGATCCGGGCCAGGATGCCCGGGGTGTTCTCCACCAGGACGGAGAGCGTGTGCTTGGACATGGTCTTTTTACGTCTCTCTCGCTCAGTCGTCTTCGTTGTCGCCGAAGTCGGGGCGGACGTCCCGGGCGGCCATGATCTCGTCGTTGGAGGTGCCGGCGGCGACCATCGGCCAGACCATCGCGTCCTCGTGGACGATGAAGTCGATGACGACCGGGCGGTCGTTGATGGAGTTCGCCTCCTCGATGACCTTGTCCAGGTCCTCGGGGCGCTCGCAGCGCAGGCCCACGCAGCCCATCGCCTCGGACAGCTTCACGAAGTCCGGCACGCGGGTGCCCCGGGCCTCCGGGTTGATGTCGTCGGGGCCGCTGTGCAGGACGGTGTTGGAGTAGCGCTGGTTGTAGAACAGGGTCTGCCACTGGCGGACCATGCCGAGGGCGCCGTTGTTGATGATGGCGACCTTGATCGGGATGTTGTTCAGGGCGCAGGTGGTCAGTTCCTGGTTGGTCATCTGGAAGCAGCCGTCGCCGTCGATCGCCCAGACCGTGCGGTCCGGCTGTCCGGCCTTGGCGCCCATGGCGGCCGGGACCGCGTAGCCCATGGTTCCGGCGCCGCCGGAGTTCAGCCAGGTGGCGGGCTTCTCGTACTGGATGAAGTGCGCGGACCACATCTGGTGCTGGCCGACGCCCGCGGCGAAGATCGTGCCCTCGGGCGCGAGCTGTCCGATGCGCTCGATGACCGCTTGCGGGGAGAGCGAGCCGTCCTCGGGCTGGTCGTAGCCGAGCGGGTAGGTGTCGCGCCAGCGGTTGAGGTCGCTCCACCAGGCGGTGTAGTCGCCCTTGTGGCCCTCGCTGTGCTCCTTCTGCACGGCCTGGACCAGGTCGGCGATGACCTCGCGGGCGTCCCCGACGATCGGCACGTCGGCGGCGCGGTTCTTGCCGATCTCGGCGGGGTCGATGTCGGCGTGGACGATCTTGGCGTACGGGGCGAAGCTGTCCAGCTTGCCGGTGACGCGGTCGTCGAAGCGGGCGCCGAGGGCGACGATCAGGTCGGCCTTCTGCAGCGCGGTGACGGCGGTGACCGCACCGTGCATGCCCGGCATTCCCACGTGCAGCGGGTGGCTGTCGGGGAACGCGCCGAGCGCCATCAGGGTGGTGGTGACGGGCGCTCCGGTGAGTTCAGCGAGGACCTTCAGCTCGGCGGTGGCCTGCGCCTTGATGACGCCGCCGCCGACGTAGAGGACGGGCCGCCGGGCGGAGGTGATCAGCTTGGCGGCCTCGCGGATCTGCTTGGCGTGCGGCTTGGTCACCGGGCGGTAGCCGGGCAGGTCCATGGTGGGCGGCCAGGAGAAGGTGGTCTTCGCCTGGAGGGCGTCCTTGGCGATGTCGACCAGAACCGGGCCCGGGCGGCCGGTGGAGGCGATGTGGAACGCCTGCGCGATGACCCGGGGGATGTCCTCGGCCTTGGTGACGAGGAAGTTGTGCTTGGTGATCGGCATGGTGATGCCGACGATGTCCGCCTCCTGGAAGGCGTCGGTGCCGATCGACTTCGAGGCGACCTGGCCGGTGATCGCGACCAGCGGCACGGAGTCCATGTGGGCGTCGGCGATCGGCGTGACCAGGTTGGTGGCGCCCGGCCCGGAGGTGGCCATGCAGACACCGACCTTGCCGGTGGCCTGCGCGTAGCCGGTGGCCGCGTGGCCGGCGCCCTGCTCGTGGCGGACCAGGACGTGGCGCACCCGCGTCGAGTCCATCAGCGGGTCGTACGCCGGCAGGATCGCGCCGCCGGGAATGCCGAATACCGTGTCCGCGCCGACCTCCTCAAGGGAGCGGATGAGGGACTGCGCACCCGTGACGTGCTCGACGGGGGCGGACTGCTGTCCTCCGGATCGGGGCCGCGGCTGCGGATGGGCCCCGGTGGCCTGCTCGGTCATCGGCATTCTCTTCTCGATGCTGAGGGTTTTTGCGAGGTTTGTGCGGAGTTCAAGCGCTGCACGATCGGTGCTCGTGCAACAAAAAACCCCTCGTGCCGAAAGGCAAGCGAGGGGAGCGCGCCGGTGTGGTCGCTGGGGATTCCGGATCGTCCTCCGGTGGGTCCCAGCTCAGCCGACGCGCTTGCCAAGTACGAGAATTCGGGTGCGCATGGCACTGACCCTCTCCCCGGCGCACACCACGTGTCAAGTGGGTGGGACGGGAGTCTCAGCATGTGAGCGATGGGCACGGTCGCCTCCGGAGACAGGGACCCTGCTGCCCTGCGGCGGACAGCGGGGACACTCCCTGTCTACACCCCCGCGCCCCTCTCCTCCATGGCTCGCTCGCCGCCGGGCCGCACCGGCCGGTGCGGCTCGCGCACACTGCCCGCGAACGCCGGTTCCGCCGGTGGATGCGGCACGGGGTAGTGGCCGGATCCGAGCGCCCGGCGCAGCCGGTACTCGTCCACGGGACCGGTGAACGCCATGCCCTGCCCGTGGGTGCAGCCCATCGCGCGCAGCGCGACCACCTGCTCCGGCAGGTCCACGCCCTCGGCCACGGACTGCAGTCCGAGGTCCCCGGCGATCCGCAGCAGACCGCTGGTGATCTTGTGCAGCCGCGCGGACTCCACGACGCCCTCGACCAGGCTGCGGTCGAGCTTGAGGATGTCCACCGGGAGCCTGCGCAGGGCCGTGATGGCCGCGTAGCCGCTGCCGAAGCCGTCCAGCGCGATCCGCACCCCGAGCCGGCTGAGCGCGGTCAGTCTGCGCTCCAGCTCGTCCAGGGAGACCCGCGGATCGGTGTCGGACAGCTCCAGCACCAGGGCGCCGGGCGGCAGCCCGTGCCGGGTCAGCAGTGCCTCCACCGGGCCGAGCGGCATGGAGCGGTCCAGCAGCCGCCGGGCGCTGATCCGGACGGCCACCGGCACGACGAGCCCGGTCGCGGCCCGCTCGGCGGCCTGCTCGACGGCCTCCTCCAGGATCCAGCGGTCCAGCTCGGCGGCCTTGTCGCCGTCCTCGGTCACCCGCAGGAACTCCGCCGGGGTGAACAGCACCCCCTGCGAGGAGCGCCAGCGTGCCTGTGCGGAGACCGCGGTGATCCGGCCGTTCTCCAGGCACACCACCGGCTGGTGCAGCAGCGCGAACTCGCCGTCGTGCAGCGCGGCACGCAGCCGCGTGGCCAGCTCCGCCTTGCGTACGACGTCCTGCTGCATCTGTGGTTTGTACAGCTCGACGCGGCCCTTTCCGGCCGCCTTCGCGCGGTACATCGCCAGGTCGGCGTTGCGCAGCAACTCGCCCGCGCCGAGGCCCGGTTCGGCGAAAGCGACGCCGATGGACGCGTTGACCCGGACGTCGTTGCCGTCGATGGCGTAGGGCTGGGAGAGGGTCATCCTGAGGCGGTCGGCGAGCTCCAGGATGTTCCGCTCCCGGGCGGCACGGTCACGGGTGCCGTCCCCGACGATCAGGGCCGCGAACTCGTCGCCGCCGAGCCGGGAGGCGGTGTCCCCCTGCCGTACGGCGTCCTGGAGTCTGCGGGCGGCCTGGACGAGCAGCTCGTCCCCGGCCTGGTGCCCGATCGTGTCGTTGACGGCCTTGAAGCCGTCCAGGTCGATGAAGAGCACCGCCGTGTTGCGCAGGGCGGTGCCCCGGTCGGTGGCGCGGCGGCCGGACAGGGCCTGCTGGACACGCCGGGTGAACAGCGCGCGGTTGGGCAGGTCGGTCAGCGGGTCGTGCTCGGCGTTGTGCTGCAGCTGTGCCTGCAGGCGGACGCGCTCGGTCACGTCCCGGCTGTTGAAGATCAGCCCGCCGTGGTGGCGGTTGACCGTCGACTCGACGTTGAGCCAGCCGCCGTCGCCGGAGCGGAAGCGGCACTCGATGCGGGTGGTGGGCTCCTGCAGCGGGCTGGCGACCAGGAAGCGCCGTACCTCGTGCACCACGCAGCCCAGGTCCTCGGGGTGGATGAGGGCGGCCAGCTCGGTGCCCACCAGCTCCTCGGCGGGCCGGCCGTAGACCCCGGCGGCGGCCGGGGAGACGTACCGGAGGGTGCCGTTGGGTGCGGCGATCATGATGACGTCGCTGGAACCCTGGACCAGGGAGCGGAAGTGGTTCTCCTGCTGCGCCAGTTCCTGGGTGAGGGTGATGTTGTCCAGCAGCATGATGCCCTGCCGGATCACGAGCGCGAGCACGACCATGCCCGCCGTGATCAGCACGACGTGGTCGGGCCGGCGGCCGTCGAGGACGTTGTACAGGATGCCCAGGGTGCACACGGCGGCGGCGAGGTAAGGGGTGAGCGCGGCGAGGGAACCGGTGAGCGGACGGTCGGCCGGATAGCGGCTGTGGTCGCCGCCCGGGGCGGGCGCGGGCATGGGGTGGTGGCCCGTACCGCGCTGACCGGGCTGTCCGGGCACGTGCTCGTGAACGACGCGCGTGTGCCTGTCCGGTACGTGCGCCTCCTGCGCCCCTCTGCGGCGGGGGGCGGCCCAGGGAGCGTAGGCGAGCAGCAGCGAACCGGCGAACCAGCCGGCGTCCAGCAGCTGTCCTGAGCGGTAGCTGTTGTGCAGCAGCGGGGAGGTGAACAGCGCGTCGCACATCACGGTCAGTCCGAGCGCGCCGATCGCGGTGTTCACCGCCGTACGGCTGCCCGGGGCGCGCCGGAAGTGCAGCGCGAGCACCATGCTGACCAGCGCGATGTCGAACAGCGGGTAGGCCAGCGACAGCGCGGTGTGCGCCACGCTCGGTCCGTCGAAGCGGGCCGCCTGGGCGAGCGCGAGGCTCCACGACAGGGTCAGCAGCGAGCCGCCGATCAGCCAGGCGTCCAGCCCCAGGCAGATCCAGCCGGCCTTGGTCACCGGCCGTTTCGCCAGCACCAGCAGGCCCACGATGGCGGGCGGCGCGAAGCACAGGAAGAACAGGTCGGCGCAGCTGGGCGTGGGCACGGGACGGTCGAGGACGACCTCGTACCACCCCCAGACCCCGTTGCCCAGGCACGCCATCATCGACGACAGGGCGAACAGCAGCCAGGCGGACCGGAAGCGGACGCGTGGACTGCGGCCGTACAGGAAGCAGGAGACGGCGGCGGCGCCCGCCGCCGCGCTCAGCCCGAAGTCGCCCATGATCAACGCCACTTCGTGCGCACCCCAGTCGAACGCGGCCCCGACGGCGTAGGCCGCGCAGACCAGGGCGAGGACGAGTTGCTCCGTCACGCGCGCGCCCTCACCGGCGGCCGGCCGACGGGGCGGCGGTGCCTGCTGCGGATGCGGTGCGCGCACCGCTTCTTCGAGCGCGGTCGTCACAGAGAGCGGCGCCGTCACCGGGGCCTCCCGGTCCGCGCCGCTCCCGCGTCCCGCATCTCCCGGTGCGCTGGATGCGCGTGCCGCCTGCGGCCGTTGTGCTTGCGCTGGTGGTGGCTGTGGTGGCCGGTGTGATGACCGCGTCTGCGCGCGGCCGTGCGCCAGGGTCGCCGTCGGCGGCTCCGCCGCGTCGGATCGTTCGCCCATAGGCCGTGCATCGCCCGTCGCCCCCCTCACAAATCTGAAATGTCCATCCCCGGCGCCGAAAAGGTGAGTGGCGCGCCCCTGTCGGGACGATACACCAGGATCGTCACTCAGGGACATAGCTTCTCTACGCTCCGTGACGACCAGCGGCGATGCGGGCACGGGCCGCGTCCGGAAGGTTGCGGAGGGTGCCGGGCGAGGGTCAGCGCCCGCCTTCGCCCGCCGTGCCGGCGTCCGTCGTCAGGATCACGTTGCGCAGCGGCTCCTGGTTCACGAAGCGGGTCAGCTGATCCACGAGCAGCCGTCTGGCGCGGGGCAGGAAGGCCGAGGACGGGCCGCCCACATGGGGGCTGATCAGCACACCTGGCGCCTGCCAGAGGGGGTGGCCGGGCGGCAGCGGCTCGGGGTCGGTGACGTCCAGGGCGGCGGTGATCCGGCCGCTCTTCAGCTCGGCGAGCAGCGCCTCGGTGTCCACGACGGGCCCGCGGGCGACGTTGACGAGCAGCGCCCCGTCCTTCATCCGCGCGAGGAACTCCGCGTCGACGAGACGGTGTGTGGCCCGAGTGAGCGGAGTGGACAGGATGACGACATCGGCTTCCGGAAGCAGAGAGAGCACATCGGTGATCGGATGCACAAGACCGCGCGCCGTAGTGCGCTCCGAGCGCGCGATGCGCGCCACTCGCGCGACCTCGAAGGGCGTGAGCCGGTCCTCGATGGCCTCGCCGATGGGGCCGTACCCGACGATGAGGACGTTCTTGTCGGCGAGCGCGGGCCGGAATCCGCCCTCCCAGCGCTCCTGTTGCTGGGCGCGGACGAAGTCGGGGATGCCTCGCAGGGCGGCGAGGGTGAGGGTGAGGGCGAGTTCGGCGGTGCTCGTCTCGTGCACCCCGCGCGCGTTGCACAGCGCGACGCCCGGCACGATGGAACCGAGCTGCGCGGTGATGTCGTCGACGCCCGCGGTGAGTGTCTGGATGAGCCGCACGTGCGTCAGGTGCCGGAGCGGCCGGATCCGCACGGACACCGGCTTCATGTACGGCACGACGTACACGGCACAGTCCGCGGGATCGCCGGGATACTCCTGCTCACCGTCCGCGCCGCCGTCCCAGAACAGGTACCGGGGCCCCTCGGGAAGCCCCTCGATCTCCTCCGGCGGGATGGGAAGCCACACGTCTGCAGTCATGCCAGGGAGGCTAGGGCCTGCCCGGCGGGTCCGGCCAAGGGGGCCGACGGCAACTCATCGGCGCGCGTCTTCGGCAGGTCCCGCCGGGGAGGCCCTAGGTCAGGGGTGCGCGGGCGCAGAGGTTAGGTTGGGGACCAGGAGAGGGAGGGTCACGAGCAGGTGGAGCGCAGGACGATCGGCGCGGGGGCACTCGCGGTGGGGGCCGTCGGACTCGGGTGCATGCCGATGAGCTGGGCCTACAGCACCTCGCGGCAGCGGGGCGAGGAATCGCTGAGATGCGTGCACCAGGCGCTGGACCTGGGCACGACGCTCCTGGACACGGCGGACATGTACGGCCCGTTCACCAACGAACTGCTGCTGGGCCGGGTGCTGAAGGAGCGCCGCGAGGAGGCTTTCGTCTCCACCAAGGTGGGTCTACTGGTGGGCGAGCAGCACATCGTGGCCAACGGCCGCCCCGGCTACGTCAGACGGGCCTGCGACGCCTCGCTGCGCCGTCTCCAGACGGACGTGATCGACCTCTACCAGCTGCACCGCGCCGACCCCGAGGTCCCCATCGAGGAGACCTGGGGCGCGATGGCCGAGCTGGTGCGGGCGGGCAAGGTACGGGCGCTCGGCCTGTGCGCGGTGGGGGCACGGGCCGGCCGGCGCTCGGGGAGCGCACTGCACGACACGACCCTGGAGCAGTTGCGGCGGGTGCAGCAGGTGTTCCCGGTGGCTGCGGTGCAGGCGGAGCTGTCGGTGTGGTCGCCGGAGGCGCTGGACGGGCTGCTGCCGTGGTGCGAGGCGCGGGGGGTGGGTCTCCTCGCGGCGATGCCGCTGGGCAACGGCTTCCTGACCGGCACGCTGCGGCCCGGCGAGGGCTTCGAACCGGACGACCCGCGCGCCCGCCACCCCCGCTTCACCGCGGAGATGATGGCGGCCAACCAGCCGATCGTCGCGGGCCTGCGCCGCATCGCCCGCCGCCACGGCGACGACGTCACCCCGGCCCAGGTGGCCCTGGCCTGGGTCCTCGCCCAGGGCCGCCATGTGATCGCCCTGCCGGGCACGAAACAGGAACGCTGGGCCACGGAGAACGCGCTCGCGCCCGGACTACGGCTCACCGACCAGGACATGGCGGAGGTGTCCCGGTTGCCGGGGGCACAGGGGTCGTGGGACTGAGGGGTGGTGACGCCGGCGGGGCGGTGAGGGGCGGGTCCGCTGGGGGCCGGGGTGCGGGATCGGGACCCGTGAGCACCGGGGCTGTGAGAGGTTGAGGGGGCCGAAAGCGTCGTCGGCCGGAGGGACATCGATCGTGCGACACCACCGTGCTGTGACCGCCCTGTCGGCCGCCGCCCTGCTGCTGACGGCCGGATGCTCCGCGGGCAGCGCGGGCTCACCGGGCGACAGGGCTTCGGCGCCTGGCGGTACGGCGCCCGGTCCCTCCGCCGCCGCGCCCGCCACCGATCCGGTCCCGCCGGCCAAGGGCTCGGTGAAGGTGCTGCGGACCGTGGCCGAGGGGCTGAAGACGCCCTGGGGCCTGGCTCCGCTGCCCGACGGGGGGCTGCTCGTCTCCTCGCGCGACGACGGGACGATCGTCCGGGTCGACGAGAAGACCGGCCGGAAGACCGAGCTGGGTGCCGTCTCCGGGGTGTCCCCCGCCGGGGAGGGTGGTCTGCTGGGCATCGCCCTGTCCCCCGGTTTCGCCTCGGACCACATGATCTACGCCTACTTCACCTCCGTCTCCGACAACCGCATCGTGCGCGTGCTGTACGACGACAAGAAACCGGCCGGTGAGCAACTGGGCGCTCCGGACACGGTGTTCAAGGGCATCCCCAAGGGCACCGTCCACAACGGCGGCCGGATCGCCTTCGGCCCGGACGGCATGCTGTACGCGGGCACCGGCGAGGGCGGCGAGCGCGGACCGGCCCAGGACAGGAAGTCCCTCGGCGGCAAGATCCTGCGCCTGACCCCGGAGGGCGAACCGGCGCCGGGCAACCCCTTCCCCGGCTCCCCGGTGTACTCGTACGGCCACCGGAACGTGCAGGGCCTGGCCTGGGACGACCGGCAGCGCCTGTTCGCCTCGGAGTTCGGGCAGGACACCTGGGACGAGCTGAACGCGATCAAGCCCGGCGGCGACTACGGCTGGCCGGCCGCCGAGGGCAGGTCCTCCGACCCCGCGTACCAGAACCCGATCGCCCAGTGGCACACCGCCGATGCCTCCCCCAGCGGCATCGCCTATGTGAACGGCGTGATCTGGATGGCGGGCCTGAAGGGACAGCGGCTGTGGCGCATCCCGCTGAAGGGCACGGAGGCGGCGGCCACCCCACAGGCCTTCCTCACCGGTACGTACGGCCGGCTGCGCACGGTGGCCTGGGCCGGCGGCGACAGGCTCTGGCTGCTGACGAGCAACACCGACGGCCGGGGCAGGCCCCGGCCGGGCGACGACCGGGTGCTGGAGGTGCGGGTGAGCTGAGGGGCACCGCTGGTCGTCGTCCGGTCGTCGGCTAGTCGTCGTCCGTGGTCTCCGCTTCGGCGGGCGGCCGCTCGGGCAGGCGTACGACGACCTTGCCCGAGGCGAGGTCTATGGGCCCCCGCCCCGGGTCGGCGTCGCCGACGTCCTCCCGGGTCAGCTCCAGGCGGTTCTGCTCGTCGTGGGTGTGTTTACGGCCGGGCGCGAACAGTTCCTCGAAGGCGTTGAACACGGCCCCTCCCCTCACCGGTTTCCTCCAGCGTACGAGTCAGCCCGCCGACGGCGCAGGGGCCGGCTCGGCCGGGAACAGGCCCATGCGGTGGGCCAGCGCCGCCGCCTCCCCTCTGCCCGAGACGCCGAGTTTGCTCAGGATGTTGGAGACGTGGACGCTCGCCGTCTTCGGGGAGATGAACAGCTCCCCCGCTATCTGGCGGTTGGTGCGGCCGGCCGAGACCAGGCGCAGGACATCCCGCTCCCGGCTGGTGAGACCGAGGGCCGCGGCCGGGTCGGCGGGGGTCAGAGCCTGGCTCGGGACGCGGGTGAGGGTGAGGCGTGCGCGCTGGGCGAGCCGGGTGACCTCGTCGGCCAGGGGCCGGGCGCCGAGGTGGGCGGCGACCGCTCCGGACAGCCGGAGCAGTTCCACCGCGCGGTCGCGCGCGCCGTCGTCGCCGTCGGCTTCGGCGAGGAGGGCCGCGGCGAGGCGGCGGCGGACCCGGGCGAGGTCGTAGGGGCGGTCCAGGCACTCGAAGGCGGTGACCACCGGTGACCAGATCTCGGCGGTGTCCCGGTCCTGGGCGCGGAGCAGCTCGGCGCGCGTCCACTGGTCGTACGCCTGCCACAGCGGGGCATCCGTGGTGAGCTTGCGGACGGTCTCGAAGAGCCGGTCGAGGAGCTCCGCGCGGCCTGGCCGGGCCGCGGGCAGTGTGCGGGTGTCGGCCTCGGCGCCGGCGGCGGCCAGCAGCAGCGGCCAGCCGTAGCGGTGGGTGCCGGGCGGGAACCCGGCGTCCAGGGCCTGGAGCAGCACGGCGCGGGCGTCGGCGACGCGGCCCTCCTCGGCGGCGATGCCCAGGGTGACGCGGGCCAGCGGCAGGAAGTGCTGGGGCATGGGGTCGTGGGTGCCGAAGTGGGCGCGGGCGGCGGTGAGATGCCGGCCGGCCTCGGCGAGGTCGCCGCGGGCGAGGGCGAGGTCCGCCAGGTGCAGGGCGCCCGCGCCCCGCGGCTGGGCACTGTGGCCGCCCCGGGCCGCGTGCGCGGCTGCGTCGGCCGCCTCGGGCCACTGGCCGAGCGCGAGGTGTGCCTCGGACAGGTTGCACCACATCCGGGCCTCGGAGTCCAGCAGCCCGTGGGCGCGGGCGAAGGCGATGCCCTCGCGCAGCAGGGGCGCGGCCTCCCGGTCGAGGCCGACGGACTGCAGCTCGGACGGCAGGTTCACATACGCGCGGCCCGCCATCTGGCGCAGGCCCTCCGCGAGGGTGTCCTGGAGCACCTGCCGCATCTGTGCGAGGCCGGTGTCCGGGTCGCCGGAGTCCACCGTGAGACAGCCGAGCGTGAGCCGAGCGTGCAGCTCGATCTCGCGGGCGCCCACCATGCGCGCGTACTCCACGGCCCGCTCGGCGGCGGCCAGGGCTTCGGGGCCGGGCCGATGCAGCATGGACCAGTTGGCGGCGCGGGCCAGCACCTCGGCGTGCACCTCCGAGGGTGGCAGACCGCGCACCAGGTCCTGGGCGGTGGCCAGTTCGTGCCAGCCGTCGCCGCGGCCCAGGGCCTGGACGAGGCGGGAGCGCTGGATCCAGAACCAGGCGGCGCGCTGGGGGTCCGGCTCGTCCTCCAGCAACCGCAGCGCCCGCTTGGTGATCTTCAGCGCCCGTTCCCGCTCGCCGCCGAAGCGGCCCGCGACGGCGGCCTCGGCCATCAGGTCGAGCAGGCGCAGCGGAGTGGTGGCCGGGTCGCAGCCGCATGGGGGGTAGACCTCGGTGTAGTCGACCGGGCGCAGGGCGGAGCGGACCTCCTCGGGCACGCTGTCCCACAGCTCCATCGCCCGCTCCAGCAGCCCCAGTTGCTCGGTGTAGGCGTGCCGGCGGCGGGCCACGACCGAGGCGTCCAGGACGGCGGGCAGGGCCTTGGCCGCGTCGTGCGCGTGGTACCAGTAACTGGCCAGGCGCATCACGCGCGCGTCGGCCGGGACGAGCGTGGGGTCGGCCTCCACGGCTTCGGCGTAGCGGCGGTTGAGCCGGGAGCGCTCGCCGGGCAGCAGGTCGTCGGAGACGGCCTCGCGGACCAGGGAGTGCCGGAAGCGGTAGCCGTCGCCGGCCGGGGTGACGGTCAGGATGTTGGCGCCGACGGCGGCCCGCAGCGCCTCGATGAGGTCGTCCTCGCCGAGCCCTGTCACGGCGGCGATCAGCCGGTACTCCACGGTGGAGCCGCCCTCGGCGACGATCCGGGCGACCCGCTGGGCGCTCTCGGGCAGTGCCTCGACCCGGACAAGGAGCAGATCGCGCAGGGAGTCGGTGAGGCCGGCGCAGCGTCCGTCGCAGCCGGCGACGGCCAGTTCCTCGACGAAGAAGGCGTTGCCGTCGGAGCGTTCGAAGATCTCGTCCACGCGGGCGGGGTCGGGTTCGGCGGCGAGGATGCCGGCGATCTGGCGGGCGACCTCCTCGCGGGTGAAACGGGCGAGTTCGATCCGGCGGACCGTGCGCAACCGGTCCAGCTCGGCGAGCAGGGGGCGCAGCGGATGGCGGCGGTGGATGTCGTCGGAGCGGTAGCTGGCGAGGACGAGGAGCCGGCCGGCGCGCAGGGTGCGGAAGAGGTAGGCGAGGAGGTGGCGGGTGGAGGCGTCGGCCCAGTGGAGGTCCTCCAGGACGAACACGACCGGCTGCTCGGCGGCGACCCGCTCCAGCAGCCGGGCGGTCAGCTCGAACAGGCGGGCCATGCCCTGCTCGTCGTGCCGCCCGGCACCGGCCTCGCCCAGGTCGGGCAGGAGCCGGGCGAGCTCTTCGACCTGTCCGCTCGCGGCGGCGGCGAACCGCTCGGGCAGGGCGTCGCGCAGGGCGCGCAGCGCGGTGGAGAAGGGTGCGAACGGCAGCCCGTCCGCGCCGATCTCGACGCAGCCGCCGACGGCCACCACCGCGTGCCGGGCGGCCGCCGCGGCGAACTCCTCGACGAGGCGGGTCTTGCCGACGCCGGCCTCCCCGCCGAGCAGCAGCGCCTGCGGCTCGCCGGCGCGGGCGCGGGCGAGCGCGTCGTTCAGCGTGTCCAACTCGTCGGTGCGGCCGACGAACACGGGACTGACGGACCTGGTCTCCACGGGCCCGAGCATCGCACGAGGCCGGGGCGACGGGTCACCGGTTTTCCACAGGCCCGGTGCGATGGTCGTACTGGCGGCCGGGAGGGCCGTGGTGGCCGCGGCGGTCCGGGCGGTGGTGGCGGTCCGGGCAGCCCGGGCGGTCGCGGCAGCCCGGGCAGTCGTGGCGGCCCCGGCGGTCATGGCGGCCCGGGCAGTCACGGCGAGCCCAGAAGTCGTGGCGGTCCCAACGACCGTGGCCGCCCCGGCAGTCGTGGCGGTCCCAACGACCGTGGCCGCCCCGGGAGTCGTGGCGAGCGCGGCGGCCGTGGCCGTCCCGGCCGTCTTGGCGAGCGCGGCGGTCTTGGCCGCCCCGGCCGTCTTGGCGAGCGCGGCGGTCGTGGCGGAGGGCGGAAGAGGGCCGACCCCCGTACGGCCCCCTTCCGCCCGGTCCTGGTCCGCCGCCCCGCCCCGGACCGCCGCAGCTTCCCTTTCCGCCGGCCCTCCCCTTTCCGCCGGCCCGGTGCTCATGCGGTGCGCGGGAGCCGCTGCCGGCGGGGCCGGTCGGTATGGGAGTCGGCGCCCGCGCCGGCGGAGCCGGCAGGCTCCGCGCGGCGGGCGGCGCGGCGGCCCCGGGTGACCGTGCGGGCCAGCCGCTCCTGCTCGGCCTCGCGGAGCAGCTGGGCGGTGTGCATCTTCTGGTACTCGATCTCGATCACGGCGTTTCCCTCGAAGAGAGTCGGTGTGGTGCGTCGCGTTCTGCGATGCCTCCACCTTCGTCCAGGAGGGGGGTGCGCCACATCGGGAGAGTTCCGCATCTTCGTGCCGCCCGCGGGCCGCACGCGCGCGTAAGGGGCCTTAGGGCATCCATAAGGTGCGCATGGATTCCCTAAGGCCCCTGGGACCTGCGGTTTTTCAGCCGGCCGAAGGCAGGCCGAGCAGGGCGTCGGAGTACTTCAGGACCGCCAGGAGGAGGCCGATGACACCGAGCGAGACACCCGCCCAGGCGACCGACCTGATCCAGTGCGCCTGCGGGCGGCCGGGGGTGCCGAACGCGGGCCGGGCGAGCACGACCACGCCGGTGAGCAGCGCGGCCAGCGCGAACAGGCCGGCCCACAGGGCGGTGCTGTGCCAGGCGTTGCCGTAGACCGCCTTGATCTGCGTGGCGACGCTCGCCGTGGAGGAGGTGCGCAGCTGGCCGACGAGCTGTTCGCGGGCGCCCGCGACCGTGCCGATCCAGCCACCGCTGAGCGAGACCAGGCCCAGCGCCACGGAGACGACGGCACCGGCACCCTGCCCGACCCCGGACGGCACCTTGGCCTCCGGCTCGGCGCCGTCCTCGTCGACGCCGTCCTCATCGACGGCCTTCTCCTCGCCGGACTCCTCCTGCTCGGCGTCCTCCTGCTGGGCGTCCTCCTCAAGCGCCTCCGCCCGCGCGGCCTCGCCCTCGGTGACGGCCTCCACCGCCGTCTCGTCGTCCTTGCGCGCCTCGGCGCCTGCCTCTGTCTTCGTTCCCATGCCCGGCACCGTACGGACGCTGTCTGAGAAGTCTCTTAATGATCGTTCTGCCCGCTACGCGCGCGTGCCGCCCGCCACTCCGGGGCGAGCACCGACCAGACCTCGGTGTCGTGGCGGACGCCGTGGTGCAGGTGGTTCTGGCGGAGCACCCCGTCGCGGGACATGCCGAGCCGCCGGGCGACGGCGATGCTCGGCTGGTTGCCGGAGGCCGCATGCCACTCCACGCGGTGGATGCCCCGCTCCTCGACGGCCCAGTCGATGAGGATCCGCATCGCACGGGTGATCAGTCCGCGCCCGGTCGCGGCGGGTTCCAGCCAGCAGCCGACCTCGCAGTTGCCACGCTCGGCGTCGAAGTTCAGCGTCAGCACGCCACCCACGAGCTTCCCGTCCAGCCAGATGCCGTGGTAGGAGGCGCTGTCGGCGGCGCGCAGATCGGCGTACCGCTGGAGCGTGGCCTTTGCGGAGTCCACGTCCGTGGCCTGCGAGCCGAACGGGATGAACTGCCCGATGAACTCCCTGCCGCGGTCCAGGTGGGCGAGGAACTCCTCGGCGTGCCAGACCTCCAGGGGCCGCAGTTCGGCGCCGTCGTCACCCAGGGATATCGCGTACATCATGTTCCTGTTCCTCCCCCAGTTCGGCCATCGAGACGGTCCCGAGCCTCTCATGGGCGGTGCGGCATTCGGGCGGCTCGATGCTGAGGCGGGGCAGGCGGCGCTCCAGCCAGGCGGGCAGCCACCAGTTGGCGGGGCCCAGCAGATGCATCAGCGCGGGCACGAGCAGCGTGCGCAGCACGAAGGCGTCGAGGGCGACGGCGGAGGCGAGGGCGATACCGAACATGGCGATGACCCGGTCACCGCTGAGCACGAAGGCGAGGAACACCGAGATCATGATGACTGCGGCGGAGTTGATGACCCGGCTGGTCTCGGCGAGGCCCACGCGGACGGCGCGCCGGTTGTCGCCGGTCTCCAGCCACTCCTCGTACATCCGGCTGACCAGGAAGACCTGGTAGTCCATGGAGAGGCCGAAGAGCACCGAGACCATGATCACCGGCAGGAACGGCTCGATGGGGCCGGCCCGGCCGAGGCCGAGCAGTTCGCTGCCCCAGCCCCACTGGAAGACGGCGACGACGATGCCGAACGCGGCGGCGACCGCGGCGACGTTCATCGCGGCGGCCTTCGCCGGGATGCCGAGCGAGCGGAAGGCGACCAGCAGCAGGAGACAGCCCAGCCCGACGACCGCGCCGACGAACAGCGGGAGTTTGGCGACGATCACACCCGCGAAGTCGTCGTAGCCTGCGGTCACCCCGCCGACCTGGACGTGGAGGGAGGTGCCGGTCTCCGCGCGGGGCAGCACGTGGGTGCGCAGCCGGTCCACGAGGTCGCTGGTGGCCTGCGACTGGGGCGCCGAGTCGGGTACGACCGTGAGGTAGGCGATGCCGCCGCCGGTGTCGTAGGCGGCCGGGGTGACGGAGGCGACGCCCCGGGTGGCGCGCAGGGTGGTGTCGAGGTTGTCCAGGGCGAGCTTGTCGGCGGCTCCGTCCACCCGGATCACCAGGGTGAGCGGCCCGTTCACGCCCGGCCCGAAGCCCTCGGCGAGCAGGTCGTAGGCCTTGCGGGTGGTGGAGGTGCGCGGGTCGTTGCCCTGGTCGGAGGTGCCGAGGTGCAGGGAGAGGGTGGGCAGGGCGAGGACGGCGATGACGGCGACGGCGAGCGCGCCGAGCAGCTTGGGGTGGCGTTCGACCAGGGCCGACCAGCGGGCGGCGAGGCCCGTGGGCAGCTCCGGCCGCGGCCCGTGCTCGGCGAGCCGGCGCCGCTCGCGGCGGCTGAGGGCGCGCGGTCCGATGTACGACAGCAGGGCGGGCAGCAGGGTGACCGAGGCGGCGACGGTGAGCACGACCGTCAGCGAGGCCGCGACGGCGACCCCGTTGAGGAAGCTCAGCCGCAGTATCAGCATTCCCAGCAGGGCGATGCACACCGTCGCACCCGCGAACACGACGGCACGTCCGGTGGTGGCGACGGCGCTCACGGCGGCCTCGGTGACGCTCAGGCCGCGTTTCAGTCCGCGCCGGTGTCTGGTCACTATGAACAGCGCGTAGTCGATGCCGACGCCGAGCCCGATCAGCATGCCCAGCATGGGTGCGAAGTCGGCGACGGTCATGGCGTGTCCGAGCAGCCCGATGCCGGCGTACGCGGTGCCGACGCCGACCAGCGCGGTGGCGATCGGCAGCAGGGAGGCGGCGAGCGAGCCGAACGCGAGGAACAGCACGACGGCTGCGACGAGCACGCCGACCAGCTCGGCGGTGTGTTCGCGCGGGGACGCGGTGAGCCCGATCGCGCTGCCGCCCAGCTCCACCTGGAGCCCGTCGCCCTGGGCGGCCTTGGCGGTGCGCACCACGGCCTGGGCCTCGGACTTGCCGATCGCGTCCGACTGCTGGGTGAAGGTGACGGTGGCGTACGCCGTACGACCGTCGGCGCTGATCCGCTGCGCGCCCTGGGTGCCGTACGGGCCGGACACCGAGGCCACGCCGGGCAGTGCGGCGATCCGGTCCAGGGTGCGGGTCATGGTCTGCTCGACGTCGGCGGCCCGGACGCTGCCGCCGGTGGTGTGCCAGACGACGGTGTCACTGTCCCCGCCCTGACCGGGGAAGCCCTGCTGGAGCAGCTGGGCCGCCCGGCCGGACTCGGTGCCCGGAACCTCGTAGTCGTTCGAGTACGACGTACCGGCGACGGCGGCGGCCGCGCTCACCCCGCCGAAGGCGAGAAGCCACAGCAGCACGGTGATCAGCCGGTGCCGGACACACCAACGGGCGAGGTCTGCCACGGACGTGCTCCCAGGATGACGATTTGTGGATCTTTGGCCGGGAACGATCGTCCATAAACTGAACTGCCCGCAAAGAACGAATGTGCAATCGCAGGACACTCTTGCAGGCGAAAATGATCGTTTGCCGTGTTCGTGGGCTTCTTCACACGAGTGGGAGGGACGTCACAGGACACTTCGGCGAACTCTGTCGTGCCTCCGGACACTTCAGCCGGGCTGGTCCCCCAGCGCCATGATCATCGTCCCGGCGATCAGCAGCCACAGGGCCATACGGGTACGGCCCCGGGCGCCGAGCAGCGCAGCGAGGGCGCAGACGGCGGCGCCGAGGGCGTAGGCGGCGGGGACGCGGGCGGGGGCGGCGGCGGTGAGCTTGAGCAGGGCGGCGGCGAGACCGGCGAGGGTCAGCAGCACACCGGTGCCGGCGGCGAGCCAGCGGGCCCGGCGGGCACCCTCGACGTGGTCCGCCGCTTCTTCGTCGCTGTCTCCCGCGATGTCGCTGTCTTCCGCGACGCCCTCGAAGTCGGCTATCGCGGGTCGGGGGTCGGAATCGGTGCGTGCCCTCATGGCGGGCGAGCGTAGTGCCTTGAGGTCCGGAGCATGAGAACGGCCCCGGAGGACGTGCCTCCGGGGCCGTTCAGAGTACGGGCTCAGCCCTCGCTGACGCCCAGCTTCTCCAGGATCAGCTCCTTGACGCGGGCCGCGTCGGCCTGGCCCCGGGTGGCCTTCATGACCGCGCCGACCAGGGCGCCGGCCGCGGCCACCTTGCCGCCGCGGATCTTGTCCGCGACGCCCGGGTTGCCGGCGATGGCCTCGTCGACGGCCGTGCCGAGGGCCGAGTCGTCGGAGACGACCTTCAGGCCGCGCTTGTCGACGACCTCGTCCGGGGTGCCCTCGCCCGCGAGGACGCCCTCGATGACCTGCCGGGCCAGCTTGTCGTTCAGGTCGCCCTTCGCGACGAGCTCGGTGACCCGGGCGACCTGCTGCGGCGTGATGGCCAGCTCGTCCAGCGCCTTGCCGGACTCGTTGGCGCTGCGCGCCAGTTCGCCCATCCACCACTTGCGGGCGGAGGCCGCGTCGGCACCGGCGTCGATCGTGGCGACGATCGGGTCCAGCGCACCGGCGTTGAGGATCGCCTGCATGTCGGTGGCCGAGATGCCCCACTCGGCGAGCAGCCGGGTACGGCGGACCAGCGGCAGCTCCGGCAGGGCCGCGCGGATCTCCTCGACCCACTCCCGGGAGGGGGCCACCGGCACCAGGTCCGGCTCGGGGAAGTACCGGTAGTCCTCGGCCTCCTCCTTCACCCGGCCCGAGGTCGTGGACCCGGTGTCCTCGTGGAAGTGGCGGGTCTCCTGGACGACCGTGCCGCCGTCGTTCAGTACGGCGGCGTGCCGCATGATCTCGAAGCGGGCCGCGCGCTCCACGGAGCGCAGCGAGTTGACGTTCTTCGTCTCGGAGCGCGTGCCGAACGTCGAGCTGCCCTTCGGCATCAGCGACAGGTTCACGTCGCAGCGCATCTGGCCCATCTCCATGCGGGCCTCGGACACGCCGAGGGCACGGATGACCTCGCGCAGCTCACGGACGTACGCCTTGGCCACCTCGGGGGCGCGCTCGCCGGCGCCGACGATGGGCTTGGTGACGATCTCGATGAGCGGGATGCCCGCGCGGTTGTAGTCCAGGAGCGAGTGCTGCGCGCCGTGGATACGGCCGGTCGCGCCACCCACGTGGGTGGACTTGCCGGTGTCCTCCTCCATGTGGGCGCGCTCGATCTCCACGCGGAAGGTCTCGCCGTCCTCCAGCTGCACGTCGAGGTAGCCGTTGAAGGCGATCGGCTCGTCGTACTGGGAGGTCTGGAAGTTCTTCGGCATGTCCGGATAGAAGTAGTTCTTCCGGGCGAAGCGGCACCACTCGGCGATCTCGCAGTTCAGCGCGAGACCGATCTTGATCGCGGACTCGACGCCGGTCGCGTTGACGACCGGGAGCGCGCCCGGCAGGCCGAGGCAGGTCGGGCAGGTCTGCGAGTTGGGCTCGGCACCCAGCTCGGTCGAACAGCCGCAGAACATCTTGGTCTTGGTGCCGAGTTCGACATGGACCTCAAGGCCCATGACGGGGTCGTAGGACGCCAGCGCGTCCTCGTATGACACCAGGTCGGTCGTGGTGGTCACGGTGAAAACTTCCCTCTCAGCCCAGCAGGACGTCGTCGTCGCCCAGCCGCTTCAGCTCGCGGTAGAGGATGGCGAGGCCGGTGACGATCGCGACGGCGGACACGGTGGCGTCGATCAGCCGCAGCGTGTCCTGCTCGGCGCGGGCCTTCTTGATCTGCTTGGCGACACCGATCGCGCCGAACGCGGTGGTGGCCATCGACAGGTACGTACCGGACTTGGACTTCTTGAAGCCCTTGGCCTTGGACAGTGCCTTGCTCACAGCGACGGAGCCTCCTCCAGCAGCGGGTGTCCCCACTTTTCCACGAAGGCGGCCTCGACGGCGGCGCCCACCTTGTACAGGCGGTCGTCCTGCAGCGCCGGGGCGATGATCTGCAGGCCCACCGGGAGGTTGTCCTCCGGGGCGAGGCCGCAGGGCAGGGACATGGCCGCGTTGCCCGCCAGGTTGGTCGGGATGGTGCACAGGTCCGCGAGGTACATCGCCATCGGGTCGTCGGCGCGCTCGCCGATCGGGAAGGCGGTGGTCGGGGTCGTCGGCGAGACGATGACATCGACCTGCTCGAAGGCCTTCTCGAAGTCCCGCGTGATGAGCGTGCGGACCTTCTGGGCGGAGCCGTAGTACGCGTCGTAGTACCCGCTCGACAGGGCGTACGTGCCGAGCATGATGCGGCGCTTGACCTCGGGGCCGAAGCCCGCCTCACGGGTGAGGGAGGTGACCTCTTCCGCCGAGCGGCCGCCGTCGTCGCCGGTCCTCAGGCCGTAGCGCAGGCCGTCGAAGCGGGCGAGGTTGGACGAGCACTCGGAGGGGGCGATCAGGTAGTACGCCGACAGCGCGAGGTCGAAGGACGGGCAGTCCAGCTCGACGATCTCGGCACCCAGCTCCTTCAGCAGCGCGACGGACTCGTCGAAGCGCTGGATGACACCGGCCTGGTAGCCCTCGCCGCGGAACTGCTTGACCACGCCGACACGCATGCCCTGCACGGAGCCGTTCTTCGCGGCCTCGACCACCGGCGGGACCGGGGCGTCGATGGAGGTGGAGTCGAGCGGGTCGTGCCCGGCGATCACCTCGTGCAGCAGGGCGGCGTCCAGGACCGTACGGGCACAGGGCCCGCCCTGGTCCAGGGAGGACGAGAAGGCGACCATGCCGAAGCGGGACACCGCGCCGTACGTCGGCTTCACGCCGACCGTGCCGGTGACGGCGGCCGGCTGGCGGATGGACCCGCCGGTGTCGGTGCCGATGGCGAGGGGCGCCTGGAAGGAGGCGAGCGCGGCGGAGGAACCGCCGCCCGAGCCGCCGGGGATCTTGGTGAGGTCCCAGGGGTTGCCCGTCGGGCCGTAGGCGCTGTTCTCGGTGGAGGACCCCATGGCGAACTCGTCCATGTTGGTCTTGCCGAGGATGACGACGTCGGCGGCCTTCAGCTTCTTGGTGAGGGTGGCGTCGTACGGCGGGATCCAGCCCTCCAGGATCTTCGAGCCGACGGTCGTGGGCACGCCCTCGGTGGTGAAGATGTCCTTGAGTGCGAGCGGGACGCCGGCCAGCGGGCCGAGCTTCTCCCCGCGCGCCCGCTTCTCGTCCACGGCGCGGGCCTGGGCGAGCGCGCCCTCGCGGTCGACGTGCAGGAAGGCGTGCACCTTCTCGTCGACGGCCTCGATCCGGGCGAGGTGGGCCTCGGTGACCTGGACGGCCGTGAGCTCGCCGGAGGCGATCTTCTCGGCGATCTGCGCGGCCGTGAGCTTGATGATGTTGCTGTCCGTCATGGTGGTCACTCCTCCCCCAGGATCTGCGGCACCTTGAAACGCTGCTGCTCCTGGGCCGGGGCGCCGGAGAGCGCCTGCTCGGGGGTGAGCGAGGGACGGACCTCGTCCGGCCGCATGACGTTCGTCAGCGGGAGCGGGTGCGAGGTCGGCGGTACGTCTTGGTCGGCGACCTCGCTGACGCGGGCGACCGCGCCGATGATGTCGTCGAGCTGTCCCGCGAAGTGGTCGAGTTCTTCGGGCTTCAGCTCCAGACGCGCCAGCCGGGCGAGGTGGGCGACCTCCTCGCGCGTGATGCCAGGCATGCAGCGATCCTCTGGGGTGAGTGTGTGTGGTTGGGGGCCGGGGCCGGCCTCACATTTCCGCCGGCCGCCCGAAGGGCGGGCCACGCGGCGTCCGGTGCGTGCGATCGCAAGGCGCCGGAGCGCCCTCGTGGCGGAGCCACGTGGGCGTTTCGGCAACGCGGCGAGCGTGCGTGCCAGGCGTCGCGCGGCAGGCAGAAATGTGACGCCAGTCCCCAATCCTATGGGGCAGGGCCCCGTGCCCGTGAAACGGTTTGCCGGGGCCCCGCCCGTCAGCCCCGGCGGCCCTCCCAGACCTCGCTCTTGAGGAAGTGGTTGTCGTACCGCTCCTGCACTTCGAGGATGCTCTCCGCAGTGGCCTCGCCGACGCGGATGCGCTGGAGGTGACGGAAGTACTCGAAGCGCTCGATGCCCGGGGTGAAGACGATGAGGATGTCCGCCGTGGCGTCCGGGACGGCGGCGAAGGCGTGCGGCTTCTCCGGCGGGACGATGACGAGATCGCCGCGCTCGGCGGTGACGATGTCGTCTCCGGACAGGATCTCGGCGGACCCGTCGAGCAGGTAGAACATCTCCGCCCCGGTGTGATGGAGGTGCGGCCGCGCTCCGTCGGCGCCCTCGGCCAGGGTGACGCGCACGGTGGACAGCGCCCCGCCGGTCGCACTGCGGTCGGCCAGGAGCTGGACGCCGACGGGCGTGTCCCCGACCACCTCGGCCTCGGCGCCGCGCACGATCACGGAATCGTGGAACTTCGGCACGAACAGTGACATGACGTCCCCTTCTGCTGATGTCGCGTGAGGTCGTCAGACCGCGAAGAGCAGTCCGGCGCTGATCAGGACAACGATCGCGGTGGCGAAGTGGATCCCGAACGCCACGGCCTTCGTCCCGCCGTTGCGCAGCACGTTCAACGTGTCGCCGAACGGTACGAGTGCCACGGCGAGCATGAACCACGCCTCGGCCCGCGCTCCGGCGAAGGCGAGCAGGACCAGGCCCAGCAGCCCGAAGGTGCCGTCCCGGAGACCCTTGATCGACAGATAGGCACCGGCGTCGCCGCGCGGGTCGGCCGGGACGCCGTAGCCGGCCGCGGCCGGACCGGGCTGGAACAGGAAGCGGTAGCCGAGGAACACGCAGAACAGGTCGAGCAGGACGGCGAGCGTGTAAGCGGTGACGGTCATGTCTCCCCCTGAATCGTTCTGATCCGTTTTCTAGCAACGCTACGACTGAGAGCGAAGGTAGCGGATCACCGACAGAATGTCTAGCGTTGCTAGAACTCCGGGCGTGACGATCCAGAGGCGCCGGGAGCACGAACGAGCGGAACGTGAGCGGCTGATCGTGACGGCCGCGCGGGAACTCGCGGAGGCCGAGGGCTCGGACGCGGTGACCACCGCCGGCCGGCCGCCGAGACCGAGTACAGCCGGCCCGTTCTCCACAGCCACTTCAAGGACAAGGACGCGATCATGGCGGCGGTCGCGGTCCAGGGCTGCGCCGACCTGGCGGCAGAGCTACGGCAGGCGCGCGCCGCCACACGGGGCACACGCGAGGCGCTCGCGGCCATCGCCCGCACGTACACGTCCTTCGCCCGCCGCCGGCCCGCCCTCTACGACGCGATGTTCACCCACCTGGTGGACCTGCCGTTCGCGACGGAGGAGGCATCGACGCCGCTCAAGGAGGCGTTCGCGAGCTGCTGTGCGGCTCCGCCGCGATGGGGATCCCCGGGTTCGAGCGGAGCCGAGATTGTGGAGGAGCGACCAGCCACAACGAACCGGCAGCCGCCGACGGCGAACGGCCCCCTGGGGCGAGGGCCCGCCGCCCGGCCGAGTCGAACGGGCGGGTGGGAGAGGCTATTCGGCGGCCGGCAGCGCCGCACGCGGCCGCTGCCAGCCCCGGGATCCCCGCGCCCGCAGCCACGCCGTGGTCTCCTCGGGCGGCATCGCCGCGGCCACCAGCCACCCCTGCACGGCATCACACCCCAGATCCCGCAACCGCTCCCAGGTCTCGTCGTCCTCCACACCCTCGGCGACGACGAGCAGCCCCAGCGAGTGCGCGAGATCCACGGTGCACCGCACGATCTCCGCGTCCTCCGCGTCGACGGCCAGCCGGGCCACGAAGGAGCGGTCGATCTTCAGCTCGCTCACCGGCAGCCGCCGCAGATGGACCAGGGAGGAGTACCCGGTGCCGAAGTCGTCCAGCGACATCTTCACCCCGTGCCCGGTGAGCCCGGCGAGGGTGTCGGCGGCGCGCTGCGGGTCCTCCAGCAGCACATGCTCGGTTATCTCCAGCTGCAAGGCGCCCGCGGGGACCCCGTGCCGGGCCAGCCGCGCAGCGACCGATCCGGCGAAACCGGGCGTGTGGACGTCGCGGGGCGAGACGTTCACCGCCACCGGCACCCGCAGCCCCTGCGCCCGCCACCGGGCGACCTGTCCGAGCGCGGTCTCCAGCACGTACTCCGTCAGATGGGGCATCAGCCCGGAGGACTCGGCGATCGCTATGAACTCGTCCGGCGGCACCTTCCCGCGCTCGGGGTGCACCCAGCGCACCAGCGCCTCCAGGCCGGCGACCTGACCGTCGAAGCGGACCTTGGGCTGGTAGTGCAGCTGCACCTCGTGCGCGTCCAGCGCCCGGCGCAGGTCGCCGAGGAGGCCGAGGCGGTCCGGGGTGTTGGAGTCCCGCTTGGACTCGTAGACCTCGACGCCCGTACGGTCCCGCTTCGCCTGGTACATCGCCACGTCCGCCCGGCGCAGCAGGCCTTCGGCGTCCAGGGCATGGTCGGGGAAGACGGCGACGCCCGCGCTGGCCTCCAGGACGAGGGTGAGGCCGTCGAGGTCCAGCGGAGAGCTGAGGGCGGTGACGAGGCCGCGGGCGACGCGAGTGGCCGACGTGGTGGAGTCGGCGACGGGCAGTAAGACCGCGAACTCGTCCCCGCCGAGCCGCGCGGCCTCCGCGCCGCGCGGCAGGGCGATCCGCAGCCGGTCGGCTATCTGAAGCAGCAGCCGGTCACCGGCGAGATGACCGAGCGTGTCGTTCACCGAACGGAAGCGGTCGAGGTCGATCAGCATGAGGGCGGAGCGGGCGCCGATGCGTTCGGCGTCGTCGAGGGCGGTCCAGATCCGCTCCAGCAGCCACTGCCGGTTGGGCAGCCCGGTCAGCGGGTCGCGCAGCTGTTCCTCGGCACGCGCGCGTGCCATCCACAGCGTGGAGTCGAGGGCGATGAGCGGGATGGCGAACAGCGGCAGCAGGACCGGCTCGGCATCGGCGACGACGCACAGCAGGGGCGCGATGCCAAGCAGGGCGACGGCCATCAGGCCTTGTCTGACCAGGGAGGCGCGGTGGACCGCGGGCACCTTGCCGCCGTGCGGGGCGTGCAGGTACCACAGCAGGCCGCGGCTGACGGCGAGATAGGCGACGGCGGCGAGGACGACCTCCGGCACGGTGGCGATGCTCCAGCTGCCGGGCCTCCAGGGCGTCTCGACGCTCGGGACGCGGCCGAACGCGCCGAGCAGCAGGGCGCCGGTGCCGATGCCGAGGAGGTCCACCGCGCCGTGCAGGACGCCCTGGCGCCAGCGGTGGCGGCGGGCGACGCCGACCAGGACGACGACGGTGAGGCTGACCATGCCGGCGGGCACCCAGCCGTAGAGCAGCAGGACGGCGAGGGTGAGGGCGGCGCCGGAGCCGGTGCCGCCCCACCAGCGGGCACGGCCCAGCATGACGAGGTGACCGACGATGACGCCGGTGAGCAGGGCCAGCGACCAGCCGACGGTGCCGCCCGGGAAGAGGGCGTGGTGGCCGGTGAAGGCGCGGTAGAAGCCGGCGCCCAGGACGAGTGCGGCGGCGGCCGTGACGGCCGCGGGCAGTGCGGGCCAGGACGGCTGCCGTTCGGTGTCCGGGCCGGTGCCGGCGCCGGTCAGGGCGCGGGCGGGTTCGAGGGCGGTCAGGGGTATCGGCGGATGGGCCTCGGCGACGGCGCCCGGCCCGGCCAGGCGCGCCCGGCCCGGCGGACGTCCGCCGTCCCGTCCCGTCCACCGGGTCCCGCGCCAGGCGGCCGCGCGACGGCGCAGGCGCAGCCGCGAGTCCGGGGCGATGCTCTCGGTCGGTTCCATTCCCGTCCCTCTCACACCCGGCGGTGCCCACGCCACGCGGCCCGACGTCCGATACCCATCAGCGGCTCCGCGTTGAAGAAACGTTCCCCGCGCCTTGGGAGCGCGCGGGGATGCCCCGACCGCAGCTGGGCACGGCAGGTGCACACCTCAACAGTAGGCCGCTGAAGGCTTCCACGGGCACCGGTCGGCAACGGTTGCCCGAATGCGCCCAGGCCACCCGTATGCATCTGATATGCGCCGATCGGGTGGCCTTCAACCGCTACTCCTCGGTCGGAAGCGCGACTTCGGCCGCGGCGTCCGGGCCCTGCTCCAAGAGGACCGAGAAACCATCTTCGTTCAGGACCGGGACCTTCAATTGCATGGCTTTGTCATACTTCGATCCGGGGTTGTCACCCACAACGACGAACGAAGTCTTCTTCGATACCGATCCGGTCACTTTTGCGCCCCGGCTCTGCAGTGCCTCCTTGGCGCCGTCCCGGGTGAAGTTCTCCAGCGTGCCGGTGACCACGACGGTCAGCCCCTCCAGCGGGCGCGGGCCCTCGTCCTCGCCGGTGGCCTCGTCCTCAAGCGGGACTCCGGCGGCCTTCCACTTGCGGACGATCTCGCGGTGCCACTCCTCCGCGAACCATTCCTTGAGCGCCGTGGCGATGATGGGGCCGACGCCGTCGGTGGTCGCCAGCTCCTCCTCGGTGGCCTGTTCGATACGGTCGATGGAGCGGAACTCGCGCGCGAGGGCCTGCGCGGCCACCGGTCCGACGTGCCGGATGGACAGTCCGTTGAGGAACCGGGCCAGCGGGCGCTGCTTGGCCGCCTCGACGTTCTCCAGCAGGGCGAGGGTGTTCTTCTTCGGCTCGCCCTTCTGGTTGGCAAAGACCGTGACGACCTTCTCCTCGCCCGTCTTCGGGTCCCGCTTGGGCAGACCGCTGTCGGGGTCGAGGACATAGGCCTTGATGGGCAGCAGCTTCTCCACCGTCAGGTCGAACAGGTCGCCCTCGTCCACCAGCGGCGGGTCGGCCGGCTCCAACGGCCGGGTCAGCGCGGCGGCGGCCACCGCGCCGAAGCCCTCGATGTCCAGGCACTCGCGGCCCGCCAGGTAGGACACGCGCTCGCGCAACTGGGCCGGGCACGTACGGGCGTTGGGGCAGCGGAGGTCGATGTCGCCCTCCTTCATGGGCCGCAGCGCCGTGCCGCACTCGGGGCACTCGGCCGGCATCACGAACTCCCGCTCGCTGCCGTCCCTGAGGTCGACCACCGGGCCGAGGATCTCCGGGATGACGTCACCGGCCTTGCGGATGACGACCGTGTCCCCGATGAGCACGCCCTTGGCCTTGACGACCTCCTGGTTGTGCAGGGTGGCGAACTCGACCTCGCTGCCCGCGACCGTGACCGGCTCGACCTGGGCGTACGGCGTGACGCGGCCGGTGCGGCCGACGCCCACCTTGATGTCGATGAGCTTGGTGTTGACCTCTTCCGGCGCGTACTTGTATGCGATCGCCCAGCGCGGCGCCCGCGCGGTGGAGCCGAGGCGGCCCTGGAGGCGGATCTCGTCGAGCTTGATGACGGCGCCGTCGATCTCGTGCTCCACGGAGTGGCGGTTCTCGCCGTCGTAGTGGGCGATGAACTGCCGTACGCCGTCGAGGTCGTCCACCACGCGGTTGTGCGGGGAGGTGGGCAGGCCCCAGGTCTTCAGCAGGTCGTACGCCTGGGAGAGGCGGGTCATGCCCGTGAAGCCCTCCAGGGCGCCGATGCCGTGGACGACCATGTGCAGCGGGCGGGTGGCGGTGACCCGCGGGTCCTTCTGGCGCAGCGAACCGGCGGCGGCGTTACGGGGGTTGGCGAACGGCTTGTCACCGGCCGCGACCAGGCGTTCGTTCAGTTCGAGGAACTTCTCCATCGGGAAGTAGACCTCGCCGCGGATCTCCACGAGGTCCGGCACCTTGTCGCCGCCCAGGCGGTCCGGGATCTCGGCGATCGTACGGACGTTGGGCGTGATGTCCTCGCCGGTGCGGCCGTCGCCGCGAGTGGCCGCGCGCGTGAGGCGGCCGTTCTCGTACGTGAGGTTGACCGCGAGGCCGTCGACCTTCAGCTCGCACAGGAAGTGGTACTTCTGGTCGCCGAGTTCGCGCGCGATGCGGTCGGCCCAGGCGGCCAGCTCGTCGTCGTTGAAGGTGTTGTCGAGCGACAGCATGCGCTGGCGGTGCTCGACCGCCGTGAACTCCGTCGCGTACGACCCCGCGACCTTCTGGGTGGGCGAGTCCGGGGTGCGCAGCTCCGGATACTGCTCCTCCAGGGCCTCCAGGGACTTCAGGAGCTTGTCGAACTCCGCGTCGCTGATGACGGGAGCGTCCTTCACGTAGTACCGGAAGCGGTGCTCCTCGACCTGCTCCGCCAGCTGCGCGTGCCTGTCCCGTGCCTCGGCGGGCACTGCCGTCTCCGCCTGCTGCTTGTCGCCGGCCACCGTGTTGTCCTCCCGTTACTCTGGGTTGTCCGCGAGGGATCTCGCCGCCCGGACGCAGTGGGCGAGCGCCTGGCGAGCATAGGCGGGGGAAGCGCCCGCCAGACCGCACGCCGGGGTCACCGTGACGGCCTGCGCGAGCAGCCCTGGTCGCAGCCCCAGCCTGCGCCACAGCGTCCTGACACCCATGACGCTACCGGCAGGGTCTGACAATGGGCCGTCCGTGCCCGGTACGACACCGGCGAACAGCCGTGTGCCGGCCTCGACGGCCTCGCCGATGGCGTCGTCGTCACGCTCGGTGAGGAGCGAGAAGTCGAAGGAGACGGCGGCCGCGCCGGCCCGGCGCAGCAGGGCGAACGGCACGTCAGGGGCGCAGGAGTGGACGACCACGGGGCCGTCGTGGTGCACGCCGACGACATCCCGGAGCGCGGCCTCCACGAGCTGGCGGTCGACGGCGCGGTGGGTGCGGTAGCCGCTGGCGGTGCGGACCTGGCCGCGCAGGACGGCGGTGAGCGAGGGCTCGTCGAGCTGGAGGACGAGGCGGGCGCCGGGGATGCGGCGCCGTACCTCGGCGAGGTGGAGGCGGAGGCCCTCGGTGAGGGAGGCGGTGAGGTCACGGCAGGCGCCGGGGTCGGAGAGGGCGGCCTCGCCGTTCTTCAGCTCCAGGGCGGCGGCGAGCGTCCAGGGGCCGACGGCCTGCACCTTGAGGTCGCCCTCGTAGCCTTGCGTGAACTCCTCCAGGGCGTCCAGGTCCTCGCCCAGCCAGGACCGGGCGCGCTTGGTGTCCCGGCCCGGCCGGTCCCCGATCCGCCAGCCGCTGGGCTCCACGCGCGCGTACAGCTCGACCAGCATCCCGGCGGTACGACCGATCATGTCGGCTCCGGGCCCCCGCGTGGGCAGCTCGGCGAGGAACGGGAAGTCCTCGAAGCTTCCGGTGACCGTCTTGGCGGCTTCCCTGGCGTCGCCGCCGGGCATGGACCCGATGCCGGTGGCCGGGGGGAACGTGAACTCACTGCTCTCACTCACTCCGGAAGGGTATGCCGTGGCGGCACAAGGGGGCTCCGCCCCCTGTACCCCCGCCTATGCCCACCTGTGCCCGCCCGTGCCGCCCATCACCCGACGCGGTCGGCAGAGAAGCGCGGCCCCGGAGGTCACCGGCCCGGCCGTACCGTCAGGTCGTTGACCTCGGCGTCCCTGGGCAGGTCCAGGGCCATGAGGATCGTCGTGGCGACCGACTCGGGATCGATCCACTTGGCGGGGTCGTAGTCCTTGCCCTCCTGCTGGTGGACCTTGGTCTGCATGGGGGTGGCCGTGCGGCCGGGGTACACCGTGGTGACGCGGACGCCGGCCGCGTGTTCCTCCTGGCGCAGGGAGTCGGCCAGGGCCTTCAGGCCGTGTTTCGAGGCGGCGTAGGCGGACCAGCCCGCGTGGGCGCTCAGGCCTGCCCCTGAGTTGACGAAGATCACATGGCCGCGGGCGGCGCGCAGCTGGGGCAGGAAGTGCCGGGTCAGCTCGGCCGGGGCGATCAGGTTGACGTTGAGCTGGTGGTGCCAGGACTTGGTGGTCAGGTCGCCGACCTCGCCCAGGTCGACGACCCCGGCGATGTGGAGCAGGGAGTCCACCCGGTCGGGGAGCGTCTGGTGGGAGAACGCCCAGGAGAGCCGGTCCGGGTCTGCCAGGTCGCCCACCAGGGTGCGGGCGCCGGGGAACCCGGCCGCCAGCTCCTTCGCGCGGCCCGCGTCGCGCGCGTGCAGGACGATGTCGTCCCCGCGCGCGTGCAGCCGGCGGGCGACGGCGGCGCCGATGCCGGAACCGGCACCGGTGATCACATGAGTAGCCATGCCCGCCATGCTCGCATCAGCGGGCGCCCAGGTGGCCTTCCAGGTGGGCCAGCGCGGCGACGGGTTCCTCGGCGAAGTACATCAGCTCGGCCAGCGGACGCGGCAGGAAGCCCTCGGCCTCCATGCGGCGGAACTGCTCCTTGAGGCCGTCGTAGAAGCCCGCGGTGTTCAGCAGCACGACCGGCTTCTCGGTGCGGCCGTGCTTCTTCAGCTCCAGGATCTCCGTGGCCTCGTCCAGCGTGCCGGTGCCGCCCACCATGATCACCACGGCGTCGGCCTTCTCCAGCAGCAGTTTCTTGCGCTCGGCGAGGTCGGCGGCGATGACCATCTCGTCGGCGCCGGGCCGCGCCTTGTTCGCGAGGAAGTCCACGGACACGCCCAGCAGCCTGCCGCCCGCCTCGTGCACCCCGTCGGCGACGACCTTCATCAGACCGACGTTGGAGCCGCCCCACACCAGGGTGTGGCCGGCCTTGCCGAGCAGTTCCGCGAACTCGCGCGCGGGGCGCGTGTAACGCTCGTCGAGGTCGGCGGCGGACAGGAAGACGCAGATGTTCATGGCCCCCACCGTACGCGGGAAGAACCGGGCGCCCGCCGGTGCTGTCCGGATATGACCGAAGGACACACCATCACCATCGAGCAGGGCGAGCGGCACGTGCGCGTGGTGCACGGCGATCTGGTGCTCGCGGAGTCCGACCGTCCCCTGGTGCTGCGCGAGACGGGCTGTCCCGCGCGGTACTACATACCCGCCGAGGACGTACGCCTCGACCTGCTGACCCCCTCGGACACCCACACCGTCTGCCCCTTCAAGGGCACGGCGTCGTACTGGTCGCTGCCGGACGCGCCGGACCTGGTCTGGGCGTACCCCGACCCCAAGCCGGGAGTCGCGGAGATCAAGGATCACTTCTGCTTCTACGACGTCGACGTGTCGTGAGCGACGAGTCCATGCGGGTACGGCAGTCTGCACCGACATGGACAAGAAGACGACTTCCCGCGACGGCACCGCCCTCGCGTACGAAGTGACCGGCCAGGGGCCCGCGGTGATCCTGGTGTGCGGCGCGATGTCCACCGGCGGCACCGTGGCACCCCTGGCCGCCCGGCTCGCGGACCGCTGCACGGCCGTCGTGTACGACCGCCGGGGCCGCGGCGCGAGCGGGGACACGGCACCGTACGAGGTCGCGCGTGAGGTGGAGGACCTGGCCGCGCTGCTCGACGCGGTGGGCGGGGACGCCTCGCTGTTCGGGGTCTCCTCGGGCGGCGCGCTGGTGCTCCGCGCGGCAGCGAGCGGGCTGCCGCTGCGCCGGGCGGCGGTGTACGAGGTGCCGTACGCCGACTTCCTCCAGGGCGGCGCCGAGCGCGAGGCCGTGTACAAGGAGCAGCTGAACAGGGCACTGTCCGACGGCCGGCGCGGGGACGCGGTGGAGCTGTTCCTGCGGCTGACCGGGCTCGGCGAGGAGATGATCCAGGGCGCCCGGCAGTCGCCGATGTGGGCCGGCATGGAGGCCGTGGCACCGAGTCTCGCGTACGACGACGCCGTCATGGGCGACGGACTGCTCCCGCGCGAGCGGCTCGCGGCGGTCTCCGTGCCGGTGCTGTCCGTCGTGGGCGGGGCGAGCCCGGAGTGGATGCACCGGGCGGCCCAGGCCGTCGCGGAGGCGGTGCCCCAGGGCACCTACCGGGTGCTTCCGGGGCAGACCCACATGGTGGAACCGGACGTGCTGGGGCCGGTGCTGGCCGACTTCTTCACCGGCTGAGGATTCACCGGCTGCTGAGGATTCACCGGCTGAGGATCCGGCGGCGTACCCCCGAAAGAGCCACACCGCCGGCGTACCCCCTGAGAGCTACACCGCGGCCGCTGTCGCGCGCGTGGTCGTCGCGATCGTCGCCGAGCCGACCACGCGCGTGCCGTCGTACAGGACGATCGCCTGGCCGGGGGCGACGCCCCGGACCGGCTCGGTGAAGGTGACGCGGAGTTCGCCGTCGACCGGCTCCGCGGTGACCTCGGTCTCGCCGCCGTGGGCGCGCAGCTGGGCGGTGTAGGTGCCGGGGCCGGTGGGGGCGGTGCCGCACCAGCGGGGCTTGATCGCGGTGAGGGCGGTGACGTCCAGGGCGGCGGCGGGGCCGACGGTGACCGTGTTGGTCACCGGGGAGATGTCGAGGACGTAGCGCGGCTTGCCGTCGGGGGCCGGGGTGCCGATCCGCAGGCCCTTGCGCTGGCCGATGGTGAAGCCGTACGCCCCCTCGTGCGTGCCCAGCTTGGCGCCGGACTCGTCCACGATGTCGCCCTCGGCCCTGCCGAGGCGCTGGGCGAGGAAGCCCTGGGTGTCGCCGTCGGCGATGAAGCAGATGTCGTGCGAGTCGGGCTTCTTGGCGACCGCCAGCCCGCGCCGCTCGGCCTCCGCGCGGATCTCGTCCTTCGTCGTCACCGTGTCACCGAGCGGGAACAGCGCGTGGGCGAGCTGCCGGTCGTCCAGCACACCGAGGACGTACGACTGGTCCTTGGCCATGTCGGAGGCGCGGTGCAGCTCACGGGAGCCGTCCTCGCGCACGATCACCTTGGCGTAGTGGCCCGTGCACACCGCGTCGAAGCCCAGCGCGAGCGCCTTGTCGAGGAGCGCGGCGAACTTGATCTTCTCGTTGCAGCGCAGGCAGGGGTTGGGGGTGCGACCGGCCTCGTACTCGGCGACGAAGTCCTCGACCACGTCCTCGCGGAAGCGGTCGGCGAGGTCCCAGACGTAGAACGGGATGCCGATGACGTCGGCCGCGCGGCGGGCGTCGCGCGAGTCCTCGATGGTGCAACAGCCCCGCGCGCCGGTGCGGAAGGACTGCGGGTTCGCGGAGAGCGCGAGGTGGACGCCGGTGACGTCGTGGCCGGCTTCCGCGGCGCGCGCGGCGGCTACGGCGGAGTCGACTCCGCCGGACATGGCGGCGAGGACGCGGAGGGGGCGCTGCGGGGTCTCAGTCATAGCCCCTCCAGGGTACGGGGCCCCGGGAGGAGCCCCCGAAAGATTTCAAGCGGCCGAAAAAATCAAGGCCAGACCCCTTGCGTACGATAGGTGCCGATTTATCCTTGTATTAGACCTACAAGACGAGTGAGGGAGTTCAAGCGGAGTAGCCGACTTCAGCGAGAGATACAGGATCTCCCTTCACCGAGAGGTACGAGTCTCCGCTGGTGCCGACGTCGACGCTCGGGCTGAGAGGCCGGAAGGTCGCAAGTACTGGACCGGAAGGCGACCCCTACTACCTGATCCGGACAATACCGGCGAAGGGAACCCGCCTTGTAGGTCGCTGCATGTCCCGCCCCGGGATGCTCAGCTGAGGCCCGCCGCCCGCGCCCGTTCCACCGCAGGGCCGATCGCCTTCGCGACGGCCTCCACGTCCGCCTCGGTCGAGGTGTGGCCGAGAGAGAAGCGCAGGGTGCCGCGGGCCAGCTCCGGGTCGATGCCGGTGGCCAGCAGCACATGGCTGGGCTGGGCGACGCCCGCGGTGCAGGCGGAGCCGGTGGAGCACTCGATGCCCTGGGCGTCCAGCAGGAGCAGCAGGGAGTCGCCCTCGCAGCCGGGGAAGGTGAAGTGGGCGTTGGCCGGAAGCCGCCCCTCGGGTGCCGGGTCGCCGCCGAGGATCGCGTCCGGTACGGCACCGCGCACGGCGTCGATCAACTGGTCGCGCAGCGCGCCGACCTCGCGGGCGAACTCCGCGCGCCGCTCGGCGGCGAGCCGGCCGGCGACGGCGAAGGAGGCGATGGCGGGGACGTCGAGGGTGCCGGAGCGGACATGGCGCTCCTGACCGCCGCCGTGCAGGACGGGGACGGGGGTGTGCTCACGGCCGAGCAGCAGTGCCCCGATGCCGTACGGGCCGCCGATCTTGTGGCCGGAAACAGTCATCGCGGCGAGGCCTGAGGCGGCGAAGTCGACCGGGACCTGGCCGAAGGCCTGGACCGCGTCGGCATGCAGCGGGATGCCGAACTCGGCGGTGACGTCGGCGAGTTCGCGCACCGGCAGGATCGTGCCGATCTCATTGTTGGCCCACATCACGGTGGCCAGGGCGACGTCGCCGGGATTGCGGGCGATGGCTTCCCTCAGGGCCTCGGGGTGGACGCGGCCGTAGGAGTCGACGGGGAGGTACTCGACCTTCGCGCCCTCGTGTTCGCCGAGCCAGTGGACGGCGTCGAGGACGGCGTGGTGTTCGACGGGGCTGGCCAGCACCCGGGTGCGGGCCGGGTCGGCGGCGCGGCGGGACCAGTACAGGCCCTTGACGGCGAGGTTGTCGGCCTCGGTGCCGCCCGAGGTGAAGACGACCTCGCTGGGGCGGGCGCCCAGCGCTTCCGCGAGGGTTTCGCGGGACTCCTCGACGGTGCGGCGGGCCCGGCGGCCGGCTGCGTGCAGGGAGGAGGCGTTGCCCGTGATGCTCAGCTGGGCGGTGAGTGCCTCTGCCGCCTCCGGGAGCATGGGGGTCGTCGCGGCGTGGTCGAGGTAAGCCATGGTGAGCCCGATTCTACGGGTCCCGCACGGCTGGGCCCGGCCTCGGATGCGCCTTCTTGCGCGGGAGTCGGCCGGCCGGTCACAGACTCCAGGAGACCGTGTGGCTCAGCTGCATCGACAGAACCAGGACCGCCAGGTCCGCGACGCCCAGGGCGAGGCCCAGCACGGCGCGGCCGCGGCGGGTGGTGCCCCGCCAGAGGGAGACCGCGGCCAGGGCGATGGCGATCGGGCCGAGGAAGATGTTGAGGACGAGCAGGCCGAGCAGGCCGAGGATGAAGGACGCCACGGCCATGCCGTCGGCGTCGCGTGCGCCCCTGCGGGTTTCGGTACCGCTCGTGACGGGTGCGGTGAGTTGCATGGTGGTCAGCTCCGGGAAGTCGTGGCGGACGGTCAGTTGGCCTGCGTACGGCGCCGGCGGCCGAGGCGCTCGCGGATCGCGAACACGCCGAGCCAGACGGCGATGACGGCGGCGATGAGGCCGGTGACGGTGAGCGGTGCGTGGGCGACGGTGCCCAGCACGACTCCGAAGAGCATGAGTGCGACGACGAGGAACAGCATGGGATCGGATCCCCCCTCCGGGATGCCGTTGTGAAGTTTGGGTGAACAGTTGTAGTAACAGTTGTTCACTGACTTCGAGTCTAGCGCCTTCCCCGGCTTTCCAATTCCGGAGAACAGTTGTTAACTGGATGACATGAGTCACACCCTCGGCATCCGGCAGGCGCAGAAGCAGAAGACCCGGCAGGCGTTCCTCGACGCCGCGCTCGCGCTGCTGGAGGAGCAGAGCCTGAGCAGCCTGGGTCTGCGTGAGGTCACCCGGGCGGTCGGCGTCGCCCCGACCGCCTTCTACCGGCACTTCCGCTCGACCGCCGACCTCGGGGTGGCGCTGGTCGACGAGGCACTGGGCAGTCTGCACCCGATGGTGCGCACGACGGTGTCGACGACGGGCGACAGCGAGGAACGCATCACGCGCGCCGTGCGGCTGATCGCCGATCACGTGGCCACCCACCCGGCGCACGTGCGGTTCATCGCCCGGGAGCGGCACGGCGGGGTGCAGCCCGTGCGGGAGGCGATACGGGACCAACTCGCCCGGTTCGCCGAGGAGGTGAAGACCGAGCTGGCCAAGGACCCCGAGGCCGAGGGCTGGAACGACGACGACCTGCTGATGCTCGCCCATCTCTACGTCGACCAGATGCTCATCACCGCCTCGCTGTTCCTGGAGGCGCAGGAGGCTCCGGCGGAGGAGCGGGAGCGGGTCACGCAGCGCGCCCTGCGGCAGTTGCGGCTCATCACGATCGGCCGCAGCCACTGGCTCGGCTGAGCGACCGTACACATACGGCGGGGCCGGCACGCCCGGTGCGTGCCGCCCCCGCCGGCGTACGGCCGACGGTCCTTTTCGGTCAGCCCTGCTGAACCTGGCCGCCGTTCTGCCCGCCGCCCCGGCCGCCGCAGCCGCCGCCCTGACCGCCGCCGGCCGGACCGCCGCCGGAGCCGCCCTGGCCGCCGCCCGCCGGACCGCCGCTCGGCATGCCCGACGGCATCCCGCTGGGAGCACCGGTCGGCTCGGCCCTGGATGCTCCCGAGGGCATGCCGGACGGTGCCCCGCTCGGCCGGCGTCGCTGCGCCCCGGCGCTGGGCATGCCCGACGGCGCCGTACAGGCCTGCTGCTGACCGGAGTTGCCGCCGCCGGAGGACCCGGAGGAGGAGGACGACGAGTCGCCGGAGCCGCAGGCGGCGAGGAGCAGCGGGGACAGGGCCAGCAGGGCGACGGCGGGGGCGAGACGGGCACGCTTCATGAGAATCAGCTCCGGTGAGGATGAGGAAGTCCTGAGAGCCGCACTCAACCAACGCCGCCTTGGCGGTACTTGAGCCCCTCCTGTCCCCCGGCTGTCAATTCCGCTTCCGCGGGCTCCTGGTACAGAGCCGTGACGGAACGGGCACCCGCCAGCAGTTCCGCACGGGCCTCGGGCGGGTCCAGGAGCTCCACCCGGTCGGAGAAGGCGAGGAGTTGGCGCACCGCGCGCAGCACCGGGTACGTCAGCCGGGCGGTGACCCACTCGCCGGTGCCGTCGTCGTCGGGCAGGGCGGTCAGCTCGGCGGCCGCCATCCGCCGGAAGATGTCCAGGAAGGTGCGCCGGACCCGGACGGTGACCTCGATCCCGCCGTCCCGCTCCTCGACCTGGCGGCGCAACGCCTCCCAGGCGTCGGCGAGTTCGACCCCGTCCCTGCGCCGTACGGGGTCGTCGAGGAGCCGGGCCGAGTGCACCCGGTCGGCCCGGAACAGCTGCGGGCGGCCGCGCCGGTCGGCGACCAGATACCAGACGCCCGCCTTGGCGACGAGGCCGTACGGGTCCACGGTGTACGTCCGCGGCTCCTGTTCCCCGCTGTGCCGGTAGCGCAGCCGCAGGCGCCGGTCGGAGAAGACGGCGTCCTGGAGCGCGGCCAGGTCGGCGCTCTGCCGGGGTCCGACGCGCCAGCGGGTGGCGTCGACCAGGATGCGGCGGCTGGTGAGGTCGGCGGCGGGCCGGTGCGGGGCCGGGAGCGCGGCCATGACCTTGCGCAGGGCCGAGCCGAGCGCCGCGTCGAGACCGAGCTCGGCGTGGGCGCCCTGGGTGGCCAGGACGAACAGGGCCCGGGACTCGTCGGCGGTCAGGCCGGTGACGTCGGTGCGGAATCCGGCGAGGAGTTCTATGCCGCCGTGCCGGCCGCGCTCGGCGTACACCGGGACGCCGGAGGCCGACAGGGCCTCGATGTCCCGGTAGATGGTGCGGACCGACACCTCCAGCCGGTCGGCGAGTTCATGGGCGGGGACCCGGCCCCGGGTCTGCAGGAGCAGCAGGATCGACAGCAGCCGGTCGGACTTCACACGGTGAGCATCGCGCCCCGCGCGGGCCGGGCGCAAATGTTGACGGAGTCTGTCAGGTTATCCGGGGATGCTCGGCGCACCAGCCCAGCGAGAGAGGCAGCTCATGACCACCGACGGCTTCACCGACCCGCGCCCCGTCTACACCCGCGCCACCGCACAGGCGGCCGCGCTGATCAGCGCCGTACGCCCCGAGGACCTGACCCGCCCCACCCCCTGTACCGAGTTCGACGTACGCGGTCTGCTGAGCCACATCGTCGGCGGCTCCGGGCGGATCGCGGTGGTCGGCGAGGGCGGCGACGGGATGGCCGTCGAGCCGATCGCCGGGGACGTCGAGGACGACGGCTGGGCCGCGGCCTACGACGAGATCAGGAACCGGGTGCTCAAGGCCTGGGAGAGCGACGAGCGGATGACGAGCGCGGTGCGCGTGCCCTGGGGCGAGGTCCCGGGCCACGCGGCGCTGTCGGGCTACGTGATGGAGATCGTGACGCACACCTGGGACCTCGCCGAGGCCCTCGGCCACCCCCACGAACTCGACCCGGAACTGGCCGAGTTCGCCCTCACCACCGCCCGCACCGTCCTCCCCGACTCCCGCCCCCGCGACACCGCCACCCCCTTCGCCCCCCGCACCCGGGCCCCCGAGAACGCCGGCCCCTACGAGGAGCTGGCCGCCTGGCTCGGCCGCACCCCCCTCGACCACGCCTGACAGGGGGCCGGACGGAGCCGCAGCACGCACCCGTGCCCTGCCTGACAGGGGCCGGTACGGCGCTCAGCCCAGCCGGACGCGGGCGAGCTGGCGGGACTGGGCGACCAGGCGGTTCTCGGTGTCCCAGACCTCGGCGTCCTCCTCCAGGAAGCCGCCGGCCACGTTGCGGGTGGTGATGGCGACCCGGAGCGGGCCGGGGGCCGGGCGGTGGCGGACATGGACCGTGAGTTCCACCGTGGGGACCCAGCCCTTGAGGCCGATCTCGAAGGCCGTCGGGGGCAGGGCGTCCACCGCCAGGAGGAGCGAGAGGGGGTCCGCGTCGCGGCCGTCGGCCAGGCCGAACCAGGCGCGCATCTCGCCCCTGCCGGAGGGCGCGCCGAGGGCCCAGCCGAGCGTCGACGGGTCCAGCTTCAGCATCAGGCGGTCCGCGATGGCCGAGCTGCCCTCGACCGGTGCCGGGCCGTCCTGCGGACCGAAGCACTGGTCCAGGGGCGGGATCGCGGGCGGGGTCGCCGTCGTGCGGACGTCGTCGGGGAGCTCCGCGAGGTCGCCGTACGAGGCGAGGACGCGGATGCGCTCCACCTCGTTGCCCGCGTCGTCGTACTGGAAGAGGGAGGCCTGGCCGGTGGAGAGGGTGCGGCCGGTGCGGACGGTCTCCGTGCGGACGACCGCCGGGCCGGGGCGGGACGCGGTCAGGTAGTGCGCGGAGATGGTGAAGGGGTCCGGGTGCGGGAGCGTGTCCGCGAGGGCCCGGCCGAGCACGGCCAGCAGATAGCCGCCATTGACGGCGCTGATGATGGTCCAGCCTGCCGAGAGGTCGATGTCGTAGACACCGGGCTCGCGCCGGGTGACCGCGGTGTCCCGGTCGAACTCGCTGTCGCCGATCACGGCCGGTACGGCCGGTGCGGAAGCTGCTTCTGGCATGGATGAACGGTACAACAGGAAACTACTAAGCGGTAGCTTTCCGATGCTAGGCTTCGTCTTACCGTTCGCCTCCGATTCCCCCTCACGAGTGAGGTTCCGGCAATTTCTAGGTAAGTGCCCGGAGACGTCCACAACCTCTGGCATCCGATTGCCCTCTATGGGGACATGAGCCTCACCGGGACTCCGTTCCTCTACACGACCATCGTGCTGGCCGTGGTCGCCCTGATACTGCCGCTCGTTCTGTGGTCGCGGGTGCGCGGGCCCAAGGCCCTGCGCGCCGCGGCCCGCGTGCTCATGCTCCTCTTCGCCCAGGTCACCGCCATCACCCTGGTCTTCGTGCTGGTCAACAACGCCAACAACCTGTACGACAACTGGGCCGACCTGATCGGCACGGGCAACCATGTGCAGCAGGCCGCCAACCTCGGCGCCGACGGCACGGGCGGAATCGCGTACAAGAAGCTGCCCAAGGTGCAGCAGAAGTTCACCCAGGCCGACGGTCCCGGTATGCACGCGGCCGGCGGGGTGCAGGTCACCCAGCTCAAGGGCCGGGTGTCGGGCGTGAACGCCGAGGTCTACGTCTGGCTGCCGCCGCAGTACAACGACCCGGCGTACAAGAACAAGAAGTTCCCGGTCGTGGAACTGCTGTCGGGCTACCCGGGCTCGGCGAAGGCCTGGTTCGGCTCCATGAAGGTGCACGAGCAGCTGGCACCGCTCATGAAGAGCGGCCAGGTCGCGCCGTTCATCCTGGTGTCCCCGCGCACGAACCTGATCGCCAAGGTCGACACCGGGTGCGCCAACGTCCCCGGCACCGTGAACGCGGACACCTGGCTGAGCATCGACGTACCGAAGATGATCACGGACAACTTCCGTGCCCAGTCCGGGCCGGACGGCTGGGCCGCGGCCGGCTACTCGGCCGGTGCCCACTGCGCGACCAAGCTCGCCGTCGCCCACCCCGACCGGTACCGGGCCGCCATCAGCCTCTCCGGCTACAACGACCCGATCGGCGAGCGGAACTCGCTGGCCGCCGGGAGCATCGAGCTGCGCCGGGCCAACAACCCCTACGAAATCCTGAAGGGCTACCGCACCCCGCCGCGGATCTCGCTGTACATCTCCGGTGAGAACGGCGACGGCTACCAGGCCGGTGTCGCGCTGGAGCAGATCGCGAAGCCGCCGACGTACGTGCGCGTGGTGTTCCTGCCGCGCAGCATGGGCGGGCACTCGATGGCCCTGTGGCGGCCGCAGGTGCCGACGGTGTTCGAGTGGCTGACCCAGCAGATGACGGGCCACAGCACCCCCGGGCACACCCACACGTCCACCCCGCTCAGTCCTCTGTCACCGTCGACCGGCGGTTCCACGCGCGCGGAGCTCGCCAGTGGAACCGCATCGCGAGCAGGCGGAGCACAAAAGCGGTGACGACCGCGAGCCCACTGGTGAGGGGGGTCAGGGCGCCGTAGCGGATGCAGAGCACGACCATCGTCGAGCCGACGATCGCTGGGACCGCGTACAGGTCGCGGTCCCAACGCAGCAGTGAGGGCACCTCGTTGGCGAGCACGTCCCGCAGCACGCCGCCGCCGACGGCGGTCGCGAGGCCCAGCGTCGCCGACGCGGTCAGACCGAGGCCGTAGCTGTACGCCTTCGTCGTACCGCTGACACAGAACAGGCCGAGGCCGGCCGCGTCGAAGACGAGCACCGCCGCCTGGATCCGCTCCACGTGCGGATGCAGGAAGAAGACGACGAGGGCGGCGAGCAGGGGGGTGAGGAAGTACCCGAGATCGGTGAAGGCGGCCGGGGGTACGGCCCCGATGATCAGGTCGCGGAACAGGCCCCCGCCCAGCGCGGTGACCTCGGCGAGGACGGCGATGCCGAACACGTCGAAGTTCTTCCGGACGGCCAGCAGCGCGCCGGAGATCGCGAACACGAAGATGCCGATGACATCGAGCGTGTGCTGGACAGAGGGGGTGAAGAGAGGTTGAAGCACCCCCTATTTTTACTCAGCCCGCCTGTTCGAAGTGGAACGCCCTGATGAAGCAGTCCCGTGGCTGGTCGATCGCGAACATGACGCAGTCCACGAGGGAGTGGGCGGTGAGCTTGTCGCCCGCCCCGCGCGGCGTCGTGTCCCAGTCCGGGCCCAGCGGGTCCGGGTTGCTGAAGTCGGGCGGGTACAGCGAGATGACACGTACGCCGTGCGGCCGTAGCTGGGGCGAGAGCAGGTCGGCGAGGCCGGCCTGGCCGTGCTTGGCCGCGTAGAAGGCGGCGTGGGCCTGGGTGCGGTGGTTGCCGGTGAGCCCGGCCGACGAGATCAGGTTGACCACGTCGGGCCGGTCGGACTTCAGCAGCAGCGGCAGCAGATGCTTGGTGGCGAGGACCGTGCCGGTCACGGTCGAGGCGATGGTGGCCGCGATGTCCTCGTCGGCGGCGGAGGCGAGGTCGTCGCCGGGCAGCCAGCGGGCGCCGTTGTTGACGAGCACGTCGATGTGATCGGTCACCTCGGCGATCCTGTCGGCGAAGGCACGCACCGATGCCGGGTCCGCCAGGTCACAGCGGAAGGCGTGCACCTTGTCGAAGCCGAGGCCGCGGATCTCGTCGGCTGTGCGCTGCGCCGCCCTCACGTCCCGTGCGGAGAGCAGGACTTCGTCGCCGCGCCGGGCGAAGAAGATCGCGAGGGTCCGGCCGAAGTCCCGGGCGGCTCCGGTGATGACCACGCGCCGGGGGCGGGGTCCGCTGCCGTTCTGAAGGGTCACTGTGGGGTGTCCGTACGTGTCGGCTGACGCACCGATGCCCCGTCCGTTACGAGGGGCGGGGCATCGGTGTGTGTCAGGGGGCCGTCAGTCCTGCTCGTCGGCGCTACCGGCGGACGTGCCCTTCGCACCGGTGGCCTCGGCCTTGCCGGAGGAGGCCGGCTTCTCGTCGGCCGCAGGCTCGTCGGCCGCAGCCGCAGCCGCAGCCTCGGCCTCGGTTTCCGCGGTCTCTTCGGACGCCTCAGCCTCTTCGGACGCCGAAGCCTCCTCCGAAGCGGCCGTCTCCTCAGCCGTCTCAGCTTCCTCGGACGCCGAAGCCTCCTCCGAAGCGGCCGTCTCCTCAGCCGTCTCAGCTTCCTCGGACGCCGAAGCCTCCTCGGACGCCGAAGTCTCCCCCGAAGCGGCCGAATCCTGAGCGGCCTCGGCCTCCTCCGAAGCGGAAGACTCCTCGGACACTTCGGCCTCCTCCGAAGCCGAGGCCTCCTCAGACACCTCCGCCTCCTCGGAAACCGCGGTCTCCTCGGAAACCGCGGCCTCCTCGGCCGTAGCCTCCTCGGTCCCCGCCTCTTCCTCGGCGACGGCGCTCGCCAGGGCCTGCGAGGTCTGGGCCGACTCGGCGAGCACCTCGTCGGCGACCAGCTCGGCGGCCTCCTTCGCGGCCGACAGCAGGACGGTGTCCTGGGGAGCCTGGTCGGCGAAGTTCTCCGGGTGGTGGCAGGCGACCCGCTGCCCCGGCTTCAGCTCCACCAGCTGCGGCTCGGTCGTCTTGCAGATCTGCGTCGCCTTCCAGCACCGGGTGTGGAAGCGGCAGCCCGACGGCGGAGCGATCGGCGACGGCACATCGCCGCGCAGCAGGATGCGCTCGCTCTTCTGGCCCCGCCGCTTGGGATCCGGCACCGGCACCGCCGACATCAGCGCCTTGGTGTACGGGTGCATCGGCGCCTCGTACAGGGAGGTACGGTCGGCCAGCTCCACGATCTTGCCGAGGTACATCACCGCGATGCGGTCCGAGACATGCCGGACGACCGAGAGGTCGTGGGCGATGATCACGTAGGTCAGGCCGAGTTCCTCCTGGAGGTCGTCCATGAGGTTCACGACCTGCGCCTGGATCGACACGTCCAGCGCCGAGACCGGCTCGTCCGCGACGACCAGCTTCGGCTTCAGGGCGAGCGCGCGGGCGATGCCGATGCGCTGACGCTGACCGCCGGAGAACTCGTGCGGGTAGCGGTTGTAGTGCTCGGGGCTCAGGCCGACCAGTTCGAGGAGCCGCTGGACCTCCTTCTTGACCCCGCCCTCGGGCTCCACGTTCTGCAGCCGGAAGGGCGCGGAGACGATCGAGCCGATGGTGTGACGGGGGTTCAGGGAGCCGTACGGGTCCTGGAAGATCATCTGGATGTCGCGGCGCAGCGGGCGCATCTGCGCGGTGTTCAGCCGCGTGATGTCCTGGCCGTCGAAGGTGATCGTGCCGTCGGTCGGGTCCTGGAGCCGGGTGATGACCCGGCCCATGGTCGACTTGCCGCAGCCCGACTCGCCGACCACGCCCAGGGTCTCGCCCTTGCGCACCTCGAAGTCGATGCCGTCGACGGCCTTCACGGCGCCGACCTGGCGCTGCAGGATGCCCTTCTTGATCGGGAAGTGCTTGGTCAGGCCCTCGACCTTGAGCAGCACCTCACCGTCGGCGGACTGGTTCTTGGTCGTCTCACTCACAGCTTCGGCGCAATCTCTTCGGTCCAGATCCGCTCACGGTCCTCGGCCGGGAGGTGGCAGGCGGACCAGTGCCCGGTACTCACCTGTTCCAGCTCGGGGCGCACCGTGCGGGTGACGTTCCCCTTGGGGATGTCCGCGTACGGGCAGCGCGGGTGGAAGGCACAGCCCGAGGGGACGTTGATGAGGCTCGGCGGCTGGCCCTTGACCGGGATGAGCCGTTCGGAGGTCTCCCGGTCGATGCGGGGCATCGAGCCGAGCAGGCCCCAGGTGTAGGGGTGCTGCGGCTTCTCGAAGACCTCGTCCGCCGCGCCGCGCTCCACGCACCGGCCGCCGTACATCACGAGGACGTCGTCGGCGATCTCGGCGACCACACCGAGGTCGTGGGTGATCATGATGACCGCGGAGCCGAACTCCTTCTGCAGATCCCGGATCAGGTCGAGGATCTGCGCCTGGACGGTCACGTCGAGGGCGGTGGTCGGCTCGTCCGCGATGAGCAGCTCGGGGTTGTTCACCAGCGCCATGGCGATCATGGCGCGCTGGCGCATACCGCCGGAGAACTCGTGCGGGTAGCCGTCGACGCGCTTGGCCGGCTCGGGGATGCCGACCCGGTCGAGCATCTCGATGGCCCGCGTGCGGGCGACCTTCTTGCTGACGTTGTGGTGGACCCGGTAGGCCTCGACTATCTGGTCGCCGACCTTGTAGTACGGGTGCATCGCGGACAGCGGGTCCTGGAAGATCATCGCCATCTCGCGGCCGCGGAGCTTGCGCACCTCGTCCGGGGACGCGGCGACCAGTTCCTTGCCGTCCAGCCAGATCTCGCCGGACATCTGCACGTTCTTGCCGCGCGCGCCGAGCCGGTGCAGGCCCATGATGGCGAGCGAGGTGACCGACTTGCCGGAGCCGGACTCGCCGACGATGGCGAGGGTCTTGCCCTTCTCCAGCGAGAAGGACAGTCCGTCGACGGACTTGACCAGGCCGTCGTCGGTCGGGAAGTGCACCTTGAGGTCGCGGACTTCGAGGAAGGCGCGGGACGCCTCCGGCTGCGCGTCGGTGGGCTCGCCGGCTGCCGCGCCGGTCTTGGAGAGTTCGGTCACGAGAGCCTCACCCGCGGGTCGGCGGCGGCGTAGAGGACGTCCACCACAAGGTTTGCGATCACTACGAAGAAGGCGGCGAGGAGGGTCACGCCGAGGATCTTGGGCAGATCGTTGTCGGTGATGCCGGCCACCGCGTACTCACCGACGCCGTGCAGCGAGAACACGGTCTCGGTGATCACCGCACCGCCGAGCAGCAGACCGAGGTCCATGCCGAAGACCGTGAGGATCGGGCTGAGCGCGGCGCGCAGCCCGTGCCGGACCACGACCCTCCGCTCGCGCAGGCCCTTGGCCCGGGCGGTGCGGATGAAGTCCTCGTTCATCGTCTCCAGCATGCCCGAGCGGGTGAGTCGCGCGTACACGGCGGAGTACAGCAGGGCGAGCGAACACCACGCCGGGAAGAGGGTGTTGGCCCATTCCGAGGGGTTCGTGGTGAACGGGACGTATTCCTTGCCGAAGATCGGCCACGGACCGGGGTCGGTGAAGAGCAGCAGCGCCAGGTTGCCCGTGAAGAACATGGGCAGCGAGACACCGGCGAGCGCGACGCCCATGAAGGTGCGGTCGAAGAACGAGCGCGGCTTCAGCGCGGAGATGACACCGACCACCACACCCGACAGCAGCCACAGCACGGCGGCACCGCTGGCCAGCGAGATCGTCACCGGCATGCGTGAGGTGAGGTCCGGCCAGACCGCCTGGTGGGTCTTGAACGAGTAGCCGAAGCAGGGTGCGTCGCAGTGCACCGTGGTGGGGCCGAGGTCGTAGGTGGCGCCGGCCACGATCCCCTTGATGAAGTGCCAGTACTGGACGTAGATGGGCTGGTCCAGACCGAGGTTGTGCTTGACCGCGGCGATGTCCGCCTTCGACGGGCTCTTGCCGATGTACTGCTGCGCCAGCTGATCCGCTGTCTGGCCGGCGAGTCGCGGCAGCAGGAAGAAGATGGCGAAGGTGACCGCGGTGACGACCAGCAGCAGGATCACTGCCGCGAACGTCCGGCGGAGGATGTACGAGATCACGGGGACCGGCGCTGGTGCCCGCGGACCGTGAGGCCCGCGGGCACCAATGCCTTCACCTGCCTTCCGGGGCTGCTACTTCTTCGTGGTGCCGAGGTTGAGGTAGTCGTACTGACCACTGAAGGCCGCCGTGGAGACCACGTTGGTCGCCCAGGGCGAGCGGTACAGCAGGACCTTGAAGTAGGTCAGCGGGACGAGGACGGCGTCGTCCATGGCCTGCTGGTCGATCTGTCCGTACAGGGCGTTGCGCTTGGCCACGTCCGGCTCCGCGATCGCCTGGGCGAGCGTGTCGTTGACCTTGCTGTTGTCGTACTGCGACAGGTTGGTGTTGCCGGACTGGCTGATCGCCTTGCCGTTCAGGATCTGCTGCAGGAAGCCGTAGCCGGAGGGCCAGTCGGCGCCCCACTGCATCATGATCAGGCCGATGTTCTGCTGCTCGGTGAACTTCGGCACACCGGCGTAGTCGGTGAAGTACTTGCCCTGCGGGTACTGCTTCAGGGTGGCGTTGATGCCGACCTTCTTCAGCGAGTTGATGATCGCCGTGGCGGCGTCGACCTCCTGCTGGCGGTCGGAGCGCGCCGAGATGTTGGTGGTGATCGGCGTCTTGCCGCAGGCCTTCAGCTGGTCCTTGGCCTTGGCCACGTCACCGTGGCTGCCCGCGGAGGCGTAGGCGTCCGCCTTCTGGTAGCCGGTGATGTCCGGCGGCAGGACGGTGGAGGCGACCTCACCGCGGATCGGGCCGCCCTCCGCGGTCTGCACGGAGACCTTGTCGATGGCGTACTCGACCGCCTTGCGGCAGGCCACGTTGTCGAACGGCTTCACCTTGGTGTTGATCGCCATGTAGACCAGGCGGCCGGCGTAGGTGTTGTCGGTCGCGGCCTTGCCGTCGGCCTGGGTGAGCAGCTTGGCCTGGGTGGAGGCCTGGACACCGGTGCCCGCGAGGTCAACGGTGGCGTCGCCGGACTGGAGGTCCTGGTCGATCGTCTCCTGGTTGACCTTCAGCTTGACGACGATCTTGTCCGGGTACTGCTTGCGCAGCGGGTCGGTCTTCGGGTCCCAGTTCTTGTTGCGGACCAGGACGACCTGCTTGCCCTCCTCGTAGCTCTGGAACTGGTAGGAGCCGGAGGACACGATGTGCTTGACGTAGTCGACGCCGTCGTCCTTGGACTGCGGCACCGGAGCCGTCTGCGGGGCCGAGACCAGGTAGTCGAACTCCTGGAACGGACGGTTCAGGTGGAAGACGATCGTGGTGTCGTCGGGCGTCTCGATCGAGGACAGGCCCTTGGGGTCCTTGTCCTTGTACGGGCCCTTGTACTTGTCGCCGTCCTGCATGAACTGCTGGAAGTAGTTCGGGCCGAGCGAGAGCACGTCACGGGCGAAGTTGGACCGCTCGACGGCGTACTTGACGTCCTTCGAGGTGATCGGCGTGCCGTCCTGGTACTTCAGGCCCGCGCGCAGCTTGTACGTCCAGGTCTTGCCGCCGTCGCTCGGGACGCCCTTGCTCGCGGCGAGGTCCGGGACGAGGGTGTTGCCCTTCGAGCCGGGGGCGGGCTCGAACGTCATCAGCGGGCGGGCGTAGAGCCGGCTGAAGTTGTACATGTACGCGTAGTACGTGTTGCCCGGGTCGAAGGAGTCCGGCACGTCCGACATCTCGTAGACGACCGTGCCCCCCTTCTTGTCGGACGCGTTGACGACTCCCGTGGTCGCCGCGTTGGCACCGGCCGCCTTCGGGGTGCTGCCGCCGTCCTTGTTGTTATCGGCCTTGGTGCAGCCTGCAAGCAGCAGGCTGGCGGAGCCGAGGGCCGCGACCGCGGCAAGTGCTGACCTTCGCATGATGGTCTGCTTCCCCTCCATTGATCGGAAACTTAGAAGGACTCTCGGGGCTGCCTAGCGGCTGCGGGGGTCGAGAGCGTCACGGAGACCGTCGCCGAGCAGGTTGAACGCCAGGACGGTGATGAAGATGGCGAGGCCCGGCACGATCATGTACTCGGGGTCGACCTGGTAGTAGGTGACGGCTTCCCGGAGCATGCCGCCCCACGAGGCCTGCGGGGGCTGGATGCCGACGCCCAGGAAGCTCAGGGACGCCTCGAAGAGGATGTTGGTCGGGATGAGCAGCGTCGAGTAGACGATGATCGGGCCGACCAGGTTGGGCAGCAGCTCGCGGAAGAGGATGTACGGACCCTTGGCTCCCATGCCGCGGGCGGCGTCGACGAACTCGCGCTCACGCAGGGCGAGGGTCTGGCCGCGCACGATCCGCCCCAGATAGGGCCAGTTGAAGAAGCCGATCACGAAGATGAGCACGCTCAGGTGCAGCGGCAGTCCGTTGAGGCCGAAGGCGCCGCCCTGGAGGGTGGCGGAGATGGCGATGGCGAACAGCAGCAGGGGGAAGGCGAGGAAGGTGTCCATCAGCCGGCTGATGATCGAGTCGACCCGGCCGCCGTAGTAGCCGGCGACGACACCCATGATGGCACCGATCACGTTGGACAGGATCGTGGCGCCGAAGGCCACGACCAGGGAGACCCAGGAGCCTTCGAGGATGCGGGTGGCGATGTCCCGGCCGAACTTCGGGTCGACGCCCAGCAGGTGGGACCCGCTCATGCCGCCCCAGCCGCCCTTGGGCAGCGAGGTGTCGGCGTCGATCAGGTCCTGGTGGAAGGCGTTCGGGTCGAGGCCGAACATGGCCTGGATGGGCCGCGAGAGGACCGCCACGAGGATCAGCAGGATCACGATGACGCCGCCGGCCACGGCGACCCTGTCCCGTTTGAACCGGGTCCAGGCGATCTGCCCCAGGGAACGACCCTCGATCTGCCCCTTCTCGGCTCCCGCCAGCACAGCCTCCGGCTGCGCTTCGGCTGCCGCCCCGGTGGTCTCGATCGGTGCGGTCACGGTGAGCGACCCCTCTCGCCGGTGGTGACCGGCCTGCGCCTGCCGCGGATTGCGGCTTTGTCGACTTGCCATCGGCAGGAGGTTTGACCCCCCTGCCTGAGTGGGGAGTCTTCAGCGTCGTTGTGATCACCCGCCAGGTCTGACGGGGAAAGTATGCACAACCGTGATGGAGTGCGAGGGAATCCGTTATCCGAACACCGGGTAACGCCTCCCGGACGTGGGTCAGTTGGGGCACAAGGGCGAATCTGCGCAGTTCCGGACGCAAGACGTGTGTCTACGCGCGCAGAAATGTGTCAACCACGTAAATTCTGCGAACCGTTGCTTCAGTAACCGCCGTGCACCGGCGGATAGCCGTAACCGGCGGCCGGGGCCTGCGGCTGGGGCTGCGCCGGGGGTACGGCCGCGTGGGCGTCACGGTCGTAGAAGGGGCGGGCGTTGGCCCGCATCCACATCACGACCGGGTCGTGGTCGTCGGTCATCGCGACCGTCGACACCGGCAGGCCCTCGGGGACCGCGCCGATGGACTGCTGCATCATCGCGCGCACCGAGTCGACGGCGGCCGGGGAGGCGTCGTACACGTCCAGACCGATCGCGAGGTACGGCGCCCCGAGCGCGGGCTGCACCCAGGCGCGGCGCAGGGAGCGCAGGGCTGGGGTGCGGTGGGCGTTCTGCGCGAGCAGGGCGTAGAACTGCGGGATCTCGATGCCGGGTTCGGTGAGGCGGAGGGGGCCGGCGGGCTGGCGGTCCAGGCCGGTGGCGATGCGGCGCAGGTCCAGCCAGGGGATGCCGACGCCGCCACCGGGGGCGTGCGGGTTGAGCCAGAGGCCGTAGTGGTCGGGATAGAGGGTGCGGGCCACGTCGAGGCCGTCGACGAGCTCGTACGACCGGTTCCAGCCGCTGGCCGAGAGCTCCTGGGCGGAGGTCACGCAGGGGGCGTAGTGGAAGCCGTCGACCTCCATGTTTCCGTACTGGGCGTCCGGGGAGCCGGCCTGGCCGTGCCAGAGCAGCATCCAGATCTGGCCCGAGGAGGGGGTGGCGAGGGCGCGCAGCAGGGCCTCGTAGGCGTCGTAGCGTCCGGGCGTGACCTGGCGGAGTGTGTGCTCCACGCTGCCGCTGTGGCTCGCGCTCACCTGTCGTGCCCTTCTTCTCAGTGGCCTGCGTTTTGGGACAGCTTATTCGCCTGGCGGCTCGGGGCCTTCTGTTCGTACGCGGGTGCGGGTGCGTGGTGGGTTCCTCGCGCCCCGCGGCGGAGCCGCATATCGATACAGCCCCGCGCCCCTGGGTTGGCTGCCCCTTGGGTCGGCTTCTAGTGGCCGTACTGATAGAAGGGCCTGACATTCGTCCTCAGCCACTGCGCCACCGGGTCGTCCGTCACGTCCAGGAGGACCAGGCTGACCGGCCAGGCGACCGGGACCCTGCCCAGGGCTCGGGCCAGGGCGTCCATGGGACGGGTGCGGAGGTCGCCTTCCCACTGGGAGAGTTCCACGCCTATGAACATCACCGGGTCGTCCGTCTCGATGGCGGCCAGGCAGCGGCGGGCGGTGAGGACCACGCCGGTCTCGGCGAACTCGGCGGACGCGGCGGAGAGGAAGTCGACCGGGTCGTCCTGCCAGTCGGGCTCGAAGAGACGGACCCGGCCGCCCGCGTCGGGGTCGCCGTCGAGGGGGGTGCGGCCGGCGCGGCACAGCTCGGCCACGGCGGCCGGCGGGAGCGGGATGCCGACCAGCGCGTCCGGGTTCACGGCGAGGCCGACCTGCGGGGGCAGGCCGCGGGCGAACTCCACGGCCGGGGCGATGGTGTACGACATGTGGGAGCCGGCCGCCTGGCGCAGCTGCTCCTCGGAGCTGAACACCGGGACGTAGGCCTGGCCGTCGAGCTCCAGCGTGGGCAGGTCGAGGGTGCCGCTGCCCGGCCCGCCGCCGTTGGGCAGCGGGATCCACAGGAAGCTGCGGCCCAGCACCTCGATGATCCGGCCGGCCGCGGCGGGAATGCCGAGGGAGGCCGAGAGCACCTCCTCCAGCTCGTTGCCGGGCCAACCGCCGTGCGGGTGGGGGTGTGTCTGTGCCGGGAAGTCCGCGGGAAAGTCCGCCGGGAAGTCCATCTGCCTACCGCCTGCTGGGAACCACTGCTGTAACCATGAAGGCTAGCGGGTGGCTGTGACAGTCCCCTCACCGTGTGAACACGGTCCCCCTCATCCGGTGAAGTCGATCCGGCGCAGAGTGTCCGCCGCGGCCCGGTCCAGCAGGGTCGCCGAGCCGGCACCGGCCGGCAGCTCGCCCCGCTCCGTGGCGGCGAGGAGGCGGGCGGTCGTACGGCGGTGGCGGGTGAAGGCGTAGCGGGAGACGCGGCGGCCGCGCTCGCGCTGGCCTGTGCGGGCGGTCTCCGGTGCCACGTCGAGCAGGAGCAGGTGGAGGGTGCCGCCGCGGCGGCGGGCCTCGCGGGCGAGCCATCCGCGCACCCAGGGCTGCGTGCCGCAGTCGTGCACGACGACGCCCTCGCCGTCGCGCAGGGCGCGGCGCAGACAGGAGTAGTGGGCGAGGCGGACCAGGGGGCGGTAGAGCGCGTAGGGGACGAAGCGGGGGACGCGGGCGTCCCAGCGGTCGCGGGTGTCCTGGGAGTCGATGCGCCGGCCGGTCACCGTGCGGTGCATCAGGGTCGACTTGCCGCTGCCGGGCAGGCCGGTGATCACCACCAGGTCCCCGGGGCCGAAGAGCAGGGCGCGGGGGCTGCGGCCCGACCGGTCGCGCAGGTCGCGGACGACCGGGGCCGGGGCGGAGCGCTGCTTCGGCACCGCGATGCCACGGGTGGCGGTGGCGTACACCGGGGTCCTGTTCACCGAGATCGTCCTCCCCTGTCGATTCAGTAATAGCTCTGCCCGCGAAATGTAAAGAGAAGGTAATAGATGAAGGTCGGCAGCAAGGTCCGCGTCCTGCCACAGGCCGGTTACAAAAGCCCGGTCGGCGTGCGATGATGTGGCCGCCAACTGCATACCGGCCGTTTGAATCCGCGCGGGAGAGTCCCCAGCAGCCTTCGCTGGGGCGCCGAAGGAGCAAGTCCCTCCCTTGAATCTCTCAGGCCCCGTTACCGCGCGGGCGAGGCACATCTGAAAAGCGGGCCGCTGCCGCAGTGGCTCCACCCAAGGTGCAAGCCGTGATCGTCCCCGTGGCGGTCGTGGCGAACCTCTCAGGTTCCGATGACAGATGGGGAGGAACGTTCCTCGCCCTCCCCCACGCTCGGCTTCGCTCGCGCGGGGGACCCCCATGTCCTTCCCTGGGAGACGACCGACCGATGAGCAGTACCGAACCCACTGAGCCGCGCCGTACCGCGCTGGACGCGCTGCACCGCTCGCTCGGTGCGACGATGACCGACTTCGCCGGCTGGGACATGCCCCTGCGCTACGGCTCCGAGCGCGACGAGCATGTCGCGGTGCGGACCAGGGCCGGTCTGTTCGACCTGTCCCACATGGGCGAGATCACCGTGACCGGCGCCGAGGCGGCCGCCTTCCTGAACTTCGCCCTGGTCGGCAACATCGCCTCCGTCGGCGTCGGCCGCGCCCGCTACACCATGATCTGCCAGGCCGACGGCGGCATCCTGGACGACCTGATCGTCTACCGGCTCGCCGACACCGAGTACATGGTGGTCGCCAACGCCTCCAACGCCCAGGTGGTACTGGACGCCCTCACCGAGCGCGCCGCCGGCTTCGACGCCGAGGTCCGCGACGACCGGGACGCCTACGCGCTGATCGCCGTCCAGGGCCCGCAGTCCCCCGGCATCCTGAAGTCCCTCACCGACGCCGACCTGGACGGGCTGAAGTACTACGCCGGCCTGCCCGGCACCGTCGCCGGCGTCCCCGCCCTGATCGCCCGCACCGGCTACACCGGCGAGGACGGCTTCGAGCTGTTCGTGAAGCCGGAGCACGCGGTCGAGCTGTGGCAGGCGCTGACCAAGGCCGGCGAGGGCGTGGGCCTGGTGCCGTGCGGCCTGTCCTGCCGGGACACCCTGCGCCTGGAGGCGGGCATGCCGCTGTACGGGCACGAGCTGTCCACCTCCCTCACCCCGTTCGACGCTGGGCTCGGCCGGGTGGTGAAGTTCGAGAAGGAGGGTGACTTCGTCGGGCGCGAGGCGCTCCTGCTGGCCGCCGAGCGCGCCGAGCAGAACCCGCCCCGGGTGCTCGTCGGGCTGATCGCCGAGGGCCGTCGCGTCCCGCGCGCCGGGTACGCCGTCGTCGCCGGCGGCGAGGTGATCGGCGAGGTCACCTCCGGCGCCCCCTCCCCCACCCTGGGCAAGCCGATCGCCATGGCGTACGTGGACGCGGCGCACGCGGCACCCGGCACCGCGGGTGTCGGCGTGGACATCCGAGGCAGCCACGAGCCGTACGAGGTCGTGGCGCTGCCGTTCTACAAGCGGCAGAAGTAGAGACTGGGCGCGAGCGCGTTCCTCGCGGGCCCCGTCCCGTGGCGGGCACGTGACCCTGCGCACACCTTCCCCGAGCTTTCGACTTCGCTCAAGCAGGGGACCCCCCGTCCACCAGCGGTTTCGCAGTCCCCCCTTCATCAGCACTCCCGCGCGTACAGGAGAATTCAGGCCATGAACAACCCCCAGCAGCTGCGCTACAGCAAGGAGCACGAGTGGCTGTCGGGCGCCGAGGACGGCGTCTCGACGGTCGGCATCACGGAGCACGCGGCCAACGCGCTCGGCGACGTGGTCTTCGTCCAGCTCCCCGAGGTCGGCGACACCGTGACCGCGGGCGAGTCCTGCGGCGAGCTGGAGTCGACCAAGTCGGTCTCCGAGCTGTACTCGCCCGTCACCGGTGAGGTCACCGCGATCAACGAGGACGTCGTCGAGGACCCCTCGCTGGTGAACTCGGCCCCCTTCGAGGGCGGCTGGCTGTTCAAGGTGCGCGTCGCGGAGGAGCCGGCCGGCCTGCTCTCCGCCGACGAGTACACCGCCTTTTCCACCGGCGAGGAGTCGTAATCGCATGACCGTCCTGAACACGCCCCTGCACGAGCTGGACCCGGAGATCGCCGCCGCGGTCGACGCCGAGCTCGGCCGCCAGCAGTCCACGCTGGAGATGATCGCCTCCGAGAACTTCGCGCCGCTCGCGGTGATGGAGGCGCAGGGCTCGGTGCTGACCAACAAGTACGCCGAGGGCTACCCGGGCCGGCGCTACTACGGCGGCTGCGAGCACGTCGACGTCGCCGAGCAGATCGCCATCGACCGGATCAAGGAGCTGTTCGGCGCCGAGTACGCCAACGTCCAGCCCCACTCCGGCGCCTCCGCCAACCAGGCGGCCCTGTTCGCCCTCGCCCAGCCCGGGGACACCATCCTCGGCCTGGACCTGGCACACGGCGGCCACCTGACCCACGGCATGCGGCTGAACTTCTCCGGCAAGCAGTTCAACGTGGTCGCGTACCACGTGGACCCGGAGACCGGCCTGGTCGACATGGCCGAGCTGGAGAAGCTCGCCAAGGAGCACCGCCCGAAGGTGATCATCGCCGGCTGGTCGGCGTACCCGCGGCAGCTGGACTTCGCCGAGTTCCGCCGGATCGCCGACGAGGTCGAGGCCTACCTGTGGGTCGACATGGCGCACTTCGCCGGTCTGGTCGCCGCGGGCCTGCACCCGAACCCGGTCGAGTACGCGGACGTGGTCACCTCCACGACCCACAAGACCCTCGGCGGCCCGCGCGGCGGCATCATCCTCGCCAAGCAGGACTTCGCGAAGAAGCTGAACTCCTCCGTCTTCCCGGGCTTCCAGGGCGGCCCCCTGGAGCACGTGATCGCGGCCAAGGCGGTCTCCTTCAAGGTCGCGGCGAGCGAGGACTTCAAGGAGCGCCAGCGCCGTACGGTGGAGGGTGCCCGCATCCTCGCCGAGCGGCTGACGGCGGCGGACGCCCGCGAGGCCGGCGTGAACGTCCTGTCCGGCGGTACGGACGTCCACCTGATCCTGGTCGACCTGCGCGAGTCCGAGCTGGACGGCCGGCAGGCCGAGGACCGCCTCCACGAGGTCGGTATCACGGTCAACCGCAACGCGGTCCCGAACGACCCGCGTCCGCCGATGGTGACCTCCGGCCTCCGGATCGGCACCCCGGCCCTCGCGACCCGCGGCTTCACCGCCGAGGACTTCGCCGAGGTCGCGGACGTGATCGCCGAGGCCCTGAAGCCGTCGTACGACGCGAAGGCCCTGAAGGCGCGCGTGAAGGCGCTCGCCGACAAGCACCCGCTGTACCCGGGTCTGAACAAGTAGCCCCGGACACGTAAGTCCCCCGGTGGGGCACTCTGGGAAGGGTGCCCCACCACCCCCTGTTTTTGCTGTCTTGAGGAGTGACCGTGGCCATCTCGGTCTTCGACCTGTTCTCGATCGGCATCGGCCCGTCCAGCTCCCACACGGTCGGCCCGATGCGGGCGGCGCGCATGTTCGCCCGCCGTCTGCGCAACGAGGGCCTGCTGCCCTCCGTCGCGTCCGTGCGCACGGAGCTGTACGGCTCCCTCGGCGCCACCGGGCACGGCCACGGCACCCCGAAGGCGGTGCTGCTCGGCCTGGAGGGCGCCTCGCCGCGCACGGTGGACGTGGAGACCGCCGACGAGCGGGTGGAGACGATCAAGGCATCCGGCCGTCTGAAGGTACTGGGCGAGCACGAGATCCCGTTCTCCTTCGACGACGACCTGGTCCTGCACCGCCGCAAGGCGCTGCCCTACCACGCCAACGGCATGACGGTCTGGGCGTACGACGCCTCCGGCGCGGAGCTGCTGTCGAAGACGTACTACTCGGTCGGCGGCGGCTTCGTCGTGGACGAGGACGCGGTCGGCGCGGACCGGATCGTGCTGGACGACACGGTCCTGAAGTACCCCTTCCGCACGGGCGACGAGCTGCTGCGCCTGACGAAGGAGACGGGCCTGTCGATCTCCTCGCTGATGCTGGAGAACGAGCGGGCCTGGCGCACGGAGGACGAGATCCGCGCGGGCCTGCTGGAGATCTGGCAGGTGATGCGGGCGTGTGTCTCGCGCGGCATGTCCCGCGAGGGCATCCTCCCCGGCGGCCTCAAGGTCCGCCGCCGCGCGGCCGTCTCGGCCCGCCAACTGCGCGCCGAGGGCGACCCGTTGGCGCACGCGATGGAGTGGATCACGCTCTACGCGATGGCGGTGAACGAGGAGAACGCGGCCGGCGGCCGCGTGGTGACGGCCCCCACCAACGGCGCGGCGGGCATCATCCCTGCGGTCCTGCACTACTACATCAACTTCGTGCCGGGTGCCGACGAGGAGGGAGTGGTCCGCTTCCTCCTGGCCGCCGGCGCCATCGGCATGCTCTTCAAGGAGAACGCCTCCATCTCCGGCGCCGAGGTCGGCTGCCAGGGCGAGGTCGGTTCCGCCTGCTCCATGGCCGCGGGCGCGCTCGCGGAGGTGCTCGGCGGCAGCCCCGAGCAGGTCGAGAACGCGGCCGAGATCGGCATGGAACACAACCTCGGCCTCACCTGCGACCCGGTCGGCGGCCTGGTCCAGATCCCCTGCATCGAGCGCAACGGCATGGCCGCGGTGAAGGCGGTCACGGCGGCCAGGATGGCGATGCGCGGCGACGGCTCCCACAAGGTGTCCCTGGACAAGGTCATCAAGACCATGAAGGACACCGGTGCGGACATGAGCGTGAAGTACAAGGAGACGGCCCGGGGCGGGCTCGCGGTGAACATCATCGAGTGCTGAGGGGATGGGCCCTGACCTGCGCGTTCGATTCTTTCGGCGTTGTCAGGGCCTTCCCTGCTCACGCGACGGAAAGTCCCTGGAAACTCCCTGGGAGACGGGGCTGTTCTGGAGCACGTTCCTGTGCTCCCTGCCCGAACGCGGCCTGGGAGACTCCCGGTGATTACGCCTTCGCCGCGGAGTCGGTGTCCACCTCGGCGAAGAACGCGTCGGCGATTTCTCGCGCCCGGCGCTCGTCGGTGATCGGCTCACCGAGGATGCGTCCGGCCAGGTCGGTCGCCAGCCTGAGCACATCCTCTCGGAGTGCCGCCTCGGCGACGATCCGGTCGGCTTCCAGTTGCGCCCTGGCCGATGCCACGAGTTCGTCGCGCTGCCGCTGCCCCTCGGCCCGGACCTCCTGGATGAGGAGGCTTCCCTCGTCGGCCGCGGCCTGCCGGATGCGGGCAGCCTCGTGGCGCGCCTCGGAAAGTTCGGCCTGGTATTCGGCGTGAATCTGCCGCGCCTCCGCATGGACGGCTTCGGACTGCTCGATGGTGCCCTCGATGGCTTCCTGCCGGGCCTCAAGCGTCTTGGTGATCCGCGGCACCAAGAATTTCGCGAAAGTGAAGAAGACTGCTGCGAAGCAGATCAACGCGACGATGAGCTCGTTTACCTTCGGTTCCAAAGGTCCCATGCGAAAACCCTAGCAGCGCTGAAGGCCGTTGCAGAGGGGCGGACTTGCGGTGAACATCATCGAGTGCTGAGGTGAACCCTGTGACGGGCGGGGTGACGGGTGCTGCGGCACGGATACGTGTGCCGGTGGGCGAGGACGCGGAGCGCTGGGTCACGCGGACCGGGTGCCGCCGGGTCCTGTTCGTCGTGCACAACGTGACGTCGGCGACGCGCCTGCTGGACGTGCTCCCGCTGTTCTCCGGCGACCTGCGCGTGCAGATGTTCGCCACCTGCACCGGTTCGTCCCCGTTCCTGGCCGGAGTGCCCGAGCTGCTGGGGCGAGCCGGGCTCCCGGTGCTCCCCTGGGAGCAGGCCAAGGACACCGCGTTCGACCTGGCCGTCTCCGCCAGCTACGGCGGTGAACTGGGCGCGATCCAGGGCAAGTTGGCGGTCCTGTCACACGGGGTCGGCTACAATAAGAGGCTGGCAACACCGGACAACACCGGACAACACCGGACAACACCGGTCTTCGGTCTCTCGCCTGACTGGCTCCTCGACGACGGACGTCCCCTCGCGCACGCCACCGTCCTCTCCCACCCCGAACAGCTCGACCGGCTGCGCTCGACCTGCCCGGAGGCGGCACCCACCGCCGTCCTCGCGGGCGACCCGTGCTACGACCGCATCCTCGACGCCCTCCCCCAACGCGCCCTCTATCGCCGGGCGTTGGGCGTCGGCCCCGGCCAGCGGCTGATCGTCGTCAGCTCCACCTGGGCGCCACGCTCCCTCTTCGGCGGAGCCGCGGAGCCGGAGGCGGACGATCTGCTGCCCTGGCTGCTGTCCCGTTTGCCGGCGGAGCTGCCGGCCGACGAGTACCGGACGGTCGCGGTCCTGCACCCCAACATCTGGTACGGCCACGGCCCCGGACAGGTCCGCGCCTGGCTGGACAACGCGCGGCGAGCCGGCCTCGACCCGGTCTCTCCCCTCGACGGGTGGCGCCAGGCTCTGATCGCCGCCGACTGCGTCCTCGGCGACCACTCCAGCGTCACCTACTACGCGGCGTCGATCGGCGTCCCGGTCCTCCTCGGAGCGTTCCCCCAGCAGGACCTCGACCCGCGCTCCCCGGTCGCCGCCCTCGGCCGTACGGCACCCCGGCTCGTCCGCCGGGGCAGCCTGCGCGCGCAGATCGACCGTGCCGTCGCCGCGCACGAGCCCGGCCGGTACAAGGAGCTGGCGGAACAGACCAGTTCGTCACCCGGCGAATCGGCCGCTCTGCTGCGCCGCCTGTTCTACGACCTCATCGGCATCCCCGAGCCCGCGGAACACCCCGCGCTGCTCGACCCGTTGCCGCTGCCGCCCTACCTGCCCGCCCGCCGTACCGCCCCGGTCCGCGTGCTCACCGGCGGCGTCGGCACGGATCCGGCGCAGGTCACCGTCGCCCGGTACGCCGTCGCCGGTGCCGGGCACCTGCCCGACGACTCGCCGGCCTGGGTGGACTCCGCCCACACACTGGTCGACGAGGAGACACGGGAGACCGGCCGGCTGCGCATCGCCGACGTCGTCGTACGGTATGCGGCCGGGGACGACCCTCGGCTCGGGCCGCCGGCCGCGTGGACGGCGGAGGCGCTCGACCGCTACCCGTACTGCGGGCTGGTCGCCTACGTCGACGGGCCGGACCGCTGTGTCGTCCGCACCCGCGCGGGGGACCTCATGCGCCTGTCCGCCGCGCCGGGGCCCGACGGGCGAGCCGACCTGTGCGATCCCGCCGCGTACGCCTCCGGGCTGTACGGCTGGCTCGCGAGTGGGCGGCACCTGGCCGGAGCCGTCCCCGGGATCACCGTACGAACGGGTGACGCGGCCCACCGGGTCACTGTGGAGCCGCTCGCACCGGGAGCGCTCTGAGCCGCGGGCCTCAGGCCTCCGCCTCGGCCAGTCGCGCCCGCACGCGGGCCAGGCCGCTGTGGTTCTCGTACTCCTCGTAGCACGCGGCGGCGGTGCGCAGATCCTCCGCTTCCTCCGCCCTGCGGCCGGAGAGGCGATGGCAGCGGGCCCGCGCCTCGACGGCGTCGGCCAGTTGGAGCCCCGCGCCCGTCTCGGTCATCGCCTTGACGGCCTCGTCCAGGCAGACGCGCGCCTGTTCCGCGTCGCCGGCGTCCAGGTGGGCGTCGCCCAGGCTCATGTAGACGCGACCTGCGTTGTAGGTGTCGCCACCGCCCGGCAGCCGGCGGAACCGGGCGAGGGCGTCGTTCAACCGGGCGATGGCGGAAGGGAATTGGCGCTGCCTGGTCTGGGCGCGGCCGATGTGGTGCGTCAGCAGGGCGGTGGCACGTGGCACGTCCTCCCAGCCGTCCTGCCCGGGGCCGATACGGCTCAGCGTCTCCTGCGCCTCCTCGAAGCACCGCTGGGCCGCGGCGAACTCCCACTGCTTGAGGCGGAGCAGCCCCAGCGCCTCGGCCGCGGTCGCCTCACCCCGGTGGTGGCCGCAGGCCCGGTCCGCGTCCCTGGCCCGCACAAGGGCGTCCTCGGCGTCCGCCGCCCGGCCCGCCCCCAGGTAGCCGAAGGCGAGCTGCGTCCACATGCGGCCGACGGCACGCGGGTCGCCGAACTCCTCCGTACTGCGCTGAGCGGCCTCGACGCCCAGCAGATGTGTGTCGATCCACTGGGCGTGGAAGCCGAGCAGCAGATGCAGGCCCCACATGGCCTCGCACAACTGCCATACGTGGTCGTGCAAGCCATGGTGGGCGGCGGCCCGGATGACGGCCGCGAGATTCTCCCGCTCGGCGCGCAGTTCGGCCAGCGCGCGCTTGCCGTCGCCGGGGTCGCGCTGTTCCGGCAGGGTGAGTCCCCGGTAGGCGGGGCCGAGCCGCCAGCGCAGCGGCATGACCCGGAAGTCCGCGCCCGCGGCGAAGCGCAGGTGCGAAACCGCCACGCGGCGCACCGCGGTGGCCATCCGACCGTGTCCGTCCTCGGCCTCCGCGAGCCGGTGGGCGTGGGCCCGGGTCAGGTCGTGGAACCGGTAGCGCTCCTCCCCGACCTCCTCCAGCAGATGCACCCGGGCCAGCTCCTCCAGCAGCGCCCGCGCCTCGTCCGCACCGACACCGGCCGCATGCGTGGCGCACCGGACGGTCACGGTGGGCCAGGGCCACACCCCGATCGCGCGGTACAACGCGGCGCAGTCGGGAGTCAGTTCGGCGTAGGCGGCGTCCTGGACGAGCCGGACGGGGTCGGCCGTACCGTCCGGGGTGTCGTCGCGCACGGCGGTTCCTCCCTGGTCGTGGCCGCGGTTCCGGTCGGACAGCTGCTGTGCGACGCGCTCCCAGGTCAGATGGTGCCGTACGGCCAGACCGGCGCCGGTGGTGCACACCGCGAGGGGGATCCCGCCCGTGCCGTCCGCCACGGCCCGGATCACTGCGTCCGGAGCGGACGGGCGGTCACCTCCGGCGACCCGCCTGATCAGCGTCGCCGCGTCCTCGGCCGACAGCGGCCCCAGCGGATACGGCCGGGCCCCGTGGGCGGCCACGAGCGACCCCGGCCGGTACCGGCTCGTCACCAGGACGAGGCAGTCCGGCGAGGCCGGGAGCAGCGGGATCACCTGGGCGTCGTCATGGGCGTTGTCCAGTACGACGATCAGGCGCCGGTCGGCGGTGCAGTCGCGGTACAGGTCCCGCTGGCGTGCCTCGTCGCCCGGCACCATGGCGGGCGGGACCCCGAGCCGCTCCAGGAAGCGCGCGAGGATGTCGGAGGGGGCGAGCGCCGTACCCGCCGACGCGCCCTTCAGGTCCGCGAACAGCGCGCCGTCGGGAAACCGCTCCCGCAGCGCGGTCGCGCAGTGCACAGCGGCGGCGGTCTTGCCGATGCCGCCCGGTCCGGTGAGGACGGCGAGCGTGGGCGCCCCCGGCGGGCGCTCCTCCTCGTCCAGCAGAGCCGTGAGCCAGGCGAGCACCTCGGCGCGGTCGGTGAACACGGCCGACGCCGGCGGCAGCATCTGCGGCCGCGAGGCACCGTGCGCCACGGCGGGTACGGTGCGCGGCGACAGCCACGCGGCCTCGCGGACCCACTCCGCCACCTCCCTTGCGAACTCTGGTGATCTGCGGGCGAGTTCGAACAGCTGGCGGGCCGCGGCCGTCTGCTCGGGCTCGGTGACGGGAAGGGTGGGCCGGTGCGAACCCTCCTCTCCTGAACCGGAGTTGCCCCCGGAACGGCCCCTGCTCAACAGCTCGTAGAGCCGCTCGGAGACCCGTCTGCCCGCCTCGCCGCCCGCTCCGGAGAGGGCTCCCGAAGCCACCGTGCCGACAGCCGAGAGCGCCATGCCCATCAACGGTTCCACTCCGGAACTCCCCCCAACTCGCCGTTCCCGCCATCGTATCGACGCGTCGGGGAGGACAGGCCGGGATGACATGCGGGGCGACGGGCGCGGGTGACCGGCGCGCACAACGGTCGGGGACGGGGGGCGGGGACGGGGGGCGGGGACGGCGGGCGGGAACGACCGGCGAGGACGACCGCCCGCGCCGCCCGGCGAGGACGATGGCCCGCGCCGCCCGGCGGGGATGCCGGTCGGGATGACCGGCGGTGGGTTCACGTCGTGGCCAGCAGCAGGTCCTCCCCGGTCGACGGCCGCAGGCCGTCCGGGCGGCCCGTGAAGTAGCGCTCGGCGAGGGCGGTGCCCGGGACGTGCCGGACGTGTGTGAAGCCGGCCTCGTGGGCCAGGGTCAGCATCTCCTCCGGGGTGTAGAAGCTCCGGAACGGCGTGCCCGCGCCGCGTGCGCCGGCCTGGCTGGTGCGCAGGCCGGGACGGTCGGCCTCGGCCACGAGGTCTTCGGGCAGCAGGAACGTCATGGCGAGGGTCGAGCCGGGAGCCAGCGCGGCGACCTGGCGCAGGGTGGTCGTCGTGGCCTCCTTGGTGAGGTACATCGTGACGCCGCTGGAGGCGACGACCGCCGGCCGGCCGGGGTCGAACCCGGCCGCGGTGAGCGGCTCCCGCCAGGCCCCGCCGCTCGCCTCGAAGTCGACCGGCACGAGGTGCAGCCGCCCGGGGACGCCGTACCCGAGTTCGACGAGGCGCCGGCGTTTCCACTCCTGCGGGCCGGGCTGGTCGACCTCGAAGACGCGCAGCCGGGACGCGGGCCCGGGCGAGCGCTGGGCGAAGGTGTCGAGGCCGGCGCCCAGCAGGACGTACTGGTCGACGCCGTGCTCGGCGGCCTGCTCGGCGACCAGGTCCTCGACGAACCGGGCGCGGGCGACCATGGCGGCCCGGAATGTGCTGGTGGCCACCGGATCCATGTCCGGGCGGTCACGCCACCCGTCGCCCGGGTCCGCGATCCTGAGGCCGATCTCGTCCTCCAGCACGTGCGGCGGCGCATCGACCTGGACGTGCATCGCCCGCCACAGGGCGCATCGCACGGCGGTGTGGTCCGGGGCCACAGCCGGGACCGTCCGGTGGTCCGCCGGAGCGCCGCCCGTCACGACTCTTCCTTCCGGGGAGCCTGAAGGCTCCACAGCCGGCCGTCGGGGTCGCGGACGGTCATCAGCCGGGTCCCGAAGTGGGTGTCCTCGAACGGCGTGACCACCTCGACGGCGGTGTCGGCGCGGAACGCGTCCGCGTCGGGCACCTTCAGTACGATCTGCGTCCGCGGCTCGCGGTCCTCGGGAACCTCGGCGATGAACACGTACGGCCCGTCGCCGTTGCGGAACTGGCCGGAGCTGTGGTCGGTCTCGAACTCCAGGTCGTAGCCCAGCGCCTGGAAGAACCGGGCCGCCTTTCCCCAGTTGTGCGTCTCCAGGAAGACGGCTTCGATGCCCTCGGTCGCCATGTCAGGCCTCCTTCTCGGTCTTCTCCGACTTCTCGGTCTTCTCCGGGGCGTCGTCGAGGTAGGCACGCAGCGCCTCGGCGACCAGCGCCGACAGCGACATGCCCGACTCGATGGCGCGGAACTTCACCTGCTTGATCAGCCCGATCGGCAGATACACGTTGAACTGCTTGACGTCCTCATCACCCACACCTGCGAGGCTAGCATGCTAGCAATCTAGCCGCGAGGGTGAACGAGGGGCTCCTGCGGAGAGCCGTCGGTCCCATGCGGACCGCTTTGGGCGTGCGCCGCCGGAGGCCGATGTTCCTCCAGGGGCTACCCGGCAGTAACCGCTTTCTCCTACGCTTCCGCCAACTCGACGGCAGCGAAGGGAAGTTCGGGCATGCGGGTGATGAGAAGGCTGGCGGCGCTCGTGGGAGCGGCGGCACTGCTGGCGGTGGTGCCGGGGAACGCCCACGCGGCGACGGGGAAGTTCTCCGAGACGACGGCCATCGGCACGCACAACGCGTACGACAAGTCCAAGTACACGTACTTCGCCCAGGCGCTGGACTCCGGCGCCTCGCTGCTGGAGATCGACATCTACGCGGACAGCGTGAACCGGCGCTGGCGGGTGAGTCACAGCAGTCCGCTGGGCAACGACAACAACTGCGAGGACGCCAAGACGCCCGGCGAGCTGTACAGCAAGGACCGCAACCAGGACTTCGGCAGCTGCCTGGACAACATCGCGGCGTGGAACCAGCTGCACCCCGACCACCCGCCGATCGTCTTCAAGACAGAGATGAAGGTCGGCTTCAACAACGACGTCGGCCTCGGTCCCGACGAGTTCGACACCCTCATCGACCAGAAGCTCGGCAGCAGCGTCTACAAGCCGGCCGACCTGCTGGGCTCGTCGTACTCCACGCTGGACGCGGCGGCGAAGGCGAACGCCTGGCCGAGCCGGGACTCCCTCAAGGGCAAGTTCCTCTTCGAGGTGATCCCCGGCACGGTGGAGATGAAGAACCCGTTCGACCACTACTGGACGGACCAGGAGTACGGCGACCACCTGCGCGACCTGTACGCGGCCGGGAACATCGGGCGGGCCGAGGCCTTCCCCGCGGTGCTGGGCGCGGCGGGCGGCGACCCGCGGGCGAGCCGCTGGACCTCCGACACCTCGATCCGCCCCTGGTTCGTGTTCTTCGACGGCGATGCGGCGACGTACGTCAACAGCGGATACGACACGTCGTTCTACTCCGCGAACCACTACATCCTGATCATGACGGACGCCTACAACGTGTCCCCTGCGATCTCCTCGACCGCCCCCACGGACGCCGAGGTGGCGGCCAGGCTGGCCCTGCTGGCCGGAAACCACGCGAGCATCATCACATCGGACTGGTCGGGGAAGCCGGCGTCGGTACTCAGTTCGGTGGTCACCCGGAGCTGACGTTCCCCCGCGCGAGGGCGGATCGGGCGTGCCGTCGTGGGGCATCACTCAACCAGCAACGCCAACTCCTTACCCCCACCGGTACTTCGAGGAGCCCCCCACATGCTCTCCGGCATCGATGTCAGCGCGTTCCAGTCGTCCTCGTACGACACGAGCGGCCTCTCCTTCGCCTTCGTCAAGGCGACGGAGGGCCGCTCGTACGTCAATCCCCACGCCACCGCCCAGGCGAAGACCGCCCGCGACGCCGGCCTGGTCGTCGGCTTCTACCACTTCCTGTGGCCCGGCAACCTCACCGCCCAGGCCGAACACTTCGTGACCGCCGCTCCCTCCCAGGCGGGCGACATCCTCGCCGTCGACTGGGAGACCACGGGCGACGGCACCCACGCGAGCGGCGCGGAGAAGGACGCCTTCCTCAAGAAGGTGAAGGCCCTGCGGCCCACCCACCGGGTCATCCTCTACTGCAACCGCGACTTCTGGCTCACCGTCGACGACACCTCCTACGCGGGCGACGGCCTGTGGATCGCCGACTACGTGAGCGCGGGCCACCCCCGCATCAAGGCGAAGTGGCGCTTCCACCAGTACACCAGTGACCCGCACGACAAGGACGTCGCCGACTTCCCCAGCAAGGCCGCGCTGAAGCAGTGGGCGACGCCCTGACCGCCCCGGCTCCCTTGACGGCCGTCAGCCGCGGAAGGCCGCCGGGCGTTCCGGGGAGGCCTCGGCGAGGGCCTTGGCCACGGCTTCCACGCCTGCCCGGAGGCCGTAGACCGGGGTGTCGGGCTGCTGGCGCCAGGAGTCGTCGATGCCGCCTGCGTCGACCGTGTCGAAGCCGAGTTCGTCGATGAGGGCGCGGACCTTGGCCTTGGCCGCCTCGTCGTCGCCGGCCACCGGGAGGGCGATGCGGTCGGGGTCGCCCGCCGGGCGGGGGCGGTCCAGGATGTCCTGGGCGTAGGTGCCGTTGAAGGCCTTGACCACCGGGTGGCCGAGGTGCTGCTCGGTCCAGCGGCTCTCGGTCAGACCCTCGTCCTCGATCGCGGCGATGCGGCCGTCGCGCTGCTGCGGGTAGTAGTTGCCGGTGTCGATCACCGCCACGCCCTCGGCCGCGCCGTCCAGCAGGCCCGAGGGGAGGCTGGGGACGACCTTGAGGGGGACGGTGACGACCACCACCTCGGCGCCCTTGGCCGCCTCCTCGGCCCGGACGGCGGTCGCGCCGGTCTCCTCGGCCAGTTCCCTGAGCGTCTCGGGGCCGCGGGAGTTCGCCACGGAGACGTCGTGGCCGAGAGCGGTGAGCCTGCGGGTGAGGTTGCCGCCGATGTTGCCCGCGCCGATGATGCCGATCTTCATGACAGGCCTTCCGGAGTCGTTCGGGAGTGTTCCATGCGTGTGCATGCTTCAGATGTTCCCGACAACCCCGCCGGCCCCGGCACTATTCCGGGGTCCCCGCAATCCCCGGTGAACCCGTTCAGGGGCGTACGACGATCTTGCCCAGGTGCGTGTTCGACTCCATCAGGCGGTGCGCGTCCGCCATGCGGTCCAGGCCGTCGTACACCTCGGCGATCACGGGGCGCAGGGTGCCGTCGGTGAGGCCCGCCCCGAGGTAGTGGGCGGCGCGGCGGCGGCCCTCGGCGTTGCCGGTCAGGATGAAGTTGGCGTAGCCGTGCACCGTGACGGGCCAGTTCCGGGGCAGTTCGACGGGGCCGTCGGCCAGCCAGCCGTAGCTGACCATGGTGGCGTCGGCGGCGGCCGCTGCGCCCAGTTCCCGGAAGTACGAGCCGCCGATCGCGTCCAGGACGATCTCGGCGCCCCGGCCGTCGGTCAGCCGCCGGGTCTCCTTGATCACGTCCTCGTCCTCGCTGACGATCACATGCTCGGCGCCCAGATCGAGCAGTGCCTGCCGCTTGGCCTCGGTGCGGGTGGTCGCGATCGGGATCGCGCCGGCCCGCCGGGCCACCTGGATCGCCGCGGTGCCGACGCCGCTGGACGCCCCCGTGATCAGCACATGGTCGCCGGCCGCCGTCCCGGCCCGCTCGATCAGGGCGCCGTACGCCGTCGTGTAGGTGAGCCAGACGGCGGCCGCGGTGACGGCGTCGACGCCGGCCGGGCGCGGCACGACCGAGGTCTCGGGGAGGAGGACGAGGTCGGCGTAGACGCCGTGGGTGCTGAGGTGGTGGTTCGCCGCCGCGAGCACCGGGTCGCCGGGCGCGAACGCCGTCACGCCCGCGCCGACCGCCACCACCTCGCCGGCGGCCTCGTAGCCGTTGCGGGAGCCCGGCAGGGTGGGCTGGTAGAAGTAGGTCCCGGCGCGCAGCATCGCCTCGGCCCGGTTCAGCCCGAGCGCCTCAACCTTGACCAGCACCTCGCCCGGAGCGGGGTCGGGCAGTTCGGTCTCCTCGACCGTGAGGACCTCGGGTCCGCCGATCTCGTGAAAGAGCACTGTACGTGCGGTAGTTGTCATGCCGTCGACGCTAGTTCCGGCGGGCGAGACGCTCCATGTCCTCCTGTCTCGGTTTCCTGTCCGAACGTCTCTCTTGTCCGGCCTCACTGGCTACAGTGAGGCCATGGACGTGCTCAGCGATGTCGTCGCGGCCATCCGCACCGGGCGGCCGCACTCCTCGCGCCGGTACAAGTACGCGCCCTGGGGACTGCGGTTCGCCGACACCGACGAGGCCGGGTTCCATGTGGTGCTGCGCGGCTCGGCCTGGCTGATCCCGAGGGACGGGGATCCGGTGGCGCTCGCGCCGGGGGACGTCGTCTTCCTCGCGCACGGGCAGGGGCACTCCCTGGTCAGCGCCCCCGGGGTGCCCACGTACGAGGTACGGCTGCTGCCCGACGGCACCTGGAGCGGGAGCCCGCCCGGGGAGCCTCGGCAGGGCTGCCCGGACACGGTCACGCTGTGCGGGATCTACCGGCTGGACCGCGACCGCTCCCACCGGCTGCTGGCCGACCTGCCGGAGGTGGTGCATCTGCCCGCCACGGTCGGCGGTCACCGCTCGCTGCGGGCGGCGGTGGAGCTGCTCGGGATGGAGCTGGAGGAGCAGCGGCCGGGCACCGACGCGATCGTCACCTCGCTGCTGGACACCCTGCTGCTGTACATCCTGCGGGCCTGGTGGGAGGCCGAGCGCGCGGCGGGGCGGGCGCGGGGCTGGGCGGGGGCGCTGGCCGATCCGGCGGTCGCGGCGGCGCTGCGCGCGATCCACGCCGATCCGGCGCGGGCGTGGACGGTGGCGGAGCTGGGCGTCGTCGGCGGGCTGTCCCGGGCGGCGTTCGCGCGCCGGTTCGCGGCGCTGGTGGGCGAGCCGCCGCTGACGTATCTGACCTGGTGGCGGATGACGACGGCGGGCCGACTGCTGCGCCACGACGACCTCTCCCTGCGCCAGATCGCCGAACGTACCGGCTACACCTCGGAGTTCGCCTTCGCCAAGGCCTTCAAGCGGGAGTACGGAGTGGCGCCGGGCCGGTACCGCAGAGGCGTGGCCTAGTCAGGCCTCCCCCGCAACAACTCCAGCGTCTCCTCCAGTTCCGCCGTCAGCACCTCCGCCGCCCGCTCCGCGTCCCCGTCCGCGATGGCCCCGACGAGGGCCGCGTGGCTGTGGTCACGGGTGTTGGGGTCCCGCTCGCGCAGCCGGGTGAGGTCCAGCAGGGTCACCAGGCCCTCGCGCAGGACGGGGGCGAACTCGGTGAACAGGTCGGCCAGGACCGGGTTGTGGGCGGCGGTGACGACGGCCGTGTGCAGGGCGATGTCGGCGTCGATGAACTCCGCGTCGTCGCCGGCGGATGCCGCCCGGCGCCCGTCCAGCGCGCCCCGCAGCGCCTCCACGTCCTGAGGGGTACGGCGGTGCGCGGCGAGCCGGGCCGCCTGCACCTCCACTCCCATGCGGACCTCGTAGACGTCCGTGACGGCGGCCCGGCGCAGCCGGGCGGGCCAGTCCTCGGCGGGCTCGGTGGCGATGACGAAGACCCCGGCGCCGTGCCGGGGCCGTACCAGCCCGGCGCCGGCGAGTGCGCGCAGTGCCTCGCGGACCGTGGAGCGGCCGACGCCGAGTTCCCTGGCGAGCGTGGTCTCGCCGGGCAGTTTGCCGCCGACCGGCCAGTGACCTGCGGCGATCTGCTGCCTCAGGCGCTGCGCGGCCTGTTCGACCAGCGGGCTGGGACGGAGGGCTTCGAGCGGCATCGGAGGTCACCAACTTGTCTGCGGAATCGGGGACTTCTTGGAATTCTCACTTGTCTGAGGAGCTGAGGTGTCGCTAGCGTACCCGGCATGACGCTCCGCGGTCTGCTTCTCCTCGGCTGCCGCGGCGGGGTTTGACGCGACCGGCGCCCCGCCGCGGGACGCCGTGCTGCCGGTCACCGTCCGACCGAGCCGAAGGCAGCGACCGCCGATGAAGACGCCGATGAACACCCTGTGGAACCCGCAGCGTCCCAGCCCCATGCCGTACCACCGCTACCGCCCCTTCCAGGAGCGGGTGAACGTCCCGGTCACCGAACGGAGTTGGCCCTCCGCCCGCATCGAGCGCGCTCCCCTCTGGGTCCCCGTCGACCTGCGCGACGGCAACCAGGCGCTGGCCGAGCCCATGGACACCCCGCGCAAGCGCCGCTTCTTCGACCTGCTGGTGGCGCTGGGTTTCAAGGAGATCGAGATCGGCTATCCGTCGGCCAGCCGCACCGACTTCGACTTCGTACGGCACCTGGTGACCGGCGGGGCCGTGCCCGACGACGTCACGCCCGTCGTGTTCACCCCGGCCCGCGCGGATCTGATCGACCGGACCTTCGAGTCGATCGCCGGGCTGCCGCGCGCCGTCGTCCACCTCTACATCGCGACCTCGCCGGTGTGGCGGGACGTGGTGCTGGGCCGGGACCGCGGCGAGGTGGGGCGGACGGTGCGGGAGGCGGCACATCGGATGGCGCGGCGGGCCGGGGACGCGCCCGGCATCCGCTTCCAGTTCTCGCCCGAGACCTTCAACCTCACCGAGCCCGACTTCGTCCTCGAACTGTGCGACGGCCTCACGGAGTTGTGGGACGCGAGCCCGGACCGCCCGGTGACGCACAACCTCCCGGCGACGGTCGAGATCGCCACCCCGAACGTGTACGCCGATCAGGTCGAGTACATGCACCGCCACCTGGACCGCCGGGACTCGGTGATCCTCTCCGTCCATCCGCACAACGACCGCGGCACCGGCGTCGCCTGCGCCGAACTGGCCGTCCTGGCCGGTGCCCAGCGGGTGGAGGGCTGCCTGTTCGGCAACGGCGAGCGCACCGGCAACGTCGACCTGGTCACCCTCGCCCTGAACCTCTTCGCCCAGGGCGTGGACCCCATGGTCGACCTCGGCGACATCGACGCCGTACGCGAGACGGTCGAGCACTGCAACCGGCTGCCGGTGCACCCGCGCCACCCGTACGCCGGCGACCTGGTCCACACCGCCTTCTCCGGCACCCACCAGGACGCGATCAGCAAGGGCTTCGCGGAACACGCCCGGCGGGCGGCCGAGTCGGGGGTGCCCGAGCGGCAGGCGCCGTGGGCCGTGCCGTATCTGCCGATCGATCCGGCCGACGTGGGGCGGACGTACGAGGCGGTGATCCGGGTCAACTCCCAGTCGGGCAAGGGCGGGGTGGCGTATCTGCTGCGCACGCACGCGGGGCTGGACCTGCCGCCGGGCATGCGGCCGGAGTTCGCGCGGATCGTGCAGGACGCGACGGACGACAGCGGCCGGGAGGCGACCCCCAAGGAGCTCCACGAGCTGTTCGAGGCGGCGTATCTGGCGGACGGCCCGGTCGGACTCGACTCCTGGTCCACACGGCGGGAGGCGTCCGGGGTGCACCGGTTCACGGGCACGCTCACCTCGGGGGACGGCTGCGAAGGCACCGGTGACTCGCCGCTCGCAGCCTGCGCGGACGCGCTCGCCGGCACCGGGTACCCGGTCGGCGTACTGGACGTGGTGGAGCAGCCGGACGTGGACGGTGGGGCGGTCGCCTACGCCGAGTGCCGGGTCGGCGGCCGTGTCCTGTGGGGCGCGGGCCGGGACGCCTCCGGGCTCGCGGCCTCGGTGCGGGCGGTGCTGTCCGCGGTGAACCGTGCGGTGGGCCGGTGAGCGAGGTGCTGCGCGCGGCAAGTCGCCGCATGGGCTGTGGACAACCGAGTGAGCCCAGTGCCAGACCCCTGGAGCGCACGGAACGGCGGTCCGCGTAACGGTACGGCGAAGGGGGTGCCCCGCCGACGGAAGGACTCCGTACCGGCGGGGCACCCCCTCACGGGCGTCACTTGTTGAGGTACGCCCAGAACTCGTCGAACGACAGGACTTTGTCGCCGTTGAGGTCACGCTGGTTGATGATCGCCTGGGCGACCGTCTCGGTGACGTTCCAGTCGCCCTCCTGGGCCAGCGCGTGCTTGAACTCCGCGGCGGTGATGAATCCGTCACCGTCCGCGTCGATCCGCTGGAACTCCTTGCGTGCTGCCTCGATGTCCGCCACCGGATCCGCCCCTTTTGTTCGTGTTTCTTGTGCCGTGCAGGCGTACTGACGCTGGTCAGATTAACGGCCCGCGCGCGCACGGAGTGCGGCGACCACCCAGGCGAAGTCCTCGGCGTGCGGTGGGGCGGGCTGCCGGTTCACGATGGCGATGAGTTCGCGGTAGCGGGCGATGCGCTCGTTGAACCCCGCCGTCATGCGTTCCAGCACCTCGCCTCGGTCGGCGTCTCCGAACAGCTCCGCCAGGACCTCCTCCGCCTCGGGCGCCGTGGGCTCGACGCCTCGCTCCCGCGCCGGGGCGGCCAGGTCCACCAGCCGCTTGGCGAACCACATGGACCGTCCGCCCGGATCCCCCGGCTGCCGGTCGGCGGCGTTGAACTCCATCGCGCGGCGCATCTGGGCCCGGAAGTCCGGGTCCTGGATCATCTCGGCCAGTTCCACCCAGGCGTCGGCCTCCTCGGGCGTCGGATCGTCCGCGAGGCGGACGGCGGTCTGCCGGATCCGCTGCTGGATGTCCGGGTCCACCGTGTCGAGACCGTGCAGGGTCTCCGCCACGAACTCCTCCATGATCCGCTGCCGCTCCGCCGCGGACAGCCGGGCCAGTTTGTTCATCAGGGTCATCTCCTCCGCCGTCGAGCCTCTCCTCGCGACCGTCGACAGCACGGCCCGGGTCACTTTCAGCGCCCTGATCTGCGCGTCCAGCGCCGCCACATGGGTGGCCGCGACCTCGGCCACCGAACGCTCCCCGGCCAGCACCTCGCGTACGTCGTCCAGGCCGAGCCCGAGCTCGCGCAGGGTATGGATCAGCTCCAGGCGGGCCACGCAGGCGGCGTCGTAGAGCCGGTAGCCGCCCGTGGAGCGGGTCACCGGGGTGAGTACGCCCTCGTCGGACCAGTAGCGGATGGTGCGCACGCTCAGCCCGGTGGCCCGGGCCAGCGCGCCGATCGTGAACAGTCCGGTGCCGTCGTCGGTCATGTCCGGGAGTCTGGGCCTTCCAGCGGGTGGAGACTCAAGGAGCGGGCCCGGGGACCCGCTCCGCGGCTGTCAGTGCCAGGGCTCGTAGTACGGGTTGCTCCGGCAGTCGTCCATGATCTCGATCTTCTTGACCTTGTCGACCGGGCAGACGCCGATGATGTACTGACGGGCGACGCCGCCGGGGAAGGCGACCTCGACCTGGTCGGCCCACTTGTGGGTGTCGCCGATGGTCTTGTTGACGTCGATGCCGCCGGGGGCGTCGATGTAGTAGTTCCAGCCGGACTTGTACCAGGTCTTGTACAGGTCGTGGTCGTAGGTCGTCGAGACGTACGGGGAGGGCTGGTTGACGAGGACGTACTTCTCGATGTCGTACTGGCCGTTGACCACGTCCTTGGGGAAGAAGCCGACGGGGAAGATCGTGTCGGGGGAGCGGCTGTCGCTGCGGTAGAGGGTGCCGCAGGTGGTGCGCCAGGCGGGGGCCGGGGTGATCCGGCCGAGGTCCACGTTCCGGTCGGCGGCGGCCTTCAGCTTGTCCTCGAACTGGGGGCACGCCGGTGCGGCCGCCCTGGCGGGCGCGGCGGCGGCGTGCGGGGTCACGGGGGCGGTGGCGGCCGTGGTGGCGAGGACGGCGCCGAGGGACAGGACGGCGGCGACGACACGGCGCCGCATTCGGGTGATGATCATGCGCAGCACGATGTCGGCTGATCGGCCGCGGCGCGTGGATCATCACCCGAAAGGCGGCGTGTCCCACTGACTCGTGTTCACGTGGTCTTCCTCAACTGGCCTTCGCTCAGCGGAAGATGCCCGTGTGCCCGAGGGAGTAGCGGCCGGGCTGGGGGTAGACGGCGAGGCCGTGCGGGCCGCTGCCGGTCTTGATGCGGGCCAGTTCCTTGCCGGTGCGGGTGTCGATGGCGTACACCTCGGCGTTGTAGCGGCCGGACAGCCACAGCACCTTGCCGTCGGCCGAGACGCCGCCCATGTCGGGGCTGCCGCCGCCGGGCAGCCGCCACTTCTTGGTGAGCTTGTTCTGCGTGAAGTCGAAGACGGAGATGGTGCCCTCGCCCCGGTTGGAGATGTACATCTCGCGGGAGTCGCGGCTGATGTAGAGGCCGTGGGCGCCCTTGCCGGTGGAGAGGAAGCGGGGCTTGGTGAACTTGTCGCCGTCGAGGATCCACAGACCGTTGGCCATCATGTCGGCGATGTAGAACAGCTTGCCGTCCGGGGAGATCTTCACGTCCTGCGGCATCGCGCCGTGGAACGGCAGCTTCTCCTGCTCGACGACCCTCATCTCCGCGGTGTCGACCTTGAGGATCTCACCGCTGAACTCGCAGGAGACGATGAAGTAGCGGCCGTCCGGGGAGAAGTCGGCGTGGTTGACGCCGTAGCAGCTGACCGGCACGGCCTTGACGACCTTCATGGTGTGCGCGTCCCGGAAGACCAGCTGGCGGTCCATGGAGGCCATGACGACGGCGTACTTGCCGTCGGGCGTGAAGTACAGGTTGTACGGGTCGTGCACGGCGACCGCCTTGCCGGCCTTGCCGGTCTTGGGGTCGATCGGGGTGAGGCTGTTGCCGAGGTCGTTGTTGACCCAGAGGGTCTTCAGGTCCCAGGACGGCACGACGTGCTGGGGCTGGCGGCCGACCGGGATCGTGTCGATGACCTTGTAGGTCGCGGGGTCGATGACGGTGACCGTGTTGGAGTTGGTGTTGGGGACGTACACCCGGGACGGGAAGTCCTTGACGACCGGGGAGAGCTGGTTCGGCCGGTCGGCGGAGTAGAGGTCGGCCGGGTTCTCGACCGGGGGCATCCCGGGCAGCACGTCCACCCGGTCCGGGTTCTGGTTCACCCGCGGCTGGACCGGGGCCTTGCTGCCGACGGCGTTGTTCTCGGCGTTCCCCCCCTTCGAGGATCCGGAGCTGCACGCGGACAGCAGCGTCAGGGCGGTGAGGGCGGCACCGGCGGCCAGCAGCCGGGCGGCTTTCGTGGTTCGCATCAGCTCAGCAGCTCCGTGGTGGTGACCGCGCGCAGTCCGCGGCGGTCGAGTTCGTGAAGGACGTCGGGCAGGGCGGCGACGGTGTCCGGGTACCCGAAGTGCATGCTCACCACCGATCCGTTCTTCACCTCGGCGAGAACCTTGCGGGTGATGGCGGTGGCGCCCGGCCGGGTGTAGTCGAGCGAGTCGACGTCGTACGACAGCACGTGCGGGTAGCCGGCCTCGCGGGCGAGCCGGGCGACCAGCGGGGAGGCGGTGGGCGACCGGGAGGGGCGGAACCAGGTGCCGATCGATCCGGTGAGCCGCTTCAGGCGGTCCGCGCAGTCGGTGATCTCCTTGCGGGCGTCGGCCTCGGCCATGCCGTTGATGGAGATGTGCCGCTGGGTGTGGTTGCCGAGGTCGTGGCCGCCGTCGAGGATCCGCCGGGCGATGTCGGGGTGTTCGTCCAGCCAGGTGCCGACGGCCAGCACGGTGAGATGGGCGCCGGCCTTCTCCGCCGCGCCGAGCAGGGAGTGCGCGATGCCCGGATCCCCCTGGCCGTGGAAGGTGAGGGCGACCTGGGCACGGGTGCGCGGGCCGTGGGTGATCTGGGCGGGCAGGCCGGGATAGGCGCGGGGGGCGGGGGCCGCCTGGACGGCGGCCGGTGGATGGCCCTTGCCGTGGGCGGCGGACGGGGACGGGGCGGGTGATGTGGGGTCCGGAGTGGTGGTCGGGGCCGCCTGGCCCGCACCGCAACCGGCGGCGAGCGCGCCGCCGGCGACGAGTCCGGCGCCCGCACGCAGCACCCCGCGTCGGTTGGTCGTGGTCACCCGCACCATTTAAGGCCGGACAGGTAAGAAAACCGCCGATTGGCCCGTTTGAGGGAAGACTTCGGGTCGCGGTTGCGGCCACGCAGGCTGCTCGCTACCGGTCGGCAACCCTCATCTCGAACCATGTGGTCTTGCCCCGCGGCAGCAGGTCCACGCCCCACCGGTCCGACAGCTTGTCCACGAGGAACAGCCCGCGCCCGCTGACGTCCAGTTCCTGCACCGGCATCAGGCAGGGCAGCCCGCGCGAGGGATCGCGGACCTCCACCCGGATCCAGCCGGGGCGGCGGCGCATCCTCAGGCCGAAGACGCGGGCGCCGGTGTGCCGTACGGCGTTGCCGACCAGTTCCGACACGAGTAAGACGGTGTCCTCGGTGAGCTTGGGGGTCAGCCGCCAGGTGCGCAGGACGACGACCTGGGCGAGCCTGCGGGCGGTGGCCGCGGATTCCGGCCGGGACGGCAGCGGGACCTCCGCCTCCGTCGGGTTGCCGAACAGTTCGAGCGCTTTGAGCGCCTGTTCGTCCTCCACCCCGGGCGACCAGCGTGCCGCGGCCGCACGACTGTGTCCCCGTGGCTGTTCGATGCCCTCCAGCCCCGCCATGCCCCCATGATGGCGGCCCGGAGCCGTCTTGGGGGCCGTTCCGGAGGAATACGCCCCCCTCGCGCCCCCGCTTCGCATCGAGCGACTGGCATATGCCGAGGGCATGCCAGAGGCCGGTGCACCCTCGTCGACCTGCGCGGAAGGCTCGGTTCCGGGCAATCGTCAGGCTCCCTCGACAGCACAGGCTTAAGGTTGCCTTAAGGCTCCCATAAACCGCCCCATCGAGGGACCCGGATGAGACGACGCGTCAATTGCAAGGGGACCCACGGGAGTTACGGCACACTTCACACCGCTGACGCTCAGCGGAACTTTGCCTTGCCCGGCCCCTCCTCCACGAAGCTGCGCATGCCGATCTCGCGGTCCTCGGTGGCGAACAGGCCCGCGAACCAGTTCCGCTCGACGGCGAGTCCGGTGTCGATGTCGGTCTCCAGCCCCGTGTCGACCGCCTCCTTCGCGGCGCGCAGGGCGATCGCGGGACCCTGGGCGAGCTTCGCGGCCCAGGCGTGCGCCTGCTCGTACACCTCGGCGGCCGGCACGACCCGGTCCACCAGGCCGATCGCGAGCGCCTCGTCGGCCCTGACCTGACGGCCCGTGAAGATGAGGTCCTTGGCCTTGGAAGGGCCGATCAGCCGGGGCAGCCGCTGGGTGCCGCCGGCGCCCGGGATCAGGCCGAGCAGGATCTCGGGCTGGCCGAGCTTGGCGTTGTCGGCGGCGATACGGAAGTCGGCGCACAGGGCCAGTTCGCAGCCGCCGCCGAGGGCGTAGCCGGTGACGGCCGCGACGACGGGCTTGGGGATGCGGGCCACGGCCGTGAAGGCGTCCTGGAGGCCGCGGGAGCGCAGGATCATCGCGGTGTGATCCATGTTCTGCATCTCCTTGATGTCCGCGCCCGCCGCGAACACCCGCTCACCGCCGTAGATCACCACGGCGCGCACGTCGTCGCGGCGCGTGACCTCCTCGGCGAGTTCCTTGAGCCGGTCCTGGGTGGCGACGTCGAGCGCGTTCATCGGCGGACGGTCGAGGCGCAGGGTGCCGACGCCTTCGGCGACTTCGAGATTCACGGTCATGCCCGCAGGTTAGCGGGGGTTAACGGGAACGGGCCCGGTGCCGTAGGTCACAGCACCGGGCCCGTCGGCCGGAGAAAAGTCACTTCGTCCAGTCGGCCCACGACATGTTCCACCCGTTGAACCCGTTGGCCGGGTCCACCGTGCGGTCGTTCGAGTGCTGGACCACGACCACGTCACCGATGATCGAGTGGTTGAAGAACCAGGCCGCCGGGACGGAGCCGTCGTAGCCGCCGCGCACGTCTTCGAGGCCGACGCAGCCGTGGCTGGCGTTGTAGTTGCCGAAGGCGTCGCCGCCCCAGTAGTTGCCGTGGATGAAGGTGCCGGAGGTGGTCAGGCGCATGGCGTGCGGGACGTCCTTGATGTCGTACTCGCCGCCGTAGCCGACCGTCTCGCCGTTCATCCGGGTCACGGTGAGCTTCTCGCTGATGACCATCTGGCCGTTCCAGGTGTCGTAGCCGGGCTTGCCGGTGGTGACCGGGAGGGTCTTGATGACCTTGCCGTCCTGGGTGATCTTCATCGTGTGCTTCTTGGCGTCCACGATGGAGACCTGGTTGCGGCCGATGGTGAACTTGATGGTCTTGTGCTGCTCGCCGTAGACGCCGGAGCGGCCCTCGACGCCGTCGAGGTTGAGGTCGACGGTGACCTTCGTGCCTTCCTTCCAGTACTGCTCGGGGCGGAAGTCGAGACGGTCGTTGCCGAACCAGTGGCCCTCGACGTCCACCGCCGGCTGGGTCGTGATCCTGATGGCCTTCTCGACGGCCTTCGGGTTGGTGATGCCCCGGGTGAAGTTCACGGAGAACGGCATGCCGACACCGACGGTGGAGCCGTCCTCGGGGGTGAAGTAGCCGAGGAAGGTGTTCTTCGGGGTCAGGGTGGTGAAGGTGGAGTCCTCGGCGGCCTCGCGGCCCTCGGAGTCCTTCGCGACCGCGTGCACCGAGTACTTGGTGGCGGCCGCCAGATGGCCCGACGGCGTCCAGGACGTGCCCCCGCCGGTGACGGTGCCGTCGACCTGTGCGCCCTTGGCGTCCTTGACGGTGACCTCGGTCAGCTTGCCCTGGGCGACGTCGACCTTCAGCGCGCCGCTCGTGTCCACGCCGGTGGCGCCGGACTTGGGCGTGATGGTGACGGTCGCCGTGGACTGCTGCTTGCCCTGCTGGGTGCTGGAGGCCTTGCCGTCACCGGAAGCGCCCGCGTCCTTGCCGCCGCCCCCGCCGCCGCACGCGGCGAGCGTCAGCACCAGGGCACCGGATATCAGCGCCCACCCCTTGCCCTTACGGCCCCGCCGCCCCACCGTCGACGCCCCCGATATCGGCCGCGCGTTCAAGTCGTCTCCCCTCGCGTCGGACCTGCTCAGGCCCGCTCCCCACCACACTTGTGCGCGCATATTAACCGCCTGGTTTTGAGCGGAGTGTCAGGTGAATGTCACCGTTCCGTCGCAGATTCCGCCCGGACCGGACGTTCCTCCCCCTTTAACTTCACCGCGCTGCCCGCTTTCCACTCCTGCCAGGTCGTGTTCCAGCCGCCGAGGCCGTTGCCGGCGCGGCCCCCGCGCGCCGTGCACGTCCGTGTACGTGCCGCACGCGGGCCTCCGCGAACCGGCCCGCCCGGGGGAAACGTGAGTGCGACGCACGCACTGGGCAGAAGAGAGGGAAGGACGACACGCTGGGGAGCCGCCGCGCCCGTGTGGGAGCCGTAGGGGCGCAGCCGTAGCGGAGGCCCGAAGGGGCTGCTCCGGTACGGCGGACTGCGCCGCCCCTTTGTTGAAAGAGGGGCCGAGAGGTGACGAGCGCAGCGGAGCAGCGGGCACCGGCCGGGGAGCCGACTGCCGGGACCGGGCAGCCGGCCGCCGTGGTGAACGGCGGCGTCCGGCACGCCGTGCCACCGGCCCCGATGGTCTGGCCGGGTGCGCCGACACCGCTGGGGGCCCGGTTCCGGGTCGGCCCGGACGGGGTCGTGGGCACCAACTTCGCGCTGTGGGCGGGCGGGGCGGAGGCGGTCCGGGTGTGCCTGTTCGACGAGCACGGCCGGGAGACCCAGGTCCGGCTGACCGAGCTGACCCACGAGATCTGGCACGGCTTCGTGCCGGGCGTGATGCCGGGCCAGCGCTACGGCTACCGGGTGGACGGCCGCTGGGACCCGTGGACCGGCGCCCGCTGGAACCCGGCCAAGCTGCTGCTGGACCCGTACGCGCGGGCGGTGGACGGGGAGTTCGGTCTGCCGCCGGAGGTGTACGGGCATGTCCGGGACTGGCCTCAGCAGCACGTCGCCGACACCGTGCGCGACGACCGGGACTCGGCGCCGTACGTGCCGAAGGGCGTCGTCGTCGACGATGACGACGACTGGGAGGACGACCGGCGGCCGAAGACCCCGTGGGCCGACTCCGTCCTGTACGAGCTGCACGTGCGCGGTTTCACCAAGCTGCACCCGGGGATCCCGGAGGAACTGCGCGGCACCTACGCCGGGTTGGCGCACCCGGCGGCCGTCGAGCATCTGGTGAAGCTGGGCGTGACGGCCGTGGAGCTGCTCCCCGTCCACCAGTTCGCGCACGAGGACCACCTGTTGCGCAGAGGCCTCAGGAACTACTGGGGCTACAACTCCATCGGCTACTTCGCCCCGCACGCCGGCTACGCGGCCTCCGGTACGACGGGCCAGCAGGTCGGCGAGTTCAAGCGGATGGTGCGCGCGCTGCACGCGGCCGGCATCGAGGTGATCCTCGACGTGGTCTACAACCACACGGCGGAAGCGGGTGAGCTGGGGCCGACCCTCTCCCTGAAGGGCATCGACAACCGCGGCTACTACCGGCTCCAGGACGACGCCCGCCGGTACGCCGACTACACCGGCTGCGGCAACACCCTGCACGTCGTCCAGCCCCAGGTGCTCCGCCTCATCACGGACTCGCTGCGCTACTGGGTGACCGAGATGGGCGTCGACGGCTTCCGCTTCGACCTCGCGGCGGCCCTGGCCCGCTCGATGCACGACGTCGACATGCTGTCCCCCTTTCTGGCGGTCATCGCCCAGGACCCGGTCCTCAGGCGCGTCAAGCTGATCGCCGAACCGTGGGACATCGGCTCGGGCGGCTATCAGGTGGGCGCCTTCCCGCCCCTGTGGACAGAGTGGAACGACCGCTATCGCAACGCGGTCCGCGACTTCTGGCGGCACGCCCTGCCCGACGTACGGGAGATGGGCTACCGGCTGTCCGGCTCCAGCGACCTGTACGCCTGGGGCGGCCGGCGCCCGTACGCCTCGGTCAACTTCGTCACCGCGCACGACGGGTTCACCCTGCGCGACCTGGTGTCGTACGAGCGCAAGCACAACGAGGCCAACGGCGAGGACAACCGCGACGGCACCGACGACAACCGCTCCTGGAACTGCGGGGCGGAGGGCGAGACGCAGGACGAGGGGGTACGGGACCTGCGGCGCAGGCAGTTGCGGAACCTGCTGACGACCCTCCTGCTCTCCACCGGCGTGCCCATGCTGGTGGCCGGCGACGAGCTCGGCCGCACCCAGGGCGGCAACAACAACGCCTACTGCCAGGACAACGAGATCGGCTGGCTGGACTGGTCGCTGCTGGAGGAACCGGGCTGGCGGGCGCTGGCCGACCTGACCTCCCGGCTGATCGCCCTGCGCCACCGTCACCCCGTGCTGCACCGGCGCGCGTTCTTCTCCGGCCGCGCGCATTCGGCGGACGGGCTGCGCGACCTGGCCTGGTTCACCCCGCGCGGCACGGAGATGACCGAGGCCGACTGGTACGCCCCCGCGGCCACGCTCGGCATGTACCTCTCCGGCCGGGACATCCCGGGCCGGGACGAGCGGGGCGCGCCGGTCGTGGACGACAGCTTCCTCGCGGTGCTGCACGCGGGCGAGGCCCCGACGGCCTTCGTGCTGCCGGGGACGCCGTGGGCGGAGCGGTACGAGGTGCTCGTGGACACCGCGCGCGAGGACCAGGCCGGGCCGCCGGGCACGGTGCATCCGGCGGGGTCCGAGATCACGGTGCCGGGGCGGTGTGTGCTGCTGCTGAAGGTGGTCTGAGTGACGGTGATCCGGCCGGCTTCGCTCAGCCCAGGATCCCCCGGTCGTATCCCACCGCCACCGCCGCCGCGCGGTCGTTGACGCCCAGTTTGGCGTAGAGGTGGGTGAGGTGGGTCTTGACCGTGGCCTCGCTGATGAAGAGTTCGCGGGCGATCTCGCGGTTGGACGTGCCCCTGGCGACCAGGGCCAGGACCTCGCGTTCGCGGGCCGAGAGGGGTTCGCCCGCCGGGGTGCGGGGGGTGCGGACCGCGTGGACCAGCCGGGAGGCGACCGCCGGGGAGAGGACCGTACGGCCCTCGGCGGCGGCGCGGACGGCGGTGAACAGCTCGTCACGCGGGGCGTCCTTGAGGAGGTAGCCGGTCGCGCCCGCCTCGATCGCGGGGAGGGTGTCGGAGTCGGTGTCGTAGGTGGTCAGGACCAGCACCTTGGCGCGGGCGCCCCGGCCGGTCAGCTCGCGGATCGCGTCGACACCCGAGCCACCGGGCATCCGCAGGTCCATCAGGATCACGTCCGGGTCCAGGGCGGCGGCGCGGGCCACCGCCTCAACGCCGCTCGCGGCCTCCCCGAGCACCCGGAAGCCGGGCGCGGACTCGAACATGCCGCGCAGGCCGTCGCGGACGACCGGGTGGTCGTCGACGATCAGCAGGGAAATCACAGTCTCAGCGGTCATCGCGCACCAACGGTACGCGAGCCGACAGCGCCGTGCCGTGCCCCGGTTCCGACTCGATCGTCAGCGAGCCCGCGATGCGCTCGGCGCGGGCCCGCATCCCGTCCAGGCCGAAGCCTCCGGTACGGGTACGGGGCGGTACGGCGGCCGGGTCGAAGCCCGTGCCGTCGTCGCGGATGTCCAGCGTGACCTCGTCGCCCATGAAAGACAGGGTCACCCCGACGCGGGTCGCGCGGGCGTGCCGGGAGGCGTTGGACAGGGCCTCCTGGGCGATGCGCAGCAGCGTCGCCGAGACCTCGTCGTGCAGCTGCTCGGCGGTGCCCGTGACGGTGAACTCGGCCCGTACACCGACCCGTTCACCCCATTCCCCGACCGTCTTCTTCAGCGCCTCGGGCAGCCCGTCGGCCGCGAGGGCCACCGGCGCCAGGTTGTGCACCGAGCGGCGGGCCTCGCCCAAGCTGTGCCGGGCCAGGGCCGAGGCGCGCTCCAGGTGGGTGCGGGCGGTGGTGAGATCGGGGGCGTTGGCCACGACCTGGAGCTGGGCGATGATCCCGGTCAGGCCCTGGGCGATGGTGTCGTGGATCTCGGCGGCGAGCCGGCGCCGCTCGTCGGCGACGCCTGCCTCCCTCGCCTGGACGAGGAGTTGGGCGTGCAGGGCCGCGTTCTCGTCCAGGGCCTGCTGCAACGCCGTGTTGGTGCGCTCCAGTTCGGCGATGGTGTCGGCCTGGACGACGGCGCGGGTCTGCTCCTGCAGGGCGTACCGGGTGAACACGGTGACCATGCCCATGTTGACGGCCAGGACGAGGAAGAAGCCGATCCAGAGGATCAGCCCGCGCGGCGGCCAGCCGCCGATCTCGCTGCCGGCCATGGTGACCGCGGTCAGGAAGAGACCGGGCATCACCAGTCGGCGCGGCAGTTCCCGGGCCGCGGTGTAGTAGCCGGTCACGGCGTAGAAGGCGAAGAACGGGTTGGCCCAGGTCAGCACGAAGGCGATGGCCCAGCGCAGCAAGTAGAGGCAGACACCGGTCCGGCTCGGGCCCGGCTGCTTCCGCTTCACCCTTCCCCAGTACAGCTGCAGCACGACACCCGCGGGCACGAGGGCGGCGGAGACGATCTTCCCGCGCCCGTCCATGCCGGTCAGAGGGGCGGAGATGGCCGCCGCGACGATACCGACGGCCAGCAGCGCCCAGGGCCCCCAGGTGTCGAAGGAGGCCCGAGGTTCCTGCTGCACGGCGTTCGTCATGCCCCCAGTGTCCGGCACGGCCCGCTCACTCCCAGCGGAACCAGCGCGCGGCACCGGCGGTGAGCAGGACCGTCCACGCCGCGAGCACGCCCAGGTGCCCCCAGCCGGGCCAGTTCCCGGCGGCGGCCTGGTCCAGGGCACGGGCGGCCGCGCCGAACGGGGTCAGCTCGACCACCCGGGCCAGCGCGTGCGGCATGGACTGCACCGGGATCCACACGCCGGCGCAGAACATCATCGGGAAGAACACCGCCGTGCCGATCGCGCCCGCGATCTTCGTGGTGCGGGACAGCGCGGAGACGACGGAGCCGAGGGCGAGCGCGGCCGCCGCCGCGAGCAGCAGGGCCAGCAGATAGCCGGCCGGCTGCCGGGGCAGCGTCACGCCGAAGGCGAGGCGGCCGACCGTGAGCGCGAGCAGGGCCGAGGCCAGTGCGACCGCGCCCTGCACGGTCATCTGTGCCGACAGCAGGGCCGAGGGCCGTACCGGGGTGACGGCCATGCGGCGCAGGATGCCCCGTTCCCGGTAGCCGGTCAGGACCTGCGGCAGCGCCTGCACCCCGGACATGATCAGGGCGATCAGCACGGCGATGGGCACATAGGCGTCGACCGGCCGCAGCCCGCCCAGCGCCGTGTCGGCGTGCCGGAACGACGGGATGGAGCCGAGGATCGCCAGCAGCAGCGTCGGGAACAGGAAGATCCAGAAGACGGCGCCCGGTTCGCGGCGGAACAGCCGGAACTCGGTGCGCAGGACGGCGGTGTTCACGCGGCTTCCTCCGGGGTGCGGTTGTTGTCGGTCAGGTCGAGGAACGCGTCGTCCAGCGTCGCGTCGACGACCCGCAGTTGGTGTGCGGTGATGTGGTGGCGGGCGAGCAGGGTGATGACGGCGTTCACGGTCTCGTCGGTGCCGGACAGGGTGATCCGGTCGTCCTTGTACGCGACCGAGGCGAGCGCGGGCAGCGCGGCCAGGTCACGCTCGTCCAGCGGTGCGGACGGGGTGAAGCTGATGACGGTGGCGCCCGCCGAACGGCGGATGAGCCCGGCGGGGGTGTCCAGCGCGGCGATCCGTCCCTTGTCGATGACGGCGATCCGGTCGCACAGCCGCTGCGCCTCCTCCATGAAGTGGGTGACGAGCAGCACGGTGACCCCGCTCGCGCGGACGTCCTCGATGAGCTGCCAGGTGTCGCGCCGGGCGCGCGGATCCAGGCCTGTGGTCAGCTCGTCCAGCACCACGACCCGGGGATCGCCGACGAGCGCCAGCGCGATGAACAGCCGCTGCTGCTGCCCGCCGGACAGCTTGCCGAACCGGGTGCCGAGCTTGTCGGTCAGGCCGAGCCGTTCGGCGAGCGGCCGCCAGTCGGCGGGACGCGGGTAGAAGGCCGCGTACAGCTCCAGTGCCTCCCGGACGGTGAGCTTGGCCTGGAGTTCGCTCTGCTGGAGCTGGGCGCCCAGCACCCGGGCGACCTTCTCGTGGTCGGCGACGGGGTCGTACCCGGTGACCCGGACCCGGCCGCCGTCGGGGACCCGCAGCCCCTCGACACACTCGACGGTGGTGGTCTTGCCGGCGCCGTTCGGGCCGAGGATCCCGAAGATCTCGCCCTCCTCGACGGCGAAGGAGACACCGTCGACCACGGCCCGGCCGCCGTACGACTTACGCAGATCGGTGACTTCGATGACGGATGGCATGCTTCGAGAATCCCGGTCGGACGGGGTCCGCCACATCGGCCGGCCCGCTCGAAGCCGCATCAGCCGATCGGTTGATACCGCCCTACGACCTCGGGTCCTAGGACCAGCGGCGGAGCCGGGTCCGGCCGAAACTCGGTGGGCGTTGTCAGTGCCGGTCCGTACGCTCGCGATGATGCCCACGACACGTGCAACCACCGAGGACCGTTCCGCCGTACGCACGCTCCTGCGGCTGTGGCCGTATGTACGCCCCGTGCGCGCCCGCCTGTTCACGGCGGCCTTCGTCGCCATAGTCGCCTCCTGTACGGGGCTGGTGATCCCGCTCGTCCTGAAGTGGATGGTGGACGGGCCGGTCGCCGACCGGGACCCGGGCGGGGTGTGGCTCGGCGCGCTGTACCTGCTCCTGCTGGGCATCGCCGAGGCGCTGCTGTTCGGGCTGCGCCGGTGGCTGGTGGCCCGCCCGCTGTCCCATGTGGAGGCGGAGATGCGGGCGGGGCTGTACGGGCATCTGCAGCGGCTCCCGGTGGCCTTCCACGACCGCTGGGCCTCGGGCCAGCTGCTGTCCCGGGGCACCACGGACCTGATGCTGCTGCGCCAGTTCCTCGCCTTCCCGCTGACGTTCCTGCTGGTCAACGGCGTGACCATCCTGGTCGGCGTGGTGATCATGCTGGTCCAGGACTGGGTGCTGGGGCTGGTCATCCTCGGTCCCACGCTCCCCGTGATGTGGACCTGCGCGGTCTTCGAACGGCGGTACGCGACGGTGGCCCGGCGGGCGCAGGACCAGGTCGGCGATCTGACGACGGTGGTCGAGGAGAGCGTGCTCGGCATCCGCGTCATCAAGGGCTTCGGCCGCCACCGCAGCCAGGCGCGGGCGTTCCGCGAGCTCGCGGTCACCCTGCGCGGCACGGAGCTGCGCAAGGCCCGGATGCTGGCCGTCATCTGGGGCGTCATCGTCACGCTGCCCGAACTGGCGATCGGGGTGGCGTTGGTGCTGGGGGCCGTGCGGGTGGCCGACGGGGGGCTGTCGGCGGGGACGCTGGTGGCCTTTCTGAGTACGGCCCTTGCGCTGCGCTGGCCCGTGGACTCCATCGGCTTCCTGCTGGCGATGAGTCAGGAGGCGGCCACGGCCACGGAGCGGTACTTCGAGGTGATGGACGAGGTGCCGGAGGACGACTCCACCGCGGTGGCCGGGGGCGCTCGCCCGCGCTCACGGGATTCCGCCGGACTCCGCTTCGAGAACGTCTCGTTCCGCTACCCCGACGCACCCCCCGGCTCCCCTCCCCTCCTCACCGGTATCGACCTCCACCTGCGCCCCGGCGAGTCCATGGCCCTGGTCGGCGCCACCGGCAGCGGGAAGACGACGCTCACCGCGCTCGTGCCGCGGCTGCACGAAGTCACCTCCGGACGGATCACGCTGGACGGCGTGGACATCACCGAGCTGCCCCGCGAGGAGCTGCGCGCCAGGGTCGCCGTCGCCTTCGAGGAGCCGACCCTCTTCTCGGCGAGCGTCGGCGAGAACGTCCTCATGGGCGCCCGGCCCGACGCGGGGAAGCCGGAGTTGGAGCGGGCGCTGGCGGTCGCGCAGGCCGGTTTCGCGCAGGCCCTCCCCCAGGGCACCGACACCCGCGTCGGCGAGCAGGGCCTCAGCCTGTCCGGCGGCCAGCGGCAGCGCCTCGCCCTGGCGCGGGCGGTCGTCGGCAGACCGGAGTTCCTCGTGCTGGACGACCCGCTGTCCGCCCTGGACGTGCACACGGAGGCGGCCGTGGAGGCGGCACTGCGCCAGGTCCTCGCCGACACCACCGCCCTGATCGTGGCCCACCGCCCCTCCACGGTGCTGCTCGCCGACCGGGTCGCCCTGCTCTCGGGCGGCCGGATCGCCGCCGTCGGCACCCATCACGAACTGCTGCGCGCCAACGCCGAGTACGCGCATCTGATGTCCGGAGAATCCGCGTACTCCGGGGATACGGAGGACTCCCGTTGACCACCACGACCGCCTCCACCCCCACCGCCGAGGACGACGAACTCCCGGGCCACCGGGAAGAGGGGGACGACGCCTTCGACCGGGACGTCCTGCCCACCGCGCCCGGCGCCACCGCCGCCCTACTGCGCTCGCTGCTCGCGCCCCTGAAGGGCCGGGCCGTACTCACCACCGTCCTCCTTCTCCTCCAGCTGGCGGCCGTCCAGGCGGGCCCGCTGCTGGTGGCGTACGCCATCGACACCGCCGTACCCGCGTTCCGCGACCACCGCCACGGCCCGCTGATCGCGGTGGCCGTCGGCTATCTGCTGTGCGCGCTGCTCTCCGGCGGGCTACAGGCCGCGTTCATCGAGACCTCGGCCCGGGTCAGCCAGGACGTGCTGCTGGATCTGCGCGGCCGGATCTTCCGGCACGCGCAGGCGCTGAGCATCGACTTCCACGAGCGCTACACCTCGGGCCGGCTGATCTCCCGCTCCACCACGGACGTCGAGTCGCTGCGCGAGCTGCTGAACGACGGGCTCCAGGAGCTGGTGACCGTCGTGCTGTCCTTCGTCTACATCTCCGCGCTGCTGCTCTGGCTGGACCTGGGCCTGGGCGCGGTCGCGGTGGCGTCGCTCGTGCCGCTGTACCTGTTGGTGCGCATGTACCAGCGGCGGGCGGGGCGGGTGTACCAGGCGCGGTCCACGGCGATCGCGGCGGTGATCGTGAAGTTCGTGGAGACGATGAACGGCATCCGCCCGGTGCGCGCGTTCCGCCGCGAGGCCGTGAACGACGCCGAGTTCAGAGTCCTCAACCGGCGGCACGAACGGACGAACGGGGACGCGCTGCTGGAGATGGCCCGCTATGTGGTCGGCTCCCGGCTGGTGGCCAACACGGCGGTGGCGGGGATCGTGCTGTGGGGCGCCTACCGGGTGGCGTCCGGCTCGCTGGAGCTGGGCGTGCTGGCGGCGGCGGTGCTGTACCTGCGCCGGCTGTACGACCCGATCGACCGGCTCGGCATGTTCCTGAACGCCTACCAGTCGGCCGCCGCCTCCCTGGAGAAGATCGCCGGGCTGCTCGCGCAGACCCCGACCGTGCCCGAGCCGCCGACGTCCCGTGAACTCCCACCGCTGGAGGGCGAGTTGCCGGGCCGCGAGGTCGTCTTCGACTCGGTCCGGTTCGGCTACCGTACCGGCGGCGAGGTGCTGCCCCGCTTCGATCTGACCCTCCCGGCCGGGCAGACGGTCGCGGTCGTCGGCTCCACGGGCGCGGGCAAGTCCACGCTCGCCAAGCTCCTCGCCCGCTTCTACGACCCCTCCGGCGGGCGCGTCCTGCTGGACGGGGTGGACCTGCGCGAGCTGCCGATGCCGGAACTGCGGCGCGGGGTGGTCATGGTGACCCAGGAGGCGTTCCTGTTCTCCGGGACGGTCGCGGACAACATCGCCATCGGCCGGCCCGACGCCACCCGCGAGGAGATCGAGCAGGCGGCGAAGGCGATCGGCGCACACGAGTTCATCAGCGCGCTGCCCGACGGCTACGACACCGACGTCCGCAAGCGCGGCGGCCGCATCTCGGCGGGCCAGCGCCAACTGGTCGCCTTCGCACGGGCGTTGCTCGCCGACCCGGCGGTGCTGATCCTGGACGAGGCGACCAGCTCGCTGGACATCCCGGGCGAGCGGGCCGTGCAGCGGGCGATGTCGACGGTGCTGCGGGGCCGTACGGCGGTGGTGATCGCCCACCGCCTGTCGACGGTCGAGATCGCGGACCGGGTCCTGGTCATGGAACACGGCCGCATCGTCGAGGACGGCACCCCGGCCGACCTCATCGCCGGCACGGGCCGCTTCGCGGATCTGCACAAGGCGTGGCGGGACAGCCTGGCCTAACTCGGCGGACCGTCGTGCAGAATCCGCTGGAACAGACGGTGGTCCCGCCATTGCCCGTTGATGTGGAGGTAGCGCGGGGCCGTGCCGATCGGCTCGAAACCGTTCTTCTCCAGCACCCGTTGCGACGCGGTGTTGTCGAGGAGCGTGGTGGCCTCGATGCGGTGCAGGCCGACGATGTCGCGGGCCGCGCGGCACACGCTCGCCACCGCCGCGCCGGCCAGCCCCCGGTTCTGCCGGTCGGCGGCCACCCAGTACCCCAGATACGCGCTGCGGAACGCCCCGTAGACCAGTCCGGTGAGCGTGATCATGCCGATGACCGAGCCGTCGCTCTCGCTCTCGAACACCCAGGGCACGACCCGGCGTTCGGCGAACTCCCGCAAGAGGCCGGCAATGCGTTCGGCCTGCCCCTCGACGGTGAAGAAGTTGTCCGGGCGGATCGGCTCCCAGGGAGCCAGGTACTCCCGGTTCGCCACGTACGCGGCATGCAGCGCCTCCGCGTCGTCGAGGGTGACAAGGCGCAACACGGCGCCGCCCGGCAGCACTTCGGAAGGAATGACCATCCGGGCACTCTAGGACGGCGCTCGAAGAGCGTGCGCCCCGGCGTACGCCCCCGACGTGGGTGAGCACCGTGCGTCCGTCCGTCCATTAATCGATGGAACCGCTTTCCCGCCCTCGATAAGTTCGAGGTTTCCCAGCGGGGGCCGAGCCGAGCGGGGGACGGATGATCGACGCGTACGAAGAGCCCGGTGTGCCGGATGTGCGGGGTGGCTGGCGGTTTCTGTGGTGGCTGGTGCGACGGCAGTCGGGACGGTCGGTGGCCGGGGCGGTGCTGGGAAGTGTGTGGATGGTGCTGATGGCCGCGCAGCCGTACATGACGGCGCGGGCCGTGGACGACGGGCTGGTGCCGGGGCGGCTGGGGGTGCTGGCCGCGTGGACGGCGGCGATGTTCCTGGTCGGTACGGTCAACGCCTGGCTGAGCATCATGCGGCACCGCACGATGACCCGGGTGCGGATGGACGCCAACTTCCGTACGGTGAAGGTGGTCGTGGGGCATGTGGTGCGGCTCGGGGCCGCGCTGCCGCGCCGGGCGGGGGCCGGGGAGGTCGTGACCATCGGGGTCGGCGACGTGCAGACGGTCGCACAGGCGCTGACCGTGGTCGGGCCGGGCGTCGGCGCGGTCGTGGTGTACGCGGTCGTGGCCGGGCTGCTGCTGACGGTCTCGGCCCCGCTCGCCGCCGTCGTCCTGCTCGGGCTGCCCGTGCTGGCGCTGGTCACCGGTCCGGTGACGCTGCGCCTCCAGCACGCGGAGAGCGCGTACCGCGAGCGGCAGGGCGTGCTGACCGCCCGCATCGGAGACCTCGCCGGCGGCTTGCGCGTCCTCAACGGGCTGGGCGGCAAGGGGTTGTTCGCCGACGGCTTCCGGACGGACTCGCAGGCGCTGCGCGCGCAGGGCTACCGGGTGGGCGCGGCGGCCAGCTGGGTGCAGGCGCTCGGCGTCGGGCTGCCCACGCTCTTCCTGGCCGTCGTCACCTGGCTCGCCGCCCGCCTCGCGGCCCAAGGGTCCATCACCGTGGGCCAGTTGGTGTCCGTGTACGGCTATGTCGCGGTGCTGATCGGGCCGGTGGCGTTCTTCGTGCAGATGGCCTACGACCTGAATCGTGGTGTGGTGGCCGCGCGCCGGGTCGTACGGCTGCTGCGCCTGGAGCCGGAGCCGGACGCGGGCACGCGACCTGCGCCCGAGGGGCCCGCCGAGCTGTACGACCCCGCGTCCGGCGTGCGGATCGTGCCCGGCCGGCTCACTGCGCTGGCCGCCGCCCGGCCCGCCGAGGCCGCGGCCGTGGTCGACCGGCTCGGCCGCTTCGGTCCGACCGACGCCACCTGGGGCGGGGTGCGGCTGGACGCGATCGCGCTCGCCGACGTACGCGCGCGCGTGCTGGTCGCGGACAACGAGGCCGATCTGTTCGCGGGGCCGCTGCGGGACGTCGTGGCCGCCGAGGGCGCGGTCGGGGAGGGGGCGCTGCGCCGGGCGCTGTACACCGCCGCGGCCGAGGACGTCGTACGCGGGCTGCCCGAGGGGGCCGACTCGTTCGTCTCCGGGCAGGGCCGCAGCCTGTCGGGCGGCCAGCGCCAACGGATGCGGCTGGTGAGGGCGTTGCTCGCCGACCCCGAGGTGCTGCTCGCCGTGGAACCGACCTCGGCCCTGGACGCGCACACGGAGGCGACCGTCGCCGAACGGCTCCGGGCGGCACGGGAGGGCCGTACGACGGTGGTGACGTCCACCTCGCCGCTGGTGCTGGACCGCGCGGACACGGTGGTGTTCCTGGCGGGCGGCAAGGTGGCGGCGAGCGGCACGCACCGGCGGCTGTTGGCGGAGGAGCCGGACTACCGGGCCCTCGTGGCGCGGGATGTGGAGGAGATGGCGGATGTGGCGGAGTCGGCGGAGGACGCCGAGGGGGTCGTACGGTGACGGCGGCCGGTGAGGGGTTGCTGCCGGTCGCGGACCGGGTGACGGTGCGGCGGGCCGCGGTGCGGCTGGTGCGGGCCGACGGGCGGGCGTTCGCCGCCGCGCTGCTGCTGAACGCGCTCGCGGCGGGAGCCGGGCTGGTCGGGCCGTGGCTGGTCGGGCGGATCGTCGACGAGGTGCGCGCCGGACACGGGGTCGGGGCGGTGGACCGGCTGGCGCTGTGGATCCTGCTGTGCGCGCTGGCGCAGCTGCTGCTGGCCCGCTGGGCGCGGTACGTGGGCTACCGGTTCGGGGAGCGGACGCTGGCCCGGGTGCGCGAGGAGTACGTCGAGCGGGTACTGGCGCTGCCCGCGTCCGTGGTGGAGCGGGCCGGCACCGGTGATCTCACCGCGCGCGGTACGGCGGACGTCGCGACCGTCGGCAGCACGCTGCGCGACATCGGCCCGGAGCTGCTGGTCAACTCCGTGCAGGCGCTGTTCGTGCTGGGTGCGGTGTTCGCGCTGGACCCGCTGCTGGGGGCGTTCGGGCTGCTCGGGCTGACCCCGATCTGGCTGGCGCTGCGCTGGTATCTGCGGCGGGCCCGGGACGGCTATCTCGCCGAGGGCGCGGCGACGTCCGAGGTCGCGGAGATCGTCGCCGCGACGGCGGCCGGGGCCCGGACGGTCGAGGCGTTCCGGCTGGGCCGGCGGCGGATCACGGCGAGCCGGGACGCGCTGGAGACCTCCCGCCGTACCCGCTTCTACACGCTGTTCCTGCGGACCGTGTTCTTCCCGGCGATCGAGGTGACGTACACCGTGCCCGTGGCGGGGGTGCTGCTGGTCGGCGGGTGGCTGCACGAGCGGGGCACGGTCGGGGTGGGCGCGGTGGTGGCCGCGGCGCTGTATCTGCGGCAGTTCACCGAGCCGCTGGACCAGATCCTGATGCGCGTGGAGCAACTCCAGAACAGCGGCGCCTCGTTCGCGCGCGTGGAGGGGCTGGCGCAGGCACCGCGCGGGGACGCCGGCGCGGACTCACCGGTGCCGGCGGACGACCGGATCGACGTACGCGAGGTGCGGTACGCCTACGAGCGAGGCGGCGAGGTGCTGCGCGGGGTGGACCTGACGGTCCGGCCCGGGGAGCGGCTCGCGGTCGTGGGACCCTCCGGCGCCGGCAAGACGACGCTGAGCCGGCTGCTCGCGGGCATCGACCGGCCCGGGTCCGGCGCGGTGACGGTGGGCGGGGTGCCGGTCGCCGAACTGGAGCCGGAGCTGCTGCGCCGCCAGGTGGTGCTGGTCACCCAGGAGCACCATGTGTTCCTCGGCACGGTCCGCGACAACCTCCTGATCGCCGAACCGGAGGCCACGGACGACGAGGTGTGGGCCGCGCTGGCGGCGGTGGGCGCCGACGAGTGGGTCCGCGATCTGCCGGCCGGCCTGGACACCCGCCTGGGTACGGGCGGTACGGCCACCGACGGTTCACAGGCCCAGCAACTCGCCCTGGCCCGTGTGGTGTTGGCGGATCCGCACACCCTCATCCTCGACGAGGCGACAGCCCTGCTGGACCCCACCACGGCCCGCCACACCGAACGCGCCCTGGCCGCCGTCCTGGAGGGCCGCACGGTCATCGCCATCGCCCACCGCCTCCACACGGCCCACGACGCCGACCGCGTGGCGGTCATGGAGAACGGCCGCCTCACGGAACTGGGCACACACGAGGAGCTGGTGACAGCGGGCGGGGCGTACGCGGCGCTGTGGCGGACGTGGCATGGGGATGTCGGGTCGCGGGGGTGAGGGCGCGTAGCGTAGGGATGCCGGTCCGCCGGAGTGAGGGCGCGCGGCGATGGGATGCCGGTCCGCCGGGGCGAGGGCGCATGGCATGGGGATGCCGGTTCGCCGGGGCGAGGGCGCATGGCGAAGGGATGCCGGTCCGCCGGAGTGAAGGCGCGTGGCGTAGGGATGCCGGTCCGCCGGAGTGAGGGCGCTGGGGGCTGGGGTGTGGGGGCCGTGCTCTAGACCCGCCGCCACCGCCGTACTCCCGCGCCCGGCCACGGCGCCCACAGCCACGCCCGCCTGCGCGTCCGGCCCACGATGTCCGCGCTGTGCAGCCCCGCCACCACCATCATCACGGGCCACAGCAGGAAGGTCGTCAGGAATTCCAGGGGACCGACGTCCGTGGCCGCGGCGACAGCGGCGATCTCCGCGGGGAAGACCATTCCGGCCAGCAGCGCCCCCGCCACCGACAGTCCACGCGTGCCGGTGAGCACGCGGGCCGCGAGGGACAGCCCGCCCGCGAGGACCAGCCCCGTCAGCACACCGACGAGCACGGTGCCACCGATGAGGTACCCGCAGAACCGCAGGAAGCTCCGGGCCGTCCCACCGCCGACTCCCCTGCCCAGCATGATCGCACCGGCGGGCAGAAGCAGGGCGGCCCACGGCAGCGCCGGCGCGCCCGCCACCACCAGACCGACTCGCAGCCCCCGCCCCAGCACCCCACGCCCGGGACGCATGCTTTCCGCCTCTCCCCCGCCGGCACGGCCACCCTGCTCGGTGCGCACCCCCACCCAACGGTCCGCATACCGAACATGAACATCCGGTCAACGGACTGCTTTCCGGCCAAGTTTGTGACGCGGTCCTGACAGGCACACCACTCCCCTGCCACTCTTCCCTGGCCGACTCACAGCAACCCCACTACGCACGCGCACGTGCACGAGCCGGCCCGCACATGGTTCCGCGCATTTCCTGATCCGCACTTCCTGATCTGCGCACTTCCTGTTCCGCGCACGTCCTGTTCTGCGCACGTCCTGCTCTGCCCGGACGCCCCAACCCACCGTCCGGTCTCCCCTGGCCGCGACCCACGGCCACGCAGAAGGAGTCAGTGTTGAGACGCAATTCCTCTCGCGGACGCACCTCCCACACCCCGCAGCACCACACCTCCCGGCCCCGCACCACCCACCGCCGTACCGCCACCCTCGCCCTCGCCGGTGTCGCCGCGCTGATCGCCGCCGCCGTGCAGACGGGCGCGGCCAGCGCCGCACCGGCGGCCAAGGCGCGGCCCGGCAAGGCGAACCCGGCGCACCTGGCGCTCAGGCTCTCGCCCTCGCAGCGTGCCGAGCTGCTGCGCGACGCCGCGGGCGCGTCGGCCGCGACGGCGCGCTCGATCGGCCTCGGCAGCCAGGAGAAGCTGGTCGTCAAGGACGTCGTGAAGGACGCCGACGGCACCCTGCACACGCGCTACGAGCGGACGTACGCCGGCCTGCCCGTGCTCGGCGGCGACCTGGTCGTGGACACGAACGGGGCCCGCAAGACCATGGACGTCATCCGGGCCACGAACGCCACCATGAAGGTCGGCGGCCTCACCCCGAAGGTCTCACAGGCCGCGGCCGAGAAGCAGGCCGTGCAGCGGGCGAAGGCGCGCGGCGGCACCAGGTCGGCCGCGACCGGCGTCCGCAAGGTGATCTGGGCGGCGACCGGCAGGCCCGTCCTCGCCTACGAGACGATCGTCGGCGGCCTCCAGGACGACGGCACCCCGAACCAGCTGCACGTCATCACCGACGCCGCCACAGGCAAGAAGCTCTACGAGTACCAGGGCATCGAGACCGGCATCGGCAACACCCAGTACAGCGGGCAGGTCACGCTGTCCACGACCCAGGCGGGCTCGACGTACACGCTGACCGACGGCACGCGCGGCGGGCACAAGACGTACAACCTGAACCACGGCAGCTCGGGCACCGGCACGCTGTTCTCGCAGTCCAACGACACCTGGGGCAACGGCACGACGTCCAACGCCGCCACCGCGGGCGCCGACGCCGCCTACGGCGCACAGGAGACCTGGGACTTCTACAAGAACACCTTCGGCCGCAGCGGCATCAAGAACGACGGCGTCGGCGCCTACTCCCGCGTCCACTACGGCAACGCGTACGTGAACGCCTTCTGGGACGACAGCTGCTTCTGCATGACCTACGGCGACGGCTCGAACAACGCCGACCCGCTGACCTCGCTCGACGTGGCCGGCCACGAGATGAGCCACGGCGTCACCGCCAACACCGCGGGCCTCGACTACAGCGACGAGTCCGGCGGCCTGAACGAGGCCACCAGCGACATCATGGGCACCGGCGTGGAGTTCTACGCCAACAACGCCTCCGACCCCGGTGACTACCTCATCGGCGAGAAGATCAACATCAACGGCGACGGCACCCCGCTGCGCTACATGGACAAGCCCAGCAAGGACGGCAGCTCCGCCGACTCCTGGTACTCGGGCGTGGGCGGCCTCGACGTGCACTACTCGTCGGGCATCGCCAACCACTTCTTCTACCTGCTGAGCGAGGGCAGCGGCGCCAAGACGATCAACGGCGTCAGCTACAACTCGCCCACCTCGGACGGGCTTCCGGTCACCGGCATCGGCCGGGACAAGGCGCTGCAGATCTGGTACCGGGCGCTGACCACCAAGTTCACGTCCACCACGAACTATGCCGACGCCCGCACCGGCACCCTCGCGGCGGCGGGCGAGCTGTACGGCACCTCCAGCGCCGAGTACGCCGCGGTGCAGGACGCCTGGGCGGCCGTCAACGTCGGTTCGCGCTCGGGCGGCGGCGGTGGCGGAGGCGGCACCGGGTCGACGTACGACAACAACACACAGATGGCGATCCCGGACAACGGTCCGGCCATCACCTCGGCCATCACCGTCTCCGGCCGGACCGGAAACGCGCCGGGCAACCTCCAGGTGAGCGTCGACATCACGCACACCTGGCGAGGCGACCTGGTGATCGACCTCATCGGCCCGTCGGGCACCGCGTACCGGCTGAAGAACTTCAGCTCCTCCGACTCGGCCGACAACGTGAAGACGACGTACACGGTGAACGCGTCGGCCGAACCGGCCAACGGAACCTGGAAGTTGCAGGTGCAGGATCAGGCCAGCCAGGACACGGGCACGCTCAACGACTGGAAGCTGACCTTCCCGTAAGTCGCGGGCGGCAGGCCTTGCGACGCGGCGCCGTCCGAGGGTCCGGCACCCTCGGGCGGCCCGGGTTCACATGCCCGCAATGTTTCCCCAGTGATCGATTTCCAGTCAACATCACTTCAGGGTCCTGACATGTACGCGCCCTTGATGTCACTCTCTCACCACCCGCCGCAGCAGCACAGCAACTTCACAACCCCACACAGCCCGGCCAGTAACCCCACGTGGCCCGGACTCCCCACATGAAGGAGCTTTGAGTGAGCCCCCTCTACGCGCGTCACAAGCGCACCACTCTGGCCATCGCCACCGCTGTCGCCGCCGGAGCCCTGCTCTCCACCGGACTGACCACCAGCGCCACGGCCGCCGCCAAGGCCCCCGTCGCCGCCGCCCCGGCCGCGCTCTCCGCCACGGCCCACGTCTCGCTGATCCAGCAGGCACAGGCGAACGCCGCCGAGACCGCACAGAAGATAGGCCTCGGCACCAAGGAGCAGCTGATCGTCAAGGACGTTGTCAAGGACAACGACGGCACCGTCCACACCCGCTACGAGCGCACCTACGCCGGCCTTCCCGTCCTCGGCGGCGACCTCGTCGTCCACACCGCCAAGTCGGGCAAGACCGAGGGCGTCACCAAGGCGACCAAGGCGACCATCAAGGTGGCCTCGCTCACGCCGCAGATCACCCCCGCCAAGGCGGAGAAGCAGGCGGTCTCCGCCGCCAGAACGCTCGGCTCCGCGCAGAGCACCGCGAACGGCGCGCGCAAGGTGATCTGGGCCGGCTCCGGCAAGCCCGTCCTCGCCTACGAGACGATCGTCGGCGGCCTCCAGGACGACGGCACCCCGAACCAGCTGCACGTCATCACCGACGCCGCGACGGGCAAGAAGCTCTTCCAGTACCAGGGCGTCGAGAACGCGACCGGCACCGGCAAGACGCTGTACTCGGGCACCGTCGGCCTCACCGTCAACCTGTCGGGCTCGACGTACCAGCTGTACGACACCTCGCGCGGCGGCCACAAGACCTACAACCTGGCCCGCAAGACATCCGGCACCGGCACCCTGGTCACCAACTCGACCAGCACCTTCGGCACCGGCACCGCCTCCACCTCCTCCAGCAACCAGACGGCCGCCGCCGACGCCGCCTATGGCGCGCAGGAGACCTGGGACTACTACAAGAACACCTTCGGCCGCAGCGGCATCAAGAACGACGGCAAGGCCGCCTACTCCCGCGTCCACTACGGCAGCTCGTACGTGAACGCCTTCTGGGACGACAGCTGCTTCTGCATGACCTACGGCGACGGCAGCGGCAACGCCGACCCGCTGACCTCGCTCGACGTGGCCGGCCACGAGATGACCCATGGCGTCACCGCCAACACCGCGGGCCTCGACTACAGCGGCGAGTCCGGCGGCCTGAACGAGGCGACCTCCGACATCCTCGGCGGCGTCGGCGTGGAGTTCTACGCCAACAACCCCTCCGACCCCGGTGACTACCTCATCGGCGAGAAGATCAACATCAACGGCGACGGCACCCCGCTGCGCTACTTCGACCAGCCCAGCAAGGACGGCGGCAGCGCCGACTACTGGTCCTCGTCGGTCGGCAACCTGGACGTCCACTACTCGTCGGGCGTCGCGAACCACTTCTTCTACCTCCTGGCGGAGGGCAGCGGTTCGAAGACGATCAACGGGGTCTCGTACAACTCCCCGACGTCTAACGGCTCCACGGTCACTGGCATCGGCCGCGCCAAGGCGCTGCAGATCTGGTACAAGGCGCTCACCACGTACTTCACGTCGACCACCAACTACTCGGACGCCCGCGCGGGCACCCTGTCGGCAGCGGCCGACCTGTACGGCTCCAGCAGCACCGAGTACAAGACGGTGGCCGCGGCCTGGTCGGCGGTCAACGTCAGCTGATCCAGCCGTAATCGAGCGGTAGGCGGCACCCGGGCGGAAGATTCCCCGGGTGCCGCCTACCCTTGTGACCCATGTCCTCGGCGCCCTTCACCTACGAGCCGGTCGGCGCGACCCGCGACGACCTGACGTACTGCCCGCCCGGCTTCCACCCCCTCTTCGTCCGCACCCGCCTCGGCGAGGGCGAAAAGCTCTTCCAGCGGGCGGCCGAGGCGGTCCTGAGCTGGGAGATGCACCGCGCCCTGGGCGTCGGCATCGATACGACAGCCGACCGCGCGACCCCCGGCGTCGACGTCACCGTCACCCTGGCCGGCCTCCTCAAGGCCCCCTGCCGCATCATCTGGACGCTGGAACAACCCCGCCGCACCGGCTGGGCCTACGGCACCCTCGAAGGCCACCCCGAATGCGGCGAGGAGGCCTTCCTCATCGACCGCACAGGCGACGGCACGGTCTGGCTGACCGTGGCCGCCTTCAGCAAACCGGCCAAGTGGTACACGAGGGCGGCCGGCCCGGCGACGCGGGGCTTCCAGCATGCGTACGCGCGGCGGTGCGGGACGGTGCTGAAGCGGTTGTGCGAGGGGCTGTCGGAGGAGTGAGCTGACGAGCGGTGCTCGCTTGGGGCGGGGGTCGGGGTCCCGAGCTGGCAGGTCGTCACGAACCGGGCGTCAAGCGACTACGCCAGAGCCCTGTGGTCGAGGCCCATCGCATCCTGATGTCCGAGCCCAGCAGCCCCTGGGTCACCATCCCGTTCCGCTGACCGGCGGGGAACCGCTCGCCCCGAACGCCGCCGCCCCCGCCCTCGGCAGCGTCGCCCACATCCGCGTCCCGCCGCCCGGTTCACGGGTCGGTCCGAATCCCCAGTCGCCGTCGCAGGCGCGGCAGAGGCAGGACAGGAAGCGGAGGGCGGCGCGGCGGCGGGTGTCGCAGGCGGCAGCGAGGTTCGGCTGCGCGTGGGGCGGGTGGCTGTCGTAGACGATCACCCGGAGGGTGTCCCAGCGGTAGCGGAGCGAGAGGTAGAAGTCCGCCGAGTCCGTGAACTGAGCTGCCACCGCCGCCAGTTCCCCCACCGCCATCATCGCCGCTTCGAGCACGTCGCTCAGCCCATGCGCCTCCAGCATCGCCCGCGCCGACACTCTCGCCAGGGCCGGGCTCGCGAGGGCGGCGGGGAGGGTGAGGCTGTAGGCGAGGGTTCCCGGAGTGGGCGGGGTGGGATCCGCCGGGTACGCCCGTGTCAGCAGGGGGCAGTGGGTGGCCGACGGTTCAATTGCGTGCATGGACATGAGGGACTCCAAGCAGGTCGAGGGCTCGCAAAACACACAGCAGCCGGTGGCCCGTCTCCCTGACGTGAGCCCGCCCCTCCCAGGGCAGGAGGTTGCGGGCAGGCTCACGCGATGCACTGCCAACTGCGGTGTGTAGCTTGTGCATCACCGAATGTAGAGCATCGAGGGGTTAAGTTGCCCCATACTTGAGGAAACTCAAGCCCCTACTAAGGTGTGGCAGCAGCGAGGAAGGGGCGGTATGGCCGCGAGAACGGCACCGACAGAGCGTCAGAAACGGCTCGGGGCGGAGATCCGGAAGTTGCGTACGGCCGCCGGCATGACCGGGGAGTACGCCGCCGGACTCCTTGGTGTGGACCGGGGCAAGATCTCGAACATCGAGTCCGGCACGCGTCCCATCAGCCCGGAACGCCTGCGCACCCTGGCCTGCAACTGTGACTGTGACGACGAGGCGTACGTCGACGCGCTGGTCGACATGGCCCGGCCCACCAAGGGCGGCTGGTGGGAACGCTACCGAGGCAGCCTCTCCGCCGGGATCCTGGACATCGCCGAGCTGGAACACCACGCGGCACGGATCCGCAGCGTGCACCTGATCCACATGCCCGGGCTGCTGCAGTCCAGCGACCATGCCCAGGCCATCTTCAGGGCCGCACTGCCCGCACTGCCCGAGCACGAGGTCGCCCTGCGGCTCGCGCACCGCCTCGAACGGCAGCAGATCTTCGAAAGCGACAGCCCGACCGAGTACGTCGGGATAATCCACGAGGCTGCGCTGCGTATGCAGTTCGGCGGTCCAGCGGTCGCCCGGGGACAGCTGGAACACCTCCTGGCCCTGTCGAAGCGACCTCATGTGACACTCCGGGTCATCCCGTTCAGTGCGGGCTCGTTCCCAGGTGCCGGTCAGACCGTGGTCTATCTGGAGGGCCCGGTGCCACAACTCGACACCGTGCAGATCGACAGCGCTCACGGCCCGGAATTCCTGCACCAGGAAGCTCAGTTGCTCAAGTACCGGACCCAACTGGACTGGATGGAGGGCCGCGCGTTGTCCCCCGATGCGTCGTACGACTTCATCCAGGACATCGCCAGCCACCTCTGAGGAGACGACCGTGCCCGACATCACCTGGGAAGAGCCCTTCTGCGCCGAGGGATCGGCCTGCTTCCGCCTCGGCACAGACCCCCACGGCAACGCCTACATCGCCATAGCCGGCCAAGAAGACCACTACCTCACCGACACCCGCGAAGCCCTCCGCACCCTCATCCGCGACATCAAGGCCGGCAAGGCGGACCACCTGCTGTGAGGCCGGTGACACGAGTGGGTTCGCTGTTGGTGCCCCTCCTCGCGGCGATCTCGGCCGGACTGCTGGTCGCGCACTTCGCCCTCAGCTCGGACACGTACCAGCACTGCACGTACCTGGGCCCCTCCACCCGGATGTACGTCACCGCGTGGGGCGGCCTCGGCTGCGCCCTGGGGTCCCTGCTCCTGTACGCCGCGGTCCGCCGCGCAGCGCACAGGTGCGAGCCCCCGGCAGGGGCCAGCTGGCAGGTACGGGTCGCGGCGGGTTCCGCGTTCGTCGGTCTGCTGTTGGTCCTGGCGCTGCTCCTGGCGGTCTACTGGCTGTACTCCCCCGACCCGGCCGGCGGGAACGACTGCTCCGGGCTGCACCTCCTCCTGCCGTAGAGCGGCCGTTCCCGTTCCCGTTGGCTTGAAGGGGCGCTACCGCAACAACACCCCCGCCCCCTCCACCACCTCCCCCGACGGCACCGCCACCAGCCCGAGCTCCGCGGCCGATGCCAGCAACCGCTGTGCGGGCAGGACGCGGACCGTGTAGCCGTAGGGGCCCGTGCGGTCCAACGAGAGCGGGCCCTCGTACAGCACGCGGCCCTCCAGGTCAGGGGTGCCGGCCGGCTTCAGGGGGACCACCGTCGCGTCCGTGATGTGGTCCTCCGCGTCCACCCGGCCGGACACCGCCTGCACCTCCACGTCGTCCGGGGTGAGCTCACCCAGCGCCACCCGGACCCGCAGACCCACCGTCGTGCCCAGCTCCGCCGTGGCCGTCGTCGCCGTCGTCTCCACGTGGTCGACGCTCACCCGGGGCCAGGCCGCCCGGACCCGGGCTTTCCAGGCGGCCAGATCACGAGCCGTGTCCGGGGTCAGTGCGCGGTGTGCCTGCGCGGCGGGGGCGTAGAGGCGCTCGACGTATTCGCGGACCATCCGCCCGGCCAGCACCTTCGGGCCCAGCAGGGTGAGGGTCTGGCGGACCATCTGGATCCAGCGGTCGGGGAGGCCTCCCCTGCCGCGCTCGTAGAAGCGCGGGGTCACCCGCTGCTCCAGGAGGTCGTAGAGGGCCGCCGCTTCGATGTCGTCCCGGCGGTCGGGGTCCGTGCCCGCGCCGTCCGCCGTCGGGATGGCCCAGCCGAAGTCCGGCTGGAACCACTCGTCCCACCAGCCGTCCAGCACAGAAAGATTCAGACAGCCGTTGAGGGCCGCCTTCATCCCGCTCGTACCGCATGCCTCCAGCGGCCGCAGCGGGTTGTTCAGCCAGATGTCACAGCCGGGGTAGAGCTTCTGCGCCATCGCCATGCCGTAGTCGGGCAGGAAGACGATCCGGTGGCGGACGCGCGGGTCGTCGGCGAACCGGACCAGCTCCTGGACCAGGCGTTTGCCGCTGTCGTCCGCCGGGTGCGCCTTGCCCGCCACGACGATCTGCACCGGGCGTTCCGGGTGCAGGAGCAGGTCCATCAGGCGGTCGCGGTCGCGGAGCATCAACGTCAGGCGTTTGTACGACGGGACCCGGCGGGCGAATCCGATCGTCAGCACCTCCGGGTCCAGGACGCCGTCGATCCAGCCCAACTCGGCGTTCCCCGCCCCGCGTTGACGCCAGGACGCGCTCAGCCGCTCCCGTACCTCCAGCACCAGCTGCTCGCGCAGGGTGCGGCGCAGCTCCCAGATGTCCTGGTCCGGGATGTCGGCGACGGAGTCCCAGCGGTCCGAGCCGCCCACCGTCAGCGCGTCCTCCGCCCGCTGGGCGCCGACCTCGCGGGCGCCGAGGCGCAGCACCTCCGGGGCCACCCAGGTCGGCGCGTGCACCCCGTTGGTCACGGACGTGATCGGCACCTCGTCCGAGTCGAATCCCGGCCACAGGCCCGCGAACATGTCCCGGCTCACCTGCCCGTGCAGCAGCGACACCCCGTTGGCCCGCTGGGCCAGCCTGAGCCCCATCACCGCCATGTTGAACAGGTTCGGCTCACCGCCCGGGTACGTCTCCATGCCCAGCGTCAGGATCCGCTGGACGTCGATGCCGGGGAGCTCGGCCTCCGGGCCGAAGTGCCGGGCGACCAGCTCCCGGTCGAAGCGGTCGATGCCGGCCGGGACGGGGGTGTGGGTGGTGAAGACCGTGCCGGCGCGCACCGCCTCCAGGGCGGAGTCGAAGTCCAGGCCGCCCGCGGCCAGTTCGGCGATCCGCTCCAGGCCGAGGAAGCCCGCGTGCCCCTCGTTGGTGTGGAACACCTCCGGCTCCGGGTGCCCGGTGAGCCGGCAGTACGTCCGCACCGCCCGCACCCCTCCTATGCCGAGCAGCATCTCCTGGAGCAGCCGGTGCTCGCTGCCGCCGCCGTAGAGCCGGTCGGTCACCCCGCGTTCGCCGAGCTCGTTGTCCTCCACGTCCGAGTCGAGCATCAGCAGCGGCACCCGGCCGACCTGGGCGAGCCAGATGCGGGCGTGCAGCGCCTTGCCGCCGGGCAGCGCGAGCGTGAGCCGCGCCGGGGTGCCGCCGGGCTCCTTCAGCTGGGTGAGGGGCAGCTCGTTGGGGTCGAGCACCGGGTAGTGCTCCTGCTGCCAGCCGTCGCGGGAGAGGGTCTGCCGGAAGTAGCCGTGCCGGTAGAGGAGACCGACCCCGATCAGGGGTACGCCGAGGTCGCTGGCCGCCTTCAGATGGTCGCCGGCGAGGATGCCGAGGCCGCCGGAGTACTGGGGCAGCGCGGCCGTGATGCCGAACTCCGGGGAGAAGTAGGCGACGGCGGCGGGTAGCCCGTCCGTCTGCGCCTGGTACCAGCGGTCTCCGGTCAGATAGTCGTCGAGGTCGTCGGCCACGGCGGTCAGCCGGCGCAGGAACCGCCGGTCCTCGGCCAGCTGGGCCAGCCGCGCCGGCCGCACCCGGCCCAGCAGCCGTACCGGATCCCGCTGGGCACCGGCCCAGGCCTCGGGGTCGACGGACTGGAACAGGTCGCGCGTTTCCGCATGCCAGGACCAGCGCAGATTACGCGCCAGGTCGCTCAGCGGCCGGAGGGGTTCGGGGAGCACGGGACGGACGGTGAACCGACGGATCGCCTTCACATTCCACCTCGGACGCGTTGCGTGGAGAGACGTACGGCGCTGTACATCTCGTCGTCACCGTCGACGGTAGTGGTTACCGAGGGGTCGGTGGGGACGTGTCCGGCGGGGTGTCGGGGGCGTGCGGAGGCGGTCGCCGGGTAGGCCGGAAAAGGAGGCCGGTCCAACCGGTAGACATACGCGTGAGTAGTTAACAAAGTGCCGGATTGCCCACCCGAACACAGTGGGAAGGCTCCCCCGGTACACAGCCCACAGACGCACCACAGCACCGCGCACGACCCCGCAGGACCCACCTCCCCATATCCCTCCGCCCACACCCCCGTTGACGCGGACAGGAGCGGTCATGCCCGCCACGCACCACTCGTCAGGACCTCCGACCAACAGCAGGACCCCGGCAGCAGAGAAGAAGGCGACGGCCAAAAAGCCCGTAAAACCCCGGGCCGGGAAGGACGGCAAGCGGGCGTCGCCGCAGCCGGACCCCGCCACTCTCGGCCGCATCCCCGTCCTGGACGTCCGCCCCGTGGTCCAGCGGGGGCGCAGGCCCGCCAAAGCGGTGACCGGTGAGTCGTTCGAGGTGTCGGCCACCGTCTTCCGGGAGGGGCACGACGCCGTGGGCGCCAACGTGGTCCTGCGTGACCCCAAGGGCCGTCCCGGACCCTGGACGCCGATGCGGGAGCTCGCCCCGGGCACCGACCGCTGGGGCGCCACCGTCACCGCCGGCGAGCCCGGCCGCTGGACGTACACCGTGGAGGCCTGGTCCGACCCGCTGGCCACCTGGCGGCACACCGCACAGATCAAGATCCCGGCCGGCCTCGACACCGCTCTGGTCCTGGAGGAGGGCGCCCGGCTGTACGAGCGGGCGGTCACCGGAGTACCGGCGGGGGCACGTCCCCTCGTACGGGCGGCGGTGCGGGCCCTGCGCGACGAGTCCCGGTCCGCGAACGACCGCCTGAAGCCCGCCCTTTGGCCCTCGGTCCAAGCCGTTCTGGCCAGCTATCCCCTGCGGGAGTTGGTCACCGCGTCGGATCCGATGCCGTTGCTGGTGGAGCGGGAGCGGGCCCTGTACGGCTCCTGGTACGAGTTCTTCCCGCGCTCCGAGGGC